>CAKOMY010000021.1 GCA_934096815.1 uncultured Bacilli bacterium | reverse complement strand
CACTTATGGTTATTGTTATAACAGCAATACTTGGAATAATATTTGTTAAAAGAAATAAATAATAAATTACAATTTATTAGTGAGATTGGTTTGAAATATAACTAGTCTTTTTATTTTAAAAGAAAGAATAGAAACAAATGTCACGGGGTGATGATTTTGTCACACATAATATAAAGAACTAATATAATAAGAATATAAATAATAATTGTTTTAAAAATATTTTTATATAGCTGTGTTTCATCTGTACTTCTTATATTTGATAAATTAATAGTAATTACTTCGGGTTCTAATTTGTTACTTTTAAATTTATTATTATCTTTTATAGGTATTATTCTTATTAAATCTCTCCAAGTTTTACCTAAAATATTTTCTTTATTATAGATGTTTGTAATTTTTTTGTGGTTTTTACCTTCTAAATCTTTAAATGATATTTTGATTTTAAAGGTATTTACATAATTATCATCACTTTCATCAATCATTAGGTATTTATTATTCTTAATGACAATGATATGTGACATAATATAAGCAACATTTGTGCCTGTAATATTTTTAATTGAATAATTACTTATAATTGGAGTAGTATTAGTAAATCTACCATTCATTTCAATTTTTCTTTTTAATTTATCACTTATTTTTAATTCTTTTGTTTCTATATTTAACATATAATCAACTCTTTTACATAACAAAAAAACTAACTATTTCTAGTTAGCATTTATTACTCTTAGAAGTTAATTTCTGATTTTCCTATTAATCTGGAGCGATAGCAAAGGTTATTCAAAACTCCTAATAGTAAAAGTTGATAAACAACTAATCACTAAAATAATAATAATATATTTTTCTAAAATATTAAATAGATTTAAAGAATTTTGAGTAAATAAATGATATAATATATTAAGAAATTCATTCAGGGGATGGTAGTATGCTTAAAGAAGTAAAAATTGAATTAACTAATAAATGCTCTAGAAATTGTAAACATTGTTCTAGTAATGCTACTAGTAGTATTGGTAATATAAAAGCATTGGATTTTGATGATGTATCTAGAATAATTAAAGAAGCAAAGTTAATGGGTGCTGAAACCATAGTTTTTACTGGTGGAGAACCTTTAATGTATGATAGACTTTCTGAACTTGTTGAATTAACTTCAAAATTAGGAATGAAATCAACTATTTATACATTTGCATATAGAACCGATGATACTTTAAATAAATATAGACAATTAATTGATTTAGGATTAAATAAAATAGTTTATTCACTTGCTGATTCACTATCTGATGAAGAAGATATATCAGTTTACGGTAAAACTGAATTCTTTGATAAAGTATTTGAGAATAATAATGCAAGACTAGGATTTCATTATACTGTTTCAAAAGATTCTTTTTCTAGATTAGAATCAGTAGTAACCGAAACTATTGAAAAATTTAAAAGTAGAAGTTATTTTGATAGAGTTAGTTTATTAAGGTTTGTTCCACATGGTAAAGGAACAACTGATATGGACTTATCAAAAGAAGAATTATTAGCAATTAAAAATCTTTATTTAAATTCAAATGATAAAGATAAAATTAGATTAGGTACTCCTTGGAATATACTTGGTATTGAAAATACACCATGTATTATTGCTGATGAAATAATGATAATTGGATTTGATGGAATAGCTTATCCGTGTGATTCTATTAAATATTTTACTAAATTAGGTATTAGTGGAAATATAAGAGAAAACTCATTAATGGAAATGTATAATTCAGAGTATTTTAACAATATTAGAAAATTTAATACTGATAATTCTTGTTCTGCTTGTGAACGATACTCTATATGTAAAAGTGGCTGTATAGGACAAAAGATAATTGCTAATTATACTGAAAGTGACAATAAAGTTTTAACTCTAAAAAGATGTATTAATTCAAGAGATCCAAAGTGTATGAGGTAGATATATGAAGAAAAGACAAGAAGTATATGATTTATATTGGTATTTTGCTTGTGAAAGACAAAATATATTTTGGAAAAAAATAAATGGAGACTCTCCCCCATGGACTGAAGATAAAATATTACAAGAATATAAGTTTTGTAATAGTTATAGAGTTAATGATAGAGTTAGTCAATATCTATTAAGAAATGTTATCTACAATGGTAAAAAGTATTCTGATGAAGATATGTTGTTTAGAATATTATTATTTAAGTTGTTCAACAAAGAATCTACTTGGGAATTATTATTAAATAATTTTGAAGATATTACTTTAAAGACATTTAATGTAAAAGATTATTCCAAAGTATTGGAAAATGCTATATCAAATGGTATTAAAATATATAATGATGCTTATATAAGTTGTGCTAATAAAGCATTTGGATATGATAGAAAGCACGATAATCATTTAGCACTACTTAATAAAATGTTTAATGAGGATAGAATACAAAATAAAATAATTAAATGCAAAACTATGGAAGAGGCATTTAATATAATTAAAAGTTATCCATTAATTGGAAACTTCATGGCTTATCAATTAGTGACTGATATAAATTATAGTGAAGTTGTAAATTGGCAAGAAGACGAATTTACAGTTGCTGGACCTGGATCACTTCGCGGAATCAAAAAATGCTTCATTGATAAAGGTGAAATGAGTAATGAAGATATAATTAAATATATGTACGAACATCAAGATGAAGAATTTAAAAGGCTTAAGTTAACTTTTAAAAGAATTGGTAATAGACCATTACAACTTATAGATTGTCAAAATATATTTTGTGAATTAGATAAGTATTGCAGACAAGCAATACCGGATTTAAAGTCTAACAGAATTAAAATTAAAAAGCGTTATTCACCGAAGAAGGAAAAAATAAATTATATTTATCCACCAAAATGGAAAATATAGTTTTTTATTTGTATTTATTGTTATAAGTAATATTAAATTTAATTCTTTATTTTAAATTAATATGATAGTATATTGAATTGAGAAATATTTTTTAATAAAAGTAATAAATATAAAAAATTGCTAAAATAGAAATGGAGATAAAATGAATTATGGATATCAAAATGAGTATGACTTTGTAGAACTTTTTAATAATAAATATTTTTCTCAGTTAGATGAGAATTCTAAAAATTTTTTAACTGATTTATTTCCTTTGACTATTGATGATAGTGAAAAAATTAGGTGTTGGAAAAATAAAATGGTACAAAAAGCAGATATTTTTATTAAGTTTAAAAATTATGTAAAAAATGTCAGTTTAAAATGTGGAAATAGTAATTCAGTACATCATGAACAAATTCAGGAATTTAAGAGATATTTAGGAAATATTGGTATACCTTATAAAGTTATTGATAAATATATGAATTATCATTATGGTTATGCGAGGGATGGAGAAGGAAATATTGATTTTTCGAAACGATTAAGTTCAGAAGAATATAAGTTATTTCATCAAAATGATTTGGATATGTTTAATAATGAAATAAATAAAACAAGATTGATAGTTGATATGATTGATAGATTTATTGTACGTGGCAGGAATTCTGATTATGATATTGATGTTTTGATTTGTGGAACAGTTAATGATTATGTTTGGATAAAGAAATATGATTTATATGATTTAATATTATCTAAGAGATGTTTGGATTTTACATCCCCACATGTTGCTTGTATGACAATTGGTCCAAAAAAGCGTAACATTAATGGTGATTCTAAAAATGATAAAGATAGATATATTGTTTGTATTAGATGGAATTTTATAAAAGAAGATATAATTAATTTTAAAAAAAATAAATTGTAGGTTTTTTAATTTTCATGTCTTATTTTTTTGTTATTTGTTTTTTTCGATAATTTTAATCATTAATAATTTAATTTTTATGAAATGACGACAAATTTAGTTTTTGTTGGGATGGGAGTGACAATTTAGTACATAAAAAAACGTCATTATCTGACGTGAATTTTTTTATGGAGCCCTTATGGTTCTGGTAAAACAACCATTAAAAGCAACAATTTATAGGTAGTAATAACTACTAACTAAAATT
>CAKOMY010000020.1 GCA_934096815.1 uncultured Bacilli bacterium | reverse complement strand
TTATATTAGTTAGTAGTTATTACTACCTATAAATTTATGCCTAGTGGTTGTTATACTTCCACCAAAAGGGCACCATTTTAATATTATTAAAACTACTATCAAATTTGAAAGTAGTTTTCTTTTTTATACAAAAATTATTTAAAATTAACTTCTATATCTTTTTTATCTAAAGGTTCAATTAATATAGCATCAAATCCATAATCTTTTAGTTCTTTTTTTAACTGAATACCTTTCTTCTTAGTTAAAACAAATACTTTCCCTTTAAAACTATCTACTTTTCTTACTTTATCTAAAAAACTTCTGGCATCTATTTTATCCATATCTTCATCTATCACAATAATATCAAATGCTTCCCCGTCTCTTATTTTATCTAAACAAGTTTTAGTCATATCAAATGATTCTACTATATAATTATTTTTCTTTCCAATTTGCTTAATTACTTTTACATTTTTATCATTTTCTGTTATAACTCCAATACTTTTAATATCTTTATAATAATTTTTATAACTATCTATTTTATTTTCAATTAATCCTTTATTACTATCAACTATTTCTTGATCTAATGTCACAGTTATTTTCGCACCCTTATCTAAAGAACTTTCAATAATAAAAGTACCACCAATAATATTTATTATCTTTCTAACAATCTTTAAATTTAATTCTAAATTATCTTTATTATTTATCTCAACATTAGTTAATTCTTCATGATTATTTAATATTTCTCTTTGTTTAAAAACATCAATACCAATTCCACTATCTTCAACTACTATTAATAATCTACAAACATTATCCTTAATAATACTATTTACCCTCAGTTCTATAAAACCTTCCTTAGTATATTTAATAGAATTTCCAAGCAAAGTAGACACAATTTGTTTTATTTTAATTGAATCACCATACAATTCATTAGGAATATTATCTTCCATAATAATTCTAAAATCTATATTTTTATCTAATTTATTTTGATAACTATAATATAAAGTATTAAATAATAATTTTGGATTATATTTATTTTTAACTTCATTTAAATTTCTAAGATCAATTGAACTAACATCTATCGTATTTCTTATTTTATTTCTAGCTGTATCAATAATATTTTTAGACTTTGCTAAATCTTCCTTAATGTCATCAAGTGAATTACTTTTACTCATCTCTAAATATAATTTATCTAATTTATTTATTTTATCTTGAATATCATTAGTAATACTAAAAATAAATTTATTTTTTTCGGCATTAGATGATTCAGTTATCGCTTGTGTTTTAGTTAATTCTTCTATAATCTTTAAATCAGGATTTTCAATTGTAAAATACATTATAAAAAGAACTATACTTTCCATAGAAGTTGTAAGTGTAACGGTTGGATTAATCCTTTGAATAAAAACTATAATTATATTAAATAACGTAAACGCTAAAAAAGGTAATATTTTTTTAATTCTAACAATTTTAATATGACAAAATATAGTTATTATACTTGCTGTTATTGCAATAGTTCCTATATTATATACATAATCACAAGCTAAACCTGTTGCAAAACCATTACCTGTTTTTATAGGTAGAACAAATATAATAAAGGTAGATATAGCACCAGCAATATAAGTAACATTCTTAATTTTATTAAATATATCTTCTTTTTTTTCAAAACAAAGTGAATAAATATATACAGTAATAACAAGTGTAAAATATGTCATAAAACACATAAATAATTTAGTGAAAAAATGACAAATAATTGCATCATCAGGTAATTTATTTCCTAATATTGCACAAATGATTTCAAGCAATAATCCTATAAAATTTATAATTAATAGTCTTGAATAATATTTATTTTCCTTTGTTTTTAAATGACTCTTAGAAAAATAAGAAACAATAAGTACAAATAAATAAATCAAAACTACACCCATCAAATATATAAATTGCATTATATTCACCTTCTTACCAAAAGAATATCACAAGAAAAAAAATTAGTCTATATGAACATAGAACTAATTCTAATATTTATTTATATTCTAATTTTTTAACATTTTTATTAGTTATAAATTTCGGATTAACCTCAAAACATTTAGTTAAATCAAGTCCTTCATCAATTAATGCTCCACGATTTCTTTTACCACTTGGCGCAATTGGAAATGACTCAACATTAGAATGTACTCGAATATACATTTTATCCAATAATTCTTTAGGGAATTCTTTTTTAAGTCTTGCATTAATACTATCTAAAGCTTTAGCAAAACTACTAATCATAACAGGACTAAATTCTACATGAATAACAATTGATTCTCCCATTTTATCATCATTTACTCTAACAGCAGTCGTACTCATAACGTTTTTCGTATCTTTTAAAACCACATCTTCTATTTCAAATAAAGGTATAGTTCTTCCATTAACTACAAATGCATCATCTAATCTTCCTTTAATTCTAACTCTTCTATTATTATCAGATTTAAAAGCATAATTAGTTAATGATAACCATCTCTTTCCATCAGCGCTTTCTACATGTAAATCATTAATATGTAATTTATCAAAATCATTTTCATCATAATAATATTTAGTCATATCAGCCGGAGACTTACCAACTAATAACCCAACTTCATTTAATTTACAATATCTTCCATTTTTATCAAGAACTTCAGTTTCAGCAAAAGGTAATGTAGTAAGACCTATTCCCTCTTTTAGAAACATATTTTGAGGTAATTTTTCTAAATGTGCTTTAAACAAAGTAGTAAATATACCACTAGCTTCTCCAGTTCCACCACCAATTGAAAATGAAACAGGTGCTAACGGAAATGGTAACTTGGAAGTACCAAATTTATGTTTTCTAGCAGTATAATTAAAATATTTTTCTTCTCCAGCACTCATTCCCTCTCCCGTAATAGTAGGAGCAATTAAGTTAGTAAAATCCAAATTTTTAAACTTTGGATTATTATTTAAATTATTACAAAAATCTAAATAAAATCCTACAGAACCTGGAGCATAATTAGGTCTATGAATAGCCATACTATACTTAAAGAAGCATCTATTATAAATAGGTTCTAAATTCATTAAACAACCATGAAATAATGAATCCCCAAGTGAACATAATTCCATATGTGTATACGTAGGAATATGATGAAGTACACTTATTCCATCCATACTAGCTAGACCAGAAATATCTTTATCATGAAATCTAGAAATAGTTACATAACTTCTATTAGCATGTAACACACCTTTAGGAACACCAGGATTAGTAGTACCACTTGTATAAGTTACTGCCATCGGATCATCTAATTCAACATCTTCAACTACTTTTCCATCATAATCTACACCAATATTTTCAAAATCATTTATTGTTATAACATTCTTAGAAGTATTTTCTTTAATACAATCAGTTTTATTTTCAAAACTAACAAAACCTTTATCAAATTCTTCATAAGGATCCAATTTTTCTCCTCTAAAGTTAGGTAATGAATTCGAAAGAGGAACTATTACTAAATTGCTAAAATTTATATCATTTAATTTATCCTTTAATTCATCATAAACATCATCACTAATAAATACATAATCACTTTTAGATTTTTCAATAATCATCTTTAAATAATCAGAATCAAACCATTCTCCAAAAGAATTAACAACACCACCAATTAAATTTATTGCTAAATATAAATATACAAATTCTGGAGTATTACTAACACATAGTGGAACCTCATCACCTTTTTTATACCCTAACTCCTTTAAACTTTTAGCATAACTAAATACATGATTAAAAAGTGTCCTATAATCTATTTTATTTCCTCTATAAAAAATTGCATTTCTTTCAAAATTTTTCTTATTTCTTAAATATGCATTCATAGCAAAAGAATAATTATGATTTTCATCCAAATCTTTAAGTATAATTTTTGCTTTTTCTGGTATATTCAAAACATCCACATCTTGATATTTATTTTTACTTTTATTTCCATTTTCTAATATATTATTTACTTGCAATTCAAACTCATTAATATAATCCATTTTACCCTCCAAAATAAGATCAAAATTAATAAAATTTAATCTTTAATTAGATTATATACTAACAAAGTTAAAAACGCAAAAAAAATCTCCTATATAAAGAGATTTCCCTAAATTATTTTTCACCAACAACTGATAAACTACCTGTAGATATACTTTCAGCAATAGTTAATAACTCAGTTGAAGATAACTTATCACTAGATAAATAAAAATCTACATTATTACTAGTCCAATATAAAGAGTTAGAAGATAATGCCCCGCAAGTATCACTAAGCATTAAAGGTTCTCCATAAACTGGAATAATTTCAAATTCATCCTTAATGCTTGCCTTCTCTTCAACTAATGTAAAAGGTGAACTTCCACTAAAAGTTAATATAACCCTATTACCATTATCAGTATTAATAGTATCTTTACTATTTAAATAAGTATTAGTAGGTAAATATAAAGGATAAATAATATCATCTATCGTTTTACTAACGTTTTCATCTTCCTTCGCATTCTCATCAATTAAAGTATCTAAATCAAAATAATCATCCTTAAATGTTGGTTTAAAATCTATCGAACTAAACTTAACAGTTATCTTAACATTACCACTATTATCAAGAACATCAACTTTAACAATATTACTATCTTTATCTAAATATATTTTCTCATTAACTAACAAACTATTATTAGGATAATTAACTTTAGTAGTAATAATAAATCCATCATCACTATTTTCTACTTTAGCCTCGCTATCATTTTTAACATCTCTAACCAAGCTATCTATTAAATATCCTTGAGACCCATTGTCTGGCCATTCTGATTGAAATTTAAAACTCTTATTCAAACTAGGTGTTACAACATATACTTCATCATTACTTCTTAAAATAGTTTGTTCATGATTATTTATTGTATTATTTAAATCAACTCTATAATTATTTTTATTTCTAGCAGCCGTTATATTATAAGTAAAAGTATCTTCATTGCTAACAATATCCATAGTGCCCTTAACTAAATAAGTATCTTTTTTACCATACAATTTAATAAAATTATCACAACTTAATTCACCACTCTTACTAGCACATCCAGTGATAAATAATAATCCTATTAAAAATAATAAATATTTTTTCATTAATCCTCCTACATAATAATATTTTAAATTAAAAATATTTATGTATAATATTTCTAAAAAAACTCATACTAATACTAGAAAAGAGGTTATAATGACAACACTGCAAAAAATATGTTTAGTTATTACTATTATAGGTGGATTAAACTGGGGATTAGTCGGACTACTAGATTTCAATATAATAGACGCTATTTTTACAGCGGGTTCTGTTATTTCTAGAATAATTTATTCAATAGTAGGAATAACAAGTATTATAAACATAGGTATCCTATTAATGGATTTAGATAAGTAAAAAGAGCCTTACTAAAAAGCTCTTTTAATTATATTCTACTATATAATAATATTTATCTTGTTTAACTAACGTAATAGTACCACTTTTATCATAACCAAGATCATTTTCATATTCTATGGTTACCTTAACCTTTTTACATGGAACATTTTCTTTATTTAATGAATATTTTTCATCTAATATTTCATCAATAATAACATTACTAACAACAGGTAATTCCTGATTTCTATTTCCATCACTATTGTTTTCTAAATATTTATATAAAGTATTTTCTATATTTAATCTATAATTACTAACTATATCAGGATATATAAAATCAACATTAATATCATACTTATTTAATTTATTCTTTAAAGAATATAAATCTATGATATATAACTTACTTATACTTTTAATATATTCTTCTTCATTATAATTATTTTCTAAATTATCTTTTAATATATTAAATTCATCTTTATATAATTTACTAGCATTACTCTTTAATGAATAAGGATATCCTTCTATTTCAGCTAAATTTTTAACAACTGGTTCATTATTATCTTTATAAACATATTCTATATAATATATTCCACCAACTGAATACATAAGTATCATAAACAATATTATTAATATAAATTTCTTCATAAATTCCTCAATATTCTTCTTATTTTCAACATTACAATAACTATATTATCATTCTTCTTAATTTTTTTCAATTTTTATATTGAATTTATTTTCATGTTTTGATAGAATGTAACTTGTAACGCAGGTGTGGTTCAATGGTTAGAATATAACCTTGCCAAGGTTGGGATGGGAGTTCGATTCTCCTCACTTGCTCCATTGACGAATCTGTTCGAACTATTTAGTTTGAACTTGATATATAGAATCAATCGAAAGATTGATTTTTTTG
>CAKOMY010000019.1 GCA_934096815.1 uncultured Bacilli bacterium | reverse complement strand
AAATTAATTATAATGTTAGAATCTAACTTACATAAATGTTTAAAGGCTCTATCTTCTATAAACGGTATTTGGAAATTTTTTTTCTTAATTATTTCACTTGGTGGTTTTATAATAATACTATTTTTAATTTCATTAATTCTAGTAGCATAAACTGTTTTATCATTAAAATATGTTTTCAACTTACGACTTTCCTTTCCGCATTTTTCATTAAATATAAAATATTAATATTTTAGCTAAATACTTTAAAAATAATTTTAAATTAAACATAATTTTTTCTCCTTCCATATATATTTTTTCGTACGTACTAAAAACACCTTATTTGGCGCTTCTATAATATATATTGTAAAGGGTAACCTAATTTACTTGTTATTTTATTAAAGTTGTACACTTACTTACGATGTTAGGATTTTTTTAAATTTAGAGAAAATAAAAAGACAACTTTTTCAAGTCATCTTTCTAAAAGCTAGTTTTCTTTAAGAAAATCTAATGCTTTACGCATTTTTAAATCATAACCAATAACTTCACTATCACCAATATGAGTAGTAATTTCTTCTTCAGTTGTTCCATACATTTCAGCTAATCTCTTAACCTCTGCTTTTATTTCATCATCAGTTACAGTTAAATTTTCTTTTTCAATTACACCTTCAAGTAAGTATCTAGTTTTAATTCTAGCAACTGCTTGTGGTTCAATATTTTTCTTTAGAGTATCTAAATTTCCTTTAGTAAATTCTAAGTATTGTTCTAAACTAATACCTTGCATTGATAATTCTTTTCTATAGTCATCAATCATACGTTCTTTTTCATCTTCAATGATTTCAGGATTTATTTCTACTTCTAAATTTTCAACTGCTTTACCAATTAATTCATCTAAGTATTTATTATCAGCATCTTCTTCTTTATGAGCAAGTAAATCTGCTTTAACTTTTTCTTTTAAACCAGCTTCGTCTTTAACGTCTTCATATCCTAAATCTTTAAAGAATTCTTCATTAATTTCAGGTAACACTCTTTTTTTGATTAAATTTAATTTAACTTTAAATAATACATCTTTTCCTTTTAAATTTTCAACGTAGTCTTCTGGGAATTTTAAGTTAAGTTCTTTTTCTTCTCCAACTTTCATTCCAATAACACCATCTTCAAATCCTGGAATAAATGTGTTTGTACCTAATTCTAAAGGATAATTAGCACCAGAGCCACCTTCTAATTTTTCTCCATCAACAAATCCATCAAAATCGATTACAGCAGTATCTCCTTTTAATGCTTCTCCTTCAGTTTCTTCAACCACATCAGCATAATGAGATCTTAAATGTTCAATTTCATGATTTACTTCTTCTTCAGTAACTTCTACTTTTTCTTTTTTTACACCTAATTTAGTATATTTTCCAAGTTTAACTTCTGGTTTTTCAATAATAGTAAATTTATAAGTAATACCTTTTTCATCTACAGCAGTAATATCTACTTTGCCAGGACAAACAGGATGTAATTTATTTTCTTCTAAAACACTCTTATAAGCTTCATCTAAAGCAATTTCACTAGCTTCCATATATAAAGATTCAATACCAAATTTCTTTATAAATACTTCTTTAGGGCAATTTCCTTTTCTAAAACCATCTACTTGAGTATCTTTAGATTTTTTCTTAAATGCTTTATCTAATAATTCTTCCCACTTTTTTCCTTCTACTTTAAATTCGATTTCTTTAACGTTTTTCATTTTATTTCCTTTCCTTCTTAACACAAAATATTATACCTAAGTTTATTATATTTATCAAGCAATTTTATATGGATTCGATTTCTCTCCTTAACTATTGCTTGTTGCAACACTTTATCTACCACAGTTGGTATTCCAAGACTTCGTTTATCACCATTTTATTTTGGTATATCAACTCTTCTAACTGGACTTGGCTTATAATTTCTTTTTCGAATTTGTTCTTTGATTTCTTATTTTTTAATTTTAACATGCAACATTGATTAATATATAATGGTACTAATTTACTTTTTTCATTGTAACAATTCTTCAATAGAAAATTTCTTGGATACAAAAAAACTAACCTTTTTTAGGTTAGTTTATTATTTAAATAAATGGTAGCGGCGGAGAGATTTGAACTCCCGACCTGCCGGGTATGAACCGGATGCTCTAGCCAACTGAGCTACACCGCCTTTTCAAAAGCACAAAATTATATTATCAAAAAAATTAACTTTGTGCAATAGTTTTCGAGTAATGTTTAACAGAAATTTAATTTTCATTGCAAATGTACGTTTTTTTAAAAGTGTGTTTTTATTTTGAAAAGTCACCATATTAAAAGCAAAAACTAAAATTATTAAGTTAAAAACGTTTTAATTTAAGCAGTTTGCAATAATATCTAATCTAACTTTACACTAACCAACTTAGATACACCTGACTCTTGCATTGTTATTCCATATAAACAAGAAGCATACTCCATAGTTCTCTTCTTATGTGTAATAACAATAAACTGAGTTTTATTATTATATTCTTTTAAATAATTACCAAATATATCTACGTTTGCTTCATCAAGGGCTGCCTCTGCTTCATCTAATATACAAAATGGAACAGTTCTAATATTTAAAGTTGCAAATAAAAGTGCTAGCGCTGTCATAGATGCTTCTCCACCTGATAATGTCTTTAAACTCTTTATTTCTTTTCCTGGAGGACATGCCTTAATTTCTAAGCCACTAGTTAAAATATTATTTTCATCTAGTAATACAAGTTTTCCTTCTCCGCCTCTAAACAACTTCTTAAACACTTTACAAAATTCATTATTTAAAGCATTAAAAGTAGTAGTTAATCTATCTTTCATTGTTCCATCTAATTCATTAATAATTTCTAGTAAATCATTAATAGAACCAGTTAAATCATCTTTTTGTTTTGTTAAAAATTCATATCTCGTATTAATACGATCAAATTCACTAATAGATCCTGTATTAACTTCCCCTAAGGCCTTAATATCTCTTTTTAAATTATTAACTTTAATTCTAGCATCAGTTATATTCATATCTAAATTATATTCTTTGGCTTTATCATAAGTCATACCATATTCTTCACTTAATCTAACTAAATAATTATCTAATTTATTTTCTTCTTTACTAATAGTTACTTCTAAAGTTCGGACATCATTCATCATTTTATTATATTCACTATTTTGTTTACGACTAGCAAGTTCTAATTCATTAACTTCACTTTGTAAATCATTTTTATTTAATTTAAGTTCATTAATACTTAATTCTAACTTTTCTTTTTCTCCATTAACTTTATAATACTCATCTAATATATCTTGTAACTTACTGGATATATCATTATTAAGTAATCCCTCATTACCATTAATCTCATTATTAACACTAATTAAATTATTGTTAAGCGACTCTACTTCATTATTTTTTCTTAATAAATAATCTTTAGCACTATTAAGTTCATTATTAGCATCAAATACTTTTCTCTCTAAAATAGTTACATCTTTATCATGAGCGTTTATTTCTTCTTCTTTTAATTTTATTTCATTAACTTTAGAATTTAATAACTTAATTTTATTTTCTAGTTCAAACTTTTGACTCATCATACTTGTAACTGATTTATTAGTTCCACCAGTAATTGAACCACCCGCATTAATAATATCTCCCTCTAAAGTAACAATCTTATACATATGATTAATTATTTTAGCAACATTAGTAGCATTAGTTAAATTATCAACTACAATTACATTACCTAGGGCATTTAAAACTACATTACGATACTTAGGATCAAACTTACATAAATCAGATGCAATCCCTATAAAACAAGGAACAACTTCTAATTTCTTTAAAGATATATCATCTACTCTTTTAGCCTTAATAACATTTAAAGGATAGAATGTTGCTCTTCCTAAATTATTTTGTCTTAAATAATAAACTGCTTCTTTGGCACTTACTTCATTATCCGTAACAATAACATTAGCAGTAAAACCAAGAGCTGTATCTATCGCTAAAGAATATTTTTCTTCAGTATCAATTAACTTACCAAGTATATCATGTATTCCTTTTAAACGATGATTATTTAAAATACTTTTAACTGCATAAGGAAGTTTACTATCATTTAAAGTACTATTTTCTAATATTTCAATTTGACTCTTTAAATACATTTCATCTTTATTTAACTTACCTAAATCACTAAGTAGTAAATTCTTCTTAATATTTTCATTCTTATATTCCGTAACTAATTCATTATATTTTTTATCTAGCAAACTTAAATTATTCTTTTTAAGTTCTATTTCTTCTTTTAATGTTTCTAAATCATTAGTTATTTTTAATTTGTTTTCTTTTAAATTTATAATATTAGCTTGTAACTTAGCATCATCTACTTCATATTTTTCTCTTTCAATCATAATTTGTTTTTCACTTGCTAAATTAGATAATTGTTTAGTTATCTTAAATAATTCATCACTTTTCTTACTTATTTCTTCTTCTATTTTTAACACTTGAACTTTAAGTGAATCTATTTTAGCTCCATCAACTAAATTATTATTCTCATTCACCATTAAATCATTGGATAATTTATCTAACTCTTCTTTATGTTTCTTATAAGAATCATTTATATCAGTTATATCTATAGCCAGAAGTGCGATTTCTGTACTTTCTAAATCTTTTTTATAATCTAAATATTTATGAGCAGTTGATGCCTGTTCTTTCAAAGGTTCTAAATTAACACTTAATTCATCAATAATTAAATTAATCTTTTCAATATTATCGTTAGTTTTATCTAACTTTCTTAAGGCATCTTCTTTTCTTTTTTTATACATTAAAACGCCTGCTGCTTCTTCTAAAATAACTCTTTTATCTTCAGGTTTCCCATCAATAATTTCTCCTATTTTACCTTGAGAAATAATTGATAGTGAATTAACATTAGTTCCAGAATCTAAAAATAAATTAGTAATATCTTTTAATCTACAAGTAGAATTATTTATGTAATACTCATTTTCTCCTGTTGAATATACAACTCTTTTTATCTCTATTTCGGTTAAATCACTTTTTAAATAATGATCTGAATTATCAAATGTAAGTGATACCCATGCTCTAGTTAGTGGACTTCTTGACTTACTTCCATTAAAAATAAAATCAGAAGAATTATTTCCTCTAATATCTTTAAGTGATTGTTCTCCTAGTACCCATTTAATTGCATCTACTATATTGCTTTTTCCTGATCCATTAGGTCCAACTATTGCTGTTATCCCATCTTTTATATCAATTGTTACTTTATCAGCAAAGGATTTAAATCCATGAATACTTATTCTTAATAATTTCATTTAATTCCACCACTACTTTTCTTAATTGCATCACGTGCTGCATTTTGTTCTGCTTCTTTTTTACTTTTACCAATACCACTACCATAAAGCATTCCATCAACCCTTGCTTCTACCTCAAATGTTTTATCATGAGATGGACCATATTCATTTACAACAATATATTCAACACTCTTTTGATTAGTTTGAACTAATTCTTGTAAATAAGATTTATAATCACTTAAATAAACATTATTTTCTTCTATTTTAGGTATAATTATATCATAAATAAACTCTTTAGCTTTAGATAATCCATTATTTAAATAAATACTAGCAATAACTGCTTCAAAAACATCAGCAACAATTGTTGCATTAACCTCATTATGCATTCCATTACCAACCTTAATATACTTTGCTAAATTAATATCCTTAGCATAAGCATCTAAGGCTTCTTCACAAACATACATAGATCTCTTCTTACTCATTTTACCTTCTGCAAGCTTAGTATTTTTAAAAAAATAATCAGATATTACCAGTTCTAATACTGCATCACCTAAATATTCTAATCTTTCATAAGATTCGACATTATGTTCATTAGCATAACTAGTATGAGTTAGTGCAGTTTGTAAATACTTATTATCCATTGTTAAACCATATTTAGTTAAATCCATAAGTTTATCACCTTTATCCTGTAAACATTATAAACTATATTTAATTTATTTTCTAGATAAAGAAAGAAAAAAACTAATATTATTAGTTTCAACCATATGGTATTTTTAGAATATAGATTATTTTTAATACATCATTAAATTTGCAATACTAAAGGATCATTTCCAGTTCCCGTTCCAGAAGATGATTTGTGTGGATGTATGACTATAATCATTCGGATATATTAATGTTTCATTCCCTCGTTTATATTTTTAAATTTCTTCTGCTTGTTCCGCTACTTGTTGTACTCCATCTTCCTAAATTCCAACTTACATTTGCTATCATATCTATTATTTTTTATTATTATTTGATTGTATATTATTAGTTTATTAACTGTATTTAAGTTATGCAAATCATTTTGCACAAACTTTCTATTTTTTGTATATTTTACTTTTTGAATTTATAATATTTACTTTTGATTTTTCTCTAGCTTTTAAATATTCATTTAATTCAACTTCATGATATTCAAAATTATATGGATTATATATCATAATACAGTCTTGTCTCTCAATATATAATTTTTTAATGGCTTCTAAATTAGCAATACTACAAATATTTCTAGTAAATCGATAAAGAGGAGTGATGCTTAAAAAATAATTTAAGATAGCTTCACGATTATCTATAACCTGACCAGTTGATTTATTTACCAATGTTATAACCTTTATTTCTTCAGCTGAAATAATTTCATTAGTATAGCAATCATCAGGATAAGTATCTATAACATTGGGAATATCTTTAAATGTTAGATAAACTCCATCTTCTATATAATCCTCAAAACTAGCATATTGCATAGTATTTTTAGTATTTTCAATTTCATTAAGTAAAAAATCTATTTCTATTAATTTTGATTTTTTGAGTTTTTTACAGTTTTCATGATATTCTTTTATTTTATCTTTATTGTTTTGAATGATTAATTCTCCATTTTTACCAGAATGAGAATTAAAATAGTACAAAATACCAGCATATAAAAAGATAGCGTTGTTAATTCCTGATGAAAAGAATACAGCACATTTATTATCACCAATACTTTTACATCTTTTTCCATTTTGAGGAACTAATCCATTTTTACCAATACTTTCTAAATTATTATAACTTGTAAAATGATAATATTTATTCATAATACACCCCAAATATATAAAATTGTTTGATTATGATATCATAAAATCAATTTAAATTCAATTAGGCAAAATAAGATATTATTTTTAGGTATATTATTATTAAAAATTATTAAGATATTATTAGGAGAAAAATTATGCTAATACCAAATATTATTGAAAAAAATTACAACGGAGAAAGAATTTATGATATATATTCAAAATTACTTAATAATCGAATCATTTTTTTAAATGGAGAAATTAATGATGATGTATCTAGTTTAATAGTTAGTGAACTATTATATTTAGATTCTTTAAATCATGAAGATATTCAGCTTTATATTAATTCACCAGGAGGATCAGTTACTAGTGGATTATCTATTATTGATACTATGAACTTAATTAAAAGTAATGTATCTACTCTAGCAGTTGGTTTATGTGCTTCCATGGCAGCTGTTATTTTAGCAGCAGGAACTAAGAATAAAAGATGTTCACTTCCAAACTCAGAAATTATGATTCATCAGGTACTAGGTGGCGTAGAAGGTAAAGCATCTGATGTTCAAGTTCAAGCTGAGAGAATATTAAAAATGAAGAAGAAAATGAATATGATGCTTGCTGACATTACTGGTAAGTCAGTTAAAAAAATTAATAAAGATACTGAAAAAGATTATTATTTAAATCCCAAAGAAGCTATTAAATATGGGCTTATTGATAAGGTCATTTAAAAAGATGCTATTCATTTGAAATAACATCTTTTATTTTATCTTTTATACTGCTTACTGATTCTTCATTTGGTTCCATGACATATACTTTTGATTTACCAGTTGAATAAGCATAATTGTATGAATCAGTACCTGTTGCAACTACTGATTCAACACTCCAAGATGTATTATCTTTTAGCTGTTTAGTTACTAATTTGGAAATAGAATCTTTATCCATGTTAGTCTTAATTCCACTTGATAATGATTTTAAGATTTGATTGTATTTTGTTAAAATACTTTTTGACATTAATTTTTCGGTAATACCTTCGAGAACTTGTTCTTGATGAACTTGTCTTGCGTTATCACCTGCCGCATATTGATGACGATTTCTAGCATATGCTAAGGCTTGTTCGCCATTTAAAACTTGATTACCATATCTAAATTTAACAAGACTATTGCCAAATTCACGATTAGAATCTTGTTCACAAACATATCCGTAGCCACAATCAATATCTAAATTATAACGATAGTCTGGCTTTTCGACATTAACGTTTATTCCTCCTAAGGTGTCAATTAAATTAACAAATGAGGTAAAGTTTATTCTAGCATAATAGTTAACATCAACGTCATATAGTTTTCCTAAAGTTAGAGCACTTTCATCGATACCATATATTCCAGCATGAGTTAATTTATCTTTAGCATTTTTACTTGCTAATGTAACATAGTAGTCTCTTGGAGTGTTGACGATTAAAACTTTACCCTGTTTAGGATTTACTACTGCTAAAATATTAACATCACTTCTGGCAGAAGATACTACTTTACCACTTGTATCAATTCCACTTAAGTACACTGTAAAAGCCTCTTTTTTAACATTAACTTCTTTATAAGCACTGTCTTTCTTAATATTTAATTTAATTTCTGATAGTCTATATAAATTAAAATCTTTTCCTTCTTTATACAAATCTACTAATGACTCATTTATAACTAAAGCATCGATTTTATCATCATAAATATCTGCTATGGCATCATCTATATAGTCAAATTTATTTGTTTTATATTTTATTTTATTACTTAAACTATCTAAGGCATTATCAATATATTCATCTTTACTATAAATACCAATTGTTTTATTATTTAAAGCATCAATCTTTTTATATTTATCCTTAACTATATAAACACCATATATTTCTGAATATTTATTATTATCAAATATATTATTAATAAAATCTAAAGAAAATATTAAGTATACGGAAATAAATACTTCTACTATAATCATTAGAATACTTAGAAATGATGTAAATAATTTGGTTATTACTAATGATCTATGGTTTAATTTATAGATTAAAAATCCTCCTAAACCAATTAAACCAACAAAGATACTTATTAAATAAATTATTGGTAACATGTTTAAATATATTAGGGTACTACATAAAAAGACAGTAGTAAGTACTAGGATAAACGATAATATTTTATAAAATAATTTATTCTTAAAATGTTTATTAACTTTACTGCTTTTTGGGGTTACTTTTTCTTTTTTCATCTCACACCTCTTACATTAATGATAGCATATTCTAATTAAAAGTATTAAAAAAAGTGTAAAACAATACATATATTTACACTCTATTAATTTAGATTATAAAAATAATATAAAGATTTATTGCCAGTAATTTTGATAATTACCTTCTTTTTTATAAAATTTATCCATTAATACAACATATTCAAAAGTATCTAATAACTCTTTTTTAGTATAAATCATAGCCCTTACTCCACCAATATATGATAAACTTTCAGCAACGTAGTAGGTACCATCGTCAATTCCAATTAGCATAGCAATATGTCCCCACCAATTAAGAAGGTCTCCTACTTTAACATTGTCAATTTCATTAGCTAGGTATCTAAATTCTCCTAAATCAGTACATTGATTATCAATATCAGGACTTTCTCCCGCTCCAACATCGCCAGGATCAAACCCCGCATTTTTTAAACTCCAAGTAACAAATCCCGAACAGTCTAAACCATTAGGCATCTTTTTACCAACAATATATCCAAAGCGTGGTTCATTTTCTAAGTTAGTTAGCCCGCAACCCCAAATTGAAGGTCCTTTCCAAGAAGCAATAATGCTTTCTTTTTTACTATCTGACAGATATAATCCTTTTTTGTAGTATCTTCCTTCTCCATCAGCAATATGAGTATTAATGTTTGTTTTATTTGTTTCACTTAGAGGAACTCTTCCATTTTCATAAAAATAAGGAATGCGATAATTAAACTCTAAAGTTAAAAATCTAGCTGCTGCTACTGCTCCACCACGAGTTTGATAACCTGCTTCATTTATTTTATATTCAAGGATTTTATCTAATGTACTTGCATCTTCCACGCTATACGCATTACATGGAAGTAATTTCTTTTTATCCTTGTTTGCATATGGTTTAGTAATTAAATTTGTAACCTCAACATTTAATTTATCCTTAACTTTATCTGAATAAATATAAGCATTACCAACATTTTTAGCAATTATTTTATTATCTTTTATTTCTATAATATCATTATTGCTACTTTTAAAGTTGTAATCTACTTTTTTATCTAAAAGAACTTCAAAATAAGTTATTTCTTTTTCTTCTTTCGGTATCATGTAAATAGTTTCATTTAAGAATTTAAAAGACAGTACGCCATTAAATATATCATTTAAATTAATAATATTACTTTTATCTTCTTTATCATTGGTTAAATATAATATGTAAGTATCATTTAAATCTAATAATAGTTCACACTTATTATTTTCACCTTTAATTTTATATTTATTCTTATTTCCATCAGCATGACAATAAAATTCATTATTAAATGTATTAATTTTTCTTTCTAAAAGTACACTTACTGTTTTATTTATATCATCATAATTATCTACTTTAACGTTTACTAATTCTATTTTACGATAATTTTTATAATTAAATATAATAAAATATGAACATATCCCTAGCACTAAAATACCAGTAATGTATAAAGATAATTTCTTTTTCACAATAACACCTACTCTTAAAATATATCATAAAAAAAGAGAAAAAACATTATATTTATTTCTACTTTTTTAATCTTTTAAAATATTTTATATCTTTTAATAATTTAATTCTTTCAATTATTTTATATTTTGGAATATTTTCATATATTTGTTTATTTTTATTATATAGATATTCATAATAATCTTTATTACCATTTATTAATAAGGGACCATATTTTAATTCTTTAGCAGAATATTTTTTATTACCTCTTAAAAATACGATATTAATATAGTATTTACCATTATCATATATAGTGCTTTCATGGCTAATATAGAATCCATGATTAGTTAAATAAGTTCTTAATAGAAAGTGGTTATTATTTGATTCTATAATTAATTTATTAATTTGATTTATATTTTTATTACTAAGAATTTTAATAATGGTAGATGTTCCCATACCACTGATGATTAGAGTATTTATATCTTCATTTAATAATTCAATACCATCACTAAGTCTAGTTGTAATTTTGTCTTCTAAACCATATTTTTTAATATTTTTTATACCATTACTTAAGGCTTTTTCATTTATATCACAAGCAAGTGTGAGTGGTACTATATTATTTTGAACTAAATAAATATCTAAGTAGGCATGATCACAACCTATATCAGCGACTATATCATCAGAACTTACTAAGGCTGCAAGTGATTTTAGTCTTTTAGACAATTTCATTAATCCACCAAGAAATCTTTTAATTTTTTAGCACGAGATGGATGTCTTAATTTTCTTAAAGCTTTTGCTTCAATTTGTCTAATTCTTTCTCTTGTTACGTTAAATTTCTTACCTACTTCTTCTAAGGTATAACTTGTTCCATCTATTAAGCCAAAACGAAGTTCTAATACTTGTTGTTCTCTAGGTTGTAATGTTTCTAAAACTGATTTAATTTCTTCTTTAAGGATTTCATTTGTCGTAAAGTCTTCTGGCGACATATTTCTTTCATCAGGAACAAAGTCACCTAAGTGAGAATCTTCTTCTTCACCAATTGGAGTTTCTAAACTTACAGGATCTTGACTAATTTTAATTACTTCTCTTACCTTTTCAACACCAACACCCATTTTTTTAGCTATTTCTTCTTCACTTGGTTCTCTATTAAGTTCTAGAGTTAATTGTCTTTGAATGCGAGCCATTTTATTAATAGTTTCAACCATATGTACGGGAACTCTGATTGTTCTTGCTTGATCTGCTAGGGCTCTTGTTATTGCTTGTCTAATCCACCAAGTTGCATATGTTGAAAATTTATATCCCTTATCATAATCAAATTTTTCAACTGCTTTCATTAAACCAATATTACCTTCTTGAATTAAGTCAAGGAATAATAATCCACGTCCTACATATCTTTTGGCTATTGATACAACTAAACGTAAATTTGACTCAGCAAGTAAACGAGCGGCTTCTTGGTCACCATTAGCAACTCTTATAGATAAATCCATTTCTTCTTCAGGAGATAACAAACTAATTTTACCTATTTCTTTTAAATACATTCTAACAGGATCATTAATATTAATATCTTTAGTTAAATCTTCATCAGTTAAAATTTCTACTTCTTCTTCTTTGATTTTACCAGGACCAGGACCAGCTTCACTAGAAGATGATGATTCTTCTTCACTAGATACAACCGTAATTCCATTTTCTAAGAAAGAATTATAAAGTTCATCTAAAGCATCACTATCAATTTCTAATCCCTTTAAACTACTAGCAAGTTCTTCAAAAGTAATAAATCCTTCTTTTTTACCCTTTTCAATTAACTCTAATTTTCTTTCTTCAAATGTTTTAATTTCTTTAACAGCTTTTGCCATTAATCTTCACTTCCTTTTTTTATTTTAATTATTAAATCATTAAGTTCTTCTTGTTTTTTTATATCAGATTCTATTTTTAATTGTTCTTTTAACTTTTCTATTTTACTTTCTTTTATCCATTTATTAATAATATTAATAAAGTTATCAAATTCTTCTGGTAATATTTTATCTTGATAATCATTTAAAATACGATAAATATCTTCTTTATAGTCTAAATCATTAATGTATGTCATAAAATCGGCAATATCAAATTCACCATTTATTTCTTTATAAGCTAGAATATCATTAGCAATAAGTTTATATTTTTCTTCGGGAAAGTAATTTAATTCTATCTTATATTTTCTTATAAATTTAGGATCGTTCATCATTAAATAAAGAATTGCTTCAGCAGCTTGATGATATTGATTTAATTTAGGTTTTACTCTTTTAAACTCTGTTTGTTTTATAACTGGTATGGTTTTAATTAATTTTCCTTCTAATATCTTTTTATCAATATGATATTCTTCTGATATTTTATTAATTGTAATTGTTTTTAGGATTTCATCATTTGATTTATTAAGTTCATCTATTATTTTATTAATATATTCAGCTAGTTCATCAGCTTTATTTAAGTTTTTATCCTTTTTTAGATATCTTAATTTAAAATCAAAGAATGATATTTCTCCTTTTAAGGCGTCTTTAAAGGCATCTACTCCATATTTTAATATATAACTATCAGGATCTTTTTCTCCATTTAATCTAACAACACTTACCTCAATATTATTTTTAACTAGTTCTTCACCATTTAATATAGTACTTTTTTCACCAGCATTATCGTTATCCATCATTAGTATTACTTTGGCATTTAGTTTTTTTAATAAACTAATATGATTACTGGTTAAGGCAGTTCCCATTGATGCAATAACATTTTTAATTCCTGATGAATACACTCTTATAGCATCCATTTGTCCTTCTACTAAAATAACTGATTTTGTTTTTAAGGCTTCTAATCTACATTTGTCATAATTATAAAATGTATAGCCTTTTTTAAAGATAACACTTTCTCTACTATTAATATATTTGCTTGTATCTTCATTTTGATAAATACGAGCTGAATAAGCAATTACTTTGCCTTCACTATTACATATTGGAAATGTGATTCGATTTCTAAATAGATCTAGTAAGCCATTATCTGTATTATTTGCTAAAGACATATCGATTATATCTTTATTACTATATCCTTTACTAGTTAATATTTTATTTAAATTATTATCTGGAAGCGCTAGACCTATATTAAATTCTTTAATAGTTTCTTCATTTAAATGGCGATCGTTTATTAAATAATTTTTAGCTTTTACTCCTAGACTACTATTTAAATTATTAACAAATATTTTATTAGATAAATCCATAAGTTCATAGTATTTGCTATTTTTATTTACTATTTTATCTTTAATATCTAGTTGATATCCGATTTTATCGGCAACTTTTTTTACAGCCTCAACAAATGAGATGTTTTCATAATTTTGAACGAATGTGAACACATTACCGCTGGCTAAACAGGTAAAGCATTTATAAATTTGTTTTTCTCTTGATACGCTTAAACTTGGGGAGTGGTCATTATGAAAAGGACAAATTCCAAAATAATTTTTTCCCTGTGGTGCCAGATTAATATAAGAACCTATAATTTCAACTATATCCGCTTTTTTTCTGATTTCAGTAATTACATCATTTGGTATTCCGGCCATAAAATCACCCTACATATATTATTCCCCATATCCCCTCTATTTCTTTTATTTTTTTTGCAAAAAATATAAATTTCTCCAATATTCTATCACGTTTTGACATTTTTTCAAGTAGTAATTCAAAAAAAGTAAGTTAAAACCAAAATATTTTGTACAATTAACTTACTTATTATTTTTTAATTAATGGTGCCCTTTTGGTGGAAGTATAACAACCACTAGGCATAAATTTATAGGTAGTAATAACTACTAACTAATATAA
>CAKOMY010000018.1 GCA_934096815.1 uncultured Bacilli bacterium | reverse complement strand
TTCTTGACCATAAATTAGTAACTATTTCTATTATAATTCTTAATATAACTAAAAATAAAGCAGTATTTAATATTTGGCTTTTATTAAAATTTTCAAAAAAACCTAACATTTTACCTTCATATATAGGTGATAATAAAGATATTCCAGCATATCCCAAACTTAATATAATTACCATTATAGATAAAAACTTATATTTTTTATAATATTTAAACAATTTACTTAAATTATTAGTATTTTTTTTCATAATTGTAACTCCATGTATAAATTAAATTTTCATCACAAAAATTATACTATATTTTGACAATTTTTTCTATCGAACTTAAACATATTAATTATTATTATAATTATCTCATATTACAATATATTTTTGATATTTTGCTTGTATATGAAGGATGTATTGTTTTGTGAATATAAGTAATATTTATCAAGCATATCTTAGTCTATCTAAAAGAATAATAATTAAACAATTATTATTTAGTTATCAAAAATATGTTAAAATTAATAATTTTCTAGTATAATATATTTAAGGAGGAACGATTGTGTCTAAAAATGACAAAAAAAGAAGGATTATTATTGAAATAATAGGAGGTTTTATATTACTTGCAATAATTATTTTTTTAGTATTTTTTTTGAATCGTAAGTATGAGGTAAGTTTTTATCTAGATAATGGTTCAGATGTTCAGGTAGTATATGTTAAACATAATAAAATAATAAATTCAAGTAATATTAAAAGTAAGGAGGATTTAGGAGAATCATTTGTTGATTGGTATGAAATTGTTGATGTTAAAGATGGAAAAGACATTTTAGCAGAAAAACCATTTGATCTTAAAACTAAAATTAATAGAAATGTTAAATTAAAAGCAGTTTTTAATGATGATGTAAAAACAATTACTATTAAATTTGATTCAAAAGGAGGAAGTAAGGTTAAAGACATTGTTATTCATGAAAATGTTAAATTAAAACTTCCAACTGATCCAAGTAAAACAGGTTATAAGTTTGTCGGATGGGAAGATAAAAATGGAACACCAATTTATAACGATGCTCTATTAAGTGAAGATACAACTCTATATGCAAAATGGAAAAAATTAGAAGAAAATAAAACTACAACTACAACTAAAGAACAACCACAAACAGATAATAAAACTACAGTATCTTATTATTGTGAAAGTGGCTATGTTTTAGAAGGAACTAAATGTACTAAAACTGAAACTAAAAATGCAACTGGTAGATGTCCACAAGGTTATAGTGCAGGAGCATGGGATAATGATTATTGTACAACTGAAATAGATCCAGAAGAAGAATACAGATGTATGGATAAAATGGGATACAAAGAAAGTGAAGCTGTTCTTGATTCAACAACAAATGATTGTTATTATAGAAAAGATTATGCTGAATCAAATCCAATTTATTGTTCAAGTCATGGTAGAGTATATTATAATGGCTATTGTTATTATGCAAAATATAAAGCGGAATTTATTACTTATTGTGCTGGTGGAGTAAATGTAAATTCTAGTGGTATGTGTGATATAAAAATGAAAAAAGTATTTACTTGCGAAAACGGATGGACATTGGAAAATAAAAAATGTACTAAGACAACAGTTGTAGATGCTAAGAAAAAATAAAAATTTTAAAAATAATTAATTGTAAAAAATCAAGGTCTAATGAATAATCTAGTTCATCTAAGCCTTGATTTTTTTAATTAAAATATTTTTAAATTAGCATAAATATTTATATTAAAAATAATTGATAATGCATTTCTATTTGGATATTTTCTTCTTCACCCTTAACATCTCACTTCCAAATTGCAATTTGTATTCTTATTTATTTTTATTCATCCACTCAACTGTATCCTTTATTGTATCTTTCATATTTCTAGTTTTAAATTCCAACTTTTCTTTAGCTTTTTCATTACTAAAATTAGCATTAGAAGATAGTGTATATAGTGAATACTTTGTAAAAAGTGGAGTTTGTTTCTTTAAATTATAATACACTTCAAAAAAAGGTGCTATTAATTTTGCAAAACCTATTGGTAATACCATTTTAATCTTTTTTCTTCCTTGCACATCACAAATTAAGTCGCACAATTCTTTTATTGCTATATATCTATTAGATAAGATATAGCATTCACCATTAGCACCATTCTTACAAGCACTAATAACACCATCTGCGACATCTCTTACATCAACAAAATCATATCCACCTTTTACACAAGCAAATAATTTGCCACTTGCAACTTCTTTTATTAATTGTGTTAAGTGACTATTGCCAAAATCATTTGGACCTATAATACCAGATGGATGAATAATACAAGCATTCAAGTTTTTACCCTTTACCGCATCAATTACAAACTTCGCAGCTTCTGCTTTTGTTTTTGCATATAATCCCTCAACATTATCAGGGTTAAAATTAGTTATTTCTGTTATTAATTCATTGTTAGGTTGCTCAGGGATTGCATGAACACTACTAATATAGATAAGTTTAGCTTTAGACTCTATTACCTTATCTACTATATTTTTAGTTCCATTAACATTATAAACAAGTGGATTGTATTTTGATTTTATGTATACTACTGCAGCACAATGAATTACAAATACTTCTTTTCCATCAGTATTTTCAAAAATTAATGATAAAGTTTCTTTTTTAGTTACATCACCATAGTATATTTTACATTTTAATCCTTCTAGTGATTTGATAGAATCGCCTTTTAATACAAAAGCCCTAATTTCATTATCAGCATCTTGTTCTAACTTTCTTATGATGTTATTGCCTAAAAAACCATTTGCTCCTGTTAATATATAGATTTTTTTCACAATATTTATCACCTATCATTCCATTCAAAAAAATAAATCTAAGCTTTCTCTTATATAATTATACCATCTTTTAGACAAATTTTATTATTAACTTAAAACATCCAAGATTTATCCAACATTTCCTAGTACATATCCAACAGTTGAATATACATTATGAAATATAAATTATTTTTAGAAGTTTTATTAACAATATAATTTACTAAATTGATACTATAATGTATATGAAAAGATAAATAAAAAATAATTTGATTAACTCAACTATGAGTTCGTGTTTAATCTATGAAAAGTAGTATATAATTTATTTGAAAGGAGAAATACTAAATGGATCAAATTAAGATTGGTAAGTTTATTCAAGAAAAAAGAAAATACTTAAAAATAATCTATTTTTTTCAAATATCTTCTTTTAAACTTTTAACATAATTTTTATATTTTTTAAATTCTTCATCATCCTCATTAATTTGTAATACATAAAGAATTCTTCCATATAATTTATTTAAATAATTTTTAGGTTTAATATTAATACCACATTTTTTTAAATGAGAATCTAAACCAAACTTATTAATATAATAAATTTCTTGCCTTATTCTATTACGATATTTTATATTAACTTGCATTTTTTCATTAACTACAATTCCTGTTACATTTTGGTTAGAATAATTATATATAACATGAATTTTACTATCATTTAATTCTAAACCTAGTTTATATAACATTTTTCTAACTTTAATTATGATCTCATTTGGACTAAATTCACCAGAAAAAGTCATATCATCAGAATATCTGGTATAAGAAATATTTTTTGATTCACACCAAAGACCTAGTTCTTCATCAAATTCCTTCATTACTAAATTTGATATATAAGCAGAAGTTGGTGAACCTTGAGTTAAATGATCATCATATGTACATAAATATGTTAATAACATACCAACTGATTTAGGAAAATATTCTATTGAAAAACACGAATTATATACATCTAAAAATGATATATTTTCAAAGAAATTTTTAATATCTAACTTTAAAATCATTTCTTTATTAACATGAAAAATAGCATTATCCTTTAGTCCAATTCCTTTATGATATGCTTTTGCAAATTTTGATATTTTTTTATTATTTAATATGTTAACTAAAATTCTTTTCTGAATTTGTTTTAAAGTTTTATTTGGTTCATATATAGTTCTATATTTCCCATTATGTTTTTTTATTTTATATATTCTATAGTTTTTCTCTATATTATTACTAATAGAATAAATGGTTTTTATATATTTTTTTTCATCTTTACAATCAATTAAATTAAGAGATAGTAAAAATTCATTACATTCTTTAATACCTATGTATTTCCACATTTTTACTACCTCCTAAAGTGCAGTACTAACGATATTGTAATATGGAAATGGACATAAAGCGAAGTGAAACGAAGCGGCTACACAACGTGTAGAATTGTCCTTTGAAGTATTACTATTTATTCGTCTATAATTAATTTAGTCCCTTAACGACTCGTTAAAGTAGGAAATAATTCCAATCACTACTGCAAAAATATTGTATCAAAAAATTTACATATTTAATATAATATAAAACAAAAATCTCTCATTAACATATTAACTATGTATTAGGAGATTTTTTAGATAATATTATTTTTTACATAATTCTTTCATAGAATTAATATTATTTTCCAGTGTACTATATGCTTGTTCAATATACATACCATTCTCTAAATCAATATCAAGTAACTTTAAAGCATCAGTTACAGATAAACTATTTCCTACAGATAAAAATTTTTTATATTTTATTAAAAATCCTGGTTCTTGATCAAGTATTCTACGAGAGATATTTAAGGCAATAGCGGTACCAATAGTATATTGAAATAAATAATAAGAGTCTTGCATTATAAAATGTTGAATTTTTAACCATCCATACTTAATAAAATCATTTTGTTCAATACCTAAATTATATTTCTCGTATATTTTAAGATACAAATTATTTATTATATCTTCTGTAATTGTTTCGCCACTCTCAATTTTACTTATTATAGTAACTTCAAATTCAGTTAACATCATTTGACCAAAAAGAGAATTAAACATTGCCGCAATAACATCATTTAAAATATACTTTTTAAGTTCAGGATCATCACATTTTTCTATTACATAATTGTTAAATAACATTTCATTAACCTTAGAAGCAATTTCTGTTAATAACATTGAAAATTCAAAATTTAATATATCATTATTTTGAGCAGAGTATTTTGAATTTATTCTATGCCCAATTTCATGTGCAATTGTTCTAGTTGACGTTAAATTATTTTTAAAATTTGTTAAGATGTAAGATCCTGGATATGATATTGAAGTAAAAGACATTCCATTTTTTCCATCTTTAGGATATAAATCAATCCATCCATCATTAAATATTTCTTTAACTTCAGAAATATAATCATTTCCTAATATTTTTAAAGATTCATTAATCATTTCGTATGCTTTTTCGAATGAAATATTATAATCAGGAATATCGCATATGCTTAAAAAACCATCATAACTATTCAGTTTATCAGTACAAAGCAATTCTTTTTTTAATTCAACATAATGTCTAGTTAGATTTAAGTGTTCATTTGTTTTAGCAATTAATTCCTTTATAATTAAGGATGGTAATTCTAAATTAAATAATTTTTTATCTAACAATGAGGAAAATTTTTCACTTTTTGATAATTCAATTTCTACCATATATTTTTTTAAAAAACATTTCAATAAATCTTTTTCTAAATTAGCATAACCTTTTAAATAATTATTAAATGTTTGTTTTCTAATTTGCTCATTTTGACTTCTCATTAATGATGAATAATTGCTTTTTGTTAATTCAATTTCTTGTCCACCTTCTAAAATATTTTCAAATCTTATTTTTTCTAATAAACTACGATATTCATTTCTTATTTCATTTATTTTTTTATCTATAGGCCCAATATTAGTAATGTGTTTATTTTTTCTTAATATTAACTCAATATATCTTTTGAATTTTATCAAATATTTATCAGATAATAATTTAATAATATCTTCTTGATTAGAAATCACAAATGCTTCAAAGTGATTACTAATATTAATAATTTTAGAATACAAATCAAGTGCTTTATTTGCCTTTGATTTTGCATCATCATTTTTTATATCAAGATCAACTTTTCTTTTTTGATAACAATATAGTTTTTCTATATATATGTTCATTTTTGATAAATTTGCTAAAAATAAATTAATACTATCAACATTAACTTCAAAAACAAAATTATTCATTTCATCAATTGTTTTTGATAATTTATCAAAATCATATTGCCATTTTTCTTCAGAAGTATATAAATGAGATAAATCCCATGAAGATTTCATAATATTGACATCCTTTCTTAAACTATAATAGCACAAATTATAATTATTTATAAATAAAAATACAATAATATATACTAATCTTAATTTTAAACCATACATAAAAATTTAATTAATTTACAAATTTAATAATCAATCCTAAAAATATATCTAATTAATTTTATTAATGATAAAATGTATATAGAAAGAGGTAAACAATGAAAAATAAAACAACTAATTACAAAGTTAAATATGCAATTATGAAAATAGAAAGAACACTTGATAATGATGGTGTATATAAAAATTATACATATTATATTCCAGCTAAATGTTATGTAATTGCTAAAAAAGAAAAATATTTAAGTACAGGAGAAATAAAAAAATTGTATGATATTGTGTTTATTACTCCAAGTTATTCTATTCAATCAGAATTAAATATTCCTGAATATAATATATATGGAACTTGCACAAATTCATTAACTGTAGATAAAATTTTTGATACATACGGAGAAGCGAAAAATGAAGCAAATACTGAAAATATTTCTAATTTTAGATTATTAAGATCTGAAATATCTTATAACAAGGAATACAAAAAACAATTAGAAATTTTAAATAATAATTATAAACTATTAACTGAGTATGGCAATAAAATAGAAAGCTATTTATTAGATATAACTGATGAAATAAAAATTAGTTATTTACCAATTTTACCAGAAGAGCAAATAAATACAATATTATTAAAATTAATACAATTACCTTTGATTCAAAGTGATGAATTTTTATGCTCGTTAAATGAAAAAGAGATTAGTCTGCTGTTAGAAATAGCATCATCAAATAAAACTGAACAAACAAAAAAATTAATTAAATAAAATAAACTAATTAATAATAAATTATAAACCTGAAATTCTAAATCTTATTGATAATAAAATAATGCTATATATGGTGAAAAAGTAATTAATAAAAATTATCTAGAATATATTATAGAAAAATAATATAAATTACAATGTAAACTAATTATATATTTAAAACTATACTTATTTATATATGCTATAATCTTTTTGTATAATAAATTTATATAAATAAGAGGTAGATTATGATAAAATATAAAAAATCAAAAATTAGATTAACAAAAATTGGAAAAATAGTTTTTAGCACTAGTTTTATTTTATTAACAAGTATGATATTTATGGTATCCAAATTGTTTTATCATAAATATCACATTAAAGAGGAAAAATCGGATTATATAGTTGAAATTAATTTTCCTAAATTAAAAAATAAGAATTTAATATCTTATTCTAATAACTATATAAATACTAAGAAAAAAGAATTTAAACAAAATATTAATAATTTAAATAATAGTGATATAGATAAATATCAATTTAAAGCTAATTATCAATTAAAAGATGATAATGAATTAATTGGACTACATTTAACTATTTATGAATATACAGGAGGTTCTCATCAAACTAGATATGATAAATCCTACTATTATTCTAAAAAAGAAAATAAAATAGTTTCATTAGTAGATTTTCTTGAAAATGAAGAAAGCTTAGAAAAGTTATCTAATCTTGCTTATTATTATATAATGAAATATAGTAAAACAAATAATCTTAATATAGATGAAGATATGCCTAAAGAGGGGTTGAAATCGGAAATATTTAATTTTGAAAATTTTGAATTCTTAGATGATGGATTATCTCTTATATTTCCACCATTACAAGTAGCATATTATGCAGCAGGAGAAATAAAAATTACTATACCATATTCTGATTTAAATGGAATAATTAAAAGTGAATATTTAAAATATAGTAATAAACAAGAAATTAACAATAATAATCGTAATATTGAAGAATTTAAAAATAAAAAATTAATCGCTTTTACATTTGATGATGGGCCTAGTTATATAGGAACTAATAAATTATTAGATAATTTAGATAAATATAATGCAAGAGTAACATTCTTTGTTCTTGGTTCTAGAGTAAATGATCATAAAGAAACTTTAAAAAGAGCCCATGACATGGGAAATTTAATTGGAAGTCATACATATAATCATTTAAATTTATTAAATTTAGATAATTATTCTATAACAAATGAAATAAAAAAGACTAATGAAGTAATTAAAGAAATAACAAATGAAGAACCAATTTATTTAAGACCACCATATGGAAATACAAATCAAAATATAAAGAACATTTCAAATATGTATACAATTTTATGGAATTTAGATACCGAAGATTGGAAATATAAAAATGTTGAAAGAATATCTAATTATATAGTAGATAATGCTAAAGATGGATCTATTGTACTACTACATGATCTTTATGAAACGTCAGTTGATGGAGCCTTACTTGCCATGGAAAAACTAGAAAAAGAAGGATATGCTTTTGTAACAATTGATGAACTTGCTAAATTAAAAAATATAGAATTAAAAAAAGAAAAAAGTTATTATCAAATTAATAATTAATAATATTTAAAAGGAGATACATGAATAGATGTAATTGGTGTAATTTAAATAATCCTTTATATATAAAATATCATGATGAAGAGTGGGGCAGTCTTAACCCAAGTGATAACTACCTTTATGAAATGTTAATTCTTGAATCATTTCAAGCTGGTTTATCATGGGAGTGTGTATTAAATAAAAGAGAAGCCTTCAGAAAAGCCTATGATAATTTTAATATTAATAAAGTATGTAATTATGACGATAATAAAATTGAAGAGTTAATTCAAAATAAAGATATTATTAGAAATAAATTAAAAATAAAAGCAAGTATTAATAATAGTAAAATATTTAAACAAATAGTTAAGGAATATGGAACATTCTATAATTACTTATTAACGTTTACAAAAGGTAATATATATTATAATTGTACTGACACTAAATCTAAATTATCAGATGATATTTCAAAAGATTTAACCAATAGAGGAATGAAATTTGTTGGAACAACAATTATATATTCTTATCTTCAAGCAGTTGGCATAATTAACTCTCATCAAGAAAATTGTTTTTTATTTCAAAATAAAACTTCACATTAACAACTAATGTGAAGTTATTTTTTCGTTATTATCATCTAAACTAAAATCTTTATTATTTTCTTCTTCATAATAATCTTCTAACGTTAAATTATTTTCTTTTAAATATAAAGCAAGATCATTTCCAACATATCTTAAATGCCAAGGCTCATAATTATAACCAGTTATTTTCTCCTTATCAAAAGGATATCTCAATATAAATCCAAATTTATAGCAATTCTCTTTAATAAAATTACAAATATCTTTTTCTTTTATAAAATCATCATTTATTAAGTAATCTCCATTTTTAAAAATTGCTAAATCAACGGCTAAACCAGTTTGATGTTCAGAATAACCAGGTTTAGCCACATATTTATTAACATAGTCTAGACCGTTTTCTTTTAAAGTTTCTTCATATATGATTTTTTGCTTATCATAACTTCTATAAGCACTTTCAATTTCTAAAATTATCTTATTTTCCTTAGCGTAGTTAATAAATTCTAATATTTTTTCTAAAGTTTTTTCTTCTAGTATTACCTCACCAGTATATTTTGAATTATATTTAGCAAAATTACATCTATATTCTTTACTTAATTCATTTTCTTTATTAATAAGAATATCATATTTATATTTATCATATTCCTTGTCCATTATATCTATAGTATTTAAAACAGCTTTTGTATTAATATCAATTGTATGAGAAAAATGTTTTTTAAGTCTAGAAAAACCTCCCTTAACATTTTCATCAATATAATCGCTTAAATCTAGATCAATAAATTGAGACAATGGATTACTTCTTACCCTTGAAAGTTCAATAACCAAACTTCCTGGAATAAGAGTTCTAACTTTTGAACAAAAAGTAGTATAAGTAGTCGGTTTAATTAACCTGTACTCTGTATTCTTTCCATAACATTTAGCAACATTTCTATTATACATAATCTCTCTAATACCATATTTTTCATTCCAATGATTTATATCATTCATTTTATCTAAATAATAGACAATACCACCACAAGCATGAAAGATAAATGAACCAATAACATCATAATTTTCTTTTAAATATTTATAATAATTAATTAATGCTGTATTTTCTGGCTCTTCTACAAATTTGTCTCTAAATCTTGAAGGACATCCTAAAGGTCCTTGTTTAAACAAATCTATATTACATAATCTATTATTAGGGTTACTACTACCATTCTCCAAAAATCTTTTTAAATATTCGCCACATTCAATATTAGCATTTAAATCAACCCCATTTGCATTACTACTCCATGTAGATAATACTCCATAGCATAAATTATTTTTATCAAATATCTCTTTTACACTTTCTTTAATTTTTGAATATTTATCAGGTATACATCTATAATCTATATGTTTAAACATCAGTAGTGATAACATATCTTCTTTTTCACCATAATTATTAACACTAATATCATCAAAGATACTATTTAAATAATATTCTAAACAAGTTAATTGTTCTGTTAAATAATTACTTTCCTTTGGAATCAATGCTCTAATGGCACTAGTAACAATTATGGTTCCTTCTGGATTTTCAAAAGGAAAGAAATGCACTGTATACTTATTTTCATCTATGTATATTTCTTTATCACATAATTTTTTCATAAACAAAAGAACAAAAACATTGGTAATTAATTCACAAGCGTGTTTACCAGCACTTAAAATTACATGCTTATTCCCATGCCCATAACTATAATGCCTTATTGGTTCTCCATAGGTAGAATATCCAATGCTTTTTTCTTCTTTTATTACATTTTTATCTAAAGAATTTAAAAATTCAATCATTTCATCATAAGTCATAATCCTAAACATATAAAATCACCTTAACAATATCTTATCATAATTTAAATTAATTAAAAAATAAAAAAACAAGCAAATGCTTGTTATAATCTAAATGGCGCCCGATGTAGGACTCGAACCTACGACCTAACGGTTAACAGCCGTGCGCTCTACCGACTGAGCTAATCGGGCATTTCCTTCGACTACAAACAATACTATACTCTAAGTTTATATTAAATTCAAGTATTTTTTTACCAAAAATAAAATTTTTTTAAATTTATTGCTTTTATCAAAAAAAATGATATAATAAATTATAGAATAAGATAGGATTGGTGAATGTTTATATGAACATGGATTTATTTTCAAATTTAGAAGAAGGAACTAATTTTTTAAATTATAAAGCAAGATTAAGAATTGATTCATTAAAAAATATTTGTAAATCAAATAATGAAGATATTTTAGAATATATAAATAGTTGTGATGAGATATTCTCAAGATATAATAAAAATAATTTAATAAAAGACCTTTATCAAATTGACTTAGATTTAAATAATATTGACAGTCAAAACTTAGATGAAAATAAAATTAAAGAATTAAATCACAAGAGAGAAGTAATATCTTTTGAATTTAAAAAATTCCTAGAAGAATTACATTCATTATATGATGATGAAAATTTAGATTTGACAAAAAAGACTAAATATTTAAGTGATAGAGAAGATATTGAGTTTGCTTACAAAAAGATTATAAATCGCTCTTTAGACATTCAAGATAAAAAAAGTACTATCTCTATGATAAAAGAAGCCTATCCTGATGCAATTAATTTCAATGTTAATGAATTTAAAAATAATTCAATAACATTTAAACTTATTAAAGATTATACAAGAGACTTTGCTAAAGAGGAAAGTGAAGAAGCACAAGAACCTGTTGAATCAAGAGAAACAAATGCAAATAACGATTTATATGTTGTAAAAATATCTGAAGCTCCAGAAGAATTAAAATTACCTGATAAAGAAGAATCAAAAGAAGAAACGCATTTTGAAAATATCATAACTGAAAATGATACTTCATTTTTTGGAATAGATGATGCATTAACAGAATCAATATTAAATAATGAAGGCCCAACATTTGAAGAAGTAGCCGAAGAAGAGCCAACTAAATTAGAAGATATTCCATTAGATGTTGATTTAGTTCCTGTTACTGAAGATTCAGAACCAAATCTAGAAGAAAAAAGTTCTCCAGAAGCTAAAGCAGAAGAGAAAGTCGCAATAACGGAAGAAACACCAAATGAAGAAAAAAAAGAATCAACTACCGAAACAAAAAAAGAGGATTCTTCTAACAAACAAGAAGAAAATACTGAAGTTAAAGAAGAAACTATAGCTGAACCTGAACCCGCTGAAGAACAAATGACATATACAATGGATGAACATGATACAATCCATAATATTGCGCTTGCCTTATTTGAAGATGAAAATCTTGCTCAAATTGCAGTACGCAAAATAATAGAAAATAACAAGGAAGCTATTGATAAAAAATTACAAGAACAAAATATTACTGATCAAAGCAACCTAGAAAATCAAGAAAATGTATTAACCGGCTTAACTTTAAATTTATCTAAAGTATTTGAAGAAGTTGTATCTTCAAATGAAACCAAATAGGAGGAAATATGTATTTTGCTAGAAATGAAATAATTGAATTAAATGATAGTACTAAATATTTAGTTGTTGATACAGCATACATTGATGAAACATCTTATTATAAGGTAGAAAAAATTTCTGATAATAAACATACTAATGAATATTTATATATTACAGCAACAAATAATGAAGGAAAATTATATATAAATATGAATTTATCAAGCGATATTGTTGAAAAATTAAAAGAAATATGCGATTAAAAGCATGTTTTTTTATGCCAAAATTAATAGTTTAAATGTAATAATATGTTTCCCTGACTTTGTAAACACTATCACTTTTTGACTAAAATTTGACGAAACATCCCATTATATGATAGAATAGAACTCGTTCGTCTGAGGAGGGGAACAAAAAATGAATAAAAAATTATCTTCTTTGAAGATACATAATATAGTGGTTTGTGCAATTATTTTAATAGTTTTCGTCATATTTGGTGTAGCTAATGCCAGAGCTGAAGAAATAAACAATAATGATGAGGTGTTACCCTCGAACAACATTCAGCTTGGAAACAATTATCGAAAATTAATTGATGAAAATAACGAAAAACAAACAACTAATACAAAGAAAAAAGAATCTAACATATTAAATCTAAAAGAGAAAGAAATCAAATTCTTTAGTGAGATATTTGGTTATAATTATGATGATGTTTTAAACAATTTAAAAGAAATTAATAATGAAACATATAATGAGTACAATATAGGTAATATCAAAAATAATAAAGACGAATTAATTAAATATAACTCATTTGAGTATGGGTTAATTGAATATTTTTATAATTTAAATAAAGAAAAAAGCCTAAAAAAAACTAATAAATATGTTCCATATACTGGAGATTCCAAGTATGTTGAAAATCTAATAATTTATTTTTCATCTATTTATAATAATGTAGATTCAAAATTATTACTTAGTATAGGTGCTGCCGAAAGTGGCTATTATAAAGTAAAATATATGTTAAGACAAAACAATATTTATGGAGGCATGAGCTCTAAAGGCTTAATAAAATACAATAGTATTGAATTTGGAGTGTTAACTTATGTTAGAATGATGTCTAAAAATTATTATGCTAAAGGGTTAACAAATATGTATAGTATAGGTAAGGTATATTGTCCAACATATGAAAATAGTACAAAAATAGCAAGTCCTCACTGGATTAGTTTAATTAACAAAGCCTTAACTAAATATGAACTATATAATTTTAATATCGAATTAAAAGATATTTTAGAGTAGATTGAAATTCTACTCTTTTTAATTTATAATCAAGTTAGAAATTAGAGGTAAAAATAAAATGAGAAAAGATAAAATAAATTATTATTTAGATATTGCTGCATCAGTATCACAAAGAAGTACCTGTTTACGCAGACATTTTGGTTGTGTTATTGTAAAAAATGATGAAATAATAGCAACTGGCTATAATGGTGCCCCAAGAGGAAGAAAAAATTGTGATGATTTAGGACTTTGTTATCGTGAAAAATTATCGATTCCTAGAGGCGAAAGATATGAATTATGTCGTAGCGTTCATGCTGAACAAAACGCCATTATAAGTGCATCAAGAAATGAATTAATTGATGCTGATTTATATATGGTAGGAATTAATGCTAAAACAGGAGAAATAGAGCCTAACTCTACTTCATGTATGATGTGCAAAAGAGTAGTAATAAATAGTGGTATAAAAAATGTTATTGTTAGAGAGCCAAATAACAAATACACAATATATAAAGTAGAAGATTGGATTATAAATGATGATTCATTAGATGGGAGTATGGGATATTGATGAAAAAAATTACCGAATTTGATTTTAATAATAAAAAGACAATATTAAGGTTAGATTTAAATGTTCCTATAAAAGATGGAAAGATTCTCTCAAAAGACAAAATAACATCTTCATTAAAAACAATTAATTATATAAAAGATCAAGGTGGTAAAGTTATTATTTTATCTCACTTGGGAAAAATTAAAAGTGAAGAAGATAAAATAAAAAATAGTTTATATGTTGTTTATGAAGAGTTATTAAACATATATAAGGAAAACGTTTATTTTTCTAGTGCAACTCATGGACGTGTTTTAGAAAATAAGATAGATAATTTAAAAAGTGGTGATATCCTTCTAATTGAAAATACAAGATATGAAGATTTACCAAATAAAAAAGAAAGTAACTGTGATGAAACACTTGCTAAATACTGGGCTAGTTTAGGAGATTTATTTATAAATGATGCCTTTGGAATGACTCATCGCAAGCACGCTTCAAATTATGGAATTGCAAAATATTTGCCAAGTGGAATAGGTTTTCTTATTGAATCTGAATTAAAAGGGCTTGAACCAGTTATTAACCCAAGTCGTCCATTTATTATTATTATGGGTGGAGCAAAGGTAACTGATAAATTAGATGTAATAGAAGGTATTCTACCAAAATGTGATTACCTTTTAGTTGGTGGCGGTATAGCCAACAGTTTTCTAGCTTGCAATAACAATGTTGGAAAAAGTTTAAAAGATGATGATAAAATTAAAAAATTAAAAGAATTGCTAAATCAATATTCCCAAAAAATAATTATGCCAGTTGATGCAATTGTTGAAGAAAATGATAATGTAATGGAGAAAAACATTAATGAATTAACCAATGATAGCATTATATATGATATAGGTCGTAAAACCATAAACCAGTATGCAAAAATAATAGAAAGTGCTCGAACAATTTTTATAAATGGTACAATGGGATTATACGAAGATGAAAGATTTGCAGATGGAACAAAAGAAATTCTTCAAAATATTTCCAAATCTAAATTTGTAAAAATTGCAGGCGGAGGAGATGCTTTAGCCAGCATTGAAAAATTTAATATTACAAACTTTGATTATAAATCCACTGGTGGCGGCGCTACCCTAGAATATATTAAAACAGGAAAACTTAATTGTATGAATTGACAAAATTGCGATAATTAAATATGTTAAAATCAAAAATTGCAATTTAACCTATTTTGCATTATAATAAAACCATGAAAGAGGAATTTATGAAATTTAAACCGGGTAGCAAGATGCAAATGCATTGCTATAAACATAATGGTAAAATTCATAGAACTTGGGATGAAATAATATTTATCGATGAAACAAAAGAATTTATAGTTTGTGCCAATAACAAGGTTAATATTACCGAGTCAGATGGTAGAAGCCATAAAACAAAAGAAACTGCAATAATATATTTATACAAAAAAAGATGGTTTCATATAACAGCACAGTATAAAAAAATAGGTTTATATTACAAAGTAGATATTGCAAGTCCAATTATACTTGATGGAAACATATTCAAGTATATAGATTACGACTTAGATTTAAAAGTTTTTCCTGATGGAGAATACAAAGTATTGGATCGAAACGAATATAGATATCATAGCAAAATAATGAAATATTCTGAGGATTTGGATTTTATTTTAACAAATGAAATGGAAAGTGTTATAAAAATGAAAAAAAATAATGAGGGCCCATTTAATAAAAAGACTGCTGATTATTATTATCAAAAATATTTAATGCTTGAAAATGAGATGTAAAAGTTCCAACAAAGTTGGAATTTTTTTAATTTAAAAAATTAAAAAAACATAAAAATGCAAAAAAGTAAAAAAAGGAGCAAAAAGGTATTGCAAAATAAAAGAAAATATCATAA
>CAKOMY010000017.1 GCA_934096815.1 uncultured Bacilli bacterium | reverse complement strand
GAAGATACATCTAATTTAATATATTATAATAAAAAAGCAATGGAAGAAAGTATGAGAAAAACTGATCTTAAATTTGCGAAAGAAGAAGGTATATCTGAAGGATATAATGAAGGTCATGCAGAAGGTTTTAATGAGGGGCATACAGAAGGTTTTAATGAAGGTGAAATTAAAAAATCATTAGAGATAGCAAAAAAATTGTTAGAAAATGATATGTCAATTGAAGATATATCAAGAATAACTGAATTAAGTAAAGAAGAAATATTAAAGTTACAAGATAACTAATAATATTTCTTTTATTTTTATGATATACTTTTATTATTGATTAATTAAAGGAGGTAAATAACTAATGCGATTCGAAAATATATATCTTAATTTTGGTACTCAAGTCGTTTATGATAATGCAAGTATTAGTTTTAATTCAAATGATAAAGTTGGCATAGTTGGAGTTAATGGAGCCGGTAAAACAACACTATTTAGAGTGATATTAGGTGAAATTTCTCTTGATAATGGTAAAATGATTATTCCAACTGAATATAAAATAGGTTATTTGCCTCAAGTTATTAAAACACCAGAAAATGGTGATCTAACCGTATTTGAATATTTGTTAGAAGGCAGACCAATCAAAAAGTTAGAAGATGAACTTACAACCCTTTATGAAAAGATGGCTACAGCTGATGATAAAGAATATAAAATAATTGCCAAAAGGATTAATAAAATAAATAATGAACTAGATTATTATGATCAATATAATTATGAAAATATTTTACTTAAAATAATAAGTGGAATGAATATTGATTCTAATATGTTAGATTTAAAGTTAAAAGATATCTCAGGTGGTCAAAAATCTAAAATAGCGTTTGCTCGTTTATTATATTCAAAAGCTCATATTCTTCTTTTAGATGAACCAACTAATCATTTAGATTTAGATACTAAAGATTTTATAATTGAATATTTAAAACAATATAATGGAATGATTCTAGTAATATCTCATGATACATCTTTCTTAAATGAAGTAACTACCAAAACATTATATGTTGATAAAATAAAACATAATTTTGAAATATTTGATGGTAATTATGAAAAATATTTAAAAATAAAAGAAGAAAAAGATAAAGCAAAAGAAAGATTAATTGCTAAACAAAGTGATGAAGAAGAAAAACTAAAGAAAATAATTGCTAAATATATTCATGGAACTGAAAAACAAGCTAATATAGCTAAAGATAGAATTAAAAAGTTAGAAAAGTTAAAACAAGTTAAAGTAGAAGCAGAAAAGAAACAAAAAGTAACTAAATTTAAAATTAAAATTAATTATCCAAGTACCAGTATTCCCATTGAAATTAATCATTTAAAATTTGGTTATGATGAAAATAACTTATTATATAAAGATTTATCATTTACGATTCAAAGAGGAGAAAAAATTCTTATCGTTGGTGAAAATGGAATTGGTAAAACAACACTTTTAAGATTAATTATGGGTTCATTAAAACCAATAGATGGCGAAATTAAAATTAATGATAAAACTTTAATTGGATATTATGCTCAAGAACATGAAATTATTGATAACTCTAAAACAATTTTAAATAATTTTAATAATTATGGACTTGCTGATTATGAAGTTAGAAGATATTTAGGTAATTTCTTATTTTCAGGAGAAGATATTAATAAACTTGCAGGTGTCTTATCACCGGGAGAAAGATCAAGAGTAGGACTTGCTAAAATAGCGCTTAGTGGGGCAAACACGTTATTACTTGATGAACCAACTAATCATTTAGATCCCATGACTCAATTAAAAATAGCTGATATCTTTAAAGATTATGAAGGAACAATGTTAGTAGTATCTCATAATTTAGAGTTTGTTGATAGTTTAAATATCGATAGAATGTTAATTTTACCTAGTGGAGTAATTACTTATTATGATAAAGAAATAGTAACATACTATGAAACGTTAAATAACAATAAATAATTTAATTTTAATAGTAATAATGCTATACTTATAGTAGAGGTAGTGATTAATATGCGTCTTATTAAAATAGATAAAGATGAAAACATTAAATATAATAAAGAAATAAAAGCTTATTTAAATCCAGATTATATCTACGTTCCAATTGAAGATGGAACTAATATTTTGGTTAGAAATCATGATGAAATAAATTTAGACACCATTTTATGTGAGAAGGATGGAATAGTTTCTTTAAGCAGTGTTTCTGGTAAGATAATTGGATTAAAAAATATGTATGTTAATGAAAATTTAACAAAATGTATTGTTGTTGAAAATAACTTTAGAGAAGACGGAAAATTAATAAAATCTAAAAGAAAAATTGATAATATAACTAAAGAAGAATTTGTAAATTTAATTAGAAAATATACTAATATAAATGAAGATTTTAATTCTAATAATTTAATAGTATCAGCTATCGATTATGAAATATATGAAATAGTTTTAAGTAAACTAATAAATAGTTATGCTGATGATATTCTTGATACCATAGATGCAATTGTTAAAATACTTGATATTAAAAAATGTATTCTTGCTATTAAAGATAATGATTCCGATAATGTAGTATCACTTCTAAACTTAATAGGAACATATCCAAATATTAAATTAAAATTAATGCCTGATTTATATCCTGTTGGTAATAAGCAAATCTTATCTAAAGAACTAATGGGTAAAGAAAAAACAATTTTTTTAGATGTTAGTGATATTTTAAATATTTTAAATATTTTAAGAAAGGGTAAACCACTATGTTATAAATATGTTACATTTTCTGGTAATAAAATAAATAAATCAGTTGTATTAAAAGTTAAATTAGGAACAAATATTAAAGAGATAATTGCTAATAATTTTAAAATATTAGATGATGATTATCACTTGGTAGTTAATGGTTTATTATCAGGATATGAATTAAATAGTTTAGATACAATTATTACAGAAGAAGTAAGAAGTGTTTTTATTACAAGTACTATAACAGATAAAGAAACTAAATGTTTAAATTGTGGCTTATGTGTTAAACACTGCCCAGTAGGAGCAAATCCAAGGACTGGATATAAAATGGATAAATGTATAAAATGTGGACTATGCCACTACGTTTGTCCTGCTAATAGGAGGTAACCAATGAATAAATATATTGATTCTAAATTAACAATAAAAAAAATTAATATTATAAATTTATTAGCAATATTGCCTTTACTAATTAGTGGATTTTATAAAAATGGAATTAAATTATATGCTTTAGGACTAGTAAATATTTTCGGACTATTTAAACCTTTAATTTTTGATATCTTAGGCTTAGTTATTGGAATGCTTGTTCCTTTTATAGTTGATAATTATATTAAACATAAAAAAAGAAAGATTTTATCTTATCTTACTATGAGTAATTACCCTTATTATGGCATTATTTTAGCTAGTATAATAAGTATTAATACACCAATATATATTTTCTTATTAGTTATATTTATATGTTCATTTTTAAGTTTAATTTTGAAGAAACCTAATGTAAATATTGTATGCTTAATGGCTTTATTAATAATTCTAATTATGAATTTAAAAGGTAACTTTAGTTTTCTAAATATATATGAAAGCTCTAATAACTTACATTTAACTCCTTTAGATTACTTTATTGGTAAGGGTAGTGGAGGTATCAATTCTAACAATATAATTTTACTTATCATAAGTATTATAACTTTATTTAGTCAAGATTATTATAAAAAAGAAATACCTTTATATGCTTTTTTAACTTATTTTTCTTTAATATTAGTTTATGGTTTATATAAAAATAATATTATATTAATATTAGATAGTTTATTTTCTAATAGTGTATTATTTTCCTATGTCTTTATTGCAAGTGATATGAAAACAAGTCCTTATACTGAATTAGGAAAAATAATCTATGCTATTTTAATAGGCATAATTACCTTTATTCTATATATGTATTATCCTGAACTTGCCGGAATAGGTGCCATATTTATAGGAAGTTTATGCGCTAAAACAATTGATAAAATGGTTGAAAGATAAGTACTTATAGTGATATAATTAATTAGGATAGAGAAGGATATAAAATATGAATAATAAATTAATTTTAGAACACTGTCCTAATTTTTATAATATTAATAACTTTTCTTTTTTTGAAGATGATACAATTAGTGCTAGACTAATTGATATATATCGTAAATTTGTTTTTGAAGTAGATTTAAATAATAAAGATGAAGTTGATTCTTTAGAAAAAATAGATTATGTTTTAAATAAATATATTGAAGATTATATGTTTAGAAAACAATTACAAAAAGATGTTATGAATATAAGAGTTAAGACTAGTGATAATTTTATAAAAAAAACAATTGAAGCAATACTCGGATTTTATGATAGTTATGAAGCAGGATATACTAGAAATATTTATTTTGCGAGGTGGATTTAATGGATGAAGATTTTTATATAGAAGATAATTATAAAAGAAATGTTATTTTTCTAATAATAGTTTTGATTATATTTGGTTTTGGCTTATATTACATATATAAAAATTATTATAAAAAGAACTATTTAAAAATAAATGATGTGACTGTTGAACTTGGTGATAAGTTAAGTGAAAAAGTCGAGGATTATATTAAATGTGATAATTATAATGCATATAAATTAGATTTAAGTAGTGTCGTTGTTGATGAAAATGGTAAGACAACTAAGGCTGGAGAATACTCTTATGCTGTTATTAAGGGACAAGATGTAAAAAGAGGAAAAATATATGTTAAAGATACAAGAAAACCGATTGTTAGTGTAAAAGATTTAAAAGTTGGAGTTGGAGAAAACTATGGTGCTTTTGACTTTGTTAATAGTTGTGATGATTTATCACTTCCTTGTACAACCTCATTTAAGGATGCCAATGATGCTGATTTAAGTAGTAAAGTTGGTAATTATAAAATAACTATAGTTGTAAGTGATAATGCTGGTAACAAAATAGAAAAGACAGTAAATTTAATAGTAGAAGAAGGCTATTCTTATAAAGAGGTTAAAGCAAGTGATTTAAATGTAGATCACTTATCAAATGAAAATAGTAATTGGAATAAAACCTATACATATAAATTTGACAAAGCATATGATGAAGAAAGCACTGAATTTAATGAAATAATTGAAAAATATAGTACTTTAAATATTACTTTAGATAAAAGTATTAAAGATAAAGAAATAATAATTATTTATAATAAATATAGTTATGCAATTGGATTAAGTATTAAAGTTACCTTTGATGATAATACTTATGAATTTATATCAAGTGATAAAATTAAAGATTTAGTCCAAAGTGATGGACAGTAAAATAATCATATCTTTTAGATATGATTATTTTTAAAATTTAATAAAAAACGAATCAAATTGATTCGTTTAATTTATTTAATGGGGCGAAATGTGGGGATCGAACCCACGCATACCGGAGCCACAATCCGGCGTGTTAACCACTTCACCAATTCCGCCATGAACAAAATTAGTTTATCAAATAACTTGCAAAATTGCAAGTACTTGTTGTATAATTTGATTTATGAAGAAATTTTATAGTGAAAATAAAGATTATATATTAAATATGCTCCTAGTTTTGGGAACAAGTGCCATTTTATATTTTATAATAAAACATTTTATACCAAGTTATCATTTAATAACATTAACAATAGATGATAAGATACCACTAGTACCATTTTTTATAATCATTTATAATATTTGGTATCCTTATTTATCTGTTGTATTTTACATTATATTAAAAAAAGATAAAGTTAAATTTAAATCACTAATAAAGAAATCTATTATGTGTGCTGTTATAGCTGACTTGTGTTTTGTAATTTATCCGACAATGGTTTCGAGACCGGAAGTTAATGGTTTTAATTCGTTAGTAAGTTTAATATTATATATTACTTACATAACTGATATACCAGTAAATTGTTTTCCATCTCTTCACTGCACATTTGCACTTCTTGTCATGTATGCAGTAACGTTTGATAAAAACATGAATAAAGTGTTTAGAATCCTTGTTGGGATAATTAGTCCATTAATATGTCTATCTACCGTTTTAGTTAAACAACATTCAGTTATAGATGTAGTAGGAGCTTTATTTTTATCATGTATTATCTATGTAGATTTTAAAAAGAAAAATAGGAGGAAAATGTGTTAAAATTATTTAAAAATCTAACAAAAAAAGAAGTTATTTATATGATAATAAGTTCATTACTTATTGTTTTTCAAGTTGCCTTAGAACTTAAAATGCCTGATTATATGTCACGAATAACTGTATTGGTTCAAACCGAAGGAGCAAACTTTAGTGATATATTAACAAGTGGAGCATATATGCTATTATGTGCAATAGGCAGCTTATTATCAGCAGTTGCAACAGGTTATTTAATTGCTGAAATAACCAGTAAATTTAGTTTAAATACTAGAAGTAAATTATATAAAAAAATTATTCATTTAGATACTGATAAAACTAAAGAATTCAAAACATCTTCACTAATTACAAGAACAACTAATGATATTACACAAGTAGAAAACTTACTTGGTTTTGGTATGCAGATGTTAATTAAAGCACCGCTTACAGCAGCTTGGGCTATTACCAAAATATTAAATAAAAATATTGAGTGGAGTATTGCAACAATTATTGCTGATCTAATACTGATATTTACATTATTAAATATTATGATTAGAGTGTTACCTAGATTTAAAATTGTTCAAAGTTTAATTGATAAATTAAATGGAGTTGAAAGAGAAAATCTTCAAGGAATTAGAGTAGTAAGAGCGTTTAATGCTGAAAAATATTCAGAGGATAAATTTAATAAAGTAAATAATGATTTAACATCTAATCAATTAAAGAATCAGAAATTATTTGCAATTCTAAGCCCAGTAATGTATTTAGTTATGAATGGATTATCTTTATCAATTTATATAATAGGTGCTATATTAATAAGTAATTCATTATTAATAGATAAGCTAACTTTATTTAGTAACATGGTTGTATTTTATTCATATGCTATGCAAGTTATCATGTCATTCTTAATGCTTGTTATGGTGTTTATGATGCTTCCTAGGGCTGAGGTTTCAGCGAAACGTATTAATGAAGTATTAGATGCTGAAGAAAAAATAGTTGAAGGTAATATTACTAAAGGCAGTGAAGTAGGAACGGTAGAGTTTAAAAATGTTTCATTTAAATATCCTGATGCCGAAGAATATGTTTTAGAAAATATATCTTTTAAAGCAAATAAGGGAGAAACTATCGCCTTTATAGGATCAACTGGTTCTGGTAAATCAACCCTAATTAATCTTATTCCAAGATTTTATGATGCAACCTCTGGTGAAATATTAGTTGATGGAGTAAATGTCAAAGATTATCAAAAAGAAACACTTAATAATATAATTGGATATGTTTCTCAAAAAGCTGTTATTTTTAGTGGTACTGTTAAAAGTAATATTAAATTTGGCAAATCTAAAAATAAAATAAGTGAAAAAGATATACTAGATGCTGCTAAAATAGCTGAAGCAAAAGAATTCGTTGAGAAAATGGAAGATACATATAACTCACATATTTCTCAAGGTGGAACTAATATTTCAGGTGGTCAAAAACAGAGATTATCTATTGCTAGAGCAGTTGCTAAAGATCCTGAAATTTATATTTTTGATGATTCATTTAGTGCTTTAGATTATAAAACAGATGCTGTATTAAGACATAATTTAAAGAAAAATAAGAAAGATGCTACTATGTTAATTGTTGCTCAAAGAATTGGAACAATTATGAATGCGGATAAAATTATGGTACTAGATAATGGTAAATGTGTTGGAATAGGTACACATAAAGAATTACTTAAAAATTGTGAAGTATATAAAGAAATTGCGTTATCACAATTATCAAAGGAGGAATTAGAAAATGCATAATAAAAGACGTAACGATGTTCCTTCAAAACCAAAAGATTTTAAGAAATCAATTATGAGATTATTTAAGGAATTAAATAGTTATAAAGTTTTAGTAATTATATCAATAATTCTTGCTGTTGCATCAACAATACTTACAATATTTTGTCCTAATAAAATGGCTGATTTAACAGATGAAATTAGAACAGGCTTAACAATTAATACAAGTGCTTTAAATGAAGTTATTGCAAAAACTACCGAAAATGTTCAAAATAAAAGCAATAAAGACATCATAGTTAATAATATAACCATAAATTCAAATGATCAAATTGCATTTATGTCTATTATGCAAAAAGTTGATATAGAAGAGAAGGCGAGTCTTTATAAAGCATATGAAAAATTACCTGAAAGTATAAAAGATGCTATTAAACCAGTAATGAATATGGATAAAATTAAAGATATTGCAATATTACTTGGTACATTATATATAATAAGTAGTTTATTTAGTTATTTTGAATCATTAATAATGACAGATATTTCAAATAAATATGCTAATAAATTAAGAAGTAGAATTAATTCTAAGATTAATAGATTACCTCTAAGTTATTTTGATAAAACTTCATATGGAGACGTCTTATCAAGAACAACTAATGATGTAGATACAATTGCCTCATCATTTAATAACTCACTATCTAGCTTAGTTAGTGCCTCAGTTCTTTTAATAGGTATTACATTTATGATGTTTAAAACTAATGTATATATGAGTTTAGCATCTATTCTATCAAGTATTGTTGGATTTGCCTTAATGTTTGGAATTATGGGTAAAAGTCAAAAATATTTTGATTTAAGACAAAAAGAATTGGGTACACTAAATGGTCATATTGAAGAGGTATATTCTGGATTAAATGCAATTAAAACTTATAACGCTGAAGAAGAAGTAACCAAAAAATTTGATAAATATAATGAAAAAGTATATATTGCCAATAAAAAAAGTGGATTCCTATCAGGACTTATGCATCCATTAATGGGATTTATTGGAAATTTAGGCTATGTTTCAGTATGTGTATTAGGCGCAGTTCTAGTAAGTAAAAATATTATTACATTTGGTACAATAATTGCCTTTATATCTTATTGTCGTTTATTTACATCACCCCTTACTCAGTTAGGACAAGTTGTTGCATCTCTTCAAGGTGCCGCATCAGCAAGTGAAAGAGTATTTGAATTTTTAGATAGTAAAGAATTAAGCGATGAATCATCCATTACTAAGCATTTAGATAAAAAACTTGTTAAGGGAAACATTGAATTTAAAAATGTATCATTTAGTTATGATAAAGATAAAGAAATAATTAAAAACTTTAGTGCTAAGTGTAAAGCTCATGATAAAATTGCTATTGTTGGTCCAACTGGAGCTGGAAAAACAACTATGGTTAATTTACTTATGAAATTTTATGAAATAAATAAAGGCGATATTTTAATTGATGATGTATCAACTAAAGAATTAACAAGGGAAAATATTCATGATTTATTTACAATGGTTTTACAAGATACATGGTTATTTAATGGAACAATTAAAGAAAACTTAATATATAATAGAAAAAATATAACAGATGCTGAAATTGAAAAGGTATGTAAAATAGTAGGAATTGACCATTTTATTAAAACATTATCTGATGGATATGATACAGTAATTAATGACCAAGATCAAATATCAATTGGTCAAAAACAATTATTAACAATTGCAAGAGCTATGCTTTCTGATACACCATTTATAATTTTAGATGAAGCAACATCAAATGTAGATACAAGAACTGAAGAATTAGTTCAAAAAGCAATGGATAAATTAATGACAAATAAAACATCCTTTATAATTGCTCATAGATTATCAACTATTAAGAATGCCGATTTAATATTAGTTATGAAAGATGGAAACATTATTGAAAGTGGTAAACATGAAGAATTATTAAAACAAGGTGGCTTTTATAGTGAACTTTATAATTCGCAATTTAGTGAAGAATAAAACGAGTGAATTCCATTCGTTTTTTTGTATTCATTTTAAAGAAAATTTGTTATACTTTTAATAGAGTAGGAGAAAATGATTTAGATGAATAAAAAAGGATTTACATTAGTAGAAATAATAGTGTCAGTAGGGCTTCTTGCTTTGATAGGAGTAGCAGTAGGAATATCACTAAATAAAACATTTAAAAATCAAGAAAAAATGAATTATCAAGAATATGTTGATAAAGTAAAATCAGCAGCACTTTTATATGCGAATAATACTACACAAATAATTAATGAATTAAATAGTAATGCGTCATTTAAAATATTAAGAGTTGAAGAATTAATAAATAATGGTTACATAAATAAAAGTTTAGAAAATCCAAAAACAAAAGAAAAAGTAAATAAAAATGACGAAATAAGAATCTATTATAATGAAAATAATGAATTAGTAGTTGAGTATCCATATAACAAATCTGAAGATGATGTATACTTATATACAATGAATTATAGTATAACATATAAAAGCAATGAAAGTAACAACTTATGTTACAAAGATATTAATAAATCAACACTTCAATTAATAAATAGTGAAAGTGGTACAAAGGTAAGAGATTTAACAATAAATAGTACTATAAAAGCATATATGGAAGATGGAAGTATATGTAGTGATGATAAAATAAATGTAGAAAAAATAGGAACATATAAAATCAGATATGAATACACAACTGATGGTAAATCACTAGAAGAAAGCGAAAATAAGAAAACAGCTGAAAGAACAATAACTATTAAACCGAGTAAGCCTGTTATTAAAGAGTTTAATGTTACGTCTAAATATGAAAATGAATGTTCATATAACGCACTTGTTACTTATGATATAAGTGACGTTGAAGGTAATGATTTATTTTATTGTCTAGGTATAACTGATAATATAAGAGACTGTGATAATAGATGGCAAACTGTAGAAAATAAAAAAATAAGTGCTGATAATCCTTTAAATATTAATTTAAAAGAATTATTTACAGATATAGATAATTATCCAAAAGTTGATATAACATTATTTGTTAAAAACGAATTTGAAGAAAGCACAAGTATGAAAATGAAGGATGTAACTTATTGGGTGAAGGGCAGCGTTATTTTGGATGCAACATTTGGCTATTTTAATGAAACAGATAAACCAAAAGTTAAAGTAATTGAAAATTTATACAACCATGAAAATCCAATGACGATTAAAGATTTCTTTAATACCTCATTATATGTAGCACCATTAAGAGATAAGCATAAATTATTAGGATGGGGAATTAGTTCAAAAGATAGGCTAATTGAATATACTGAAAATCAAGAACAATTATTAACTGGAAAAGAATTTACTATGTATGCAAAATGGAATGATATTACGCCTCCCACATGTACAGTTACTAAAAGTAATTTAAATACAACAGCTGGTGTTAATGCAATAGTTGAATGTTTTGATGAGGAATCAGGATGCGTACAAACAGAACCACAATCATTTACTGGATTAAAATCTTCAAAAAAAGTTAAGTTAAGTGATAATGAAGGAAATGTATATAACTGTGAGATAAAGGTAATAAGTGAATGTACAAAATCACATCAAGAATGTGAAACATATACGAAGGGACCAAAACAATGCAATTGTGAAGAACATAGCGGGGTAGAACGTTGCGATGAATGTTATTGGACTGAAGAAGTATGCAATAAAGTATGCGATAGATACATTTACAAATAAATATTAATTTACACAAAAATATGTCAAGTGACATATTTTTTATTTGCTTTTAAGGTAACCTTATTGCGAATAATTCTTTATTGTAGTATTATAATGGTAGCAGGTGGCAGAAAGTGGAAGAAAGTGGTGAATGCTTATGCTAATGGGGGAATTTCATCATAATATCGATGATAAAGGAAGATTAATAATACCAGCTAAATTTAGAGATGAACTTGGTAGTGAATTTGTTATTACCAGAGGAATTGAAAAATGCTTATTTGTTTATTCTAAAGAAGAATGGAACAAAATTGTTGAAAAATTAAAAAAACTTCCATTTACTAATAGCGATGCTAGAAAATTTACCCGTTTTTTCTTATCTGGTGCCTCAGTTTGTGAATTCGACCGTCAAGGAAGAATAAACATCACTTCACCCCTAATTAACTATGCTTCTTTAACTAAAGAATGTGTAGTAATTGGAGCAAATGATCGCCTTGAAATATGGAGTGAAGAATTATGGAACAATTTCTTTGAATCTAATGAAGATAATCTATCAGCAATAGCTGAAAATTTATTTAAGGATAATTTATATGAAACATTATAGCGTACTAAAAAAAGAACTTATAGATGGATTAAATATTAATCCAGATGGAGTATATGTAGATGCAACCTTAGGTTATGCAGGAGATTCAAGTGAAATTTTAAAGCGAATGAAAAGGGGTTTTCTTTTCGCCTTTGATCAAGACGAAGAAGCAATAAAAAATAGTGAAAATATCTTAAAAAATATTAGCTCTAATTATAAAATTATTTATTCTAATTTTAAAAACATTAAAGAAAAATTACATGAAGAAAATATTTTTAAAGTAGATGGAATAATTTATGATTTAGGTGTATCTAGTCCTCAAATTGATGAAGACTACCGAGGTTTCTCATTTATGAAGGATGCAGAGCTTGATATGCGAATGGATTTAAGTAATTCATTAACTGCTAAGTATGTTGTTAATAATTATAAACAAGAAGAACTAACTAATATTTTTTACAAATATGGAGAAGAAGATTTTTCCAAAAGTATTGCATCAGCAATAGTTAAAGCAAGAAAAAACAAAGAAATTAATACAACTTTAGAATTAGTAGATATAATAAAATCAGGTGTTCCTTACAAATATTTTGTAACTAAACATCCGGAAAGAAGAATATTTCAAGCTATTCGGATTGAAGTAAATGATGAATTAAACGTTTTATCATCTTCTATAAATGATGCAATAGATATGCTAAAACCTGGTGGAAGATTATGTGTGATAACTTTTCATTCATTAGAAGATCGAATAGTTAAAAAAATATTTAAAGAAAAAAGTGAAGTAAATGATTTAGTAAAAGGTTTACCAATAATTCCTGATGAATATAAACCAATTATTAAATTAATAAATAAAAAGCCTATTCTTCCAAGTAATGAAGAATTAGATGAAAATAGTAGAAGTAAAAGTGCTAAATTAAGAATAATAGAGAGGATATAATAATTATGAAAAAGACAAGAAAGAAAGTAAAAATAAGAGTAATTGATCGTTTAATAACTGCATTAATAATAATACTAATTGTATCTAGTCCTATTATAGTTGTATATTCTAAAAGCGTACTATCTAAAAGCAATATCGAATTAGAAAGAATGAAAAGTAAAATAGAAAAACAAGAAACTATGAATGAAAGCATTAGTATGAAAATAAATGAGATTGCAAGTTTATCAAATATTCAAGATATTGCTAAAGAATATGGATTAACATATCAAAATGATAATATAATTGTGGTAAAATAAGTATAGGTGATGAAAAAGTGAAAAAAAATAGTAGAACTTTTAGTATTATTAAAATATCTAAGATAGCTACTATTTTTTTGTTTGTCATAATTTTAGCTAAATTAACATATGTAGCTATTGCTCCTAAGGTAGATGGTATCGATTTAAATGCCTTTGCTTTATCACGTACAACAGCAACTAAAACCATTGAAGCATCTCGTGGAACTATTTATGATGTTAATAATGAGGTGTTAGCAACTAACGTTAGAAGTTATACAGTTATAGCTTATTTAGATGAATCAAGAACTACTGATGAAGCAAATCCAAGACATGTTGTTGATAAAGAAACAACCGCTGAAAAATTAAGCCCATTAATTAATATGACACCTAAACAAATTTTAAAATTATTAAATACCAAAAACGTATACCAAGTTGAGTTAGGCCCTGGTGGAAGAAACATAACAGAGTTAGTTAAAGAAGAAATAGAAGCCTTAGATTTACCAGGAATAGACTTTATTAAAAGTACTAAAAGAGAATATCCTAATGGAGATTTTGCTTCTTATATTATTGGATATGCTAAAAAAAATGATGAAGGATCAATTATAGGAGAACTTGGAATAGAAGGAAAATATAATAATGAATTAACCGGAACTAATGGTAAAACAATTTATCAAAAAGATGCCTATGGTTATAAAATTGCTAATACTCCTGAAATAACTGAAGAGGCTAAAAATGGTTATAATATCTATTTAACATTAGATTCTAATATTCAATTATATTTAGAAAATGCTATATCTGAAATAGAAAACTTTAATATTGATTGGGCAACCTTAACTATTGCTGATGCTAAGACTGGCGCAATTGTTGGATCTGCATCCAGTCCTAGTTTTAATCCAAATATTCTAAATATTACTGATTATAATAATCCCTTAGTAAGTTATACATATGAACCAGGTTCAACTATGAAAATATATTCATTTATGGCAGCAATTGAAGAAGGAATGTATAAAGGCGATGAATTATATGATTCAGGTTCTATTCAAGTATCAGATTATAACATAAGCGATTGGAATAAAAAAGGATGGGGAAGAATAACTTATGATGTAGGTTTTACATATTCATCAAATGTAGCAGCTGTTTTATTATCACAAAAATTAGGTAAAGAAAAATTATTAGATTATTACAAAAAATTTGGTTTTGGTGCAAAAACTGGTATCGAATTATCTAATGAATATGATGGTAAAATCAAATTTAATTATGAATCAGAACTTGCATCAGCTTCTTATGGACAAGGAATTACAACTACGCCTATTCAAAATATAGAGGCTCTAACCAGTTTAAGCAATGGTGGCACTACTTTAAAACCATATATTATTAGCAAAATCGTTGATAATGAAGGAAATATAGTTTATGAAGGCAAACGTACTGAACTTAATAAAGTTGTTTCAGAAACAACTGTAAAAAAAATGATGGATTTAATGGATGAAACGGTTAACTCAAAAGATACAGCCGTAACTGGGTATCGTTATCACACTGATAAACTAACTTTAATTGGAAAAACAGGTACTGCCAATTACACTCAAAATGGTAAATATGTTACTGGACAATATAACACAATTAGGTCATTTGCTGGTTTATTTCCTAAAGATGATCCTAAATATATTATCTATGTTTCTGTTAAAAAATTTCAAGGAGCATCAAGTAGTTTAGGAAACATTATTAAGGAAATGGTAGAATCAGTTGTAACTTATAAGAATTTATCAGATAAAGATTCTAATGTCGATGAAAGTAAAGTAATAAATATTGCATCATACGTTAATATGACTAAAGAAGAAACTATTAAAAATTTAGAATCTCTTGGTTTATGTCCTATTGTTATAGGTGATGGAGAATTTATAGTTAAACAATATCCTAATAAAGATTCTAATGTCCTAGCAGGCAGTAAAGTTTTTATAATAACAAATGGTAATAATATTATTTTTCCTAACGTGATTGGATGGACGCATAATGAGATTGAAACATTTGCTAAACTATTAAACATTAAGTATAATATAAATGGATATGGAAAAGTACTAAGTACTAGTTTACCAGAAGGGAGTATAATTGATTCAAATAGTGAACTTACTATTGAATTAGGTTGATATGAAAGACAAAATAAACAAAATCTTTAATTCTTATAAAATAATAATAATAGCTTTAATTTTATTTATAATATTTTTATTAATTTATAATAATAAGCTTACCTCTACATATAAAACTTATATTTTCTCAGGAAGTAGTAATTATGTAGAAATAAATAGTGGAGTTATTAGTCTAAATTATAATATGAATTTATTTCAAGGTTCAAATATAGAGTATAAAGAAAAAGATAAAAATATTGTAAGTTATGATATAGGTTATTATATTTTAAGTGGGGAAGAATATTTGCCTCTTGCAACTAAGGCTGGAGAAGATAAAGAAGGATTATCACTTAAAGCAATTATAACAGGTATAGATAATTTTAGAGTTATTGAACCTGCTAATGGTAATTATTACTTTACAAAAGAAAAAATAGAAGGTATAGAAAATAATTTATATTTTATTATTAAAGCAAAAGATAATAAAAATAATGAAATTAAAGATGTAATTAAATTGAAAGTAACAAAGATATCTAAATAAAATTGTTACTTTTTTAATTTTTAAAATTTTAAATAAGCCATAATAGTATCAAGTAAATATGAAACATGATAAAATTAAAAGTAAATTGAGTATCCTTTTACTATTTATAGAAGCATCAAAGAAAGGTCTCTTTTAGTACGTACGAAAAATTTGAAATATATAAGGAGAAAAAAGTTATGCTTAGTTTAAAAATTATATTAAAGTGTTTATTATAAATATTATTGTTATTTCTATAGTTTGAAGAAAAGAAAGTGGTTTAAATGCATAAATTAGTTAAATGAAAACCAATATATAGTAATACGTATAGAGTTATTAAAGATAAATAAGTTTTTAACTGGTATATGTAACATTGATGAAAATTTAATTAGCCTATTTTGTAGATATTTGAATACCATAATCTAAAGTTTAATGATAAGAAAATGACGGTAGAATTACTAGATATTGTTCCACCAAAAGAATATATTAATGTGGAAGCAAAAACTAAGAAGGACAAAAGTATTTTAATTAAGAATACAAATTACATGTTTTAATTTATATTAAGCAAACAAAAAAATAGCGAGGAATTAAAAGGCCTTCAACTATACACCAATCTTAAATTTTCAAAGAAAAAGAATTAGATAGTGGATATGGCATATGCTATAGATGGTTAAAGTAACAAAGCACTAGCAATAGCTAAATGTTATTGGAAAAAGGAATATCTCTCAATGATATATCTGAAATAACTAATTTAATAAAAAAGAATTTGAAAAATAAATAATAAAAAATCCCTTTAAATAAGGGATTTTAGGTCAAAATTTGGTGACCCGTACGGGGTTCGAACCCATAAATGCATGCGTGAAAGGCATGTGTGTTAACCATTTCACCAACGGGCCAATAATAAACAAATGGTGGGCCTGAATGGACTTGAACCATCGACCTCACGCTTATCAGGCGTGCGCTCTAACCAGCTGAGCTACAAGCCCATTTGTTAAAATAAATGGTGCCCAGTTAGGGATTCGAACCCTAGACCCACTGATTAAGAGTCAGTTGCTCTACCAACTGAGCTAACTGGGCATTTAAAACTGAGTACCTACTCATTATAACATAAATTTTTAAAATTTCTAGTCTAAAATTCAAATTTTTATAAAAAAACTAAATTTTATTCAAATTTTAATGGCGGAGCAGGAGAGATTTGAACTCTCGCGCCGGTTACCCGACCTACACCCTTAGCAGGGGCGCCTCTTCAGCCTCTTGAGTACTACTCCATACCAACAATAAAATTCTACTATAAAATTTAGCTAATGTCAATTTAATATACTTCAGTTTTTATATTTTCTATCATATTTTTTATAAAATATAGATAATCTTGCTTATTTTTTCGCTGATCGTCATTAATTGTGTATAAATTTGGTACTTCAACAATAGTAGCACCAGCCTTAACTAATTCTTTTATATCACTTGTTTCTTCATATCCTGATAGTACAAATATATTACTAACTGTTTTGTTTTGAATTAATTTTTTAGCCTGACTCATATTTGTATTCGAGTTTTCTTTATCAACTATTGATATAATATTAAAACCATAACTCTTTAAAAAATTAAACGTATTATTATCAACAATTAAAGTATTATTATTTGCATTTTCAGCAATAGTTTTAAGTTCTACGTCAAATTCAGATATTTTTATTTTTAAGCTATCATAATTACTATCTATTTTATCAATCATTTTTTGATTAGAAACATATTCCTTTAATGTATTTTTAATATTTGAAGCTATCATTAAAAAATTAGTAGGACTAAGCCATAATTCAGTAGCGTCATTTTCAATTTCTAATCCTTTAGATACATCAATAATATCTAAATTTTTATTTTTGTTAAGCAATTCAGCTGCAATATTTTTTTCTTTAGATAATCCATTATATATAAACATATTTGCTTTAGAATAATCTTTAATTTGCTTAGGAGATAATTCATAGTTGTTAACATCAACACCTGATGGATATATCATATTAATTTTAGAATATTCACCATATAAATAATTGGTAATATATTCGATTGGATAAGACGTGACATTAATATTAATATTATCATATTTATCTCTTTTAAAACAACCAAAAGAACTAACCCCTATAAATAATATAATTAGTGTAATTTTTAAATATTTCATTTTCTCTCCTTTACTGGGTCATATCCAAATTTTCCAAAAGGATGACATTTTAATATCCGATTAAAACCCATAATACTTCCTTTTAATGCTCCATAAGTATTGATAGCTTCTTTAGTATACTGTGAACAAGTAGGTATAAATCTACAATTATAGTGACACCTAAATGGAATCTTTTGATATAACTCTATTAAATTAACTAATAATTTTTTCATAAGTTAATTATAATAAAAAAAAACAAAAGATAAAAGAGAACAAGTTTTCGCTTGACGGGGGGGCTTTTAAAGGTATAATTTTACTATGGAATATGGTGATTTACATGAATAATAAAGAAGAACAAATAAAAGTATATGTAATGATAGGAACAATAGTGATGCTCATAGTGATCTTTTCGGGAATAACATATGCTTTTTTTAGTGCCAGTAATAATAAAGGAAGTACATCAGTTGTAGAAGTAAAAAGTGGCAAAATGACAATAAGTTACGCAGATGGCAAAAGTAGTTTGTTAATATCAAAAGATATTCAACCAAGTAGTAAGATAATAATAGATAAAACATTCACATTAACCGGAACAAATACAACTAGTGGCTTAGTTATGCCATATAAGGTAGGAATAAAATATACAAATGGATTTAGTACTGGTCAGTTACATTATTACTTAAAGAGAACAAATCAAAATGCAAATATCACAAGTAATTTAATAGGAACAAGTAATCAAACAATACCAGGAAATAC
>CAKOMY010000016.1 GCA_934096815.1 uncultured Bacilli bacterium | reverse complement strand
CCTGCTCATGATCCAAATGACTTTGAAGTAGGTAATAGACATAATTTAGAGAGAATCGTTATTATGAATGATGATGCCACTATGAATGAAAATTGTCCTAAAAAATATATTGGATTAAGTAGAGAAGAAGCTAGAAAAGTTGTTTTAGAAGATTTAAAAGAATCAGGATTATTAATTAAAATTGACCCAATTGTTCATGAAGTAGGTCATAGTGAAAGAACTGGAGTTATGGTAGAACCTATGATCAAAAAGCAATGGTTTGTTAAGATGAGACCTTTAGCGGATCATGTTTTAGAAACTCAAAAAAATAAAGAAGAAAAGGTTAATTTTGTTCCTTCAAGATATGAAAAGACAATGAATCACTGGATGAAAATAACATATGACTGGTGCATTTCTAGACAATTATGGTGGGGACATCGTATTCCAGCTTGGTATAAAGATGGTGAAGTATATGTTGGAACTGAAGCACCTAAAGAAGAAGGTTGGGTACAAGATGAAGATGTACTAGATACTTGGTTTAGTAGTGCCCTTTGGCCATTTGCTACATTAGGATGGCCAGATAATACTAAATTATTAGAAACGTACTATCCTAATTCATGTTTAGTAACTGGTTATGATATAATCCCATTCTGGGTAAATAGAATGACTTTCCAAGGTGAAAAATTATTAGGTAAAAGACCATTTAAAGATTGCTTAATTCATGGTTTAATTAGAGATAAACAAGGTAGAAAATTTAGTAAATCTTTAGGTAATGGGATAGATCCATTTGATATGGTTAAATTGTATGGAGCAGATTCCTTAAGATATTATCTAGCAACAGATGTTGCACCAGGAACCGATATGCGTTTTGATGAAGAAAAAATTAAAGCTACTTGGAATTATATTAATAAAATATGGAACGCCTCTAGATTTGTTTTAACCAATATTGAAGGATTAGAAAAAATTACATTAGATAATTTAAAACCAGAAGATAAATGGATATTAACTAAATTCATGAAATGTGTTCATACAACTAAGAAATTTATGGATAAATATGAATTTAATAATGCTGGTGCAACTATTTATGACTTCGTTTGGAGCAGTTTCTGTGATAATTATATTGAAATGGCTAAGTATAGTATTGATAGTGAAGTTACTAAATCCGTATTATGTTATGTTTTAACTGGTATTTTAAAATTATTACAACCATTTATGCCTTATGTAACAGATGAGATTTACAATATGCTTCCAATTAAAGATGCTGAAGACATAATGGTTAGTGAATATCCTAAATATTCTAAGAAATATATATTTGAAGATGAAGAAAAAGTAGTTGACGATCAAATAGCGTTTATTAAGAACTTTAGAAATGTTAAAGCTGAAAATAATATTACTAAAGACATGAAAGTTATGTTTGATACTGAAGATGATAATGATTTAATAGTTAAAATGTTAAAGATTAAAGATAACGTTGTTACTAAACCTTTAGGTATTAGAGCATATAAAGTATTTTCATCTAGAGTTAAAGCTCAAATCTTCTTTGAAAAGGTTTTAACTGATGCTGATATTGCAGCTAAAGAAGCTCAAATTAAGATGTTAACTGAATCAATTAGTAGAAGAGAAAAGTTACTATCTAATGAAAATTATGTTAACAAAGCACCACAAAATATAGTTGCAATAGATAGACAAAGATTAGAAGAAGAAAAGAAGAAATTAGAAGAATTACTTAAATAAATATATAATTAATGATACAATTATTAAAGATAGGAGGATAAAAATTGACAAAAGAAAAATATGTTTATTCTAATAAACCATTAGTTCAAAGACTATTATTCTTGTTACTTGGTTTTTCAAATTTTATACTTGGTTTTGGATTATATTATTTATTTAAAGATGATAAATCTAAAGAGTGGCAAATTGAATTTATTCAAAGAGGATCTATGTTTGGTTTAATTTTCTTTCTTATTGGTGTAATATATGCAATAATAAGTTGGATAATAACTGGGGCAGTTCCATTAAATTAGTATAATTATTAGTCCTTAAGGAAGTAGAGTTAATCTATTTCCTTTTATTATTACTTTATTGTATAATTAATATAGTAAATAATTTGATTTACTAATGAGTTGATTATGTTTATATGATTTTTACTATTTTTAAATAAAATAGTGGAGGTGTAAATATAACGTATTAAGCGTTAAATATTATATGAAGAAGTATAATTATAATAATTTAAAAGAAAATGAACGTGTAGTACATCACTTGGTGTTCTACCTATAAAAATAAATGATGACTATGATTTTATTCCTAAAAATTTATTTATAGACTTTATAAATGATATATTAATTAGACCTATTGCTTTAATTTTATATTTTATTGCTAAAATTTTTTTAGGATTTAAAATTACTGGTAAAGAAAATTTTTATCATGATGTAATTAATGAATTAAATAATATAGTTGTTCAAATGTATCCTGAAGCTTCTTTATGGCCTTATTATGAAAATATAAGAGATTTAAAACAAAAAACTGAAACTATGATGAAGGAGAGTTAAATGAAAATATTGATATTATCTTGTAGTACAGGTGGAGGACATAATTCATGTGCTAGATATATAGAAGAAGAATTAAAAGAAAATAATATAGAATGTGAATTTAAAGATTTCTTTGATATAGTAAATCCCAAAGCTAAAGAATTATCTTCTAAAATATATTTAGCATCATTAAAAGGAAATGGTAAAGTATTTAAAGGTTTATATAGTATAGGAGACTTATATAGTGATTCTAGGTTAACTAGTCCTGTTTATTTAGCTAATAAGTTACATGCTAATAGTTTATTAAAATATATTAATGATAATAATTTTACATTAGTTATTACAACTCATCTATTTCCATCATTAACCCTTACTGCTATAAATAAACATAATGAAGAAAAAGTCAAATTTATAACCATTGCAACAGACTACGAACCATGTCCTTTTATGGAAGAAAGTAAACCAGATATGTTAATTATTCCTAGAGATTTAGAAGATAAATTTATTAAAAAAGGAAATAGCAAGGATGCTATAAAACCAATAGGTATTCCTATTTCTACTAGATTTGTTAAAACAGCTAAAGATATAAGAAAAGAATTAAATTTAAGTAATGATGATAAAATTATTTTAATTATGCTAGGTAGTATGGGATTTGGTAAAGTTATTGATTTATTAAAAGAATTAGAAAATGAAAATTATAAAATAATAACAATATGTGGAACTAATAATAAACTATTAGAAGAAATAAAAAATAAACATTTAAATAATGTTATTCCAATCGGATATACTAATAATATTAATGATTATATTTATACAGCAGATATTGTTATATCTAAACCAGGTGGATTATCATCAACTGAAATTGCATCTTTAAGAAAACCATTTATTCATATGTTTCCAATTCCCGGTATTGAAACATATAATGTTAATTATTTTAAAGAACATAATATGAGTCTTAATTGTAATAATTATTTGGAATTAAAAGATATGATTAATGAATTATTATATAATAAAGAATTACAAACAAAATTAATTAATAATCAAAATAAATATATAAATAGTGAATCTGCTAAAGAATTAGTTAATATAATTAAAGAAAACTTTTAATATATATGAGAGGAAAATAAAAATGGGAAAAGTAAATGATTATATAGAAAAAATGTTAAAATATTTAAAAATAGAAATAAAAGATAATAAAGAGAAACCCTGGTTAAAATATTATAAAAATGTTCCTGAAAGCTTAAATTATTATCAAGGAAGTATGTATGATTATTTAAAAGAATCTGTAAATAGAAATGAAAAAAGAACAGCATATTCTTATTATGGTGCGAGTGTTTCTTATAAAGGATTTTTAAAAAGAATTGATAAAATAGCTAAAGCTTTAACTCAGTTTAATATTGTTGAAAATGAATGTGTAACAATTTGTATGCCAAACACTCCTGAAAGTATCGCATTAATATATGCAATTAATAAAATAGGTGCCATTGCTAATATTATTCATCCATTATCATCTACTAAGGATATTAAAAGAGCGTTAAATGAAACTAATAGTACTGTCTTATTTTGTTCTGATACATCTATGCCTAATGCGAAAGAAATTAAAGTAAAGCATTTTATTTTAGTACCTAATTCTAATAGTTTAATTAAAGTAAAAAAGATGATTTATAATTTAAAAGAATCAACTAATTTAAAATTAGAAGGTAATATGATATCTTGGTCTGATTTTATTTCTTATCAAACATTAGAAGATCCTTATATAAAAAGAAAATCTACTGATCCAGCTGCAATAATCTATAGTGGTGGAACAACAGGTAAACCTAAAGGAATAATATTGTCTAATTTGAATTTTAATGCTATGGCACTTCAAACAATAAATGTTTGTGATGAATTAAAGCCAGGCAATAGTGTTTTATCTGCACTTCCTATTTTTCATGTTTTTGGTCTCGCTTTATGTGTTCATACTTGTTTAATAAGTGGAATGACAGCTATTTTAGTACCTAAATTAAATACTAAAAAGATAAATTCTGAATTAAAAAAATATAAACCAAATGTCTATCCAGCAGTACCATCTCTTCTAAAAATGTCATTAGAAGGTTTAGAGTTTAGTAAGAATGGTCTTAAGGATATAAAAGTTGTAGTTGTAGGTGGAGATTATCTTTCACCAAAAACAAAAAATGACTTTGAAAAATTTTTAAGAGAACATGGTAGTAACGCTATTGTAAAAGTAGGATATGGATTATCTGAAGCTTCTGGTTTTTGTTCATCCACTGCTCCAATTGATGAAAAGTATGTTCATAATGGAACTTTAGGAGTACCTAATCCAGATATAATTATTAAAATATTTGAACCAAATAGTGATGTAGAAAAAAGTATAGATGATATAGGTGAAATATGTGTAACTGGTCCAACTATATTTATGGGATATATTAATGAAGATAAAGAAACTAAAAATACACTAGTAAGACATCATGATGGCCGAACATGGCTTCATACAGGTGATTTAGGATATATGAATAAAAATGGATTTATTTTCTATACCTCTCGAGCTAAAAGAATGATTATTAGTAATGGTTATAATATTTATCCAATTGAATTAGAAGAAATTATAAAAAAATGCAAATATGTTGCTGATTGCACAGTAGTAGCAGTTCCTCATAAAATTAAAAGTCAAACTCCTAAAGCAGTTATTGTATTAAAAAAGGGGATTGAAGATAATTTAAATATTAGAACTGAAATTAGAAAATATTGTAAAGAAAATATTGCTAGATATGCTCAGCCAACTGAGTTTGAGTTTAGAGAAAATATACCTGTTACGGCAATTGGTAAAGTTGCCTATAGAGATTTAGAAAAATAAAATGTTTCAAGAACTATAATTTTAGTTCTTTTTTATTTTGATTAAATAATGTAAACTTAACACTTTTTATAACTATAATTATCATAAATATACCAACAATTTGATATAATCTTTACTTAAAGAGGGAAGGAATATAATGAAGAAAACAATAAGTATAATATCATTAATTTTATGGATGATAATAATATTTTCTTTTTCTAGTGCTGATGCAAACAAATCAACTGGTACAAGTGATAAAGTAATGACTACTATGATTGAAATAAAAGATAAAATAACTGATCAAGAAACACCAATAAGTGAAAAAGAAATAATAGTTAAAAATTCATCATTTTATGTTAGAAAAATAGCTCATATTACAGAATACTTAATATTAGGTCTATTAATGTTTAATGCTTTAAAACAGTTTAATATTTTAAATATTTATTATGCTATTATTTTATGTATTTTATATTCATGTACAGATGAATTTCATCAATTGTTTATAAATGGTAGAAGTGGTAGTTTTAGAGATGTTCTTATAGATACTATTGGAATATTATTAGGAACTTATTTATATAAAATATTAGTTATTAAAAAGAAAAAAGTTAATAAAATTTAATATGTATAATTTATATTTATAGAAAATAAAAATTATGTATGCTATACTTTTTAGGTTGTTAAGTTATAGGAGGCACTTTTTATGATTAATATTTCAGAAATCTTAGTTGCGTTTGTATGTTCAACTGTATTAATGGTTGCAATGTTTATTTTTAATCTACAAAATAATAAATCAAAACATATTGATGAAAGAGTTTTTCAAATAATGTTAATTGTATCTTTATTTGCAAATATATTTGAAACTATTTCTTTTATTTTAGATGGTAAAATCTTTTTTGAAAATTATTACATACTTTATTCTTTAAATACATTTTGTTTTGCTTTAACTGTTTTAGTAGCGTTATTATGGTGTTTATTTGTTGATTATAAATTATATTGTAATATTAAGAGATTTAAGAAAAAATTTTTATATTTACGCATTCCTTATTTTCTTTTTTTAATTTGTTTAATAATAAATTTATTTGTTAAAGGTTTTATATTTAATATAAATAATAATGTATATTCTAGAGGACTACTTAATAATTATGTGTATGTATTAGTTTTCTTTTATTATTTTTATAGTGTTTATACTCTTTATAAAGCAATGAAAAATGGAGTAGTGGTTAAATTTTTTCCAATATTTTCATTTATAGTTCCCTGTATGATAGGGACAATAATTCAAGGGTTATGTTATGGTTTAGCAACAGGTTGGTTAAGTGTTTCAATTGCTTATGTATTTATTAGTTTTCAAATTCAAAATTTTAATGCATATGTTGATGAATCATCAGGATTATTTAATAAAAAATATTTAAATTATTATATAGATAAAAATTTAAAAAAAAGTCGAAAAGAATATTATGGGATATTAATGGATGCTAATGATTTTAAAAAGATTAATGATACGTATGGTCATACTATAGGTGATCACGCAATTTATAATATTGGAAACATCTTATCATCATCTATTTTGAATAATTCTGTTGCTATTAGATATGCTGGTGATGAATTTATAGTAATTATTAATGGAAATAAGGATAAAGTTAATACAATTATAGATAATATTAAAACAAATATTAAACTATTTAATAAAATAACTAATGAACCTTTTAAATTATCACTATCATTTGGCGTATCTAAATATAATGAAGAAACAATTGAAGAGTTTATAACTAAAATGGATAAAGAAATGTATGAAGATAAAAATAATTATTATAAAAACAATAAGAAAAGTAGATGAAAATATATTTTTACCAATTGAAATATAAATGAACTTCATATATAATATTTTTGAGGAGTAAAAGAGATGGAAGAAATAGATTTAAAAGAATTATTTAGTTATTTTGTAAGTAAAATATTTTTAATGTTATCTATTGTATTTGTTGTTTTAATAATTGGTTTTAGTTATGATGCATTTATTAAAACACCTAAATATAAGAGTTATACTACTATTTTATTAACTACTGAAAATAGTACTATAACAAGTACAGATGTTATGTTAAATAAAAACTTAATTGATACTTATGCAGAAATAATTAAGAGTAGAAAAGTAGTAGGAAAGGTAATTGAAAATTTAAATTTAGATTATACTATTGAAGAATTACAAAAAAATATATCAGTAACTAATGTTAATGATACTGAGATAATTAAAATTACAGTTGATGATAAAGATAGTAATTTAGCCAAAAATATAGCTAATGAGACAGCTAAAGTATTTAATGCAGAAATAATTAAACTTTATAATATTCAAAATATTGGAGTTGTAGATTATGCTGAGGAATCATTAGTTCCATATAATATAAATATTTTAAAGAGTATGGCTATTTATGTTTTAACTGGGTTATTTTTAAGTTTAGCAGTCGTATTTGTCATGTTCTACTTTGATACAACAATTAAAACAGTTGAAGAGGTTGAAAGAAAATTAAATATACCAGTTATTGGTGCAATTCCAGTTGGAGGTAGAAAACATGAATGAGTTACTAGTTTATAATAGACCTAAAAGTCATGTTAGTGAAGCAATTAGAACACTTAGAACAAACCTAGAATTTACTTTTGTTGGTAATGAAAAGAATGTTATTCTAATTACAAGTTCAATGCCTGGTGAAGGAAAAAGTTTTATTTCTGCTAATTTGGCCGCATCATTTAGCATGATAGATTGTAAAACAATATTAATAGATGCTGATATGCGTAAGGGAAGACAACATAAAATATTTAATTTAGATAAAGAAAAAGGCTTATCATCCCTATTATTAGAAGATGTAAAAAAATATAGCAAATATGTTTGTAAAACTGAAATTAAAAATTTAGACGTTATTCCAAGTGGAATAGTTCCACCTAATCCGAGTGAGTTACTAGGATCAGAAAAAACAAAAGAATTATTAGAATTATTAAAAGAAAAATATGACTTAATTATAATTGATTGTCCACCTATAAATGCGGTTACCGATGCTTTAGTTTTAACAAAATATGCAGATGAAGTAGTACTAGTAAGTGCTTATAAAATAACTCCTATTGATTTATTAGAACAAAGTAAAAAAGCTTTAGAAAATAGTGGTGCTAAAATTGCAGGGATAATAGTTAATAAACTTGAAAATAAAAAAGACCATTATTATTATGGTAAGTATTATAATTAATGAAAGACATACATAATCATTTAATATTTGGAATTGATGATGGTTCAAAGTCAATTGATGAAAGTATTAAATTATTAAATGAAATGAGTGATAGAGGAGTTACAGAAATTGTCTTAACTCCTCATTATATTATAGGGACAAATTATAATTGTAATAATAAAATAAAAAAAGAAAAATTAAAAGAATTGCAAAAATTAACAAAAATAAAATTATATCTAGGCAATGAAGTATTTATTGATAATAATATATTAGAATATATAGAAAATGATGAAATAAGCACTATTAATAATACTAAATATTTATTAATTGAATTACCATTAAGAGAAAAATTAGAAATTGCTTTTGATATATTATTTAATCTTAGAAATAATGGTATAGTTCCAATTATAGCTCATCCAGAAAGATATCATTACATAAATTTAGAAGATTTAGAAAAAATGATTAATTTAGGATGTTTACTTCAAGGAAATATTTCTTCATTATCAGGGAAATATGGTAAAGGAGCTAAACATAATTTGGAACTATTTTTAAAAAAACATATGATACATATACTTGGAACTGATACTCATCATGATTGTATTAATTTAGAAATATGTTATAATACATTAGATAAATTTGTAAGTAGTAAGATGAAAGATGAATTATTATTTGAAAATTTTGACAAAATAATAAATAATAAAGATATAAGTGCATATAAAATACTAAATACAAATACTTTATTTAAGAAAGAGAGGATTAAATGAAATATTTTAAAAAAGCAATTCTTTTTTTCATACTAATAATTAGTGTTAATACATACGCTATTAATAAAGAAGATATAATATCTCTAACAGAAAATATAAATATTTGTTCAGATAAAACTAATTCTTTATTAAAAGGATTTAAAAATTCATATATTAGAATGCTTAATGAAAGAAATATTAATGAAGAAGATTTAACTACAATTTATAATAATATAAATAAAGTTATAAATATTTTAAATAGTAATGAAGTTTGTAGTACAGAAGATAAAGATAAAATACCTGATAATGTAAAAAGTACTTTGTATAATTTATATAATGAAACTAATAATATAATTCTTAAATCACCAAAGATAACGGCAGAAAATGAAAATAAAGAAAATGTAAAAAATGAAGAAAATAAAGATAATAAAGAAAATGAAGAAACTAAAACTACCGTAAAAGAAGATACTAATATAGTTATTGATAAAAATAATGATGAGATAAAAATATATGATAATGGCACATTAAAGGATATTATTAAAATAAATAATAAACTAAATTATGTTGGAATTAATAAAATAGTTAAAATATTAATTGTTGGATTAAGTGTAACTTTAATAGCGTTAATCATACTCAAAATAATTAGAAGAAAATCTTTATTAGTAACTAGTTTAATATATTGTAATATTTTTCTACTTATTATTATATTTGGTTTTAAAGATAAAATAAGTATTGGTTTAGATGTAATTTCCCTTATGAATGTTCAAGAAAAGATCACATCTAAACAAGCTATTATAAGTAATAATAAAATAATTTCTTATCCTTCCTATGGAACAAATTATGGAACTATTAAAATAAGTGATCAAGTTGAGTCAATATATTTTGGTGATAGTGCTAATATTTTAAAACAAGGTATTGGTACATCAAGTATGTATGCTATTCCAGGAGATAATAAAAAAGTTGTTTTATCAGGACATAATACAGGAGTATTTAGAAACTTGTCTAAATTAAAAATTGGCAATAAAATTAATATCCATACAAATTATGCTAATTTTGATTATAAAGTTAAAGCAACTAAAATTGTTAGTGAAAATGATTCTAGTTCTTTAGAAAAAGATTATGATTTAATCCTTTATACATGTTATCCTAATGATGATTTATATGGAAGTAAAAGATTAATTGTGTATGCTAATTTAACCAAATCAAAATGGTTGGGAGAATCCAAATGAAAAAGATATTAATTCATTTTAATACATTTATAATGTTTGTTTTAACTATTTTATTTATTTTCTTTATTGAATTTGAAATAGAAATAAGACCTAATAACATTATTACTAATCTTGAAAAAATAAATTATTATCAAAAAGCTTATTCAAATATATTACAGGAATTTGATTATGTTATAGTTAATAATGAATTAAAAGATGAAATAATTAATTATTATACTTTTGATAATAGTAAAAAAGATATTAATTTAATAGTAAGAGGTAATAACATAGACCATTATTATGAAATAAAAGAAATAGTTAGTAAATATAGTAAAGATGAAAAAGTAATTTACAAATATAGTAAAGAAATTAATGATTTAATTAATAAGAATATATTTATGATAGATGAATATCATACTTTAAATAAGTTTTATTTAAATATATTTGATTGTATATATATAATAATTATATTTATAATTATTCAAATGATTTTAATAATAATTAATTATTTTTTAAGTAAAAATTTTTCCTCCATTAAAGTTATATTGCTATCAAGTTCTATATTTATCGGTTTGCCTAAATTATTTATAAATTTAAGTGGTATTATAAATAACTTTACTTATGGTAATAAATATTTTAGTGAACTTCTTATTTTTGGAATAAATAACTATATAAATGAATTATTTATTTATTCAATTGCCGGAATTGTATTTGTTATATGTTTAAACGATTTTGTAAGAAAATATTGTAAATAAATCTTATTGCTATTTAAATAATTATTATGTAAAATAGGTTTATGGAAATCAAAGAGTTTAAAAAGTTAAAAGGTAATGTTTATGAGTTAAAGTTTAAGAGTGGAGAAGACGTTAAACTTTATGATGATGTTATATTAAAATATAATTTATTAGTAAATAAAAGCTTTAATGATAAATTATATGAAGAGATAATTAAATATAATAAGAGTTTAGATGCTTATTATTTAAGTTTAAAATATTTAAATAGTAAACTAAGATGTGAAAAAGAAATAATAGATTATTTAAAAAAGAAAGATTTTTCAGTAGACATAATTGATAAAACGATAGAAAGATTAAATAAATTTAATTATTTAAACAGAGATTTATATATAAAAAGTTATATAAGTGATAAATATAATTTTACATCTAATGGTCCAGTTAAAATAAAAAGAGAACTCATTAATCTTGGCTTTAATGAAGAAGAAATAGATAAATATTTAGATTTAGATTTTGATGATAAAATAAAGAAAATTATAGATAAAAAAGTTAAGAGTAATAAAAAATATAATGAATATAGCTTAAAAATCAATATTAGTAATTATTTAATTAATTTAGGTTATAAAAAAGAAATGTTTAATGAATATTTAAATGATGTTAAAATTGATAATTGTTTGATTATTAAAAAAGATATTGATAAGCTAAAAAATAAATACCAAAAGAAATATAGTGGTAAGGATTTATATTATTTTATTAGGAATAAATTATATCAAAAAGGCTATAGAGAAGAAGAAATAGGAGATGTATTAAATGAAAATATATTATGATAGATTAAGCAAAGAAGAAAAAAAAGTACTTAGAAAGAATATAAAAAATTCTAAATTTGGTTCTTTATATAAAAAAATAAATTATTATTTATTTTTAAGCTATGGATGTTTCTTTTTAATTATAGTAGATATATATTTTAGATTTTATTTTAATGGTAAAACGATTGATTATATAGTTGATGCTATAATTATGCTTGCTATATTTATATTTTATTATAAATTATTAAAAATAAAAGAAACAACTTTAAATAAGTATGCGTTAGAAGAAAAAAAGACAAAATAAAAAAATTATCTTGAAATATAGATAATTTTTTATTTTGAACTAGAACTACTAGATTTAGCGTTTAATAATGAATTTGAAACGTATGTTGAATATAACTTATTCATTTCATCGTCTTGAATATTCATTCCATATGATTTTCTAAGTTCAACTAATGCATTAATACTTAAGGTAGCATCACTAGATTTTAATTTAGTTGCTAAAGTATTAATAATTTCATCTTTTTTATCTTCTAAAGATGGTTTTTCTTTTTCATCAGTTTTAAGAATAATATGGTAACCATATTTAGTTTTTACTGGTGAAGTAGTATATTTTCCTTTTTTAAGAGCAAACGCTGCTTTTTCGAATTCTTCTAACATATCACCAGTATTGAAATAACCTAAATCTCCGCCTTTATCCTTATTTGAAGTATCGTTTGAATACTCTTTAGCAAGATTATCAAATGATTCTCCATTTTTAAGTTTTTTGATAATATCTTTAGCCTTATTTAATGCTTCTTTATCAGCAGCAGTTTTTTCATCATCAGTCATACTATCAGTTACTTCTGGAGTAATTAGGATATGTTTACATGAAATATCACCATAAACATTTTCATCATAATACTTTTGAATTTGTTTGTCAGTTATACTTTCTTTAGCATAATCATTAACTGCTTCAGTACGATAATAATTTAATCTAATAATATCTTTGAATTTATCAATATCTGTAATTCCATAATAAGTATATATTTCTTCTTTTAATTTAGATTCATCAAATTTACCATTATCATCTTTGTAATTAGTTTTGATTAAATTATATTGTTCATCAACGTATTTATTAGCATCACTTTCTTTGTCTGGATACTTATCTAATAAAATTTTAGTATCAATCATATCAAGTAAACTAGATAACGCTGTATTTTTAATTTTACTATATAAATCACCAGCACTGATTCCTAAATTTTCATTAGTAAATGATACTAATGCTTCATCTCCGTTAGGTAAAGTAGTAACCTTACCACAACCACTAGTTAAGCCAAGTACAACTAAACAAATTAATAATTTCTTTTTCATTTTCCCTCCTAATGATTATTATAACAATCAATTTCCTAAAATACAAGAACACTACTTAGGTTTTTTGAATACAATAAAATGAGAGATGAAAAGGAGGGAGATTATGAACGGTTGTTGTAATAATAACGGTGTAAGTGGTGCTGCATTTATACTTGTATTGTTTATTTTATTAGTAATTATAGTTGGTGCTGCAGTAATCTAGGGTAAGGAGGCGTTAAAATGCTAGGTAAAAAAGGTTGCAAGAATAATAGTGTTAGTGATGCTTTTATCGTTTTAGTTTTATTTATATTACTAGCAATTATTCTTGGCTCAGTTCTAGTATATTAAATATAAGAGGGTAACCTCTTTTTTTAATTAAATATTTGTGATAAAATTTTAAATAGAATAAGGGTTGATAAAATATGTTTGGTAAAATAACTGAAATTATAGATAATTATGTTTATGTAGAAAATAGTACTCATGAACTAAAAAATAATATTTTAAATATTCATGTAATATTTGAAGAAGTTAATAGAAAAGTAGTTGGAGAAGTATTATCTGTAAATAAGGATACAATTAAAATATTTTTAGTTGGAGAAATTAGAGATAATATGTTTTATCCGGGAATTATGAGAAAACCTTCTTTTCAGTGTATTCCTAGAATTATTTATAAACAAGAATTAGAATTATTATTGGGAAAACAAGACGTATTTGATAAATCATATGTTTATTTAGGAAAGTCAGTAACTTATGAAAAATTTAATATTAATATGAATTTAAATGATTTCTTTTCTAATCATTTTGCTATTTTAGGTAATAGTGGTAGTGGTAAGTCATGTGGAGTTGCTCGCATTTTGCAAAATATATTTCAAGATAATAAAGCCGGAATTCCCAAAAATGCCCATATAGTTTTATTTGATGTATATGGAGAGTATAATGAAGCATTTAAAAATGCAAATAAAGTACCGAATTTAGGATATAAATCCTATAATATGGATGAAAACTATAATACAATTAATGTTCCTGCCTATTTTCTAGATATTGATGATTTAGCGCTTCTTTTAAGTGTCAAATCAGCAAGCCAATTACCAATCTTAGAAAAAACTTTAAAACTAGTTTATATATTTAATAGTTTAGATACTAATGTTCAAGAATACAAAACAGATATAATTGCTCAAAGTTTATTAGATATTTTATCTAGTGGTAGAAATCCTACTCAAATAAGGGATCAAATTATTGCAATATTAACAAGATATAATACTAGGGATTTAAATTTAGATACACCTATAGTTCAACCGGGATATACAAGAACTTTTAAACAATGCATGAATATTGATTCAAGTGGAAAAATGACCGCTCTTGATTTAATAATTAATTATTTACAACAATATAAACAGCTAGATTTATCAAATATTACAGTAAATCATAATATAAAGTATGGATTAGAAGATATATATTATGCTCTTGATTTTGCATTAATTAGTGAAGGTGCTTTAAAAAGTGAAAAAATATATGATGAGTATAATGTTCTTAAAGTAAGATTACAACAAATACTTAATTCTGAAAATAGAAGATTTTTTGATGAAGGAACAGAAAGAATTACTAAAAAAGAATTTGTAGAAAGATTATTTAATGCTGATAAAAATTATCAAATTATTAATTTTAATTTAAATAATGTTGAAGAAAGGTTCGTTAAAGTATTAACTAAAATATATACGAGAATATTCTTTAATTATGTTACTAGTTTAAAAGAAAGAGCTTCTTTTCCAATTCATGTTATCTTAGAAGAAGCACATAGATATGTTCAAAATGATACTGATATTGAAGTTTTAGGTTATAACATTTTTGATCGTATTGCTAAAGAAGGAAGAAAATATGGACTATTATTAGGATTTATTACGCAAAGACCTAGTGAATTATCAACTACTGCGTTATCACAGTGTTCTAACTTTATATCATTTAAAATATTTCATCCAAGTGATATAAATATAATTAGTAATATTTCTAGTAATGTTAGTGAGGAGACTATTGAAAAAATAAAAAACTTACTTCCAGGAACCGCTATTGTATTTGGAACATCATTTAAAGTTCCATTATTAGTAAAACTTGATTTACCTGATCCAATGCCTAAGTCTACAAGTGTTGATATTGTAAATAAATGGTATTAATTCCAGTTTATGGTAACTTTTTCTATTAACTTGCATAATAAAAGATGTGTGGTATAATTGTTATTATGAAAAAGAAAATTAATGGAGATTTAATAATAAGTTTTTGTTTTTGCTTACTTATAATATTAAGTGGAGTAATGATAAAAGTAAATGATAAAAATAAAGAAAACGAAGTTATTGCAAATTTAGATGAAAATATAATTACTACAGAAGAAGTAACAACAACTACTAGAAAAGTTATATGGGATGATTTAACTGTTGAAGAACTTACCTTAAAGTTAAATAAGAATTTATATAGTGATTTAGAGGGAACAGGCGAACATTTTGCTAGATATACCGAAGAAACTGGATTAGATCCATATTTAGCAGTAGCAATAGTTAATTTAGAAACTGGATGTAAATGGGGATGTTCCTCTCTTGCTAGAAGTTGTAATAATATTGGAGGAATAAAGGGGAGTCCTTCTTGTAATGGTGGTTCATATAAAAGATTTGATACTTTAGAAGAGGGAATAAAGTCTTATTTAGATTTAGTTTATTATAACTATTATAGTGTTGGTTTAGATACAGCGGAAAAAATGAATCCAAAATATGCAGAAAGTACATCTTGGGCTTTCAAAGTAAATAATTATTATAACGATATAAAAAATACAATTATAGAAGATAAATAGCATTATAGTATATAAATTGATATTTGCTTAAGATTGACATAAAGTGACTTTTAAAGATATAATTTCATTGTAAGGTACGGTGAAGTTTTTGTGAGTGATGATTTTGGTATAAAATCTAAAATTATAATATTAATAGTTATACTTTTAACAATAACAATTGGAATAACATATGCATATTTTTCCTTAAATATAACAGGAAACGAGACAACAGAGACTGTAAATATTGGCGGAGCAAGGTTATCACTAAAATATGCAGGAACAAAAACTATAATTGCAACTAATATAATTCCAGGATGGAGTAGCAAAAAATATTTTAATGTTACAGTTAACAATGATGCTGAAGTAGATGTTTCATATAATATAAATTTAGTCATAACTAAAAGTAATTTTAATACTAGTAGTGCAAGTGGTTCTTCATATTTAACATATGGATTATATTCATGTACAAGTTCAAGTGATACGACCTGTTCTAGTACACTTTTAAGTCAAACAACGCTTACCAAACAAAGTGGAACTCAAGCGATTAAGACTATATCTTCTAATCAAAGTGAAACAAGGTATTATGCTTTAAAATTAGAATTTCCTAATCAAAATGTAGCTCAAAATCAAACGGGAACTGATGGTAATGTTTTAACTTTTAGTGGATATGTAACAATTGATTCATCAAGTACAGCAACAATCACAAATTTTTCAAGTCATTCACTTGCAAGAATTGCATCTAATGTAAGAAATGGAGCAACATCTTTATATAATGTTGGAGATACTAGGAAAATAAGTATAGATGGAACAAATTATACTCTAAGAATTGTTAATAATTCTACACCAAGTGAATGCAGCAACAAAGGTTTTTCACAGACCGCATGTGGATTTGTAGTTGAATTTGTAGATATAATAGAGCAAAGAACGATGGGAGCTTATGGTAATGCATGGGATGAAACGGATGTTCGAAAATATTTAAATGGTGATTTTTTTAATAAATTGCCTACTGAGATTCAAGATTTAATAATTTATACAAATGCAGTATCAAATAATGCGGGAAATGGAACGACATCAACTACTGATAAGGTATACTTGTTGAGCCCTGCTGAAATATTTGATGGATTAACTGGTAATGATGCAGATAAAACAAGACAACTTGATTATTATAAAAAATTAGGAGTAACAACTGCTAACTATGAAAAGGCAATAAAAAAATATAATGCTATAAACAGTCCATGGTGGTTACGTTCATATTATAGAAATTCTTATACTTTGTTATCTAATCCAATATTAGCAGCTATTATACCTAGTACAAGTACTTTTTACTATGTAACATCAGATGGAAATTATGATTATGCACATGATGAAGAAAATACTTATGGAATTTCACCTGCATTTCGCATCGGATAAAATAAAGATTATTTTTTCGTTTTATAATATGATTTAATATAATAATTAATTTTACAAAGATAGATTTAATAATTCATAATTAAATATGATTGTATTTAAATCTATCTTTTTTAGTGTAAAGTGGACTTTAAATATAAAATAATTTGTTTTATAATCATATTATGAATATATTTGAGTTTATCAATACAATAGTAGAAAATATTATGAATGATTTAGGTATGTTTGCTCCTGTTTTAGCATGTTTTCTAATTATAATAGAAAGTATATTTCCAATACTTCCGTTATCATTATTTATTACGATAAATGCTTATTATATGGGATATGTACCAGGTTTTATAGTAAGTTATATTCTTACTTGTCTTGGGTGTTATATATCATATTCTTTTTGTTCAAATAAATTAAAGAAACATTATTATAATATGTTAGATAAAAGTGAACATAAGAAGTTAAAAAGAATAACTAAACAAATTCAAAAGTTAAGGTTAGAAGAGTTATCACTTATTATAGCGATGCCCTTTACACCAGCGTTTTTAGTTAATATTGCTGCTGGACTTGCCGGAATTGATAAGAAAAAATATATAATAAGTATTATTATTGGAAAGATATCTTTAGTATTATTTTGGGAGTTTATAGGTACTAGTTTAATAGAAAGCATAAATAATCCAATTATATTAATAGAGATTGGCTTATTTATGTTAGTTGCATTTATAATAAGTAAAATTGTAAGTAAGAAATTTAGAATGGAGTAGATTAGGATGTTAGAATATATTATTATTGGTTTATTAGTGATTGTTATTATATTATTAATTATTTCTTTATTGAGAAAAAATAATAATAATGAAATGATAGAAAGATTAGGCAAGTTTGAAACAAATTTTACTAAATCATTGGGTGACTTTAAATATGAATTTAGTAAAGATATTGATAAAGATTTTAAAGAAACTAATATGGTTATTGAACAAAGGCTTAATTATATAAATGATAAAGTTAATGAGAGATTAGATGTTAATTTTGAAAAGACAAATAGAACTTTTAGTACAGTTTTAGAAAGAATTGGGAAGATAGATGAAGCACAAAAGAAAATTGATAATTTAAGTCAAGATATTATTAGTTTACAGTCTGTTTTAACTGATAAAAAAACTAGAGGTATATTTGGAGAAACTAATTTAAATTATATTTTATCTAGTGTGTTTGGTGATGTTAAAAAGGTTTATAATACACAGGTTACTATGAAGAATGGATATATTGCTGATGCAGTTGTTTATGCACCAAACCCAATTGGAACTATATGCATAGATTCAAAATTTCCTTTAGAACATTATGAATTAATGACAGATCGAAATTTACCTAAGTCAGAAAGAGATGCTGCTTTAAAAGCATTTAAAGTTGATGTTAAAAAACATATTGACGCTATTAGAAGTAAATATATTATTCCTGGTGAAACAGCCCCAGAAGCTATTTTATTTTTGCCAGCCGAGGCAATATTTGCAGAAATTAATGCATATCATCCTGATTTATTGGAATATTCTTATAAATCTAATGTTTGGATAGCGGGACCAACTACCTTGATGAGTACTTTAACCATTATTAATATGGTAGTTATGAATATTGAAAGAGATAAATATGCAAAAGTTATTCATGAAGAACTAACTAAGCTTGGTATTGAGTTTGGTAGATATCGTGAAAGATGGGACAAATTATCAAGAAGTATTAATACTGTAAGTAAAGATGTAGAAGATATTCACACAACTACAGAGAAAATAACCAAAAGATTTGATTCAATAAATAACGTAAATTTGTTGAATCACGAAGAATAAAAAGTAGAACAAATTTTCGCTTGACGGGGGGGCTTTTAGTAATATAATTTGGTAAGAATAGGAGCTTAAATATGAAAACTAAACTTATCAAATTTTTTAATTTAATAAAAAAAGATAAACAAGCAAAAACTTTAACGATTTTTGGATTAATTGTTATGTTTATATTTGC
>CAKOMY010000015.1 GCA_934096815.1 uncultured Bacilli bacterium | reverse complement strand
TGGAATATGGTGATTTATATGAATAATAAAGAAGAACAAATAAAAGTATATGTAATGATAGGAACAATAGTGATGCTCATAGTGATCTTTTCGGGAATAACATATGCTTTTTTTAGTGCCAGTAATAATAAAGGAAGTACATCAGTTGTAGAAGTAAAAAGTGGCAAAATGACAATAAGTTACGCAGATGGCAAAAGTAGTTTGTTAATATCAAAAGATATTCAACCAAGTAGTAAGATAATAATAGATAAAACATTCACATTAACCGGAACAAATACAACTAGTGGCTTAGTTATGCCATATAAGGTAGGAATAAAATATACAAATGGATTTAGTACTGGTCAGTTACATTATTACTTAAAGAGAACAAATCAAAATGCAAATATCACAAGTAATTTAATAGGAACAAGTAATCAAACAATCCAAGGAAATACAACAGATACTGGATACACAACTGGAATCTTTATAAAAAATAAAACTGAAAGTTATCTAGAACTAGCAACTGGAGAATTTAAAGCAAACACTAGTAATCAAACAATTACCTTTAATTTAAAACTACAATTTCCCGATACAGGTATAAATCAAGATAGTAAAAAAGGAGCTACATTTAATGGTGAAATAGTTGTAAATTATGAAAATGAAACAGGAGTAGATTATATAACAAAATTATATAATGAAGATAAAGAAAATAATGGATTACTAATGGATGATACTAAAGATACCAATATCAGATATAGTGGTTCAGATAGTGAAGTAAAAAATTATGTTGAGTTTGGCAATACCGGAGAGTTATGGCGCATCATAGGAATCTTTAATGTCACCGATTCAAATGGAGTAACAAGTCAAAAACTAAAAATAGTTAGAAATGAAACACTTGGATCATATTCTTGGGATACATCTAATGATAACATAAATGGAAAAAATGATTGGACAACTTCAAAGATTAAAGAAGAATTGAATGGTGACTATCTAGATTTAACTTTAACAACTAATAAGACTAACTGGTATAATACTTATTGGGCATCAAGTGGGGCTGTATTTAGTCAAACAGGAATATTTGATTACACTAAAGTGATAAAAGCAAAATATCAACAAATGATAAGTAAAAGTGTTTGGAATCTAGGAGCAAGTAGTTATAGTGGTGCAAATCCATATAATTTATTTACACTTAAACAATATAATGCTGAAAGAGGTAGTGTAACCTATCAAAATAGTAGACCAAGCCTTTGGACAGGAAAAATAGGACTTATTTATGCTAGTGATTATGGATATGCATCAACTAATCAAGAGTGTCGTAATAATTTAAGAGCAGGTGTTATATATACAAATAATACGTATGATTATACAAATGCAAAATGTAAAAATAATAATTGGCTGCAAAAAAATAACAATTATTGGACTATGTCATCTAGTTCTTCTGATAATAGAATGGTTTTTCATGAATATAAAAATGGAGATATCAATAGTAGTTGGGCAAACACGAATTTAGCAACTTTTCCATCACTTTATCTAACAACAGGTACAAAAATTATTAATGGTGCAGGTACAAGTGATAATCCATATAAACTAGGGTAATTTTTAAATTAAATGGCTCTAGTTTTTTTCTATTCTTTATTATAAAATAAACATGTAGTAGGGAAGTGTAATTATGCCTGAGTTACCAGAAGTTAGAACAGTAGCAAAAGTATTAAAAGAAAAAATAATTGGAAAGAAAATAACAAGTTATCAAATTAGATATCAAAATATTATAGAAGATGGTAGTTTAAGTTTTGATAATTTAATTAATAAAACAATATTAGATATAACAACTTATGGAAAATATTTAATATTTAAAATAGATAATCTTTATTTAGTGTCACATCTTAGAATGGAAGGAAAGTATTATATAAAAAATATTAATGATGATATAAGCAAACATGAGCATATTATATTTATTTTAGATAATAATATTTCTTTAAGATATCATGATACTAGAAAGTTTGGTCGTATGTTTTTAACTGATGACTTATCTAAGTGTAAGGGATTAAATAAACTAGGACTAGAACCATTTGATAAAAATATTAACAGTGATTATTTATTAACTAAATTTAATAAAAGTAATTTACCAATAAAAGAACTATTGTTAGATCAAAGTATTATTGCCGGACTTGGAAATATTTATGCTAATGAAGTATTATTTTTAAGTAAAATAAATCCATTTAAAAAAGGAAAAGATATTACTAAAAATGAATGTGATAATATAATTTCTTCATCTAAAGAAATTTTAACCAATGCGATTATTGATGGAGGAACAACTATTAAAAGTTATACTTCAAGTTTAGGCGTAACAGGACATTATCAAGACAAATTATATGTTCATAAAAGAGATAATATGAATTGTAAAATATGTAATAGTTTAATATTAAAAGACCGAATTGGTGGAAGAAGTACTTATTACTGCCCTAATTGTCAAAAAGAAAGTAAGTGATTAATGAAAACTAATTATAAAAAACTAAAAAATATTTTAGAAACATACACTGATATTTATATTTTTATAATCTTGTTAATATTTCCTTTTATAGTTAATAAAGACGGATTTTTTCATATTTTAGAATGTAAATGGTATTCATATTTAATTATTGGAATGACATATTTAACTCTAAACTTAGTAACGTTATTATATTTTTATATCTTTAAAAAAGTTAATTATTTTAAAAATTATAAATTATCTAAAGTACAATTATTTGCTATTACATTATTAATTATTAATATTTTATCTTGCTTATTGTCTCCTTATTTAAAAGATTATAATATTCTTATAGGAGTTGGTAGAGGAGAAGGTTTAATAATTACTTCCCTTTATATTCTTTCTTTTTTAAGCATAACTTTATTTGGTAAATTTAAAAGAAAATATATTTTATATTTTTCGCTTTTATCAATAATTCATAATGGAATATGTGTGCTTCAATATATTGGCTTTAATCCATTAAATATGTATCAAAATGGGATTGGAACGCATAATGTAAGTTTTATGGGAACAATAGGTAATATTGATTTTATATCAGCACTTTATTGCATTTTAATACCAGTATCTATTTCATCATATCTTTTTCTTAAAGATAATAGTAAAAAAGAAAATATTATTCATTTAACATCAATATTTTTATCATTCTTTATTTTAGGTATTATAAATGTTCAAAGTGGTAAACTTGCCTTATTAATAATGCTTATGTTAACTTTTCCTTTAATTATCAAAAATAATCAAAGATTAAGTAAATTTCTTATTGTGTTATCATTAATATTGATGGCATATTGCACAAATATCATATTAAATCCCGAGTATCATTACGACATTAATAAACTAGGACTTTATTTTAAATTTAATTATATTGTTATATTGTATTTAATTGTTATTTTTATATTAATTTATTTAGCAAAAGTTTTAAAAAATACTAACTATAAAATTTTAAATGATAAAAAGCTAATTAAATATTATTTTATTGGAATATCTATTTGTGGAATATTTGGAATAATTATTATATATAATGTAAATTTTAGTAGTGGATTTTTATATGAAATTCATGAATTATTACATTTAAATTTTAATGATAAATTTGGAACATATAGAATATTTTTATGGAAAAGAACTTTAAAATTAGTTAAAGATTATCCGTTAATAGGAACAGGACCAGATACCTTTGCTTTAAGATTTATGGCAAAATATACCGAAGATATTAAAGCAATTGGTCCTTTAACAATTAATGATACAGCAGCCAATGTTTATTTAACAACTTTAATAAATTTAGGAGTAATTGGTCTTTCTAATTATTTATTATTAATGTTTTCAATATTAAAAAAAGGATTAAAAGAAATGAATAATTATTCTAAGGTATTGTTACTTGCTTTTATTTGTTATCTAATTCAAGATTTTTTTAATCTTTCAGTTGTAATAGTTAGCCCAATATTTTGGTTATTAATGGGAGTTTTATATATAAGTTTAAATGCTAACAAATTAACTTGTAAAAAAAGAATAAAAACAATATAATTAGATTGTAAAGTAGAGGAGTTTGAAAATGAAAAAAGATAAAATATTAGAATTAGTTATAGGTGGAATTATTATATTCTCTGTAGGGATATTTATAGGTTATAAATTAAATAGTGGTGCAATTAAAAATATTCAAGGTTATTTATTTAATGCTAGCGGATTTGCAACTGATCCAAATGCGACTGATTGTAACGCGACTGACAGTAATGCGACTGATTCCAATGCAACAGATAGTAATGCCACTGACAGCAACGCAACAGACAGTAATGCAACTGACAGTAATGCAACAGATAGTAATGCAACTGATTCCAATGCGACTGACAGTAATGCTACAAGTTCAAATGCATCTATAAATGATAATATTTTAATTTTATCTAGTTTTTATTTAAAAACAACTACTGGTAAAACTGGTGAAAAAATATATGTTAATTTACAAACTCAAGGAACAACTAATACTGGTGCATCTGTATCTTTTAAAAGTACAAAGGGATATACCTTTACAACAAGCATTTATTCAATAAATAATAATCCTTACATTATAATTCCTAACAATATTCTTCCTGATACTTATAATGTAACAGATTTATTATTAACTGGTTTAAATAGTGATTATACAACATTTACTAAACATTATGGTCAAAATGGTAATTTTAACTATACATTCAGTTCAAAATTAATTATCAGTTCTGAAAATAAATCCAATATAAAATTAAATAGCTTCACTTTAAAAACTAATAAAGCCAATATATCAGATAAAGTATATTTTGATATTCAAACTAGTGAAAAACTAACTAATTTAAAACTAGAATTTAAAGGAAGTAACAATATATTTACTGTCTATGCTTCTTCTTTAAATAATAACCAATATTTTGAAATACCTTCTAATATTACTGAAGGAAAATATACACTAACTTCATTAATTTTAATAGGCAATGATAACACCGTAATATATACAAATAATGGAAACAATGGAACATTAAAATATGTATTTAATTCTAATTTAGAAATAACTAATAATAGTAATAAAAAACATGTTTATAATAATGAAGATATTGATACAACTGTTATATCCAAATTATATGAAAGCGATAAAAATTCTGAAATAGTTATAAATGCTAATGAAAATAGTTTTATAAGTAGTGAGTTATTTAACATTATAAAAGGAACTAATAGAACTCTTAAAATAAATAATAATGATAATGAATTAATTTTTAAAGGAAATGATATTAAAGAAGCTAAAACAATTGATGTTAATACTAAAGTTTATTTAACTGAAGTTAACAATAACATTAATGAAATAGTAAAAAAGGGAATTATAATAGATTTTCCTGATAATGGCTCATTACCTGGAAATGCTTTAGTTAAGATTAAAAATAATGATGATATTAAAAAAGTTTTAGATAAAAAAGTAAACGTTTATTATTATAATGATAAAACTAATAAATTTAGATTAATAAGTAGAGGAATAACTTTAACTGAAGATTATTATGAATTCAATATTTCGCATACATCTAGTTATGTCTTAACTAATGAAAAAATAGATAAAAAATATTTAGAAACAAATGAAAATGTAGTAAATTTCCAAAAAAGTAATAAAGTAAATTTACTTCTAATCGGAGCAGGAGTTTTAGTTATAATTGGAACTACTTGTCTAATAATTTTTATTAAAAGAAAAAATAAATAAGAACTGTTAACATCAACTAACAGTTCTTTTCACATATTGAAATAACATAATTATCATATATAAAAGAATAACATTTAACATTTATATCACTACAATAAATATGATTGTTACTAATTGTAAATTCAACATTTTTAATATCAAATATACTTTTTCCCATCATTTTAATATAAGCTTCTTTTAAAGTATAAATTTCAAATAATCGTTTAAATAGATTATTATCTTCTAATAAAATATATTCTTTTTCTTTATTACTAGCAAAACAATTAATAGATTTAATATTAGTTTCTCTAATTTTTTCAATATCAATACCTATTTCTTTATCGGATACAACAGCTATAACATAATTAGAAGAATGACTAATATTATAAAATATATTTTTGTTAACAATAAAAGGTTTATTATTTTTATTAAATTCGAATTCTAATTCATTATAGTCGATATTATAATATTTATCCAATAAATTACTTAAAAGAAGTTCCCCAATAACTGATTGTCTTGTCTTAAGTTTATTCTTAAAATTATTAATTCTTTTTTTCTTTTCAATATAAATATTACTATAAAAATTATCAATCTCATTATCACTATAATCATTAATATTTTTAATTATATATTTCATAAATATTCACCATAATTACTTATATAATATCATTTTTTAAATTATTTTGTTATAATTAATTTGAAATTTGAGTAGGAGTATATGATTATGACTAGAAAATTATTTTGCGATATAAGTCCAACATGCTATAAAATATCAGTTCAAAAAGAAATTTTATTAAGAAAAACAAAAGATTTATTAAGTAAAGAAAAGATAGCAAAAACTAAAAATAAAGAACCATTACCCAATATTGTTAAAAGTCATACTTCAATATTGATAAGAAAATTATATGGAGTAGATATTAAACTTCAAGAAAATAAAGTAACAAATATTAGCCTAGCATGTAATCAAATAAATGGAATAATTATTCATCCTGGAGAAACTTTTTCATATTGGCAAATGGTAGGTAAACCAACAAAAGAAAAAGGATATAAAGAAGGACTAGTTATTGGAAGAGATGGGTTTTATGCTGGTACTGGTGGCGGATTATGTCAAATGGCTAATATGATTCATTATTTAGTATTAAATAGTCCTTTACAAGTAACTGAACTTCATCATCATTCAGATGCATTATTTCCTGATGACCGAAGAAGAGTACCTTTTGGTACCGGAACCAGTGTTTGTTATAATAACTTAGACTATCGTTTTAAAAATAATACTGATCAAGATATTCAAATTCTTGTATGGATAGATGGTGGCGAACTTTGCGGTGAACTTAGAAGTAAAAAGGCATTTCCTTGTCGATATAAATTAGTTGAAGAAGATCATCATTTTAAAAAAGAAAAAAATAAATATTTTAGAATATCAAAAGTTTATCGTATTGTAATTGATAGATTAACAAATGAAGAGTTATATAAAGAATTAATTTTAGATAATCATTCAGAAGTAATGTATGATTATGATTTAATTCCTAAAGATGAAATAAGAAGTGAATAAATGTGATAATAGATAAAATTAAAGAAATAGTAAAGTTGTATCCTGATAGAGTAGCTTATACTGTTGACAATGAAAGTATAACTTATGAAAATTTATGGAATAACGCTACTGAATATTCAAAATTCTTAAAAGATGAAGGAACATCTCCAATTATTATTTATGGCAACAAAGAAATTAATATGATCATTTCAATTTTATCTTGTTTACTTGCTAAAAGAGCTTATATTCCTATTGGAACATGCATGCCAACATCAAGAATAAATTCTATTATAAAAATGACTAATGCAAGTTTAATTTTAACTGATTATGAAATTAACATTCCTAATATTAAGAAATCAAAAATAACAGATTTAAGTAGTGCTCCTATTAAAGAAGAAGATAATTTAAATAATACTTCTTACATCATTTTTACATCAGGAAGTACCGGAGAGCCAAAAGGAGTTCCAATATCCTATAATAATTTAGATAATTTTATTACTTGGATTAGTAATATTTATCCTTTATCTAATTATCATAATATAAATGTATTAAATACTGCTAGTTTTAGTTTTGATTTAAGTGTTGCTGACTTATATTATTCATTATGTAATGGTCATACGTTATTTGCAACTAATAACAGTTGCTCATGTAGCTACTTTGATATTTTTAATACTTTAAAAGATATTAATCTAATTGTTTGCACTCCAACATATATCAAATTATGTTTATTAGATTCTAGCTTTAATGGTCAAAATTATCCTAATTTAAAATGTATTTATTTTTGTGGAGAACAATTAGAAATTAATTTAGTTAAAAAATTATATTTATTATTTCCAAATATCGATATTATTAATGCTTATGGACCAACCGAAGCAACATCAGCAGTTTCAGCCATAAGAATTAATAGAAAAATGTTAAATGAAGATATTTTGCCAGTTGGCGATATTAATAATCTAGCTGTAAATATCGAAATAATAAATAATGAAATAGTGTTAAAAGGTAAAAGTGTATTTGATGGTTATTTAAATATTACCACTGATAATGTTTATAAAGAAAATGGAATAAATTGTTATAAAACAGGCGATTTAGGTTACATAAGAAATAATATGTTATATATTACGGGAAGAAAAGATAATCAAATAAAATACAAAGGATATCGTATTGAACTTCATGATATTGAAAATAATATTTTACAAATAAAAGACGTAATAGATTGTGCTGTAATTGCTAAATATGATGAAAATAATATTGTTAAAACTCTAAAAGCATATGTAGTAAGTAAAAATAAAGATTCAAATTATATAAAAGAAAAATTAAAAACAATGTTACCTAATTATATGATACCTAAAAGTATTGTTATTTTAGATAAATTACCAGTTAATTTAAATGGTAAAATAGATAGAAAGGCTTTAAGTAAATTATGAAAAATAAAATAGATTTATATAAAATACTATATGAAATATGTGAAGATAAATTAGTTTATGAAAAAGATATTAATTTAATTGAAAGTGGTTTACTAGATTCATATGCTTTTATTTTATTATTTTCTACCTTAGAAGATTATGGTATTTTTTTAGAGCCTACTAGAATAGATAGATCCAAATTAGCAACAGTTTCAGGAATTCAAGAATTAATAGATGATTACCTAAATAAAAATATATCCTAAATTAAGATATATTTTTTTTAATGCTAGATAATTTTTTAATTTTAATATAAGTAATATAATAAGTAACAAGATTATAAAAGATAAAGAACATAAATATAAAATCATTCTTACTTACCAATAATAAATCATAAACTAAGTGAAAATATACTGGAATAACTAAACTTAATACTTTATATTTTTTTGCTCTTTTTATATCATTATTTATTAAATAATATTTTGCAAGTCCAAGATAATATCCCATATTAGCACTATAAACAATGTGACTAGGTACTGATATTAAACTTCTAACAATCATCGTTCTTATTTCATAATTATTAAATGTATGAACATATATAATATTTTCCAAGAATGCAAATCCCATTGATAAGAATACACAATAAACAATTGCATCAAATGTGTAATTAAAATTTTTATTTTTCCAACTTATTAAATAAACACATAACCATTTGATTAATTCTTCTACTAAAACTATTCCAAATAAAACTTTGATAATAATTTGAATTAAATTTAAATCACTATAAGATAAATTTATAAAGCTAATATTACTTTTTAAAATCGTAGAGATTATAACCGTTAAACAAGAAGAAATAATCCCACAAATAAATAGAATAATTAACAAACTAAAAGGTTCTTTCTCAATCTTATCTTCTTTATAAAAATATATTAAAAAGAATAAACAAGGTAAAAAACAAATAGTTAATAAAATAATATTATTCATAAATTATCTTACCTTTCTATAATAATTATAACATATAAATTTTGGATATTATTATTATTTTAATATTGATTTTTTGCAGATATTTGATGAATCATTTCGTTTCATTTATCTCTATATAATCAATAACTTCTTTTGTTCTGTCATTAATTATTTCAATTTTAAAAAATTTTGGAATAAACCCTTTATAAACTTTAGTAGCAAGCTTTAATACATCATGTGTTGAAAGATTTTTTTTACCTAAATTATCATATTCATTCCAATCCATAAGACCATCAAAATCATAATATAATTCTTCTGGTTTACTTGTTGCAATACTACTTGTTTTGGTTTTTCCATCACAAAAATAATATTTAAATCTATAAACGCAATCTTCAAAAGTTTGTTTAACAACTGCATCTATTACATCTCCAGTTATAGCATCATAAATTAAATGTCCTTTTTTACCATCGACTAAGCATTCACTTCTATCAACATAGTCTATAATCTTGTTTGTTTCATTATCAACTATATCTATTCGATAAATATCATTAAAATTTTTTTCATATTCTTTCATTATAGTTTCTAAAAAATTTTTTAAATTTTCTTTAAAATTGTGTTCAATTTTAAGATTTTTATTTTTTGTTAACAATTGAATTTCATTATTAAAATTTTCAACATTATCGATATTGGTACTTAATTTAACCTCACCATTTTTATAATAATATCTTAATCTATACATATTATAAAATTTCTCCTTTAATTTAATTATATATTTTATTTATTTTAAAGTAAATTAAGTATATTATTTTTTGAAAATCTTAGTAATTTAAACAATATCAATAGTTGTTTTATATAATTTGTGAATATTATATAATCTAAACTTAAGAAGTATGTTTATGTATTTTTCTTTTTAAATAATCATAAAATCTAATATATGAAAAGAATAATAATAATTTTTATAATAATAATTTTTCCTTTAAAAGTAGGTGCTATAAGTGCATCTTCTTATATAGTTATGGATACTGATAATAATAGGGTATTAGAAGGAAATAATATTAATAAAGAATCTTTAATTGCATCTATAACTAAAATATTAACTAGTATGGTTGTTATTAATAATATTAATTTAGATAAAAAAATAACTATAAGTGACAGTGTTCTTAAATCATATGGAAGTGGAATATATGTATCTGTTGGAGAAGAAATAACAATTAGAGAACTTCTTTATGGTTTAATGCTAAGAAGTGGAAATGATGCCGCCATAGAACTTGCTTATCAAGTAGCATCTTCAACAGAAAATTTTGCTTATTTAATGAATTTACTTGCTAAAAATATTGGAATGAAACATAGTAATTTTGTTAACAGTAGTGGATTAGAAGAAAAAGATAGTGCTAATACATCAACTGTATATGATATGGCTTTATTATCAAGTTATGCTATTAAAAATCCAGAATATCAAAAAATAGTAAGTACTAAAGACATCACAGTTAAAACTAATTTAAAATCATATATATGGCATAATAAGAATAAATTACTTACAAGTTATAAATATTGTACAGGTGGCAAAACAGGATATACGAAAAAAGCTAAAAGAACCTTAGTTACCAATGCTTCTAAAAATAAAGTTAATTTAACAGTAGTAACATTTAATGATGGTAATGACTTTAATAATCATAAAGATTTATATGAAAAATATTTTAATACTTTAAAAAAATATAAGATAGTATCTAAAGGTAGAATAAAGACTGATTATGATAATACTTTTATTGATAGAGATTTTTATATGTCTTTAAGTAAAGATGAATATAGTAAGATTAAAACTACTATAAATTATTACGATAATAATGCAACAAATATAGTTGGATCCTTAACAGTTAGTTTAAATGGTAAAGAATACTTTAAGGAAAATATTTATATTAAAGAACCTAAAAAAGAAAAAGAATTAAAGTGGTATCAAAAATTAATAAAGATGTTATTTAAAAAGGAATATTATGATTAATATAATATGGGGAATATTTATAATTGTAGGAATTACTTATGGATTAATAAGTGGAAATATAAGTGTTATTAATGATGAAATTATAGAAGTAGGTAATACTTGTTTAGATTTAATATTAAATATTATGCCATTACTTGTAATTTGGATGGGACTTATGGCTATTGCTGAAAAATCAGGTTTAATTAATAAAATTGCAAAATTATTAAGTCCTATTTTATCTAAGATATTTCCTAAAATTCCAACATCACATCCCGCACTTGGATATATTGCTTCAAATATTGCCATTAATATGGCTGGGCTTGGATCTGCTGCAACACCTTTTGGTTTAAAAGCAATGGAAGAACTTCAAAAATTAAATGATGATAAAAAATGTGCATCTACTTCAATGATAACCTTTTTAGTTTTAAATACGAGTGGGGTTACAATTGTTCCAACTACTATACTAGCCTTAAGAAAAGCAACTGGTTCCAGTGATCCAACTAAAGTTTTACCACTATGTATAATGGCAACAACAGCATCAACTATTGGGGGCTTAACTTTAGATTATTTTATAAGGAGAAAAAATGGGAATAAGTAGCATAATTATTTTACCTTTAATAGTGTTATTTATAATAATTTACGGTTTTATTAAAAAAGTAGATATTTATGATGAGTTTTTAAATGGTGCTTTAGATGGACTTAAAACTACTATTAAAATAATACCTAATTTAGTTGCTATGATTTTTGCCATTAATATTTTAATTAAAAGTAATATTATAACTGATTCATTCTTTTTTTTAGATAATGTTTTAAAAAGATTTAGTTTATCAAGTGAAATAATTCCTATGTGTTTTTTAAGAAGTATATCTGGTAATTCGACTTTAGCTATAATGGTTGATATTTTTAAAGAGTTTGGACCTGATTCAGTTATGGGTACATTAGCAAGTGTAATTCAAGGATCAAGTGATACAACTTTTTATGTAATTGCACTTTATTTTGGTAGTATTAAAATTGTTAAAAATAGATATGCTCTTCCAGTGGGATTATTTGCTGATTTTATTGGGATACTTGCTTCATTTATTTTAGTTTATTTATTTTATTAATACAAAATTTAAAAATGAAAATTTTTAAAAATGATTTACCTATTAAGTTAATCAAAATGATTGACTTTTATTTTTAGTATGTTATTATATTATTAACCAATTATGTTAAATGGAGAAAGGAGACTTAATGGAATTAACATACAAAACTAAAAAACTTCAAAGATTATGTGAAGATCCAACATATAATAATGAATTGGTTAAAAGATATAATATAGAAGTTGCTAATAAATTACCACGAAGAATTAATGAATTAAAAGCAGCGGTATGTTTAGAAGATATTCCATCATCTTTGCCATTTAGAAGACATAAATTAACAGGTAATTTAATGGGGTATTTTGCTATAAATATTACTTTACAATATCGCTTAATATTTAAACAGAAAGATAATAATATAATAATAGAGGATTTAAGAAAATAAAAGAAATAGAAATTATGGAGGTGTCTAAACATTATGAGTAAGTTAAATGTGTATAATGAATATGTCATAGCACCAGGAGAAACAATTTTAGAACTATTAGAATCAAATGGAATGAGTCAATTAGGTTTAGCATATAAAACTGGAATTAATAAAAAAACAATTAATGAAATAGTTAGGGGTAAAGCACCAATAACACCAACTACTGCTTTAAAATTTGAATATGTTTTTAATATTTCTGCAAGTTTTTTTAATAATTTAGAAAGTAGTTATCAGGAAGTTTTAGAAAGAAAAAATGATTTTATTAAAGTTAAAGAAGAAGAAAAATATTTAGAAAATATTCCTTATAATGAGATGGCTAAGCGTGGTTGGGACTGGATAGAAAAAATTAATGATCCATTTCAAAAAGTTATTAATTTAAGAAAATTTTTTTCAGTTGCTTCTTTAACCTTTGATACTGAATTAAAAAAGAAATTAGCCTTTAGAAAGAAAAATAATGATAAATTTTCTAATGAAGCATTATACTGTTATTTAAGATATGGTGAAATTGAGTCAAATAAAGTAAGTTATCCTAATTTTAACATTTTATTATTAAATGAAAATTTATCTAAGTTACGTAAACTTGCAAATGATTCATTTATTAAACAATTTAATAAATTAAAGGAAATTTTATTTAGTTGTGGTATATCACTCATATTTGAACCAGAACTACCTCAAACTTATATTAATGGAGTATCATATATGATTAATCCCAATAAAGCCATTATCATGCTAAGTGATAGAGGTAAAAAAGATGATATTATTTGGTTTACTTTTTTTCATGAAATAGGTCATTTGCTTAAACATAGTAGAAAAGAAGTATTTGTTGATTTAGATGATAAAGAAGAAAATAATATTGAAAAAGAAGCAGATAAATTTGCTAGAAATATTTTAATACCAGATAAAAGTTATAATGAGTTTATTAGAAAAAATAACGTATTTACAGAAGAAAATTTAAAAGATTTTTCAAAAAGAGTTAATATATTACCAGGAATACTTGTTGGAAGACTTCAGAAAGATGGTTTAATTAAATGGAATGAATTTAATTATTTAAAAAATTAGTTATTTATATATTTTTAATAATTTATTGTTGTTATTATTAATAAGCTATATAATAAATATGTATATAAGACGAATTTGAAAAAATATTTTATGATAAAGGTAATTGCTTTATATTTGTTAGGAGATTGAGACTAATCCTTGTAAATTGGAAGGAGAGAGAGACCAAGATTTGTCTACTTGGTTAGTGTTTTATGAAATTAGTAGATTTAAATTCATTAGATAGGAAAAAAACATATTATCATTTTACACCTAGATATAATTATGAGAGTATATGTGAAAAAGGACTTTTAGCTAAAATTGGTAGCAATGCGAATGGTATTGAAAAAACACCTAAAGTGTTTTTTGCTATTGGAAATTTAGGGTTTCTTAAAATATGTGATGTATGGATAAATTGGTTTATTTATAAAATTGCTTTATATGATAATGTACTTAAATATAATGATATTTCAATAGATGAAAAAATGAATTTAAAAAGACAATTTAAAAATAGATTTATAAAAGGTGCTTTTTATAGTGATGATTATATAATAAAGGCATTTGAAATGATGAGGCATGAGTTAGAAAATGATATTATGTTTAAATTAAATTTAGATGAAAGTGATTATGATTTAAATGATATTGATGAAGCAAAATCTAATGAAAGAGAAGAGTTTATTAATAGAATGTATCTTGGGAATATAACAAGTTTAGATAAAGTTGAGTCATTTAACATGCATACGAAGAGCAATCTTGGAATTAATAATGATAAAATAGAAAAAATTATTTGTGAAAATAATGATTCAGCTTTATATATATTAAAAGAAATATATAATAAAGAAAAACAAAATAATATGAATTTAAAGTTTGTTTTTCTTGATAAATTTATAGAATATGTATATGGTTTAAATTTAAATATTAAATCTCAAAGGATGTAAAATATAGATTTAATTTATTTCTTATTTTAGTTTATTTATTATAATGATTTTGCTAAAATAAATGAGTAAGGAGTGATCTAAGTGGAAAGATTACAAAAAATAATTGCTGAATCAGGTTTTACTTCAAGAAGAAAAGCTGAAGAATTAATAAAATCTGGAAAAGTATATGTAAATGGAATTAAGGTTACTGAACTTGGTACTAAAGCTAGTTTTGGCGATTTAATAGTTGTTAATGGAGTAACTTTAAATAAAGCAGATTATGTTTATTTTTTATTAAATAAACCAAGAGGTGTTATTTCCTCTGCAGCAGATGATAAAAAAAGAAAAACAGTTGTTGATTTAATCGATACAGATAAAAGAATTTATCCAATTGGAAGACTAGACTATGATACTACTGGTTTATTATTGCTTACTAATGACGGAGAACTAACAAATATTTTAACTCATCCTAAAAATAAAGTTCCTAAGAAATATGTTGCTAAATTAAATAAATTTATGGATATTGTTGATTTAAAAAAATTAGAAAAAGGAATTGATGTTGAGGGGAGAAAATGTATTCCAACAAGAGTTAAATTAAAGAAAAATGATGCCATTAAAAATTATGCTATAGTTGAAATAACTATTATTGAAGGAAGAAATCATATTATTAAGAAAGTATTTGAAAACTTAGGATACTTAGTTGATAAATTAACAAGAGTAGAATATGCATTTTTAAATGTTGATAAATTAAAAAGTGGTGAATATCGAAGTTTAACTATAAAGGAAGTAAAAAAACTTTATGAATATAAAAATTGAAAAATATGATAATCAAGGTAGAGGAATTGGTTATTTAAACAAAAAGATTGTCTTTGTACCTAACACAGTTATTGGAGAAACAGTAGAAATTGAAATAGTAGAAGAAAAAGATAAGTATATAGTTGGTAAGGTAATAAATGTTATAAGTCCTTCAACTATAAGAATTAAAAGTAAATGTCCTTATTATGATAAGTGTGGTGGATGTGAATTTATGCATTTATCAATGGATGAAGAACTAAGAATCAAAACTAATATATTAACTGATTTATTAAAAAAAAATAATATAGACGTACCTAAAATTAATGTAATCCAAAGTAATAATAAATATAATTATCGTAATAAAGTAACTTTAAAAATAGTTAATAATGAATTTGGTTATTATAATTCAGGAACTCATAACTTTACTAAAATAGATTATTGCTATCTTGCTAAAGATTCTATTAATAATATAATTAAAAGTTATAATTTATTTAAAGTATCAAGTGGAGAAATAACTATTAGATCTAATTATAATGATGAAATATTAATAAAGATAACTAGTAATGAAAAAGTAGATGTTGATATTGAAAAGTTAATTACTGATAATAAAATAGTTGGAATTATTGTTAATGATAAGGTCATTTATGGGGAAAATGATTATATTGAAAAAGTAAATAATTATTTATTTAAAGTTAATATTAATTCCTTCTTTCAAGTTAATTTAAATATATTAGAAAAAATAGAGAAGATATTACATACTAAAAAATATCATAATGTGGTTGATTTATATTGTGGTGTTGGTACTCTTGGAATGTTTGTTAATAAAGATAAATTATATGGTATTGAAATAGTTAAAGATGCTGTTATTAATGCCAGTATTAATGCTAAAATAAATAAACAAAATAATATGTATATGCTAGGTGATTCTTCTAAAATATCTAAAATAGATAGTGATATAGACTGTATTATTATTGATCCACCTAGAAGTGGATTAAATAAAGAAACTATGAAAAATATTGTAACTATTAAACCAGATAATTTAATATATATGTCTTGTAATCCTTTAACGTTTGTAAGAGATATGCAAATATTAAATAAAATATATAACGTAGATGAGTTTTACTATTTAGAGATGTTTCCTAGAACAAAACATATGGAATGTTTGGCAGTGCTAAATCGAAAACACTAGTAAAATAAGGAACTTTGAAAAATAGAAAAATGCAGCAAAGTAAAAAAGCCAAATTTTTTAAGCCTTAAAAATTGGATTGTATGTATGTAATTTGTTTCCACAAACTAGGTTAATATATGAATCATTTATACTTACTATACGATGAGATAATAAACAGAAAATAATAAAAAAATAACTTATGACGATTGTAAAGATATTATTAATAAGCAAAGATTTAATGAAGAAAATGATTTGTAATAGAAAGAGACAATGGACTTAAACCATTTATTGGTAATATATATCAAAGTTTTGATGGAAATGATATATACAATACAATTGAAGAAAAAGAATCTAATTTCTTATATATGATTGTTAAGAATCATGTCTTTGTTGATGGTAATAAAAGAATTGCAGCAACATTATTTATCTATTTTCTATCTTTTTATGGAATATTAAAAATAGATAATGATCAAGTAATTGATAATAATACGTTAACAGCGATTACACTATTAATTGCTGAATCAAGCCCAAAAGAAAAAGACGTTATTATTGATTTAATTATGAATTTTTTAATTAGATAAGTATTCATAAAAATAGTAATTTGCAAAAGTAAACTTTAAGTATGTGTAAAAATTTAGTGTTATAAAATATAATTTTAATTGTTGAAGGGATAAATTTATATGAATCAAGAAAAAATAGGAAAATTTATTTCAATAATGAGAAAGAAAAAGGATTTAACACAAGAACAATTTGCTGAAAAATTAAATGTAAGTAAGAATGCAGTAAGTAAGTGGGAAAGAGGATTGAATCTACCAGATGCTTCAATTATGCAAGATGTTTGTAGTATATTAGATATTTCTTTAAATGAATTATTTGTTGGTGAAAAATTAAACAAAGATGAGCAAATAAAACACTTTGAACAAACTATAATTAATATTTTAAAGAATCAAAAGCATAGAAATAAAACATATAAAATATGTCTATCATTTTTGATTGTAGTTGTATTAATTATTATTGGGAGATTTACTTTAATTAAAATGGGATATATAATGGATGATAATTTAAAATATACACAAGTCTATATTGCTGAATATGGGAATGTAAAAGGAAACGTAGATATTAATTCATTTGGAAAAAAGAATATTGCTTTTGATATTGGAGCAAATAAATATGGAGAAGCAGTATTTAAAAATCCTAGTAAAGCACTTAAAGTATTAAAGAGAGATTATAAAGATGGTATAAAGTTAATTCAAAAAGAATTTAATTTATTGCCATTAAATAGATTTAACTATAAATCATATGGAACATTTGGATGGCAAGTAACAATTGGTACAGAAGAAGAAAAAGAACAAGCAAGATTTGTTTCATCATTTATGGATATATATGAAAACAGTTTTAACGAGCCCGTTCAATTAACCGTGTTTCAGATAGATTAAATGATTGAAGGAGGTTTTAACTAATTCGACAACTTACAATTTATGTTAGTTAAATAACATGTTATTAACATACAAAGAACCTAGTTTGCTCATGCATATAGAATATATTATAAATAAACATACGATAGTAACTATACATTGAAGTTATAGTTAGATGACACATATGGAATATTTAGTTTTCAAATAACTAATGAAGAATGCAATAATTTATTATTCTAAAACGTTAATATAGTGAAAGGTAAAGTTATAGGTTATTTAAATATGAAATTAATTGATCTAATGTGTGAATTAAATAGAACAAAATTGTTTTCCTGAAATGTTAGAAAATACCACAATAATTTTGAAATAATTATAATTTATGACTCACATCTTATTAATGCATATAAAAATCAATTACTTAGTTTGGAGGTTTTACAATTGAATAATTTTTATTTAGAAATACCAAATATTAAAAGAAAAGAAGATATTATTGATTATATAAATGAATTAGAACTATACAATTCAGAAATAAATGGAATAGAACTATTAGCAAAAATTTTAGATGGATATTCATTTGAAGAAACATTAGAAAACTGCTTAAAAAGATCAAATAAAGAATATGCTATAAAAAACGGAAAGAATCAAGTTAATACCTATTTATTAATAAGAAAAAGTGATAATAAAATTGTAGGAGCTATTAATATTAGATTAAATTATGGTTCTGATATAAATAAATTTAATGGTAATATTGGGTATGGCATAAGACCTACTGAAAGAAGAAAAGGATATAATAAAATTAATCTATACTTAGGATTATTAGAAGCCGAGAAATTAGGACTTGAAAAAGTTACTTTAGCATGTGAATCTACAAATATAGCTTCCATTAAAACAATTGAATCATTAGGTGGTATATTAATTTCTAGTGAAATTGATCCAAGCGATGGAATTCTAACAAATATTTATATTATAAATGTAAAAGAAACAATTAATAAATATAAAAATATATAATTAATTATTAGAAAAGAATTTATAATGAAGAAATTATTATGTTTATTTGGAATAATTGTTATATTAACTGGTTGTTCTAAAAAAGTTAGTGATGATGCAATATTAATTGTATCAAAAGATAATAAAATTGAAGTACAAGAGTTTAATAAATACTCAGAGTTAGATGAAAGAATTATTTACATAGAAACTAAATTAAAAGATGTTTATTATAACAAAGATGGTAAAAAACACTCTTTAAAAGAATATATTAAAACAATTGATGATGTTAAAGAAATAACAAGTTTGCTAGAAGATTATCGAAGCTATGACGATGGAGGTTCACAATTATTTTCATCAAAAGAATATGATTTAAGTATTTTAATTTGTAATAAAATTAATGGAACATCAGATATTTATATAGGCGATTCAAATATGAATTATATTAATCTTATGTGTAATAGTGATGATGCAATATTAAGTGTATCGAAAGATAATAAAATCGAAGTACAAGAATTTAATAAATACTCAGAGTTTAATGGAAGAGTTGTTTATCTAGAAACTAAATTAAAAGATGTATATTATAACAAAGATGGTAAAAAATATTCATTAAAAGATTATATTAAAACTATTGATGATGTAAAAGAAATAACAAGTTATTTAGTAAGCCCGGGAACTTATGATGATGGTGGCTCAGAACAGTTTTCATCAAAAGAATATGATTTAAGTATTTTAATTTGTCGTAAAATGTCTGGTGGAAAACCTGATATTTACATAGGCGATTCAAATATGACTTATAGTGGTACTATGTGTGAATAGAGAATAATAATTCTCTTTTTATATGTAAATTACTTATTTCTATTCCCTAAACTTTAAAAAAATTGACTTTTAGGGAATAGAAAATGATTTAATTATGAAAGGATAGATTTTATGTTAAAGATAAATGATAAAAATGTTGATTGTATTTCAAAAAAAGAGATAAAAATAATTAAAAGTATTGTTAATAAAAGTGAAGGATTTGGAATAGAAATAAATGTCAATTTTACTATAAATAACATAATTGGTTATTTTACATTAAATTTCGCTCATGAAAATAATAATGACATTAATACATTTATGAATAAGACGTATAAAGGTAATTGGTATAGTGGAAATGGAGATATTTTATTGGAAATATTTGATACTAACAATTTTTATGCTAGTGAAATAATGGAGGATATAACTATTAAGCTTAATTACGAATCAGAAAAAATACACGCTTTAATTACTCTTAATGATGAATATATCAATTTAATTTATGATGATTATTTGAATTTGATTTAATTTATAAAAAAATATAGGCTAATGTGTAACCTATATTTTTC
>CAKOMY010000014.1 GCA_934096815.1 uncultured Bacilli bacterium | reverse complement strand
GTAGTAAACTATGAAAATGAAACAGGAGTAGATTATATAACAAAATTATATAATGAAGATAAAGAAAATAATGGATTACTAATGGATGATACAAATGATGCCAATATAAGATATAGTGGTTCAGATAGTGAAGTAAAAAATTATGTTGAATTTGGAAATACCGGAGAGTTATGGCGCATCATAGGAATCTTTAATGTCACAGATTCAGAAAGTGTAACAAGTCAAAAACTAAAGCTAGTTAGAAATGTTTCTCTTGGTTTATATTCTTATGATACAAGTGAAGAGAGTAACAATAGTGGGCGAGGAAGTAGCAATTGGCTAAGTTCAAAAATAATGGAAGAATTAAATAATGATTATTTAGATTTAACACTAACTTCAAGTAAAAAATGGTACAATGGAAAAAATAATCAACAAACCGCGATATTTGATTATACAAAAACAATAAAATCAAAGTATCAGAGAATGATAAGTGAAACATTGTGGAATATAGGTGGCGGTAAATATAGTGGCACAAAACCATATAATTTATATACTAAAATTCAATATGAAAACGAAAGAGATACGATAACATACAATAATAACAGACCAAGCACCTGGCTAGGTAAAATTGGTCTCATATATGCAAGTGATTATGGATATGCATCAACAGATAAAGAATGTCGTAAAGATTTAAGAGCTGGATTAATATATTCAAATAATACATATGATTATACAAATGTCAGATGTAAAAATAGTAATTGGTTAAATAATAAAGAATGGTTATTTACGATGAGTCATAGTATCTCAGATAATCATTTAATGTTTATAACTTATGGATCTAATGGAATTATAACTGAAGACTCCGTAGTGTATGCAAAATCTATTAAACCATCCATATATCTATTACAAAATGTAAAAATAACTTCAGGCACAGGTGAAAGGGACAATCCGTATAAATTATCATTTTAAATTCAGCTTAAAAACTGAATTTTTTGTTTGACTTAAATTTCGTAATCACTTATTATATAAACCAAGGTGATAAAATGAAATTTAATGAATACTATGAAAATTTAAATCCTGAAATTAAAGAATATTTTAAAATAATATCTCCTCATTTTCCTAAAATTTTAATTCCATTTATTGAGAGTAAAACTTTAATGAGATTAAAAGATGTAAGTTATTTTTGTGGAGCTATTAATGCCAGCACAAGTGTTTATAATTTTAAATATGATATATCTAGATTAGATCATTCTATATCTTGTTCGTTACATGTTTGGAATAAAACTTATGATGATATATTAACTCTTGCTGCTTTATTTCATGATGCCACCACGCCAGCGTTATCTCACGTTGTTGATTATTTAAATGGTGATTACCTGAATCAAGAAAGTACTGAATTAAATTTAGAAGAATATGTTAAAACTTATGATCCTGAATTATTTAACTATTTTACAAGGATTGGCGTAAATATAAAAGAAATATCTAGTTTTAAAGATAAAAGTGTTGTCGATTTACCTAGACCTTGTTTATGCGCTGATAGATTAGATTTTATATTTTTAAATAATCTTGCTTGGTCAAGGGATTTAACAATCGATGAAATAAGCAAAATATATCCTCATATAATAACAACTATAAATGAAAATAATGAAGAAGAATTTGCTTTTGATGATGTGTATGTTGCTGATAGAGCAGTTGAACTTAATGATATTGTAAATAATTTAACAAGACAAACTGATGATTATGAAGAGATGAATATTTTATCTATAATTGTAAAAAGATTAATAGATTTAAGATTAATAAATTATGAAGAATTATATGTTTTAACTGATAAACAAATATTTGATTTAATAAAATATTGTGATGATAAAATAATTAAAGAACTATTCTATAAGTATCAAAATATGAAAAAAGATGTTACTCCTACTAAAGCAAATATCAAAAATCGTAAATTAAATCCTTTAGTTAAAAATATTAGATATACAAACTTTTAATAAATTGTTATAATTAACAAAGAAAGAAGGAAAATAATTATGCAATATAAAGTAATAAAAAATGCGGATAAAATAGTTAAGAATAGTCCCTATGTAGTAAATAATCCTGAAAAATATAAAAATAAATGGAAAGAATTATTTGGTAACTCAAATCCGATTCATTTAGAACTTGGAATGGGTAGAGGAGATTTTATTATTGATATGGCTAAAAATTTTCCTAATATCAATTTTATTGGTTTAGAAGTAGTAGATTCTCAAATGGTTATGGCTGTTGATAATTTAGAAAATAAAAAATTACCAAATTTAAAATTAATAAACATTGATGCAAAAGAAATAATAAATATTTTTGGTAAAGAAATAGACACCATTTATTTAACATTTTGTGATCCATGGCCTAAAAAACAAGATGAAAAAAGAAGATTTACTCATCCAGTATATTTAAGATTATATGATCGAATCTTTAAAAAACATAAACATATTATACTAAAAACTGATAATAAAGGATTCTTTGCTTATTCTTTAGAATATCTTTCTAGTTACTGGTATACATTTGAAAAAGTAAGTTTAGATTTACATCATGATGAAAGAAATATTCCAAATATTATGACTAATTATGAAAAACAATATTTTAAAGAGGGAAGACCAATCTATTATGTAGATGCTGTATATGAAGATTAATACCATTTAATAGTGGTATTTTTTTATTTATTCTACTTAAAATAAAATATGGTTAAAATTAGGAATTCAAAATTATTAAAATTATTAATTATATTAGTAGATATCTTACTTTTATTAGTAGTAATAAGAGAGTGTAAGATAACTAATTTTTGTTGTACAATTTTTAACTTAATAAGTCCTGTTTTAATTGGTTATGTTATAGCTTGGATATTAAAACCAATAGTTAATAGATTGAGTAGAAATTATAGTTATACGGTTAGTACGATTATATGTTATTTTTTAATTATAGTTGTAATTTTAATATTTGGCTATTTTTTAGTTCCCTTTATTAGAGATGAATCTAAACATATTATTCCAATGTTAGAAAGTATTTATAACCGTATACCTAACCATATTTTATCTAAAATAGATGTTAAACAATTAAGCTATAAATTAATAAATATTACGATAAGTGTTAAAGATATTATCCTAAACTTATTTTATAGTTTATTTATATCTTATTACTTTCTAGTTGATAATAAAAAAATAACGAGATTTATTGCTAAATATACTCCCAGTAAATTAATTAATGAAATTAGTACTAATTTAAGATTATTTGTTAAAGGAACTCTTTTAGATGCAGTTATTTTATTTGTTATGACAATTCTCTCATTTAAAATAATTAAAATGCCATATGTACTATTATTATCTTTTCTTATTACTATAACAAATATTATTCCTTATATTGGACCTTATATTGGTGGAGTTCCTGCTATTTTAATTGGTTTTACCGTTTCCAAAAGAATAGGAATATATGCTTTAATTTTAATAATTATTTTGCAGTTTATAGAATCAACTTTTATTCATCCAATTATTATGAGTAAATCTCTTAATATCCATCCTATCATTATTTTAATTGGTTTAATTATTTTTGGTCATTTCTTTGGAATTATAGGTATGCTTATCTCAACACCTTTAGTAAGCATAATAAAAAGCTTATATTTATATTATAAGCCTTTTAAGAAACTTCTAAAAAGATAGATTTATCATATTCGTGTTCAGTTATATTATAACCTTCTAAAGTAGGAGTATCTATTAAATAAAATTTATGAAGTAAAGTATCTCTATTTGAGCCTTCCGTTATTGGATCATCCCAAGTTAAGTCTAAATGGAGCCACTTATTATTTAAATATACCGCATTCCATACATGAGATGATGACGCAACTCTTATATTTGGAACACCAAAACGGTCTAAAAATAAAGCTATTGCATCAGCATAACCATTACAAGTTGAATATCCTTGCAATAAAGTTCCATAGCTTATATAAGATTTGTAAGTAGAGTTACCATTTAAAGCCTCGCTATCATATTTGGTCGTATTTATAATATAATCATGAATTGCTAATATTTTATCTTCTAAAGCCATATCATCAGTTATAACACTTTTTATTATTTCATCAATCTTTTGATTAACTGCCTTTATTTCTTCATCATTATACAATTTATCAACCACTATATTAACCTCCCCAGTAGTAGAGTAAGAAGTTGTTATTTTCTTTTCACTATTAAATGGAGAAACAAAATAATTTAAATTTGATAAAATAGTACTATCTGCTGCACTAATCTTCTCAATATCACTTACACAATTTAAATATTCCTTAGGACAATAAAATGTAAAATCTTTATAACCTCTATCTAATACTGAATAATAAATATTAATTAAATCTTGCATACTATAAGGAATAAAATCAGCACTTTGTTTAACATAAGAATAATTTTTATTTTTAAAATACTTATTTGGCTCATCTAGTACAACTTTATGGTTAGAATCAAGTAAACTTGAAATTTCATTTACAATTTCGTATCTATTATAATATATTATCCCTATTAAAATTAAATAAAAAATAAATTTAAATATCTTTTTCATATCATCACATTAAAAATATATCAAATAATCTAAAAAAAAGAAATGATTAATTCATTTCTTTAACTTTTTTATTTAATCTTGCTTTTTGTCTAGCACAAGTATTTTTCTTTATTAAACCTTTACTAGAACATTTATCTAAATTAGATACAGCTGTTTTTAAAATGCCACTTGCTTTTTCTTTATCATTTTCTTTAACAGCTTTTTCTAATTTTTTAATACTATTTTTAACTCTTGAAGTATATGAAGTATTAGATGCTGTTTGTACTTTATCAGTTTTAACTGATTTTTTTGAGCTCTTAATATTAGGCATACCTAGGCACTCCTTTCCAAAATTCAATATTGATTATACTAAAGTTATTGTAAAAAAGCAATTAATTATTGCTAAAAAATTTATTATTTGCTATTATTGATATAGAAAATAGAGGTTATTGATATGCATATGGAAAAATTAATCAAAAAACAAGTCACATTATCTATTTTTTCTTTTGTGCTACTAAGTTTACTCATAATAGGTACCTCATCTGCGCTTCTAAGAGGCATAACCACAACAAGTTCTTATGAGTCTAAAACTGGTAAACTAACAATTGATTTTACAAATGGAAGTACAATTACTTTAGCAACTGATCCACTAGAAGATGATGTAGCAATATCAAATACTAGCAATATCTACAATTTTAAAGTAATTAATTCTGGAACTAGTTCAACTATGAATGTTCCTTATACTTACCGGGTTTTTCTTACATCAGATTCAACTACAGCATTAGATGCTAGATTTGTAAAATATTGTTTAATTGAAGGAAACGATGGAGTAGATGTTTCTTCAACTGCTTTTACAGCGAGTAATTGTACTCCAAAACAAATAAGTACAACTTCATCATTTAGCAAAATAGAAATAGCAACAAAAGCAAATTTGTCAACTACTTCAGGAAAAAATAGTAAATCATATCGCTTAAAAGTATGGTTAGGAAATAAATATAATGATTCAAGTGGTAATACATTTTATATACCAAATAGCGCTATTGGTGGAAAAATGAATTTAAAAATATATGTATGTGGTCAAGCAGGTACATCTCTTAGTGATTTAACCTCATGTTAGAAAGGAATTTAAAATGAATAATAGTGATTTAATTTTTAAAAGTATAGAAGAAAAAGAAGCAACTGAAAAGGTTTTAGCAACATTTAAAGGAAGAAAAATAAATGAGAATATAGATACATTAGTTAATGAAATACTTGAATATGCCAAAAAAATAGATAATATCTTAAAAGAAAAAGGTATTTCATCTAATTATTTAGATAGAGTAAGTAATTTATCTGAAAATAGTGTTATAAGTTTAACAGAAAATATACCAGATGAAAAAACAAAAGAAGAAGCAGAAGATATTATTAAAAGAATTAATACAAGGATTAAATTAATTAAAGAAAGTGATACAATACTTAACAATCTATCTGAAAAATATGATTTAGATAATATTGATTTAGAGGAAGAATTAAAAAAATCAAATTTAATTTAAATACAGGGAGGAAATATGGAAATAGAAAATATAAGTTCGGCTTATCAATTCTTAGATAAAGCCGGTGTTTACATTGAAGATTCATCTAAATTTATTGATTTTGTTAAAGAAAATGATAACAATATAGAAAAAGCAATAACAAGAATTAAGGAATCAAAATTAAAAAAGGAACAAAAAGTTGATTATTCTCATTTTGAAAGAAAAATAGTAGATTATTTTAAAAAAATACAAAAAGAGATAAACAAAGATGCCTTATTTCAATATTCTAAAGAAAAAGATATTGAAAATTTTAGAACATTTTTTCAAGAAATTGTTGATAAATATATTATTATTTGTAAATTAAAAGATGATAAAGAAGAATATAAAAAAAGATTACATGCCGTTCAAAAATTAAAAGATCAACTTAGTGCCTTGAATAATTCAAATAAAGAATTATCAACTAGTGAAATAGAACAAATAAATACCTTAAATTTTAAATTAAATGTCAAAAATAAAGAATGTGAGTATGTTTTAGAATTAATTGAAGAAGAAGTTAATGTTATAACAAAAAACTCTAATAAATCTGATTTTATAAAACTTATTGATGAATTTGATAATGACATTGATAAGCTACTAAAGATTATGGATCGTTTATCAATGCATCCAAGGACTGAGTCAATCGTTAAAAAAATATTTAATGATATGCTTGATGAATTATCTTTGGAAAAGGTGCGTCACGAACAATCTCTAAAAGAATTCGATGAATTGTGTGTAAATGCCGGAATAAAACCAAGTGAGCCATCACTTGAAAAAGATGATATAGTTATTTACAATGGCACAAAGCCATATTATGGAGTAGATAATTCCTATGTATTAAAAGAAGGAGAAAAATATAAAGTAAAAGATTCTAAATTTACCAATAATGGCCTAGAAGAATTTTATTTAGAAGGTTTTGACAAACCATTTTCAGTAACTTTATTTGATACCCCTAATGAATGGGAAGAGAAAAAAAATTCTATAACAGAAGAATACAAAGATGATGAAATAATGAATGGATTTGAAAATGCACAGGATATTTTGGATTATAGACCAGCTGATGAAGTTCAACCTATCGAAGAAGAAAAAACAAGTAAAGATGATAATGAAGAATATTTGGTTTTTACTGGAAAAGTAGATCCACATATAAATACTGCTGCTTTAAAGCAAGGATTTTCTTATAAAGTTGTTAGAACTATTACTAGTCCTAGCAACGAGGAAGAAATATACCTAGAAGGATTTGACAAACCATATCCAAAAAAATTATTTGCATCAGAAAGTTATTGGAATGAGCACATGAAATATGTAATGGATAATATAGTTCATAAAGTTGATATTCCAACCTATAATCCTTATATTAAGAAAAATGCTTACACTAATGCTGTAATAGGTATGAAGAGTAAAAAATTGTCATTTAGTTTAAAAAAAGCACTATCAAGCACTTTAAAAGCATTAAAAGAGAAAATGAGTAAATCAAAATATAAATTTGATAAACCTGCAATAATAGATGCTGATTTTGAAGTTATTGATGATGATATTCCAACAACTATTGAAAATGCCGATGATTTTTGGAATATGTATAATCATGTTATAAAAGTTAATAAAGAAAAGAAAACAAAATAAGAAGAAAAGGGCGGTTATAGATGAATATAGATACCATAGTTACATTAGGAGAAAATCGTAGATATTACCTAGTAGATGAAACTGTTCAAGATAATAAAAAATATTTTTTAGGAACAAAATTATCTGAAGAAGATTTACCAACACCTGAATCAGAAATATTTGAAGAGTTTATACAAGATGGAAACACTTATTTAACTCCTGTTATTGAAGAAGAAAGATTAAATTTTTTAGCAGCAATATTTTTAGCCAAGTTTAAAAAATTGCTAGATGAAGAATAATTTCTTCTTTTTTTGTATAATATTTTAATTATTAATCAAAATATTAATAAAGAAGGAGAAAAAATGAAAAAAAGAATAACAGCTTTATTTAGTATAGTAGCGCTAATTTTAATATTAACAGGGTGTACAATGAATAACAATCCAAGAGCAAAAGTTGAAACAGTTTTAATGAAATATCAAAAAAATAGTGACTCAATAGTAAGTGAATTAAATGATTATTTAAATACTTTAAATATACCAGATGATTCTCATGAAGAGTACAAAAAAATTTATTTAAAACAATATTCGGATTTAAAATATGATATTAAAGATGAAATGATTGATGGCGATACTGCAACAGTAACAGCTCAAATAGAAGTTTATGATTATTATAAAATTGAAAATGATGCAACAAAGTATATAAATGATAATCCAGATAAATTTTCAACTAATAATGTTTATGACAGTGCTAAAGTATTAGAGTACAAATTAGATAAATTTAATAATGCTAAAGATAGAGTAACTTATACTATTAATTTTAACCTCACCAAGATTGATAATGAATGGACAGTTGATAATTTAAACAATGAAGATTTAGAAAAAATTCACGGTATTTATGCCCATTAATATTTATTAAGAACTTTATGTTCTTTTTTATTTGTGTTAAATTTAATTTTATTGTAATCTATAATCAAGAGGTATTATGGGAAATTTAAAATTAAGAAAATTAATTGAAAGAGATACTATTTATAAAGATTCGCATAAAAAGTTTAGACATAAATGTAAACATGAAGTACATTGCATTCTTAAAGTGTTTAATATAGACGGTAAAAGTACTTATTATGATGTACTTAAGTGTAGTGACTGTCTATCTTTTAAAGCTATTGCTCAAAAAGGAAATGTTTGTGGTTATATATTTAATTCATTAACTGAAGAGCAAAAAAAGTTACCATTAATAACAGCAAATTTTAATTATCGAAATATGTTTGTATCTTTTTCTGAATTAAAAGATGTAAAAATTATTAATGAAAAATAAGTAAAATGAATAAATAATTTATATATATTATAATAATTATAATATTAATGTTAGTTCCAATAACTGTTTTTGCTAGAGCAGGAGGTAGTTCATCCAGTGGTGGTAGTGCTTCAGGTGGTAGTGGAAGCAGTTCATCAAGTTCTCATGGATTATCTTCTAGTACAAGTGATTATATATCATTATTTATATGTATGTTACTAGGCTATACTTTTCAAATTTTCCAATGATAATAAACAAACAAAAGATTAAAAAAAATAAATATAATGCGATGAATAATTTTGATAATACTGATTGGAATTATAAAAAATTGATTAAAAGAACTGAAAGCACTTATTATATTTTACAAAAATCTTGGACTGATGAAATTATTGAAGGAGATAAGGAAAATAGACAATTTACTGAATATTGGTTATTTGTAACAAGGGAAAAAGGAAAATGGTTATTAAGTAAAATATATCAAGAAGATGAATTAAATAAAATTTCTTTATAAATAAGTATAAGATGTTTATTTTAGAATACATTTAAATAGGTGATTATATGAAAAAAATATTATTAATATTTATATTACTATTTCCCTTATTTCCAAAAGCAGAGGAACTCACTATTGATGCTCCAAGTGCAATCTTAATGGAATATTCTACTGGTAAGATTCTATATGAAAAAAATGCTGACGAAAAAATGGCTCCAGCTTCAATGACTAAAATTATGACAATACTTCTTATTGAAGAGGCTATAGAAAGAGGGGAACTTAATTTAACAGATGATGTTATTATTAGCAATAATGCTTCTAGTATGGGAGGATCGCAAGTGTTTTTAGATCCTAATACCACGTTAAAAGTAGAAGATTTACTTAAATCAATCATAATTGCTTCGGCAAATGATTCAGCGGTGGCTATGGCAGAGAAAATAGCCGGAACAGTTGATGCTTTTGTTAATAAAATGAATGAAAGGGCTAAAGAACTAGGATGTACAAACACGAATTTTGTAAATGTTCATGGATTAGATGCTGATAATCATTATACAACAGCAAGAGATATGGCTATTATTGCTAGAGAATTAATTAAACATGATGATATTTTTAACTATACAACTATTTATGAGTCTTATTTAAATAAACCTGATGGAACAAGCATTTGGATGGTGAACACTAATAAATTAATCAAATATTATAATGGATTAGACGGATTAAAAACCGGTTTTACCAAAAATGCTGGTTATTGTTTAACAAGTACGGCTAAAAGAAATGATATGCGTTTAATTTCAGTAATAATGAAAGAAGAAACAAGTCAAAAAAGAAATGAAGAAACTACTAAATTATTAGATTATGGTTTTACTAATTATAAATTAAAAACTATTGTAAGTACGAATGATAATATAGGATCTATTTATATATTTAATAGTAAAAAAGAAAATTATGATTTAACAATAAAAAATGATGCAACTAATTTAGAAGGATTAAATGAAACTAATAATTATAGTTATAATGTAAATCTAGATAGAGTAAAGGCACCTATAAAAGTAGGAAATAAAATAGGTTCCTTAGATATTATAAGTAATGGAAAAGTAATTAAAAATATAGATATTACTGTAAAAGAGGATGTTGTAAAAGCAAACATATTTGATTTATTAAAAAGAAATATAAAACTTATTTTAGCGTTATAAATACTTAGATAATTTCTAGGTGTTTTTTAAATTACAAAAAATTTGTTAATGTTTGAATTTTATGTTTTGAATTGGCAAAATTAATTTCATTTGTAAAAGTATATAAATAAAAGTTATAGAATATAAAATTATTGTTGTTGAAAATAACAGACAAAATACTAGGAAAATTATAAAATATATAATATAAATATGGCAGATAAAAATATAGATTTTAGAAGAGTATTAAATTTAAAAACTTATTTTGATTATAATGCGATTAGTTTAACAACGGATGTATTAAGAATAGAAGAAGTGGCAAGGTGGAAATGTTTTTTAAAAGACATATTGGTATTATTTTTGACAAAAGAAATCACAAATGAATAAAGTAAATTTTGTAATTCATCATTCAAATCCCTTATCAAAGATATTATGAAGAAGCTATTTTATAAAATTGAGATGATATAATAAGACATTACTGTATCAATTAACTATCATATATTTACACCATATTTACATAATATTTATATATTAAATTTATTTTTTGGTCATTATAAGTTAAAATAAATATGTAATGTATTAACTAAATGTATTAAATAGAGGGAGTATACAAAATGGCAAACGTTAAAGTAGAAACAGAAACATTAATAAGTGGAGGAACTTATGTTGCAGATAAGTATCAAGAAAATTTAGATAAATATAGTAGTGTAAAAAGTATTGATACACAAACTTGTGATTCTTTAAAATCATTTAAAGTTGCATTAGAAAATAAAAATAATATTTATGAAGACCATGCAAATATATTAAGTAGTAAAATAAAAGAATGTGCAAACAATCTAGAAGAAATAGATAACATGATAGGAAACAATGTCACATCACCTTTAGCTAGCGCCGATAATTTAGATTTTTCTACTGAATTAGGAGAAAAAGATGCTGAGAAATTAACCAAAGAGGATTTAGCACTCTTAGCAGATAATATCTACTTATCAAATTTAAGCAATTATGATCTATCATCTTACGCTACTAGTGCTGAATTTAGTGCCGCATTGCATAAATATTTAAAATTAATGACATGGAGTCCAGATAATCCTTATAATTTAAAGGGAATTGGTGGAACATCATTATATGATGTTGCAAATATTACACCAGAACAAATGAAAGCCGCATTGGAAAATATTAAAGCCAATCCAGGCAGAGATGCAATAGCCAAAGCTGCTATATTGATGATTGGAACTGCAGCTGATGCAGGATATAAATTAAATTATCGTCATGCTGGAACTGCAGCCGATCCTCATGTTCCTACAGTTACTGTTACTAATGGTGGAGTAGATTGCAATGCCTATGCTTCGTGGCTTGTAGATAAAGGTGTTCCTGGTGGATTATATTGGAGATCTGTAGAAGCATTTGGCAGTATTGGTGATCCTTTGACAGACTATTCAAAAGCACAATGTGGGGATATATTTATGACATATACATCTGCTTCACAAAAACACGTTGGGGTCATTGTTGAAAATCACCCTGAAGAAGGATATTTTATTACATCAGAATCAAGTAACGGAATAGAATTTAAAGTTAGAACATACGCTGAATTGAAAAATGCACCTGGAATACAAGTTAGAGATTTGACAAATGTATATAATGGAACGTATAATGCAAATGCTGACAGGTGTCAATATTTTAAAGATGCAGATAAATATAAAGATACTTGGTAAAATGGTGATTAAAAAATATCAACGCAATTTCCATTATAAATAAATATTCTCAAAGTGCTTAGAATTTAATTTCTAAGTTTTTTTAATATTCATTTAATAATTTATTGTATAATTAAGTTGGTGATGTTAGTGAAAATATTAACTGTTGAAGATGAACAAAGTTTATTAGAAATTATTTCAAATGCTTTAGTGAAATCTAATTATAAAGTTGATGTATCTAGTGATGGATTAGATGCTTGCAATAAAATAATTGATAATAATAATGATTTAATAATTTTAGATGCCATGTTACCTAATTTAGATGGTTTTGAAATATTAAAGAAAATTAGAGAGGAGAATATTGATAGTAAAGTTATAATGCTAACTGCTAGAAGTAATTTAGATGATAAATTAAATGGATTACAAAATGGTGCTAATGATTATGTAACTAAATCATTCCATATGGAAGAATTACTAGCAAGAATAAATATCCAGTTGAAACAAACAAATAATAATTATCTAAAGTATAAAGATTTAATATTAGATTTAAATAGTTCCAAATTAAAGTGTGTAACTAGTAATGATGAAGTAGAACTTTTTTGTAAAGAATATGAAATTTTAGAGTACTTCTTAAATAATCCAAGTCAAATTTTAACTAAAGATCAAATATATTGATAAGATATGGGTGTATTGATAGTGAAATAGAATCTAATAATTTAGAAGCATATTTAAGTTTTATTAGAAAAAAATTAAAAGCTATTTCATCGAAAGTTAATATTAAATCAGCAAGAAATTTAGGATTTAAATTAGAGGTAGAAAAAATCGAACAAAAAGTTGATTTTCATTAAAAAATATGTTATAATACAAGCAACTTAAGGGGGATAAATAAAATGAAATATGAAATTGAAGGAATAAAGAAAGAAGAAACCATAAAAGGATATAAAATACTAAATAATAGTATTATAGTTACTTACTTAGATGGTAATTTAAAAGTATTTCCATACACTAAAGAAAATGAAATGATTATTGTAAATGAGATGTTAAAACAAGCAAAGCATAGAGAAAGTGATTTATATAGTGCTTATATGGATGCAAAATTAAAAGAAAAACAAGGGGAGATTTTTATAGGAACTTCAATGTTTACTATTAGTGAAATTGTAGCAACTTATGCGTTTCTTGAAGCTGAATTTGGAATAGTATCGAGAGTAGTTCTTAGTTGTCTTGGTACAGGATGGTTGTTTATACTTATAGATACCCTAAGATGTCAAAAGAAAACATCTAAAGAAATGGATGATATAGAAAAATATCATTTATATTTAGAAATAAAAGAAGCCATAGAACATTTACCTGAATCAAAATTATACGAATTATATAATGGAATTAAAAGTAAAGTATCTACTTTAAATATTAATACAATTGATGAATTTTCATTAAAAGATTTAGAGAAAATATCAAATAATTTAAAATTAATTAACGAATCAAAATTAGAATATCAACCGGAAAATTTTACATACGAACCAAAAAATTTTGAAAATTATACAGAACCAAGTCATGAAGAGTATGTTGGTAAATTTTCTAAACCAAGAAAATAAGATAAAATTATTTAAAATACTTGTATTTATTTACAAGTTTTTTTGTGTTAAAATATTTATAGTAGGTAAGATATGAAAAAAATATTTAATAAATTAGATAAAAAATTATTACTTTTAATATTAGTCTTTACTATTTTTGGATTAGTAATGGTTTTTAGTGCGTCTTCAATTTCTGCGGTACTATATAATAAAGTAGAAGAAACATATTTTTTTAAACGTCAAGCCTTTATTGCCATTGGTATGTGGTTTGTAGGTATATTCTTTATCTTAAGAATTCCAACAAGTAAATATAAAATATTAGCTAAAAGTTATTTCTTTTTAATTTTACTTATTTTAGCTTTAATATTTCCTTATGGAACAATTACCAATAGTGCTAAATCATGGTTTCAAATTGGACCTGTAAGAGTTCAACCAAGTGAATTTTTTAAATCAGCAATGATTTTATATTTTGGAGTTTATTTTGAAAAATTAATTCAAAAAAAAGATTTTGATAATAAAAGGGTAATGTGGCCTATAATTTTAAGTGTTATAGGAATAGGACTTGTAGCAATTCAGCCTGATTTAGGAACAGCTATAATTATTGCTGGCATCTTTGGATTATTAATACTTTATTTACCAATTAAAACAAAAGCTTATAATTTTTTTAAAACATCTGGTGTAATAACAATATGTGTTTTAGTTTTATTCGTTGCGTTATCAGGTAATTTATTAACAAAAGAACAAGCAGATCGTTTGAATTTTAAATCACCATGTACAAGGTATACAGAAAAAACAGGATATCAAGTATGTAATGGATTTATTGCCATTTCTAATGGTGGTTTGTTTGGTAAAGGACTGGGAAATTCAACTCAAAAATATTTATATTTACCAGAGGCTCATACCGATTTTATATTTCCAATAATTGTTGAAGAAATAGGCGTATCAGGTGCTTCAATTGTAATATTAATGTATATTTTATTGCTATTTAGATTATTAAAAATATCTAGAGAATCTTCAACTATTAGAGGCACAATCATAGCCTACGGTACATTTTGCTATATAATACTTCATTTAGCAGTTAATTTTCTAGGAATACTTGCATTAATACCATTAACAGGTGTTCCAGTTCCGTTTTTATCATATGGTGGGTCATTTTTGATGAACGTCTTATTTTTAATGTTCGTTAACGAGAGAATAGCGATTGAAACAAATATTAATAAAGAAAATTTAGCAATAAGGAGAATATAATTATGAATAAAAAAGGACTAACATTGGTAGAAATTATAGTAAGTATTGGATTAATATCAATTGTTATGGTATTTTTATTTCAAGTTGTTTTGACAATAAAAAAAGCCAATGATAGACAAAATACTAAAACAAATTTATTAATAACAACTGCAATAATAACTAGAGAAGTAGAAAAGGATTTAAATTCATTCGGACTAAATGAAACAATAAATGATAATCCTACGACAAATTGTAATTTTGATAATAATGATAAAAATAATATTGTTCCCAATTCTGCGGAAAATATTCACTGTGTTAAATTAATATATAATGATGAAAATGTAAAAAATAATGAAGGCTATATTTTATATTATACTAATGATAAAAAATATTTTTTGGCCTATAAAAGAGGAAAAGGTAATATTGTTGAAACTCAAACAGTTAGAGAAATATCTGTCGAGCCTCAAAAAGATTTAAATATATCAATAAATAAAGAACAAAATGAAAAAGGTTATAGTTTAAACATAGATATTCCTATTAAAGATTATAATATTAGTACTAATCTTGTTATTAATTATGCAAATAGTACAACTAATAGCGTAACTATTATAAATAAAGATGGTCTTGCTTATTATATAACAGGTGCTGGAACTTATGACAAAGGCGAAAAAGTTTACGTTAAATTTGGTTTTAATGATTATTTATATGAAATTGACAACATAGTGTGTAATAAAAATGTATGCAACGAAATAAACGAAATAAATGATAATTATGAATTTAGCTTTACAATGCCAGAAACAGATGTAACAATATATATAAATATAAAAGAAAAACCAATGAAGATTAATGAATATTTAATAGATATAATTGACAATAAAGTACCACAAAATAATCCAATTGCAAGTGAAATAGGACTAATAAGAGATAATACCAATGATACAAATATTAGATTCAAAGGAATTAATCCCAATAATTATATTGAATTTGGCAATAACAAAGAGTTATGGAGAATAATAGGTGTTTTTAAAGTTACCAATATGGAAAATAATCAGCTTGATTTAGTAAAAATAGTTAGAGAAGATTCATTAGGAAAATATTCATGGAATCCAGCAATTGAAAAAAATAAATGTTCCGGAAGTAATGATTGGTCCACATCAAAACTAATGCAAGAATTAAATAATGATTACTTATCTTTAAATCCTAATAATGATAATTTATTGTGGCATAGTAAATGTACAAAAGGTTCAATATCAACTGCAGTATATAATTATAATAATAACATTAAGAAGGAATATCAAACTTTAATAGAATCTGTAGTATGGAATATAGGTGGATGGAATAGTAATAATATTTCAATTAATGATATAAATAAACCTATCAACGGAATGTATGCTAAGGAGCGTGAAAATGTCCGTGCAGGTAGACCAATAACTTGGACTGGCAAAATCGGACTAATATATCCAACTGATTATGCATTTGCATCAGAAGATGCTGCTTGTGAAAGGTTAAATAATAAAGAATGTACAAAGCAAAATTGGCTTTTTAAATCAGTAGATTACTGGACTATTACATATAATAGTGATAGTACATCACAGGTATGGGTTGTGCCAGGTACTGCATCTGGAGTAAGTACTAATAAAGAGGTTTATAGCAGTGCTTATGACGTTTATCCAAGCCTATATTTAAAAGCCGATACTAAAATATTAAGAAATGAAGGAGACGGAACAAAAGATAATCCTTATAAAATTTATTTAGAAGAAAATGAATATTAATAAAACAAATAATATCAAATGAATAATTCTAGATTTATAAAATAAAGTATAGTTAAAAGTATTTTCATTTTTGAAAATACTTTTTATTTGTGTAATTATAGATAACCCACCAAAACTAAGAAGTATTCCCGTATAAATAATTTTATTTTTATAAGATGAAATAACATTTCCAACTAAATTTAAACCATTTGTTATTTCAAATATTCCTGTTATTAATGGATGTTTAATTGGAAGTAAATTATTTAAGATATTAAAAAGAACGACAATTCCTAATATAGATAACAAAGTATTAATACTATTATTTATTGAATTAACTAAACTAAACTTTTTATTTTTGATAACTTCATTTTTAATCTCAATTTTATAATTACGATTTATTAGTCCTATAATTAAATTAATAATAATATTAATAACAATTATTAAGATAGAATCTTTAAATTCTAAATATTTAGTTAAAGATATTATTAATAATGGATTATATAGCATACACATAGATAATAATTTTTCAGCTTCTTTAACATCAATAGATTTATTTTCCAACAGGTCATTAATATATTTTGCGTTACTTGGAGTTCCACTTAAACATGACATAATAAAAGGATATATTGAACATTTATTTACTTTAAATATTTTAGAAAATAAGATGCCTAAAGAATTACTTAAAACATTGATAAGTTTAGTGCTTAATATAAAATCACTTAATATCATTATAGGAAAAATACTTGGAAATATTGCTTTATTAAATAAATCAAATGATTGTAGTGTACTATAAATAAGAATTTCTCTATTTGTAAATAATAAAAATAAAATAAATAATACAAGTAAAATTTTAAAAATATTCTTCATATTTTCTCCTTAATAGTGATATAATTTAATTATGAAAAAAATAGATAAGATAAAAAAATTTTATAATAAATACATTGGTATAAATCTCTATGAATTAATCTTTTTAATCATATTCGTGGTGTTTTGTTTTTATGACACAGGTTATACTATATATAAACCAGGTGGAATTGTTAATGTTGATACAAGAATATCAGGAGATAATTTAAATAAAACTAATGGATCTTTTAATATGGCTTATGTATCTGCAATGAAAGGTAAAACACCAATTTATTTAATTTCCAAAATTATGCCAAATTGGAAAATTGTTAAAAATAGTGATATGTTGCCAAATAATGAAACTATAGAAGATTTGAATACACAAGATAAACTTGATTATCAAGAAGCAATGAGTAACGCAAAATATGTAGCGTTTAATAAAGCAAATGTAAAATATAATATTGATAAAGAAAATTATATTGTTTATTATTTAACAGATCAAAATGATAGCAGCTTAAAAATAGGTGATGAAATATTTTCTTATGATGATATTGAATTTAAAGATATGAATTCATTTAAAGAGTATATCAAAACTAAAAAAATAAACGAAAAAGTTAAAATTAAATATCAAAGAAATAATAAAGTTTTAGAAACAAATTCAACTATTTATGAAAAAGATAATGCAAAGTATGTTGGTATATCAGTTATATCTATTTCAGATATTAGTAGTGATTATAATTTAAAAATAAGTCAAAAAAATAGTGAATCAGGCCCATCTGGTGGATTAATTATGTCTTTATCAATATATAATGCTTTAACAAAAGATGACATAACTAAAGGAAGAAAAATAGTAGGAACTGGAACAATAGATAAAGAAGGTAATGTTGGCGAAATAGGTGGTATAAACTATAAACTTGCCTCAGCTGTTAAAGAAAAAGCAGATATATTTATTTGCCCAAATGATAATTATGATGAAGTAAAAGAATTAGTAGAAAAATATAATTATAAAATAACAATAATTAATGTGTCAACATTTGATGAAGCAATTGAAAAATTGAAAATGTAAATCCCCATGGCTTAGCTCCAACGTTTTTTATTGGCTAGTACCTTTTAACGAAAACAATTTTTGAAAAACTGAAATTGTTTTCTTTTTATTTTCTCTAAAATATTCTATAATACATCTAGGTGTAGAAAAAATGAAAAGAAATGAAGTAAACTATGAAGATTTAAGTCCTATGATGAAACAATATATGGATATTAAAAAAGATTATGAAGATACTTTACTATTTTATCGTATTGGTGATTTTTATGAATTATTTTTTGAAGATGCTGAAGCTGGTGCTCATGAACTTGAATTAACTTTAACTGGTAAAAATGCTGGATTAGAAGAAAGAGTTCCTATGTGTGGGGTGCCTCATCATGCTGTTAAACCTTATTTAGAAAAAGCCGTTAATAAAGGATTTAAAGTGGCAATCTGTGAACAAATGGAAGATCCTAAAAAAACTAAAGGTATGGTTAAAAGAGAAGTAATAAATGTAGTTTCTAAAGGTACTTTAGTGGATTTAGATTTCTTAGATTCTTTTGATTTTAATTATTTAGCAAGTATAATAGATTTAAGTTACGCTTATTTACTTACTTATGCAGATATTTCTACAGGAGATATTTATGCTGAATTTTTAGATTATAATGATGATGCTTTAGTTAATAAAATTCTTACTTTAAATATAAAAGAATTAATATTAAAAAAAGATTTTAATGAAAAAATAGTTAATATATTTAAAAATAGTTATAGTGTTAATATTAATTATAGTGATGAATTATATGACAATGAATTAAAAATACTAGATAATATTAGTGATGAGAGAGTAACTATTGGAGTTAAACATTTATTTTATTATTTAATTGTTAAAGAACTTAAAGATGTATCTTTATTTGAAAGTGTTAAAATAATTAACAATAGCAATTATTTAAATTTAAATATTCATACTATTAGAAATTTAGAATTATTTGAAACCTTAAGATTAAAAGAAAGAGAGTATTCTTTAATTTGGTTTTTAGATAGATGTAAAACAAGTATGGGATCACGTACTTTAAAGTTATGGGTATCTAATCCTTTAAGGAATGAAGAAGAGATTAATAAACGTTTAGATATTATTACTAAATTAAATGAAGAATTTATTTTAAGAAGTGATTTACTTAAATGTTTATATGAAGTTTATGATTTAGAAAGATTATGTGGTAAGTTAACTTGTGGTTCTTTTAACGCTAGGGATGCATTACAAATAAGAAATAGTTTAAAGGTATTACCAGAAGTAAAAGATATCTTAACTAAGATGAATATTGATATTAAAATTAATACTCATGAAGAATTATACAACTTACTTGATAAAGCTATATATGAAGAACCACCTATAACAATTAAAGAAGGTTATTTAATTAAAGATGGATACAATAATGAATTAGATGAACTTAAGAAAATAAGAAGTGGTGGTAAAGAATTTTTAAGTACTTTAGAACAAGAAGAAAGAGCAAGAACTGGTATTCAAAATTTAAAAGTTGGGTATAATAAAGTTTTTGGTTACTACATTGAAATAAGTAAAGGGCAAGCATCACGTGTTAAAGAAGAATTTGGTTGGGAAAGAAAGCAAACTTTAACTACTGGCGAAAGATTTATTAGTCCTGTATTAAAAGAAAAAGAAGCTATGATATTAAATGCTGAAGAAAGAATTATTGAACTTGAATATGATTTATTTAATGAAATAAAGGAAACAATTAAAAAGGATATTATTTCTTTGAAAGAAACAGCTAATAAGATTGGTATAATTGATGCTTTATGTTCTTTATCTATAGTGTCAGAAAAGGAAAAGTTAATTAGACCAATATTTAATCATGATAAGTTAGTTGATATCAAAAATGGTTTTCATCCAGTAATCAATATAGTTACTAATGGAAAGTATGTTAAAAATGATATTTATATGGATAAAAATATAAACACACTTTTAATAACAGGACCTAATATGAGTGGTAAATCTACTTATATGAGACAACTTGCTATCATAATTATTATGGCTCAAATAGGATCTTTTGTTCCTGCTGATTACGCTAATTTATGTATTTTTGATGCTATCTTTACTAGAATTGGTGCTAGTGATGATTTAGTTAGTGGTGAATCTACTTTTATGGTTGAAATGAAAGAAAGTAGAAGTGCTATTAAAAATGCAACTAGTGAATCGTTAATCTTATTTGATGAGTTAGGAAGGGGTACTGCAACTTATGATGGTATGAGTTTAGCTGGAGCTATTTTAAAATATGTTACTAAAAACATTAAGTGTAAAACTTTATTTAGTACCCATTATCATGAATTAACTAGTTTAACTGAAGAGTATCCTACCATTAAAAATGTTCATGTTAGCGCCACTTTAGATAATAATAAGCTTATCTTTTTACATAAGATTGAAGATGGAGCAATTGATAAAAGTTATGGTATTCATGTTGCTGATTTAGCAGGACTGCCAAAAGACATTATTAATGATGCTAATAAGATGCTTAAAGAATATGAAACAAATAGTAAAGATAGCGGAAGTAAACAAATTTCATTTGATTTTACAGAACCAGTAAAAGAACCAAACATATTAAAAGAAGAAATAGACAAAATTGATCCATTAAATACAACTCCTATGGATGCTTTAAGAATATTATTTGACTTAAAGAACAAATCTAAGGATATAAAGTGATTTTAATAAAATATGAATTGTTGAATATTTAAATTTATAAAGTAATGAAAATTCAACAATTTTTTATTTTGATTATATTTTCCTCTTAATTTAATAAAATAATTAAGTTTTTTAAAAAAGTTGAGAAAAAAGCAAGTAAATTCATTACCTTTATACTAAATATATATACGGATGGTAGTTAAAAAAGTACCAGCATAGAGAGGAGAATGAAGATACTTAAATATCCAATAGTTATATCTGATAATATTATACCTTTAGTTTATGATAGAGAGTTTAAGTCA
>CAKOMY010000013.1 GCA_934096815.1 uncultured Bacilli bacterium | reverse complement strand
GCAAATATAAACATAACAATTAATCCAAAAATCGTTAAAGTTTTTGCTTGTTTATCTTTTTTTATTAAATTAAAAAAATTGGTAAGTTTTTGCTTCATATTTAAGCTCCTATTCTTACCAAATTATATTACTAAAAGCCCCCCCCGTCAAGCGAAAATATGTTCTGTTTTTTATATATTTATTAAATTTTTATCTTATATTTCTTATAATACCATACAATATTACAACAATTAGTAAACTAGGCATCATCTTATTAACTATATTGCTTAATTTATTTTCTTTATTTAAAACATAACAATAATTAACATATAAATAATAAACAATAAAAGGAATTATTAAAATAGTTACTAAAGCATTATATTGAAAAGCCTTATTTATATCTAAATTAACTAATGAAAATAAACATCTAGTTATACCACATCCAGGACACTTTAAACCAGTTATCGAATTAAATATACAAGGTATACCAATATTAAAACTAATATATATTTTATAATATAAAAAGAAAAGTAATATTAATCCTATATTTATTAATACTACTCTATTTAATCTAGTTTTCAAATTTATTTAAATCACTTTGCATTAAAATAAGACTAATTAAATCAGCTTTAATAATAGATAAAACCATATATATTATTGAATTATCATTAATATCTTTACTATAACTTTGTCCTAAATTATATAATTTTCTACCCATATCATAATTCCAATAAATTAAATATAAACCACAAGTTAAAATTGACAATAACACAACTGTAATACCAGAAGTAGAATAATCGTCATTTAATGAATTTACATCATCTGTTATAGTAGCAATCCAATATAAACTATATAAACCACAAGTTATAACAGTTAAAATTATTTGAGTAGCAATATCTCTTTTATTAATTTTAATATTATTTATTTCTTCATTTTTAATTTCTTTAGCTTCTTTTTCTATTTTTTTACCACAATTTGAACAATAAATATCTTTACTTTTTATTTCTTTACCACAATTTGAACAATATTTCATATTTATTCCTCCACTTTAAAGTCTTTTTCTTCACCATTATCCATTAATATTTTATTAACAGATTTGGTTGCTTTAGTTAATTTATCTCCACATATTTTAGCAAGTTTCATAGCCTCGCTATATGTTTCAATAGATGAATCTAAATCAATTTCTCCATTTTCTAATTTTTTTACATTCATTTCAAGTTCACTCATTAAATCTTCAAATTTTTTATCTTCCATAATTATTCTATCCCTTCAACTTTCGCATTTATTTTACCTTTAGATAATCTTATATTAATATTATCTCCTACTTTTAGTTTATCACTTTCTTTAATTATTTTATCATCCTTAGTTACAACTGAATATCCCTTAGATAATATACTTAAAGGATTAAGTAACTCTAATTTGTTTAATAATAAATTATATTCGTGATATTTTTCTTTAAATAATTCTTCCGGATTACATAATATACGATTATTTCTTAAATGTTCATATTTAGTTTTATTAATTTCAATTTTATTTGTAATATAATTATTTAACCTGTCTATTAAATCAGATAATTTTTGTTCTTTAATTTCATAAATATTAAGTGGATTAGTTAAAACATAAGATGATTTTAATTTATCTAAAACATTTTGATAATTTTTAATTTTAGTAGTAATTATATTAGTACTTCTTAATTTATATTGAGTAATTAAATTAAGTAAATCACTCATATTAGGTACAGCCATCTCTGCTGCCCCAGTTGGAGTTGGCGCTCTTAAATCAGCCACAAAATCTGCTATAGTAAAATCTATTTCATGCCCTACTGCACTTATTATAGGTATTCTGGAGTTATATATCGCATCAGCAACTACTTTTTCATTAAACGCCCATAAATCTTCATAAGATCCTCCACCACGGCCAACTATTAATAAATCAATATCATCATACTCATTAGCTTTATTAATTTGTCTTACAATATCATCTTTAGCAAGTTCACCTTGAACTAAGCAAGGAAATAATAAAGTTTCACATATTGGATATCTTCTTTTAATTGTACTTAATATATCTTTAATAGCTGCTCCAGTTGGTGCTGTAACAATTCCAATTTTTTTAGGATATTTTGGTAACTTCTTTTTATGATCTTCATTAAAATAACCAAGTTCACTAAGTTCTTTCTTTAAAGCTTCGAACATTAAATAAAGATTACCTAATCCATCATTAGTCATCTCTTCTACATAAATTTGATATTGTCCTGTAGGCGGATATAAAGAAACCTTACCGCAAACAAGAACCTTCATTCCATCCTCAGGTACAAAATTTAATTTAGATGCATTAAAAGAAAACATAACCGCATTTATTCTTGATTCTTCATCTTTTAAAGTAAAATATAAATGTCCTCTAGTATGTCCCTTAAAATTAGATACCTCGCCTTTTAAATAAACTTTTTGAATATTAGGATCAGTATCAAATTTATTTTTAAGATATCTATTTAAAGTACCTACAGTAATATATCTTCTTTCCATTACTCGTTTATAATCCTATCTAAACAAGCATTAATCATCTTTCTAACTGCATCATCACTATATTTCTTAGCAAGTTCTAAAGCCTCATTAATAACCACGATATTAGGTGTATCCATATATTTTATTTCATATATAGCCATTCTAAGAATAGCACCACCTGTTAAATCTAATCTATCAATTGTCCAATCTTTTAAATATTCATTTGCAATATTAGTTAATTCATCAAAATTAGTAACAATCCCATAAACCATATCTTTAACAAACTCATTATCTATCTCAACATTTTCTTTAATAACTTCATCTACATTATAACTCATTTTATTATTCTTATATAAAGTTATTTGATAAATAATAGTCATTATTTTTTCTCTTAATTCACTTCTACTTGCCATATATAAACCTCTTTCTTAAGTAATTATAACACGTCTAAATTAAATAATATATAATAAAATTTCAAATAAAAAGAAATATTAAATGTTATCTTTTAACTTTAATATTTCTTCGATTAATTCTAAACAATTATCTTCTTTTATTAATCATTGTAAGTGACTTTTCAGCATGTTTACTTTCTTCACTTAAACTTTTATTAATTATTATCTCTAATTTATTAATACTACTTTTATATTTATATAATACCTCTTCAATATCTATATCTAATAATGAAGCAACATCTTCAAATTTAAAAGTTTTTCCTTTAAATAAACCTAACACTAAACATAGTATTATCATTTCTTCACTAGTTAATGAATTAAAATTTAAATTAGAATTATTTAGTATTGAATATAAATTAAAATCTTTTAAATTTTGTCCATTCAATCTAGCAAGTTCATAAATTATATTAGAATTATTGATTCCTTGAAACATATCAGGAATAATATTTTTTAATGTATCTTCATTTAAAACTTTTTCGAATTGAATAAATAAACTAGATTCAAATTCTAAATTAGAACCATTAATATTCCACTTAATAGGTTTAATTTCAATCCAGACATGTTTATTATTATCCGAACTATTTATACAAATATATTTAATATTATTATACATAATAACAGGATACTTATTAAATTTAACTTCCCCATTCAATGTATTTTGTGGAATATTATAAAATTCATTAGTTATATGTTTACCACCTTTTTTATTTAACTTTGATTGCATCATACTATCTGTAATAACTAAAGGATATTCGCCTAAATAAACAAAGTTTTTATTTCCTATAAAAGGTTTAATCAAATTGATTAAATTATCACTAATTTCTAACACTAATTTACGATTTCCATCTTCCAAATAAACATTTTTAATATAATTCATAATAACACTTCCTTTAAACCTCACATATAATAACACCATTACAAATTATTTACTAGTTTTTATTTTAAATTATCATAAACAAACTCACTAACTTTATTAGCAACATGAGCATTTACAGGATATTTATAAGAACTAATACTATTTTGATATTTAATATTTGGACTTACTATAACTAAAGAAAATTTAGGTTTTTCTATTGGAGCATACATAACATATGATGTATTTATTACACTGATTGAGCCTAACATAGCTTCTGCTGTTCCTGTTTTACCAGCTGATGTAAACTTATGATTAGTATAATAATATCCAGTTCCACTTTTATTTACTTCCGTAAAGCCTTCTCTAATTCGGTTTAAATAATAATCACTAACTGGAACATCATTATATACCTCATTTACATTTTCATAATAAATACTTCCATCATTATTTAAAACATATTTAAGTAAAGACATTCTTCTTCTTTTTCCACTTGCAATAGTGTTAATATAACTAGCAAGCTGAATAGGTGTATATGTATCATACTGTCCTATTGAATAATTAAGAAGTAAATCACTTGAAACAATACTACCCTTAACTCCATTAGATTCTTTATTTAAATCAATATTGGTTAAAGTTCCTAAACCATAATCTTTAAATACATTACGATACTTATTAAAATCTTCATCGCTAACCAATAAATTCATATTTCTTACATATTCATTACCAGTTGCTTTAATCGCAATTAAATATTGAAAATAATTGCTACTCATTCTTAATGCTTCAATATCATCTAAATATCCTAAATCTTTCCAAGAACATTTTTCTCTTTGTGAAAACAATTTAACACAAGCATCTCTAACTTTAAAATTTTCATCAATTAAATTATATTTATAACCTACTGAAATAGATGCGCCTTTAACAGCACTACCAACCGCATATGAATCCAATACCGTATTATAAGAATAATCAATAAATGTATTATTACTATTAATCTTTTTGCCTACTAAAGATATTATTTCTCCATTATTTGGATCACTAACTATTAAATAAGATTTATCAAAATATTTCGAATTAGGTGCTTTCTTAGCTAAAATCATCTCTGATTCTAATACTTTCTCAGCTTCTTTTTGAATATTAATATCAATAGATAAAACAAGATCTTTTCCTTTTTCATAATTATTTACTAATTCTAAATAACCATTTTTTCTTTTATATTTAGCCTTAGCTCCTTTTAAAAAATCATCATAAATATATTCTAAATTACTTATTCCCACCCTATCATTTAAATTATATCCTTTATTCAGATAATGTGTTTTTAATTCCAACGGAATACCTTGTTTACTACTAGAAACATTACCAAAAACAAGTCTTAAAGTATCACCATAAGGATAAATTCTTTCCCAAGTAATATCAGTCCTAACACCCTTAATTTTAGTATTATTAATATTAATATATTCCTCATCACTAATATCATATTTAATTATTTTATCTTCATAAGAATAACCATTAGTAAATAAATAATATAAATAAGCTTCTTTTTTATCAATCTCACTAATCATCTCATCAGTAACTAAATTAATCTTTTCATCTAATAAATCTTTACTACTAATTTTTCTTTCTTTATATTTAGTTATAATTTCATTACATACTAAACTATCAACATAATTTTTATTATTAATATAATAATAATACTTTAACTTATCTAAACTAATATTATAATCAATACTTATAATATCTTTTAACAACTTAACACTTTCAATAATATCTTTTTCACTTAATCCATAAGTATTAGCAATAATAACCTTAACTTGTTTATTGTCAACTAGTATATTCCCATTTACATCTAATATTCTTCCCCTAGGGGCAGTTAAACCATAAACATATTCTTCTTTATTATCATATTTATTATTCATATTATAAGAATATATTTTAAACACTGACATTAAAACAACTATTATAAATAGATATATTATTTTATTTTTCATAATATTATTATGGATTAAAACATAAAATATATAGGGTGATTTTATGAATATTGTTGATATTTATATGAATAATTTAAGAAAAGATGATGTTTTAAATTTTGCATTAAAAAAAGACATAAGACTATCTAACGAAGAATTAGACTTTACTTATGACTTTATTAAAAAACATTATAAAGAAATTATGCAAGATAAATACAAATATAACTTTAAAGATTATGAAAATAGATTCTCTAAAGAAAATGTTGAAAAAATAAACAAGTTAATTAGTGAATATATTAACTATTTATAACGTCATCTTTTAAATTAGGATTAAATTTTCCTTCCTTTATCATTTCTATCTCAAATTTATAAGGAGGTTTATCCTCAATATAAGGTGTTTCTAAAATTTTAGGAACATCTTTTAATCTAGGATTATTTATTACATTCATTAATGCATCAAAACCAATTGTACCAAAACCAAAGTTTTCATGACGATCTTTATGTGTATTAATTTCATTCTTAGAATCATTTACATGAACACATTTAATTTTATCTATTCCTACTTGTTTTTCAAACTCATCTAAATAATCATCAAAATTATTAATGTTTATTCCTGAATCATTTAAATGACAGGTATCTAAACATACTCCAATATTATTTTTAACATTTTTAACGATATATGCTATTTCTTCTAAATTACATCCAATTTCAGTTCCTTTACCAGCCATAGTTTCTAATAAAATAATGCATTTATCATCTTTTTTAGTTATATCATTTATTGCTCTTACTATATTATCAATTGCAATATTTCTATCTATCTTAACACTAGAACCAGGATGTAAAACAAGATATTTAACTTCTAACTCTTCACATCTATCTAATTCTTTTCTTAAAAATTCTTTACTAAATTCATATTTATGTTCATCTAGATTATTAGCTAAATTAATAATGTATGGTGCATGACAAATAACATTATTAATATCTATATTATTTTCTACCATTATTTTTTTAGCTTCTTCTAAAAATTCTTTCTTTATTGAAGATCTAATCGTGTTTTGAGGAGCACCAGTATAAAACATAAAAGTATTTGCATTATATTGAACTGCTTCTAAAGCACTATCTAATATTTGTCTATTTTTAAAGTGTACATGTGAACCTATTATCATTTTCTATCAACCTCAAATAAAGAATACCATAAAAAAATCAAAGTTTAAACCTTGATTTTAAATTTTAACTACATTTTATTGTATTATTAGCAGTTGTTAATTCTTCACCTTTAGGTGCTGGTTGAAGAATACCATTTTTTAAATTTGCTTTAATTGTCTCAATTTCAGAATAAGTAACTCCACCCGCTTTATCGCCAACCTTGTTTGTTACACTTTCAGCTTCTGCCTTTAAGCCTAATTGAAAATTGGCATCAAACATTTGAATTCTAAATTCAGGAGATCCGGAGTTAGCAGGAACAGTAACAGTTATTTTACCTTTATATTGATTTGAAGCACTATCATTTAAACTTGATAACTCAAAACAATCATCTGGCACTCCTAATAACATTTGTGACTCATATTTAGCTTGAGCAGCTTCAATCATTTTACCAGCATATAATAGAAATGATGATTGTCTTGCAGAATTCATTTGATCAAGAACAGTTGGTACTGTTAAAATCATAATTAAAGCAAGTACTACAATAACTGCAAGTAATTCAACTAATGTAAAACCTTTCTTATTTAATTTTTTCATAACCTTTTCCTCTTTTCTATCTTATATCTCAATTATATAAAAAAGGAAAAATTATGTCAATTAAATTACTTTAATATTTTCAAAATACTATTTACAGTATCTACCGTCTCTAATATATTATTAGTTTTATTTATCTTATCATTTTTTTTAAAATTTTTATATGAATTAAAAAACTCTTTATAATAAGACGGCCCCCTATTTAAATATTTATACCAATATGAATTATTATTTATATATTCTTTTAACTTGGCATCTTCATTAATTTTAATTAATATATCCGCTCTCATTAATCACCAAAAAACTTATTTATTACTCTAGGTGTTTTAGTTATGGTTTGAACTACATCACCACTTGGCTTTTTAGCTGTTAACTCACTAATAACATTAATAGCTTTTTGAGCGTTATTAATATATTTTTGAACATTATCAATATTTATATTCTTAACTAAATCAGTTAATTCTGTAATAGATGCATTTTTTCGTTCATTTCCTTCACTATCACTTTTCTTTTCCTTATATTTTTCCCACACACTTTCATCTTTGCCATATATATCATACACTTCATAAAAATCTTGCCATGTATATTCCTTTCTTTTTACATAATCAACAAGTTCTGGTTTACTTTTAATAAATTCTTTAAATTCTTCTTTTTTATCCATAAATAAAACCACCTAATATATTATATTAATTAAGTGGTCTTATAATTCTATAATTTAAAATTATCAATAAAATTATCAATTGTTAATTCTTCATTATTTTGTTCTTCTTTATTTAATGCAAAAGAATTATCATCAATATTTTTCATATCTTTAATAACAAATACATTACTTACATTTAACTTAGTATAAACACTTCCTGTTGATTGAACGTCCATTATTGGAATATCACTATTTTTTAAAAGATTTGTATCTTCTCCTGTAATGTATCCAATTTCATCTTTACTATTAGTTAAGAACGCAAATGATATTTCATACTTAGTTGATTTAACCCTCTTAAGTAAACTAGATCCTCTCTTAGCTCTTGATAAAAAACTTAAGTCTTTTAATTTAACTCTCTTAGCGGTCTTTTGATTTGTAAATACATCTAAATATTCATCACTATCGTTATATGTTGTGCCTAATACAACAAAGTCATTTTTTAAGTTAATTCCCTTAACACCAGCTGCTTTAGGACTTACTATTGGTATTTCATTAACGTTATAATTTAAATAATATCCATCACTAGTAACAATCATCGCATTTTCTTTATTTAAACTAGTACTTACTATTTCATCATCATCTTTAAGTTTCATAACCGTATATGGTTTATTATATCTTGAAACTATAAAGTCATTTAAATTACATCTCTTAACCATACCATTTTTAGTAAATATCGAAATAATTGGATTTACTTGTTCTTCATCAATAACATAAGAAGATATTACTCTATCATCAGATGGAATAGTAACAATATTACTTACATGCTTGCCTATTTCTTTCCACTTGCATAGTGGTATTTCATGAATAGGAATATATAAATAATTTCCCTTAGCAGTAATAACACATAGCTTATTAATCGTATTAGTTTTATAATATGAAATAACATAATCTCCCGGTTTAACAAGCGTATCTTCATCATCAGATTTACTCTTTAAAGAAACTCTCTTAATATAACCATCCTTAGTTAAAATAACAATAACATCTTCTCTAGGAATTAAATCTTTTTCATCTATTTTAATTTCTTTAACTTCACTTCTAATTTCCGTCTTACGAGGCATTCCATATTCTTTTTTAATTCTTCTAAGTTCTTCTTTAATAACTGCTTTTAATTTGTTTTCATCACTTAAAATTAATTTAAGTTCATTAATAATCTTTCTTAAATTATCTAACTTTTCATTTAAAATAGTTATATCGGTATTAGTTAATCTATATAATTGTAACATAACAATTGCAGTTGCTTGTTCTTCAGTAAAATCGAACTTCTTAACTAAATTTGTAATAGCATCTGGCTTATTTTTACTTCCTCTAATACAAGCAATTACTTCATCTAAAATACTTATAGCTTTAACTAAACCTTCAGTTATATGCATTTCTTTTAAAGCAAAATCTAAATCAAATTTAGTTCTTTTTGTAACAACATCTTTTTGATGTTCAATATAAGCATCAATTATAGGAATAATGCCAAGTAACCTAGGTCTTCTTTTATCAATACAAACCATGTTGTAGTTATATGATGTTTGTAAATCGGTATTTTTAAGTAAATATTTTATTATTAAGTCTTTATTAGCTCCTGCTTTTATATCTATAACAATACGAATTGAAGAATCTTTATCAGATTCATCCCTAACCTCAGCTATACCATCTATCTTTTTATCATATCTAATATCATCTATTTTTTTAACTAATAATTGTTTATTAACATCAAAAGGAATCTCAGTAATAACTATTTGTTCTTTACCTTTATTCTTTTCAAAAGTATATTTACAAGTAACAATTAATTTGCCTCTTCCTGTTTTAAAAGCTTCTTTAATACCATCTATACCTTCAACAATTGCCCCAGTTGGAAAATCTGGTCCTTTTATTATTTCAAAAATAGAATCTTCATGACAATTAGGACTATCGATTCTTTTAATAACAGCATCACATACTTCAATTAAATTATGTGGCGGAATATTTGTTGCATATCCTGCTGAAATACCACTTGTACCATTAACTAAAAGGTTAGGAAACTTAGCTGGTAACACGGTAGGTTCCATTAAAGTATCTGAATAGTTTGGAGCCATTACAACCGTATCTTTATCTATGTCTTTTAATAATTCTTCACTTATCTTAGCAAGTCTACATTCAGTATAACGATAAGCTGCCGGTCCATCACCATCAATAGAACCATTATTTCCATCTACTTCAATTAAAATATGATTTTGTTTCCAACTTTGACTCATTCTAATTAATGCTTCATAAACAGATGAATCACCATGAGGATGATATTTACCTAATACATTACCAACCGCATTAGCACACTTTTTAAATTGTTTATCATATGTATTTTTATCACGATACATAGCATATATAATTCTTCTTTGAACTGGCTTTAATCCATCCCTAACATCAGGTATTGCTCTATCTTGAATTATATATTTAGAATATCTTGCAAAACGAGATCCCATTATCTCTTCTAGACTATATTCATGTATTCTTTTAAGTATCTCTTCCATCTTATCAAATCCTTACAAAATCTAGTATAACATTAATAATTAATCAAATCAAATAAAAAAGTAAGCATTACTTACTATAAACACTTACTTTTTTCTTATCTTTTCCTAATCTTTCATATTTTACTACACCATCAATTAGTGCGTATAAAGTATGATCTTTACCCATTCCAACATTTGTTCCTGGATAGATTTTAGTACCTCTTTGACGATAAATAATATTACCTGCTACGCAAGTTTGTCCATCTCCTAATTTAGCACCTAATCTACGACCAACAGAATCTCTACCATTTTGAGTAGATCCTTGAGCCTTAACATGAGCAAAACGTTGAATGTTTAATTTAATAAATAACATTTTTATTTCTCACTTTCTATTTTAATATTTTTTGGATAATCTTTTGCTAAATCTTTTAGCATTAATATTAAGTTGTTAAATAATTTTAAAGCATTTTCATCATCTAATATTTTAATTTCTATCGTATTAGAATCATCTTTATATAAAATAGAATTCTTATTTAAACTATATATACCATTAACTGTACAAGTAATTAAACTTGATACTGAGGCACATACAATGTCTTTACCATAATCAGCATAATTTGCATGACCAGTAACTGTTAAAGAATTACTACTATAAATTACTTTAATCATATTAACCAACTATAGATTTAACTACTAATTTAGTATATGGTTGTCTATGTCCTTTAGTTAGACGATATTTCTTTTTAGGTCTATATTTAAACACTAAAATTTTCTTTTGTTTACCATGTTTAACTACTTCGCAAACAACTTTTGCTCCTTTAACATATGGAGTTCCAGTTTTCTCACCAACAGCAAGTACATCGGTAAAATCGATTGTAGAACCTGCTTCAGCATCTAATTTTTCTACAAAGATTTCGTCACCCTCAGCAACATAATATTGTTTACCACCTGTAACAAATATAGCTTTCATTAATTTTCCTCCCATCTTTTAGGACTCGCCTTTAAGGTGTGCATAAGCATCTTTTTACCTTTTCAGTGCGGTTTATAAATTAATTACAAACATAACTAATATAACAAATATCTTCCTTTATGTCCATAATTTTTACTTAGTTTATAAAATTTTTATTTATTTACTAGCATATTTCGGATTTAATTCTTGTATTTTTGGTAAAGCTAATATTTTTTTAAATGTATCTTGTTCAATTTGTTGAACTCTTGATTTGCTAATCCCAAATTGTTTAGCAATAAATTCATTTGTTTTTTGTTCACCATCTATAAATCCAAAATGATACATAAGAATTTGTTTGTTTCTATCACTAATAATTTTAGAATTAAAAATTAAATCTCTAATAATTTCGTTTAAAACTTTTTGCTCTACTTTTTCGGCATAATCAATATCTGAAGGAATTATATTAATTAATTCTTCTTCTTTTCCTTCTTCTTCACTTATTTCTTCATTGAATAGAAACATATTTAATGAAATAATCTCATTCAACAATATTTTATAATCATCAATTTTATCTATAGGAAGCTGCAAACTTTTGGATATTTCATCATTAGTTGGAAAATAACCATTCGTGGAATAATACTCAGATATAAATTTTTTCATTTTTAGAACTTTATATGATAATTCATCTGGTAATCTTTGCATTCTTAGCTCACTTGTAATACTTCTTAAAATAGTTTGCTTAATCCAAAACTTAGCATAAGTACTAAAACATAATCCTCTTTTATAATCAAATTTATCAACAGCAATAATTAAACCAGGACATCCCATATCAAATAATTCTAAAACACTATAGCCAACTCCAACATACTTATTTGCTATTGCAATAACTAGTGGTAAATTATGAAGTATTAATTTTTCTCTAGCAACTTTACTGCCGACTTCTAATTCTATAAAAAGTTTATATTGTTCTTCTTTAGATAGAAGTCTAATATCATTCTCTTTTAAATAATTTGTAATAAAGGAGATGTCACGATTATCAATCATATAATTATTTTTCATAAAACCCTATTTAATCCTTTCACTATTTATAAATCTTAAATTTCGATTTTGACTTAATTTTTCCAAAGTTTTAGCTTCAATTTGTCTTACTCTTTCCTTAGTAATTCCTAACTTATCTCCAAGTTCTTCTAAAGTATATTTACGATCATCAACAAATCCATAGCGATAAGCTAAAATTTCTTTTTCTTTAGCATTTAGATTACCTTGATTAAAAATAATTTCTTTTATTTGCTCATAAAATATTTTATCTTCTTCATCTTCAATATTATTATTTTCATCTGGAATAAAATTAATTATAGGTTCATCACTCATATCGGCATTTTCCGTATTTGCATAATCTAAAGAAATAATTGATTGAAGTAACGGCAAAGCCTCTTCAACTTGTTCTTCGGTTAAATTTAAAGCATTAGCTATAATATCAGAATCTGGAAAACGCATATTTTGTGAGTAATATTTATTCATAAATGCTTTTATTTTAGTTAATCGTTCATGTAAATAAACAGGTACTCTAACTGTTCTACTATTTTCTGCAATATTTCTTGTTATGCATTGAACTATCCTAAATGTCGCGTAAGTAGCAAATGTAAATCCTAAACGATAGTTATATTTATCTGCTGCAATAGTTAGTCCTTCATTTCCAGAAGATATTAAATCATCAAAATCTATTCCACAACCAATATATTTTTTTGCAATTGAAACTACTAAACGTAAATTATATCCTATCAATTTATCTCTTGCTGCAACATTTCCTTTTTCAATTAAATTACATAATGCATTAACTTCATCTCTACTTAAAATTTTTGCTGGTAAACTATCATAATAAACATCTATACCATTAATTTCAACTTCATCGTATGTCTTATTATTAGCCTTCAATTCAGGTATCTGAGAAATCAGGTTAAAATTTCTAATCAATTCATAATATTTCATAAATTTTTTAACAAGTTTATTATCAACATTATCATAAGCATTATTTTGACAATAATTTCCTATTATTTTATATAATTTTTCGCTTGTATTTAGTAAAAAAACTATTTCATTTTTATTCAAATAAATACGATTCACATAAACATATTTCATAAATTTATTAAAACTTATTTCCATTTCATTTTCTGATAAATCACTATCAACATATCTTTTTATGCAATTCATCTTATTAGCGTTAATTTTTTCCTTTTCTTCTTTCATTTTTCCTCCTTATATATTTAAGAGCAATTATAAATTTTAACAATTCTTATCTTGATTTAATTTTTACATTTTTGAACTTATTAATATTTTTTAACGTTCTCTTTTCACACTGATTAATACTTTGCCTATATACTCCAAAATATTGCTAATATCACCTAAATTATAATAAGTCCCATCAATTAAACCATAACAATACATAATAACGCATTTCTCTTGATGTTAAAATTGTTATTTTATCTAAAATATACCTTCTATATAATTTGTATTTACATAATTTATTACTATCTTTCTTTATAGAATTAATATTATTCACGCTACCACCTTAAAAGTTCTTATATCATGCCATACATTAGTTGAATTTTCAAGTATTTCTATTATTAAAACCAACAAATATTCGAAAAGATAACCATCACAGTTATCTTTTTAATTACATAAATTTACGAATTTCCCTGCATCTTTGTAATTTTCTTTTAGCATTTGACTCAATTTGTCTTATTCTTTCTCTAGTTAAACCATACATTTTGCCAACTTCTTCAAGTGTATAAATTCTATTATAAAAACCAAATCGATATTTAATAACCTCTAGTTCTCTTTTTGAAAGATTAGATAAATTATTTAATGCATAATTAAAGACTTTTTCAAATACTTGATTCTCTAGATTTTCTTGCGATCCAGGAATAAATTCCATTAATTCAGTCTCATCCCCATCATCACCTTTAAATGTTGTATTTAATGATATTGTCTCATCCATATGATTTAAACAATCAATAACGGCGCTTCTATTTATTTCTAAAGCCTTTGCAATTTCATCCTCATTTGGATATCTATTATATAAATTGTGAAATTCATAACCATATTTTCTAATTTTAAGTATCAATTCATGGGTATGAACTGGAATTCTAATATTTCTTGATTCATTTGCAATCATTCTTTCTATAGATTGTCTTATCCACCATCTTACATAGGTTGAAAATTTCCACCCAAGTTTATAATTAAATTTTTCAGTACCCTTTATTAATCCTTCATTTCCTGCTTGAATTAAATCTAAAAATTCAATTCCAGAATTAGATATTAAATTGCGAGCATATTTTTTAGCAACAGGTACAACAAGTTTTAAATTATATTTAATGATTTCATTAAAAGCTGCTTCATCACCATTTTCTCTTTTTATATACAATTCAACTACTTCTTCCTTAGTTAAAAGTTTTGAAGGAAGACTTTTTAAATATAAAGATACAGAATCCATTTCATCTGTTGATGCATACAAATCAAAATCATTTAATGAATCATCCTCTTCTAGTTTCTCCTCTTCTTCAGCTTTATTGTTAATAATATAGTCCGTATATGCTTTAATCATAAGATTAACAAATTTAACATTCATTAATTTTAATTTATCAATATTTTCTGGTATGCAAACACTTGAAACCATCTTTTTAAATAAACCATTATTATTAATTAACATTTCAATATCAACTATATCTAATAATTCTTTTTCATCCTCAAAAGTAATATTATTATCTAAAATAAATGAAATTAGTTTTTCTAAATTATCGAATGCTTTAGATTCATTATCTTCAAAATTTTCATTAACAAATTTATTAATTATTTCTAATTTTTGATTACTCATTACTATAATCCCCTTTCGAAATTGACTATATGTTAGCACAAATTATGTATTTTTTCAAGTCATTTTTAATAATTTATATACCTATGTTCGTGTATTAATCAAAACAAAAAGAAGCACATAGCTTCTTAATAAATTAATTTAAAGCGTCTTTTAATTTGTTTCCAGCTTTAAATGTTGGAGCAACTTTAGCAGGGATTGAAATCTTTTCTTTAGTTAAAGGATTAATTCCTTCTCTAGCAGCTCTTTCTTTAGCAGCAAATGTTCCGAATCCAACTAATGAAACTTTGCCACCTTTTTTAAGTGCTTCAGTGATACCAGCAAGTGTTGCATCTAATGCTCTTAGAGCTTCAGCCTTACTCATATTTGCTTCAGTAGCAATAAATTCTACTAATTCTTGTTTAGTCATTTTGACTTCCTCCTATTATTAATTTTATAAGGTAAATTACCCTACAAATAAAATTTACCAAAACTAGGGACAAAATGCAATAAAAAAGGGCTATTTTTTGAAAAAATATATGATTTTACTTAACAAAATTATCAAATTATCTAAATATTAATCTCTTTTAAATTCTTTTGGTTCATTGTTAGATATATCTTTAATCAATTTACCCAGTTTTTTATATTTTTCTATTCCTTCTTCAGTGAAAAAAATACTTTTTCTTAAATTAAACCAGCAATAATTATCTATTAACTCTGATATAAAGTCCCTTGATTTTTCAATATGTATAAATGTTAAAGCAGGCCATGAAGGAATCAATTCTTTTGGTAAGTCAACTTTGTAATTACCTAAATACGTAAATTTATCTAAATCTTTTTTGGTAATATTTAGTTCAAATATATAAGAGTATAAATAGTTAAATTCGTCCGGATAAAATATTGTTTTTCGGTTTTTTTCTGCATCATCATATGTTTCAAGTCCAATATATGGATAAAATCTTCTTTCCCATAAGATAAGTTCTTTTTTTATATACTCTGAGTTGTTTATAGTATTTAAATCTATATTATCGATAGAATCTATTATTTTGGCTCTAAACAACTTTTTAGAGGTAGTATTATCATATTTTTCACTAAAATCTTCAGTTTTTATAAAAAGAAAATATTTTCCATCAAATTCCTTATTATAATTTTCAATCTTAATAGCAAGCGTATCGCCTTCGTTTAATTTTATCATTTTTAGACTCCTTTAATTAACTAATATAAATATATCATATTTTTTGTATTTAAAAAAAGACAACAATTTAAAATGTTATCTTTATAAAACTATTGCTATTAAATTATTTGATCCTTTATTGACAATTTTAGTTACTGTGTTAGATAATTTATATCTAGTTGCTTCTGGCATCATTGATAATTTGGCTTCTATTCCCTCTTTAACAATGACATCTAAACTACGGCCAAATATTTCACTTTTCCAAATACTTGATGGATCTTTTTCATAATCCTTCATTATATAGTTTATTAATTCTTTACTTTGCATTTCGGTTCCAATAATAGGTTCGAACGTACTTTCTACATCAACTTTCATTAAGTGAATTGAACTAGCAAGGGCTTTTAACTTAACACCATATTTAGAACCTTGCTTAATTATTTCTGGAGTAGATAGTTTCATATCTGATAGGCTTGGATAAACAATACCATAGCCTGTTGCTTTAGCCATTTTTAAGGCATCTTTAACACTTGATATTTCATCTTTACCACTAGAATAATCCATAAATATTTTAAGAAGATTTCCTTTGTTTAAAGTAATACCTCCAAGTAATTCTTTTAAAGTTTCATTATATAATTCATTAGAAGAATCTAAATTTAATGTAACTACGCCTGTTTTAGTATTAACATTAGAAATATAGGCTTTATTTATATATTTACTATCTTGATAATAACTAATTATTTTATCAGCATCTTTAAGTTTGCTTATACCATCTACACTTTCTCTTAATTTAGTTATATATTCTTCTTTTATTGGATGATCATTATTTAACATATGAACCCATGATGGAATATTAATTTCAATATCTAAAATTGGAAATTCATATAAGGCAGTTTTTAAAATTTCATACATATCCTTTTCATTCATTTTATCTACGTTTACAGGAAGAACAGGAACATCATAATTATCTGTTAAACTTTTAGCTAGATTTCTTGTTTCTTCTTTTTCGGGATGAGTTGTATTTAAAATAACAATAAAAGGTTTGTTAATCATTTTAAGTTCGGTTATAACTTTTTCTTCAGTACCTGTTATTTCTCCTCTAGTAAACTCGCCAAATGAGCCATCAGTAGTCATAACGATTCCGATGGTAGCATGATCTTTAATTACTTTTTCAGTACCAATTTCAGCGGCCTCCATAAAAGGAATTTCTTCATCATACCAAGGTGTTTTAACCATTCTAGGGTTTCCTAATTCATCCTCGTAACCATTTGCACTTTTAACTACATAGCCAACACAATCTATTAGTTTAACATTAGTAGTAAATTCATCTATTTTAATATTTGCTCCTGATGATGGAATAAACTTAGGTTCCATGGTCATAATTGTTTTACCGGGAGCTGATTGTGGGGATTCATCTATGCATCTTTTCTTTAAATCTTCATCTTCAATATTGGGTACAATAAAATTCTCTATTACTTTTTTAATAAATGTAGATTTACCAGTTCTAACTGCTCCAACAACACCTAAATATATTTCTCCATTTCCCCAAGTTGAGATGCTACTTATTATCTCTTTCTTTTCCATTCTCATTTTCCTTTCAATTAAAATGTATGAAAGAGAATAATATTTATGTATAATTTTTTAAAATTATTATATAAGAAATAAAATGTTATAGTTGCCTATAACATTTCCCACTACCTTCAGTATATCCATCAGGACATTTTGTACCAGTTTTTGTTTCTGAGCAGTCTATCCACTCAGTTCTATAGCACTGATCACCAGCCCAACCACTTTCACTACCAGGATACCAGCTATCATTACCACATGGAACCGGAACATTATTAGGACATTGCTTTGACTCAACATAAGTATAAGATTCTTTTTCTTTTACTTCTATGCTACACAAACCCTCATTACCTGCATAATCTTTTACATAATATATTGATTTTCCAAGTGTTATTGGCTTGGTAAGACTGCTTTCACCGCTGTATGTTGAATTCCAATTATAGTATTTTACTCCATAATTATCTTTTATATCAGCAACTATCTTACCACCAGCAAGTTTTAAAGAACAAGTTGGTGGTTCATTATCAATTACCCATACTGCATACAAATTTAGTACTCCATTTATTTTAGTAGTTGTTTCTGAAGTATATTCAACTATATTTTGATTTTTACTTGTACTCCAACCAGTTAAAACATACCTGTCTCTGTAAGCTCTTTCATATTCTTTATGAGCATTAATTACCTCATTATATGGTGTATCATTATTAATTTCAGTTATTGAATATACATTATTTGCCGTTTTAGGTATATTATTAAATGCTGCATCATCAAAAAGTAAATGGAAATTAATTCTACTCATCAACAAATATTCTCCATTATTATATTCATTTAATTTATTAGAACTTTCCTCAAAATCATTTTTTACAAAAACGTAAAAATATACTTTATCATAATTACTTACTTTTTTATATTCGTCTTTTATATTAAAGTTCTTAACTATATTGTATCTTGTAGTATTATTTTCTATATTTTCATCAATACCAACAAAGAAATCACTTTTTATATCAGTCCAATATTCACCAATCTGTTTTATTCCATCTATTTCTTCATAATTATTTTTACATCTATTTATAAAATTGTCTATATTTCCATTTTTTTCTTCACTAGTTAATCCAATTAAGCAATATTTTAAATTTAAATTATTTACATCAGTAACATTTAAAGTCATATTTGCCTTAAACATATCAAAATTTGGAAGAGTTGTATCTTCGTTTTCATACTTTACGTTAAATTTATTTATCAATGGTTTACTAGGTTTAACTGTTATTGTTCTTTCAGCAGTTTTCTTATTTTCGCTTTCTTCTAGTGATTTACCGTCAGTTGTGTATTCGTATCTTATTTTATAAGTTCCTATTTTATTGGTATTAATATTTTTGCATTCACTTCCATCTTCCATATATGCTTTAATATTTTTATCAATATATAATGTTCCACTATTGGCACCATTTCCATTTACTAATTGTAAACTGCTTGTATTTATTCCAAGATAACATAAATTTTGATCTTGACTATTATAAGTTACATTATAATTCATCGTATATAAATATATTTCATTTATTTTATTATATGGATAATCAACCATCATTTCACTATTTTCATTATAATAAATTCTTATTAGTTCATTTTCACCAATAGCCTCTTTTGTCTGTGGATTTACTATATTTTTATTTATATATCCATTATCTATTAATTCCTTTACTAAAATTATCTTAAATGACACATTTGAATTTAATTCATTTATTATATCTACTCTATTATTAGCATACAAAAGAGCTGCTGATTTTACTTTATCTACATATTCTTCATAATTTTTCACTTCTTGATTTTTAAATACTTTATTTAAAGATATCCCTACTGCTACTCCTATTAAAAGAAGAAGACTTATTGACACTATTATTTCTATTAATGTAAATCCTTTTTTATTCTTCATTTATTATCACCATATTATAGTTAAATTATACCAAATCTTATCCCATTTAAACATAGTAAACAACAAATTATAATAATTATTTTTTTCTAATCAATGTCTTTTTTGAAGATTTTATTAAATCATTAGCACCTATAGTAACTATTCCTCTTTTTATACCATCTTGAATTAAATTTATTTGTTTTTGCATTATATGAATATACATTTCAAAATTTGGCCAACTGTTACTATATATATTTTTATTATATTTACCTTTTCCATCATTTATATCAAAAAGTCCCGCGTTGTAATATTCTCTATCTCTTGCAAATTCACTTGATGAGAAAAATTCATTGACAAAATTTTCTTTAATTAATCCATTTTCATCGAAATAATTTAAACCAATTGGTGCCTCAGTAAAGTAAATATGATTTAATTTTACTTTTTGACCTCTTTTTCTTATTTCATCAATAAAATCTTTGCCAATAAGTAAATTACGATATTCTTGATAATGTCTATCATAAAATTCTTGTCCTTTATGTTTAATTAAAGCATTTAATATTTCTCTTTTTATTTTAGATTCTAATGTTTTATTTAAAATGACGTAATACGCTAAAAAAAATTCTGCATAAGCCATATATCCTACATAATTATTCGGATTGCATATTACAAATATATCTGATGATACCATATTGTATAAAAAGTTAAGTTCTAAATTAGCTATATCAGTTTCTTCTTCGCCTTTGAATTTAACACTTCCTTCATCATCTTCTTTTGGCTCCCATTCTTTATTAGGTGCTACAACGTTTATGCCTTTATTTTCCAAGCTTAATATTAAATTTTGAATTTCTAACCAGTACTTTCGATAACTTCCTCCAATAGTTGCAGTAGTTTCTTTATTATAAAAATCTCTATATAAATTCATCATATCAATCCCTTTGTGCGTTATTTTAGCACATTTTTAAAATTTTTTCATTAAAAAACTATTAAAAGGAAACCTCTTAACAGTTAAAAAGTATTTTAATATATTTAGCTATTTATAATATTAATCACTAATGGAGATATAATTATTAATAGAATTAAAGGAATAAATATAAATACACTAACTAAACTTATTTTTATAGGCATCTTATTGATTCTAGCTTTAGTATCTAGAATAAGTTTATCAGATAAATAAGATAACTGATTAGATAATGATTCAACAATATTGCTTCCATAGATATTTGATTCTACTAAATTTAGAATAATATTATTTACAGTATCAGAAGGTATTCTTAGCTTTAAATCATCAAGTGCTTCATTTAAACTTTTACCTAATGAGACATCTTCTATTACTTTATTAAATTCCTTAGATAAATCATTATCAATATTGTTACTAGTTAATTCTATTGCATTGCCTAGATTAGTACCTGATTCTAAATTTAAACTTAATATTTGAAAATAAAATATTGATTCTTTTTCAAGTTTTTTAGCTCTTTTTAATAAGGGATAATCAAAAAAGAAATATTCCATAGCTTTAAAATAAATAACTACTATAATTAAAGAAACTATTATGTTTATTTTTGTTAATATTAAAATAAGAAAAATAAATAAGGAAATAATAAGATGACTTAATAATAATTCATCAACATTATAATTATGAGATAAACCAAATAATTTATTTTTTTCATTTATCCTTTTTAAAGTTTTTTTTGTATATATACGACTTACTAAACTATTCATAATCCACCTTCAATATTCTTTTTATAATTAAAATATAACTTATGTATAAAATTATAATTAATAATATTATTACTATTCCAATTGAATTTGTTATTAATGGTGCAAAATAATCAGGACTAATTATTAAAAGGACAGTGGTTAATAATATAGGCATAGCAAGTAAGCAATAATAAACTAGTTTAGATGATGCGGTCATACTATTTAATTCATCTTTTAATCTTTTATTATTGGTAAATGAATTTTCAATATTAGAAAATACTCCAACTAGATTACCTCCAGTTAAATTAAGTAGAGATAATGTACTAGTTATGTATTTAATATCTTCTACTTTTGCTCTTTCATAAAATCTATCAAAAACATCTTTTAAGTCTAGACCATATTCTAAATCATAACTTATTTTAGCAAATTCTTCTTTAATTGGACCTGATAAGTCTTTAACAACCATATCAACTGCTTGGGTTATATTGTATCCTGATTTAAAGGCATTATTCATAATAACTATGGCCTTTAATAAATCATTTTCAATTAGTTTATTTCTTCTATTAATTTCTATATTTAAAACAACATTATAAGTATAATAACTTAGGAACATAATTAATAATAAAAACATTATATTAAAGCTATTTTGAAATAAACTATATAAAATATACAAGATTCCACATATCATTGATATACAAAATTTAGTAGCTATAATTGAAATACCATTATTATCTTTATAGGCATATTTATTAAATTTTTTAGATTTATTTTTAAAATAGGCGGATTTACTTAAGATATTAATTAAAATATTTTTAAACTCTAAATAACTATTGTAGAAATAATCACCAACACTAACTGATTTATCTTTATTATTTATAGTATATTTATTTATTCTAGAACTTAATTTTAAAGATTTAGTAAGTTTGATAGTATAAATAATTATAAATAATAATAGTAAGATAAGAATTAATTTAACTAATATACTTAAGCTCATATTTATTTTCCTTTCTATTTAAAGATATTATCTAAGGTATCTACTCCTCTTGATTTTAATATGTTATATACATGTGGTTTTTTACTTGTTTTAATATATTCTCCGTTTTCTTCTCCAGTTTTAGTTATACCCTTTTGTTTAAATTCAAAGATAGTATTTAATTTAATTACATCTCCATTAAAACCAACTACTTCAGATATATTGGTTATTTTTCTTTTACCATCATGCATTCTTTCAATATTAATTACTAAATCAATTGCGTTATCAATATATTCTCTTATGGCTTTAACAGGAATATCAATTCCACTCATTAAGACCATGGTTTCTAACCTATTTAAAGCATCTTCGGGACTATTTGCATGAAGAGTTGTAAGTGATCCATCATGACCTGTGTTCATAGCTTGTAACATATCAAATGCTTCTTTGCCACGACATTCTCCGACAATGATACGATCTGGTCTCATTCTTAGGGCATTTATAACTAAATCTCTAATTGTTACTATAGAACTATTATTATAATTCATCGTTCTTGTTTCTAAACTAATAACGTGTTCTTGTTCTAATTTTAATTCAGCAGCATCTTCAATTGTTATAATACGTTCATCATTTCCGATAAAAGAACTTAAAATATTTAAAAGAGTTGTTTTACCACTACCAGTTCCACCACAAACAATTATATTTAACTTTCCTCTTACGGCTCCTTCTAAAAATAAAGCCATGTCATTGGTTAAACTACCGACTCTAAGTAAATCATCAATATGAGTCATATTTCTTTTAAATTTACGAATTGTTATAACTGGTCCATTTACTGATAAAGGAGGAATAACGGCGTTAATACGTGAGCCATCTTTTAATCTTGAGTCAACCATTGGACTTGATGAATCAATAGTTCTTCCTTGAGGTCCAATTAACCTTTGAATTGTTCTAATAATATGATCATTGTTAATAAATGAAACACTAGTGTCTTTAACTATTTTACCATCTATTTCTACATAAATATCTTTAGGTCCATTTACCATTATTTCACTTATATTATCATCTGTTAATAGCTCAGTAATAGGACCATTTCCACTTACTTCATCTTCAATTAAATTATAGATATGATTTCTTTCAACATTTGTTAGATCATATCCTTCAAGACATTTATCTACTTCATTATTTATAAAGTCACTTAATTCAATTCCTTCAGGTATTTCGGTATCAACTAAGTGCTCTATTATTATTTTTCTTAACTTATCTAATAATTTCTTATCGGGAAATACATCATAATCAGATACCATGCTATCTTGATAATCATTAGGACGAGTAAAATCAAAAGATTCTAATAAAGTATTCTTCATTATTTTTTACCTCCTATTATTTCGTTTGCCATTAATTCAAAGACTTTTTCATCTTTAAATTTACTATATTTATAAGTTATTAATTCACCATTTAAAACAAGTTCATCTAACTTCGAAACATGAAAACTAGAACTAATTACGTAATCAACGTTTGATCCTAATATATTTTTTAAATCATAATTACTAAAGAAATTTTTATTAGGTATAAAACTATTATTAACAATTATCTTATATTTTTTTAAATCATTTTCCTCAAATATATTAAGAATATTTTTTAGATTCTTAAGAGAAACAAAATCATTTGTGGTCACAAAATAAATTAAGTCACTCTTATCTAATGCAAAGACATTTACCTCATTTAGACTACTAGCTGTATCTATTAATATTACGTCATATGCATACACACATTTATCTAACAAAATATCTATATATTTTATATTTATACGTGATGCTTGTCTTGGATCTTTAGGACATGCTATAAATGAGATGTTATCATCATATTTAGTTATGTATTTATCCATATCATCATATTTATTATTTAAATAATCTTCAGCAAAGTTATAGATAGTTTTAGTAACGTCTTTATTAAGTGAAAAAGCAATTGCCCCATTTGTTAGGTCTAAATCAACGATAAGAACTTTTTTATCCATTTTAGATAATATTCCTGCAAGTGAAAGAAGTGTCGTTGTTTTTCCAACTCCACCTTTAGCTGAATACATACAAACAATTTTACCTCTAGCCATATTAAGAACCACCTTTATTTTCTTCTATAATTATACCATTATTTGTATTAATAACAACATAATTTATTTTAATATTATAATTTTTAATGTTTATTATCTTGCCAAACGTACTTTTAAATTTATAATTATTTTGAATGTATATTTTATCTTCATCTAATTTATAATTGAAATTATTAGTACTATAACCATTTTTTTGATATAAATCTTTTATTTTTTCTTCATCTTGAGTACTTTTTAAAATAGTTTTAGTAACACCTTCATATTTCATTTGTTCATTTATGATAGTAGCATAATCATAGGTAAACGCAAGAGAGATAAAAATAACTGGTAAAATAATAATAAATATTGTTAAACTTTGTCCTTTTTTATTCACTTAGTATTACCCTTTCACTTTTAATTTTATAAGGTTTTCCTAACACTTTAGAAAGTCCAGGAGTTATTGTTTTGTAATTTTTAGTTAAGGTTAAATAAACATAATTATCTTTTACCTCATATGTTAATGTTGCATCAGTTATTTTATTTAATTCATCAATTTTATTTTCTTTATATAAAGTTATTGTTTCATTCATATCTGATTCTAAATGATTTTTATAAGAAAAAATTAGCATCATATCAGTTATAAACATGATTATATAAATTATAACTGGAAGAATAATAATAAATTCAACTAATGCTTGTCCTTTTTTATTCATTTTACCAACCCTTATCATAATTAAATTATAAGATATTTATGTTATTTTTACAATTAAAAAAGAGAAAATATTCTCTTTCTATGCTGGACAATAAGAACTAGTTCCAGACTTACAACACATTCCTTTTCCTTCTACTCTTTCACATTTTTCCATAGTAGAATATCCACCAGCACTACAATTACAACCTCCGCCACTAGATGATCCTCCACCAGATGGTTCACACGGATCAGTATTGCAACTATGTGTTTCATTGCAATGTTTTGGATAATATTTATCATCATAATACTTTATATAATGACCTCCACCACAACTTTCAGAACAAGGATCAGTTCTAACATAAACTTTTTCGCTGCAATATTTATACCACTTTGCATATAAAGTTAAATCATCAAGTACTCGCTTAATTGTATTTGCATCTTCACCAGTACCGTCTTTACCAGTAAACCATCCTTCAAAAGCAAACTTAGTATTTTCTTCTTCATTGTCATTTAATATATTTGCCAAATTAGATCCTCTTACAACGTATAATTCTTTTGTATCAAATGTAGGCGTTTTTGCACTATCATATGTATAAATAAGTGTCACTTTATTTTTCATAATATATTTACCAGATTCATTTTCCTTACTATCATGTTCTTCAAAAGAATTTTTAGCAAAAACATAGAACATTACATCATTTTTATCCTTAATACTTGAATACTTTTCTCTAATATCAAAATCAATTATACTATTTTTATTGCTTTCTATATCTATCCAAGTATTTTCTAAACCGATACCATTATCTTTGCATACATTAATATTATTAACGGTTGCCAAACAATATTTTACTTTTACATTAGAATCAACTACATCTTCAACATTTAAAGTCAATCTTGCCTTATATGGATCAAAATTAATATTATTTACATCGTCTTGATATTCAACTTTAAACACGTTAATTTTGGGTTTACTCGGTTTAACAGTTATTGTTCTTTCAGCTGTTTTCTTATTTTCGCTTTCTTCTAGTGATTTACCATCAGTTGTGTATTCATATCTTATTTTATATGTTCCAATTTTACTTGTATCTATTTTTGATTTATTTGTTGTTGTATCATAGCATAAAGGTCCATCTTCCATATAGGCTTTTATATTTTCATTTGGTTTTAATTCAATACCTGCACCTTCTCCTTCAAAAGTTACTATTTGCAAAGTTGAAGTATTTTTTCCTTTATAACATAGATCCGATTCTTGATTTTGATATGTTGTACTATAATTCATAGCATATAAATATATTTCATCCTTTTTAGTATATGGATATTCTACCATCATTTCATTATTTTCATTATAATAGATTCTTATTTCGTCATTTTTATTTACTTTTTCTTTTGTTTTTGGATTTTCTAAAC
>CAKOMY010000012.1 GCA_934096815.1 uncultured Bacilli bacterium | reverse complement strand
TTATAAATTAGTGGATTTAGAATCTAAAAATTACGAGGGGTATGGTGTGTTTGTTTCTATTTCATTAGCATTGGGTTATTCTCTTTTATCAGCAATAGTTCTGTGTATGGTTACTCCATTAGCAAGTAATGTTAATCAATTTAATTCAAAAATAAATGAATTCATATATAACAAAGGAAGATTAAAATATAGTAAAAGAGAATTAATATGTAACACAAAACTATTATTAGATGCAATAGGCAATAATGACGCTTTAAGAGAAGAATTTAATATTGAAATGGCTAAACATATTGATTTATTTATTGAATTAGGTTTAGTTCTTCCAAAAGAAGTAATTAGTAAAGAAGAAACAGCTAAAATATTAAGTAAAAGAAATTAAAAAAATGATTCATTTTAAATTGCAATTATAAGCAATACTAATTATAGTGTTTTACCTCCTTTTAATAATTTATCTAATGTAAAAAATTTTAAAATAATGGCTGGGAAATTGTAAGTGAATAATTAAAGAATAGGAGTGATACTATGGCTGTTCCATTTCGTAGAACAAGTAAAACTAAAAAAAGAATGCGTCGTACACATTTAAAGAAAACTGCTGCTAACGTAGTAAGTTGTCCAAATTGTGGAGAAGCAATTAGACCTCATAGAGCATGCACCAAATGTGGTTTTTATAAGGAAAAAGAAGTTATAAAAGTTAATAAAGAAGATTAACTTTTATTTTTTTTTGCTCTAATTTATTGAATAAAATTGATTTTTGATATAGAATATGTATCAACTTAATTAGAAAGAGGAAAATATGATGACTGATTTAGAAAAAATAGAAATATATGAAGAATTTAATAAGCAAATAGCTGCAAAGGAAGCAGAAATAAATGAAAGAGAAAAATCTTTCAAATCATATCTTGCTACTTTAAAAGCAGATTTTAGTGAATCACAGAAAAAACTTGAAAAAAATGTAAAAGAAACTGTTGAACAAAAACTTGATTTTATATATGAAAATAAGATAGCAATTAATTTATCAGATCTAGTAGAAGAATTAGCACAGGTAACTAAAATTAAACCAGAAGTTAACCTTATAATTGAACTGCCTGTTAATGATTTTGGAAAATATAGTGAAGAAAATATTGAAGAAACTTTTGAACAATTTGATAAATTAGATTGTAATATAACAATAAAATTGGATAATTATCGAAATTACTATTCTAATAGATATCTTACTTTTGGTCCATATTCATATGTCCATTTAATAAAAAGAGAAGAAATTCATAAAGATGATTGTTTACTAAAAATATATAACTTAGATCGTTTAAGTGGGAAATCCATTCAAATTAATTATGACTTAGATAAAATTTTGATTCATATGCCATTAAATGATTTTGTTAAAAATGATTTTATGAAAAAAGTCGTTATAAATTGTTTGAAGAAACAAGAAATGAATAATAAACCTAAACAACTAGCGAAAACAATATAACAAAATTTAAGTTATAAAGTAAGATTATCAGAATGTGTTTTTGTAAAGAAGTTATAAAAGTTAATAAAGAAGATTAACTTTTATTTTTTTGCCTTAATTTATTGATTTAAAAAATTATTTATTATAAAGTAATAAATAAGAAAGGTTTACTTATGAAAAACGACTTGGAAAATAAAATTAAATCTTTAGAAGATCTAGAAATAGAAAGATTATATTTTAAAAAGTTAATTAATGAATATATTACTTTAAAAAATAATCACAAAATTTTATCTGATAAAGATATAAATCAGGAATTAATCATTTTAAATAAATATTTATATAAAATTGAAGAATTAATTGATAATTATGGTAAAGAAACTATAACATTAAATTTATATGATCTATTAAGCATTATTTCATCTAATGATAATTTTACTGAAAAATTACCATCTATATTAGTAAACGTGATTGAATCACAAAATAATCAAAATAATACTTTTGCAAAATTAATGAAAAATTTAATTAAAAATAACTTTAATTTTGACAATTATGAATTTGAGGATTCAATTATAAATTTAAATCCATTTTATAATCAAGAAATTTATAATATTTTTAATGTATTATGTGCTAGAATAGATATTTTGCCAGAAACAAATTTAGATTTCCAAAGTGATATTAGTAAGCAAGTCAAAATAATATTTCATCATAATGAGGATGATAACACATTAGTGCTTCCTTTCAAGCTAAAAGATATAAATATAACTTTTGATATAAAACAATTAATAACTATAAATAAAGATATAAAGAAATCAATAATAGATTGTTATCAAAATAAATTAAATTATAAGAAAATAAAGAAAAGAGGAATATAAAAATGAAAGAATTAGAACTAATTAAAACCTATGAAGAATATAATGGACAAATAGCGTTAAAACAAATTGAAAAAAGAGAAAGAGAAAAATCATTTAAAGCATATATTGCTAAACTAACCAAAGATTTTAATGAATCTCAAGCAATAATTACAAATGAAATAGAAGAATTGAGCAATCAAAAATATGATTATACAAAAAATAAAACAGTAATAATTAATTTAGCTGATTTATTAAATGAATTAACAAAGACAACTAAAATTAAACCAGAAGTTAATCTTATAGTTGAAATGCCTATTACTGATTTTAGAAAATATAGTGAAGAAAATATTGAAGGAACATTTGATCAATTTGACAGATTAAATTGTAATATAACAATAAAATTAGATAATTATAGAAAATATTTTAATTCAAATAATGAATTTACCTTTTGTTTAGCATATATTCATTTAATGAAAAGAGATGAAAACAGTAAAGACGATTGTTTATTAAGATTATTTAAGGAAAATAATTTATTAGGTAAGTCCATTCAAATTAATTATGATTTAGATAAAGTACTTATTGAATTACCACTATACTATGTCTGTCAATACGATATAATTAAACAAGCTATTATTAATTGTTTAAGGAAACAAAAAATAAAAGATAATCCAAAATTATTAGAGTTATAAAAAAATTATAGGAGAAATAATGGAAAATATTGAAAAAATAAATAACATCTCAGCAAAAGAAATTGAAATTCAAAATAAAACATCTGAAATTATAGAAAGAAAAACAAGATTTAAAATGCAAATTGCTAAATTAATGGAGGAATTTGAACAATCTCAAAATAAACTAAAAGAAGAACTTAATACATTAGTCCAAGAACATGATAGTATGTTAGAAGATACCTTAACAGTTAATTTATATGATTTTGTTAAAGAACTTTCTAAACAATACGGTATCGTTGATGCTAAGGTAGTGCTAAATATTTGGATGAATAGATCATCAAATATTACAAAGCAACAACTTATCGAAAGTATTAACAATGAAGAAAGATTATCAGCTAGTCTAAGAATTGTTTTACCATCTATATCAAAACAATTAGAGTTTAGATATTTAAATGTTTATATTTTACAAAGAAATGTTACTAATATTAATGATGTTGACATGAACATTTATATTAGAGATGAAAGCGAACAATTAGCTTCATCTAAAGTAATGAATATAAATTATGATTTAGAAAATGTTATGGTAGTGGTACCAATTAAAGAAGTTATTATTGAGGATGAAAGATCAAAGAATGCTTTATTCAATTGTGTTAAAAATATAGATAAACCAAAAACTTTTATTAAATAATATGAAATATTTAAATTATAACAAAAACATGTTAAAATAATATACATGGAAGAAATATTAAATAAAGCAGAAATTATATATAATTATTTAAATACTAAAGATAGTATTAGTAAAAGTGATGTTATCTTAGGTTGTGGGTCTATCGATACTACAATCGTTGAAGTAGTAAAAGAATTAGATGATAAATACAACTTTAAAACAATAATTTTTAGTGGATATAAAGGTAAAGGAACACTTGGTAAAATAAAAACAAGTGAAGCAAAAAGGTTTAAAGAATATGCTCTTAAATTAGGTATTAATAATGCTAAAATAGTATTAGAAGAACACGCTAAAACAACCAAACAAAACATTAGAAAATCTTTAAAAAAGGTAAATTATAACAACTTAATAATTGTTCATAAGCCATATGCTTTAAAAAGAACTAAGTTAATTTGTCAAAAATATAATATTAATTGCAAAGTAACATCAGTTAATCTTTCATTAAGAAAGTACATAAATAAAGTAGTTAAAGAAAATAATATGTCTGAATCAGATGTTATAAATGAAATAGTTGGTGAAATATTTATGTTAAAGCACTATAAATTATTTGATTTACCTAAAATAGAAATAGATGATAATGTATTAGAAGCATATAAATTTTTAAAAAAGAAAGGATATCGTAAATATACAATTTAAGATATAAAAGGTTAGATATGCAATATTTTGATAATAATGAAAATTTAAGAAGTGAACTTAGAGATGTTTACTATACTTATAATAATGAAACATTTAAATTTAAAAGTGATCTAGGAATATTTTCTAAAGATAAAATAGACGAAGGAAGTAAAGTATTAGTAGAAACATATATAAGATATGGTAAAGATAATGTTAAAGGTTTAGATATGGGTTGTGGAGTAGGTTTTATTGGTATAATGTTATCTAAGTTAAAAAATATAACTTTTGATATGGTTGATGTTAATAATAGAGCCATTCACTTAACAAATATGAATGTAAAATCAAATAAGGTAAAAGCAAACGTATTTGTAAGTGATATGTATGATAAAATTAATGAAAAATATGATTTAATTATAACTAATCCACCTATTAGAGCAGGAAAAGGAGTATACCTAACAATCCTTAATTCTTCTTTCAATTATCTTACTGAAAATGGAGAATTATGGTTTGTAATGCGTAACAATCATGGTGTTAAAACAGTTGTTTCTGACCTAAATAAAGAACATCATGCTGAAATATTAAAAAGAGATAAGGGCTATTATGTAGTAAGGGTAACAAGATGAAAGCAATATTTTTAGATATTGACGGTGTATTAAATTCTAATGAACATACCGCATTTATTAAATCATTTGTAACTTATAGTGATAATATGATTGAACCATTTGATGATGAATGTTTATATAACTTAAAATATATAGTAGATGAAACAGACGCTAAGATAATAATCACATCTATTTGGCGCTTATTTCCTGACTATTTATACATATTAATGAATAAACTAGAAGAATATGGTTTAGATAAGAATGTTATAAGTCTAACAACTAGTAATAAATATAAAGATAAACTTCAAGAAATAGCTGTAAAACTAAAAAAATTAGGTATAACTGAATATGTAGTTTTAGATAATGATGATACATTAAAATTAGATCACCATGTCATTACGAATAATGCAACTGGTTTAACTGAAGTAGATGCTAAACAAGCTGTTAAAATTCTTTCATTTAATGAAAATATACAAAAGAGAACAAATAAGAAATAAACTTTACAAGTAACAATTTTTATTATAGAATATAATATCGAATGGAGGAACACTAATGTCAAATATATGGAAAATACTTGTTCAAGAAATGTCTAAATCAAATGGTAGTGCTAAAACAGTAACAAAAGATTATAAAGAATGGATTGCTTGGCTAAATTATGAGCCAGAATTTGAAAAACAAAGAAAAAATTATTTAATGTCTAGAAAATTTGAAGAACTAAATGAATCTGAACAAATTGAGTTAAGCCATTATATTAAATATCAAACATATGCCGATTTATTTAATAAGTATGAAACAAATACTTGTACACAAGAGGAATATATAAAAGTATGTAATTTTATGAAAATAGAGTCTTTGGAAGATTTAATAATAAGTAAATTAACAGCTGAAGAACTTAATTATGTAAAGAGTGAAATTAATAGAATAGAAAATTTATCATTAACAGATTTCGAGAGCGAATATCGTAAATTGAGAGATTCATATTTTAATGAGCAATTAACAATGACTGAAAGATATGTTTATTATTTAAGTTCAAGGATAGCAGCATATAGAAATAATATAAGAGTAGAAAATGAAATAAGTGCTCAATTAAAAGAAAATGAGAATATGCGTTACAGAAGTTATATTTACTCTCAAAATCCTTATAGAAAATAAAAATAAAATATAAAATTTTCCTAAAAAAATTACTATTGTACAAATTATTAAAATTTGATATTATGAATATGTAAGCAAGACTTACATAAAATAAAAAGGGAACGCCTAATTTTGGAATGTTGGGTGATTACCTTTTATAGGAATTGCACCAAAACCCCACGTTTATGGTGTTTTTATTTTAACACTATCATTTTAATAATGATGTAAAATAAAATAAAAATAATTATAAATAAATTAATTAAAATAAAATATAATAATCTTTTATTCACAACCATCACCTCTTTCTATTGCTAAAGTAGAGGTAATCACCTAAACAATTAAATGTTCCTTAAGGAATAGAATATCAGAATATCAATTGCCAAGTCAATATAAAATACGAAATTTCATTTAAAAAAATAATTTTGTGTTTTTTCATTATATATGATAGAGTATATTTTACTTAAGGAGAATGCATATGTTTTGGAGTAACTTATTTAAAAATAAAAATAAAATATTTAATACAGAATTAGTTAATAATTCGTCTTTTAAAATACCTTCATTTGAAGAATTAACTACTAAAGAACAAGAATATGTTAGTAACTTAAAAGAAGATTATCTAAAATTTTATGAAAATGAAGACAATTATATTAACTTAGATAATGAACTATTTAATGAAATAAAAATGTATCAAGATTTAGCCCTAGATATTATGCATAAAGATCATTTCGGTAATATCGTTAACTCAATAATAGACAGTAAAAAACTAGCATATTATTCTCAAAAAATAACTGAAATAAATAACACTTTAAAATATAAATATATTGCCTTAAATGAACTTAGAAAAGATAAAAAATATTTAACTAAACATATGGGACTATATGTTTTAGGAAGAAGAAAAATAAACATATTAAAAGCTTTAGATCATCAAATGAATATTATAAACAATATGTTTGTTATCGCCGACCAAAAAATAATTGATTACTGTACCTGTGCAATCGCAAACTATCCAAAAAATATCGATAAAAGCACTGAAAAAGCATTAAATGATAGATACATCGAAGTAGAGAAAGATTATAAAGATTTATTTAATTCATCAATTGAATTAGATGATAGTATATCTATTGCAGATGAAATAACATACATGGAAATACTTATAGATAAATTTATATATGAAAATAAAGACTTAATAAATAAATTGAAAGAACAGTTAGATATAATAGCTTTTAATGAAATAATTGATGAAAAGGAGCAACAGGAAAAAATATCTAATCTTAAAAAAATAAAAATGTACTATCTTATATTTTACAAATATGGACGAAATCTAATTACCAAAGACGATTTTAATGACCTATATCAAATAATATTTAATGTATATACTTATTTCCCTATTAGTAGTGGTTTCACAGAGTATTTTAATAAGAAAGCAAATAAAGACGAACTAATATTATATAGTAAAATAATAAAAGGTAAATCTGAAGCATTCATACTAAAACAATCAAAAATATTTGAAGCAAATAAAGTTAGCGATAAAGCTTATAGCTTGTTACTGAAAATTTTCAATTTAACCGAAAGTGATGAAATTTATAAAAATATGTTTATATATGATGATTTTAATATTAAATATTTTCCAAATGTAGAATTGCTTTTATCGTTAGATTTTGTAGATGGTATTGATAAGTATTTTGATAAAAAAGCATTTGACCATCCTCTTAAATTAATTGGTAAAGAGCCTTGGATTAGCAAAAATGCTTTAAAAAAAGATTATTATAAATATGTTTTTGGTTTATGTATCAATCCTAGTTCAAAACAAGATATTACCTCACAAAATCAATATTCAATAGATTTAATAAAATTGAGAGAGTATTATGAATCAGAAGAGATTGTGCTTTATTATATATTATATAAAGACAAAATAAATTTTAATGTTTTACCATATTTATCAAAAGATTGTGATTTGAGTAGCTATTCTACCTATCTTAGAAATTCCTGTATACAAAGTAAAGATAAAAACATAAATATATACATACCAAGCAAAACCAAAACGCTTTTTTTAGGACCAATTGGTACAGTAACTGATACAGTAAGTGGAACGTATATTCATATATATTCAATGAAAATTCATGTTAATGAACAATTAGAAAAAATAATAATAGGAAAAGACACGCCATCAATAAATCAAAAAGTACAAATCATACTTTCAGAAGGATCTAACTCCCCAAGTATTATTTTCAAAAAATTTGAATCTTACAAATTAATAGATAATGATTTTTTAACTGCAATTTGGAGCTTTAGCAGTAGTATTATATTACCAAATAAAATTATTTACATGGAAGACAATATTGAAAATAACAAATGGCTTTTTAATTATTTATTTAATTTGTTCTATGAAAGTGTATTGAAAATGAATTATATTTTTAAATATGCAGCCAATATAGGGGGTGATTTAGACGATTATGAAATTGCATTTCGTGATTTATTTTGTAATTTAACGATATTAGAAAAAGACAATTATATATACTCTGTTGGCTACAATAATGTAAAACTTGCTTATCGAGAATCTTGTGATATAAGTGCTAAAATTAGGAATGCAAGTGATATTATAGAAGCATATAAAGTTTATATTGAGTATTATATAAAAGTTCTTAACATATACAAAAAGAAACTGAAATCTCAATTGATGTATGAGGAAAAGCAAATATCAACAGAGCCAACAAAATTAACAAGGTGTAAAATCAAGTAAAAAAGAGCAGTCAAACAATACCAAAATCATTTTAAAAACTCGAAAAATGTTAACCATGTGTAAATATTTTAAATAAAATTATAGTTAAAACACAAACATTTGCTTGTGTTTTTTCTTTACGTGTGATAGAGTATAACTTACTTAAGGGGAATAAATATGTTTTGGAGTAATTTATTTAAAAAGAAAAATAAAATATTTAATACAGAAATAGTTAATAATGCATCTTCTAAAATACCTTCATTTGAAGAATTAACTACTAAAGAACAAGAATATGTTAGTAACTTAAAAGAAGATTATCTAAAATTTTATGAAAATGAAGACAATTATATTAACTTAGATAATGAACTATTTAATGAAATAAAAATGTATCAAGATTTAGCCCTAGATATTATGCATAAAGATCATTTCGGTAATATCGTTAACTCAATAATAGACAGTAAAAAACTAGCATATTATTCTCAAAAAATAACTGAAATAAATAACACTTTAAAATATAAATATATTGCCTTAAATGAACTTAGAAAAGATAAAAAATATTTAACTAAACATATGGGACTATATGTTTTAGGAAGAAGAAAAATAAACATATTAAAAGCTTTAGATCATCAAATGAATATTATAAACAATATGTTTGTTATCGCCGACCAAAAAATAATTGATTACTGTATCTGTGCAATCGCAAACTATCCAAAAAATATAAACGAAAATACAAAATATGTATTAGAAAACAGATATAATAAAGTAGAGAAAGATTATAAAAAATTATTTAATTCATCAATTAATTTAGATGATAATCTAACAGCAACCGACAAAGCAACGTATATAGAAATTATAATAGATAAGTTTATATATGAAAATAAAGATTTAATAGATAAATTAAAAGAACAACTAGATCAAATTGCAAATAGTGAAATTAAAGATAAAACGATGCAGCAAGAAATAATAGATAATTTAATGAAAATCAAAATGTACTATAATATATTTAATAAATATAGTCGAAATAAATTAACTCAAGATGATTTCGAAGATCTATATCAAATAATATTTAATGTATATACGTATTTCCCATTTAATAATGGGTTTAAAAATTATTGCGAAATTGAAGCAAATAAACAAGAATTAAAACTATATAACAACTTCTTAAAATTAAAATTAGAAATGTTTTTCTTAAAAAAGTCAAAAATATTCGAAACAAATATTATAAACGATAAAATATATGATCATCTTTTGGAAATCTTTAATTCGAATCAAGTAGATGACTGGCAAAAAACAGGTTTACCTAAAGATAATCTTATAAGTGATTCATTTGATATTATAGAATTTGAAAATTTAGATTTACTTTTAGCGTTAGATTACCCAAATGGATTTGATTTATATTTTAATGAACCACTTATGTTTGAATGGGACGATCTTAATATTTATATTGACAAATATACCATTAGAAAAGAATTTTATAAATACATTTTAGGATCAGATACTTGCATAGAAGATAACATATCATGTGATAGCAAAAAATTAAATAAAATAAATAATGATTGCAAATTATTTAGCTTACTGTATAAAGATAAAATAAATTTCAATATCCTACCATTTTTGTCAGAATCTTGCAGTATAGATAAGCTTGATTGGTACATTTACTATAGTTGCAATATAAGTAAAGATTGTCATATTCAATATCATCAATTATACCTACCAGATAAAATAAAAAAACTTTATATAGATTATACAAAAATAAATGTTTCTGGTGGTAAACAAATTTATCTTAATAATGGTTTAAATGAATTAGTGTTTAAACTACTTCCGTATGACTCTCCATATGACTCAAAATCTATAGTTGAAAAAATGAAAATTATATTGCCAGAAGATTTAGATCCGTTAAATATTAAGATTAGTATGCCTAACGTATATAATGATTATGATTTTTATCAACTATATTATGTAATTTTACAAATATGTGAGGCAATCGCATTACCTTCAACTTCAATAAAACGTTTTTCCAATAATAATGAGCACAATAATAAAATAATTTTTAATTATTTGTATCATTTACTTTATGAATTTTTTATGGTTATAAAGAAAGTTTCGATAGGTAATAAATATGATTATTATACTTTTTTTAGTGAAATGTTAAATAAACTAGCGATATCATATGGAAAAAACAACCTTATATCTTGTGTTGGTGAACATATATTATTAAATAATCCAGATTTAAATAGTCAAAATAAATTAAAATATGTAAATGATAATGATATTGAAAAAGTGTATAAACAAGCTATTAAAGATTATATAGAAAAAATTAATAGTGATAAAGATTATTTTAATTTAACAGGTGACTCAGATAAAGAATTTATTAAATTAAAATAGTAAAAAAAGAACTAAAGAAAACTGAAAAAAGAGTAGTCAAACGATAACAAGATCATCTTAAAAACTCAAAAAATGTTAACCATGTGTAAATATTTTAAATAAAATATACCTAAATGTTAAATTTATTGATATAATTAAAAGAATTTGTTTGACAAACTCTTTTTTTACTTGATATAATTTAGATTGGAACTGTGCCGGTTTTTATCCGGTTATAGCAGAAAAAATATATTGTTTGGGGTGAAAATGAGTGGCGTACAAAAAAGCTAAATTTGGCGATCATGCCGAGAGAATTACATTCTCAAAAACATCTAATAATTACGAATTGGCAGATTTATTAGATATTCAAAAGAAATCATTTGATTGGTTTCTAACAGAAGGAATAAAAGAGGTATTTGAAGATTTATTCCCAGTAGAAAGTTTCACTGGAAATATTTCCCTAGAATTTGGAGATTATTCCTTTGATGAACCTAGATACTCAATTAAAGAGTGCAAAGAAAGAATGCTTACATTCGCAGCACCTTTAAAAGTAGAAGCAAGAGTTTTCATTAATGAAACAGGTGAAGTAAAAGAACAAGAGGTTTTCTTAGGTGACATGCCTATGATGACTGAAGCTGGAACATTCATTATTAATGGTGTAGAAAGAGTTATTCAATCACAATTAGTAAGAAGTCCATCTATTTACTTTAAACGTGAAATTGATAAAAACGGTCGTCCAGTTGTTTCTGGAGAAGTTATTCCAAATAAAGGAACATGGTTAGAATTCGAGTTAGATGCAAGAGATGTTATCTACGTAAGAATTGATCGTACTAGAAAAGTTACAATCACAACACTTTTAAGAGCACTTGGATTATCAAGTGATGAAGCAATCAAAGAAGTATTTGGTGAAGATAATTACTTTATCAATAATACATTAGAAAAAGATAGTACTAAAAATACTGATGAGGCTTTAATTGAAATTTATGAAAAATTAAAACCAGGTGAACCAGCTACCCTTGATAGTGCTAAGAATCAATTAGTAGTAAGATTTTTCGATAAATTTAGATATGACCTAGCAAAAGTAGGACGTTATAAATTTAATCGTAAATTAAATGTACTAGACAGACTATTAGGTTGTACACTTGCTGAAAACTTAAAAAATGGTAAAGAAATAATCGCTAAAGAAGGCGAAGTAATTGATAAAAAACGTTTAGAAGAATTAAGACCATACTTTGCTGATGGATTAAACGTTAAAGAAGTTACAATAAATGAAGATTTAGATACATATAACAAGATTCAAGAAGTTGTTGTATATGATAAAAAAGATCCAACTAAGAAAGTCAATATTATTGGAAATGACCAAAATATTACCGAAAGAAGATTAACTATTTCTGATGTGTATGCAGCAGTAAGTTATTATTTAAATTTACTTGCAAATATTGGTAATATTGATGAAATAGATAACTTAGGAAATCGTCGTGTAAGACAAGTTGGAGAATTAGTTCAAACTCAATTTAAAGTTGGTATGGCTCGTATGGAAAGAGTTATTCGTGAAAGAATGACTACTCAGGAATTAGATACAGTTACACCAAAAACATTAATAAATATTAGACCAGTAACAGCTGCACTTAAAGAATTCTTTGGTTCATCTCAGTTGTCAAAATTCATGGATCAAATTAACCCAATTGCTGAGTTAACAGATAAGAGACGTCTATCATCTTTAGGACCAGGTGGTTTATCAAGAGACCGTGCTGGAATGGATGTACGTGACGTTAACGAATCACACTATGGTCGTATTTGTCCAATCGAATCACCAGAAGGTGCAAACATCGGACTTATTACATCACTAGCAAGTTATGCAAAAATTAATGAATATGGGTTTATTACAACTCCATATCGTAAAGTAGAAAATAAACATATTTTAGATGAAGTAGTTTATTTAACAGCTGATGAAGAAGCAGATTATTACATAAGTCAATCAACAATCCATATTGATGAAAATAATAATATTGTTGATGAACAAGTTGTTGCCAGACTTAATGGTGAATCAGTTATGGTTAAATCAGATTTAGTTAACTATATTGATGTATCACCATCACAAATCGTTTCAATTACAACAAGTTGTATTCCATTCTTAGATCACGATGATGCAAGACGTGCCCTAATGGGTTCAAACATGCAAAGACAAGCAGTACCTGTATTAAGACCAGAATCACCAATAGTTGGAACTGGTGTTGAATATGTTGCTGCTAGAGATTCAGGATCAACAATCGTTGCTAAAGCAGACGGTGTTGTAGAATACGCTGATGGTAAAAAAATTGTTATTAAAAACGCTAAAGGAAAAGATGAATATTATTTAGCATCATTCGAAAGAAGTAATGCTGAAAGTAATATTTCTCATAACCCAATTGTTAAAAAGGGTGAAAAAGTTCATCGTGGTGAAGTTATCGCTGATGGACCAGCTACTCAAAATGGAGAACTTGCACTAGGTAGAAACATGGTAGTAGCGTTCATGACATGCAATGGTTATAACTATGAAGATGCCGTTGTATTAAATGAAAAATTAGTTAAAGATGATGTTTATACAACATTACATATTGAACATTATGATATTGATTGTCGTGATACAAAATTAGGACCAGAAGAAATAACAAGAGATATTCCAAACGTTGGAGAAGATGCTCGTAAGAATTTAGATGCTAATGGTATCGTAAAAATTGGTACTGAAGTACATGAAGGCGATATCCTAGTTGGTAAAGTTACTCCAAAAGGAATGCAAGAATTAACTAGTGAAGAAAAATTATTACATGCAATCTTTGGTGAAAAAACTAGAGAAGTAAGAGATACTTCACTTAGAGTTGCACATGGTGCTGACGGAATTGTTCATGACGTAAAAGTTTATACAAAAGAAAATTCTGATGAATTAGCTCCTGGAGTTTCAAAAATCGTTCGTGTTTATATAATTCAAAAACGTAAGATTCAAGTCGGAGATAAAATGTCAGGACGTCACGGTAATAAAGGTGTTATTTCCCTTATTTTACCAGAAGAAGATATGCCATACTTACCAGATGGTACTCCAGTTGATATTGTTCTTAACCCACAAGGTGTTCCATCTCGTATGAACTTAGGACAAATCTTAGAGTTACACTTAGGAATGGCTGGTAAAAAATTAGGCGTTAAATATGCAACTCCAGTATTCGATGGTGCAACAGTTGATGAAATTAAAGAAGAAATGGCTAAAGCTGGTATGGACTTAGATGGTAAAACAGATCTATATAATGGTCGTACTGGTGAAAAATTTGAAAACCGTGTTGCCGTAGGTGTTATGTACATGATCAAATTACATCACATGGTAGATGATAAAATTCATGCTCGTTCAACTGGACCTTACAGTTTAGTAACACAACAACCATTAGGTGGTAAAGCACAATTTGGTGGTCAAAGATTCGGTGAAATGGAAGTTTGGGCATTATATGCATATGGTGCTGCTCATGTATTACAAGAAATCATGACAATTAAATCAGATGATGTAGTTGGACGTGTTAAAGTATATGAAGCCTTAGTTAAAGGACAAACTCCAAAAGGTGCTGGAATGCCTGAATCATTCAGAGTATTAATTAAAGAATTCCAAGCATTAGGACTTAATGTTGAAATGATCGACCAAGATGGTGTTGCTCATGAATTAAAAGAATTAGAAGCCGAAGAAGATGCTGCATCAGATGCAATTACTATTGATGAAATAGATGCAAAAACTGGTGATATAGTCCATAAAAAAGATGCACCACTTCCTGAAAACTTTAGAAGACCTGAAGTAAATGCAGATTTAAATGATAATCTAGAAGATGATTATTCAGATGATGATGAAGAAGATGAAGATTTCGATGACGAAGAACCTGATTTTGAAGAATTAGAAGACATCGAAAACGGAAATCTAGAAGTGGAGGAATAAAAATGTTGGAAGTTAATAATATTAAAGGTATTCGTATTAGTATTGCTAGCCCTGAAAAGATAAGAAGTTGGTCATTTGGTGAAGTTAAAAAACCAGAGACAATTAATTATCGTACATTAAAGCCAGAAAGAGATGGATTATTCTGTGAAAAAATCTTTGGACCTACAAAAGACTTTGAATGTTCATGTGGTAAATATAAAAGATTAAGATATAAAAACGTAGTTTGTGATAGATGTGGTGTAGAAGTTACTCGTTCTAAAGTACGTCGTGAACGTATGGGACACATAGAGCTTGCTGCACCTTGCTCTCACATCTGGTTCTTCAAAGGTGTTCCATCAAAAATGGGATTAGTACTAGATATGTCTCCAAGAGAACTTGAAGAAGTATTATATTTCGTATCATACGTAGTAATTAATCCAGGAACAGCTCCACTAGAGAAAAAACAAACCCTATCAGATAAAGAATATCGTGCATATTATGAAAAATATGGTAATTCATTTGAAGTAGGTATGGGTGCTGAAGCAATCCAAAAATTATTAAAAGAAGTAGACGTTGATAAAGAAATTGAAAAATTACGTGCTGAATTAGACGGAGCAACTGGTCAAAAACGTATCCGATTAGTTAAGAGATTAGACTGTTTAGTAGCATTCCAAACATCAGGAAATAAACCTGAATGGATGGTATTAGACGTAATTCCTGTAATTCCACCGGATTTAAGACCAATGATTCAATTAGATGGTGGTAGATTTGCAACATCTGATTTAAACGATTTATATCGTCGTATCATTAATCGTAACAATCGTTTAAAGAAATTATTAGAGCTTGGTGCTCCATCAATAATTGTTCAAAATGAAAAACGTATGTTACAAGAAGCAGTAGATACATTATTTGATAACGGAAGACGTGGAAGAAGTGTAAGCGGTGCTGGTAATCGTGCATTAAAATCATTATCTTCTATGTTAAAAGGTAAACAAGGACGTTTCCGTCAAAACTTATTAGGTAAACGTGTTGATTACTCTGGTCGTTCAGTTATCGTAGTAGGACCAAATTTAAAAATGTATGAATGTGGTCTTCCAAAAGATATGGCTTTAGAACTATTTAAACCACATGTAATTAATGGTTTAGTAGAAAGAGGCTTAGCTCATAATATTAAAGGAGCTAAAAAATTAATAGATAATAAAGATGACTGTGTTTGGGATGTAGTTGAAGATGTAATTACTGAACATCCAGTTATGCTTAACCGTGCTCCAACATTACATAGACTTGGTATTCAAGCATTTGAGCCAAAATTAGTTGGTGGTAAAGCTATTAGATTACACCCATTAGTATGTGCTGCATTTAATGCCGATTTCGATGGTGACCAAATGGCAGTTCACGTACCAATTAGTGAAGAAGCTAAAGCAGAAGCAAGAATCTTAATGTTAGGTGCTAATAACATCTTAAAACCATCAGATGGTAAACCAATTGTTACTCCATCACAAGATATGGTATTAGGAAACTATTACATTACATTAGAATATGCTGGAGAACCAAACGAAGGTAAAGTTTATAAAAACTCAAACGAAGCATTAATGGCTTACGAAAGAAGAGAAATAACTTTACATACAAGAATTGCTCTTCCAGTTAGATCATTCAAATATAAATTATTTGCAGATGATGTTAAAGATAAATATTTAGTTACAACAGCTGGTAAATTATTATTTAACGAAATATTACCAGATACATATCCATTTATTAATGAACCAACTAAAGACAATATTGAAGGATTAACACCAAACAAGTATTTCTTAGAAATGGGAACTAATATTCCTGAAGCAATTAAAGCTATGCCTTTAACACCAGCGTTTGCTAAAAAGACATTACAACAAATAATTGCTCAAATATTTAAACGTTACAAAACAACTGAAACATCTATGATGCTAGATAGATTAAAAGATTTAGGATTTAAATATTCTACAATTTCAGGTATCACATTCAGTATTATGGATATTATGACTAGTCAACATAAACAAGAATATATTGCTGCTGGTCAAGAAAAGGTTAATAAAATAAATAAACAATTCCAAAGAGGTTTAATTACTGATTTAGAAAGACATAATTCAGTATGTGCTGTATGGAATGAAGTAAGAAGTCAAGTAGAAGCAGAGTTAAAAGAAATAGCTGCAAACAATCCGACTAATCCAATATTCATCATGATGTCATCTGGTGCCCGTGGTTCATTAAACCAATTTACTCAAATGGCAGGTATGCGTGGATTAATGGCTAAACCAAACGGTGATGCAGTAGAAATCCCAATTTTAACATCACTTTATGAAGGACACTCAGTTAACGAATTCTTCGTTAATACTCACGGTGCACGTAAAGGATCTGCCGATACAGCCCTTAAGACAGCCGATTCAGGTTACTTAACAAGAAGACTTGTAGATGTTGGCCAAGATATAATTATTAAAGAAGAAGATTGTGGTTGTACATCAGGCTTAGTAGTATCAGACTTTATTAACGACAGTGATGGCTCAGTTATTGAATCAATGGCTGAAAGAATCGTTGGTAGATATGCTGCTAAAAAGGTTATCAATCCCGAAACCAAAGAAGTTATTGTTGATAAAGGTGAAGCAATTACTGAAAGTATTGCAAGCAAGATTGTTAAAGCAGGTATTACAAAAGTTGAAATCAGAAGCGTATTAACTTGTAAGAGTGAACACGGAATTTGTCAAAAATGTTATGGGTACAACCTAGCAACTGGTAACTTAGTTGAAACAGGTGAAGCTGTAGGTATTATGGCCGCTCAATCAATCGGTGAGCCAGGTACACAGTTAACACTTCGTACATTCCATGCCGGTGGTGTAGCATCAGAAGAAGATATCACTCAAGGTTTACCAAGAGTTGAAGAAGTATTCGAAGCACGTCGTCCAAAAGGAAAAGCAACAATTGCTGAAATTACTGGTAAAGTATCTAAAATAGAAGAATCTTCTGGTAAATGGAAAGTAACTGTTATGAACGATAATGAAGCTAGAGAACATACAACAAGTTATGGTGCTAAATTAAGAGTAGAAATAGGATCAGAAGTTAATGCTGGTGATAGATTAACTGAAGGTATTATTGCACCTAAAGAATTACTTGCAGTTACCGATCCAATTACTACTCAAGAATATATCTTAAAAGAAATTCAAAAGGTATATAAATCACAAGGTGTTGATATTGCTGATAAACACGTTGAAGTTATTGCATCAAGAATGATTAATAAGATTAGAATAACTGATGCTGGAGATACTGATATGGTAGCAGGTTTAACAGTTAGTATTAGAGAATTTGCTAAAAAGAATAAACCAATTATTCTTGAAGGTAAAGTTCCTGCTAAAGGTTATCCAATTATTTTAGGTATTACAAAATCAAGTTTAGAAACTGATTCATTCTTATCAGCTGCATCATTCCAAGAAACAACAAGAGTATTAACAGATGCTGCTATTAAAGGAAAAGTTGATGAATTAAGAGGCTTAAAAGAAAATGTTATTTTAGGTAAATTAATTCCAGCTGGTACTGGTGCTAGACAATATGCTGATGTAGATATAACATTAGAAAAAGAGTTTTTATCAGATGAACCAAGTGAGGTATTAGAAGAAGAATTCTTAGATAATGAAGAGCAACCAAATATCGAAGTTAATGAAGTAGAAGAAAACACTTCAGAAAATAGCGAAGAAACAACTGAAACTAGCAATAATGAATAAAATAAGAAACTGAGATAGAAATATCTTAGTTTTTTTGTTATACGAATTTAAATCGTTTGTTCCAGGATAAAATTATAAAATTTTATATTAAAATAACTTTACAGTTTTTTTTGCATTAAATTTATATATGGTTTATAATTATAATGGAGTTGATAGTATATGGCTAAAAAGAAAAAAAGAAAAGGTGAAAGTGCTAGTAAGACTAAATTTTCCTCTGAATTAATTGGTTTATTGCTCGTACTTGTAGGAATAATTGGAATAGGAGCGTTTGGGCCTGTAGGACATCTTATTAAATCTTTTTGTATATTTTTAATGGGAACTTGGTGGGCTATTTTTGTTTTACTATTAATTATTTTAGGAATGTATATGATAATTAAAGGAGATTTACCTAAGTTTTTTAATTCAAGATTAATTGGGTTATATCTTTTATTAATTGCATTACTTGCTCTTAGTCATATTAACTATATTGCTGATAGTGCAGTACTTAAAAATAATGATATATTTCAAAATACCATAGATAATTTTATGAATACAATAAATAGTGAAAATTTTATAAATTTAAGTCAGACTGGTGGAGGAATAATTGGCGCATTTTTCTCATGGGGATTTGTTAATTTATTTGATTTAACTGGGACATACATAATTTTAGCGGTTTTTGCTTTATTTGGAGTTGTAATGGCTCTTAATGTATCACTTGCAGATATTGTAGTGAAAATTATAAATATATTTAAAGGTCTCGGTGAAGGAGTTAAATCTAGTAAAGCATTAAAATTAAGTGAATCAGATGAAGAAGATGATGAAGACGATGAAGATGAAGAAGAGCCAGTAAATCTAGCAAATAACAAGGTTATGATTACTTCTAGTGAAGAGATGAGTAGATTTCATAATGAAAATTATGATAATAATAAAGAAGAAAAAACAACTAGTAGTGCTCCTATAACTATTCAAAATAGTTCTAATGGAGAATATCATCTACCGCCTCTTGATATATTAAATCCTCCCGCTAAAACTAAAAAAGTTAATAATAGTGATTTCTTAAATCAAAATCGAATTGCTCTTGAAAAAGTATTAAGGGATTTTCAAATTACTGGTAAAGTAGTTGAAATACATGAAGGTCCTGCTGTTACTCAGTTTGAAGTTGAAATTAAAGCAGGTACTAAAGTTAATAGAATTACAAGCATTAGTAAAGAAATAGCGCTAGCGTTAGCTGCTAAAGACGTTAGAATTGAAGCACCTATTCCAGGAAAAAGTACTGTTGGAGTTGAAATACCTAACAGAAATGTTGCTAGTGTTCCAATTAGAGAAGTATTAAGTACAGTTCCAAAATCAATGAATGACGCTAAGATATTAGTTGCCCTTGGTAAGGACCTAATGGGAAGAACGTGCTGTGCTGATTTAAGTAAAATGCCACATTTACTTGTTGCAGGATCTACTGGATCAGGTAAATCAGTTTGTATCAATAGTTTTATCGCTTCTATTTTAATGAGAATGAATCCGAACGACATAAAATTAGTACTTGTCGATCCTAAAAAGGTAGAATTATCAAATTATAATGGAATACCTCATTTATTATGTCCGGTTGTTACTGATCCTAAGAAAGCAAATGTGGTATTACAAAAAATAGTTGCTGAAATGGAAAATAGATATCAAAAATTTGCTGATAATAACGTTAAAAATATTTCCGGATATAATGAAACGATTGAAAAAAATAATAAAAAAAATAACACAACGATTCCTAAGATGCCATACATTTTAGTAATAATAGATGAACTTGCTGATTTAATGCTTGTTGCGGCAAAAGAAGTAGAAGATTCAATTATGCGTATAACTCAGATGGCGAGAGCCGCAGGTATTCATTTAATTGTTGCAACTCAAAGGCCATCAACAGATGTAATTACCGGTGTTGTTAAAGCAAATATTCCATCGCGTATTTCATTTGCCGTTGCGTCTCAAATTGATTCAAGAACTATTCTTGATCGAAGTGGAGCTGAAAAATTGCTTGGTAAAGGTGATATGTTATATTTACCAATGGGCGAAAATACTCCAATAAGAATTCAAGGAAACTTTATTTCTGATGAGGAAACTCAAAGATTAATCGATTATGTATCTAATGAACAAGTAGCAAGTTATGATAATAGTTTAACTGAAATACCTGATAATCATATGGCCGGTGCAAATAGTGGAACAGAAGAATATGATGATCCTTTATATAATGACGTAGTAGATTTTGCTATAACCACAGGCAAGATAAGTGCATCATTAATTCAAAGAAGATTTAGAGTTGGCTTTTCAAGAGCAGCACGAATTGTAGATTTACTTGAAGAAAGAGGGATAATTGGACCTCAAAATGGTTCAAAACCTAGAGAAGTTATTGTAAAATTACAAAAAGAAGATTAAATAGGTAATTTTTTAAAATATTAGAATAAGATATATTGATCACTATTTTATAGTGTTTAAATAGATTAGGATGAGATGATTTCTTGTCCTTTTTTTATTTTCTTTTGTCAAAAATTTTGCTATACTTGTTATAGTTGGAGGATAGTAAAATGAATAATGATGATAAAGATGTAGTTGTGTTAGGTACACTAAAAAAAGAAAAATCGAGTAAGCCAATATTTGTTATCGTCGTATTTGTAATTTTGATTGGCTCTTGTTTAGCGTTTCCATACATTAAAACTTATTTTGGTGATGATTTTACTTTAAATGATTTATTAAATCGTGATAATAATGTAACAACTAGTCCAATTATTTCTTCATCCACAACAACAACTAAGACAACAAATATAACAACTACAAGTACTATCACAACAACTAAGACTACCACCACCAAACTAATATGTACATATCGTACTTATGAGTATATTTATACATTTGATGGAGAAAAAAGTCTAACTAAAATTGAAAATAATTATTCTTATACAGGTGATGATTTAACAATATATAATGACACTTTATCAAATTATCAAGTTAAAAGTAATAATATTAATTCTTTTGGTGGCAAAAGTACAATAACAACTAATGGTAATAATAGTTTTAAATTTAATGCAATTATCGATAAAGAAATAGATTTTAAATCAATAGATACAAATTATTATCAATTAAAAACTAAGTATGATATAATAAGTTCTGAGTTAATAAAAAAAGGTTTTGATTGTAAATGAATATAGAGGTTAATAATTTTAATGGACCATTAGATTTGCTATTGCATTTAATAAGGTCTAACAAGATGGATATTTATGATATAGATATAGAATTAATTACAAAAGAATATATAGATTATATTAATAATAATAAAAATTTAACAATAGATGCTTGTAGTGAGTATTTAGTTATGGCATCAGAACTTATTCATTTAAAAAGTAAATTATTATTACATAGAGATGATGAAGATAATGATGACGAATATGAAATTAACACTGAAGATGAATTAAGAGAAAGATTATTAGAATATCAAAAAATTAAAGATATGGCTGGAGATTTTAGAGTTCTTGAGGAAAAGAGAAGTTATGTTTATACTAAGCTACCTAGTAATTTAAATGAGTTTAGAAATGAAACTAAATTAAATACTAACATTACTTTAAATGATTTATTGAATGCTTTTGAAGAATTTTTAAAGAGACAAAAATTACAAGAGCCTAAGACTACCACAGTAACTAAGAAAGAAATAAGCTTAGAAAGTAGATGTATAATGATTAGAAATATAATTAAAGAAAGAGGTAAAATTAATTTTTTAGATTTGTTTGATAACATTTCTAAACCATATGTAATAGTTACTTTTTTAAGTATTTTAGATCTATCTAAAAAAAGTGAGATAGTTATAACTCAAGACAAAAATTTTGGCGATATTTATTTAGAAGGATGTATGTAATGAGAGACGTTGGTATTTTAGAAGGTATATTATTTGTTGTTGGTGATGAAGGCATAACTTTGAATAATTTATGCGATATTATGGACAAATCAGAAACTGAGGTTAAAAATTTATTATCTACTTTAAAAAAAAATTATGAAGAAGAAGATAGAGGAATAAGAATAAGTTACTTAGGTGATGCTTTTAAGTTAACTACAAAACCTGAACATAAAGAAATATATGAAAAGTTAGTTAAAAAGCCTGAAAGTAACACTTTATCGCCTGCAGCTTTAGAAACCCTTGCGATAATAGCATATAATGGTCCAATAACTAGAGTAGAAATAGATGAACTTAGAGGAGTTTCCACTGTGTTTGTTATTAGAAAATTACTTGCTAAAGATTTAATTAAAGTAAGTGGTAAAAGTACATTACCTGGTAAGCCTAATTTGTATGAAGTAACTAATAATTTTTTGGATTATTTTGGCCTTGCTACTATTAATGATTTACCTAAATTTAAGAATGCTGAAGATGATGACGAGTTAGATCTATATTCAACTAGATACAATGAAGAGGAAGAAAATTAATAAAATTAAATAAAAATAAATTAATTATGACAAATTTTAAATATAATATGCTATAATTAATTTGTTCTTGCTTGTGTGGCGGAATAGGTAGACGCACAGCACTCAAAATGCTGCGGTTTTGCGACCATGAGGGTTCGATTCCCTCCATAAGCACCAAAATTGAAAATTAACTTGATTATTCAAGCAATATTAATAACTAGATAATTGTCTAGTTTTTTTGTGATTATTAAATCATTTTATCTTTAAATCAATTTTAAACATAAAAAACAATAAAATTGATATTAATAAATATGTAAATTAATATTTATAAAATCGGTCAAAAACAGAATAAGAAAAAATGTTTGCTTTTTCACTAAAAAAGTGCTATAATAAATGACATCCAAATGAAAAACTAAATTATTTATTTGGATGAGAGTAGTATAAAAAATATATTAATCATATAATAAATTATTAATTAAAATTTTAACAGAAAGGGGAAAAGTATGAAAAAGAAATACAAAATTGGCTATACAACTGGTGTATTTGATTTATTTCATGTTGAACATTTACATATTTTAAAACAAGCTAAATCAATGTGTGATTATTTAATTGTTGGTGTTAGTACAGATGAGTTAGTAGAAGAATATAAAGGAAAAACACCAGTAATTCCTTTAGAGCAAAGAATGGAAATATTAAGTGCTATTAAATATGTCGATAAAGTGATTCCACAAACAACTTTAGATAAAAGTGTAGCTTGGGAGCAAGAAAGATTTGATGTAATTTTTCACGGTTCTGACTGGAATAATTCTCCTTTATATAATCAAAATGAATTAAAGTTAAAACCTAAAGGTGTAGAGTTTGTTTATTTTCCATATAATAGAGGATTATCTTCGACTATTATAAAAGAAAAATGTAATTTACAAGAAAATAAGAATGATTAATATTTACTATTAATTGTTTTTTTTATATAATAAATCAAATAAATATTTAAGGAGGAAAAATATATGGGATTAATTGATATTATTGAATTTAATGCTAAGCTTAGAAATCATTATGTAGGCAAAGGAAATATTTATAGATTAGGTTTTGTTTGGCACTATAGATTTAATCGTGGTGAATCTCTTGGCTCAACTGAATGGTTTGGTAAACCATTTATGTTGCCACAGGGAATGTCTAGAAATGAAGGATTTAAAGTTTTATCATATTTAACTGATTTCATTGAAAAAGAAGAAAGTTATGAGCCATGTTCTTGTCAATCAGTTATAGCATTAGAAAATATCTTAGATTTAGAACGACTAGGCTTTAGAAGAGTCGAAGATAATGATATGATGATAGAAGCTATTGATTTATTTACGGTTTATGGAAGAAAATTATATTTTAAACTTAGTCCTTATTATCATAAATATTTTGAGTGGTATACTGAGAATGTTACTTTAGAAGAAGTTAAAAATATTTATGCTAAGTATGGTATAGAATTTAAAGATATTGTATGGAATGATAAGAAAAACGAAATAAAACAAGCAAAAGTTTTAAAACATGGTAATAAAATAAATAGACCATAAAAAATTAGTATAATTCTATTTTTGAACAAAATATTTAAGTTTATATCTAGTAAAAAATGTAATTTACAAGAAAATAAGAATGATTAATATTTACTATTAATTGTTTTTTTTCTATAATAAATTAGATAAATATTTAAGGAGGGCCTATGATATATTTAGATTATGCTTCAGCAACCCCGGTTGATAAAGATGTATTAGATTGCTATGTAAATGTTACAAATAACTATTATGGTAATCCGAACTCTAATCATGATATGGGAAAAATGGCTAAAAAAGTTATTGATGAAGCTAATAAAAAAATTGCCAATATTTTAAAAGTTAATCCTGATGAAATAATTTATACAAGTGGTGCTACTGAAAGTAATAATCTAGCGATATTAGGTGCATCTTATCGATATAAAAATTTTGGAAATCATATTTTAGTTAGTAGTCTTGAACATAATTCAGTAATGAGTTCTTGTTTACGTTTACAAGAAGAAGGTTTTGAAGTAGAAATAATTCCCGTTAACAAAGATGGAATAGTTGACATAGATGTTTTAAAGAGTATGATTAGACCAACAACTATTTTAGTATCAGTAACTTCTGTCGATTCAGAGCTTGGAATAAAACAACCTATTGAAGAAATTGGTAAGGTTTTAAAAAATTATGATCATATTGTTTTTCATACTGACGCATCCCAAGCAATTGGTAAAATTAATATAGATATTCAAAATGCTGATTTAGTAACTATTGCTCCGCATAAATTTTATGGGCTAATGGGAATCTCTATTTTAGTAAAAAGAAAAAATATCGAGTTAAAACCTCAAATATTAGGTGGCAAATCAACAACTGTTTATCGTAGTGGGACTCCTAATACCAATTTAATTGCGAGTACGGCGGTTGCAACTGAAAAAGCATATAAAAATTTAGATGAAAGATATAAATATGTTAAGGAACTTCATGATTATTTAATTAACTTATTAAAACAAAATAAAGATGTAATTATTAATAGTACTGCAAATAGCTTGCCTTATACAATTAATATAAGTGTTAAGAAAGTAAAATCAGTTCTTTTTGTTGATAAATTAAATCAAAATGGAGTAATGGTTTCTAGTAAAACTAGTTGTTGTCCAATAATGACGCCTTCAAAACTAGTGTATGCACTAACTAAAGATAGAGGAAGAGCAAGTTCATCAATTAGAATTAGTTTATCTTATTTAACAACTAGAGAAGAAATAGATGAATTTATAAATATATTTAATAAAGTGTATGAAGAGGTTAAAAATGGAGAAGTATAAAGAAATAGAAAGAAGCATTATAACAACATATCGTAAAGAAATATGGTCTAAATTTGTTAAAGCCGTTTCTGATTATAAATTAATTGAAGAAAATGATAATGTCATGGTTTGTATTAGTGGAGGAAAAGATTCATTTTTACTTGCAAAGTGTATTCAAGAATTACAAAGGCATGGCAACGTTAAATTTAATGCTCATTATGTTGTTATGGATCCTGGTTATAATGAATATAATCGTAATTTTATATTAGATAACGCTAAAATATTAAATATTCCATTAGAGATGTTTGAAAGTGATATTTTTGATGTAGTTGCTAATGTGGATTCAAAAAGTCCTTGTTATTTATGTGCAAGGATGCGTAGAGGATATTTATATAATCATGCTAAAGAGTTAGGATGCAACAAAATTGCGCTAGGACATCACTTTGATGATGTTATTGAAACAACCCTTTTATCTATGTTTTATGGAGCTGAAATTAAAACAATGATGCCTAAATTGCATTCTGATAATTATGAAGGAATAGATTTAATTAGACCACTATATTTAGTTAAAGAAGCATCTATTATAGCTTGGAAGAATTATAACGAATTAACTTTTATAAATTGTGCATGTCGTTTTACGGAAGGTTGTTCCTTAATAAATGATGGAACAAGTAAACGTAAAGAAATGAAAGAACTAATTAAAAATTTACGTAAAATTAATCCAAGTGTTGATGCTAATATTTTTAAAGCAATGGATAATGTTAATATGAATTGTATACTTTCTTGGCACAAAGATGGAGTAAATCATTCATTTTTAGATGATTACGATAAAAAATAATCTAGTTTTTTAATATTCATTATTTCACAAAAGAAGATATGATTATTATAGTTTAAAAATATTTTATTTAAGGAACTGTCTATTTTAGTAACGGTTCCTTTTATATTTTTAGTATATCCATTATCGTAAATAGTGAATTCTAAAGGTATTTTATTAATTAATGATTCTTTAATTAAATTTTCAAACTCATTTATTTGTTCTTCTGATAAAGTAGGTTTAACTATTCTAGATTTTTCTTTAACTATCATACTCATTATATAGTTGCCGTTAATAACTGAATTAAAAGGAGCCCATTTAATCGCGTTTCTATTAGGCATTGTGACCTCCTATCTTCCCATTACGCATTCTAATAGTAGAATCTTCAAGTAAGCTAGATGCTTTCAAAATCATATTAGCACCATATTTGTTATTAAGTTCATCTATAACAATATCACCATTTTTAATTGTTTTCTCTTCTTCGAATGATTCAAATATATTAAGCTGGATTCCGACATCATCAGATAATCTACCAAAAGAAATTGAAACTTTTCTAATTGGCATATATTCTTCATAATATTTATCGAACATGTTTAAGCAGACGTCAGCTATTTCATCTTCTTTAAAAGTACTAGTATCTAACTTAGTTACGTGATAAAAACCACCACCAGTTTCCTTAGAGTAACCGATTCCTAAGCCAATTGAAGAAGTTTGTTTATGAGCCGTTCTTAACCTTTTAACTAAAACACTTACCATTTCTCTTATAATAAGGATTATATTATTTTGATTATAATCTTTAAATAAAATTTGACTATGACTTATTGAATTTTCTTTAGGAATATAACTGTTAAAATCACTTATTCTAGCGTTATCAATCCCATTAGCATGCTCCCATAGTTCAAGACCAATAATACCATATTTATCTTTTAATTTATTTTTATCATATTTGGCAATATCTCCTACTGTATAAAGACCTAACTTATTTAAATTACGTTCCATACGGGGACCAATGCTCCACATTTTTGATAGAGGAGTGATAGACCATAATTTAGTTTTAACATCATCATAAGTCCATTTAGCAATGTTATTTTGAACGTGTTTAGCTTCAATATCCATCGAAATTTTAGCAAGTAATATATTTGGGCCAATTCCAGCAGTTGTTGTAAGTCCAGTTCTTTTCTTTATGTCATTTATAATAGTTTGAGCAAGTTCATAATCAGTAATATTGTACATATGAAGATAATCTGTAACATCTAAAAATACTTCATCAATTGAGTAGACATGAATATCTTCTTTAGCAACATATTCTAAATAAATGCTTAAAACTTCACGACTTTTTTGAATATATAAGCTCATACGAGGTGGTGCTTTAAATATTTTAATATTTTTAGGCAAATCATAGGCTCTTCCTCTAGATGGAACACCTAAATTTTTTAAAAAAGGCGTAACTGCTAAAGTAATAGCGCCATTTCTAGTTGGATCACAAACAACTAGAGGAGTAGTAAATGGATCAAGACCTCTTTGGATACATTCACAAGAAGCAAAAAAACTTTTTAAATCAATTGCAATAATATTTCTATTTGAATATAAATTATTATTCATTAAACATTTCTCCTTACGAGAATATATTAAAACAATTGTTTGTATATATCTAGTGGAAATAATTGGTAAAAATAAAAGAAATATTATTGGTTGCTTTACAGCTTTAATATTTCTTCATACGTCTCGCAACCTCCTTTAAATCTTGACTTTCACCTGCTAGTTCTTCAGGATATTTTATATTTTTTTATGTTAAGATTTTCATGAATCTCATATTCCAATTACTTATATTCTCATTATACGGATTATCATAAACTTTTCTGAATATAAATCAAAGTTTACTTGTGATAACTTAACACTTTTTAATTCGTTTCCAGTTTTTTGTTTACTTAATATAAATCTAAACATATAAATCTACGCATCAATTTTTTTATCATTAAACTTTAAATCAGGTATTGAAGTATCTACAAAATAAGCTGATTCAATTAAATTTTCACCGATGTTACATACACCCGATAAAACTTAATAATAACTTTAGGATAAACAAGACAAATATACTTAAATGCTCTATCTTCTATTAAAGGAATCTCAGAAATCTTTATCTACCTTTAATATTATCTTCGATAACTTTAAACATTTTTTGTTTTTCTTTTTAAATTTTCGTACGTATTAAAAAAACTTTCTTTGGTACTTCTATAAATATGTTTAATAAAGATATACCCAAATTACTTGTTGTTCTTATTAGGTTTATATATTCACTGGATACTATTAGTGCTTATTTAAAAATTGCGGGGAAGAATTAAATATGAAAAATTAAATACACAAAAAGTTTACTTTTATATAAAAACATGCTATAATACAATCAGTTTTAAGGGGGAATATATTATGTTATTAAATATTTATTTAGGAACAACTGCTATAAGTTGGGCTACATTACTAATATTTTCTGTAGCTATTGCAAATAAGTTAGAAAGAGAAGGATACAAATTTGTAAAAGTAAAGAAATCTTTTTCAGAAAAAGTTGCAAATTTTATATCTACAGTTTTTAAATGTTCTATACCGATTTTAAATATTTTAGCTGCAATTATAATTATTTGTTTGGGAGATAAAATATATGAATATGTTGAAGGAGAATTTTTAGAAGAAGGTAAAATTTATAAACCAATTTCAAACAATTTAAATAATGATTGTGAGAATGAAATATTAACTGAAGAGAAAATTGATTATTATGAAATGACTCCTGAAGAAATGATTGCTAGACTAGAAGAACAAAAACAAATGTTTATAAAATTTCAAGAATTATATGGAAATGATAAAATAGGCGAAACACTAGATGAAATTAATGAACAAACTGAAGTTAGAGAATCAAAACCTAAAACATACACTATGGGTAATAATTCAAATTTAAAACATAGATAGAATTAATTAAACTATTTATGTTTTTATTTGCTATAATATTAATTAGTTAGAAAGAAGGTATTTATTATGTATGCTAATATTTTAGTTGAATATGGTGCTAAAGCCCTAGATCAAACATTTACTTATATTATTCCTGATATTTTAAAAGATAATTTAAAAGTTGGAATGAAAGTAAAAGTTCCTTTTAGAAATACCTTAATTAATGGATTTGTCTTAGAAATAACTAATGATTGTAATAACAATAATAATTTAAAAGAAATAGCAAGTATTACAGATGAATACTTTTGCTTAAATAAAGAGTTATTAGATCTTGGTAAAACATTAAAAGAATTAACCCTTTGTTCTCTTATTCAAGCATATCAAGCAATGCTTCCATCTTCTATGAAAATAAAAACAATTAAAAGTAGTTATCAAAAATATGATGAATATTTAGAATTAATAAATAAAGATACCGCTATTAATTATATTAAAAATAATAAAAGAAGTACTAAACAAATTGAATTACTTAATAGACTTTTAAATAATGAAAAAATCTTAAAAAAAAAATATAGTTTAGATATAGTTAAAAAATTAACTTATGAAAATATTATTAAAATAAATAAAGTTAATAAATATCGTATAAATATTGATAATAATAGTTTTAAGAAAAAAGAACTAACTTTAGAACAAAAAGAAGCCGTAGATAAAGTAGAGGAAAGCTTTAATAAAAGTGAGACGTTTTTACTTCATGGGGTAACTGGTTCAGGCAAAACCGAAGTATATATGGAGTTAATTGAAAAAGTAGTTAAAACAGGCAAATGTGCAATACTTCTTGTTCCGGAAATTAGTTTAACTCATCAAATAGTTTCCAGATTTTATTCAAGATTTGGTAGTGATGTTGCTATTTTTCATAGTGCTTTATCCGATGGTGAAAAATATGATGAATATCATAAAATTTTAAATGGAGATGTTCATATTGTTGTTGGAACTAGAAGTGCTATATTTGTTCCTTTTGAAAAAATTGGAATTATCATATTAGATGAAGAACAAAGTAGTAACTATAAACAAGATAGTAATCCTAGATATCATGCTAGAGATATTGCTCTTTTAAGAAGTAAATATCACAATTGTCCAGTTGTTCTTGGTTCTGCAACACCTTCACTTGAAACAATGGCTAGGGCTAAAAAAGGTGTTTATACTTTACTATCTTTAACAAAACGAATTGGAAAAAGTATAATGCCTACTACTAAAATAGTTGATATGCAAGAAGAATATAAAAAAAGAAATATGATTATAAGTGATTATTTAGATCAAAAAATAAGGGAGAAACTAGAAGCAAATGAACAAGTTTTATTAATGCTTAATCGAAGAGGTTTTTCAACTATTGTTAATTGTAAAAATTGCGGATACACCTTTAAATGTCCTCATTGTGAAATATCTTTAACTTATCATAAAACAAGTAATAATTTAAGATGCCATTATTGTGGATATACTATTAATAATCCCGATACCTGCCCAAGTTGCATGGAAAAATCATTAACTAATTTTGGACTTGGTACTGAAAAGTTAGAAGAAGAAATTAATAAAAGATATAATGTTAAAACAGTTAGAATGGATGCTGATACCACTAGCAAAAAAGGCAGTCAAGATGAAATTATATCTAGAATTGAAAATGAAGATGTAAGCATAATTGTTGGTACTCAAATGATTAGTAAAGGGTTTGATTTTCCTAAAGTAACATTAGCAGCCATAATTAACGCAGATGATTCTTTAAATATTCCTGATTTTAGAAGTGGAGAAAACACATTTGAACTTATTACGCAAACAATTGGTAGAGCTGGAAGAGCAAGTGATAAATCAGATGCCGTAATTCAAACTTTTAATAGTGATAATAAAATAATAGAATATGCTAAAAATAACGATTACGAGTCTCTTTATAATTATGAAATGAATATTAGAAAAATTCTTAAATATCCACCATATTTTTATATAACTAAAATTTTAATTGCATCTAAAGATTATAATGAAGCATCCAAAGAAATATCTAAAGTTAAAAGTTATCTAGATAAAAAACTTAATAATGTTATAATTTTAGGACCAACAACTGCCGCCATGTTTAAAATAAATAATGTTTATAGATTTCAAATAATATTAAAATATAAAGATTATAATTTAGTTAAAGAACATTTAAAATATTTAGATGATGTTTATAGATTAAATAGTAAAGTAAATATTGAAATAGACAATAATCCAACCAGGGCGTAAACAGTTATTGTTATTTTAGGATAGGTAAAATAGGTCGTAATATGTTATATTTTATAATTTAAACACATTAGATTTTCTTTTGTGTTTTTATATATTATAAAATCAAAAAAATGTTTGCTTTTTCATTAAAAGTATGGTAGTATATATCTTAATTTATAGGGGGAATAATTTTATGAATACCGACGTAGCACTTAATTATAAAGCATTATTAATAGAAATCGAAAATAAGATTAAGGAAATAAAAAGTATTGGTTTTGATGTAAGTCAATTAAATGAAAAATTAGATAGTATTAAATTAAATAATAGTAATAATGTTAAAATATCAAAAAAGCAGAGTTTTGACGGCTTTCTAACTAGTGATTATACTAATGCAATTAATAATCTTAATAAGTTGCAGGCTAAATTAGATGAATATAATATATA
>CAKOMY010000011.1 GCA_934096815.1 uncultured Bacilli bacterium | reverse complement strand
TGGAAGATAAGATTTTTAACGAGTGGAACATTAACGTTTGATTCACCAGTTTCAGTATTAGATGTCTTTTTAGTTGGTGGTGGCGGTGCTGGAAGTCAAGCAGATTCTGGTGCTGGTAGTTCTGGCGGTGGCGGAGGATATACCACAACAGTTAAAAATATTAAAGTCGAAAATAACGTATTATATGAAATAGTAGTAGGAGATGGCGGACAAGGATCAAGTGCTGATGGAAAAGCATCAACTGCATTTAATCAATCGGCAGCAGGAGGATTTGGTGCTAAAACAAGACATGCTGGAGGAAATGGTGGATCCGGTGGAGGTGTAAAGGGTCGCATAGGTGCATCTGATGGAGCAAATGCTGAAACATATAAAACTACTTCTGGAAGTACTACTTATACTTGGAAAGGTGGAACAGGACAAGGGACAACGACCCGTGAGTTTGGTGAAATTGGTGGTACATTATATTCTGGTGGCGGTGGTGGCAATACTAAAGCCGGTGGTGCTGGTGGTGGTGGACAAGGCGGGACAGATTCTCACTTAGCTGGCTATGATGGAACAATCAATACTGGTGGCGGTGGCGGCGGAGGTCAACGTGGATCTAAACTCGGTGCTGGTGGAAAGGGCGGTTCAGGCATTGTAATAATTCGTAATCATAAAGAATAAATATTAAAATACAAAAATATGAAATAAATTTTTATTGTAAAAAAGAATTTTAAGTGCTATATTAAGGTTTCTTAGAAAGGAAATATTATGGAAATAAGAGATAAATTTATAGATAAAAATGGTATATTATATCCTAATATAAGCGAAGTTGCTTATACGTCATCTAATATATTTGGAAATCTTGGAACACTTGTAAATGAAACAAATAGAGAAATAAAAGATAATTTCAAACGTAGTAGTATGGATTTAAATGATGAAGGTGTTTATATTTATAAGTCTACTTTTGATCCATCTGTTGCACTTAGAATTTATAAATGTTTTTATGATCCTGATTTTAATGGTTTTCAAGATGAAAAACTTATATCAAAATTACAAAATTTTCAAGAACGAGTTAAACGAACTTCTTTTCCACTTGGTGTTGTTACATTAGATGGCAAAATAATTGGTCAAAAAATACCTTATTATGAAACATCTAGTCAGTTATATGAAATAAAGGAAGAAGTTACCCTTAAGGAATTACTGGAATTATATCGAAAATGTTTAATTATTTTGTCAGAACTTCATAGTAAAGGAATTGCTTATATTGATATTCATGCTAGAAACTTCTTAGTTGATGATTCTTTAAATGTACAGTTAATTGATTTTGAACCTGATTTAGTTAAGTTTGATGATAAAAATGCTTTAGCAAAGTCTTTATATAATTTTTATAAAATGATTAATCTTGTAAATAAAAGAATTGGATTTACCTCTTATTATGCTATGCCAAATAGTTTGGAAGAAGCATTTGTTAATTTAGATAAATTAGAAAAGAAATTAAAATAGAAAGGCCCTATATTTTGCTGATTCTAATCAAAGCAATGGATATTAGTGATATGGATGAATAAATATTTAGTTTTATAGTTATTATCAATCTTGTTTTTAAAAATTTTAGTTTAAATAGATAGACCATCTTTTAGTTTTAAATATGCTAAAAAAATAAAAGAGAAAATTGCAATTATCAATCAAAAACATTATTGCATCATTCAGCTAAGCAATTGAATATATATATTTAATGCTGAATATAAAGTTAAAAAACATTTAATGAAATATATATTAATGAAAGGAAAATCAGATGATGGAAATTGAATCAAAATTATTAGACATAAAAAATAAACAATATTTATATAATAAAAAAATAAAAATTAATAAGTCTTTAAGCTTTATTGTAACTTGTTTTTATATTAATAGCCTAATATTAGCATTACTTTCCAGCACATTATCTATATTATTTTTAAAATTATCAATTATTAAATATTTTACTCTAATTCTTACCATATTTATATTTAATAAATATTATTCTTTTAAAAACAAACAATTAGATGAGGAAGGTAAAAAAATATTAATTCCAGATTTAAAAACAATTGATGAGGAACTTGAAGAACATACATATATTCTTGAAAATGAGGATAAATTAGAACAAGAGCTTAGTTTTGAAAATATCATTAATAATTCAGATTTAAGAACTCTTCAGTCATATCGTAAATTACTACTACTAATAAAAGAAACTAAAACATCAAAAAATTATAATTTATGTGGTGATGAAAGCAAAAATCTTATTTTAAAATTTAATCGTTAAAAATATCCAATAAATGGATGTTTTTTTAATTCTTTAAAGAGCAAAATAATATTGGTGATATAGATGAAAAAATACATGGTTTTATTATTATTAATGCTCATGCCTTTAAATATTTTAGCTTATTCAGACAAAATCATACCAGGAGGACAAACACTTGGAATTGAAGTTAAAAATGATGGTATAATTGTTATTGGGTTCTATAGAGTAAATGGAAAACTTAATAACAATAACTTAAAGGTAGGAGATATAATAACCAAAATTAATAATATAGATGTAACCAGTATTGATGAAATGGTAGATACAATTTCTAAAAATATTAATGATAATAAAGTAACTATGACAATAACAAGAGATAATAAAGAAATAAATAAAGAATTTATTTTAGAAAATATTGATGGAAATTATAAAACTGGTTTATATGTTAAAGATCGTATTACCGGGATAGGTACTCTTTCCTATATTGATCCAGAAACTAAAATATATGGTGCGTTAGGACATGAAATTATTGAAACTACCACTAATAAATTAATTGAAGTTAAAACAGGTTCTATCTTTAAAACATCCATAACAAATATAGATAAATCAGTTAAGGGAATGGCTGGAACTAAAAACGCTAAATTTTATCCAAATATTAATTATGGAAATGTAACAAGTAATACTAATAAAGGAATTTATGGAATATATAAATCTGATATAAGTGATAAAAAAGTCTTAGAAGTAGGTAAGTACCATGATATCAAAGCAGGAAAAGCCTATATTAGAACAGTTATTAATGGAAATAAAGAAGAAGATTTTGAAATAGATATAGATAGAGTAAATAATAATGACATTAAAAATATTCATTTTAAAATTACTAGTACAGAACTTTTAAATAAAACTGGTGGAGTCGTTCAAGGAATGAGTGGTTCCCCTATAATTCAAGATAACAAAATAATAGGAGCAGTAACTCATGTTATAATAGATAATCCATCTACTGGCTATGGAATATTAATTACTAATATGCTAGAAGAAGGCGAAAAACTTTTAAAAAATTATAATAGTTAACTTTATCTTTGCCATTTATTATGATAAAATTATTAATAGTAGAAGAGGAGTAGAAATTGTATGAACGTTTATAAAATGAATGAAGAAGAAATTGAGAAGTTAGCATCAGATTTTAATAACACTGTAATAGGCAAAAGAATTTGGTTATTTTCCATGACGCCCCAAGTAGTTGGATTTTTAGCTCTTATGCTTTATTTAATCTTAATGTTATATGGGATAAGTAATCCTTTAGTTAAAGACGTCATCGTAAATTATATTATGGCTGATATTGTAGTTTTAGGACTTGCCCTTATTTTATATGGACTTGCAAAAATGTTTTATTGGAAAGAAGTAATTAATTATGGCAATGAACTTACTAAAATTGAAGCTATGAAAAAAGAACTAGAAGTAAAAGTTAAAAAAACAAAAGATAAAGTAACAAAAGATATTAAAAAGAAAACAACTAATGTTAAAAAAGCAGTTAAAGCTGTTAAAGATAAGAAGTAGAATATTACTTCTTTTTTTGTTATACTTAATATGTGATGAAATGTGGAATATAAAGTTAAAGATCGATTAAATAATCAAATTATTATTAAAGAAAACAAAATAAATATATTTTTATATACAACTAAATTAGGACGAATTATTCTTAAAATAATTGTACTTCCTTTTATAAGTAAAATAGTTGGTTTATACCAAAATTCAATTTTTTCTAAATTAATAATACCTAGATTCATTAAAAATAATCATATTAATATGAATGATTATGAAAAGAAAGATTATAAATCTTTTAATGAATTTTTTACTAGAAAAATAAAAGAAGGAAAAAGAAAAATAGATGATGATAAATATAATTTAATAAGTCCTTGTGATGCTAAATTAAAAGTATATAAACTTACTAAAGATTTAGTGTTTAATATTAAGAATTCAAAATATACTTTAAATGATTTAATAGATTCTAATATGAAATTAGATATGGATAATGCATATGCTCTTGTGTTTCGTTTATGTGTTGATGATTATCATAGATATTCATATATAGACTCAGGCTATCAAGAAGAAAATAACCACATAAAAGGAGTTTTACATACAGTAAGACCAATTGCTACCAATAATTTAAATGTCTTTACTCAAAACGAAAGAGAGTGGACAACACTTCATACCAAGAATTTTGGTGATGTAATTGAAATTGAAATAGGTGCCTTAATGGTGGGCAAAATAGTTAATGAACATAGTAATTATGAATTTATTAAAGGTGAAGAAAAAGGCTATTTTAAGTTCGGAGCATCAACTATAATTTTAATAATTAATAATGTTAATATTGATGAAGATATCTTGCTTAATAGTGCAAATGACATTGAAACAATTGTTAAATTAGGTGAAAAAATTGGTAGAAAATGTTAAAACAGTTAAAAAGCATAGAAAAATAGTTTGAATTAGTATAATTCGTGTGTTATAATACTTTCGTTAGGTGAAAAAAAGGAGGAATAAAAATGGCAAAGAAAAATGAAAATCGTGAACCAATTGCGTTAAAATGTACAGTTTGTGGTCATTATACTAGACCATCTGAAAAGAATAAAGCAAACACTCCAGATAAATTAGAAATTAAGAAATTCTGTAATAATTGTCGTAAAGTACAAGTTTTTAAAGAAAGCAAATAATTAAAAGGTAAGGAAATAAAGTTATGAATGTAAATATTAATGATATTAAAAATGGTATGACTTTAATATTAGAAGGTAAGTTAGTAACTGTTGTTGATTTTCAACATGTTAAACCAGGAAAAGGCCCTGCTTTTGTTAGAATTAAATATCGTGATTTAAGAACAGGATCTACTATTGAAGATACTTTTAATACTAACTTAAAATTAGAAAAAGCTCATGTTGAAAAGATGCAAATGCAATTCTTATACAAAGAAAATGATAACTATGTATTTATGAATACTAATGACTATTCTCAAATGGAAGTTTCTTCATCAATAATTGGTGATGATGCTAAATTCTTAAAAGAAGGATTAGTTATTGAAATTCAAATGTATGAAGGAGAAATTCTTGGAATTGTTCTTCCTGAAAAAATAGAATATAAAGTTACTGAAACAACTGATGCTGTTAAAGGAAATACAACTAATAATGCTATGAAAGATGCTACAATTGAATCTGGTTATACAATTAAGGTTCCGATGTTCATTTCTGAGGGAGAAACAATAATTGTATCAACTAAAGATGGAAAGTATGTATCTCGTGCATAAATAAAATTATTCTCACTCTATGTGAGTTTTTTTGTATAATAATTATTAATTATGTGATAAAATAAATTTTAATTGTTAAAGAGGTGTATGCAAAATGTTATTAACTATTTTCAAAATCCATGTAATTATTTCTATTATTTGTAATATTATTTCAAATTGTATTATCTATCCTTTAATGGAATCTAAATTAACAAAGGAAGGCTATATAAACCAGAAAGATATTAGAATGAGTGAATATTTTTTTGTATTATTTGTAAGAGGATTAGTATTTTTTATACCTATCGTTAATATGACCACAACATTTTACCATATTTTTAATTTAAAAGGATTTTATAATGAATTAAAAGAAATGTATAATAGTCAAATCACCATAAAAGGAAATGAAATAATTAAAGATGAATTAAATACGGACAAGGAAAGAGATAATGATGAAATAATTGAATTAACTGATTTGAATATAGATGTATCTAAATTTGAAGATTTATCCGAAGAAGAACAAGTAGAATATTTAAGACAAATGTTTAAAGATAATCCAGATTTTTTAGTAAATGATAATGTCAAAAAGTCAAAAGGAAAAACATTAGTTAAAGAAAAGCATAAATAAATTTAGATATATGTAATTAAAAAAACAAAAAATGTAACAAAATAATCCAACTAGGTAAATATTTTGGTTGTACCATTTAAATTTAAGTGATATAATATATTTGACTTTGAAGGGAGGGAATAATAATGACAAAGGTAGTAGCTAGAAATGGTGAAGATATTGATAAATTAATCAAAAGATTCACAGTTGGTGTAAATCGTAGCGGTGTCCCTTCTGAAATGAAAAAGCATAGAGCTTACGAAAAACCAGGAGTTCGTAGAAGAAACAACGAAAAGGAAATGCTTAAAAATTTCCGTAAGAAAAATCGTAAAAAAAGAAACGCTTAAGAAGTGAATAGAAATTAGGTAATGAAAATGTTTGAAAAAGTAACAAAAGATTTAACTGAGGCTATGAAAAATAAAGATGCTTTTAGACTTTCAGTATTAAGAATGCTTAAAAGTGCATTAAAAAATGAAGAAATTAATAAAAAATGTCCTTTAACCGATGATGAGGTTTTAGCAATTATTAAGAAGCAGGTTAAAACTAGAAAAGATTCAATGAATGAATATGCTAGTTATAATCGTATGGATTTAGCTGATTCATTACAAAAAGAAATAGATATTTTAAATGCTTATTTACCAGATGAATTATCTGATGAAGAATTAGAAAAAGTGATTACTGAAACAATTACTAAGCTAAATGCAGATAGTGTTAAACAAATGGGATTAGTAATTAAAACTATATCTAGTGAATATGGTGCTAGATGCGATATGGCTAAAGTAAGCAAATTAGTTAAGGAAAAATTATCATAAGTTGTATAATTTGCAACTTTTTTCTTTTATATTAAAATTTTTAACGATAAATATGATATACTTAAATTATTAAAAAGAGAAACTAATTTAGATAATATTTATTTAGAGCAATTATATACATTTGGTGGGGTTAATAGATATTCTAGAATGCATATCGTATCAACTTCTTATATGGCATTAATTGACAAAAATAGATTAAATACTAAATTAACGGAGAATGCTTCTTGGTTTAATGTTAGTGTTGAAGAAGAAAATCGTAATGTTACAATTCTTTTTGATAATGGTAAAGAAATATTTAAAACAAAAATTAAAAAAATATTAAAGGATAAAACGATTGATAGATATCAATTTGAAATAGTTGAAAATAATAATTTAGCGTTTGATCATGCCTTGGTTATTTTATCTGGGATTAAAATATTAGGAAATAAAATAATGTATACAGATACTGTGTTTAATATGATGCCTAAGGAGTTTATATTAGGTGAGTTACAACAAGTTTATGAAGTTATTCTTAATATGAAATTATTAGATTCGGCATTTAGAAGAATTATTGCTAATAAAGTAGACAAAACAGATGACTATAAAACGGGTTAAGGACATGAATATCTAGATTATTTAGGTATAAGAAGGATTAATGATGATAGGTAATGATTGGGATAAAGTTTTAAAAAAAATATATGATGGGGAGTATTTTAAACTACTTCTTTTAAGAGTTCAAAATGAGTATAAAAATAAAGTTATCTTTCCGCCTAAACATGAAGTGTTTAATGCATTTAGGTTAACTCCTTTTGCTAATGTTAAAGTGGTAATTGTAGGACAAGATCCATATCATGGGGTAGGCGAAGCAAATGGATTATCATTTTCAGTTAAAGATGGAGTAAAATTACCACCAAGTTTAAAAAATATTTATAAGGAATTGTATGATGATTTAGGAGTTCCAATAAGAACTAGTGGTGATTTAAGTTCATGGGCTAGGCAAGGTGTTTTAATGCTTAATTCAACTTTAACAGTTGAAAAAGATAATGCAAATAGTCATAGTAATATAGGTTGGCAGCAGTTTACGGATGATGTAATAAGATTGATAGATAATAATAAAAGAGATGTTGTCTTTATTCTTTGGGGGAATTATGCTAGAAGTAAAAAAGCTTTGATTAAAAATAACTATATTATTGAAAGTGCACATCCTTCACCATTTAGTGCATATAATGGCTTTTTTGGTTCTAAACCATTTTCAAAATGTAATAATTATTTAAAAAGTAAAGGACTAGAAGAAATAAACTGGTAGGAATAAAACATAAGTATATGAATAAAATTAATTGATGTAAAAAAATATTTGCAAATAGATAAAATATATGGTAGCATATGCTTGAAAGAGGGAAAATATGAAAAATTCAAATTATTTTAATTTAGATGGAAAATATTTTAGAGCTATAATGAAAAGCTTTGATGATAATTCATTTAAAAAAATTGTTTATTTTCAATTTATTAGAACTTATGATGGAAGTGTTTATGCTAAGGTGGTAGGAAGCAATGAAGAGTTGCCTATATACTTTAGAACAAATGATAAAATGTTAAAGGGATATTTAATGCATGATGATTATTCAAGATATTATATTGAATCACCATTTGAAGTTATCGTTAGTGATAATGGATTATTTGCAACTGATGAATTTGCACCTTATTGTCAAGCCAGAACTGATGTTATAGACTTTATTGAATTAAGTTATAAAGTTAATTATAAAAAGAAAACTAGATAAGTTTTTCTTTTTAGTTAAAGGGGATAAAATATGTTTAATGTTGAAGGAAAAATTTTTAAAGGAAAACTAAAAAAATATAACGCTGATAATGTAGATGATTTAACCTATTTTACAATTGTTAAAGAAAATGGAATTATTGTTGCTAGAGAAATAGGCAATAATTATAGTTATCCTTTAAACTATGTTAATTATCATGTTGATAAATTAAATGATATAAATGATTATTATATAGAATCTTTATTTAGAGTTATAGATATAGAAGGAATTCTTTTAACACCTGATAAAATTGCATCTTTATGTCAAGCAACTGAGAAAGAAATAAATGATTATTTAGAAGTAGTTTCAATTATAAATGAGACTAGAGATAAAGTAAAAGATATGGAAAGACCTATTTATAAATCTTGTATTAAGAGATAAATAGGTCTTATTATATACTTAATTATACGTACAAATGTATTAAAATTCAAATAAATTAATTAAAATATAAAATATTGTATTCATTTACGATTAATCATGCTAAAATGTCTTTAGAGAGAGGATTGTGATATTATGAAAATGGTTAGTAATTATATTTGGGGATTGTTTTTGATATTAGTTGGAGTAGTTTTAGGGCTAAATGCTTTTGGAATAACAAATATAAATTTATTTTTTGATGGATGGTGGACTGTGTTTATAATAGTTCCATCTTTAAATGGTTTAATTAAAGGAGAAGATCGAACTGGAGCTTTAATCGGATTAATAATAGGAGTATTTTTACTATTATCATGTCAGGATGTAATTGATTTTAGTTTATTTGTTAAATTATTTATTCCTGTTATTTTAATTACAATTGGTTTATCCATAATTTTTAAAGATAAAGCTAAAGATGTTGTGGTTAAAAAGATGGGAAAAATAAATGCTAAAGATATAGACATGGAGCATACTTATACATCAACTTTTTCAGAAGAAAAAATTAATTTAGATAATGAGAAATTAGAAAATTGTGCAATTAATTCAATATTTGGTAGTGTAAGTTTAGATTTAAGAAATGCAATTATTGATGAAGATATTGTAATTAATAATTATGTTGTATTTGGTGGAGTTACTATTAAAGTTCCTAAAGATGTAAATGTGGTAGTTAAAACAACTAGTATCTTTGGTGGAGTTGATAATAAAACTGGTAGAAATAAATCTAAGGAAAATGTTAAAACAATTTATATTAAAGGAACTATTTTGTTTGGAGGAATTGATATTAAATGAATGATGCTCAAAAAGTAATTAAATATTTGGCAACTTTATTTGCAATTGTTTTAATTGGCTTTATCTTTTGTATTCCTGTTTTAGTAGGAACTGAAATTTATAAATCTATAACGGATGAAATTAAAAAAGAAGATAACTTGTTAAAAGATACAGTTAAAAAAGAAATAAATGATTTAGAATTTTCTAAAATAAATATTGATATTAATACATGTAATATAAGCATTGATGCAGGTGAAGAGTTTAAACTTAAAACTAATGATGAAAAATTAGTTACTAGTTTAGATAATACTGTTTTAAATATTGAAAGTGATAATAAAAATATATTTAATAAAAATAAATGTAAACTAGATATCGTTATTCCTGAAGAAATAATTAATATTTTAAGTATAAAAAATAAATATGGAGATATTAAAATAAATAATTTAGTTTTAAATGAAATAAGCATAAATAATAATGTTGGGGATATCAATGTTAATAAGTCTAAATTTAATACTGTTTTAATTAATAATTCAGTTGGTAATATAGATGTTGATGCAAATATAAATGAAGAATTAAATATTATTTCAAGTATAGGAGATATAACATTAATGATAAATGATAGTATAGATAATTATAAGTCTAATGTAACTAAGAAAATAGGTAGTATATTAATAGATGGAGTTAATTATTCTAAAGATGCTTCAGTTGGAAATGGTGATAAAAAGATTAATATTAATTCTACTATAGGTGGAGTTAGTTTAAATTTTAAAAAAGAAACTAATAAGGAAAATTAATGAACAAAAGAATATATAATAAGTTAGTAAGAGATAATATAATTGACAAGATAATCAATAATGATGAAATTGCTTTATATAGAGTGCTTGATGATATTGAATATAAAAAAGAACTTTTAAATAAACTAAAAGAAGAATGCAATGAGGTTGTTGATGCTTTTAATAATGGGACAAGCGCGGATATGGTTATGGAACTAGCGGATGTTCTAGAAGTTATAAATTATTTAGCTAAGTCTATAAATGTTAATATGCAAGAAGTTGACAATGTAGCTATGATGAAAAAGATAAAAAATGGTGGTTTTGATAAAAAATATTATTTGGAAAAAACTAAAAAAAGAGAGAAATGATAAAATTGAATTATTTGGATACAATAGATAATAGATTAAAAGAATATTATAGAATATTGTCATGGGATTTTCCTCTTTTTTTAAATGATTATATTTTTACTAAAGAAATGCAGCATCAAAAGGAAATAAGTGTAACATGTGGTAAAATATATTCAAAAATGTTTAAATATGGTTATCATTATACAAGTTTAGATCATAGTGTTGGTGTTGCTTTAATTGTTTGGAATTTTACGGCTGATAAGAAACAAACTTTGGCAGGATTATTTCATGATATTGCTTCTCCTGTTTTTAAACATACTGTTGATATATTTAATGGAGATGCTGTTAAACAAGAATCAACAGAAGAAAAGACCTCAGATATTATTAAAAATTCGGAAGATATTATGACATTACTTGAAAGAGATGGTATCAAATTAGAAGAGATTAATGACTATCATATATATCCAATTGCAGATAATGATACTCCTAGATTATCCGCTGATAGATTAGAATATTCACTTTCAAATGCTTTGTTTGTAAATGAATTATGTGATATAGAAGAAATAAAAAGATTTTATGAAAATATTTATGTGGGAGTTAATGAAGATAAAGAATTAGAATTATGTTTTGATGATGAAGATATTGCAGATAAATTTGTAGAGTTAACTAGTAGGTTATCAATATTGTATCGTGATGATAAAACAAGATTTTCAATGGGATTATTAAGTGATATTTTGAAATGGTTAGTTAAAAGTAAATTAATAACTATTGATGATTTATATGAATTAAGTGATGATGAAGTTGTTAAAATAATTAATAAATCTAGATTAAAAGATGTCTTTGGCAAATGGATAGATATGAAAGATGTTAAAGTTTCTAAAAATATGCCTGGTGATTATTACTGGGTAAAATCTAGAGCTAAAATAAGATATATTGATCCATTAGTTAATGATAGCAGAATTTCAAGTTTTAGTGAAAATGCAAGAAAAAATATAGCTAATAATTTTAATTATGATATGGAAAATTTTGTATATTCTGATTCAATTAAGAAAAAGGAACTTGAAAAATGAATATGGAAGATGTATATGACTTTTTAAAGAAAAATAATATTAAATTTGAAGTAGATGAACATATTTTGGTATTTAATATGAATGATTTAAAAAGAATTTCACTAAAATATCCAAATTATGATGCAAAAAATATATTTTTGAGAGATGATAAAAAAGAAAATTATTATTTAGCAACTGTTTGATTAATTGTAAATGCTTTGGTTAGTATTATAAAAAATAATGGTAATGAAGTTCATTTAACTAAGATTTAACTTGATTAAAGAATTAAAAATCTTGTATAATTTTTAAAGAAAGAGTTGATTTAAATGTGTGGTTTTTGTGCATTTTATGATAAAACAAAAATAGAAAATAAAAAGAAAATAATTAAAGATATGGCTGATAGAATTAAACATAGAGGTCCAGATAGTGATGGATATTATGTTGATAAAGATATTGCTATGGGTTTTAGAAGATTATCAATTATTGACTTAAAAGGTGGAAATCAACCTTTATATAATGAAGATAATAATATAGTTGTTATGTTTAATGGTGAAATATATAATTTTCAAGAATTAAGAGAAGAATTAAAAAAACATAACCATATATTTACAACAAATAGTGATACCGAAGTAATTGTTCATGGATATGAAGAATATGGAACTAATGTTTTCAATAAATTAAGAGGTATGTTTGGAATAATTATTTATGATAAGAAGAATAAGACTTTAGTTGGAGCTAGAGATTATTTTGGGATTAAACCTGTTTATTATTATAATCATAATGGATTATTTATGGTGGGTAGTGAAATTAAATCATTTTTGTCACATCCTGATTTTAAAAAAGAACTAAATAATAAAGTTTTAGGATTATATTTATCATATGGTACTAATCATTTAGAAGAAACTTTCTTTAAATATACTAAAAAATTAAAACCAGGTCATTATTTTATTTATAAAAATGGTAAAATAGATGTTAAAAGTTATTTTAAACTTAGTTATGAAAAAGAAAATAATAGTTATGAATATTACGAAAAATTAGTAAAAGAAACGTTAGAAAGTTCAATAAAATATCATCAAATAAGTGATGTAGAAGTTGGTTCTTATTTAAGTGGTGGAGTTGATTCTTCATATGTTGTAAGTCTTGCCAAACCAAATAAAACATTTACGGTCGGTTTTGAGGGAAAAGGGTTTAGTGAAATAGAATATGCTAAGAGTCTATCAGATCATTTTCATGTAAAACATTATAGTAAGGTTATAACTGGTGATGAATTTTTTGATATATTACCAACTATTCAATATCACTGTGATGAACCAAGTGCAAATGTAAGTACAGTTCCTTTATATTTCTTAAGTAAACTTGCAAGAAGTCAGGTTAAAGTAGTTTTATCAGGAGAAGGCGCTGATGAAATGTTTGGTGGATATAATGAGTATAATGATTCTAAGATAGAAAAAATATATTTAAGTTTACCATTATTTATTAGAAGTGGCATTGCTAAAGTAATTAAACCATTGCCTTATTTTAAAGGAAAACATACATTAATAAAATATGGTAAAGATATAAGCAAACGATATTATAATAAAACAGAAATGTTTTTACCAGAAGAAATACCAGAAATATTAAATAAAAAATATATTTCAGATGTTAGTCCATATGATTTATGTAAACCATTTCATGATGAAACTAAAGGAGAAAATGATATTTTAAGAAAGATGTATATTGATTTAAATTTTTGGCTTCCTAATGATATATTATTAAAAGCAGATAAGATGTCAATGGCTAACAGTGTTGAACTTAGAGTTCCATTTTTAGATAAAGAAGTTTGGAATATTTCTAAAAAATTGCCAACAAAGTATATGGTTCATGACGGACAAACTAAATATATTTTTAGAAAAGTTGCCGAAAAAGTTATTCCCGAAGAATGGGCTAAGAGAAGAAAATTAGGTTTTCCTGTTCCTTTTGGTAATTGGATTCAAGAAGAAAAATATTATAGTAAAGTAAAAGAAATGTTTAATAAAGATTTTGTAAGTGAATTTTTTGATAAAGATAAAATAAATGAAATGCTTGATAATCATTATAATAATATTGAAAGAAATGGAAAGAAAATTTATACAATATATACATTTTTAATATGGTATGAAAGATTCTTTATTACGGAAAAATAATAATTTGATATGGAATAGATTAAGAGATATTTATTCCATATTTTATGTGTTTACAACATTTATTTTTAAATTGTAAATTTATGCTAGTATTTTTGATAAAAAGAATAAAAATAAGGTATAATATAAATAGTTATAGATATAGATATGAGGATGAAGTTAAATGAATAATAAACCCAATTATTATAGAAAATTAGATATTTTAAGAATAGTTTGTGCAATTGCTATACTTTTTTATCATTTAGGATATATGAGTGGAGGATATCTAGCAGTATGTACTTTCTTTGTTTTAAGTGGTTATTTAGGAGTTATAACAAATTTAAATAAAGAAAATTTTTCTTTGAAAGAATATTATTTAAAAAAAATAAAAAAGATTTATATTCCTTTGTTAATTGTTACTTTTATATCTATTGCAGTTGTCTCAAATATTCCTAATACGTACTGGTTGAATATAAAAAATGAAACTACATCTGTATTACTTGGATATAATAATTTTTGGCAAATAAATGCGAATTTGGATTATTTTGCGAGACATATTGATTCACCTTTTATGCATTTTTGGTATATAGCAATTCTTATCCAATTTGATTTATTATTTCCGTTTATATTTATGATTTTAAATAAATTAAGGGAAAAGTTTAATAAAAACATACCAATTGTTATTACATTTGTTGGAAGTGTAATTGGAGCTATTATATTTTATAATATGAGTAAAACTAATTTAATGAATGCTTATTATAATACATTTACAAGGGTGTTTTCATTATTTATAGGTATGATGCTCGGATATATACATAATGGATATGGTAATTTTTTCACTCTAGATGTTACCAATAAAAAATTTAAAAATATTATTTATACTTTATATTTAATAGTAATTATAATTATGTTTAAATTTGTGCCTGCTACTTCTATTTATTTTAGCACTAGTATGGTATTAATAAATATAGTTAGTTGTAGGTGTATAGATTATGCTGTTTCATATAACAATGAAAGTAAATTTAATCATTTGATTAGAGGTGTTGCTAATATGACATATGAAATTTATTTGGTACAATATCCTGTTATTTATGCTTTTCAATATTTAAATATAAATCATGTAATTAAAACTCCTATTATTATAGTAATTGTTTTATTACTCTCATTTTTACTTCATTTTGCGTTGAGTAGTAAAAAGAAACATAAAAATATAAAAGAACTGTTATTAATTTTATTTATTGCTGGATCATTATATGGTGCAATTAGATATATTAGTGCTAAATCATATGAAAAAGAAATGGAAGAATTAAGAACACAACTTGCGGAAAATGAAAAAGAAATGCAGAAAAAACAGAAAGACTATGAATTAAAACAGCAACAAGAAGAAAATGATTGGAATAAAGAATTAGAAAAGCTAGAAAATCCGGATAATTATGAAGCACTTGTTAAAGAGTTACCAATCACATTTGTGGGTGATTCAGTTATGCTTGGTGCAATGAGTAATATAACTAAAATGTTTCCTAATAGTTATTTTGATGCTAAAGAATCTCGTGCATTAACAACAGGTGTTTCAATATTATCAAATTTAAAAAATAGTAATAAATTAGGTGAAGTAGTAGTACTTCATTTGGGAACTAATGGAGATTGTGGAAACAATTGTAAAGAAAATATTATGAATATTTTAAGTGATAAAATAGTATTTTGGCTTAACACAACAAATAATGAAAAGGTAAATAATAGTTTAAATGAACTTGCTACTAAATATAATAATTTACATATTATTAATTGGCATGATTTATCACTTGGACATGATGATTGGTTCTATTATGATGGAATTCATTTGCCTCCAACTGGTAGAAAAGAATATACCAATATAATATATAATGCGATATTTGATGTTTATAAAGATAAGTTTAAGGAAAAGAAACAAGCATTAATTCTAGAACATCAAGAAGAATTAAGAAATAAAATATCTTTTTATGGAAATGATTTATTATTCTATGATTTTAATGAATTACAAAATAATTATTCTGATGCAAGATTTACAGTTAAATTAAATTATAGTTATAAAGATTTAAAAGAAGATATAGAAAAGACGATTGACGAGAAAACTTTATCTAACAAAATAGTTTTTGGATTTGATAATTCATCAATTATAAGTGTTAAAGAATATCAAGAATTAATTGATTTGTGTAAAGAAAGGGAAATATATATTATTTCAACCGTTAAGCCTTTAAATAGTTTAAATAGTAAAAATGTTTATGTAATCAATTTTTATCAGGAAATTCAAAATCATAAGGATTATTTAATGGCAGATGGTATTCATTTAACTGAAAAAGGTAATCAAAGATTGAATGAATTAATTAATGAAAAATTAAAATAGAAATCACTTTTAGGTGGTTTTTATTTTAATTAATTATTAAAAAAATATGCTAAATTGCATATTTTAAATTAAATTGCTAAATTAAAATCTAATCTTCCTCGGAAAATTAGCCCTTCTAATTCTTTTGGAGCATCTCCAATAGTATCATTAAAATTATTTATTATAAATTCTATATCAAATATTGAATCCTTAATTTTTGTAATATAGATATTTACATTATTTTGGTTCATTATGACTGAAAATGTTTTATCATCTCCAAATGAAATGTCATAGTAGTCAAAAAATGATGTTGATTCAATTTTTTTATTTACTTCTAAGTTATTTAAATCACTTAAATTTTTAATAATTGATACATTGAACCAATAATTAGTTTCTTTATTTATCATATCTATATAATATGACGATAATGATTTACTATCTTTATTTTTAATAATTTTAATTTTGTTTGCAACTATAATCATAAAATTCTCCGTTAACACTATTGTACAATAAATTTGCTTGAATTAAAAGAAATTAGCAGTATATATGAAAACGATAAAAAATATAATTAAAGATTTATATAAATACTTTTTGATAAAAATTTGATACAATAATTTTATAAATTTAAATATATAGGAAGTGTTTTATGAATTATAAATCAATAGATATTACTTTGCTTGATTATAATGAAGTGTTTTTACATTATACGAATAAAAATAATTTAGATAGTATTTTTAAAGATGGATTAATTCCAACAATAGGTAATAATTCTAAAAATATTGAACTTAATAAAAAAATATTTTTTACTAAAGGATTTGACAATACATTAATTTTAATGGATTCATGGATTAAATGGTTGGTATTAAGACCTAAAAGTGACTTTATTTATAAATGTGGTTATATATATATGACTAATAAAATATTTCCGAGATTTGTAGTTGATTTAATATTTAAAAATTCAATAGAAAATAATAGTAAAATTAATTATGCTTGTAAAAAACTTGATGAAATACTTGAAAATAGCGTTTTTTTAAAACTTAATTTAATAGAAAAAATTGATTTTAATTATAATGATATAGATGAGGTTAAAAAGCAACCATTTTCAAGAAAACAGCTTAATTATATTTATTCTTATGGCAATGATTCAAATGATATAACAATGGAATTGTGGAATATGCACACTATAGTTGATAAAATAATTGAAAAGGAGAAGCTGGAAATAGTTTCTATAAACAATTCTTATAGTGCAAAAAAGATTATAATGTATTTGGTTAAGAATTCCAAAATAGATTTAAATGAAAAGTGTCCTTTTTTGTTAAAATATGTTAAATTTGCAAATAAATTATAGTAATAAATATTATTAATTAAGCAAAATGTTGAAATGTACACTAAATGTGTACAGTTAAAATAATAAAAAATATAAAAATAATCAAAAATGAATATATAGTAAAATTAACATAAAAGTAAAATAAAAAATTGTACTTTTGATTTTTCTTTTACAAATTTTGTTTCTCTACAAAAAATAGAGTATGAGTCTTCAATAGTTATGATAATATTAAACTTAAGGAGATAATAAATATGAAAAAGTTTAATTGGTATTTAAAAAATGAAGATGAAATTATAAAATATGAATGTAGATTTGATGAGGAAGAATTGAAAAAGTTAAAGTTAAAAGTGCAATGTGCTTGTAGTATATTTCGACCTGAAGAATTTGTTGGGACACATTTGCCAGAATATCTAGATAAGAGTTGGGAAATAAGAGATGTAATATCTGTTCCTACAGGTGACTATATAGCTGGTGAGTATCCTGGCAATTTTGGCTATGAACATTTATATTCATATAATCGTGCGCATCCACCATATTTGGCGCATATTATTAATTCTTTGCTTAAAGATGATTATTCAAAAATAGTTGATGTATACTTAAAACGAGGCATTAATGATAATATTCTTCAAGCTGAAGTTGATGCATGTATTCTAGAATTAAAGTCAATTAAAGAACAAAATATTGATGAAAAAATAAAAAAGTTAGATGAGTTAAAGCAGTTAATGAAGACTGTGGCTATAAATAGTTCTAAGGAATCTGTTGTTCCTTACTATGACAACCTTATAAACATGTTTCAATTAAAGAGACTTGGAAATGTTTCTGTTGAAGAATTTAATAAAATGATTAAATTTTTTGATCTAAATATTGATGATTTAATTATTATTGACAATAAAAATTTGTATATGAATTTAGGCTCTAAAATTAAAAAAATGGAAAAATGAAAAGTAAAAATATATTTGTTTTAAAATAAAAATTCAGGATTTATATAAATACTTTTTGATGAAAATTTGATACAATTATATTGATAATTGTAAAGAGAGTTGTTTAATATATGAAAAAAGTAAGTGGATTAACAAATAGAGAAGTTGAAGAAAAAATTGTACTTGGTAAAGTTAATAAGATAAATTTTAAGACAAGTGAAAGTATATCGACTATTATTAAGAAGAATATTTTTACTTATTTTAATGTAATTTTTATGATACTTGCTATTTTAGTTATTTTTGCTGGAGCATATCGAAATTTAACTTTTCTAATTGTAGTAACAATAAATGTATTAATAGGTATTTTTCAGCAAATTAGATCTAAGAAAGTATTAGATGAATTATCTCTTTTAGATAAATGTAAGTATAATGTTATTAGAGATAATAAAGAAGTAGTGGTTTATTCTGATGAATTGGTTGAAGGAGACTATGTAAATTTATCTAGTGGAAACCAAGTTCCAGCAGATGGAATATTAGTTCAAGGTAAACTTTTTGTTAATGAATCTTTATTAACTGGCGAACAAGATGAAAGAGAAAAAATAGTTAATTCAAACTTATTATCTGGTAGTTTTATTGTATCTGGTAGCGCTATAGTTAAATTAACAAATGTTGGTGATGAGTCATATTCTTCTAAAATAATGAAAGAATCTAAAAAGATTAAAGAAAATAAAACGGAAATGATTAAAGCTATTGATAGAATTGTTTTAGCTGCAGGAATTGTTATTTTTCCAATTGGTTTACTTTTATTTGGCGAATCATATTTTGTTAATAAATTCAGTTATAGTGAAAGTGTAGTTAGAATGGTATCGGCATTAATAGGTATGATTCCTGAAGGACTATATTTATTAACTACTGTTGCACTAGCACTTAGTGCTATGAGACTTGCTAAGAAAAAAGTCTTACTTCATGATATGAAAAGTATTGAAAGTTTAGCTAGAACTGATGTTTTGTGTATTGACAAAACAGGTACAATTACAACTAATGAGATGGATGTCATGGATATTTTTGATGATAATGAAATAAGTTATTTAGATAAGGAAAAAGATAAAAAACTATTGGAACTTGCTAATTACGTTAATTCAATAAATGATAATAATGCAACCATAAATGCTTTAAGAGAATGTTTAAAAAATATTAAATCTAAAAAATTGAATATGCTTAAATATGAAAATTTTAATTCAAAAAACAAATATTCATATATTAAAACTAGTGAAAATATTACCTATAAGTTAGGTGCACCTGATGTTCTTCTTAATAAAGATTATAATCACTTAATTAATAAAAGAACAATTAATGGTGAGAGAATTATAGTATTTGTAAAAGAAGAAAATAATGAGTGCGCTCCAATATTATTTATAAGTTTAAAAAATGAGATTAGAAAGAACGCTAGGGAGATTATTAAATTCTTTAATGATAGAGAAGTTGAAATAAGAGTTATTTCAGGAGATAATCCTGTAACAGTTTCTTCTATTGCTAAAGAAGTTGGAATTAAGAATTATGATTTGTTTGTTGATTGTAGTTTATTAAAAACTAGAGATGAACTAAAAAATGCAGTTGATAAATATAAAATATTTGGTAGAGTAAGTCCTGAACAGAAAAGAGAAATAATTAAATTAATAAAAGAAAATGGATTAAAAGTTGCCATGACTGGGGATGGAGTAAATGATATATTAGCTATGAAAGAGGCTAATTGTTCTATTGCTATGGGAAATGGATCTGATGCAGCAAGGGAAGCAGCTCAAGTTGTTCTTTTAGATTCCGATTTTGGAAATATGAGAAATATTGTTTATGAGGGAAGAAAAAATATAAATAACATTACTAGATCTGCATCACTATTTACTTATAAAAATATATTTTCATTATTACTTTCAATTTATGCAATAATTTCTACAATCGCTTACCCTTTAGAACCGAATCAAGTATCACTTGGTAGTGCATTTACTATTGGAATACCAGCATTTTTCTTAACCTTTGAAGAAAATCAAAAGAAACAACAAAATGATGAATTTTGGAAAAACATATTTTTAAAATCTTTACCATCTGCAATTATTTCTTTTTTAGCAATTGTTTGTATGGTTAAATGTTCAGTTATATTTGATGTTAACTCTAATGATTTAACAACGGCGTGTAGTTACTTATTTTTTACTGGTGGATTCATAATTTTATATAAATGTGCTAAACCACTAAATAAGTATAGAACGATAGTCTTTATTGGATGCATATTAGGAATGATTATTACTATAAATATGATACCAGAATTTTTTAGCATTAGATCAATATCTTTAAAGGCATCTATTTTGGTTACTATGTTTGCTTTATTTGAAATAATTGTTGCAAGAGAAACCTTATTATTATTTAATAAGTGTAAAGAATTCATAGAGGATAAAAGAAAATATAGAAAAAGAAAATTATAATGAAAGAAAATAATATTAAATTTTAAAAGATTAATTATAGTATATATTCTTATATTTATATTATTATTATTTAGATGGTATTCTAATTATTTTGATATGTTTTTTGTTATAGGACCAATGATATTTTGTATAATTTTATTATCATCCATAATATATATTTTATATTTATTAGTAGATTCTTTAGATAGGTTTATTAAAACAAAAAATATGATTTATATTCTTGCTTTTGTATATTTATTATTCTTTTCTTTCTTTTATATTTTTTTCCCTTTTGAAGAACAACAAGTAAAAATTAAATTTAAAAATAATTATAATAATTATGTAGAATTAATTAACAATATAAAAAACGATGATAAACTTGATATGAATAATGGAGAATACCTTGAATTAGATGAAAAATATAAAAAATTATCAATAACTAATAATATAAAAGTTAATAAAAATAATGATGAATATACAGTATGTTTTTGGTTCTATCAAGGTTTAATGATTAATGATGGATCAAATATGTTAGTGTATTCATCAGATGGCCTAAAATCAATAGTAAATGACAAATATTTTTATGATATTGTATATATTAAAGAAATAGAAAATAATTGGTATTATGTTAAAACTGAATTTTAAAGTCATATTAATTAATAATGAAATGAGGCATAAATGGAAATAAGTAAATTAAATTTAAGTAAAATCAAAGTTGCAATTTTTGATTTTGATAATACACTTGCAATTCATAAAGATCAAAATTATTTAAAAAAACGTAGAAGTAGTGAAGATGAATTTTTAGATTATTATTTAAATGCTTATCTTAATCAAAATTCATTTTATGAGTCTATTGAAGAATGTAATATATCAAATGATATTTTAACTCTTATTAATATTTTAAGAAAGAATGGGGTAAAACTTTATTGCTTAACAGGTACAAAATTTTCTTTTCATATAAATGCAAAAGAAAATTTTGTTCATAAAAATTATGGTAATGATATCGAAATTTTTGCAGTTGGAAATCAACAATTTAAGTTAAGTGCAACTAAAATAATTAGTAAAATTAATAAATGTGGTTTAGATGAAATATTATTTGTTGATGATCTAGTAGAAAACGTAGATATGTTAAATAATGCCGGAATTAAAGCAATCGTGTTAACTGATGTAATAAATTATATATGAATAGAAAATATAGAACTATTATTTAAATTGAAATAAAAATTAGAAATAAATTAAGAAAAGAGGTATAACAATGGGTGGAGATATTTTATTAGGTATAGTATCATTTTGTACATTTATATCTTATTTACCACAAATAATGAAACTATTAAAAACCAAAAAATCAGAAGATTTAAGTATTGTTTCATGGGTGGTGTGGGTAGTAAGCAGTTTTTCGTATTTACTTTATGCCTTTTTATGCTCAAAAGAATTTATGTTAAGATTTGAAACTACGCTAGAATTTTCATTTTGTGTACTTATTTTAGTGTTAACAATTTATTATAGAAAAAGTAATACGAAATAGGAGAAATATCTGTTTGTTTACTAAAAAAACAACTTGTTAACATCAACAAGTTGTTAAATATAAGATTATTTAATAAAAATAAAATATGAATATAGTTGATATAATTTGTATTTTAAATGAAGAACTATTTTAATACTATTCTTTTATTTTTGGATGAAATTTAATATATCTTGATAAATTAATATATTATTTTCTTCATTAAGAATTTCATGTCTTAAATCTTTATACAATTTACTTTCGATATTCTTATAGCCTATATTTAATAAAAACTGTTTTAAATCATTAAAAAGATTGATATTACCAATAACAGGATCGTTTTCTCCAGCAATCATAAATATATTTAAATCTTTATTGTTACAATTATATAAATTTTTTTAAAGGCATTAATTTGTAAATTATATAAATTAATAAATCCATTAGTAGTAGATTTTATAGTATCATAATTCATATTATTACAAAAAATTGTACTATATTTTATCCATAAAGTCTTTTTGCTTTATTGGAAATATTAGAAAGACGATAATTGTATATTTGAGTTTTCAATCTAGATTTGGTAGAATTTATTTTGAACTGATTAATTTTATTTATATATAAGAATAGAGGTAAAACATGATAAAAAATGATATTATTGAAACATTAAATAATTATAATTTAGATAAAGATAAATTTATTATTATAACTGGAGCTGCTTTAGTTTTACAAAATTTTAGTAATCAAACTCGTGATATTGATATTTGGGTTTCAAAAGATTATTACGAATATCTATTAAGTAATTTTAATTGTGAATTTGATAGAATAAATGAATTTGGAAATAAGGCTTTTATGATAGATGATGTAATAAATTTTAGCTTTGATTTTTGCCCAAATAATTATGTATATATAAATGGTTATAAAGTTGCTTCTTTAAGAGATTGCTACAATGTTAAAAAACTTTTAAATAGAGATAAAGATAAAAAATTATTACTTAAATTAGAAAAAGAATTAAATAAGTGTTTATAATAGTTAAAACAACAAGGAAAATGCATATTAAAAGAAGAACTTTTGGGATCTTCTTTATTAATTTATGATACTTATATCAGTATAATTACTAAAATCAAGGCTTTTAATTGTAGCAACATATTCCTCATATGTTAAATTGTAAACATCTTCTACTGTATCAATATATGGATAATCATAAATAATTACATTAGTAATAAATGGATTAATCATTTTAAATATACTTTCATCTCTTAATATTAGTTTTAATATAAATTCTTTCTTTTTTAAATTAAATATTGTAGTATTAAATTTATTCATAGATTTAATAGTGTTAATAATTTTTTTAGATAAAATATCTCCATTTGTTGTGTAGTTACCAATAGTTATAAGAAAGTAGTTATCTACTTTTCTCATATCACAATTCATTATATCAGTGATGATATTTTTCTTAATTAATTCTTTGTAGAGCGTTGAAGTTACTCCAAAAAATGTACTAAAAAAACATAATATATATGATTCAAGATCTAATATTTCTTTATTTGTAAATTTACTACAATTAATTTTAAAAGCAATTTCCCTATATTCTTTAGGAGTAGGGAAATTTAATACATCTTTTTTCTTTAATACAGAATCTACATAATTGTTTTTAATTATTTCAACATTATGTTTTTCCCTTTTAAGATTCATAAAATATTCTTTTATTATATTAATAACATTTTCTTTATTAAAATTACCTGCAATTACTATAATTTGATTATCTGGTTTATAACAAGCATTGTAAAGAGCCTCAACTTCTTCGATATTAGCATTTTCTATATCTTTAATATCTCCACCAACATCAATATAATTTTCTTCACCAAATACATCATTCATAACCATTTTATTTAAATGATAAAATTTATTATCCATTCTATTTCTTATTTCTTGAATAATAGGTTTTTTTAATTTATTAAGATTTTCTTCGTTAAACTTAACGTTATTAACTGCATCAAGGATTGTTTTAATTCCAATGTCAATATTTTCAACTGCTTGAAAGTAGTATTCGGTATATATATCACTTGTTTCAGCGTTCGCGTCCATCTGCATTTTACCTAATTTTTTTATAAAATTCCCATTATTATTACATTCAACTATATAATGCTCTAATATGTGAGCAAGACCGTCATTTAAATGATATTTAGTTCCATCAAGAATAAAGTTCTTTCTTTGGCCTCCACCTAAAGTTATATAAGTAAAAAATGTCTTATGTCTTCTTTCATCTTTATATAAAAATATTCTTAAACCATTATCTAAAGTAACTGTTTCTATATTATTCATGATCTTTCTCCTTCAAAAAATATATTGTATCTAATACTAATCTATTTACAAAATTGCTTATATCTTCAGAGCTAATATTTTTATATTTTTCATAGTATTCTTCAAGTGTGTCATCTATATTTAAAGTACTAGAAATAAAATCATCAAAAATAATAAATTTATTATCTTTCTTTTCAATAACATCTAATCTTTGCCTTTCAATTAAATTATTTAATTCATCTTTAAATACTTCAGGATTTTTTAAACTATCAACTATTTCTATAATTTTATTTTTGGCAAGTTCCATATTATTTTTATTAATAAATGCTTTAATTTCTAATAATCCATAACGAGAATATGGTTTTACTTTTACTGAATAAACAATTTCTAAATCTTCTCTTAAGGTTTTACTAAGTAATCCTAAAGAAATAGATGTTAATATATCTCTTACATAATTTAAATAAATATAGTCAAATTCATTTGCATCCTTTACTTTATATACAATAGATAAACATGAATTGTTAAAAGAACTTTCTTCTGTAACTTCTAAAATTTTATCTCTTGTATTCATAAAATAATCAAGTTTAATGTTAATTTCTTTATTTTTAAAATTCTTATATAAATATTTATTACATAATTTATTTATTTTATTTTCATCAACATTACCCATTACAAATATGATAGGGGAATTATCAATAATAATCTTTTTATAATATTTATATAAATTACTAGGTGTTACTTTTTCAATTAAATCAGTATTTCTAGTAATATTTAACGATAATATATTATCTTCATCAATGATTTCTTTAAGTCTTAAATTTTGATATGTTCCAATATTTTTTAATGAATTATCAATATCGAAAAGGATATTTTTCTTTTCTTTTTCTAGTTCAAATGAAGTAAAACAATCATTTTCTATTAAAGGATTATAAATCATTTCGCTAAATAAGCTAAATTGTTTTTCTAATAAATTTTCTTTAAGTGAATTAGTATCTGGAATAATCATATCAAATGTAAAGAATCCATTTAATCCAATTCTAGAGTATCCACAATGATTATTTAAAATATATAATTTTTTATTAGCAAGTAAGAATTTATCTTCGGAAGGATATTTATTATTCATAAATTGTAGCATGTTAGGAAGAATATTAATATATGCTAAGGTTTCTTTTTTGATTTTTATAGGAAACATTACATGTATTTGGATTGTTCTAAAGTCTTTATTATTTAATATATATGGCTTTTTTTGTATATTAATTTTCAATTTTCTTCACCTCAAATAGATTATAGCAAATTTACTATTAAATTTATATTATAATTTTAGTTTTGTTTTATAGATAGATAAGTAAATTATGGGGTGTTAACATTAATATCCCATAATCTGGAAATATAGAATTTTTAGTGTAGCATTTAAATAATTATTGTGTTTAATCATTTATTGAAAAATGAAATGATGATATAATTAGTTTGTATGAATTCCAAATTGAAAAATTATGTTGGGAATATGTAAAAAATATATTTTAGATAAAAACAAGTCAAATACTAATTTGTGTTGTGAGAAATTAATGGAAAGGAGAACACTAATGGAAGACAATAAATTAATTATATATAAAAATAGTGAAGGCAATATTATAGTAGATGCTATTTATAAAGATGAAACTTTATTGTTATCACAAAAGGGAATGTCAAAAGTTTTTGAATGTTCTACGGATAATATAAGTTTACTCTTAAAACATATATTTGAAGACAATGAATTAGATAAAAATTCAGTTACCGAGAAATGCTCGTTAACTGCTGATAATGGAAAAAAGTATAATATGACTATTTATAGTTTAATGATATCAATCGTATTAGCGTTTATAATTAGAGTAGCATTATAATTCTAAATAAGGTAAAATAAAAAAGAAAGAAGTGATTAAAGCTAATATGTATCAAAAAAAATAAGAGCAGAAAAGAAAAATAATGATTGTCAAATAAAATAATTATCAATTGGAATTTTGTGGTAAAGAATGACTTATATAAACTCTCTTTAAAACTCTTATTTCATAAGGCTTTTAATTAAATTTCTTTTTTACAATTTTTAATAAAAAATTAACAAAAATATAAGAAAAAACGGGTAAGAACTATTTAAAGAAACTTTGTTCTAAGAAGGTGAATATTTTGAAGCTAGAAGATTTAAGAAAAGATTATGATGAATTACAATTTAAATATGGTGCTAAGGAATTAGATTCTATATACAATGGTGGTTGTGAAAAAAATCCTGATATATGTTTTGTTTTTATGAATCCCACAGGAAAGAATATTGCCAGTGATAAATCTTGGAAAGGCAGAAAATCTCCATGGTTAGGAACTAAAAATATATGGAAGTTGTTCTATCATGTTGATTTATTAAGTAAAGAAACATTTAGCATAATTCAAGAAAAGAAACCAAATGATTGGGATTACGACTTTTGTGATTATGTTTATGAAGAAATTGAAAAAAATAAATTGTTCATTACTAATTTAGGTAAATGTACACAAATAGATGCAAGACCATTGCCCGATGAAGTGTTGAAAAAATATCTTGATTTATTATTCAAAGAAATAAACATAATTAAGCCAAAAATAATTATCACTTTTGGAAACCAAGTTAGTTCTATTATTTTAAATAAAAAGATATCTGTATCTGAAAATAGAAAAAAATGTCAAAAAATACAAATTAATAAAAAAGAATATAAAGTTTATCCTGTTTATTATCCAGTAGGGAATGGCATATTTAATATTGATAAATCGATAGAAGATATAAAATGGATAATTGAAAATGAAATAAAAAATTAAATTTAACTCATATTACAAGATTAGAAAATAAAGTAAAATATATTTATATTGATAAGAATAAAAATGTTAAGTTTAATATTAAGTAAAAAAATTAAAAGAAAGAAGGTTGATAAAATGCTAAAAAATGCTATAGCATATATTTTAAGAAAAAGAAATAGAACAATTATAGTATTCATTGTTTTAACAGTAGTTCTCTCTTGTTTGTATTCATGTTTGAACATATCAAAATCAACAAGTAATTTAGAAAAAAACTTATACAAGATTTCAAATACATCACTATCAATAACTAAAAATAATGGTGATACTTTTGAAACTAATCAGTTTAAAGAATTAGATAATATAAAAGAAATAAAAGAAATTATTACTAAGTATGAAGGACTTGCTAGAACTACAAACATCAAAGTTGTAGATGGAACACAATTAATAGAACGAGATGATTTATCAGATGAAGCACAAAATATGCTTTCAGTAGAAGCTACTAATAATAGTGAAAAGGACAATCTATTTAGTAGTGGCATTTTCACTATTATAAAAGGCAGACATATTAATAATAATGATAGAGGAAAAATTCTTATTCATAAGGAACTTGCAGAAAAAAATAAACTAAATCTTAATGATAAAATCAAGCTTGAATTAATTGATTTTAATAATAGTAAAAAGAAAATAGAATATGAGTTTGAAATAATTGGAATCTTTTCAGGTAAAAAACAAGAAAAATATACTGGCTTATCATCAGACTTTAGCGAAAATATGGTATTTATTGATTATGAATCAAGTCAAAAAGCATTAAACAAACCTGAAAATAACAAAATTGTTAATAAACTTGAAATATACTCAGATAGTTCAGAAAATACAAAAGTAGCACTAAATAAAATTAAAAAAATCAAAATTGATTGGTCACAATTAAGTGTTTCAAGTGATAACCATGTATTCGAAGAAACGCTAGAGTCTATAGACGGAATAAAACATATTATTAAGATCATGACATATTCAATTATGATAGGTGGAATAACAGTATTGTCATTAATATTAATATTATGGTTAAGAGAAAGAATACATGAAATAGGAATATTATTATCAATTGGTATAAGTAAAATAAAAATTGTAACTCAATTTATACTTGAATTATTATTTATATCACTACCATCTTTGGTATTATCATTGTTTATAGGAAATGTAATATTAAATATTATAGTCGGTGGATTTATGAATTCTGATGATTCAACAATAATGGTTGATAGCTTACTTAAAAACAATAATTTAATTTCAAATTTTATAACATTTTTAGAAAGTTACGGAATATTAATTGGAATTATTGTTCTATCAGTTACTATTGCAAGTTTAATGATATTAATAAAAAAACCAAAAGAAATATTATCAAAAATAAGTTAGGAGATTAAAAATGGACATATTAGAAATAAAAAATGTAACATATAATTATTCAAATTCAAATGAGAAAGTATTATCTTCAGTAAATCAAAAATTTGAAATTGGAAAATTCTATGCAATAATAGGGAAATCAGGTGCAGGAAAGTCAACATTACTTTCACTATTAGCAGGTTTAGATAAACCGCAAAGAGGTCAAATCTTATTTAAAGGAAATGATATAGAGAAAGACGGTTATAGTAATCATAGAAAAAATAACATATCATTAGTTTTTCAAAACTATAATTTAATTGATTATTTAACGCCTTTAGAAAATGTTAGATTAGTAAATAAAAATGCATCTGAAACAATCTTATTTGAATTAGGGCTTGATAAAAGTCAAATAAATAGAAATGTAATGAGGTTATCTGGAGGACAACAACAAAGAGTGGCTATCGCAAGAGCATTAGTTTCAGAAGCCCCAATTATTTTAGCAGATGAACCTACTGGAAACTTAGATGCTGATACTGCAAGTGAAATAATTGAAATACTTAAAAAGTTAGCAAAAGAAAGAAATAAGTGTGTAATCGTGGTAACACATAGTAAAGAAGTTGCAAATTCTGCAGACATTATTTTAGAATTAAGAGATAGAAAACTTAAACAAACAAACAAAATTACTCAGGAGGTCAAATAATGATTAAAAATGCATTTCATTACGTAACTAGAAAAAGTCTAAAATCAATAATTATATTATTAGTTATAACAGCTATGTCAACACTTTGTCTTATTAGTTTATCAATTAAAGATGCTACAAACAGAGCATCAAAAGAAACTTTCGGAAATATAACAAATAGTTTCTCTATGGAAATAAACCGAAGAGTAAATTTTGGAACACCAAGAGGTGGTGGTAATATAAAAGGACAAGATATTAAAAAAATAACTGAATCTAAAGATATTGATTCATATGTGAAAAGAATTAATAGCGTTGCTGATTTAGTTAATAATGATATAATAGAAACTCCAAAAACACTTTCAGGTCAATCACCAGAAAGAGCCAAAAACTTTAAAAGAGCTGTTATGTTAACAGGAGTTAATGATTCATCAAAAGAAAATAAGTTTATCTCAGGAGCTTACAAATTATCTAGTGGTGAACATTTAAACGAGAATGATAAAAACAAGATTTTAATGCATAATGACTTAGCAAAAAAAAATAATTTAAAAATTGGAGATAAAATAAAAATAAAATCTAATTTATTTGATGCCGATAATGAAAAAGGAGCAAATGAAAAAGTAGAAGTTGAGATAAAAGGTCTTTTCGATGGTCATAATAAAAGTGGTGTTACTGCAGCCCAAGAACTTTACGAAAATACTTTGATAACTGATTTAGATACGGCTGCAAAAGTATATGGGAATACAGAGGATACTGCAGTATATCAAGATGCAACATTTTTTGTAAAAGGTGATAAAAATTTAGATAAGGTTATAAAAAATATTGAAAAACTTGATATAGATTGGCAACAATATAATTTGATTAAAAGTTCAAATAATTACCCAGCACTACAACAATCAATATCAGGTATATATAAAATAGCGAACAAATTATTTGCAGGCTCATTATTATTTGCAGGTGTTACAGTTTCATTACTATTGTTTTTATGGATGAATGCTAGAAAAAAAGAAATTGCAATTTTACTTTCGTTAGGAATTTCAAAAGCTAAAATATTCGGACAATTTGTTATTGAACTTGTATTTGTATCGATTCCAGCATTTATAGGATCATACTTTCTAGCAGTTTATACAGCAAGTATGATAGGAAATAACATATTAAGTAAAGTCACTGGTACTATAGCAAAACAAATTGCTAAACAAGGAGCTTCTAGCCAGCTCGGAGGTGGAGCTGAAGTAGATGGTTTTAATAAAACGCTAACAAGTCTAGAAATTAATATATCTCCAAAATTAATGATATATGTGATTTTATTTATGTCAATAGTTCTTATAATATCCTTACTAATATCTTCATCAAGCAATTTAAAGAAAAGTCCAAAAGAATTATTAATTGATACAAAATAGTAATAAATATTTATAATTTATTAAAAGTAAATCAGAGATGGTTTACTTTTTAAATAGTTAAAAACTAATTTTTGTATAGTTACCATATTTAAAACTTTGTAGAAAAAGTAGAATTTTGATAGGTTCAACATCTAAAATGGGTGCTGGTATGAATGTTCAAGATAAGTTAGAAGCATTACATCATCTTGACTGCCTATGACGTCCATCTGATATAGAACAAAGAGAAGGCAAAATACTTCGTCAAGGAAATCAAAATGAAGAAGTAGAAATATATAGATATGTTACTGAAGGAAGTTTTGATGCTTATTCTTATCAATTAATACAGACAAAAGCTACATTTATAAATCAAATAATGGATAAATCAAATGGTAGTGGAAGAACTGCAGAGGGTTTAGATAATAATATTTAGAAATAGTGATCAATATAAATTGGCAGAAAGGTATCTGAAAAAACAAAATAATGTGATATAATATATAAGAAAAACGCTTGATTTTATTATAAAAAATTTTAGTGTGAAAGGAGTAGATTTATATGAACAATTTAGAAAACCAAGGGGGTTAATAAAAGTGGTATCAACTGGTATAAACCGACTTATGGAAAACTTTTATATGAAGCAATAAATAAGGAGGTAGTAATGAAGATAATTGGAAATAGATATACTAATAATATTTTTGAAAATATTAAACATATAGATGAATATGAAAATGAATATTGGTATGCTAGAGAACTTTCAAAAATTTTAGAATATAAAGACTAGAGAAACTTCTTAAAGGTTTTGAATAAAGCAAAAGATACTTGCAAAAAAAGTAAATATGATATTGATGACCATTTTGCACTGTACCACAAAATGGTTGATATAAGATCAAAAGTAACAAGAAATTACAAGAATATATAAAAAGTGATATAATAAATTAAGAGGTGACTTTTTATGAAATGCATATTTCTAGATTTTGATGGTGTAATTAACAACTGGTATCAATTTGATGGAGTATCTACCGAAAATGCAATGATATTGAAAAAGATAGTTGATATTTCTGATGCAAAAATTATCGCTACTACAAGTAATAAATATAGTTTGCAATGTCCTGATAAAGTAGCTTATTATAAATCAAATTTTTATAATAAATATGTGAAATTTTTAAATGAATTAGGTATACAAATATATGATATAACTCCATATGTTGATGCAAATAGAACTTTAGAAATAAAAAAGTATATTGAAGATCATGAAGTAGAAGAATATGTTATTCTAGATGATGAATTAGTTGGTAAAGAATTACAACAACATCAAGTGTTTCTAGATTTATATCGTGGGCTACAAGAAGAACATATTATTCCATCTTTAAATATATTAAATGGAAATCTAGGGTTTTATCCTCCTAATTATGATAGAGGTGAAACACCTGCAGAATTAAATTATCGAATAAATAAATATTACAGTAAGATTAGAAAAAAATAAAACAAAGTATTATTGTTGTATTAAAAACTAAATATAAATAATAAATTATATTTTATTAATATCAAAGAAATGTACGTTATTTTATGAATGAAGACTTAATTAAAATAAAAAAGCAACCGAATTTAGAATATGGGCTACAAAAATTTTAAAAGAATATATGACAAAAGGTTTTGCTTTAAATGATGAACGTTTTATAAATGGAAATAAATATGGTACAAAATATTTTGATGAATTATTAGAATGTATCAAAACAATTAGAGTAAGTGAAAGAATGACATACTAAAAGAATTAATGGATAAATTACCAACAGAAGAAGAAATAAATTTGTATTTGAATGTAGAAGATGAGTAAAAAATGTACTGAAAACTTTTACTATTTAAGGATATATATTAGATAAAGAAAGAATGAAAAATGGCTCTATTATCGATAAGGATTATTTTGAAAAATTATTAGAAGGAATCGATAAATAACACTTATATCAAAGTGATAGAGTAAATCAACTAAAAATTATAAAGGTTAAAAATATTTAATTTATAAGTAAAATAAGATAAAATTTATTAGAAAGGTGATAATGATATTATGATTATTAATTATTCAGATCAAACTATTATAAAAAATAAAAAATCTATATTTTTGGCTGGTCCAACACCAAGAGATGAAAAGACAAAATCATGGAGAACTACTGCTTGTGAAAGATTAAATGAGTTAGGTTTTGATGGCGTAGTTTATGTTCCTGAATATTCGACCTGGAAACCAAAAGCGGATTATGTGGATCAGGCAATGTGGGAAAGAGAAGCATTGACAGATTCAACAGTTATTATGTTTTGGATTCCTAGAAGTTTACCTGATATGTGTGCTTTTACTACAAATGTGGAATTTGGATATTGGTTACATTCAGGTAAAGTAATATATGGCAGACCAGATAATGCTGCAAAGATAAAGTATCTTGATTGGTTATATCAAATGGATTATAATAAAGTTCCGATAAATAATCTAGAAGAATTGTTAAAGGAATCAATAATATTGGCAGACAAATTATATGATGAAAAAAACACTGAAATATTACCGCTAAGTAAAAGAAAAATTTTAGAAAGAAAGTGAAGATAATGAACAACGAAAACAAAGCAAATATTAACTGGTTGATTACGATTTATACAAGAATAGATGAAAACCTAGGTAAAATAAGGAATTGTGAGATTTAATACCTTACACATTTAGTATAAAAATATGTTAAAATAGACAAAAATTAGTAAAAAATGACTATTTTAATGCAAAAAGGGATAAGAATTATTAAGGCGATTACGCCACCTAATAATAAGAAATAATTTGAATATTGAGGTGATAGTATGTATGGAGCTATTGTTGGAGATTTAGCAGGAAGTATTTATGAATTTAATCAATTAAAAAAGATTCAAAGTATAAAGATGAATAATTTAATTGAAAATAATGCTTTCTATAGTGATGATACTATTTTAACTATTGCTACGCTAGATGCGATACTTAATAATAAAGATTATGATTATTATTTACGAAAATACATACAAGAATATAGTGGGGATAAACCTGATTTTAATCCGTATTTTAAATCATCATTTTCACCTAACTTGGTAAAATGGAGTCAATCAAATATAATTGGTACTAGTCATGGTAATGGAGCTATGATGAGAATATCTCCTGTAGGATACATGTTTGATAGTGAAAAAGAAGTGATAGAAAATGCAAGGCTTGCAACTATACCTTCTCATAACTCAAAAGAAGCAATTGACTCTGCTACTATGGTGGCATTAATAATATATTATTCTAGAAAAGGCTATACAAAAGATGAAATATTTAGAATGATGAATATTGATATTAAATATATTCCATTTACTAAATTTAATACGACATGTGAAGAAACTCTAGTGAATTGTTTATATGTATTATATGATTCAAATAGTTTTGAAAATGCTATTAGAAAAACTTTACTTATGGGTGGAGATACAGATACAAACTGTGCTATAGTTGGAAGTATGGCCGAAGCAATGTACGGAATTGATAGTGAATTAATTGAAAAAGTTAATGAAAAGATTCCTCAAAAATTTGTTAAAATATTAAGTAGAACAATGAGATGATTCTCATGAATGAAAATAAAACTAATATAAATTGGTAAGTGGGGAGTTATGAAAAACTTTTACTAAATTGCACAATTAACTTATTAACCATATTCCTATATAATATAGATAAGAAACAGAGGGAGTGTGGTTATAATGAAAAAAATAAAACTACCTATTAAGAATATAG
>CAKOMY010000010.1 GCA_934096815.1 uncultured Bacilli bacterium | reverse complement strand
AGATTCTTATAATAGTGGTTTATCTAAAGGCAAAAGTCTTGGATTATCAGAAGGTAAAAATTTAGGTAAACAAGAAAATTCTATTGAAATTGCCATGAAAATGCTTGAAGATGGAATGCCACTAGGTACAATATCAAAGTATTCTGGATTATCTAAAGAAGAAATATTAAAGTTAAAAAATAATAACTAGTATTTCTTCTTTTCTTTATTTTAAATTATTTAAATTCTTTTCTTTATCAAACAAATTTGATACAATTTTGATATAAGAAATCGAGGGATAAGATGTTAGATAAGTTTGTACCTGATATGTATTATAAAAGTGTTTATGATATAGATTATAATAAATTAAAGAAAAAGGGAATTAAATGTGTTATTTTTGATTTAGATAATACACTAGCTCCTTTAAATATGAATAAACCTTCTAAGAAGTTAAAAGATTTAATAGAAGATATTAAAGAATTAAATTTAAAAATATTGATTATATCTAATTCTAATAAGAAAAGAGTAGAACCTTTTAAAGAAATATTAAACGTAGATTCTGCTTATTTTGCTGGAAAGCCATTTAGTAAAAAATATAAAAAAGTTATGAATTTATATAGACTTAAAACTACTCAAATAGCATGTGTAGGCGATCAATTATTAACTGATATTTATGGTGCAAATAGATTAGAATTATTAAGTATTTTAGTTAATCCCATTGGTAATACGGATTATGTTTTAACTAAATTTAATAGATTTATTGAACCATTTATTTATAATAAGTTAGAGAAAAAAGAATTATTAAAAAAAGGAGAATATTATGAGTAGAATATGTTTTGGATGTGGGGCTAAATTACAATATAGTAATAAAGATGCTAAAGGATATGTTCCCGAAAATAAATTAAATGATGCTAAATATTGTATGAGATGTTTTAAATTAATGCATTATGGTGTTAATATTAATGATACAGTTCCTAAAAGGGTTGAAGAGATATTATATTTAGTTAATAGTGATGATAAATTTACAATATTTATGTGTGATTTTCTATCTTTATCAGATAAAATAATTAATATATATAATAAGATTAAAGGTAAAAAACTATTGTTAATATCTAAAATAGATGTTATTCCTAAAGATATTAAAATTGATAATATTAGAAAATATATAATGAATAATTATAAAGTAAATAATGTTAGATTTGTTAGTAGTGTTAATGGTTATGGAATGGATTCATTAATTAATTATTTGATAACTAATAATATTAGAGAAAGTTACATTTTAGGGGAAACCAATTCAGGTAAAAGTACATTAATAAATAATATTTTAGATGCCTTTGATTCTAAATTAACTAAAACAACTATAAGTAATAGTAAAAATACTACTCTAGATTTTATAAGACTAAATGTTAATAATAATTTAACTATAATTGATTCACCTGGGTTTGTAACTGATAGTTATGAAGTAAATTGTCCATTAAAGAAAGTAATTAAACCTTTAACATATCAAATGAAAGATGGAGAAGTACTTAAAATAGATAAATTTTATCTTAAGTTCTCAATTGCTACAAGTATAACTATTTATTCAGCTTATGAATTAGAGATTAAAAAGTATTATAAAGATGATATAAGCTTTACATATAATGAAAAGATAAATTCAAATAGTGATGTTGTAATTTATGATTTAGGTTTTATAAATGTTAAAAATGAATGTACCATTTGTGTATCTAATATTGACAGTAGTTTATTAGAGCTTAGAGAAAGTGTGTTTAAGTAGTATATGACAAAAATTAGAGTAATGGATGAAGATTTATCCAATAAAATTGCGGCTGGAGAAGTAGTAGAGAAAGCTGCTAATGTAGTTAAGGAGTTAGTTGAAAATTCCATAGATGCTCAGAGTAAATCAATTAAAATAGAACTAATTAATTCAGGATTAAAAGAAATAATGATAACTGATGATGGAATTGGAATGAATCATGAAGATGCTCTTTTAGCGTTTAAAAGACATGCAACTAGTAAAATATATAAATTAGAAGATTTATTCTTTATTAATTCGCTTGGATTTAGAGGTGAAGCACTTCCATCAATTGCATCTGTTTCTAAAGTAAGTTTAAGAACTAGTGACGGGATAGAAGGAACTTATTTAGAAATAAATGGCGGTAAGTTAGAAAATACTTCATCATGTGATTTAAGAAAGGGTACTATTGTTACAGTTAGAGACTTATTTTATAATACCCCTGCCAGACTTAAATATTTAAAAAGTGAAGTAACAGAACTTAGTTATATATCTAATTATGTAGAGAAATTAGCGCTTAGTTATCCTAATGTATCATTTAAACTTATGAATAATGGGAATACTTTAATAGAAACAAGTGGTAGTAATAATTTACTTAAAGTTATACATGAATTATTTGGAGCAAATATCAGTAAAAATATGGTTAAGATAAACGCTAGTAATGATGATTATGATATTTCTGGATATATTTGTAAACCATGTGTATTAAAGTCTAATCGTAATTTTATGATTACAATAGTTAATGGTAGAGTAGTTAAAAATGCTGAGGTAAATAAAACTATTAATGATGCTTATTACACATATAAACCTGATATTAAATATCCTGTGGTAGTTTTAAAGATTGAAACTGATCCTACTTTAATAGATGTAAATATTCATCCAACTAAACAAGATATTAAATTTAGTAAGATAGATAGTTTAACTAGCTTAATAACTAACACTATTAAAGATGCTTTATATAAAAGCTTATTAGTGCCAAATGTAGAAGTTAAAGAAAGCAAACAAATAAATATTCCTATTCAAACAGTAAGTGAAGTTGATAAATCTTTTAATAATGATAGTGAAGAAGATTATGTTATAGAGGAAACTCCTTTATTTATTAATGATTCTATTAATGATAATCCAAGTGAAAAAGAACAAGTAACTATGGATTTTAAAGTTAATGAAAAGAATGAACAAATTAAAAAGATTGAATTTTATCCTTGTGGATTAGTTATGGGAACTTATATAATTGCCCAAAATGATGATGCGATGTATTTAATAGATCAACATGCTGCTCAAGAAAGAATTAATTATGAAAAGATTAGAAATGCATTATACGATGATAAAATTAAAACAACTGATTTACTTATTCCAATAAGTATTGAATTATCTCCTAGTGATTATTTAAAATTACAAGATAATAAAAAAATATTAACTGATTTAGGTTTTGTTATTGATGATTTTGGAATAAATACGATTATTATTAAAACTCATCCAACTTGGTTAATTTCAGGTTATGAAGAAGAAAATATTCGAAGAATTATTGATTATATATTAGAAATGCCTAAAGATTTTGATAGAGTAAGATTTATTGATAATATTTCTGCTACATGTGCTTGTAAGATGAGTGTTAAAGGAAATACTTCAATAACAATGGAAGAAGCTGAAAGCATATTAAATCAATTAGTTAAATGTGATAATCCTTATAATTGTCCGCATGGAAGACCAACTATTATTACATTTACTAAATATGAATTAGAAAGATTATTTAAGAGGGTAATGAATTAAAATGATTATAGTAGTATGTGGGGCAACGGCTAGTTATAAAACAAGATTAAGTGTTGATTTAGCTAAAAGATATAATGGAATAGTAGTTAATGCAGATTCTTTACAAGTTTATAAAGAACTTGATATTGCAACTGCGAAAATAAAAGAAGAAGAAAAAGAAGGAATTCCTCATTATTTATTTGATATAGTAGATAAAAATGATATGTATACAGTTTATGATTATCAAAAAGATTTAAGAAATATATTAGATAATAATAAGGATAAAAATATTATAATTGTAGGTGGTACTGGTTTGTATATTAAAGCCGGGATATATAATTATGTGTTTGAGGATGATACTTCTTATGATACTTATGATGATATTTCTAATGAAGAATTATATGAAAAAGTTAAAGAAAAATATCCTAATCTTGATATACACGTAAATAATCGAAAGAGATTAATAAGAGCACTTAATAAAAAAGAAGATTATGATAATAAAGGTAATGAATTATTATATGATGCTAAGTTTATTGCTATTGATTTGGATAGAGATGTTTTATATGACCGAATTAATAGACGAGTAGATATAATGGTTAAAGATGGCTTAATTGAAGAAGCAAGAAAGTTGTATAATGAGCATATTTATTCAAAGGCTGTAATGACTTGTATTGGTTATAAGGAATTATATATGTATTTTGATGGTAAAATAAGTTTGGATGAAGCTTTAGATTTAATTAAGAAAAATAGTAGACATTATGCTAAAAGACAATATACTTGGTTTAAGAATCAAATGGATGTTAAATGGTTTAAGTTAGATAAATGTTATGATGATACTTATAAAGAAATTATTGCATACTTAGAAGGAAATAAATAAAATGAATGAATATACGGGTAGATGTATAGGAATTATTACAGATGCACATAGTTTGTTAGTACCTACTACAGCATGTTTAAAAGATATGAAAAATAAAGGAATAACAGAAATATATTCTTTAGGGGATAATGTTGGAGTTGGACCTAGTCCTAAGGAAATAATGGATTTATTAAATGAATATAATGTTATTTCTTTAGCCGGAAATCATGAAGATTACCTTAGCTTGGGACCGGGACCATTTAAAAGCTATTTTACCAAAACTAAAGAAGATAGTTATTTATGGACGTTGTCTAATTTAAATAGTTATGAAATAGGAATAATAAATTTATACCCACATTTTATTGATTTATGTTTGGGTGGAAAGAAAATCGCATTATGTCATTTTGCAAATGATTGCAGATTTGATTTTAATAAATATAATACTTGGACTTATCAAGCAAATTATAATGATGGTTATAATGCTTATAAACAGTTTTTATATACTAATAGTCAAAGACAAAAACATGATATGGAAAAAATAATTAAACGTATTAATAAAAATAGTGATGAAGCAAAAGGTATATTATCGGCTATAAAAGAACCATTATTTAATGGTAGGAAAGTAACTGACTATGATTATATATTTCAAGGACATGTTCATTTTGAAATGTTTGAAAAAGGAGAAAATACATCATTTTATACTTTGAGAGCTGTTGGTATGGCTTATGGAAACGATCCAGTTGATACAGCATCTTATGTTATATTAAAAGAAAAAAGAAATAATCAAGGGTTTGATGTTCAAAAAGTTTTAGTTAAATTTAATCGAAGAAAGTTAGAAAATGAAATCTTGAATTCTGAAGGACCAATGGATACAATTAGAAAATTTACTAACATGAGGTAAAATCATATATACAAAAAGATAAATATTTGCTATTCTTATAATAGAAAAGGTGTTGAGTATGGAAAATGGAAAAAGATGAAAATTCAAAAAAAGAAATAAAGAAAGTAAAGATAATAAGCCTAATAATAATATGTATCTTATGTTTAATAATTTTAATTTTATTACTTTTTTATAAGAAAGATTATCATAAAAATAAAGAAGAACAAACGACTACAACTGGTGAACAAGTATCATCAACAACTACAGCAATGCAAAATAATAATTTACATAAAAATAGTTTGCTAAAAAATGATACTTATGAAAGTGAAGAAAATATAGATGGTGTAAAAATGTATACGTATGATGATATAGAAAATTATAAAACAATGTCTTTAGTGAAATTTGATAATAAATTGGAATTAGTTGATAGGAATTATTCAAAAGTATTTTCAAATCTTCAAGGCATTGCAGATTTAAATGTAGAATTATCTAATGGTAAGGTTTATTTTAAAGGTAAAATTGTATGTAATTTTGAAACTGCTAAATATATTTCATACAGAATAAGAGATCAAGTCAGTACAGGATGGATTATGTCATTTTATGGATATTATATTAATAATGATAAGACTGATATTTATGAATGCAATATTAGTGAGATTGAATCGTCTAATAAATTAATATACACATATGAAACTAATGAATTTTATGATTTTTTATATGTTTATCAAGATGATATTTATATAAAGAATAAAAAAGATAATATATATAATATTTATGATCATGCTAAAGTTGCTGATAATGGTGATATATTTAAAATATATGAGGATATAATGTTTTATACAAATGGTGATTTGTATTATAAAACAAGTGAATTAATTGGAAACTATGATTTTAGAAAAATTATTTATATTAATTCTGGTTGCGATGCACCAAGCAGTATTTTAATTATATCTTCGGATAATAGATTAGTATCTTCAATGTTTGGAGACGATTATAAAAAATTTGATAAAAAATTTAATGATATATATGTTAATGATATTTCAAATCGCGTAGTAACAGTTGAATTTGTAGATGGTACAACCGAGAATTTAGATTTTGGTGGATGTTAATTACGTTGAAAATACTATAAGATTATGCTATTATGAATATGTAAGGAAAACTTACATAAAATAAAAAAGGAACATTTAGTTATGCAATGCTGAATGCCTATCCTTTATAAATTAAGGTATTGACATTTAATTACTTAGTTTTCGTAGGTAATTAAGTGTCTATTTTTTTAGTATGTATACCAAAATTGATATACATAGAATAATGAAACATATGTATCTTAGAAATTTAATAATAAATTTTCTTTTACTCATATGCATCACCTCCTCATCTTTTTATTATAAAAAAGTGAGGATAGACACCCAGCAACTAATTGTTCCTTAATTGGTTATTATACAATTAGTGTAATTTATAAACAAGCGAACAAGTGAAAATATTTAATATCATATTGGTTTTATTAATAAGATATGTTATCCTTTTTGTAGAATAGGTATGGAAGGATATATTGAAAATGAGGTTAGAACATGTATATAAAAATTATAATTTAGGAAAGAAAAATATAGCTGTTTTGAAAGATATAAATGTTGAATTTAAAACAAATACATTTTATGCAATAATGGGAAGAAGTGGTAGCGGAAAAACTACCTTGGTTAATATTTTAGGGCTTTTAGATAATGTAACTAATGGTAAGTATTTTTTAAATGATAAAGATATAACTAATGTAAATAGTGAATTAAAATCTAAAATAATAAGTGAAAATATTGGTTTTGTTTTTCAGTCATTCTATTTAAATAATAATTTAAGTGCATTGGAAAATGTTATGCTCCCATTATACATAAATAAAAATGTTAAAAAAAGTGAACGTAAAGAATTAGCTAAAGGCATGCTTGCAAAATTTAATTTAGGGAATAGAATTAATCATAAACCTAAGGAGTTATCTGGAGGCGAACAACAAAGAGTAGCGATAGCTAGAGCTCTTATTAATAATCCTAAAATAATTATTGCAGATGAACCAACAGGAAATTTAGATTCTCAAAGTGAAAAAGAGGTATTTGATATTTTGAAGGAAATAAGTAAAGAAAATAAAATTGTGATAGTTGTTAGTCATAATCCAATTGTTAAAGAATATGCTGATTGTATTTTAGAGTTGGAAGATGGAGAATTAAATGAAATTCCTAGATTTAATTAAATTATCAATATTAAATATAAAAAGTAATAAATTTAAAAGTATAATTTATTTACTAGTTATGCTAATATTATTTTTACTAATAAGTATAACATTTACAGGAACTAGTTCAATATTTAATTTTTTTGATAAACAGTTCAATTCTTATTTAGATTTAAAAACAATATCACTTAAATTAGATAGTATGAATAAAGAAAAGGAATTAAATAATATTAAATCATTAAATATTAAAGAAATAGTAGCATATTATGATGATTATTATTCATTAAATTTAAGTCTTAGTTCTAATAAAGATTTTAATTTTGACAATTACACTAAACCAAACATTGTAGTGTATGAATATTTAAATAATTATAATATTAATCCTGATTATGGACGAGGAATACTTGATAGTGGAGAAATTATTTGCTCATCTTCATTTGCTCCTTTAGGCTATGTAAGTGATACTAAAGATATTTTAGATATATCTAATAAAATTAATAATAATTTAGATGTAATTTATTATCAAAAATATTATCCTAAAGAAGGAGAATCTAGGGTAAAACAAACATATAATAAAAGTTTTAAATTAGTTGGTACTTATGATATAAAAGAAGATTTAAATTATTATAATGTTTGTTATATTAGTAAAGATGATTATAATGAGATAGTTAGCAATTCAATGTCTATTTGGGAAGATGATAAACAAAAAATATTAAGTGATAAAAATTTATCATATAATGCTTATTTGATTGTTAATGAATATAAAAATGTTAATAAAGTATTAAATATTTTAAAAGAGAAAGGTTATTATGCAACTTCAGAAAATGAATTGGATATGGATTTATATAATTTAACTCAAAATATCTTAAAATATATTTGTGGTGGGATATTAATACTTTTAATTATAATTATTTATTTGTTTATTAAAAATGTTATTAAAGAAAATAATGATAATATAAATCTCTATAAGTTAATTGGATATAATAATAAAATAATTAATAATATTTTTAAATTGGAATATATTATACTTACTTTAATGTCATTTGTAATTCATTTATTATTAATGCCGTTAATTAAAAGTATAATTATGAAATTAATGAGTGGTTTTCCTGAAGCAAATATTTTAACGATTAATATTAACTACTTAGGAAGTATCTTGTTTATGATATATACTTGTATATTAATTATGTTAATTTTTAAATTAAAATTAAATAGAAAAGAGGTATGATATGTTAATTATTAAATCTTATTTTCATAATAATATTATTAAATATGGAATAGTATTAGGGTTACTATTTTTTATGATATTATTTTTAATAAATTTTAGTTTTACGATTGATTATCAAATTGATTTAAAGAAGAATAGTGAGTTTTATAGAACAGTTAGATTTTCTTTTAAAGATGATTATAATTTAGAAATGATTAATTTAAATGAGTATGAAATAGAAGATATTATAAACGATATGAGTAGTGATGAAATAGATATTATATTTAAAAATTATAATGATGCTATGAGATTTAAAGATAATAATAAAGATCTATTTAAAACAGTATATATATCTAATTTTGATATGAATAATAATTATAAACTAACTAAAAATGTTACAAATGGTTTAATTATTATTTGCTTGTTAATTATTTTAATATTAATATTTTTATTTTCTATTAATATAATTTATAATATTGAAAAAGATATATCATTATATAAATTACTTGGATTTAATGATAAATATATTATATTAATTACTTTATTTTTTATAATATTATATTATTTATTACTATATGTAATTTCTATATTAATTTATTTTATTTTTAGTAAAATTTTAATATTAAAAGAGATGGTAATTATTAAAGATATAAAATTTATGAATTTACTTAGTTATAGATATTTACTATATGTATGGATATTTATTAGTGTTATAACATTTTTATCTTTTATAAGAATTATATATAAAATTAAGAAAAATAGTCCAATTAATCTAGTTAATTGCAATTAACCGAACTTGAAGAATAGGATTAAATATGCTATTATGAATATGTAAGGAAGACTTACATAAAATAAAAAAAGGAACATTTAGTTTGCTATGCTGAATGTCTATCCTTTATATATTGTGATAAGACATTTAATTATCCTTCTTGGTAATTAAGTGTCTATTTTTTTACTATGTATACCAAAATTGATATACACAGAATAATGAAACATATGTATCTTAGAAATTTAATAATAAATTTTCTTTTACTCATATGCATCACCTCCTCATCTTTTTATTATAAAAAAGTGAGGATAGACACCCAGCAACTAATTGTTCCTTAATTGGTTATTATACAATTAGTGTAATTTATAAACAAGCGAACAAGAATAAATAGATTAAATTATAACTTATTTATTTTTTCCAAATTAATTTTTAATTATAAAAAAGTCAGAAACATTCAAAAAAGTAAAAATGTTTATTACCTTAACATGAAATTATAACTTTTCATCTAATAAAGCCTAAAAATTAAAATAAAAACAAGTAAATTAGATATCTTTGTGTAATATATAATTATAGAGGAATTAAAACATTTAACGACAAAATATTTAGAAAATAAGTCGTATATTATTCTTGGTGATAATAAATGAAAAAAATAATTCCTTACATACTAGCAGTTATACTTGGCTATTTAATTTCAAATCTTATCTTTGATTATCAAAATATTAAGATGACTGGCTTTCAATTAGGTGTATATAATAACATTACACTTGCCAAAGAATACAGTAAAAAATATCCCTCATCAATCATTATTAAAGACGATGATGTTTATAGACTTTATTACAGTATTCTATCTAATAATGAGACAATATCTAAAATGGAAGATTACCTTAATAAAAATAATATTGCCTTTTATAAAAAAGAAATATTAGTAAAAGATAATGGATTAATTAAAGCCTTAAATAAATATGAAAAAAGTATGATTGAAGTAAGTGACGATGCTTTTAAAGCAATTAATGAAGTTATTATGGAAAGTTATGGAGGTGAAGTATGAAAATAAAAGACATTCCTAAAAGTGAGCGTCCTAGAGAAAGATTGTTAAAATATGGAGTAGATAATTTATCTAATGAAGATTTAATTTCAATAATATTAGGAACTGGAACTAAAAATCTAAATGTTAGAGAATTAAGTATTAATGTTTTAAAAGAAATTAAAAATTTAAATGATCTAAGTGATTTAAACGTTCAAGAACTAACCAGAATTAAAGGAATAGGAATAGTTAAGGCAATAAATCTAGTTGCCGCTATTGAACTAGGTAAAAGAGTAAGTAACCTAACAATTGAAAATAAGTTATCATTAAAAAATAGTACCTTAGTTAATAAATATTTTTCTAATCTTATTGCTAGCTTAAAACAAGAAAATTTACTTGTTATATTAGTTAATAATGCTAAAAAATTAATTGATTATAAAATCATGTTTAAAGGTACTGATATGGCTAGTTTAGTAAGCATTAAAGAAATACTAAATTATGCCCTTAAATTAAGAGCATCAGGCATTATCATAATGCATAATCATCCATCAGGTAATTTAAGTCCATCAGATGCAGATAAAATTCTAACCAATAAACTAATAGTGGCTGCAAACGCGGTTGAAATCCCATTATTAGATCACATTATAACTAGTGGCAAATCATTTTATAGTTTTTTTGAAGGTGAAATAATCCATGAAAAATAAATCAATCTTTTTTCTTATCTTATTAATAATAATTATATCTCGTAATTCTATCTTAAATCTAATTAATAATACATTTAAAATATTCCTAATCAAAGATAATACCTTAGAAATAAACTATTTAAATAATGAAATAACTCGCTTAAAAGAAGAATATAATAATTTATTAGATTTTAAAAATAACATTAATATCGATGAAACATGCACAATTACAAATGTGTATAAAAATAATTATGGATTCGATAAATTAATAATTAATGGTGATAACTATAATTTGTATGATGAAGTATTAACAAAAGAAGGTCTAATAGGCTACATTTCAAAAATAAATAATAAGTATTCAGAAATAAGTTACATCTATAATACTAAAGTACCAGTAAGAATAAATGATAACTATGGTAAAATTATTTCAAGTGATAAAGATAATAATATAATTATAAGTGAAATAGATAACGCTAACTTAAATGATTCCGTTTATAGTGTTAACAATTCTTATATAGGAAAAGTAATAAAAATAGATAATATGGATTTAAATACAACAATAACAGTAAAACCAATTGACTTAAAAAATATTGATTATGTTCTAGTAAGAAGTGTTTAATATGTTATTAGATTTTCTATCAGTTAATTATTTTAATATCTATTTAGTATCTATAATTATTTTTATATTTATTATAAACGATAAATTAATGTACTATATCCTATTAATAGACTTAATTATTAATGGTATTCCTTTTATATCTATGATTATAATTATTTTATATTATTTAAATAAGTCTATTTTAAAAAGAATAAATGCTAGTTTTATAAATAAATACATATTATCAATAATATATTATTTCTTATTTAGCATTATTCTATATAGTATCTTTAATAAATTCAATTTATATATAATCAAATATTTAATTAATAATTTACCATTAAATCTAATATATTATTATATAAGTTTAAAAATAATAGATAGAAAGAATGAAAATTATGAATAAGAAAAAATATGTTAAGTCTTTATTTATAAGAGTATTAATAAGTATTGTTTTATTTCTAATTGTTGGTATATCTATAAATCGAAGTGATAAATTTCTTTTATTTTATAAAAACAATGTATATGATAAAAACTTAAATTTTAGTAAAATAAGTAATTTTATTAATAAACACTTTGGCAAAACCTTTTATGTTGATGAAAATGTAACCTCAGTTAATAAAGAAATAAAGTATACTTCTTTTAATACATACAAAGATGGTGCCGTCTTAAATGATATTAACAGCGTATATCCTTTTAAAAGTGGAATAGTAGTTTTTATAGGCGAAAAAGAAGACTATGGAAGCACTATAATTATTCAAGGAATGGATGGAGTAGATTATTGGTATAGCAATATTACTGATATAGGAGTTAAGTTATATGACTATGTTGAAGATAAAAATATTATAGGTCATGCTAAAGATAACAAATTATATGTCTTATTTATGAAAGATAATAAATTTTTAGATTATAATGATTATTTATAATTTAGAAATATTATCTTTTTATTTAGAATAAATTATTATATGAAAATAAATATCCATCCCTTAACACTTATTTTAACCTTAATTACTTTCTTATGTGGTCGTTTTAATTATTTTTTAATCATCTTAACAATTATATTATTTCATGATTTAGGTCATTTATGCATAATGAAATTATTTAAAATAAAAGTATCTAAATTAACAATCTTACCATTTGGAAGTATTATTGATAGTGATTTAAAATATAATGAAAATACTTTAAAAAAAATATTAATTGCGACTGCTGGCGTATTATTTCAAATTATTTTATATTTAATATTTATTTTTTTATCTAAACAAGGATTTATAACCTATTTAACATATCAAATTTTTCTTAAATATAACAAATACATTATCTTATTTAACTTATTACCTATTATTCCTTTAGATGGATCTCAGTTATTATCTTATATATTAGAAACCTTTTTACCATTTAAATTAAGTATATATTTAAAATGTATTATAAGTATAATTTCTTTATTTTTATTAGTGCTAATTAGTAATCCATCCCTAGATTTATTAAATATAATTATTTTAAGTTTTTATAAAACTTATGAAGAACTTTTAAATATTAAAATAATTTATTATAAATTTTTACTAGAAAGATATCTTGAAAGACCTAATTTTAAAAAAGTAAAATATGTACATAATATTGATCAGATTTTTAAAAATCGTCTAAATTTTATTGGAAATATCAAAGAAATTACACTTTTAACAAAAAAGTTTAAAAAAAACAAGTAAATTGGGTACCTTTGTACTAAATATATATTATAGAGGAGGTAAAAATGGAAAAGATATCATATTATAAAAAATATTTAATCTTAGCATCAAGTCTTGTTCTTTTTGCCGTGGCAGGAATTGGTTATTTTATGTTAAATAATAATGATTCAGTTATAACTGAAGTTTTAGCAGAAACAACAAGTACCACATCAGCGTTTAAAAAAGAAAGTGCTAAGCTATATTTTGATATCAAAGGTAGTGTTAAAAAACCGGGTGTATATGAATTTATCCAAGGAGATAAAATTATCGACGCTATTAATAAAGCCGGCGGTTTAACTAAAAATGCAACTACAAATAATTTAAATCTTAGTAAAAAGTTAACTAATGAAATGGTCATTTATGTATTTAGCAAAAATGAGTTAACAACAACAAAAGCTTATGAGCAAATAAGTAATGCTTCAGAGTGCAAATGTGAAACTATTGAAATTAATAACTGTGTTGATAAAAATACTACTAATGAATCAACGAATAATGAAACATCTAAAATAAATATCAATACTGATAATAAAGAAAAACTCATGACTATCAGTGGTATTGGTTCTAGTAAAGCAGATGCTATAATTGAATATCGTACTAAAAATGGTAATTTTAAAACCACTGAAGATATTATGAATGTAAGTGGAATTAGTAAAACAATCTATGACAAGATTAAAGATATTATTACAGTCTAATATAATATTTTATTGTCTATTAATAGTTACCATTTTATATGTTGGTATTAAAGTAAAGATAGGCTATACCAGTAAGATTAATGTAAATGAAGAATTTACTGGTATAGTAACTACCATAATTAAAAAAGAAAACTCCTTTAAATTAACTATTAAAGGTATAGAAAAATTAATAGTCTATATAAATAATATTGATAATCTCGAATTAGGCGATAAAGTAGTTGTAAGCGGAGAATATGTTTTACCTAAAAAAGCAACTATTCCTTACAATTTTGACTATCAAAAATATTTATATAACAATCATATATTTTATATTATGTATGCAAAAGAATTAAAAATATTAAAAAAGAATCAAAATATTATATATGAGACAAAAAAACATATTTTAAATAAAACAAATAATTATAAAAATAGAGGTTATTTAAATGCTTTTATAATTGGTGATAAAACCGATTTAGAATTTTATGAAACCTATCAAAATAATGGAATAAGTCATCTATTTGCCTTAAGTGGTATGCATATTAGTATGCTTTCATTAATAATTTATAAATTAGTAAATAAATTTAAACATAAAGATCTAATAGTTATTACGTTTCTATTATTTTATGTAACTTTAACTAACTTTTCAGCAAGTATATTAAGAACGATAATCTTTTTTATTATTCTTAAATTAAATAAGAAACTAGATTTAAATATAAGTACCAAAAATTCTTTATTATTAACGTTATCTATAATAATGATTTATAATCCCTTAATCATTTTTGATATTGGTTTTCAGTATTCTGGCTTAGTTACATTTGGCTTAATAGTAAGCACTAAATATTATAAAAAGAATTATTTTTACAATTTATTTATAACTTCATTTATAGCTCTTTTGTTTAGTTTACCAATAACACTTTATAATAATTATGAATTAAACTTATTATCTATTATAAATAACCTAATAAATGTTCCCTTAATCACATTTATTATTTATCCATTAAGTTTATTAACATTTATTTTAAAGTTTTTAGAACCTATCTATAATATAACTATATATTTACTTGAGTTTATTAACAATCTAAGTAGCATATTTTCTTTAACCATAATTATACCTAAAGTTAATATTATCTTTTATTTAATTTATTATATTCTTATTTATTTATACATTGAATCTAACAATAAGAAATATATTTTAATAGCTTGTTTATATCTTCTATCATTTAAATTAAAACCATTTATAGATCGCAATAATTATGTTTATTATCTAGATGTTGGACAAGGCGATTCATCTTTAATTATATACAATGATGAGGTAGTAATGATTGATACTGGCGGTATAAGTAATTATTTCGTTAGTTCAGGAAGTATTAAACTTTTGAAGTCATTAGGTTATTCTCATATAGATTATCTAATTCTAACTCATGGAGACTTTGATCATATGGGAGATAGTATTTATTTAATAAATAATTATAATATAAAAAATGTTGTTTTAAATAATGATAGTTTTAATGAACTAGAAACAAATTTAATAAAGGAATTAAAAAATAAAAAGATAAAATATTATCAGAATGTTAAGAAGGTACCAATAAGTAATAACATAATTACGATATTAAATACTAAAGAATATGATAATGAGAACGATAATAGTAATGTGATTTATATGGAATTAAATAATTATAACTTTATGTTTATGGGTGATGCCGGAGTAGATAAAGAAAAGGATATATTAGAAAGATATAATATATCGAATATAGATGTATTAAAAGTAGGACATCATGGTAGTAAGACAAGTAGTAGTAAAAATTTTATTAATAAGATAAATCCAAAATACTCTATTATTAGTGTTGGAAAGAATAATAGGTATGGTCATCCAAATAAGGAAGTATTAAATAATCTAGAACATTCAAAAATATATAGAACAGATGAGGACGGAAGCATTATGTTTAAGATTAAAAATAATAAATTAAAAATTGAGACTTGTAGTCCGTAGAAAGGAGTAATATGAACTATTATAATGAAATAAAAAATAAATTAATTGATAATGAAATATATTCAAAAGTAAAAGATTATTCAAAAGAAAGGCATACTCTTTTGACACATTATGAGGTAGGTAAATTATTACTAGAAGCTGGTAAAAAATATGGCGATGATATAATTGGTAAATATTCAAAAAAATTATCACTTGAAGTTGATAAGAAATACAACCCAAGAACTTTAAGAAGAATGAGACAATTATATCAATTTTTTGAAGAACAAAAATGGTCCCCACTGGGGACCAAATTATCAATTAGTCATATTAGACAATTATTTAGTTTAAATGATAATAATGAAATAAACTATTATGCTAATGAAATAGAAAAAAGGAACTTATCAAAAAGGCAATTAGAAGAAATTATTAAGCATAAAGAATATGAAAGATTACCCATTAAAACTAAAAATAAATTAATGAAACAAGATGAATCTAATATAGTTGATTTTGTAAAAAATCCGATTTTAATCAAAAATAGCAATAAATATAATATTTTTTCAGAAAAGATATTGCAAAAACTAATTTTAGAAGACATAGAAAACTTTTTAGATGAATTAGGAAGTAGTTTCACATTTATTAAAAGTGAGTATCCCATTAAGTTAGATGATAGATATAATTACATAGATTTACTGCTTTATAATATTAAATACAAGTGTTATGTAGTTGTGGAATTAAAAGTAACTGAACTTAAGAAGGAACATACAGGTCAGATTATGACTTATATGAATTATATTGATAAAAATATAAAAACCATTGAAGAAAATGATACAGTAGGAATTATTATTTGTAAGCAAGACAATGAATATGTAATTAAATATTGCTCTGATGATAGAATAATTGCTAGAGAATATGAATTAATATGATTTAATGTATAGGATATGATAATATGTTTAAAAATGTTGAAGAGTTGAAAGATTTAATTAAGCAAAGAAAAACAAACGAATAAATCATAAAAAGTCAAAAAACAATTAATTTAAAACATTAAAATTTTAAAAGAATAATTGAATTTGCAATCTTTTTTGCTCAAATTTATATGTATAAACGTATGTCACCACATGGAGACTTTGATCATATGGAAGATAGTATTCATTTATTAAATAATTATAACTTTATGTTTATGGGCGATGCTGGAGTAGATAAAGAAAAGGATATATTAGAAAGATATAATATATCAAATATAGATGTATTAAAAGTAAGACATCATAAAAGTAAGACAAGCAGTAGTAAAAGTTTTATTAATAAGAAAAATTCAAAATACTCTATTATTAGTGTTGGAAAGAATAATAGGTATGGTCATCCAAATAAGGAAGTATTAAATAATCTAGATCATTCAAAAATATATAGAACAGATGAGGACGGAAGCATTATGTTTAAGATTAAAAATAATAAATTAAAAATTGAGACTTGTAGTCCGTAGAAAGGAGTAATATGAACTATTATAATGAAATAAAAAGTGAACTTTTAAATAATGAGATAAATAGAAAAGTAAAAAATTATTCAATTAATAAGAGTGATTTAATTACTTATTATAATGTAGGTAAAATGTTAAGTGAAGCTGGTAAACATTATGGCGAAGGAATTATAAATGAATATTCAAGTAAATTGAGTATAGATATTGGTAAGGGGTATGGCCCATCAAATTTAAAAAGAATGAGACAATTTTATTATATGATAGAAAAAGGTGTGGCAATGCCACACCAATTAAGTTGGTCACATGTTCTTATGATACTTCCATTAGATGATATAAATGAAATAAATTATTATATTGATGTTACTATTAATAATAATATTGGATATAGAGAATTAGGAAAAAAGATTAAAAATAATGAATATCAAAGATTAGACATTAAAACAAAAAATAAATTGGTAAATAAATTAGAAACTAATGTGATAGATTTTGTTAAAAATCCTATATTAATTAAGAACGGTTATAAATATGAAAATATATCAGAAAAGCTATTACAAAAACTAATACTTGAAGATATTACATCATTTATGAAAGAGTTAGGGACAGGATTTAGTTTTATAGATAATGAATTTAAAATTAAAGTAGGTAATAGTTATAATTATATAGATTTACTTTTATATAATATAAGATTTAAGTGTTATGTTGTTATTGAATTAAAAGTAACTAGATTAAATTCAAATCATACAGGACAAATTCAAAATTATATGAATTATATTGATAAAAATATTAAAGGAATGGATGATAATAAAACTGTTGGAATAATAATTTGTAAGCAAGACAATGAATATGTAATTAAATATTGCTCTGATGATAGAATAATTGCTAGAGAATATGAATTAATATGATTTAATGTATAAGATATGATAATATGTTTAAAAATGTTGAAAAGTTGAAAGATTTAATTAAGCAAAGAAAAAACAAACGAATAAATCATAAAAAGTCAAAAAACAATTAATTTAAAACATTAAAATTTTAAATACTCTATTATTAGTGTTGGTAAAAACAATAGATATGGACATCCTAAACAATCAGTACTAGATATACTTGAAAGTTCTAAAATATATCGTACTGATTTAGAAGGCACAATTGAAATTAAATTAAATAAAAAGGGATATAAGATAAATACTTATGAAATTTAAAATACATACAAGAAAGAAGGAAAAATGAATTATTATGAAGAGATAAAAAACGAATTAATAAATAATGAAATAAATAAAAAAAGTAAAAAATTATTTAGTAAACAGTAAAGACTTAGAAACAAGATATAATGTTGGAAAGTTATTAAGTGAAGCCAGTAAAAAATACGGAGAAGGTATAATAAATGAGTATTCTAAAAAGTTAACATTTGAACTTGGAAAAGGTTATAATGTAACAAATTTAAAAAGATACAGACAATTTTATCTATTGATTCAAAAAGGTGCCCGAATGGGGCACCAATTAAGTTGGAGTCATTATCGAGAATTATTATCACTGGATAACATAGATAAAATTAATTATTATATTGAACTTTGCGATAGTCAAATAATTACAAGAGATGAATTAAAAAATCGAATTAAATCCAAAGAATATGAAAGATTAAGTGAAAGAACCAAAGAAAAACTTATTGCAAATGAACAACCTCTATTGCCTGATTTAGTAAAGAATCCAATATTAATTAAAAACACAAATAAATATAATGAAATATCTGAAAAGATCTTACAGCAAATTATATTAGAAGATATTAAAAATTTTATGAAAGAATTAGGAAATGGATTTAGTTATATTAGCAATGAGTATCCTATTAAGATAGGAAATAATTATAATTACATAGATTTACTGTTATACAACATAGAGTTTAATTGTTATGTTGTAGTAGAACTTAAAGTAACCAGATTAAAGAAAGAACATATCGGACAGATAGAAGTTTATATGAATTATGTAGATAAAAATTTAAAGAAATTCAATCAAGATAAAACAATTGGAATAATTGTGTGTAGAGAAAATAATGAATATATTATTGAATATTGTAGCGATAAAAGAATTATAGCTAGAAATTATGAATTAATATAGAAAGAGGGAAGATAAATAAATTATTATCAATAAAAGATAAAATTAAATTACTATATTAACAAACAAATATTAATGTTATAATTGTTTTAAGGAAATGATTATTTATGCTAAAAATTAATAATATCATCATCATTTTATAGTGATGATACCATTGAAACAATAGCTATAATGGACTCCATTATTATCAAAAAGAAAAACTTAAAGAATATATTTAAAGAATATTGACTATAAGTCAAATTTTCAGCCATGTTTTAAATCGCCATTTTCACCAAATACAATTAAATGTATAACAGGTAGTGACAAAAATAATAGTACAGAAAATGGTGCTTTAATAAGAATATCACCGGTTGGGTACTTTTTTAATGAAAAAAATTATTGAAAATGTTTATTTAACAACAATTCCATCTCATAACTCTGAAGAAACAATTAATTTCGCAATGATAATCGCATAAACGATTTATTATTTCAAAAATGGCATGACAAAATTAGTTGTCTATAAAAAATTAAAGAAAGCAGTTAAATATAAGCTATTCATTAAGTTTAATACAACTTGCCACGAAATTTTAAATAATTGTTTGCATACCTTATATAATTCAAATTCATTTGAAGATGCCATTAGAAAAACTTTGCTTATGGTTGGAGAATACCGATACAAATTCCTGTATTGTAGGAGAAGTTGTCGATACGTTTTACAGGATGGAAGATTGCTAGATCACAAATAATTATCTAAAAATGTTAACTAAAACTTATTTTTGAAATTCGAAATAGTGAGGTAAGTATGAAAAATGATTTTCAAGAAATAAAGAAGCTAATAAATGACTTAATTGAAATATCTAGTAAACAATTAGATATTCTTAGTGAAGAAGTTGAAGAAATTATCAAATATCATGTAACTAGTGAATATACTATAAGCAAACTATTTGATTCCATCTTAAGTTTACCATTTGCAAATAATGAAGAAGTTAAAAGTTTATTTTATAAATTATTAAATTACTGTTATACATTTAATAACAATTTAGCATCAGATTATGAAAATATCTATAAAGAATATTATTGTGACGAAGATATCAAAATTATAAGTAAAAATAAAGAGAATTATTATAAATAACAATGTAAAGTTTTTTTAACTATTTAAATAAACATTAAATTTCAAAATTTATTTGTTATAATTTAATAAAAAAGGAGAATTAAATATGCAGAAAATAACTATAAGTATTGATGAAATAAAAAATAATCCTAACTTAGACATAAGTGAAAGATTAGCCAAATTAAAAAATAAATACAAGGATAAGTATTCTGAAGATGATCTTAAAAGTTTAGTGATTGCATCAATTAAACAAGAATACGAATTATTTGCTAATAATCGTATAAACTTTACCAAAGAAGCTGACGATTTGTTAGAAAAAATAAAAAATGGTGGTGAATTAAGTAAAAAAGAAGCATTTATTTTAAATTGCGATGATCCTCAAATAATTTCAGAATATTCAAAGTTTGATGATATTAAAAACCGAATACAAGATAATAATGCAATTACATTAGATGATTTTAATTTTTTATGTGAAGCAATGAAGTTGGATCCACATACGAAAAGGCTTTTAGAGATAGGATATAAAAGTAAAGGATTAATTTCTGAATTTAAACCCGAAAATAGCGAAAAATATCACAGATAAAACTACAAATATTAAAACTATATTTGTAGTTTTTATTAGATTATTGTAAAATGATTTAGGAGGTATTTATCATGCTAACAATTAAAAATTTAAGTGTATCAGTTGGAGAAAAAGAAATATTAAAAGATTTTAATTTAACTATCAATGAAAAAGAAGTTCATGCCATTATGGGGCCTAATGGAATAGGTAAAAGTACTATATGTAAAACTATTATGGGAGATCCTAATTACATTGTAACAAGTGGTAGTATCATTTATAATGATACTGACTTATTAAAATTAAATGTAAGTGAGCGTGCAAGATTAGGAATCTATCTTTTAAATCAAAGCCCAATTGAAATACCTGGCGTATCAAATGCAGAAATGTTAAGACTAAGATTAAATGAAAATAATCCTACCCCAATATCAATATTTGATTTTAATAAAAAAATGACATCAATTTGTGAAAAACTAGATATTCCTAAAAGTTTTATTCATCGTGGAATTAATGAAGGAATGAGTGGCGGAGAAAGAAAGAAAAACGAACTTCTACACTTATGGATGCTAGAACCTAGCTTAATTATTTTAGATGAATTAGATAGCGGCTTAGATATTGACTCATTAAAAACAGTAACAAATAGTTTAAACGAATATTTAGAAACTCATCCCAAAGCATCAATCCTATTAGTAACTCATCATGAACCACTTCTTAATATGTTAAATGCGAGTAACATTCATATTATGAAAGATGGACATATCATTAAATCAGGTGATTTATCCCTAGCAAAGGAAATAGAAAATCAAGGATATAAAAATATCTAGGTTAATTAAGTAGATGCAAATGAAAAAAGATAATATAATATTAGTAGATAATGATGTAGTTAAAGAGATAAATTATTTTAATAAATCATTAGGAAATAAAACAATAGAAATAAAAGATAATTCATCCTTAACTATAAATTATTTTATAGATGCTATAGATGATAATAATGAAATAAATATTTATATTGGAACTAATTCAAGTCTAGTCCTTAATCATTCATATATGAATAATACCAATTATAACTTAAAGATAAACATTAATTATGCTGGTGAAAAATCAAATGTATTAGTAAATGTAAGAGGAGTTAATAATGAAGGCACATCAAAAGTAGACATAGATGGTACATTACTAAAAAATAATAATAACAATATATTGGATGAAAAAATTAAAATAATAAATATTAATAATGGTAAAGTTATTTGTAAGCCAAACATGTATATTAAAACAAGTCAAATCATAGCTAATCATGAAAATGCCATTGGAAATATTAATAAAGATGAAGTGTTTTATTTAATGAGTAAAGGAATAAATAAAGAAAACGCCGAAAAACTAATAATTCAAGGATATTTATTAAGCGTTATTGATAATGAAGAATTAAAAACTAAAATAAGAGAATATTTAAATTCAAGGAGGTGAAATATTTATGCATCGTGATGATTTTCCCAAAGAACTTATGAATAATGTTATTTATTTAGATAACGGAGCAACAACTTTTAAACCAAAAGTAGTATTAGACAAAATGAATGAATACTATACTAAATATTGTGCAAATGCCCATAGAGGAGATTACAGCTTAAGCTATAAAGTTGATGTTGAATATGAAAACGCTAGAATTAAAGTAGCCAAATTTATTAATGCAAATCCAGATGAAGTAGTCTTTACTAGTGGAGCAACTGAAAGTCTAAATTTAATTGTAAAGGGATTCTTTGAAAATAATTTAGAAGCCGGCGATGAAGTTATAATTTCTGATGCCGAACATGCTAGTAACGTTATGCCATGGTTTAGATTAGCAACAAAATATGGAGTAGTAATAAAAAGGGTTAAATTAGATGGAAACCTTCATGTTACATTAGAAAATCTAAAAGAGGCAATTACACCTAAAACTAAAGTAATCTCACTTGCTGAAATAACAAACGTGGTTGGTGATATAAGACCAATGAAAGAAATATGTAAACTTGCCCATGAAAACAATATATTTGTAGTTTGTGATGGAGCTCAAAGTGTTCCTCATCGTAAATGTGATGTTAAAGATAGTAATGTTGATTTTCTTGCTTTTTCTGGTCATAAAATGTGTGGACCTACTGGAGTAGGTGTTTTATACGGCAAAAAAGAATTATTAGAAGAAGTTGAACCAATTCTTTTAGGTGGTGGAATGAATGAATCTTTTGATAACGAAAATGAAGTATATTTAAAAGATTTACCTCAAAGATTAGAAGCAGGAACTCCTAATATTGCTGGAGTTATTGGACTAGGTGCAGCAGTTGATTACCTGGAAAAAATTGGAATGGATACCATCAGTATATATGAACAAAAATTAAAATCTTATTTAATAACTAAATTAGAAAAAATACCATATATTCAAATTGTAAATGAAGAAGCCGATAGTGGAATAGTTGCCTTTAATGTAGAAGATGTATTTAGTCAAGATGTTGCCTATTATTTAAATAAATACAATATCTGTGTTAGAGCCGGTAATCATTGTGCTAAAATATTAAAACATTCAACTGGTGTAAAAAATACCGTAAGAGTAAGTTTATATTTTTATAATACTAAAGAAGAAATAGATAGTTTAGTTGAACTATTATCAAATAAAGAAAAAATAATAAAGGAAATGATTTAATGGAACCAGAAGTTAGAAGAGAAATAATATTAGATAATTACAGCAATCCTTTTCACAAAGAAACCAAAGGAGAAGATTTTGAAACTGCCAATGCTAATAATTCATCATGCATTGATAATATAAATATATTTATTAAATTTGATGGAAATATCATTAAAGATGCTTACTTTGACGGAGAAGCCTGTGCTATATCAACAGCCAGTACATCTATAATGTTAAAAGAAATTATTGGTAAAACTAAAGAAGAAGCTTTAGCTATAATAGATAACTTTAACAACATGATAAATGAGAAAGATTATGATAAAGATAGGATGATTGAATCACTTGCGTTTGATGAAATGTACAAGCAAGAAAGTCGTAAAACCTGTGCAACCCTTCCATATAAAGCATTATATAAATTAGTTTCAAAATAAAATTAAAATTTTAAAATGGAGTAAAATCCATTTTCTTTTTTGTAAAAAACACAAATATATTTTGCATAAATAATAATTTAATTATATAATCTTTATAGGATGTGAAAAAATGGAAAATAAAATAACTCACGTTGGTATCATTATGGATGGAAATCGTAGATGGGCCAAAGAAAAAAATTTAAAATCATTAGAAGGGCATAGAGCTGGAGCAGATCGTATATGTTCACTTGCTAAATATGTATTTGATAAAGGAATTAAATATTTAAGTATTTATGCTTTTTCTACTGAAAACTTTAATCGTTCTGTAGAAGAAGTAGGTTATTTAATGGATTTACTTATAGCAACATTTAATAATAAATTAAAGAACTTAGCTAAAGATAATATTAGAGTCGTATTTTCTGGACGAAGAGAAAATTTATCTGATAAAGTTTTAGCTTGCATTGATAAAGTAACTGAATTAACAAAAAACAATACTGGAGGCACTTTAAATGTTTGCTTTAATTATGGATCAAAACCAGAAATAGTTGATGCCTGCAATAAATTAATTAAAGATAGCAAAGAAATAACTGAAGAAAATATTAGCAAATATTTATATCAAGATATTCCCCCTCTAGATTTAGTAATTAGAACAAGTGGAGAATATAGACTATCAAACTTTATGTTATGGCAAGCTAGCTATGCCGAATTATATTTCACTAAAGTCTATTTTCCTGATTTTGATGAACATGAGTTTGATTTAGCTCTAGACGAATATAATCATCGCCATAGAAGATTTGGGGGAAACTGATGAAAAAAAGAATAATAAGTGCAATTGTAATGCTTGCTATCGTTATACCTCTAGTTTTTTTAGGTAACAAACCATTCATATTAGGCGTAGGAATAGTTGGTTTAATGTCATACTATGAAATAATGAAATTAAATAAATATCCTAATCTTGTTAAAATATTTTCATTTATTGCCTTATTAATTATTATTTACAACAATTATGATATTAATTTATTTATAAATGGTTTTGACTTTAGATTAATAGCAGCAACATTATTATTAATTTTAACACCTGCTATTTTCTATCAAGTAGATGGTAAATATACAACCATGGATGCATTTAGACTTTTTACCTTCATAATATTAATAGGTTTAGGGTTAAATTTCTTCATATTAATTAGAAATTATTCCCTACAATACTTTATTTTAATGCTATTAATTCCAATATTTACTGATACATTTGCATATTTTGGTGGAACATTTATTGGCAAACATAAAGCAACTAAATTATCACCTAAAAAGACATGGGAAGGATATTTTACAGGATCTATAGTTGCAACTATTTTAACAACTATTTTCTACATCTATTTTATTGGTAATCCATCAAATACATTTTTATTAATTATTATGATTTTACTAATGACTATATTTGCTCAAATTGGAGATTTATTCTTTAGTGCCATCAAAAGAAGTTATGGCATAAAAGATTTCAGCAATTTAATACCTGGACACGGTGGAATCATAGATAGATTAGATAGTTTAATATTTGTGTCATTTATGTTTATAATATTTATAGAATATTTATAGGAGGATTTAATGTTATCAACAATATTATCAATTATATATTTAATACTTATTTTGGGAGTTTTGGTCTTTGTTCATGAATTTGGACATTTCATCGCCGCAAAAAAAATTGGTGTTTATGTTAGTGAATTTGCTATTGGAATGGGACCTAAAATTTATTCATTCAAAAGGAAAAAGAAAAATGATCCCACTGAATATTCAATTAGATTACTACCTATCGGCGGATTTTGTGCTATGGCTGGAGAAGTAATTGAAGACAAAGATTCTAAAAAATTAAAAAAGAACGAATATATGTGTAATCGTTCAAAATGGGAAAGATTCTTAATTCTTATTGCGGGTGTAACCATGAATATAATAACCGCATTTATTTTGTTATTTGCTCAATCACTTATTTGGGGACATACCGAGCAAAAATCGATAGTTGGAAATGTTCCAGCAGGATATCCGGTTGCCGAAGCAGGTATTGAAGTAGGGGACAAAATTCAAAAAGTTAATGGCTATAAAGTTAATACATGGGATAAAATGACTTTAATAATGAGTTTAAAAAACGATAAAGGATATACCGAATTTGAAGTTAAAAAACAAGATGGAACAATTAAAACTTATAAAGTTACTCCTGTAACTAAAATAAATGAAGATGGAACTGAGACAAAAGTTTATGGTATCGGTGCCAGTAGTGAAGAAATAAGAGGTTTCTTTTCAAGCATAAAATATGCCTTTGTTAAACTAGGTAGTATCGTATCTACTATGTTATTAATAATTTTAAATTTAATAAAAGGTAAATTATCATTATCTGCGTTATCCGGACCGGTTGGAATGTATACAGTAGTAAAAAGTGCTGGAACATTTAGACAACTATTATATTTAACATCTTACTTAAGTATAAATCTAGCCGTAATTAATGCAATCCCATTTCCAGCCTTTGATGGTGGTAGAATCTTATTTGTTGTTATAGAAGCAATTAAGGGAAGTAAAGTTAAACCAGAGGTAGAAAACATATTCCATTCAATCGGATTTATGTTATTAATGTTACTAATGATTTATATAACAATTCAAGATATTATAAGATTAAAATAAACTAAAAGATCTAATAAGAGTTTAAATTTCTCTCATTAGATCTTTATTTTTATAAGGATTCTTTTTATCAATTTTATCAACAAACAAGATACCATCTAAATGATCAATTTCATGTTGGAACGCAACTGATATATCTTCACGAACTCTCATTGTAAAAGGTTTACCATTTTCATCAAATGCTGAAACAGTAATTCTAGCATATCTTGGAACAATTCCTTCAACCTCACGATTAACAGATAAACATCCTTCACCTTCACCAACATAAATTAATTCTTCACTTTTACTAATAATTTTTGGATTAATTACAACATATCTCTTAAATTTTCCATCATCTAATTCTTCAGATATAACAAAAATTCTTTTTAAAATACCTATTTGAACAAAAGATAACCCCATTCCCGGTCTTAAATCAAATTTTTCAGAGTATTCTGGAATTTGACTCATTTCTAAATAAGTTAAAGAATCATCAATTAATTTTTTTGTTTCATCATTAAGTGGAAATATAGCATCCGTTGATTTTTGTCTTAATATTTTGTTTGATTCATCTAATATTTTAATATTTGGTAATTTCATAAAACTACACGCCCCATTTCATAACACGATTATTTTAGCAAAAAAAACTAAAAAAATAAAGTAAAACTCCTAAAATCTTACTTTCTCATTTTTTGATAATTTGTAATTACTACTACATGGAATCTCTAAAGCATGTTTAGAGTTCTTTAAAAATACAATTTTCCAAGGTTTTACATTAAAACAAATATCTTTAACAACATAATCACCATCTAATCCATATATATCAATACATTCCCTCATAAAGAAAGTGTGTATCTTATTAGTGTTAGAAAAAAACATTCCATATTCTATATTTTTTTTAAACATTAATCCCTTGAATTTTTTAATAAAACTATTTGCCTTTACAATTTTCATCAAATACCTCAAAGTTATTATATATAATAATTGACAAAAAATCAAAAAAATAAGATAATTTAGGTAGATAGAGTAAAGGTGATTATGATTGAAAAAGTTAAATAAAAATGGTCAAGCCTTAGTAGAATACGTTGTTATAATTGGATTAGTTACTGTACTAGTGGTAGGTCTTGTTTCTTACTTTGGCGGATACTTAAAAGATGCCATGACTAAAACAGGATGTCAATTAATGGGTGAAGATTATGAAGCCGGTGAAAAAGTAGGCGAAGGTAAGTGCGTAAGTAATGGTGACAGCCTAGAAGATATGTTTAAATAATATCAATTTCTGGATTAGCATTCTTATACACTTCAACATATAAGTAAATTGCACCACCTATTAAAATACATATACTTGCAAGTAATAAAAGTTTCCTATAAGTTGGGGAATCTTTTTTTGTGTTTTTATAAGTAACATAAGTAGTATAAATATATATGCATAATGCGATAAACAAAACAAGAATATTTATATATCTAAAAATTTTACGATACTTTTCATCGACCGTATAAATATATTTTTCTTCAAAATAATTACTAATAAAATTTGCCCCAATTATAAAAAGATATATTAACCAAATAATATTTTCTTTTTCAACATCAAATAATTGACCGCTTATACTTTTATTCATATTAATTAATATGATAAATATATGATAATAATTAATGAATAAGCAAAAATCAAAAAAATGTTTGCATAAATTTTGTTTTTATGCTAGAATAAACCCTAATAAAAGGGGAATGTATATGTTTTGGAGTAATTTATTTAAAAAGAAAGATAAAGACAATAATAAGTCTAATCAAAATATAGCGAACAATTCTTATTCTAATATACCTTCATATAAAGAATTAACAAGTGAAGAACAAGAATATGTCAATAAATTAAAACAAGAATATTTAAATTTTTATGATACTGAAGATAATTATTTTAACTTAGATAAAGAACTATTTAATAAAACAAAAATGTATCCAGATTTGGCATTTGACATTATGCTAAAAGATCATTTTGGCGATATAGTTAGCTCTATAATAGATAGCAAAAAGTTAATGTATTATTCTCATAAGCTTAGTGAAATAAAAAATATTTTAAAATATAAATATATTGCCTTAAATGTAATTAGAAAAGATAAGAAATATCTATCAAAATATTTGGGATTATATTTTTTAGGAAGAAGAAAAATAAATATACTAAAAGCCCTTGATTATCAAATTAATACTATAAACAGTTCATATGTAATATCAGAGCAAAAAATATTTGATTATAGTGCTTGTGCTATTTCAAAATATCCGAAAAATATAGATGAAAATACTAAAGAAGCACTAGAAAAAAGATATAAAGAAGTTGAGAAAGACTATAAAGATTTATTTAATTCTTCACTTGATTTAAATGATAATTTAACCATAGCCGATAAAATAACATATATGGAAATAATTATAGATAAATTTGTATATGAAAATAAAGATTTAATAGATAAATTAAAAGAACAACTAGATTTAATTGCGAATAGTGAAATAGAAAATATAGTTGTACAAATAAATGTAATTGATAATTTAAAGAAAATAAAAATGTATTACAATATCTTTAATAAGTATGGTAAAAACAAATTAACCAAAGAAGACTTTGAAGATTTATATCAAATAATATTCAATGCTTGTACTTATTTTCTCTCATCTAGTTATTTTAATTTTAGTAGATATTATAATTCTATTACGGATAATAATGAAAAAGAATTTTATAGGTCAATAATTGATTCAAAATTAATCTTATTAAAATTGAAACAATCGCCAATATTTAAAGGAAATAAACAATATTCAGAAGATATAGTTAATATTTTAATGACTATATTTGAAAAATATGATAAAGATTATTGGAATTTATCAAACTCTTCTAACATTAGTTTTTTTTCTAATTATTTTGATAACCTTCCAATTACCGAAAAGATAATAAATTTTAATTTAAAGTTATTATTATCATTAGATTATGAAAGCGGATTTAATGATTATTTTGCTAATGAAAAATCTATTTATGTAAGTTACTTGAAACGTAATTTAGCGGTAAAAGATTTTTACAAGCTGTTAATAGGAGTAAATAACTATTTATCCAAAAATGATATAACTGAAGAACAGCTTAAAAATGAATTGCTTAATATTTCAAACAGATCTAATAATGATGCATCTATTGATTCTGATACTACCAATAAAGAAACTTATACTTTATTAATTAATATAATTAATGATTATAAAGCATATGAGCCAATCCTTAAATTATATTCTTCTTTATATGATATTGATTTTAATATTTTTCCAGAACATATTTTAAGTAAGCATATAAATATTTTAATAAATTATTATGATCATGATAAACCCTTATTAATTATTACTAATAATAATATGGAAAAGATAGATATTAGATGTTCTCAAAAAGACGATATGATACTGATTGTTAATGGCAACATTGAAACAATGAATATACAAATTTCTTCTGATCTTGCTAAAGAGGATAATGTAATGCATACCAAAGTATTGTTGCCTATTAAGCCATTAAAAATGAATTTTTATAATGACAAATATGACATAGATTCTGATATAAGTTTCATTGTAAAAAAATATCAAGTGAAATATGCAACACTTGATGAAGAAACTGGAATTATGAGTTATGATTACATTAAAAAAATATTTGCGAAAATAGGTGAAATGTTCATCTTAAGAGAGGAAATATTAGATTATAGTGAATCAGAAATGTGTACTTATTTTAAAAAAATATTTAGGCCAATTATAGATATTATAGATGATGAAGATAGTAGATTAGCATCATTAGGATATTCTCGTAAAATGAATTTTATGACTGTTTGGTTAGAATTATTTAGTAATATGTCAATTTTATTCCAAAATGGAACTATTGCACGTTTAAATCGTTCAAAAATTGAAATCAATGGTAATAATATTGGAATACTTTCATACGTCATGATATCTTATGACGAAGCAATAAAATTTTTTGTAAAAGTTTTAAAAAAATATAAAACAGACATAATAATACCAGAAAAGAGAATAATAAAAAGTAAATAATCAAATAAAATATCATAAAAATATAAACTTTACGAACAAATGATATGAACTTTGCGAACAAATGATTTGACATTTATTAAAATATGTGCTAAAATACAAGTACAAATAAGGGATATGGGGGTTTTAGAAATGAAAGGATATATCTTAGATTATATAAATGAAAATGAATATAAGAAATTAGAAAGAGCATTAAAAAAATATAATATGCTTGCTTTTAAAGAATTAAACTTTTCATTTTATCCAGAATTAAGAAAAGGTAATTTTTTAGGAGAATTAGTTTCTAAAAATAAAGCTAAAGGAACAGAAACATACGAATTAAAACTTAAAAGTGACCATATGTTTAGTCAAGTTCATGGTGATATTAAATTGCATTATATTGTTTATAAAAAAGAAAACGTTATTATGTTAGATACTATAACACCTTCGGATATATTATTAGAAGGACATATGGCTGAATTAACAACTTATAAAGGCGTAATGATTAGTAAAGCTAACGCTGAAAAAGATATGTTTAAAATTGATTTATTAAATATGTTACAAGATAAGCATTAATTTGTTTATCTTTTTTTCTATTTATAGAAAATAAAAAAGTTACTCATATTAAAGCAACTTTAATTATTTTAAATGGTGCAGGTAACAGGACTTGAACCTGCACGGATGTATCCACTAGATCCTAAGTCTAGCGCGTCTGCCAATTCCGCCATACCTGCAAAAAAAATGGTGGATCTTGTAGGACTCGAACCTACGACCGCCCGGTTATGAGCCGGATGCTCTAACCAACTGAGCTAAAGATCCTTAACACTTCTTAAATATATCATAAATATTTTTATAGTGCAATTATTTTTTGCTAGTTTTTTTAAAAAATCAAATTTTAAATTATTAATACTATTCATTATGGATAAATATAATGTAATATGACAAATATAATAAAAATAATAATCAGCTTATTTTTAATCAGTTATAGTATAATGTTTTATATTATTTATCTAAATGAATTATTTATAGATGGCATATTAAATTACTTATTTATCATTGTAACCCATGTAGAAACTCTTATCTTATTTCCAAGTATTTATTTGCTTATTCGCTCTTTACATCCTAAAACATAAATGATAGAATTAACTACGTAAGGTGGTAAAAATGAAAAAGATAATTATATTTTTAATAATGTTGTTATTTCCATTATTCGTCTTTGCTGATAATTTAGAAGTCTCAACACATATTGTTGATACAGAAGTAGAAATAGCAGGTGCTATTAAGGTAAAAGAATTAATTCTAGTAAAAGGAAATGCTGAATACTTAAATCGAAAACTTAATTATTATAGCTTTGGAACAAGTAGTTGGGATGGAAAATCAAAAGTAAATTATGAAGGATCTTCATTTTACAATGCCCATAGTATAAGCATCAATAAAGTGTCTGCATTTAAATTAACCGATAAAATTGATATTAATAATTTAAATAGAGATGAAACATCAGCATTAAAAGAATTTGACCTAAAAAATCCATCTAAGGAAGGATATTCTTATCATGACAACAAAGATGGAACTGGTGATTTAAAAATATTATATCCAATTACGAGTGATGAAATTGCTTTTTATATCGAATATACCGTAAATAACGCTGTTGTAAAGCATAATGATATAAAAGAACTTAATTATACATTTAAAAATTTAAATTTAAACGCTGATAAAACAATTGTTAGAGTTATAACTCCATATCCAGTAAATGAAAAAGATTTAGACTTATATAACATTTGGATTCATGGTCCAAGAAAGAATAGTGTTTTTCAAGAATTAGAAAATAAGAACAAAGAAAAAGTCGGAATATATGGTGAATTTAATGAGGTAACTGAATTTAATATAAGAATGACATTACCACAAAATTATGTTGGAATAGATATAAATTTAAATAATTCTAAAGAAGATGCTTTAGAACAAATAAAATCTGTTGAAGATAGTCGCAAAATTAAGACAGATAATAACGAAACAATTTTAAATAATATAATTTATGTATTTTATGCACTTGCAGTAATTCTTTTAGTAGGTACAATTTTAATTGCTGTAATGAATTTCTTTAATAAAAAAATATTTATCCTTTTGATCATATTTGCGGGTATACTATGTGGTTTTAATTATTTATTCTATAATTTTAAATATCCATATGTATATTTAATAATCTTATTCCCATTTATTGGGCTATTAATAAATAAAATTAAAAATAAGTAGCGAAAACTGTTAGAAAAATCTAGCAGTTTTTTTATTTAAAGAACAAACTCTACATAAAATAGAGCAATATTTAAAATAACTTATGATAAAATGTAAATGTAAGGGAGATAACATGGAAAGTTTAGGAGAAAAAATAAAAAATATTAGAATATCAAATAATTTAAAACAAAGTGAACTTGCTGATATTTTGCATATATCTGAAAAAACAATATCTAGTTGGGAAAACGATCGTACAACACCAGATTTGAATATGATTTATAAAATATCAAATTACTTTAAGAAAAGTTTCTATTATTTAATAAGTGATGATTACATTAATTTAAATAATAATGAAATAGAAATAAAACTAAAAGTAGATAAAAGCGAACATGAAAGAATATTAAATTTAGTAAAAAACACAGCAAAATACAAAAATACTGTTAAACAAATTGATACTTATTATAGTTTAAAAGATAAAAATAGTTGGTTAAGAACAAGAAATGAAAATGGAAAGTGTATTTTTAATTTAAAAAAGAAAATAAATAATTCTTATTATGAAAAATATGATGTTTTAATTGATAACTTAAATAATCTAAATAAAATATTACAGGAATTAAATGTTAATGAATTAGGAACAATTGTTAAAGAAAGAACTACCTACATATATGAAAATAAGTATGAATTTTCATTTGATAATGTTGAAAGCATTGGTTTATTTATAGAAATAGAAGTAATTAATCAAATAGATAATTTTGAAAAAGATACATACAACTTATTAAATTTGATGAAAGAATTAAAAATTGATTTAAATATGATTGAAAGAAGAAAATATATTGATTATTTAATAAAGGAAAAATAATGAAAAGAGAAGAATTAATAAAATTAAAGAAAATGTATAATCAAGAATTAGAAAGAAGAACAAGAATTAACCAATTATTAAAAGAAGATAATGTTTTAGAATATCTAAAACTTAATGGAATGAATATTGAAAGAATGCAAATCGAAGATACGTGGGCCATAATAAAGGAATTATTAAAAAATATCGAAATTACCGAAACAAATAGTATATTAGTACATACAAGCAATTATATGTTAGAATGTAAAATATGTTATGAAGAAACTGATTATTATCGCATTATTGTTCCATTTAATGATAATAAAACTGAGTATCAAACATTTAGAAATATAGAAACAGGAAAAATTTATACAAGTTGTTCTGATGATTATGTAAAAAATGAATTTGATAATAATAACTATTCATATTATTTTCCTGATAAAAATGAATCAAATATTACCTTAAGTGAATTTTGTCATAAAATCTATAATCGTGTTTTAACAAGTGAATTAAGGCAAAAATACACAATATTAAATCCTTATAACAGTAGTAAAAATCAAAATGGTTATGAAGAAGTAAGAAAAGATTTCTTTGAAACGGCTATAACAAAAGGTCAAACTAGTGCTAAGAAGTTAATACTTTCTAAATACCCGTTAATGAAATAAAGAAGTGATAAAATTGATTAATGAAAACATAAAACAATATATAGATAAATTTATTAAACAAGAACAAATCAATAATTATATAGGCATAATTGTTTATGGAAGTTATGTAAGAAATATGAATAATAATTTATCTGATTTAGATTTGATGATTATTAAAGATAATTACAAAACTCAAGACTGTGGAAGTTGCGTAATAGATGGAATAAGAGTAGAATATTTTGTTGAAAGTTTAAAAACAATATATCAAAAAATTAAAGAAGAAATTCAAAATAATGATCCATCCCATTTAACTAAATTTGCAACATGTTTAATTTATTATGATAAAGAAGGAAAAGTTAAAGAATTAATTGATTTTGCAAAAGAAGCCTATGATACAAAAATAGAGCATACTTTATCTGATAATGATAGATTTGGCATATTTGGTATTAATAACAGGATTGAAGATTTAGAATCCTTAATAAATAATAATAGTTTTTATGCAGTATATTTCATCGTTTTAGAAAAAATCAGAAACTTATATGCTAAAATAAATGGAATAATCGATTTGCCTGTTATGAAAATTGAAAGAATATATAATGATAAGGAATATGCAAAAAATTATATCAATTCAAATATCCATAATATTCCTGATAGTGAATTTATCACTTTATATAACAATTGTTTAAATATTAAAAATAAGGTTGAAATGCTATCAGATTTAAAAATTCTATATAATTATTCATTTAAAAATATCAACTTTTCTCCTAATAGTTTTATCTTAAAATTTAAGCAAAATGCACCATTTAAAGTATAAAATGATAATTCAAGTAAATTATTTATAATAAAAAATAATTTTGTGTTTTTTCCCTACGTATGATAGAATATAACCTACTTAAGGGGAATGTATATGTTTTGGAGTAACTTATTTAAAAAGAAAAATTATAGTACAAATATAGTTAATAATATCTCATCTAAAATACCTTCATTTGAAAAATTGACACCTGAAGAACAAGAATATGTTAGTAACTTAAAAGAAGAATATCTAAAATTTTATGAAAATGAAGATAATTATATTAGCTTAGATAGTGAGTTATTTAATGAAATAAAAATGTATCAAGATTTAGCTCTAGATATTATGCATAATGACCATTTTGGTAATATTGCGAGTTCAATAATAGATAGTAAAAAATTAGTATATTATTCTCATAAAATAACTGAATTAAACAATACTCTAAAATACAAATACATTGCGTTATGTGAGCTAAGAAAAGCTAAAAAATATTTATCTAAACATATGGGATTATATATCTTAGGAAGAAGAAAAATAAACATATTAAAAGCCCTAGATCATCAAATTAATATCATAAACAATATGTTAGTTATATCAAATCAAAAAATAACTGATTACTGTGCTTGCGCCATTGCAAATTATCCAAAATCCCTTGATGAGTACCAAAAAATAAAATTATTAAAAGGAAGATTAGATAGAGTTGTGAGTGACTATCAAGATTTATTTAATAAGTCAATTAATTTAGATAAAAATGTACCAATAGATGGCATTATAACTTACGTAGAAATATTATTAAACAAATTTGTTTATGAAAATAAATGTTTAATAAGTAAGTTAAAAGAACAACTTGATCTAATTGCTAATAGTGAAATTAAAGATAAAAATAAACAGCAAGAAATAATTGACAATTTAATGAAAATCAAAAATTATTACAATATTTTCTATAATTATGGTAGAAATTTAATTGATGATAAAGACATTGAAGATTTATATCAAATAATATTTAATGTATATACTTATTTTCCATTAGACTGTAGCTTTAGTGAATATTACAACTCATTACCGCTTAGCAAAGAAAAATCAACATATACAAAAATTGTAAAATCTAAATTAGAAATATTTAAACTAGGAAAATCAAAAATATTTGAAACAACCAATATTCCAAAAGATAAATTAATTAATTGGGCTGATAAAAATTATTTTAAATTTGATGAAATTTATTATTGTCGTCAATCATTAAATTATTATTGCTTAAAACTATTACTTTTAATGGATTATGAACATGGTTTAGAACAATTCTTTGAAAGTACCAAAGTAAATTTGAAACATTATGACCTTACAGATATATTTTTTACCCTTTCATATGATGTTCTTGATAGAAATATTACAAAATATTCATTTTATAAATTACTTTTTGGTATGTATTTAAATATTGATAGTCCATTGCAAGAGCAAATATATAGTTTAGAAGATCATATTGGACCAAACAATTATAATAAAATGAAAAAATTTTTATATGAAGTTATAGATGAGTTAGAAATATTTAGAAAGATTTATAAAGATAAAATATTTTTTAATAACTTACCAGAAGGAATTAAATATTTCAGTACCAAACATTTTGATAGTTATATTAAAAATTATTGTCTAAACAAAACAATCACACTTCCAAACAGTGTTAATAAAGTTGATATAACATTTAATTATTCTGACAAAATTGAGATAAAATGTCCAGATAAGTTAGAGGAATTAAACATTAATATAATAAGTGATGGAATTGATTTAAGATTAGAATGTCCTCATGTAACTATCATATTACCATCTAATTTAGATAAATTTAATATTCACAAAGCATCTAAATCCAAATATGATTTTTATTTCAGCCACTTAACATTAATTCATAATTACAAAATTTTAGATTTAAATTATAAAGATTTATACTACTATTTCTATAAATTAATAATTGCTTTATTTGAAAATAAATATAATAATCTTTCACAAATTTTTAGAATAATGTTTATAAATGATTCAAACGATAAGACAAGGGCTATACAAATTAATAGTCAATTTGATAAGAAAATTGAAACAATAAAAGGTGTTAATAATTTAGTTAAAATAATAGCTGATTATATTATAAAAAATAAAGATCAAATTAAAAGTTTAATAACCGAAGAAATAGAAAAGCCCAAAACATTAATTAAAAAATAATTTTGTGTTTTTTCTTTATATGTGATAAAGTATAACTTACTTAAGGGGAATGTATATGTTTTGGAGTAATTTATTTAAAAAGAAAAATAAAGAAGTTAATGCTGAATTAGTTAATAATACATCTTCTAAAATGCCATCATCCGAAGAATTAACTCCTGAAGAACAAGAATATGTTAATAAATTTAAAGAAGAATATTTAAAATTTTATAACACAAAAGAAAATTATGTTAATTTAGATAGTGAACTATTTAATGAAGTAAAAATATATCAAGATTTAGCCTTAGATATTATGCATAACGACCATTTTGGTAATATTGCGAGTTCAATAATAGACAGTAAAAAATTAGTATATTATTCTCATAAAATAACCGAAATAAATAACACTTTAAAATATAAATATATTGCCATAAATGGGCTAAGAAAAGATAAAAAATATTTAGCTAAATATATGGGATTATATGTCTTAGGTAAAAGAAAAATAAACATATTAAAAGCCCTAGATCATCAAATGAATATCATAAACAATATGTTTGTTATTGCTGATAAACAAATATTTGATTACAATGTGAAAGCCATTGCAAACTATCCAAAAAATATTGATCAAACCACTAAAAAAGAATTAAATGATAGATATATTGAAGTAGAGAAAGATTATAAAGATTTATTTAATTCATCAATTGAATTAGATGATAGTATATCAATTGCAGATGAAATAACATACATGGAAATACTTATAGATAAATTTATATACGAAAATAAAGACTTAATAAATAAATTAAAAGAACAGTTAGATCTAATTGCGAATAGCGAAATAAATGATAAAAAAATGCAGCAAGAAATAATAGATAATTTAATGAAAATCAAAATGTATTATAATATATTCTATAAATATGGCAGAAATAAATTAACTAAAGATGACTTCGAAGACCTATATCAAATAATATTTAATGTTTATACTTATTTTCCATTGGAATGTAGTTTCATCGAATATTATAATTCATTAGAAAAAAATAATGAAAAAATAGCTTATGAAAAAATTATACAATCTAAATTAGAAATATTTAAATTAGGTAAATCAAAAATATTTGAAACGTTAAATATGCCTAATGAAGAACTAATTAAATGGGCTGATGAAAATTATTTTTCTAAAGTTTTACCATCAACTGACAGTTCACTAAGAATATTACTTTTAATGGATTATAAAGATGGATTAGAACAATATTTTGAAAATGAAAGAATCGATTGTCAAATATCCAAAATACTTCCAGATTTAAAGTATGATGACAAAAATCAGCAACATACGAAATACACATTATACAAACTAATTTATTGGAAGTATAATCATTTAATAAATAAAACAGTATATCGAGATTTTAATGAATATAAAGAATATAAAGAATATAATGCATTATGTGTACGAACTGAAATTCATGGTCATATTTTTGATTTAGAAAGAGAATTATTAATTTTTAAAAACATATACAATAAAAATAATGTTGATAAATTATTAGAAGGTTTAAAAATATTAAATGATATTAATTTAGAATTGTATTGTAAATTTCTTAAAGAAAAGATAATATACCTCCCTAAAAGTATAACTGAATTTATTTTTAATGATGAAGTGACCAAAACAAACTGCTTAATTATCCCAAATGATACCTGTTCCAAAATTATTATCAATGTTAATCAACGCAGTATAATTGAGAATTATTATAAAGGTAAAATTTTAATCCCACTAATAGATAATATAAAAATAGATGTAAAAAGATATATAGATGAAGCAATAAATATGTCTAATTTAATTAAAATTCTAAAAATAATAGCATCTTATTTCGTATTAGATTATAAATTAGTATATTATGAACATAATGACCTTATTAAGTATCTAAATAATATTTTTTCGTTAATATTAGAAGATGTTGCAAAACATCATAATGAATTTAAACGTAATAATATTAGGGATTTCTCTGTAATATCGGATGATTCATTATTTGAAATCTGGTATAACTTTTTTGGAGATTTATCAATAATGGGTGAAGAAGGAAATATTAAAAAAATAAAATTGACTGATATCAGCTATATTTTCGATTCTAATCAATGTGATACATCGTATCCTTACCTAATAGAAAAATTAGCATCATCAATAGAAAGTCTTAAAAATGAAATAAGTTTTAATGAGATAATTGAAGAACCCAAAACATTAATTAAAAAATAATTCTTGTTAATAAAATCAATGTATATTATAATATTCATAGAAAGTAAAGGGATATAAATGAATGTTATTGTGATAGGAAAGCCAAGAATAGATGTTACCGAAATAGTAGATAATTTCCCATTAGAAGGAAAAGATAAAAAAATAACAAAAAGAATTATTTCTAACGGAGGAATAAGCGTATATGTTGCTTGTATGCTTTCCAAGTGGGGAATAAATGTTTATTATTCAGGCGTTGTTGGTGGTGAAGAAGAAGGAATTAAATTAAAATCTAAACTAGAAGAATATCATATTGATACTAAATTTGTTGAAGTAAATTATGAAACTAAAACCAACAAAAATTACAGTGTTCTTAATGAATCTAACGCAACAAGAACAAACATTATATTTGATAATGAACAATTTCTAACGAAATATAAATTTGATTTTGATCCGGACTATATAATTGTTGATGGAACCGATATGGCTGGTGCAATTGGAGCATCAAATAACTATCCAAACGCTAAAATGATTATGCTTGCAAATGTAGTATCTAAAGAATATTATAATTTATCAAAAAGATGTACCTATGTTGTTGCTAGTGAAAATTTTGCTAGTGCCTTAACTAAAATAGATATAAACTACAATAAATCTAAAACTTTAGTAGATATAATGCAAAAAATTCAAGACTTAGAAAATGCTAAATATACTTTAAACTTACTAAATCATGGAACACTTTATGTTAAAGATCGTCAAGTAAAATATGTTCCTAAAATCGAAGTAAAACCAGTTGATAATTTAATGATGGAAGCAGCATTCTTAGGTGCGTTCTGTTATGGAATAATTAGCAATTTAGATATGGATGTTATCGGCAAAATATGCAATATGGCCTGTTATAAAGCGTCCGAAAAACTAGGAACAATTGATAACATTTTAGATAAACAAGAAATATTTGATGCTTGTTCAATTAAAGTAGATACAAAACCTGAATCAATGGAAACAATAGAAAGTAAACAAGTCGAAGAATCTAATAATAATGCAAATACAGAGGCTTCCAATGTATAAAGGTAGCCCCTTTTTAAATATCTTACCAAGTCTTGACTTGCACGGATACACTAGAGAAATGATATACGTTCCTGTCGATGAATTTATTAACGATAACCTAAAGTTAAATCATAAAAAAATATTAATTGTGCATGGTAAAGGAGAAGGTGTATTAAAACAAGAATTACATCTAAGATTTAAAAATGATAAAAGAATCTTAAAAATGTATATTTCTAGTGAAAATGAAGGCTGTACTATCATTGAATTAAAGTAATTAATATGTTAATATATATAGCCAAGCAAAGAAATAAAAATAAATTAATAACAAATAATATAAAGAGGATGTGATATAAATGTTTGTAGATGAAGTAACAGTTAAATTAATAGCCGGCAAAGGTGGCGATGGTTGTACCTCATTTAGAAGAGAAAAATTTGTTGAAATGGGTGGACCAAATGGTGGTAACGGTGGAAAAGGAGCCGATATCATTTTTACTACTGATAAATCATTAAAAACCTTAATTGACTTAAAGGTTCAAAAAACAATAAAAGCCGATAAAGGAGTTAATGGTAAAGGTCGCGATCAAAATGGCGCTAATGCTGAAGATGTCATTATTAAAGTACCTGAAGGAACAGTTGTAACCAATCTTGAAACAAATGAAGTAATATGTGATCTAATTTCTGGAACAAAAATAATTGCTCACGGTGGTCGTGGGGGAAGAGGAAATCGTTCTTTAGCAACTCATGATAATCCAGCCCCTCGTATGAGTGAGTTAGGCGCTCCCGGTGAAGAACTTCTTGTTAAATGTGAACTTAAAGTTTTAGCAGACGTTGGTTTAGTTGGCTTTCCGTCTGCCGGAAAAAGTACTCTTTTAAGTGTTATAACAAATGCCTCTCCTAAAATTGCTGCTTATCATTTTACAACTTTATCTCCTAATTTAGGAGTTGTAAAAACTTATGGTAAAGAATTTATAATTGCTGATTTACCAGGATTAATTGAAGGTGCATCAGAAGGAGTAGGACTAGGCTTTAAATTTTTAAAACATGCTATGCGTACTAAAGTAATTGCTCATATCATTGATATGTCAGGAGAAAACTCATTTAGTCCTTTAGAAAGTTATGAAACAATTTACAATGAACTTGCTAAGTACGATGAATCATTAATAAAGAAACCAAGTGTTGTAATTGCTAGCAAAATGGACTTACCAGAATCTAAAGAAAACCTAGCTAAATTTAAAGAAAAATACCCTAACCTAGAAGTATATCCTATTAGCTCAGTTTATAATGAAGGATTAGATGCTTTAATTAAAAGATTAGGTGAAATAGTTGAAGAAAGTGATAATCAAGCACCAAGTGTTACAACAACTGAAAAAATATATAAATATGAAGAAGAAGTCCCATTTGAAATTCATAGAGAAAATAATATTTGGGTATTAACTGGCCCTAAAATCGAAGAATTATTTAAAATGACTAGATTTACTGAAGATGAATCAGTTATGCATTTTGCCTATAAACTTAAAAAAATGGGCGTTGATGAAAAACTGGAAGAATTAGGTGCTAAACGTGGTGATGAAGTTAAAATAATGGATTATATCTTTAATTTTAAAGAATAATATAGTACTATTAATTTAGGAGGTTAAATAATAATGAAAAAAACAAGTATATTAACATTAGTGGTTTCTATCATTTTAACATTGTTATTCATCTATTCATTATTCTTTGTAAAAACAACATTTACAGTCACATTTACAAACAATAACGAAACAGTTGAAACAATAAAAGTTGTTAAAGGAGAAACAATCAAATTACCTGAAAATCCAACAGAGGAAGGTAAAAAATTTATTGGATGGTACTCTAATGGCAAAGAAGTAACAAATAAAACAGTTGTCGAAAGCAATATGAAAGTAGAAGCAAAATTTGAAAAAATTACTACAACTACTAAAAAAGCTTCTAAGAAAAAATAAGAAAATAACTTAAAGACTGACAATATTCGACAAAATAATAAATAAAAAATTGATATATTAAGTTCGGTGATAACAAATGCGAACTTTTTATATTTTTAAAATTAATAATGATTATTATAAATTAACTAAAAACATGCCATATAATCTTTACAAGGCATTACTTAATATTAAACTAGGTACCAAAGAAAACATTACCTATTTAAAAAATGAATATAATAGTTTAGTCGATAAATATAATAAAAGAGAATTAAATAAATATATTTATGGTAAAATGAACAAGTTAGATGGCTACAATCTTTTTAACAGTGTTCATACATTTAATAGTTATTACACTAATGAAGCAAGCAAACTTATTGTTAATAATAGTTATATGATCTTAAAAACTAATACCATAACCCCATATTTTTTAGACTATTTAGAAGATATACCTAACTTATTTTTAATTGATTTTGAAAAAGGAGACTATTTTTATCTATCTAATTTAGTTAATATATAGTATAATTAAAAACGTAAGGAGTGATTTACAAATGTTACATGATATTTTACTTGTAGTTGTAGGACTTTTAATTGGTGCTGTAATCGGTTTCTTTTTAGCAAGATATTTTATGCAAAAATACTTAAAGAAAAATCCACCAATTAATGAAAAAATGATTGAAACTATGATGAGTAGTATGGGTAGAAAGCCTAGTCAAAAACAAGTTAAAGAAGTTATGCGTCAAATGAATCAAATGATGTAATGAAACTAGATTTAAGAAAATTATATGCATTTAAAAAATTAGAAATAGATAGCGATTTAGATTTATCTAAAGTAGATTATCAAAAATTAAATATTAGAAAAATAAATAGAATGCATGTTAAAGGTTTAGTTAAAGTAAATTATGAAGATAATATTGAATTAGACTTAGACATTGATGGAGAAATAGTAATGCCTTGTGCAATAACTTTAGAAGATGTTTTAGTTCCAGTTAATACCCATATAGAAGAAGAAATTTCAGAAAATACGTTAAAAGATGATTTTTATCTTGATTTATTAGACATTTTGTGGGAAAATGTTATCTTGGAAGTCCCCATTAGAGTTACTAAAGAGGGAGCAAAATTAGAAAGCCAAAAAGGAAATGGCTGGGAAATTGTAAGTGAATAATTAAAGAATAGGAGTGATACCATGGCTGTTCCATTTCGTAGAACAAGTAAAACTAAAAAAAGAATGCGTCGTACACATTTAAAGAAAACTGCTGCTAACGTAGTAAGTTGTCCAAATTGTGGAGAAGCAATTAGACCTCATAGAGCATGCACTAAATGTGGTTTTTATAAGGGAAAAGAAGTTATAAAAGTTAATAAAGAAGATTAACTTTTATTTTTTTGAGAATTTTTAAATTTATTTAGTGAAAGAAAAATATGATATATAAAAACAAAATAGCGTGAAGTTACCTTTTCAAAGTAAAAAAAGCTTTTAAAAAACGTGCATTTACTTTGAAAATTAAATAACATTATTAAAAAAATAATGCCAGGCTGTTGACAAAAGAAATTTTTGTTAATAGTCTTTTTATTTTAGAAGAAATATAGTAAAATTAAATTGCGAGAT
>CAKOMY010000009.1 GCA_934096815.1 uncultured Bacilli bacterium | reverse complement strand
TGACTTAAACTCTCTATCATAAACTAAAGGTATAATATTATCAGATATAACTATTGGATATTTAAGTATCTTCATTCACCTATCTAAGATGGTACTTTTTTAACTACCCTCCATATATATATTTAGTACAAAGTAAGTTAATTTACTTGTTTTTTTCTCAACTTTTTTAAAAAACATAAAAAAAGATAACCATTAAAATTACCTTTTGATACAAATTTTAGTTATCTATCTTTTAGTTTCAATTATATAGTCGTCTTCAAGAGAAAACTCTACATTCTCATTTATCCATTCTTTTCTAGGTTCTACAACATCTCCCATTAAAACAGATACTCGTTTTTCTGCAAGTAAAGCATCATTTATATTTACTTTAATTAAGTTTCTATTTTCAGGATCCATTGTAGTTGTCCAAAGTGGTTCAGGGTTCATTTCACCTAAACCTTTATATCTTTGAACTTTATAATTTTGTTTTCCTTTAGTTGCATCTTTTAATTCTTCATTTGTCCAACAATAGACATGATTTTTACCATAATCAACCTTATAAAGAGGTGGCATAGCAATATATAAATGTCCTTCTTCAATAAGAGGTTTCATAAATCTATAGAAGAAAGTTAAAAGTAAACACTGAATATGAGCACCATCATCATCGGCATCGGTCATAATTATTACTTTATCATAATTAATATCTTTAACGTCAAAATCTTGTCCGTAACCGGCACCAATACAGTTTATCATGGTACTAATTTCTTCATTTTTAAATATTTCCGGACCACTTGTTTTTTCGGTATTAAGTATTTTTCCTCTTAAAGGCAAAATAGCTTGAAATTTACGATCTCTACTTTTTTTAGCAGTACCTCCGGCTGAATTTCCCTCTACGATAAATAATTCATTTTTCTTAGGATTTCTTGTTTGAGCGGGAGTAAGTTTTCCTGATAATCTTTGAGCTTCACTCTTTTTAGTTTTACCATTTCTAGCTTCTTCTCTTGCTTTACGAGCTGCTTCTCTAGCAACTTTACTTTTGCTCATTTTTTCAATAATTTTTAAAGCATTTTCTTTGTTCTCTTCTAAATAATATTTAATACTTTCATAAACAATTGATTCTACAACTGGTCTTGCTTCTGGAGTTCCTAGTTTTCCTTTAGTTTGTCCTTCAAATTGAAGAAGATTTTCCGGTATTTTTAAATTGATAACGGCAGTTAATCCTTCTCTAACATCGCTTCCTTCAAAGTTAGCAGATTTAGCTTTTAAAATACCATTTGATTTAGCATAATCATTAAAGGCTTTAGTAATACCAGTTTTAAAACCTACTTCATGAGTTCCACCATCACTTGTTTTAACATTATTAACAAATGAGATAATATTTTCATTATAAGAATCAGTATATTGCATAGCGATATCTACTTCAATAGTGTTTTTAACACCATGAATAGGAATAACTTTATGTAATACTTCTTTATCTTCATTAATATAGTCTACAAATGAGATTAAACCATTATCATAATGGTATGTTACTCTCTTATCATCTGGAATATCTTCGATATCAATAGTTAGTTCTTTAAGTAAGAAGGCACTTTCTTGCATTCTTTCACAAATAGTTGTATAACTGAATGTTAAATTTTTGAAGATACTTTCCATTGGTTTAAATGTTACAATTGTTCCAGTTGCTTTGGTTGTACCAATTTTCTTTAAGGGACTTGCTACTTCGCCACCATTTTTAAATTTAATTTGATTTATTTCACCATCTCTTAAAATAGTTACTTCCATATAGTCAGACAAAGCATTAACAACAGATGCACCTACACCATGTAAACCACCAGATACCTTATATCCATCAGTTTCAAATTTACCACCAGCATGCAAAATAGTATAAATAACTTCAGGTGTTGATTTTCCACTTGAATGCATACCAGTTGGTACACCTCTACCATTATCAGCAATAGTTATAGAATTATCTTTATTGATCTTGATACTTATTTTGTTACCATAACCATTAATAATTTCATCTATTGAGTTATCTACTATTTCCCATACCAAATGATGAAGGCCTCTTTTATCAGTAGATCCTATATACATACCTGGTCTTTTTCTTACTGCTTCTAATCCTTCTAATATTTTAATTGAATGTTCATCGTATTTGTGAGCCATTATAATCACATCCTTAACAAATAGAGTATAACAAACTCCTTTAAAAAAAACAAATTTTAGTGTAAGATATTTGTCAATAATTAATAATATGATAAAATTATATATGGTGATAATATGAAAAATTTTATAAAAAATAATAAAAATTATGTTTTAGCAGTTATATTACCAATAGTTATTATGCTTATAGTTTATATTTTTAATCATATTTATCCTTTTGGAGATAATATTGTTGCTATGGGAGATGGATATAATCAGTATCCCGGGATGCTTAATAATTTTTTAAATATTCTTAAAGGAAAAGAAAATTTATTTTATACTTTTAAAGGACTACTAGGATTTAATACTTATGCTACTTTAGTTTATTATACTTTTAATATAACTAATATATTTGGCTTATTATTTTCTAATGTTATGCAATTTTATAACTTTATTGTTATATTTAAAATAATGCTATGTAGTTTAACCATGTTTATATACTTAAACTATGTTAGAAAAAGAAAAATTAATTATTTATTTAGTATTTGTTATGCTTTATCTACCTATAACTTATTATATTATTTTAATTATATGTGGTTTGATAGTATTATTTTACTTCCAATAGTTATGATGGGAATTGAAAAGATATTTAAAGAGGATAGTTATTTACTTTATGTTGTAAATTTATCATGCACAATTATTTTTAATTTCTATATTGGATATATGATATGTATTTTTAGTGTTATATATTTTATTTACAAAAGTATTATTAAAGGATTTAATAAATCTAGAATATTTAAATATTTATTTTATTCTTTGTTATCAGGACTAATTAGTGCGTTTGCGCTAGTTCCAGTGGTGTTAGAACTTTTAAATGGTAAGGCTGAGTTAATTAGCGAATTTGCTAAAGATTATTTTAAATTTGATTTAGATGGAATAAGTACTTTTTATAAACTCACTTTTGCTTCATTTTCTAATGGTGATTTAGAATATGGTACTCCTAATGTTTATGTTAGTTTGTTTGTATATATTAATGCATTACTATATTTCTTTAATTCAAGAATTAAATTAAAGGAAAGATTAGCATCACTTGGTGTTTGTTTATTCTTTTTACTTTCAGTTAGTTTTAATTTACTTGATTATTTTTGGCATATGATGTCAATGCCAATATTCTACCCTGTTAGATATTCATTTATATTTTCTTTCTTTTTAATTTATTTAGGTTTTAGAAATTTTATTAGATATGATAAAAAGAATTGGAAATTTAATTTAGGTTTTTATACTTTATTTGTTGTTATGATTAGTATTGGATTTGTAACTAGTGGTAATTTAGATATTGATGAAAGACAAAATTTAATGGCAAAATTAATATACTTAGGTATATCTTTTGTATTTATGTTTTATTATATATTTATGTTAAATCATAAAGAATTTAAAAAATATATTGTCTATGTTGTAATTATTGAACTTAGTTTTAATGCATTTTTAACATTTAAAAATAGTGCTAATGAAAGTACTTACTCTAAATTTATTAATAATTATAATTTTAGTAATGAAAGTATAAGTAAGATTGAGGATAATGATTTATATAGAACTGGTTTTTACGACCGAACAATATTAAATAATGGATTGTTACATGAATACAATGAAGTTAGTTATTTTTCATCAGTACGAAACAGTAATGTATTTAAGTATGCTAAAAATGTTTTAGGTATAACTGTTAGTGATAATTGTAGTAGCAAATATTATTATAATAATCCAATTGTTAATAGTTTATTAGGTATTAAATATATAATTAGTAATCAAGATGTAGATTATTATAAAGAATATAAAGATAATATTTATTTAAATGAAGATGCAACTTCTTTTGGATTCTTAACTACTAATAAGATTTTAGAACTAAAATATAACGATGATTTTGTTTCTAATATGAATAATTTAGTTAAGACTATAAATAATAATGACAAAAATATAATTAAAGAAATTGATGCTGGAAATAAGACTATAAGTTGTAATAAAAAAAAGAACTTTTGTATATTTAATGGAGATGATAATTATGTACTTTATCAATATATGGCTAAAAATGATGAATTTATCTTTTTAAACAATGATAATTACTCTAAAAATGAATATGAGTTTTATTTAAATGATAATATAACTGAAATTCAAAATAAAGGATTTTTGTTATTACATAGTGGGGATAAAATTAAGTTTAAAATAACTGTTGATAAAAAAAGTTATGACTATAATATTCATTTATATTCCATTAATTATAATGTTTATAAAGAATTTGTTAATAATATTAATAATAAGAAGATGATAGTTAATAATTATTATGATGATCATCATTTTACCGCTAAAGTTAATGTTAAAGATGATACTCTACTTTATACTTCAATAGCAAATGATAAGGGATGGAAAATATATGTAGATGGTACCTTAACTAATCCAGCGAGTATTTATGATGCTGTTATAGGGCTTGATTTAACAGAAGGAGAACATTTAATTGAATTTAAATACTTTACTCCGGGACTTATAGAAGGCTTAGTTATATCTGGCACAAGCATTTTAACTGGATTAATAATTTTATTTATAAAAAGAACAAAAAAATAAATATCGACTAAAATGAATCGATATTTATTTTTATTTTATTTAAAGAATGAATATAGCCATATGCACTTATTAAAGTTCTAATTGAAGATGCCATTTTGCCACCCTTACCAATTAGTGCTCCCATATCACTTTCATGAACAATTATTTCTAACATTATTGATTCATCATCACCTAGAAATTCTTGAACACTTACCATATCTGGTTCTTTAACTAAATTTTTTACTAAATTACTAGTAAAATTAATTAAATCTTGATGCATAATTATTTCTCACTTTTATTTTTGTATTTAGACCAAACGCCTGATTTAACTAAAATATTTTTTACAGTATCAGTTGGTTCTGCACCATTATTTAACCATTTAAGAGTTTTTTCTTCATCAACATTGAAGTTGTTTTCTTTGTAAATTGGTTGATATGTTCCAACTACTTCAATAAACTTACCATCTCTTGGACTTCTTGAATCAGCAGCTACAATACGATAGAAAGGTCTTTGTTTAGCTCCCATTCTTTTTAATCTTAATTTAACAGCCATATTATATGCCTCCTTTTCTTTACTAATGATATATTACCATTTATTTTAATAAGTGTCAACCAAAAACAGTTGACACATGTTAACATTTTAAATTAAAATATATGGTTTTGTTTTTTCACCTGTTCCACTTGTTATTTTTATATTTGATTTTAGATAAAGTGAAGGATAAACACTGGCAGAAAGATGCGCGTAGTTGCCATAGACAGCACCGTCCCCAATTACAAGTAACACGTAATGCGAGTAACCAGAGTAAGGCGACAATGTCCAGTACCATGAATTCTTGGCAAGCCAGTTATCTGTTTTACATAGCCCATTTGAATAATCCCACTTATCAGTAGATTTATCGTAAGTTACTCCTACTCTTAAGTTGTTATGACATTTTGCGTAAGTTGATGCGTATCCATAATCACTTGCATAAATAAGTCCAACCTTACCTGTCCATGTAGTAGGACGACTATTTTGATAGGTTATTTTATCTCTCTCACGATTATACTGAGTTAATAAGTTTATAGAATATGGTGCAGAACCAGTATAACTATTTCCACCAATGTTCCATACACTATTGCTTATCATATTTTGATATTTCTCTTTTATGACTGTTGTATAGTTAAATGTTCCTGTTTGTCTTAATACTGGTTTTTGTGTGCTAGAATCCCAATATGAATTATACCAATTTGTTTTATTGGCTGTTAAGGTTGTGTCTAAATAATCCTCATTTAATTCTTTCTTTAGGTCAGCCTCTGTCCAATCATTAATTCCGTAATCATTATTTCCAGTTGCATCCCATGAATATAAGCCTAATGCTGAATCTCTTACTAATTTTAGTTTTCTTGTTGTATTGCCTTCTGAATCTGTTACGTTAAATATTCCAACTATTCTCCATAATTCATTATCATTACCAAAATAAACATAATTATTTGGTGTTGCTCCGGTATATCTTAAATTTACATCTTTAGTATCATCTATAAATAATCCACTTGTTGATACTCCATTTGTCTTTGTTTCTTTATCATAAAGAGCCATTAAGGTATCAGTTGCTGTTTCTTCATAATTAACAACTATTTCACCTGTTAATATTTTTCCTTTTTCAGCATCTTGGTTTTCGCCGGTATCAGGAAATTGAATCTTTAAATTAAATGTGATTGTTTGATTTGATGTGTTTGCTTTAAACTCTCCTGTTGCTAGTTCTAAGTATCTATTACCTTTTTTTAGTGTTCCTGTAGTATATCCTGTTTCAGTGGTATTTCCTGATATAGTTTGATTTGCTGTTCCTACTAACGTGCTTGTTACATTTGTATTTGCACTTGTTCGTTTAATATAATAATGTATTTGTCCATCACTAAACTCAGATACATAATTTAGGCCTATCTTATATGGCATAACTAAGCCACTAGTTGTATTTGTTCCCGTTAATGTAAAAGTTTTATCTATTAAAATCTTATCACTTGGCTGTATATCTTCACTTGATAATAATTTACTAGATCCATCGGCATAATTTATTACCATTTTACCACTTTTTGCTGATATTACTGATGTACTTCCTTTATTATTACTGGCACTAAAAAAAGCATATGTTATTCCCGAAAAGATCACTAGTAACATCACTATTGTTCCTATCACTACATATACTTTTATTTGTTCTGCCTTATTCATATAAAATCACCATATTCCATAGTGAAATTATACCTTTAAAAGCCCCCCCGTCAAGCGAAAAAATGTTCTATTTTTTTAATAACTCTATATTTTTTTCAAAATTATTACTCATGCAAACATATGACCCGGATACCACCATATCAGTGTTTACCATTCTTACTGTTTCAGCATTTATTCCCCCATCAACTGAGATAATAATATTTTTATTTAATTTTCTTAACTCATTTATCTTATCTATTGCGATAGGCATAAATTTTTGTCCACCCTTACCCGGTTCAACACTCATAATAAGTACTAATTCTATTCTATCCAAATATGGTAGTAAGTCTCTAACACTTGTATTTGGTTTAATACTAATTCCACATTTAATTCCATAACTATGGATCATATCAATTATTTCATTCACTTTATCAGTTGCTTCTAAATGAAAAGTAATAAATTCCGGCATTAAATCAGCATACTCTACAATATATTTTTCTAAATCAAAACACATCAAATGCACATCTAATGGTTTAATATTTTCTCTTAAAAATACAGAAACTTCATTGATATCATAATTTTTATTTTCAACAAACTTACCATCCATTATATCAACATGTATATAATCAGCACTTGTATAATTAATTTCCTCAATTGTTTTCTTTTCATCATTATATTTATTTTTTATAAATGATACGCTTACTTTCAACCTCATCCACCATCTTTACATAATTATCATATCTTGATTTTAAAATAATTCCATCATCAACTTTTTCTTTAACAACACATTTATTTTCTTTTAAATGATTGCAATCACTAAAATAACAATCATTACCAAATTCAATAAAAGCATTTCTTACGTCCTCTTTAGTTAAATCAGTTAAATCTAAACTACTAAATCCAGGAGTATCTGAAATATAAGAATTTTTATACTTAAATGTTTCCGTATGTCTAGTAGTATGTTTTCCTCTTCCTAAAGCTTTACTTATTTCATTTGTTTCTAAATCTAATTCAGGATTTATTCTATTTAATAATGTTGATTTACCAGCACCACTTTGGCCAGTAAGTACAACTAATTTTCCCTCAATAAGTTTATCTAATTTATCAACCTCTGTATTTTTAATTGCATTAATTCCAATTTTATTATAATAATCATATATTTTTTCAAACTCTTTGTATTCTTCATTATTTAATAAATCAGTCTTACTAAAACATATTATTGGCTTAATCTTATTAAATAATACTAAACATAATAACTTATCTAAAAGTAATAAACTTAAATCAGGCTCTTTAACACTTGTAACAATTATCGCACAATCTACATTAGCGATCATTGGTCTTTTTAAACTATTTTTTCTCTCTAATATATCTAATATATAATTGTTATCAGTATCAATTATAACTCTATCACCAACTAGAGGAGTTTTATTTTGAATATAAAACTTCCCTCTTGGTTTACAGTCATATAATTTATCATCTACTTTTACAGTACATAAATTACTTATTATTCTAACTATTTTTCCTTCTTGATTACTATTCATTATCTATACTTGTTTCCTCTTCTGCAATAGTTATAGTAATACTCATTCCGCTTACAACATTACTTCCTGCTGGCTTACTTTGCTTAATGATTGATCCTGGTTCATAACTATTATCTTGTACATATTCTTCTTTAATTTTTATATTATATTTTTCTCCCCATGCTTGAATATCTGCTAAACTATAACCAGTTGTAAAATTCGGATAAACGCCACCTATCTTAGCAATATGAAGAGTTATTGTATCGCCAGATTTAACTTTTGTTCCTACAGCTGGTTCCTGCTTAATAATCTTATTTTCTTCATATTTAGATGGATCATCAACATTATCTTCTTCAATTATTACAAATAAGTTATGCATCTTTTCTAGTATTGCTTTAACTCCATAAACTTCTTGTCCAACATAATTTTCTATTTCAAATGTATTACTTCCTTGTGAAATATATAATGTAATTTCTGATCCCTTTTTAACTGTTCTTCCACTAGATGGATCAGTTTTTACAACATCTCCTTCTTTTACTTCATCACTTTGCGAATATTTATTTTCCGCATTTACTTTTAACCCCATATTATTAAATATTTCGACAGCCTCATCAACTGTTTTTCCAGCTACATTTGGCACTTGCATTTCACTATTATTAGGTAAAAGCACTAAAATTCCAACTATTGTAGCTGCAATTACGGCAAGTCCAGCAAAGATAGCTCCAAGAATCACTAAAACTTTATTTTCTTTTTTTGTTTCAATATCTTTTTCTTCTATTTTTTTAACTTTAACTTCTGATGCCTTATCTTTGGCTTTACTATCTTCTATTTTGCTAAATTCCATAGTTTTCTCAATTGCTTTTTCTCTTCTTTCGGTAGTAGCCTCATCAAACTCGGGATATTTATAAACATATTTAGGCTCATTAGCTCTTAATGGTGATGTACAAGTCTTTAAATCTTCATGCATACTTCTTGCATCTGGATATCTATTTTTTGGATTCTTAGCACAAGCCTTTAATATAACATTTTCAACAGCTTGTGGTAAATCAGGACACTCTTCTCTAATTGAAGGAAGTGGTTCTTTCAAATGCTTAAGAGCTATCTCAACCGCATTATCGCCTCTAAAAGGAAGCTTACCACTTAATAACTCATACATTAAAATACCCATTGAATATATATCACTTTGAACAGTAGATCCTTTTCCACTTGCTTGTTCTGGCGGTAAATAATGAACACTACCCATAACTGAATTAGTCTGAGTTAATTGTGTACTATTTAAAGCCATCGCAATTCCAAAGTCAGTTATCTTAACAATTCCACTATCAAGTATCATAATATTTTGCGGTTTAATATCTCTATGAATTATATAAGAATCATGAGCACAAGCAATTCCATCTGTTACTTGAAGCATTATATCAATTACTTCGTTTAATGTGAGTTTTCCGCGTTTCTTAATTAATTGTTTTAAATGTTTACCTTCAATATACTCCATTACAATATAATAAACACCATTATCTTCACCTACATCATATACTTCAACTATATTTGGATGAGATAAACTACTTGCTGATAGAGCCTCTCTTTGAAAACGTCTAACAAATTTTTCATCATTTGCTAAATCTCCTCTTAAAACTTTAACAGCTACATTTCTTTCTAAAATGGTATCATAAGCTAAATAAACATTAGCCATTCCACCTTCACCTATTGTTTTAACAATTTGATAACGGTCATTTATTTTTTGTCCCTTAGTTATCACTAATATCACTATCCTTTACTAGATAAGCAATTGAAATGTTATCTGTTCCCCCTCTTGCATTACACTTCTTAATTAACTTAATTAATTTATCTTCATATTTTAATTCAGCATCATTTAATACTTTTTCAACTTGATCCATCGTAAGCATATTTGTTAAACCATCACTAACTAATAGTATAGCATCCACATTAGGATCTACATCAAATATATCTAATTCTTGTTTTTCACTAGCCCCAAGTGCTTTCATCAACACATTTTTCTTAGGATGATTTATTGCTTCTTCTGGAGTTAACTCTCCTGTCTCAACTAAGAAATTTACTAATGTATGTTCCTTAGTTATTTTGTGAAGGACTTTATTTTTTAAAACATATCCACTTGAATCCCCTATATTTACGAATATAAGGAAATCTTTTGTAAGTAAAGCCATAACAACTGTTGTACCAAGTCCCATTGATTCTGTGTGTTCCTCACCATATTTTAAAATACTATCATTAACCTCATCAACATTTTCTTTAAGCCATTTAACAGCATCCATTTTAGAACCTATTGTTGATAAATTACTAAATCTTTTACCTATTTGAGTAACAACCATGCTTGATGCAATCTCGCCTGCTCGGTGTCCACCCATTCCATCAGCAACTATCATTAAATGTTCCCCACTTGCGTTTTTAACAATTGTAACTGAATCTTCATTATGACTTCTAACTCTACCTGTATCTGTTAAATAAAATGATTTCACTCCTTATTCACCTCTTTTGCTCTAAGCTGTCCACATGCTGCATCAATACCCTTACCAAATTCTTTTCTTATTGTAACATTTATATTATTTTTCTTTAATACATCATAAAATTTCATTATATCTTCTTTATTAGTTCTTTTATATTCTATGTGACTAGTCTCATTATAAGGAATTAAATTAACATAAACATTCATATTCTTAAGTAAATTAGCAAGTTCTCTTGCATTCTCTTCTCTATCATTTACCTCTTTAAGCATAACATATTCAATAGTAACTCGTCTATTAGTTTTAGCAATATATTCTTTTAAAGTACTTATTAAATCTTTTAAAGGATAAGCTTTATTTATAGGCATAATCTTACTTCTTAACTCATCATTACTAGCATGTAAACTAATTGCCAAATTAACTTGTAAATTTAAATTACTAAACTCCTTAATCTTAGGAATTAATCCACAAGTAGAAACAGTTATATGTCTAGCTCCTATTTGTAATCCCTTTGCATGATTAATAATTTTAATAAACTCAATAATGTTATCATAATTATCAAATGGCTCTCCAATTCCCATTATAACAACACTATCAATTTTACGATTAATATCTTTTTCTATAAGTAAAATTTGTTCAACTATTTCATAAGTACTTAAATTTCTTACTTTTTTAAGTCTTCCACTTTCACAAAATGTACATCCCATATTACATCCAACTTGACTAGACACACAAATAGAATAACCATAATCATGTTTCATAAGAACTGCTTCTATAAAATTACCATCTATTAAACGAAATAAATATTTATTAGTTAAATCACTTTCTTGTTTTCTTAAAATATCTATATAATCAAATGAAAAATTATTATTAAGTTTATTTATTGTATCTTTACTCAAATTAGACATATCATTAAAATTAGTTACCCTTTTAACATATAACCAATCCCATATTTGACTACATCTAAATTTTTTCTCACCTAGACTTAATAATTTTTCTTCTAATTTTTCATAACTTAAATCATAAATATTTACCATAATAATCACAAATTAATTATAGCAAAGGTCTCATTTTTTGTCATTATTTTACATTAATTTATCAGTAAACTAAATGTATAATTTTGGAACTAAAAAAACTTCCCAATTGTGGGAAGTTTAAGTTTAGTAATTAAACTAATTCAACAGTAGCTCCAGCTTCTTCTAATTTAGCTTTAATTTCGTTAGCTTCGTCAGCTGAAACATTTTCTTTAATGTTTCCACCTTTGTCAGCTACTCCTTTAGCTTCAACTAATCCTAAACCAGTGATTTCTCTTATAACTTTGATAACACCAATTTTAGCAGCTCCAGCGTCTTTTAAAACTACAGTTTTAGTAGAAGGTCCTTCTTCAACAGCAGCAGCAGGTGCAGCAGCAACAGCAACAGCAGATGGGTCTACTCCGAATTCCTCCTTCATTGCGTCAACTAATTCTTTTACTTCAAGAATAGTCATTTCTTTTAATGAATTAATAAAATCTTCTTTAGTAATTTTAGCCATTTTTTATTTCTCCTTTCCTAATATTACTTTTCTTCTAATCCTTCAGCATATAAGTTTAATGCTATAGATAGATTTTTAACGTGTTCTATCATACCACCTGCAAGCATAGTAAGTAATCCTTCCATAGATGGAATAGTTGCATATTCATTAATTTCATCTAATGTAGCTACTTCGCCATTAATAATTCCACTTCTGATTTCAGCACATTTGTGATCTTTAGTAAAAGCACTAATAGCTTTAATAGGCGCTAATAATTCTTTACCAAATACAATAGCGTTAGGTCCTTCAAGAGTATCAAATAAATCAATGTTTAATTCGTCTGTTGCTCTTTTAACAAGGGTATTCTTATAAATCTTAACTTCACCATTAGCTTCTTTAACTTTGTTTCTTAATTCAGCCATATCAGCAACAGTTAATCCTTGATAAGAAAATAATACTACAGATTCAGAATTCTTAATTTTGTCAGCAATTTCGTTTACTACTTCTTTTTTTGCATTAAGAATTTTTGTACTTGCCATATTTTCCTCCTTTTTTTATAAAAAAACTTTCCATGAGGAAAGCACAAGTTCTTCCCTCGGCTGGATTATTAAGCTTAAAGCCCCAGCTGTCTACGGATAAAAAGTTTTTTTAACAATTTTTAATATACAACATTTGTAACTATTTGTCAAAAGAATTTGTATTTAATTTAATTCCAGGACCCATAGTAGTACAAATTGATACACTCTTAACGAATGTTCCTTTAACTGTTTTAGGTTTGTTTTTAATTATTGTATTAACAAAATATGTTAAGTTTTCTTCTAATGATTTTTCATCAAAAGATACTTTTCCAATAATACTATGAACATTTCCTAAAGAATCAGCACGGTATTCGATCATACCTTTTTTGATATCTTCAACAGCCTTTTCTGGTGTAGTAGTAACTGTTCCAGTCTTAGGGTTTGGCATTAAACCTTTAGGTCCTAAAACTTTACCAATTCTACCTAATGCAGGCATCATTTCTGGTGTTGCAACGATTACATCGTAATCAAACCAATTTTCATTTGAAATTTTATCAATTAGATCTTGTTCTCCTACAAAATCAGCTCCAGCTTGTTTAGCAGCTTCAGCAGCAGCTCCTTTAGCTAAAACTAAGATTTTTTTAGATTTTCCAGTACCATTTGGTAGTACGATTGATCCTCTTAATTGTTGATCTGATTTCTTAGTATCAATATTTAAATGCATAGCTACTTCAACAGAACTATCAAATTTAGTAGTACTTGTTTCTTTAACTAAGCTAATTGCTTCTTTAACATCGTATAATTTTGTTTTTTCGATTTTTTTAGAAGCTTCCACGTACTTTTTTCCTAATTTTCTCATTTTATTCCCTCCAATCGTGGTAGATTTTGCGGATTATTAATTTTCTTCAGTTTCTTTGTTTTCGCCAATAACTTCTACTTCAGCGTTATTGTTGTTTACAGATTCTTCCATCTTTTCTAATGCTGCTTCACGTTTAGCTTCAGCTATTTCAGCTTCTTTTGCTTCAAGAGCTTGTTCTTTTAGTTCTTCATCATTAATTCCTTCAACGGCAATACCCATATTACGAGCAGTTCCTTCAATAATTTTCATTGCTGCTTCAATAGTATAAGCATTTAAATCTGGCATTTTAGTTTCAGCTATTTTTCTTAATTCTTCTTTAGAGATAGTTGCAACAACTTCATTAGCACCCTTTTTAGATGCTTTGTTAATTTTTGCAGCCTTTTTAAGTAAGAAAGCAGCTGGTGGAGTCTTTAATACAAAACTAAATGATCTATCATCATAAATTGAAATTTCAACAGGTAAAATATCTCCCATTTTATCTTTAGATGCATCATTAAATTTAGTACAAAATTCTCCTAAATTAATTCCGGCAGGTCCTAAAACTGTTCCAACAGGAGGAGCAGGCGTAGCTTTTCCAGCAGGAATTTGTAATTTAATTTTCTTTACGACTTCTTTTGCCACGAAATACACATCCTTTCATATTTTCGCTTAGTGGTATGGGCAAATCCGCATTCCCCTCCACTTACAATTAAAACTAATTGCAATTTGGAATATACCACAATTTCTATCTTTTTACAATACAAATTTTGCTTGTTTATTTAAAAATATGAAAAAAACTCTAAATTAATAGAGCTTTCTCGTTATTTAATTGTTGATACTTGAAATAATTCTACTTCTACTGGTGTTTCTTGACCAAATAAGTCAACAAGAACAGTTAATCTACTATTTTCGATATCTAATGTACTAATTGTTCCATCCATACCTTTAAATGGTCCATCTACAATTGTAACCTTAGTTCCAACAGTAAGTTCTTTATCTACATCCATTCTTGTCATACCCATGTTAGCTAGAATTTTATCTATTTCTTGCGGCTTTAATGGAGTTGGTTTTGCTCCTTTTCCGCTTGAGCCAATAAATCCAGTAACACCTGGAGTATTTCTTACAATATACCATGCTTCATCAGTCATAATCATTTCAACTAAAATATAACCGGGAAACATTTTTTTCTTTTTTTCTTTAACGCTTCCATCTTTCATTGTTTCTTTAACTGTTTCTTCAGGAACAATAATTCTAAAAATATTATCTTTGAATCCCATAGATTCAGCACGCATTTCAAGTTTTTCTTTAACTTTTGATTCATGTCCTGAATAAGTGTTAACTACATACCATTCTTTTTCCATAAATTATAACCCCTTTACTAGTGAACTAATCCATGCAAATAATGCATCTAAACCATAAAAATATAAACCAAATATTATGATAAATATAATAGTTGCTACGCCATATTTAGTTAAATCTTTTTTAGAAGGCCAATTAACTTTTTTTAGTTCAGCTTTTACTTCAGAACTATATGATTTTTTTGGTGTTTGTTTCTTTACTTTTTTAGTTTCTTTTTTCACTGGTTTATTTTCTTTCTTTAATTTTTTGTTAGTAACTTCTGCTTTTTCAACAGTTACTTTTGTTTCTTCTTTTTGAATTTCAGCTGTTTTTTTACTTGCATTTTTCTTTTTTACATCTTTTGCCATAATTATCTCCTTTTTTATTTCAAATAAAAAACGCTTTTTGCGTCAATAAGAATATATCAAAATCTTAAGATAATTGCAAGTGTTTATATTTATTCTGTGATTTTTTTTAAATCTTTTCTAAACTTTACTGATTATTTTTGGCGTTATAAAAAAGTTGCTATTTTGAGAAGAAAAAAATTAGATAAAATTTTTTTATTTATTTTATCTAATTTTGAACAATAAAAATTATTTTCTCTTATATACCGTATTTATCTACCAAATTTAAGTGTTTTTTCAACCATTTTACAATGTAAATCATAGTATTTTTGAATTTGCTCTTTTAATTCTACGTATATATCCATTTGAAAGTCATGTTTCAATTTATTAAATATTTTTGATAAATTTATATCTAAAGCTTTTTCTAAACTTTTATATAGTTCAGGATAATTTGTAATTGTTTCAATAGTATGTTCATCTATCTGATTTTCATTTGTGCTAAATATAAGGGTATCAAAGCAAGATTCAAAAATATAAGTATCAGGGCGATTATTTTCCATGAAGATATTGCCATTATCAAACATTGGTGCAAGTTTTAAATGATCATTAGATTTTTCAAACATTATGTTGTAATAACGGTGGTCAAACTGTCCAAACATTATATCTATTGCTATAATCTTAGAGACTATTTCTAAATATATATTAAAGTCAATTTTTTTCATTTTAGTTTCAATTAACTCATTGTATTTTATAATGCTTAAAGGTACATCAGTATCTTTAGGAATTATATCAGCATAATTTATATATTCACAATCTTTTTTTCTGAAATTTTCACTAATAATTCCTACTTTTCCATTACAATTAACAAGTTTGTGTTTAATGCACGGAACCTTAAAATATTCAAATACTTTTTCCATAAATATTTCTTCAAATATGTAGTAATATTTAAAGTAATAATATTTATCTTGGATTTTAAACCAAGTGTGATAAATTTCCAAATCTAATGGATTAATATTTATTTGCTTTGCTAATTCATTAATAAAGTTTTTATTTAAAATGTCCCTATCTTTTGTTATACATCTGTAATTAAAAATATCTGGAAGTTTTCTAGTATTAACTAGGTCATCAATATAAATATCATCAATTTTAAAACTTCTCATAAATTCCCCTTTTTATGGGGATATTATAGCATATTTTTTAATAATTTTCAATTATAGAGCTTGCTTTTTCTCTTATTCGTCCTATTGCATTATATACTGTCTTTATATTTATTTTTAATATTTTAGAAATATCTTTTAGTGAAAAGCCATTAATGCATAATTTAAATATATCTTTTTCTTTAGGTGATAGTGAAATTATTATTTTGCTTACTAAGTTTTCATAATTATCATTTATTGTAACTATTCTCTCAGGATTATACTTCATATCACATAGTTTTTCTAAATCTGAGTTTTTAATAAATATATTATTTATGCTTGTTTTGCTTAGATAAGTTAAATTTTTATTTGACGTTGCTATTCTAAAACGATTACATAATTTTCTTCGAATGCATAAACTTATAAATGTAGGAAATGATGCTGCAAGTTCATCTCGATAATTAATTATGGCATCATTAAAAGCATAATAAGCTTCTTGTTTTATTTCTTCCATATCAAGTTTTAGTGCTTTTATTGTACCTTCATATTTATAAACAAGTACATCTACTAAATAACTATATTTATCAAAAATAGCATCTTTTACATCTTCATTATTATCACATATCATTGATGTTAATTCTTTTTCTGAAAACTCCATTAATTTTCTATTCCAAACAGTAGAATTCCTGCTGATACTGATGCATTAAGGGAATTTACTTTTCCTTTCATTGGGATACTTAATATTTCATCGCAATTTTTTCTTACTAATTTACTTACACCAAATCCTTCTGATCCAATTATTAAACAAACTTTATCGGCATAATTTACTTTACGATAATCAGTTCCATCGGCTTCAGCAGCATAGATAAAAAATCCTTTGTCTTTTAATTTATTAATTGCGTTTACTAGGTTATTAACCATGATTATATTAACTCTTTCTAAAGCTCCGGTACTTGTTTTCATAACTGTTTCAGTTACTAATACTGAACGATCTTTAGGAATAATTATATTTTTAATTCCTCTTGCTTCACATGTTCTAATTATAGCTCCAAAGTTGTGAGGATCTTCTAAATGGTCTAACATTAAAACAAAGGTATCATCAGTAATATCATCTATATTTCCATATTCATAATCTAATATTTCAAAAATTATTCCTTGATTATTTTTTAACATTTTATCCATTAATTTAGGATCTGTTAATACATATTTTATATTGTTATCTTTTATTTTTTTAATTATTTCTTGATCTTTAAAATTTGTTGATAATAGAACTTTTCTTATTTTAGAAGGTTCTAATTCATTAAAAACATTTTTTCCACATACTCTCATAAAATCTTCTCCATTATTTCATTTAATCTATTTTTATCATTTTGATATAAATAACCTATTAAACATTCAAAACCAGTGGCTTTATGATAAGTTACTATATCATTATTTTTACTTCGATGCATTTTGGCATTACGACCTTTTTTTACAATATCTAATTCAGCTTCTGTTAAGATATTTTCTTGTTCTAATTTTTCTAAAAGTTTTCGTTGACTTTTAGCACTTACGAAATTAAGACTTTCAGTTTGAAGGTCATTAACATTTTTTATTCCTTTATTAATTAAATGATTACGAACTATAAGTTCATATACAGCGTCTCCTAAGTATGCAAGGATTAAATATTCCATAAACATCACGGTTATAATATAGCATATTTAATTAAAAAGAAAAAGAATTAATTGGAAATAATTCTTATATTAATTTTTCAATTAGTTCTTTATTACGTAGTAGTCTTGGTTCACTTGGATTATATTTTAAAGCTTTATTTACATAAATATAGGCTTCTTTATAATTTTTTAGATTATATTCACAAATTGTTAAAAGATCTTCAATTGTTCCATTGTAACAAGCCGGATCATTAATATATGTCTTTGGATTTGATTTAATTTGCAATGCGAGTAAAAGATATAACTTAGCTTTATTATATTCATTTAGATGATAATATATTAGTCCTGTTTCATAATATCCTTCTCTTAAATATGGTGCTTCACTAATACTCATTATAGCGTATTTTAAGGCTTCTTTGTAATCTTTTAAATTATAATATGATCTTGATATGAAACGCATAGATGCGCATCTCTCATCACGCCAAGTCGCATTTTTCATTTTAAGATGATGTTTTAAGGTTTTAATTGCTTCTTTGTATTTTCCATAAAACATATATTCTCTTCCTAAATAGTGATAGTTACGATCATTTTTAGGATTTTCTTTAACTGAAAGTTCAAGTAATGGCAAATAAGAACTTCGCGATTTGGTACTATCTGGATAATGTTTTAATACTATGTCTTCTATTAAAATGGTTTTAGGGTTTTTTAGGGAACACTCTAAAACTTCATGAACTGGATTAACCCATTTATAGCCATGACGACTATGAATTTTTTCATAAAAGAAATTTACAGAGGGATTGTTGTTTTTATCAAATGACCATATATAGTTATATTTTACTAGATTATAGTTTTTTGCTTGTTCTAATTTTTTTCGCCAACCTTTATCAAATACTTCATCTAAATCAGTACATACACACAAATCAGCATCTTCAGGAACTAATTTTAACGATTCGTTTCTAGCAACATCGAAACGCCAGGGGGCTATTATTTTGGTAGTTACTTTAATGTTATGTTTTTTTAATTTTTCAACAGTATCGTCAGTTGAACCAGTATCAAGAACGTATATTTCATCAGCTTCTTTCATAGATTCATACCAACGATCTACAAATTTAGATTCATTTTTGCTTATAGCATATACACAAATTTTCAATTTATCACCTATTAATTTTATGTTGTTTAAATCAAAAAAATGTGTTAGTTTATTAATTGCTTTGGATGGTGATCTTTTTGAATAATAGGCGAAAAAAATCTTTTGCATTACTTGTTATTTATAGTTTTATTATTTTTAAGCTTAATTCTAGAAGAAATATTAAAGTTAATTATAATGAAGAATACGATAAATGTGGAAATAGTTATTTTGCGTGTTTAGATGATAAAAATATTTTTATTGTTGACGATAAAGATAGTGTTTGCTGTGATGATAATATTTATGTAATTGATAGTAGATATGATGATGATCCAAATATGATTGTATATAACTCTTATAAAATTAAGTCTTTAGAGGAAATAAAAGAAATATTAAAGATTTTAAAGGAATACGAAAAACAATACCCTTCTAAGTGGAAAAGAAGTATTTTATCAATGGAATATGAATGGATAGTTCATAATCTTGCTTATTATTTAAATATTTATCCTGAGAATAGTAGGGATGTTGATTTAAATAATACGGATGAGGGGGTTTTAATTCCTAAATTTGAAAATAAAATAAAAGAGAAAATTCTTAGATAATAAAAACCTATAAAGTAGGTCTCTCTTTTTTTAAGAGTCCACTTTATAGGTTACATTTTATAATAAGGTTTTCTCTTTTTAATTGTTTAAATCTTTGACAATTAAAATTATTTAATTTTTATTTCTATTCCTAGAACTCCATATTTATTTTGTTCTTCTATAGAATAATATTTTTCCATATCTTTGGGGTTTGCGATATCATCTTTATTATATCCTAAAGATTCTTTATCAAAATGTTTATATAGTTCTTCAAATGTTTTATATTTATGAAGATTTATTACTTCTGTTAATATTTTTTCATTGTTTAAAATGTTTGTAAATTCAATTTTATCTCTTATTTTAACTTTTTGTCTTTTTTCATCATGGAGTCTTAATTCAATTGTTTTTTTACCATTTTTAATAGAATTAAATGGTCCATTTTGTAATTTCATTTTATGTAACATATAATTTCACCTCACTAACGAGAAATAATTTTTAATTTTGTTAATATATTTTTTAATCTTTTTTATTTTTTAGATAATTAACTAATTCTGTATATGCATCTGTATTCCAAACACGGCATCTACATAATGAGTGTATGGTGCGAGAAAACCATTTAGTGCTTCTACATATAATCCAGTATCTTTTTTTAATACTATACATTTTAATTTATCACTTGCTTCTTTTGCTGAATGTATTGCAACTTCCTCTTACTTTGTCTGCTTGAATTCAGTAGTTTCCATTTTAATATTCTCAACTTCAACTCCTAGTGGTTCCAATATGTTTTGGCACTCATTAATTTTTACCAATTTCCAGTCACATAAGTTATTTTTATAAAAATATATCAACTCCTATATTCATAATAGCATGTGTTAAATATTAATTAAATACTTATTATGTTGCATTTTTTTAACTTTTTTACTAAAAAAGAGAAAGATAATCATTTTTATGAATATTTTTCTCTTTTAATCTTACGCACTTGCTCCGGTTGGTCCGGTTGGTCCTGTTGGTCCGGTTGGCCCAGTTGCTCCTTCAGTTCCTGCTACTCCTTGTGGTCCAGTTGGTCCTTGTGGAATTGTAAAGTTTAATGTATAGTTTGGAGCTGTACCTGAAATTGTTACTTCAGCATTTGTTCCTGGGGCACCTGTTGTAACACTACCTATTGTAAATACTGGAGTTTCACCAGCTGTACCAGTAGGACCGGTTGGTCCGGTTGGTCCGGTTGGGCCTGTTTCTCCTTGAGTTCCTGCTACACCGGCTGGTCCCTGAATTCCTTGTGGACCGGTTGCTCCGGTTGGACCAGTTACACCTTGTGTTCCGGCTTCACCAGCTGGCCCCTGAATTCCTTGTGGTCCAGTTGCTCCAGTTGGTCCAGTAGGTCCTGTTACACCTTGTGTTCCGGCTTCACCAGCTGGTCCCTGAATTCCTTGTGGTCCGGTTGCTCCGGTTGGTCCTGTTATACCTTGTGGTCCGGCTACTCCTGTTGGACCTTGAATTCCTTGTGGACCGGTTGCTCCTGTTGCTCCGGTTGGTCCAGTTACTCCTTGAGTTCCGGCTATACCAGTTGGACCTTGAATTCCTTGTGGACCTGTTGGTCCGGTTGCTCCTGTTGCTCCAGTAGGTCCAGTTACTCCTTGTGGTCCGGCTACACCAGCTGGTCCCTGAATTCCTTGTGGACCGGTTGGACCTTGCATACCTTGGATACCTTGTACACCTTGAATCCCTTGTGGGCCTCTAGGTCCAGTTGGACCAGTAGGCCCTGGTGGCGCACAAAATGTATAAGTACATCCGTCATTGCATCCATTCATGAATAAATACATCCTTTCCTTTATAGTTTATGTAACAAATCTTAAATTAGTGCAAAGAAAATAGATGTTTAATGACACCTATTTATAATTTTTTATGTATTTATATGCATCAGTTGCAGCAAGTGCTCCTTCAGAAGCGGCTGTAATTATTTGATACAATGTTTTTTCCTTACTATCACCGCAGACATATATACCATCTATTTTAGTTTTTCCATTATCGTCAGCAATTATATAACCTTTTTCATTAGTTATCCCTAAATCTTTAACAAATGAAGTAATTGGACCATATTCATTATTAATAAATAATCCATCTATTGTTAAGGTTTTATCGTTTAATTCAATAGATTCTATTTTATCTTTTCCATTTATTTTTTTGATATTTTGGTTAAATAATAATTCTATATTTTTTAATTTAGTAACTTTATCTAATAATTCACTATTACCTAGTAATTTGTCTTTAGAAGTTATTATATAAAGTTTTTTGACAATATTTGATAAATATAAAATATCTTCTAACATTAAAGGATTGTTACCATAAATAGCGACAGTTTTGTCTTTATATAATGCACCATCACAGACTGCACAAGTTGATACTCCATTAATATTTTCATTATCAAGACCTAATTTTTGTTTTCCTCTACCAGTTGCAATAATTACAGCTTTAGCTTCATATGTTCCATTATTTGTTTTTACTATTTTTTTATTACCATTTAATTCTACTTTAATTACTTCTTCATTCTTCATAGGAACTTTTAATTCTTTAAATTGTTTATAAAATAGCATGGCAAGTTCAGTACCATCAACATTGTTATATCCTAGATAGTTATCAACATGTTTAATAGTATGAAGAGTTCCTCCTGGCATGTTCTTTTCAAACACCAAAATGTTTAAATTACTTCTTTTAGCATAAATACAGGCATTTATTCCAGCTGGTCCTAAACCGATAATAATTAAATCATACATTAGTTAATCAGTCCTTTCTTCTATATTATAGCATTTTCCTTTAAATTTAATAGATATTTTTTAGAATATATTGTATAATATTCTAATTAGTAAAGGAGTTGCCATGATACTTAGAAAAGAAATTGATAGTTATAAATTACATTTAGAAGAGATTAAAAAATACGCTAATGAACATGATTTACTTAAGGGAAAATATTTTGCTAGATATTATATTAATGAAGGTAAAATATATAATGATGTTATAAATGGAGAAACAATTAAATTTTATGAATTTAGTTTAAGGGATTATTCTTTTAATTTTAAAACTTTTAATGTTGCATTTGGAATTAAAAATAATCATATTGATAGTTGTTCATGTGATTGTGATTTATTTAGACAAAATAAGAGTTGTTATCATATAGGAGCAGTTTACTATAATTATGCTAATTATTTATTTGATGATAAGTATGATGATAGTTTGTTATATAAAGATTTTTTAAATAGATATAAAAGTGATGATACTGATAAAAAGATTGTAAAAAAGGAAGTATTTGTTGAACCTGCTTTTAACTTACAGTGTTATTCTTATGAGGGATATAAAAGATATAATACTGAATTTAAAGTATTTATTGGAATGAATAAAATGTATAGTTTGCTTAATCATTCTAGTGGTTTTTATCAAGTATATGATAATCAAGATGGTGAATTTAAATTTGGTAAAGAATTTACTTATAACCCAAAATTTAATTTTTTTTCTAAACAAACTGATAGATTAATTAAAGAAATTAAAATTTATGTTCTTAACTGTAATAATATTGGACCTACTAGGGCTTTAAAGAGAATGCTAGATTTCTTAGATTCTAATAAGATTAAGTTTAAAGTTAGTGATCATGTTATTGAAAGTATTATTGATGGTAGTCCATTAAATTCATATATTCTTAAGGAAAATGATAATTATGTTATTAAGTTTGATTATGATAGAATTTATCCATTAACTGATGATTATGAATATGTTTATTATAATGGTGATGTGTATCATTTAAGTTTACAGGAAAGAAATGTTTTAGAAGATATTGTTGATAATGAACTTGAAGAAATTAAAATTGATAAAAATGAACTTAATGTATTTTCAAATGGATTGCTTAAAATTATTAAAAATAATGTAATTGTTGATGAGAGCGCTAGTGAAGATATAAGAATTAATAGTTTAAGTGAAACTGAATTATATTTTGATATTGCTAAAGATGCTATAAAAGCTAAGGTTATATTTGACTATAAAAATGATAAGGTTGGATATTTTGATAAGAACGAAGCTGTTGTTAGGGATGTAGAAAAAGAAAATGAGGTTATTGCTAAACTTACTAGTTATGGATTTGTAGTCGATAAAAAAAGTATTTCTATGAATGATGTTAATGATGAAGTTGAATTTATTGAAAATGGTTTAGAAGAACTTGCTAATGATTATAAAATCTTTACTACTGAAAAGTTTAATAATATTAAAATTAGAAAGAAAACTAATGTATCTTCTTCTTTTGGTATTGGATCTGATAATATATTTAAGTATGATTTTAGTTTAGATAATATTAATAGTGATGAACTTGTTAATATATTTAAAAATATGAAAGCTAAGAAAAAGTATTTTAGACTTAAAAATGGTGATATTCTTAATTTAGAAGACGATAATTTAAAAGAACTTGAAGATTTAACTGAAGAGATGAATTTTACTGATGAAGAGATTATTAATGGTAGAGGCGCTATTCAAAAATATAGGGCAATATATTTAGATAGTTTAAGACAAAATAAGTTTAAAAATGTTAATACGAATAATTTGTTTGATGATTTTATTAAGAATTTCTATGAGTTTAAAGATGCAAAGTTATCTATTAGTGAAGATGAGTTAAAGGTTTTAAGAGATTATCAAGTTACCGGTGTTAAGTGGCTTTATAATATTCATAAAACGGGATTCGGTGGAATTCTTGCTGATGAAATGGGACTTGGTAAAACAATTCAAACTATTTATTATATTAAACAGATTTTATTAGAAGATAAAAATGCTAAATTTTTAATTGTTGTACCTACTAGTTTAGTTTATAATTGGAAACATGAATTTGAAATGTATGGGGAAAATATTCCGGTTTCAATTGTTTCAGGAACTAAGAACTTAAGAAAAAAATTAATTGAAGAAAATAAAAATGTATTTATTACTTCTTATGGTCAATTAAGAGAAGATGAAGATTTATATAAAGATAAGAGTTATCATACAATGTTTATAGATGAAGCACAAAGCATTAAAAATTATGTAGCTGGTATTACAAAAGTTGTTAAAGGAATTAAGGCTGGCACTAAGTTTGCGCTTACTGGTACCCCACTTGAGAATAGTCCTTTAGAATTATGGAGTATTTTTGACTATATTATGCCGGGATATTTATCAACTGCGGAAAAATTTAGAGCAAAATATCGTATTACTGATTTCGATGATAATGCGAATATGCTTTTAGATAATTTAAATAAACAAATTAGACCATTTATTTTAAGAAGAAAGAAAATGGATGTTACTAAAGATTTACCTGAGAAGATGGAAAATAATATTTTTGTTGAACTTACTGATGAACAAAAGAAAATATATGTTGCTGAACTTGAAAAGGTAAAAAAAGAAATTGATGATATATTAAAACAAGGTGGAGAGAAAAAAGCAGCGTTCTTGATTTTGCCACTTCTTACTAAATTAAGACAAATTTGTATTGATCCAAAGATTGTTTATCCAGAATATACTGGTGGATCTAATAAGATTGATAGTTTGATATATGCTATTAAAGAAAATATTGCAAATGGGAATAAGATTTTAATGTTTACTTCTTTTAAGGATGCAATGAATGATGTTATTGGACATTTAGAAAAAGAAGATATTCCTTATTATACAATTTCTGGTGAAGTTGCAAGTAAAGAAAGAATGCGTAGGGTTGATGAATTTAATGAAAAAAAAGATCCTGCTGTATTCTTAATAATGCTTAAGGCTGGCGGAACTGGACTTAATCTTGCTAGTGCATCAACTGTTATTCATTTAGATTTATGGTGGAATCCGCAAGCTGAAAATCAGGCTACTGATAGAGCTCATAGGATTGGTCAAACTAAGACTGTAGAGGTTATTCATATTGTTGCTAAAGGAACAATTGAAGAAAAGATATTGGAATTACAAAAGAAGAAGCTTAAATTAAGTGAAAAATTAATTGATGGTGAAATTAGAGATAAAGATATTTTGTCTAGCTTATCAGAAAAAGATATTAGAGAATTATTGTCAAACGAAAACAAGGATTAGACCTTGTTTTTTTAATAAAAATTATATGAATTTTCGTAACGTTTTACTTGTTTATCATTTAGTTATTTGGTATTCTATTACTTAAGGAACATTTAATTGTTTAGGTGATTACCTCTACTCTAGTAATAGAAAGAGGTGGTTAATGTGAATAAAAAATTATTATATTTTATAATATTTAATTTATTTATAATTATTTTTATTTTATTATTTATCATTATTAAAATGAATATAATAAAATAAAATCACCATAAACAAGGGGTTTTGGTGACATATCCTTTATCTAAGGTAATCACTTAACAACTCAAAATTAAGTGTTCCTTTTTTTATTTTATGTAAGTCTTACTTACATATTCATACTATCAAATTTTAATAATTTGTACAAGTGTAATTTTAACAATATATGAATAAATTTAATTTAATTTATTTATTAAAATCTTAAATTATCCACATTATTTGTGTCATTATATAAATCTTCAAATCGACTCTTCCTTTTATTTTTGCAAAGAATTATTATTCCAATAATTATCATTATGATAGAAACTATTTGAGCTATTTTTAATCCCATAATTAATAAGGCATCTGTTCTACTTATTTCTATAAAGAATCTAATTATACCATATCCTATTAAATAAAGGGCTGTCATTGTTCCTACTTTTCTAAATTTATATCTTCTTATAAATAGAAAAACAATAAACAAAGTTAAACAAGCAATTGATTCATATAAGAACGTTGGTGTGTAATAAATACCATCTATTTTCATGTTATCAATTATAAATCTTGGAATATGTAAACTTTTTAAATGGTCAAAAGTTGTTGCAGCACCATGGGCTTCTTGATTAAAGAAATTACCCCATCTACCTATTGCTTGGCCCAATAATAATGGTACACATATTACATCTAGATATCTAATTAATCTAGTTTTATATTTATTGCAATAGAAAAGCATTGTTAATAGTCCACCAATTAAACCACCATGAATTGCTAAGCCACCCTTCCATACCATAAATATTTCTTCTGGATGAACTCCATAATAATCTAAATTAAATAAAACATAATATAGTCTTGCGCATATATATCCTATTATAATAGCCCAAAAACACATATTAAAAATAAAATCATATTTTAAATTTAATCTATAAGCTTCTTTTTTTACTAGAAATAATACTATGAAAATGGCAACTAGCATTAAAACTGAATACCATCTTATTTCGAAGGAACCTATACTTACTATTATTGGACTCATAATTTAATCTCCTATTACATTTTTAGTTATTACTTTATCTAATATTAAGGTTATTGCAGATATAAATATTGCTATAAAAAATGGTAATATCCATCCTTGAACAATAAATGCATCACCCATAATTAAACTAGCTAATTTTAATATTATTACATTTATAAATGGATAAAATATTCCGGTAGTAACAATTGTTACTGGTAAAAACACTAATTTTAAAAATGGTTTTACAGTTGAACTTAACAAACTTATTACTAGAGATGTTATAATTGCATATCCAAATGATTTGATATAAAATCCTTTAAATATTTTTGATGCTAATATTAACACAATTGAGTTTATTAATAATGTTAAGGTATATTCAAGTATAACATACTTAAAATCTTTATCTTTACTATATATCATTTTTTTATCACCTGTAATTATTATATTACAAAAATAGCAAAAAAAAAATGGTTACAAGAACCATTTTAGATAAATAGCATTATTACTATTAATATGATAAACATAATTAGAACAAATTTCCAAATATATTTAATCCAATCTTTAAATTTAATATCACAATATGATAGTCCCATTAAAAGAATGGCAGATGATGGTGCTATTAATGTTGCTAAACCAAATGTTGTTTGTAATATAATGGCAATTTGATTTGCGTTATCAGCAAATGTAGATTTTAAGAATGTTCCAATTAAACTTACTGTATATTGATATTCAACAGTAAATAATGATGTAAATAATCCAGCAACAGCTGCTAATACAACATTAAATTTATCACTTAAATGAATAAACCAATCTACAATTGTTGGAATAACAGGATACATTACTGAGAATTCTAATACTAAGTATGAAAGTAATAATAATATTACTAATTTACCTGATTTTTTAAATCCTTCGCCAAATGATTCTAAATAATCATCAAGACTTAATTTGTAAATCCATTTTAATAATAATGTAGTAATTATCATTAAACCTTGAATTCCAAAAATATCCCAACTACCAAATGCAGTTGCACTACCTAAGATATAAGAAAAGATTGTTGAATCAAATAATTTAAATTCTTGAATACTCTTTAAAGCAGTTTCAAACCATTTTATTCCAAATACGTTATTCCATGGTAGGTATGCCATTATTGAAATAACAGCGAATAAAACTAATAATATAGCAACAGGCCATACAGTTTTCTTCTTAGTTACATCAGCTGAGATAAATAAATCTTCAACTGGTTCTGCTTCTTTATTCTTAAGTGCTTTTCTTAGGTGTAAAATATTAAATACATTGAATATAATAAACGCAAGTAATAAAATAATTAACTTAATATACCATAGTGTATTAAATTCAAGACCTAAATAGTTAACATTCATACCAACTATTTTGGTACTATACATTGAACCTACGGTTCCAACTAAGATAGAACCAACTGTTGTACAAAATGATGTCATCTTATCAAGTTTCATTTCTTTCATTATAGAAATAACAAAAGGAACTGCTACTAATAATAAGATATATTCATTTGTTACAGCACTTAAAGCAGTAAAGATGAATGATACTATTAAGGTAAATAATATTTCTTTCTTTTTAAATTTTTTTGCTAGTTTAGTAATTAGAACTTGGTATCCACCTATTTTTGATAATACTTGATAAAATCCACCTAATACGAATATAAATGTTACTAGTACTGTAAAATAGTACATTCCAAGAAATCCATATGTGAAGAAATCAAACAAACCAATACGTGTTATTTCAGTTACAGATATTGCTGTTCCAGAAAATGATCCTTGAGGGATAATCCATGTTAACAAAACTGTTAATAATACCATAATTCCTGATACTTTAACTAAATCAAATTTTTTTACATCTTTCTTCATTTTTAACCTCCTCCTAATAATAATTATATCATGATTGACTAGAATATAAATGATTTTTTGCTATTTTATAACATTTTATCCTTAATTTTAGGACAAATTTAAAAGAGCAAACATTATATTTTGCTCAATTTTTTATTTATTATCATTTTGAATTGGTTTCATTGTTGGGAATAATAATACATCTCTAATTGATTCTTGTTCTGTAAATAACATTATCATTCTATCAATGCCATAACCAATGCCACCAGCTGGCGGCATTCCATATTCTAGGGCTTCAATAAAATCATAGTCGATGTCATTAGCTTCATCATTACCTAATTCTTTTTCTTTTAATTGTTCCTCAAATCTTTCTAATTGATCGATTGGGTCATTAAGCTCTGTATATGCATTTGCGCATTCATGTCCGGAAATAAATAATTCAAAACGATCAGTAAATCTTGGATCTTCAGGATTTTTCTTAGTAAGTGGTGAAATTTCAACTGGATGGCCATATAAGAATGTTGGTTCAATTAATGTTTCTTCAACATACTTTTCAAAGAATAAATTAATTATATGTCCAACAGTATGTTCATGGTCTGCTACTTCAATATCATGTTCTTTAGCAAGTTTTAGGGCATCTTCAACTGTCATCTCTTGTTTAAAGTCAATTCCAGTTTTTTCTTTAATAGCATCAACCATACTTATTCTTTTCCATTTGCCAGATAAATCAACATCATGTCCTAGATAATGGAAAGTAGTTTTCCCGCAGACTTTTTCGGCAATAGTTTGATACATTTCTTCTGTTAAATCCATCATTCCCTCTAGGTTAGAGTATGCTTCATAAACTTCCATCATAGTAAATTCTGGATTATGTTGAGGATCCATACCTTCGTTTCTGAATGTTCTACCTATTTCATATACTTTTTCCATACCACCGACTAGTAATCTTTTTAAATTTAATTCTAGGGCAATACGTAAGTACATATCTAAATCTTGAGTATTATGATGAGTTACAAATGGTCTTGCAGATGCACCTGTTAATAGAGTTGTTAAAATAGGTGTTTCTACTTCAACAAAGCCTTTATTATCTAAGAAATTTTGTATACATCTAATAATTTTAGGACGCATAAATGCGACTTTTTTAGAATCTTCATTCATTATTAAATCTACATAACGTCTTCTGTATCTTTCTTCTACATCAGTTAATCCATGGAATTTTTCAGGTAATGGACGTAAAGACTTAACTAAATGAGTATATTCTAAACATTTTAAGGTTAGCTCGCCAGTTTTAGTTTTCATTACTTTGCCATAAACTCCTACTATATCACCAATGTCTGCTGATTTAAATAAATTATATGTTTCTTCGCCAACATCATTAATAGAAATATAAATTTGAATTTTTCCTTTTTTATCTTGAATTGTAAAGAATGATGCTTTACCCATTTTACGAATGAACATTATTCTTCCGGCTACTTTATAACAATCATTAATGTTTTCAAAGTCATCATGAGGAATATCTTTATATTTTTCTTTTAAATCTTCTGAGTAAGCAGTACGATCATATCTTGAACCAAATGGATCAATACCTAATTCTTTAATTTTAGCTGCTTTTTCTCTTCTTACTATTTCTTGATCAGTTAAATTACGCATATTTAATCACTTCTTTCTTTCATAGTATACTTAAAAAGTAATAAAAATGCAATAAAAGAATAATCTTAATTTAGGAGGAATATCATGAATGGAATGAACGGCAATTATTATCCTAGTGCAAAATATCCAAATGATTATAATTTAAATACAGCACCAATTGGAGGAAGCGCAAATGGGAATGTTCAAGACGAACAAAGTTATATTGAAAATATTTTAAGATTAAATAAAGGTAAGAGAGCTAAGGCATATTTTTCTTTTCCGGATTCTAATGAATGGCGTGATAAAGTTTTTGAAGGAATTATTGAGGAAGCAGGAAAAGATCACCTTGTTATGAGTGATCCTAAAACTGGAAAATGGTCTTTAATTCTTCTTATTTATTTAAATTTTGTTGAGTTTGATGAGAAAATAAATTATAGTCATGCTTATTCGGAGATAACTTTTTAGGTTATCTTTTTTTATCACTAAAAATTAGTGTCACTTTTGTCAGTGAATTTCAATGAGTCTATAAATAAGAATTTAAATTTTTTCTTTCATTTGTTAGATTTGTAGATTGGCCATGCCCTGGATATATTGCTAATTCATCTTTAAATGCTAATATTTTTTTAATACTTTCTTGCATTTCTTTAAAGTTTCCACCTGGCAAGTCAGTTCTTCCGATAGTGCCTTTAAAAATAAAATCACCACTAAATAATTTGTCATCAAATAAAAATCCAACTAAATCTTCTTTATGTCCAGGATAAGCAATCACTTTAAATTTAAATTTTGATATTGTTATTTCTTTACCTGCATCTTTATAATCATAAACTGGGACATTTTTATATTTTAATATATCATTTAAGGCACTATAGTGATCTTTATGATAGTGAGTTATTAATACTCCAAGTAAATTTCCATGAATATGATTTAATATCGTTTTAGCTTCATCTCCAGGATCAACAATTAAATAATCATTATCAATATTTAATATGTAACAATTTTCTAATAAATTTCCTACAACTAATGTTTTAATATTCAAATTAATCAACTCTCTTTCTATCATAATTATACTATATTTATTGTTTTATTTTTAATAAATTTAATGTATAATTTAATATAGGTGATATAAAATGAATGCAGTAAGTATTATTTTACTTTTAATAATAATCGGAGGAATATGTGGAATAATTTATGTTATAGTATACAATAATTTGCAAGCATATACTTTAAAGATTAATGAAGCAGAAGGATTAATTGATGAATTGTTAAGAAAAAAATATGATACTATTTTAATGATGAAAGATATAATTATTGAAGAAACTGATGTTCCTGAAAAATCTTTTGATGAGATATTAAAATTAAAGAAACAAAATTTATCTAGTTTTGATTTAGAAAGAAAATTAAGTGTGTATAATAATTTAATTGTAAAAATAAATAGTGATTATGATAATTTACTAAGTAACATTAGGTTTAATAATTATTTTAATGACTTAAATGAAATTAATCAAAAGTTAGAAGCAGCAAAAAGTTTTTATAATAAATATACTAATATATTAAATAAATATACTAAAAAGTTTCCATCTAATGTGATAGCTTTTAGCCATGGTATTAAGACAAGAGCATTTTTTGATGGAAAAGATATGTTTGATGAAGATTTAAAAGATTTTAAATTATAAAATAAAAATGAAGATCAAAAGTCTTCATTTTTAATATAATAAATTGTTTTCTTTAGCATATGGGATAAAATGATCAGTAATAGCAGTTGATAAATCGCTTTCATCATCATTTAATCCATGCCATTTATAATCTATAATTTCTTCATTAGGTAGTAGTTCTACATCTATTTCTTTAGATGATAGCATCATGTGCATTTCAATAGTTAGGCTCGGATCTGATAAGGCAGGTTCTCTAAAGCAAAGAACTTCTTTTAAATCTTTTTCTTCAATGGTAAATCCATTTGCTATTTCTTCAATGCATTCTCTAACGGCTGCTTCTTTAAAAGTTTCGCCTTTTTCTACTCCACCACCAACTAAAGTGTATTTTCCTTTTTTAGCACTTCTTTGTGACATGCTTACTAATACTTTACCGTCTTTAATAAATATGGTTGATACAACATATATTAAATCTTCCATTTTAACTCCTTTTTATTTGTGATATGTCTCATTATTAATTATTTTAAATGAACGATAGATTTGTTCTAAAAGAATTCCTCTAAATAAACCATGAGGAAATGTTAAATCACTAAATGATATTTTGTAATCTGCTTTTTCTAAAACTTTATCGGCTAAACCATCCGATCCACCTATAATAAAATCAATGTTACCATAGTTCATTAGTGATTTATCTATAAATTTTGAGAATTCTGGTGATGTATATTTTTTACCATCTAGTGTTAAGGCAACTTTAAATGATTTATCTTTTAGTTTTGTTAAAATTCTATCTCCTTCTTCTTTTTTATTTGAATCAATTAATTCAACTATTTCTAATTTATGATATTTATTTATTCTAGTTAAATAATCATTTATTAAATCAAGAAGATATTTTTCTTTAATTTTTCCAATACATATTATTCTTATCATACTTCGATATTTCCTGATATTTCATTTTGTTTGGCAATAACAATATTGTCAAATTCTATTTCATGATCTTTAAATTCATTTTGAAGTGTTTCAAGCGCTATTTCTGGGGTGTTATTTTCTTCGCTAAGGTGGGCTAATATAATTTCTTTAGTATTATTACCAATTATCTTACTAAGATAGAAAGCGGATGATTCATTGGAAAGGTGGCCTTTATCGCTAGCGACTCTTCTTTTTAACCATCCAGGATATCTACCATTAAGTAACATATCAGCGTTATGATTACTTTCGAAAATATAAACTGTTTTATTTTTTAATTTATTAAAATATTTTTGGTTAAGGTAACCTGTGTCTGTTATTTGGACAACACTACTATCTCCCTCGTTTATTATATATCCACGAGAATCTGATGTATCATGACTTGTCTTAATATTCTCAATTAAAAGATTATCTATTATCATATCATCTTCTAAAAGAATAATATTTTCATATGTTTTTAAATATGGTAAATCTTCTAACATAGGTATAGTTAATATTAAGGTTGGATGATATTTTTTGATTATATTTTTTATAGAACTTACATGATCTGAATGAGTGTGAGTGATAAAAATATAATCGATATTATCTAAATTGGTATTATTTTCAATTAGTTTTTCATTTAAATACGTCATTGTACAACCGGCATCAATTAAGATTTCGTGGTTTTTTGTTTTTATATATGTTGAATTTCCTTTTGAACCGCTTGCTAATACACTTACTAACATGAATACACCGCACATGGATTAATGTATTGTCCATTTTTTAAGATTGAAAAATGTAAGTGAGTTCCTGTTGATGAACCTGAGTTTCCCATGTTTCCTATATGTTGTGAACGTGATATTTTTTGACCTAATGATACTTTAATATCACTTTTCATATGGGCATAAATAAGTTCAAAATCGCCGTATGATACTCTTACATAATTTCCCCAAGAATTACCGCACATTGAGCCTAAAAATCCTTGATTTGGACATGATGTATTAATCGCAATTACTGTTCCTTCAGTTGCTGCATAAATTGGTGAGCCAAAACCAGTTCCAGAAATATCTATTCCGTTGTGATGTCTTCCCCAACGCCATGCAAATTGGCTAGTAATAACATATGGAGATAGAGTTGGCCAACGCCATTCATCGTTTCCGGTGTTAACATATCCATAATTAATTCCTGGATTAGAATAATATTTTGTTCCTTTAGCTACTATTTTGTTAACTGTTGGTTTAATTTCTTCAGATTTGGTAATAACTAGTTTTTCAATTTCACCATTTTTATATTGAATTGATTCAGTTACTTTAGAAATTCCATTTACTCCTTCTTGAATCACTTTAGTTTGTCCAACATACATATCTTTATCTTCTTGATATTCTGTTACAGCTTTATTAGTTATGTTTTCAACTACTTCTACTTCATGAATAATTTCTAATAAGGGAGAAATTAATCCAATAGATACCTCTTGGTTTTTCTTAAGTAAAGTATTTTTACTTGTTATTGTTGGATTAGCAATTAAGAATTCCTCAATACTTAGATTATTATTATCAATGATGTTATCTATTGAATCATTTTCTTTTACTATATATGTTTTTTGTTTTTCAGTTGTTCCAAATAAAAGATATTTACTTAAATCATCCGTGTTAGTGAATATTTTCTTATCAGTGCTTATTAAGGTTTTCTTTATAGTTATTTCATCTTCCCAGTAAACAGATGTTATTTTAGTTCCTTCATCTGTTATTTCTTCTTGAGTATTATTTTTATAATTATTTAATTTATCCTTACCAACAAACGCTGAAACCAGATTATAGAATGCATCTTCAAAATATTCTTTTTTTAAGGTATAAATATATAAAGGTTCTTTTGTTTCATCTTTATATTTAATAGTAACTACGTATCCTTCAATGGTAAAGGGACTATCATGTTCAATTGTACTATATATTTGTTCAGAACTTTTAATATTATCATTATAAGTAGTTACTTTTTCGATTTCAAGTCCACCAGGAGGATATACTTTGTCTACACCATAATTATTTTTTATTTCTTGTTGTTTTTCATCTACTAATTCTAGGAACTCATCTTCATTAGATAAATATCCAATGCTTTTTCCTTCAACAAATACTTCATAAACGTCTTTAGGGACAACATTTTTTTTAGTTGTTGGCAGTAATAAAAACATTATTGCAGATATTAAGACAGTTAATAATATTGAAATTAAAATTTCTTTCTTTTTCATTTAATCACTTCACTTTTTTAATTTTCTTCATTTTTCTTTATGTAATTTCTAAAATTACTCATGCTTCGTTCAAATAATAATTCAATTGTTCCGGTACCACCATTACGATGTTTTCCGATTATTAATTCAGTTATTGAGGTATCTGTTTGTTCGGCAGCTGCTTTATTATAATAATCATCACGATATAAGAACATTACGATATCGGCATCTTGCTCGATTGATCCTGATTCTCTTAAGTCTGACATAATTGGTCTTTTATTTTCACGAAGTTCAACACTACGAGATAACTGGGCAAGAGCAACAACGGGAACTTTTAATTCCATAGCCATTGTTTTTAAGGAACGTGATATTTCAGATACTTCTTGTACACGGTTTCCTTCATTTTTGCTTGATCCGGAAATTAACTGTAAGTAATCGATAACAATTAGTCCTAAACCTTTATCGCTTGTTGCTAGTCGACGACATTTAGCTCTTATTTCGGAAATTGTCATACCAGCATTATCTTCAATATAAAGATTTGTTTCACTAAGTTCACTCATGGCTTCATTGACTTTTTTCCAATCATTATGTTCTAAACGTCCGGTTCTTACTTTATTCATTTCGATTCCACCAGCAGCGGCTATCATACGCATGGCAAGTTGTTCAGCGGACATTTCTAAGTTAAATAAGGCAACAGCTTTATCACTTTTTGATGCAGCATTAACGGCAAGGTTTAAAGCAAACGCGGTTTTACCCATAGCAGGACGAGCCGCAATTATAATAAGTTCGTTTTCATGTAAACCACTGGTTAGTTTGTCTAAATCATAGAACCCAGTTGCTAGTCCAGTAATTTCGTTTTGATTCTTGGCAAGTTTTTCAATTTGTTCTTGAGCACTTTTCATTACAGAAGCAATTGATTTAAATTCTCCAGCTTTACGTGCTTTGGTAACTGAAAATATTTTCTTTTCAGCATCATCTATTAGATAATTAGTTTCTTCTTCTTCATTATAAGCATCACTATTTATTTTATTTGTTACATCAATTAGTTTTCTTCTTAAGGCTTTATCTTTAATAATATCAATATAGTAATCAATATTAGCAGAAGATATAACTGAATCAATTAGTTCACTTAAATATTCAATTCCACCAATAGCATTAATTGATATATGTTTTTCTATTTCATTTTTAATTGTTGATGAATCTAAAGGAATTTTATTTTGATGCAAAGTATAGATAGCATCAAATATACGTCTATTTGCTTCACTAACAAACATATCACTTTCTAATTCTTCACATATTTTATCACAAGCATACCTTGTTAAAAATGCGCATCCTAAAGCCATCATCTCAGCCTCAAGATTTTGAGGCATTTTTCTTTCGGCCACTTAATTACACCTCTTTTACGGATATAGTTAAACTAGCAACTACTTTTTTGTGTAATTTAACAGAAACTTTATGAATTCCTAAGGTATCTATTTGATGATCTAATTCAATAATTTTTTTATCAATATTAAATCCTTTTTTATTTAATTCTTCAGCTATTTGTTTAGAAGAAATAGTACCAAATATTTTACCATTTTTACCTACTTTGACTTTAAATGTTAATGTTAATTTTTCAATTTTTTCTTTATCACTTTGGCATTTTTTAACTAGTAGGTCTTCTTCTAGTGCTCTAGTTTCTAATTCATTTTGTAATCTTTTTTTAGAACCATCAGTATATTTTACAGCAAGTCCATTTTTAATAAGAAAGTTTTCAGCATATCCATCGCTTACGTCTAATATATCGTCTTTCTTTCCTTGTTTTTTTACATCTTTTAATAATATAACTTTCATGTAAACCACTCCTGTCTAATTCCTTAATAGTATAACAAATAAATTAAAAAAAAGATACCACTAACAATTTTGGAATAAAACTTAAAAATTACTCTGTAGCGTAATTTTTTGGTATATTTGGCAATTTATTACGCTATGGTGTAATTTTTTACTAATTTTAACTTTTATTTTAATACAAAAAATACCACTATCTTTAATAGTGATATCCTTAATTACAATTTATTTTACAAATGGGATTAAAGCCATAAATCTTGCTCTTTTAACTTGTTTAGCAATATATCTTTGATGTTTAGCACATGCTCCAGTCATTCTTCTTGGAAGTATTTTTCCTTTTTCATTGATATATTTAGTAATAATATTTACGTCTTTATAATCTACGCTTTTTCCAGCACACATTTGACAAATTTTCTTTTTCTTACGATAAAATTCAGCCATTTTTAATTTCCTTTCTAAAATGGTAGATCATCATCACTTAGAACTACTTCTGAACCGAAATCTTTAAATGGATCTTCATTAAAATCATTAGTTTCTACGTGATTAATATCTCCAGTTTGATTTACAGCAGGCATAACAGGTGCATTATTTGTGCTTCCTTTACTACTTAAGAAAGTAATATTGCTAGCATTTACTTCAGTTACATATACTGTTTTGCCTTCATTATTTTGATAATTTCTTGTTTGAATTCTTCCTTGTACTCCGATTTGAGAACCTTTAGTACAATATTTGCATAGGTTTTCTGCTTGTTTTCCCCAAATTACGCAATTAATAAAGTCTGCATCTCTTTCGCCATTTTGATTTGAAAATTGACGAGATACAGCAATAGTGAATGAACAAGTTGTATTTGTTCCATTCATTGTATTTACTGTTCTAAGTTCAGGATCTCTAGCAAGTCTACCTACTAATACGACATTATTCATTAACTACTCCTCATCTAATTTAATAATTTGATGTCTAATGATGTTTTCATTTAATCTAGCCTTACGATCAAGTTCAGCTATAGCTTCATTAGATGCTTCAACTGTTAATACATAATAAAATCCATTAACTTCTTTATTAATAGGATAAGCTAAAGTTCTTTGTCCCATTTCTTTAACGTTAGTAATTTTACCATTTAAATCAGTTACAGTTGATTTTAAACTTTCAACCACATTTTTAACAGCAGCTTCTTCTAAAGTAGTTTTAACAATAAACATTACTTCATAATTTTTCATTTTCTATCCTCCTTCTGGTCTTTTCGGCTTATATTTAAATATAAGCAAGGAGCTTTCGCTCAAGCAGTATATTAGCATAGATTTTGTAATATATCTAGTTATTTACGTTATTTTGTTAAAATTTATTATATTTTAATCAAATATATATGGATTTAATTTTTCACCTGTTCCACTTGTTATTTTAACATCAGATTTTAGATAAACTGATGGATAAACATTATTTGCTCCGCATGAATTATCATCTCGAAAGGAACCAGTTCCTAATATACGATATACAGTGCTAGAACCTCCATAGTGATTGGAAATTGTCCAATAATATGAGTTCTTAGCTAGCCAATTATCTGTTTTACATAGCCCATTAGAATAATCCCGCTTATCAGTAGATTTATCATAAGTTATTCCTACTCTTAGGTTGTTATGGCACTCTTTATTAGTTGATGCGTATCCATAGTCACTGACATATATTAATCCAACCTTACCTATCCAGATACTTGCTCTGCTATTTTGATATGTTTTTGTTCCTCTTTCGGCGTTATATTGGTTTAATAATTGCATTGAATAAGGTGCTGAATCTGTATATGTATTTCCACCGATGTTCCATTTACTATTGCTTATCATATTCTGATATTTTTGTTTAATTACAGTTGTATAATCAAATATACCGGTTTGTTTAAAAATTGGTTTTATATTTGTTAAATCCCATGTTGAATTATACCAATTTGTTTTATTGGCTGTTAAGGTTGTGTCTAAATAATCCTCATTTAATTCTTTCTTTAGGTCAGCCTCTGTCCAATCATTAATTCCGTAATCATTATTTCCAGTTGCATCCCATGAATATAAGCCTAATGCTGAATCTCTTACTAATTTTAGTTTTCTTGTTGTATTGCCTTCTGAATCTGTTATGTTAAAGATTCCAACTATTCTCCATAATTCATTATCATTTCCAAAATAAACATAGTTATTTGGATTAGCACCTGTATATCTTAAATTTACATCTTTAGTGTCATCTATAAATAATCCACTAGTTGATACTCCATTTGTCTTTGTTTCTTTATCATAAAGAGCCATTAATGTATCAGTTGCTGATTCTTCATAATTAACAACTATTTCACCTGTTAGTATTTTTCCTTTTTCAGCATCTTGGTTTTCGCCGGTATCAGGAAATTGAATCTTTAAATTAAATGCTATGGTTTGATTTAATGTGTTTGCTTTAAACTCTCCTGTTGCGAGTTCTAAGTATCTATTACCTTTTTTAAGTGTTCCTGTAGTATATCCTGTTTCAGTAGTATTTCCTGGTATTGTTTGATTTGTTGTTCCTACTAACGTGCTTGTTACATTTGTATTTGTGTTTGTTCTTTTAATATAGTAGTGTATTTGTCCATCACTAAACTCAGATACATAATTTAGTCCTACTTTATATGGCATAGCTAAGTCACTAGTTGTATTTGTTCCCGTTAATGTGAATGTTTTATCTATTATTATCTTATCACTTGGCTGTATATCTTCACTTGATAATAATTTACTAGATCCATCGGCATAATTTATTATCATTTTACCACTTGTTGCTGATATTACTGATGTACTTCCTTTATTATTTAAAGCAGTAAAATAAGAAAACGTAATTCCTCCAAATAAAATAACCACCATAAATATAGTAGTCACTACAACTACCATTCTTATTTTTTCTTCTTTCACTTTCCTTAATTCCACCTTACCTATAGTGAAATTATATCTCTAAATGCCCCCCCGTCAATTTACATTTTATTTACTCTTAATTTACAAATTTGACATATTTTGCAATTTTATTCAAAATTATTTTAAAAAAAATTATTTTTATTGAATTTTACTATTGAATTTCTAAAATGAGTATGATAATATAATTTTGTTCTTGGGGAATTAGCTCAGTTGGCTAGAGCATCTGCCTTGCACGCAGAGGGTCAAGGGTTCGAGTCCCTTATTCTCCACCAATGAATAAACTAAACTCAAGTCGAATAGATTTGAGTTTTTATTTTAAGGAGCATGATTTAAATGAATAAAAAAGATTTATTATTAGATGTTGATGAAGTAATATGTTTCTCTGGTTATTTAGAAGCCGTAAATGATTTTTTAAATACTAGCTATACTATAGATGATTTTAACAGTTATTACATTGATGAAAAAGTTATACCTAAAGATAGATTTAATGAATTTAATGAATTTGTAAGTAAAAGAAATCTCTATGATTATACATCTATGCTCCCAGATTCAATTGAAACAGTAAAAAAATTAAGTGAAAAATATAATATTTATATATGTTCTGCTTGTATAAATCCCTTTGATTTAGATAACTCAGGCATTCAATTTAAAAATAAATATGATTTCTTAAGAAAAAATTTACCATTTTTGGACCCTAGAAATTTTATATTAACTAGTTCAAAACATATGGTAAAAGCCGATATTCAGATAGATGATTGTTTATCAAACTTTGATAACGATGTTAAACTTAAAATTCTTTTTCCCTCATATCATAATAAAAATATTGATGAAAAATTATTAAAAGAAAAAAATATTATAAGAGCTGGATATGACTGGAAAACAGGATGGAAAGAAATATCTAAAATATTATTAAAAAATGAAAATAATTAAGCCATAAATTGGCTTTTTTATATGTAAAGTTATAAATAAAATCTTGTTTCATATCATAATAATATAGTAATATTTTATTGTAAGGACGTGATATTTTGAGAATAGTAGGAACATGTGTAAGAGGAATAAGAACACCCATTATTAAAGAAGGAGATGACCTAGCAAATATTGTTGTTGATTCTTTATTAAAAGCAAGTAAAGAACATAACTTTACATTTAATGATAAAGATATTGTTGGCATAACTGAGGCGGTTGTCGGAATAAGTGAAGGAAATTATGTAACAATAGATGATATTGCAAACGACGTATCCTCTAAATTTAATACTAAAGAAATTGGAATAGTTTATCCAATATTATCTCGAAATCGTTTTTCTAATATCTTAAAAGGTATTGCTAGAAATATGAATAAAATAACAATTCAATTATCATTTCCTGCTGACGAAGTTGGTAATGGTATCCTAGATGAAGATAAATTAGATAATAGCAAATTTAATTTAGGAAGTTCATTTACAGAAAAAGAATATAATGAATACTTTGGTGACTGGATTCACCCATTTACAGGCATAAATATGGTTAAATTCTATAAGGAATTATGTGAAAAAGAAAATTGTAAAACTGAATTTATCTTTTCTAATAATCCACTAGAAATTTTAAAATATACTAATAACGTAATAAATTGCGATATCCATACTAGAGAAAAAACTAAAAAAATGTTAAAAAATTATAATGCAAATGTATATTCTTTAGTAGATATCTTAAACAAACCAATTAACAACTCCGGATTCAACCCTGAATATGGATTATTAGGTTCAAATAAATCTACTGAAGAAAAATTAAAATTATTTCCTAAAACCGGTAATGTTTTAGTTCACAAAATTCAAGATTTATTAAAAGAAAAAACTGGTAAAACAATTGAAGTAATGGTTTACGGAGATGGTGCCTTTAAAGATCCAGTTGGTAAAATATGGGAACTTGCTGATCCAGTTGTATCCCCTGCTTTTACTGATGGACTTATTGGCACTCCAAATGAAATAAAACTTAAATATGTAGCAGATAATAAATATGCTAGTTTAACAGGTAATGACCTAAAAAAGGCTATCATTAATGAAATAAAGGAAAAACAAAATAACTTAGTAGGACAAAATATATCTTTAGGAACTACTCCAAGAAGAATTACGGACTTGGTCGGATCATTATGTGATTTAACCAGTGGTTCTGGTGATAAAGGAACACCAGTTGTATTAATCCAAGGATATTTTGATAATCTAGCAAATGAATAAAACATGGAAATTCAAATCCATGTTTTTATTTTTTTAATCTCTATCTCCAAATATTTTAATTAATCTTATTACTTCTAATGCTGAAGATAATACTCCGGCAACATATGTTAAAGCTGCACTAACAAGCATTGTCTTTGTTCCATCAATATCATCTACATATCCACATTCTCTTAAATTATTTTGTGCTCTTTTAGATGCATTAATTTCAGTTGGTAAAGTAACTAATTGAAATAATAATCCAAGTCCAACAAGCGCAATACCTAAAGTAATTAAATTCATGGTTTCTAAAAGTAATCCAATAACCAAAACAACATATGCAAACCTAGTACCTAAACTAACAACTGGAAAGATAAAACTTCTTAATCTTAAAAAGAAATATCCTTCTTTATCTTGAATAGCATGTCCACATTCATGAGCTGCAATTGCCATTGAAGCAACACTAGATCCATTATAAACCTCATTAGATAATCTAACAGTTTTTCTTCTAGGATCATAATGATCACTTAAAGTACCAGTAGTTTCTACAATATAAACATCTTTTAAACCATTATCATCAAGAATCTTTCTTGCTACATCATATCCTGTCATATCATAAGAATTCTTAATCTTTTTATATTTTCCATAAGTTACTGAAATATAAATTTGAGCAGCCATTGGAATTAATAACATAAGTAAATACATGTAATCCATAATCTATACCTCCTCGTAAGTAGTTCCTTCTCTAGTATCAATTAATTTAATACCTTTACTATATAATTCATCTCTTATTGAATCAGCAAGTTCATAATCTTTACTCTTCTTAGCACTATCTCTTTTTTCAATTAATTTCATAATTAAATCATGATCTTCTCTTTTAACTTCATCTTTCTTTAATAAATCAAGCGCTAAAACCCTATCAAAAGATCTAATAAGTTCAATCTTTGTAGTACCATTAACAGTTTCATCTTTAAGTAAAGAATAAATAACAGTAATCGCATTAGCAGTATTCAAATCATCAGTAATACATGCTGTAAATAAATTAGTATAATTTTCAAAATCACCATCACTAAGCATTCCATCTTCTTTTAAATTAGCTATCTTATTCTTTAACTTTTTATATTCATTTTCTGCCGCATTAAGAGCATCAAATGAAAATATTAATTGTTTACGATAATGACTATTTAAACACATATATCTAAATGATAATGGATTATACCCCTTATTAATTAAACTATCAACAGTAACAACATCACCATGACTCTTACTCATCTTACCATCAATACTCATTAAATGTTCCGTATGTACCCAATAACTACACCATTTATGTCCTAAATAAGCCTCGCTTTGAGCAATCTCGTTAGTATGATGAGGGAAAATATTATCAACACCACCAGTATGAATATCTAAATATTCACCTAAATTTTTAATTGATATACCAGAACATTCAATATGCCATCCCGGATATCCAACCCCAAAAGGAGAATTCCACTTAAGTTCTTGATCTTCAAACTTGCTTTTAGTAAACCATAAAGCAAAGTCAGCCTGATTTTTCTTATTACCATCAAACTCTACTCCATCTCTTACCCCAACAACCATTTCATCTTCCTTATGATTAGTTAGTTTATAATAATCATCTAATTTAGAAACATCAAAATAAACATTACCACCAGCTTGATAAGCATAACCATCCTTAAGTAACTTCTCTATAATTTTAATATACATATCAATATTATCACTCGCATTACTTACAATTTCTGGTCTCTTACAATTTAAAGCATCAAAATCCTTAAAAAAAGCATCAGTATAAAATTTAGCTATATCTAAAACACTTTTATGTTCCTTCTTAGCACTAGCAACCATTTTATCTTCTCCCGAATCAGAATCACTCTTCAAATGACCAACATCTGTAATATTCATACATCTTTCAACTTTATAACCAATATATCTTAAAGTTCTATCCAATAAATCATTACATACATAATTTCTTAAATTACCAATATGTGCATAATGATACACAGTAGGACCACAAGAATAAAAAGTAACCCTATCTTTATTATGAGGTGCAAATTCCTCTATTTTTTTAGTTAAAGTATTATAAATCTTCATATTTACCTCCTTCATACACCTAATTTTATCATTTATAATAAAAAAATTAAACAACATAACTTAAAAAAGTGATTACTTTAACATAATCACTAAGCAACTAATTCATTAAACCCAATTCTACTTGTCTCTTCATTATTAAATACAAATATAATCGAATTATTTAAATATATCTTCTCATTATTCATATTACTTATATAGCCATTACTAATCATCGAATCAACTAAATTCCTAATAATTCTACCCGCTTTATCATAATTATTAAAACAAATAATTGAATAAGGATTCTCATCTATCTTATTATATAAATAATTATTATTAATTAACTTATTAACTCCAAATTCATCATTAAACTCTAAACAATTAATATTAATTAAATTAATTTCTAACTTATTAGCAATATAACTAATTATTTTCTCTTTACTCTTACTTTCTCCATTTAAAAACATATACTTATTAAACTTATTATCTCTAATAATATTCATTATATTTTTAACAATCAATTCATTATATTTTTTTTCAAGTTCACATTTAACCTCATTAAACTTATTATCATCTATATTAATAATATTAACTCTCTCCTTAATTAAATTATCTACATCTATCATTTTAATGTTCATATCCTTGGATTTATTAACATAATTATCAAGTATTTTCTTAGAACAAACTGTATCTAACACTTCTATTGATTTATCGGGATTATATAAATTAGGCATATACTTATCTGTATTACTAATAATATAATTAACTATATTTTTATTTATCTTTAATTTATAGTACTCTTCATAACTCTTCTTAACTTTATTTAATATAAATTCCATATCTTTTAAACTTGGTTCATTAACCATAATAGGAGTAAATCTTCTAAGTAAAGCCTGATCTTTTTTAATATATTCATTATATTCACTTATTGTAGTAGCTCCAATAATTTTTATATCCCCACTACATAAATAAGGTTTTAATATATTACCAGCATCTATTGCTCCTTCACTAGAACCAGTTTTCATAATTGTATGAATTTCATCTATAAACAAAATTATATTTTTATTTTTAATACACTCTTTAATTAAATCATTAACTCTTGCTTCAAATTCTCCTCTATATTTAGTTCCTGATATTAAAGAACTAACTTGAACTGAAATTATTTTTTTATCCTTTAGTTCTACCGGAACATCTCCAAACTTTATTCTTCTAGCAAGTTCTTTAACTAAAGCAGTCTTTCCAACTCCCGCATGTCCTATTAACAAAGGATTATTTTTATTTTTTCTTAATAGTATCTCCATAATATTTGTTATTTCTTTATCTCTTAAATATATTTTGTCAGTTGCCTCATCATTTAAAACTTTACCAAACTCACTTAAAACACCTTGATTATTAAGTTCTAAAGTAAGAGCATCTAAATCAATACCCATATTATTAACTATACTATAACCTATTCCATCTTTATAAGATAATAAACTTGACAATAAATAATATTCATCTAATTCTTTATTATCTTTATCTGAATTTTCTCTTGCTTTATTAATTACTAACTTTAATAAAGGAGTATATAAAATATATTTAGACTCTTTAGTAGCACTTCCTATAATCTTAAGTAAATTATTTTTATAATTATAATAATTTAAATTATATTTATAACATATCTTACTAATATTTTTATTCTTTAATAAGGATAATAATAAATGTTCAGTTCCAACATAAGGATGATGACAACTAAGCATTTCTTTTTCTGCAACTTTAAGTATTTTATTTGTTTCACTATTATAACAATTTTTCATGATTTGTCTCCCATAATATTCTATGAATATAATGGTTTAAGTATTAAAAAAATATTCAGGTTTCCCTAAATATTTTATTTACTATTATATAAATAATAATCATTAATAAATTCAACAATATCCCCATTTATATAAATTGCTGATTCATTAGGTAATCCAATTAAATTATGTTCGCAACAATTTTCTTTTACTTCATTAACCTGCATCAAATCATTAATATCATAATGAGGAACAATAGAATAATTACATAGTCCAAATCCCTTAATAAATCTTGCTTTATCATTTAATTCATATTTAGGAATAAAAGTATTTTCTGCTAAATTCATTGATCCAGCACTAACACCAATTATAAATGCATCTGACATTTTTATATATTCTAAAAGATCGTTATCAATTACAAATTGATTTTGTAACAAAGGATCTCCTCCCATAAAATATATTATATCCACATCTAAAAACAAATTTTTATCAAATTCTTTAATGTTTCTATTATCAATTAAATATGTATTTTCAATTTTAACTCCACACATGTCAAGCATCTTAATAATACCTAAAGAATCATCTTTACCATAAACTTGTTTATCATTTTTTTCATATTTATCCGGATTAGCCGAAATACATATTATACTTCTTTTACCACTTAAATTTTTATTTATTATTTCTTTAACATCTTCTATATATCCTTTTCTTTTATCAGGACCACTTAACATTAATATTTTTTTCATACTCTATCACCTAACACATATTTCTTATTTAAAAATTATTTCAAATTCTTTACAAGTGCGCCAACAATATTTATCATTATCAAATATAACGATATCCTTATTACCTATCATTTTAATTTCATTATTAGAAATTAATATAACATCTTCTTCTGGCATATATATAGTTTTAAATTTTTTAGAATACCTTTTTAAATATTCTTCATTTTTATTAAAATGAGATTCTTTTAAATGACACAAAATAGAATAATCTTTTAAATAATTAAATCCACTTAAATCACATATATTTACATCATTTCCATCATCAATTAAAGCACTATTTATATCCTTACCAAATACAATAGCACCAGCACTTCCAGCAAAAATAACTCCATCATTATTTAAATAGTTTATAATTTTATCCCAATTAGAATGTTCCTTTAAATCTTTTAATAATTTGAATGTATTACCACCACCTATAAATATAGCAGCATATTTATTAAAATCTTTATTAGATAACTCTAAAGAATTTCTAACCATATCAAATTTCATACCACCAAAATTTTTAATTTCCTCGCTAAACCATTCATAACAACTATTATATTTTTCTTCATCCATAGCTAGTGGTATATATAAAATAGGTTTATTTTTATCAATACATTTTTCAAATTCTTTATAAGCATCAATTACTTGTTTACCACTTCCGCCACCACATAAGAATAATTTCATAATTTAAAACATCTCCTTATTTTTAAATATCTAATTCACATAAATCACTTATTTTTTTAAATTCATTACTATCATCTAGTTTTATTTCATTAAATTTGTTATCCTTCCAAAAACATTTTAAAGCATAACCTTTGTCAAAATTTCTTTCATTACCATTTTCTGAAATAATTCTATAATCATCATCAATTATTTCTATAGCCGAACAATTAGAAAGCATTATTCCAATTTTTTTATTATTTTTAAGCTGATTTTTACTGGATTCATATCTTCCATCTTCATCAGCATGTGGTGTAATATATAAATCAAACCAATCTAAACAATTGATACTTTCAAATCCACCATCTTCCGTATCCGAATTACATGAATTAAACCAACAAACAGCACCAGCTGATATTCCACAAATAACTTTGCCATTATACCATGCATCTTTTAATAAGTTATCAAAGCCAGTTTTTTTCCATAAATCTAACATCAACCTAGTGTCTCCACCGCCTTCATAAATTATATCAGCCCAATCAACTAACTCTTTAACATAATCTTTATTAGTTAAATCTTTTGCTTTCAAACATTTACAATTACATCCAAACATATCACCATAAATTTTTTTCATAGTATTATAATAACTATCTTCTATTTCTTCTGAAAAACTCATAGCATGAACAATAAACAAATAATTTGGATTTTTCTTATTAGTTAATCTAATAATTTCTTCATCCATTAATCTTGTTTCATATTTAGACTTAGTTCCATCTTCCAGTAATCTTCCATTTTCTCCGCCACCAATTGCAATTAATTTTTTAACCATAATCATTCCTCATTTCATTTTAATAATCAATAAAGAAAATAAGAAATTTTAATTCTATATTTCATAAAATTATAATCTCTTATCATCTATTAAACTCATTACAATTATATCAGTAAACTTTCCATCTTTTTTCTTATATTTTAATCTTTCAATTCCTTCTTGTACAAATCCATTTTTTTCTAATAATTTGATACTAGAAATATTTTCAATCATAACTTCAGCACTTATTCTAGTACAATTTAGACCATTAATTAAATAATCTATAATAGCGTTTAATGCTTCTTTCATAAGCCCTTTATTTTGATATGGTCGAGCAATTAAATATGATATTTCAGCACTTTCATGTTTTTTGCTAATAGTAAAACTTATCTGACCAATTAACTCATTTGTATCATTTAATTCAATTGCATATTGTCTAAAATTAGAATTATTTTCATAACATTCAATATAATAGTTAATACTATTTATAGCATCATCTAATGTTTTATAATTTTTCCATAACATATATTTACTAATTTCTTTATCAGTTCCCCAATTATTAAATAATGCTTCAGCATCATCTATACAGAATCTTCTTAAATTTAATCTATTAGTTTTTAATGTTTCAATTGATTTTATTGTTATCATATTTTTCCTTCTCACAAAATATATTTTCTTTATAAAACATAATTTTACTATTTTTCTGGTTTAAAAATTCTAACATTACCAAATAATTCTATTTCTTTTGTATTTCTATTATAAATCATTGCACCATCATCATATATTGCATAGACGTTTTTATTCTTCTCATTTGCAACTTTTTGTAATTTAGATAAATATCTTAAATTATTTATTGTATGTACATCAATATAAAACGGATCATCAATTACTCCAAAACCATCATAAAATGAAAAATACTTATAAAAATTATTTTTTGCTGTTATAAAATATCTCTTTAATTGTAATTC
>CAKOMY010000008.1 GCA_934096815.1 uncultured Bacilli bacterium | reverse complement strand
CCCGAACAGAGAAGTTAAGCACTTAAACGCCGAAGATAGTGAATGCGAAAATAGGTAGTTGCCAATTTTTTTTTTTTTGCAATTTTTTTGCTTTAATTGTAAACCTGTATTTACAATTAATATTTGATACAATATAATAAGTATAGGTGATAAGATATGGATTATAAATATACATCAAGAAGTATTGATGACACTATGGAATTAGCTGAAAATATTGAATCAGAAAAATTTCCCGGCATGGTTATATGTCTAGATGGTGAATTAGGTAGTGGAAAAACTGTATTTGTTAAGGGATTTGCTAAATCACTAGGAATTTCTGAAACAATCACTAGTCCAACATTTAATTTAATTAAAGAATATGAATCAGGAGAAATGCCATTATATCATATGGATGTTTATAGATTAGAAGGTAAATGTGAAACAATTGGTTTCAATGATTATTTTAATAAAAACGGAGTTTGTATAATTGAATGGTCAGATATGATATGTGATTGCTTACCTGAAGAAAGATTACAAATCGATTTTAAAATAATTGATGAAAACACCCGTGTTCTAGTATTAAAACCATATGGTCAAAAATATGTTGATTTAGTAGAATCAGTACTATAATAATGCAAAAAAGCATTATTTTTTTTTGTAATTTATTGTATAATAAAGGCATATTGGAGGTTGTTAATATGTTAAAACTATTTATAAGTACCTATAATGAATTAATTCAAATTGGATTAATCAAAGATAATGATTTATCTGACAAAAGTGAATATGAAACTTATAAAAGCCACAGTGAGTTCATTGTTCCTATGATTAAAGAAATATTAGAAAGAAATAAACTAAATGTTTCAAACTTAAATGAAATAATAGTAGTAAATGGTCCAGGATCGTTTACTGGGACTCGTTTAGGTGTTACCGATGCCAAAATGCTTGCTTATACCTTAAACATTCCTATCAAAACAATCACAAGCATTGAAGCAATCTCATTAAGTGTACCTGAAAAAGATAAAATTATTTGTATATCAGATAATAAGGGAAAATATATTGGTGAATTTAAAGATAATAAACTAATTAAGGACATTTATTACATTAAAAATGATTTAGTTGAAGAATTGTTTTCTAATACCAAAGATAAAGTATATATTGATCAAAAAATAGATTTAGATAAAATTTCAAATAAATTATCCGGATTAAATCCCGTAAATGTTCATTTAGCTAATCCAATATATATAAAAACTATTGAGGCATTAAGTGATAAGTAAATTAACAAAAGAAGAAGTTCAAGAAGTTATACAACTAGGAACAATGTTAAATCCTAACTTTTCAAAACTTTTTCATATTGAAAATTTAAATCCAAATGAAACAATTTATATATATAAAGAAAATAATAATATTAAAGGATTTATTCATACTCAAAACGGACTAGATATAATTGATCTATTAAACATAATAGTAAAACCTGAATATCAAAATCAAGGAATTGGAAGTATTCTTCTTAAATATATAATTAATAATAAACAAAATAAAAAAATAATGTTAGAAGTAAGATCAAAAAATATTAACGCTATCAAATTATATCAAAAATATGATTTTAAAATTATAAACATTCGCAAAAATTATTACAAAGACGACGATGCAATAATTATGGAAAGGAATTAAATATGAAAGATGTATATATATTAGCCATAGAATCTTCTTGTGATGAAACAAGTATGTCAATAATTAAAAATGGAACAGAAGATGTAGCAACAACTATTTTAACCCAAATGAATACCCACGCATTATATGGCGGTGTAGTACCTGAAATAGCAAGTAGAATGCACACAGAAAGTATTACTTTAGTGTTAGAAGACATGTTAAGCAAAACAAATTTAACATTAAATGATATTGATGCTGTTGCTGTAACTTATGGTCCTGGACTTTTAGGAAGCCTATTAGTGGGTGTAGAAGCTGCTAAAATAATTTCATTAGTTTACAATAAACCATTAATTAAAGTTAATCATATTGCTGGTCATATTTATGCTAATAATTTAGTTAAAAAAATGGAATTTCCATTACTAGCATTAGTAGTTAGTGGTGGACACACCGAATTAGTATTAATGGAAGACGATTATAAATTTAAAGTACTAGCAAGTACTATGGATGATGCAATTGGTGAAGTATATGATAAAGTAGCTAGAGTTTTAGATTTACCATATCCAGGAGGACCTAACATTGAAAAGTATGCAAATCAAGGTACACCAAGTTACAATTTACCAATACCACTTAATAACAATGAATTAAATTTCTCATTTAGTGGTTTAAAGAGTGCTGTCATTAATTTAGTACATAATGAAAAACAAAGAGGCAATGAAATTAGAAAATATGACCTTGCTTGTTCTTTTCAAACTATCGCAATTGATGAACTAATTAGAAAAACCGAACTTGCTCTTCAAAAGTATCATTGTCAAAAAATGATAGTTGCCGGCGGAGTATCTGCTAATAAATATTTAAGATCAAAAATAGAAGCACTTGCTCAAAAATATAACGTTGATTTAACTATTCCTCCAATAAAATACTGTACTGACAATGCCGCAATGATAGGTTGTGCTGCATATCCATTATATTTAAACAAAGAATTTACCGATTTAAATTTAAATGCCAGTAGCACAGCAGATTTATTCTAGTAAAATCAAAATTAGAATAGAAAAAGGTTGATTTATAATGAAGCAAGAAATTAAAACAAATGACATACTACCAAATGTAGTATTCAAAACAAAAAATATAATAATTCAGAGAATTAAAGAAGGTAGTAATAAAAAGTGCCTTCTTATTGGAAAAGGAAACTCTTTAAGTGTAAATGAAAATAATGAAATAGTTAGTCACGACCCAGGTATGAAAAACTTTGAAGTTGACTTTGATACCGATGCAACAGTTTATACATTTTACTTTACATTTGAATGTGCTGGTTTAACTATTTCTAGTGAAGAAATAACAAATTTTGTAAATAACTTATCAGATTCTTTTAATCAAATATATTTAATAGGTCATTCTAAATGTGGTCCATGTTTATATAAAACAACCGAATTATGCAATCGAAAAGTTAACCTAATAACTATTTCTTCTCCATTTAAAGGAACAAAAGTTGCCGACAAATCTATGATGGAAAAAGAACTTAAATATAAATTATTAATTAATTTTTACAACAAGATTTTTAGTAATCATAATGTTGACAAAGATATAGCACCAAATTCAGAATTTATTAAAAATTTTACATTATCAAAATTAGAAAATCATATTAATATTACAGCGTCACTTGATCATCTAACTTCATGTGAGGATTTAATAGATTTATTTCTTTATTTCTTTAACAAAGTGATGAAAATTAATGGAGATGGAATAGTACCATTGGAATCCCAAGAACTAAATAATGTAGAAACATATCATATTTCTGGATCTCATGATAAAACATTAAAGTTAGGTATCAATAAAATAAAAAATTTAAAATAACTACATTTATAATTAAATTTTATTAACTTGAAAAAGTGCCTCTTTTATAGTAATATGTAATAGATGGAATATGAAGAAAAAAGAAAAAGATATTAAATTTTATATACTAGTATCACTTGCTATAATTTTACCAGTTTTAATTTCAGTATTGTATATTATTTTACTATCAAAATAATTTAAACCCAAACAAATAAAGGGTTTTTATTTTCCAATTATTCTTGTATAATAGTTACGTACAAAGAGGTGATAAAAATAAAATTATTATTAAATTTAATTGCTGGTTTATTCTTTTTAATAGGTGTCCTAATATCATTAAAAAATAAAAATAATAAATCATTAGTCAACATTAGTGTTGCATCCGCATTTATAGTACTAATATATTTAGCAATTTTTGATATTCTTCCTGAATGTTTAGAAATGTTAGGAACAAAAAAAATATACTTATTATTTATTGGCATATTAGCCGGATTTTTAAGTATTTTACTATTAGAGAAATTAATACCAAATCACAGTCATTATGAAAATTTAGAACATCATGAAAAACATTTGAATCATATCGGCATAATAACCTCATTAGCGCTTATTTTACACAACATCGTTGAAGGAATAAGTATTTATGCCATATCATCTAGTGATTTAAAATCAGGCCTATTATGTCTATTTGGTGTTGGAATGCACAATATCCCTTTTGGTATTGAAATAACAACCCTATTAAATAAAGAAAAAACAAATAAAAAGTGGATATACCTAACTTTATTAACATTTTCTACTTTTATTGGAGGTTTAATAATTTTACTCTTTGAAAGATACATGACAGACCTATTGTTAGGTTTCATGTTAAGCTTATCTTTAGGAATGATTTTATATCTTCTAATATTTGAATTATTCACTGAATTAAAAGAAAATTTTAATAAATCAAGTATCATTGGAATAATAATTGGCCTAATCGTAATGATTATTGGCCTAATAATATAATAAAGAAAGAAGGAAATATATATGGGAAGAGCATATGAAGTAAGAAAAGCAAGTATTCAAAAAACAGGAGCAATGAAAGCTAAATTATATAGTAACTACGCCAAAGAAATATATTTAGCCGCTAAAGGAAATCCTGAAATCGAAACAAACATTAATTTAAAAAGAGTTTGTGAAAAAGCTAAAAAAGAACAAGTACCTAGTGATATCATAAATAGAGCAATTGATAAGGCTAAAGGAGCCGGTGGAGAAGACTATCAAGAAGTAATTTATGAAGGATTTGGTCCAGGAAATAGTACATTTATAGTTAAAACATTAACAGACAATGTAAATCGTACTGTAAGTTTTGTTAGAACAGCATTTAACAAAGTTCATAAATCATTAGGTGTTACTAATTCTGTATCATATAATTATGATTATCTAGGCGTAATTGTATTTAATAGTGATAAAGAAGAAGAAATCTTTGAAGCATTATTAAATGAAGGAATCGAATTAGTAGATTTCAATAACGAAAATGGCAAAATTACAATATCATGTAATCCAACTGATTTTCATCATGTTAAAGACGTTGTTGAAAAAATAGAACCAAATGTTGAATACATTTACGATGAAATTGGAAACTTTGCTAAAGAAGAAATAACTCTAACTGGCGAAGATAAAGAACTATATGATCGTCTTTACAATATGTTAGAAGAAATAGACGATGTAACTGCTATCTATACAAACGTTAAAGAAGATTAATATGAAAAAATTAAATATTGCTTTTGAAGATAAAAACATATTAGTTGTTTCAAAGCCATCGGGAATACTAACAATTGCAACTGATAAAGAAAAAGAAAAAACACTTTATCATGAAGTATATAACTATCTTCATAAAAAGAATCAAAAAGTATTTATTGTAAATAGATTAGACAAAGATACATCCGGATTTGTCGTATTTGCAAAAAATGAAAAAGCAAAATTAAGATTTCAATCAGCATGGGATAAAGTAATAAGAAAATATTATGGAGTAGTAATTGGAAAAATTGATAAACCAAATAAAATAATAAATTATTTGTATGAAGGAAAAGATTTAAAAACATATCAAACCACAGATCCCAAAAAAGGTAAAAAATGTATTACTGAATACATTCCTATTAAAAATACTAATAAATATACATTGTTAGATATAAACATCAAAACGGGAAGAAAAAATCAAATAAGAGTAACATTTTCTAGTCTTAATCATCCCTTAATCGGAGATAAAAAATATGGAGCAAACAAAAATCCAATAGGAAGATTAGGCCTTCATAATTACTATTTAAAATTTACTCATCCAATTACCAATGCTCAAATTGAACTTACTACTAAAGTTCCAAAAGAATTTGCTGAAATATTTGAAATAAAAAAGATATCATCCTAAAGAGATATCTAAAAACATCATTATAATAAATCCAATTATTAAATAAAGAGCCATACGTTCTTTATTTTTATTTTGCATTGCCTCAGGCACTAATTCCGTAACAATTACATAAAACATTGCTCCAGCAGCTAAAGATAGTAAAAATGGTAATAAAACAGGTAACCTAAGAGCAATTAAAACTCCAATAACCCCACCAATTGGTTCAACTATAGCAGTTAATCCACCAATAACAAATGATTTAAATTTACTATAGCCATTTTTATATAATGGAAAACTAATAGCAGAACCTTCTGGAAAATTTTGAATACCAATTCCTATTGCTAATGATATAGCAGCCGTAATACTTGAAATACTCCCATAATATACACCCGCAAAAGCAACACCAATTGCCATTCCTTCAGGAAAATTATGAATAGTCATCGAAAGTAATAAATTATTAACATTATTATTTTTCTTATTTTTTTTAATTTTCTTTAATTTTTTTTCTTTCTTATTATACAAATAATCGCAAAAATAAATTAATAAAGCCCCAACCATAATTCCAATAGAAAGTAGTATAGATGCATTACAACCAATATCATCCGAACTATCCAGTGCTGGAATAATTAAAGAAAAAATTGAACTTGAAAGCATAATACCAGCAGATATACTAAGAAGAATATCCATTAAATTTTGATTAACTTTTTTAACCAAAAATACAAGAGCAGCTCCTAGTGCTGTAACCAAAAATGTAAATGTACAAGCAAGCAATGCCTGAAAAATTGGATTTAATTCAATAAAAAATTCTACCATATTATATAGTATGATAGAATAAAAAATATGTTAATTTTTAACTTCCATAATAACAGGAATAATAATCGGCCTTCTACCTGTTAACTCATTAATAAATGGTGATAATTCTAAAATAATTTGATTTTTTAAATCTACATAACTATAACCATTTTTAAGAGATTCTCTAACAACACCATTAACTTTATCCTCTATACTTTTAATTAATTCCGCATTTTCATTAACTAAAATAAATCCTCTAGTAGTAATATTTGGTTTAAGTAATAGTTCTCTCGTATTTGGATTAACATTTATAATGACACATAAAATACCTTCTTTAGACATAAATTGACGATCTCTAATAACGGTAGAACCAACATCCCCAACTCTAGATCCATCAACATATATATCACCTGCTTGAATATGTTTACCAATTCTTGCACCATCTTTAGTTAATTCAACAGAATCCCCATTTTTACAAATAAAGATATTTTCTTTAGGTATTCCACATAAATTAGCTAAATCACCATGTGTTTTAAGCATTCTATATTCACCATGAACTGGCATAAAATACTCGGGTTTAATAATTCTAAGCATCCATTTAAGTTCTTCTTGTTTAGCATGTCCTGATGTATGAATATCAGATAACTCTGAATTTGTATAAACCCTTACACCTTTTAAATATAACTTATTAATAATTTTATTAATTGACGCCTTATTTCCTGGTATTGGACTAGAAGAAAATACAACAATATCATCAGGTAACAAAGTAATTTGTTTATGTGTTCCATTAGCAATTCTAGATAAAGCCGCTAGAGGTTCACCTTGAGAACCAGTACATAAAATACAAATTTGATTCTTCTTTAAATCTTTAGCCTCATTAGCATCAATAAATATTGTTTTATCAGTAATTAAATTATTCTTAATTGCAATTTCTTTCGCATTTTCCATTGATCTACCAAAAGTAACAATCTTACGATTATTTTTTCTACAAGTTTCCACAATGTGTTTAATACGATAAATATTAGATGCAAATGTCGCAATAATAATTCTTGAAGTATGCATTGCAAATACATCGTTAAGTGCTTCATCTACCAAAGACTCGCTATTAGAGTATCCCGGAACACAGGCATTTGTACTATCGGCAAGTAAAATCTTAACGCCTTCCTTCCCAAGTTCAGCCATCTTATGAATATCAGCCATTGGTCCAATAGGTGTTAAATCAAACTTAAAATCTCCAGTTTCAAATATTGTCCCATTCGGCGTTTTAATAACAACTGCATAACTTCCCGGAATAGAGTGTGTAGTTCCTACAAAAGAAACTGTCATATATTTAAACTTTAACACAGTATCCGCATCAAACTCTTTTAAGTTTTTATATTCCATGTTTTTATCTTCAAACTTTTTAACAATTAAATCACATGCAATTTTAGATGCATAAATAACAGGTACCTTAACATTTTGTAGTAAGAAAGTAATACCACCAATATGATCTTCATGTCCATGAGTTATAACTAATGCCTTAATTTTATCCTCATTTTGTTTTAAATATGTAATATCTTGAATAACATAATCAACACCCAAAAGTCCTGCTTCTGGAAACATAACTCCGGCATCTATAATAACGATTTCATTTTTATGTTCAATAACATACATATTTTTTCCAACTTCACCTAATCCACCTAAAGCGAATATAGACGTAACTTCCTCATTTTTCATATATATCTTCCTCCTTAATAACTTAATAAAAAAATTTAAAAGTTCAAATTGCTTAATAATTATAGTACAATTCTTTCATTTTGTCTAGTTTACACTTTAAATTAAAATTTACCAAACTAATTTTACATCATCATTTGACTAATAAAAGTAAATTTTCAAATTAATTAACACCTTACCTTATTTTATTAATAATAATTTTACACATCAACTTTACACAATAAATTATCATAAAAAGATATAGATTGTCGAAGTTATTTAAGTGTATCTCATAAAAAAGTATATTATTTTTGAAAGGAAGAAAAAATGGAACAAGAAAAAATAATATTACAAAAGTATGAACCTTTAATTTATAAGGTTGCAAAAAATTTTTACAACGTCGAGTTATGTGATTTATATCAAGCCGGTAGTTTAGGTTTGATTAAAGCCTATCGCAATTACAATGAAAATGTTGGGAAAAACTTTATAAACTTTGCCTATATGTACATCTATGGTGAAATGTTTGAGTTTGTAAATAATTCCCAAACTATTAAGTTAAACAAGGAATATCTACGGTTGTCAAAATCAATTAAAAAAGCTATCACCATGTTACAAGAAGAACTAGGAAGAACTCCAACTACAACTGAGTTAAGCACATTTTTAGAAATGGATGAAGAAACTATTATAAACATTTTAAACGTTACCAAAGAATCTGTAAGTTTAGATGATAAAATAACTGAAGATGGATCATCCTACATCGATGCCATAGGAGCAACTATGGATTTAGATAATCAAATTTTAATTAATGATTCCTTAAAAACACTTAGTGATTTAGAAAGAAAAGTTGTCTTAAGCAGATACTTTGAAGATTTAACACAAAGTGAAACTGCTAGTCTTTTAGGCATATCCCAAGTTAAAGTATCTCGAATTGAGAAAAAAGGTAAAGCCAAAATAAAAGAGTATATAAAAAGTTAATTGGTTAATAATATAAATGTGATTTTATGGATAAAAATGAATATTTAAAAATTGTAAAAAAATTTACTCCTCACGAAGATAATCAAAAAGACTATATCTTAGCGTTTATCTCTGGAGGAGCTATTGGAATGATTGGTGAAATAATTCGTTTATTTTTAATAAACAATTGTCATATTTCTAAACCCGATGCCACATCTTATGTAATCTTAATTGCCATCTTTGTTTCTGCCTTATTAACCTGCTTAGGAAAGTTTGACACAATTATTGAAAAATTTAAATCCGGAATAATCATTCCAATTACCGGTTTTGCCCACAGTGTTACCTCATCTGCCCTAGATTATAAACACGATGGGTTAATTACCGGATTAGGCTCCAATTATTTTAAACTAGCTGGAAGTGTAATTCTATATGCCATTGTAAGTGGCTTCTTCATGGGAATAATAAAGGTGATTCTAAATGTTTGAATTTAAAAATGTTTATATTGATAAGTTTTATACAGTTGTAAGTAAAAAAGAAGCAAATGGAAATATTAAAAATCCAGATAAAGTAATGAATGATTACTATTACGGGGAAAAAACACCATTTAAATGTGAAGTTAAAATGTTAAATGAAGTAATAGATAATTTACCAACATCTGATTTAGTTATTGCATCAAATTTAGAAAATCAATTAGCAAGTTCTAACATTAGCATGAAAAATAGAAACACTCCTTATATAGGATTATATTCAGCTTGTGCATCATTTTCGGGAGGAATCACAACATTATCAAATTTTATTGAAAGTAAAGCCATTAACAAAGGAACCCTATTAATTAGTTCTCATAACTTAAACGTTGAAAAACAATTTAGATTTCCCGTTGAATATGGCGCTCCTAAAGTAAAAAGAAGTACCCAAACTGCAACATGTGCAATTGGAATTCACTTAACAAATCAAAAAACAAACATTAAAGTTTTAAATGGAACTATTGGTAATGTCGTAGATTCATACATTAAAGATACCTACAATATGGGAGCAGTAATGGCTCCAAGTGCCTATGACTGCCTAATTAATCACTTAACTAAAACTAACACTAACATAAAAGATTATGATTTAATTGTAACTGGTGATTTAGGTAAAGTAGGGAGCAAGATTTTCAAAGAACTATGTAACAAAAATGGATATAAATTAAAAAATTACCTAGATGCTGGGGAAATTCTATTTGGAGATACAAGTACCAGTGGAGCAAGTGGACCAGCTTGTTTACCACTTGTATATTTCTACAATTTAATAAATATCAAAAAATATAAAAAAGTACTTTTATTATCAACCGGATCCCTACACAATCCAGAATTGGTAAATCAAAAAGAGACGATACCTTCAATAACCAATGCATTAACAATCGAGGTGCAAAAATGACCATACTTTATTCCTTCCTATTTTGCGGAACAATTTGTTTAATTAGCCAAATAATCATGAACAATTCTAAATTAACCTTTGGTCATATAACTAGTATATTTGTAGTTATAGGATCATTCCTAAGTGTCTTTGGAATCTATGATAAAATAGTATCTAAAGTTGGAATAGGTGCTAACTTGCCAATCATATCCTTTGGTAATACCATAACTAATAGTGTCTACTATGGTTATTTAAGTGATGGCTTATTAGGTATCTTTAATAACATATTATCAGGAGTTTCATTAGGTATATCAGCAACAATTATCATTTCTTTTATCTTAATTATATTTTTTAACCCTAAAGATTAATAGCAAAAAAATTTGCTATTTTATTTTTGCTATGGTATATTTTTTATGTAATATAAAAAGGTAGGTTATTAAAGTGGAATATTTAAACGATATATTTTTTAATGAAGCATCAATTTATTTAGATACTATAGTTATAGTACTATGTGTATTAAGCTTATTAGCGATAATTGAACAATGGATTTTATTTAACAAACTAGGGGAAAAAGGTTGGAAAAGCATTATCCCTATCTATAATGGATGGGTTTATCTAAAATTAGGAGAACTTCCCGGTTGGTTAATTCTTTTACCAGTAGCAAATATTATTGGTATGATTGTAGCATCATTCAATATTCCTAAAAAACTAAATAAATCATCTGCATTAGGACTTTTATATATATTTATTCCTAATATTTATTATTTAGTTTTGATATTATCAAAAAACAATCAAAAAAATAAAAAAATAAACGAAGTAGTTGCATCTAATATTGAGCAAGCTTCTGCTCCAACCGAAAATAAAGTAGAGGAAAGAATACCTGAATTTGTTGAAGCACCCCCTCTAAACACTGAAGAAACTAAGATACCTGATGTAACAAAGTTAAATAATGCATATATAAATATTACTCCGGAAACTTCAACAGTTTCCAAAGAACCTAAATATGATGAAGATATAACCAGTGCTTTTGAAATGCCTATTCCAGAACCAAATGCTAAAACTAACCAAACAGAAGAATTAGTAGATACTTTAACAAAATTAAAACAATCTGATTTAAATCTAGATATAAATAACGAACCAACTCTTGAATTAGAACCACTTGAAACAAATAAAGTGCCAACAGTAGATAATGATATATTAGAAGAAACAGTTGAACTACCAAAAATGGTTAATGAAGAAGTAAATAGTGGAATAAAAGTAACCAAACATTGTAATAATTGTGGCTTTGAAAATGAGTACTCCTTAAAAAATTGTATTATGTGTGGAGAACCACTTGAATAATAAATTGGATTTACTATATCCAATTTTTATTTGCTATAAACTATAAAATAATGTATATTTATTAAAGAGGAAGTAATATAAAATGATAAAATTATATACAGGACCAATGTTTAGTGGAAAGTCCGATGAATTATTAAAAGAATATGATAAAAAATATCACAAAAGTAAAATATTATTATTTAAACCTAAAATAGACACTAGAGATTATGGTGTTATAAAAACTAGAAATGGAAAAGAAGTTACAGCAATATTAATTAATAACCTAAATGATATTTATAATTATTTAAATGAAAAAATAACAACTATATTTATTGATGAAGCTAATTTTATGAAAGGAAATATTGACGTACTAATCGATTTATCAATAAATAAAGATTTAGATATATTTATTGCTGGACTTAATTTAACAAGCGAACTAAAACCGTTCGGAATTATGCCTGAAATAATGGCAATATCCGATGAAATAGTCTTGTTACATGCATCATGTAATGATTGTAATAGAGACGCTTCATATACTTATTATAATGGTTCTAAAGATAGTGATATTTTAGTAGGAAATGACAATTATATTGCCCTTTGTCCTAAATGTTTAAGAAAAAGATTAACATTAAATAAATAACCATTTTAGACAAATTTCTTTCTTATATTTTGTTATAACAATAATAGGGAGGAAAATATGCAAGTTAAAGTATTTGACGAATCTCATGAAAAAGATTTAGAAAACTCTGTCAATTCCTTTTTAAAAGAAGTTGATGACTTATTAGACATTAAGTACAGTGTTGCCATAACCGCAGTTGGTGAAGAACAAATCTATTGCTTTACTGCTATGATTATTTATCGCAATACATCAGAATAAAAGAAAGGAATAAGAAGTATGAAAAAAAATAGTTTTATTTCTGGAACAATTATTTCAACTATATCGATTGTTTTAGTTAAAATGATGGGAATGCTTTACGTAATTCCCTTTTATAGCATAGTAGGATCTCAAGGTGGAGCATTATATAGTTATGCTTATCAGTTATACTTATTATTTTTAGGTGTTTCATCAGCTGGAATTCCAAACGCTATAAGTAAAGTAATTAGTGAATACAACTCAACTGGAAAATTAGAAGCCAAAACTAGAGCCTTCCATGTTGGAAAGAAAATAATAAGTTATATCAGTATTGCCGCATTTGCTCTACTTTTCATATTTGCCGAAGAATTAGCAACTCTTTATTTAGGAAAAATAACTGGTGGAAATACTCCCGAAGACGCTGCTTTTGTAATTCGTTGTGTCTCGTTTGCAGTTCTAATCATACCACACTTAAGTGTTACTAAAGGTTATTTACAAGGCCATCAAGTTTTTGAGCCATCTTCAGTTGCTAACCTGTTAGAACAAATTGTAAGAATTTTTATTATACTAGCTGGATCATTTCTTGCCTACAAGGTATTTAATAGTTCCTTATCTCTTGCTGTAGGTATTGCAGTATCAGGAGCCTTCTTTGGTGGACTAGTTGCATATCTTTACTTAAGAAAAAAAATAAAAAAATATAGTAAAGAATTAGACTTAGACAAAGAACTAAAAAAAGACAATGTTACCAATAAAGAAATAACTCAAAAAATAATAAGTTATGCAGTCCCATTTGTTATCATAAACATAGTAGTTGATATCTACAATATTATAGACTCAGTTCTAATATTAAATACCTTAACTAGCCTAGGATATGCTGCTGAAGATGTCGAATTTATTGCCAGTTGTATTTCTACTTGGGGATCTAAAATTTGTATGATAGTTAACGCAATTGCAATGGGAATGACTACATCCCTAATACCAAGTATCGTAGAAGCATATTCAACTAAAAATATTAAATCATTAAATAAGAGAGTAAATGAAGCACTTCAAATGGTTTTCTACATTGCCTTACCACTTGCCATAGGAATATCAATTTTATCAACTCCAATTTGGACTATTTTCTATAACACAAATGCCTATGGTGGCTCAATCTTAAAAATAACAATCTTTGGTGCAATGTTAGGAAATATTGCCATGATATTATCAGTCACATTACAAGGAATGAATAAATATAAATATGTATATTCCTTAAATATCATTGGTAGTTTAGTAAATGCTCTATTAGATGTTCCACTAATGCTTTTATTTCATAAATTAAATTTACCAGCATACTATGGAGCCAGTACAGCATCTATAATTGGATATGGAACATCAATATTTTTAGGACTTAAATTTGTAAATCAAAATAAAAATATTAATTACAAAGATACATTTATTATAGTTTTAAAAACATTAATTCCTGCTTTATCAATGACTTTTATACTTTTGATTTTAAATCACTTCTTACCCCTTGATTTATATAAAAGAGGAGATTCATTTATAATTATTATTATCGATGCAATCGTAGGAGGATTTATATTCATCTTTACATCATTTAAACTAAAATTACCTCAAAAAATATTTGGCATTAACTATATAAATAAAATAATAAAAAAACTTACCCTAGGTAAGTTAAAAATAGATTAAACCATATACATATCATTATTTGAAGAATTATAATCAGTACCATAATTTAAAGCAGAATCACCTTCAAGTTTATTTAGCCTTGCTTCCACTCTATTTAATCTTCTTTCCACTTTAGATAGTCTAGAATCAATATCAGAATACATATTATTGTTCATTGAACTCATATTATTCATACCGGTTTCCTGATAAGCGGGACCTGCATAAAATTGGTTACTAGCACTAACTGCTTGATTAGGTACAAAATTATTCATACCCATCCCCATGTTTCCAACTTGTCCATAACCATAACCAGAAAAGAAAGAATTACGATCCTTTTTCATGTTTCACCTCTAAAATAATATATGTATAAAAAATAAAAAGTTTATAAAGGAGTATTAAAATGCGATTAAGAAATGTAAAAAACGCTAAAGAAATAATAGATTCAAATGAATTAGTAATAACTGAAAATATTTTTAAAGATGATAAGCCACTTCACATTGAAATTGGTTGTGGTAAGGGAAACTTTATAATTGGTAAAGCAAGACAAAATCCTAATATTAACTTTATTGGAATTGAAAAATATGAATCAATTCTAGTAAGAGCCTTAAACAAAGTAGAGGATATTCCATCTAATCTAAGATTTATGTGTATTGATGCCAAAAACTTAGGTAAATATTTTAAACATAACGTTGAAACAATTTATTTAAATTTTTCTGATCCTTGGCCTAAAAAAAGACATACTAAAAGAAGATTAACTAGTGAAGAATTTTTAAAAGTCTATAAAGAAATATCTAAAAATAAAATAAACATTAAAATGAAAACAGATAATAAATCCTTATTTGCTTATTCAATAATGTCATTTAATAATAATGGATATAAAATAAATGATATTTCTCTCGATTTACCTGAAGACTATGAAAATAATGTTGTTACTGAATATGAAAGAAAATTTAGAGATTTAGGAGTAACAATTAATTATATAAATGTAGAAAAGGAAGTAAGAAATGAAGAATAAAAAAGGTTTTACCCTAGTTGAGTTGCTTGCTGTAATAGTGCTAATTTCTCTTATCATGGTTATAGTAGTTCCTCAAGTTCAAAAAGTAGCTAAACAATCTAAAGTTAAACTTTGTAAATCAAAAATAACATTAGCTGAAGAGGCACTAAACTTATGGGGACAAGATAATTATAGATGTTTTTCCAGGGAAGACGGATGTAATATGCTAGATAATTGCGATACTGTGGATGATACAATAATATGTTCAGTTAAATTTAATGATTTAGCCAAAAACAATCTAGTAAATTATGATCAAAAAGTAAAAGATGTTGATACTATAATCAATCCAATTGATAATTCAAGTTTAAATAATTTAGAGTTTAGAGTAAAATATGATAGTAAAACAAAAACTATTAGTAGTACAACTTTACAAGAAATAGATGATATTTGCGTTTCTATCAAAAATAATGATTCGCAACAAACAACACCAACTGAAGAAGAAAAATACAATTTAATTATAAAGAATCCTGATGGCAAATTTAAGAATAACTTAGAAACCAAAAAATATAGTAAGGGAACAATCATTACTATTCCATTAGATTTTACATCTGGATACGAACTTAATTCATATTCATGCCAAAATGCATCATGTCAAAAAAATGGATTAAATCTATTAGTTACTATAGAATCAGCCGATGCCACAATAACAATTAATTCTAAAGAAATATCAAAGCAAAGTAAATTTGCAACAGATAGTTGGCAAGCAATTCAAACAAATATTAAAAACAATAAGTTAGATTATTATCATGTCGGAGATGTAAAAAAAATATATATAAGTAATTTAGGATACTTTAATGTTAGAATAGCAAATAAATTAACCCCTAGTGAATGCAATAAAACTGAATTTTCAGAGACAGCATGTGGATTTGTTATCGAGTTTGTTGATATAGTAGAAAAAAGAGCAATGAATAGTACTAATACAAACCTTGGTGGCTGGCCTGCCTCAGAAATAAGAGCATATGCAAATAATGAATTTTTTAATAAATTACCTAGTGATCTTCAAAATATAATAATAAATACAAAAGTTGTATCAGGCCATGGCAGTGAAGAATCAACAAACTTTATATCAACAGATAAAATATATTTATTAAGTGGAAAAGAAGTATGGAATTATGATGGTAACTCTGAAACATCTAATAGTCAGTCAAGACAATTAGATTACTATAAAAACAATGGGGTAACACAAAGTAATTATACATCAGCAATTAAAAGTTACAATAATTCTAATACAAACTGGCAGCTTAGAGGAAGTTTTGCCTCTGAAAACAATGTATTTTGGTGTGTAGATTTAAATGGAAGAGCCATTGGTAATGCTGCTACTAACAATAATGGTTTTGCACCAGTGTTTCGTATTGGGTAAATAAAATTCAAGATATTAAAATCTTGTTTTTTTTCGACATTTTTTTTGATTTAAATATCTTATAATCTAAAAGGTGATGATAAATGATAATATATGTTGATTTAATTATTATTTTTAACTTCTTAATAGACTTATTACTTTTAATTGGCGTATCATCCTTACTAAAAAGAAAAACTAATATCATTTGTATAATTATTGCCTCAATTTTTGGTTCATTATCAACAATATTATTATTTTATCTAAACAATAATCTTTTATTGTTAACTTACAAGTTTATAACTAGCGTCATTATGATAATTATTAGTTTTAAATATCAGAACTTTAATTATTTTAAAGATAACCTTATTTATTTATATATTTTAAGTATTATTTTAGGTGGAACAATTTATTTGCTTAATGATACAGTTACTCTATCAAATAAAGGCTACATCTTTGAAAACAGTGGTTTAAAAATAAATCTTTACATACTTCTACTAATTAGTCCAATTATTATAATTAAATATATAAATAAACAAAAGCATTATCAAATTGAATATCAAAATTATTACAATATTGAAATTTACTATAATGATAAAGTTATTAAAGATACTGCCTTTTTAGATACTGGAAATAAATTAAAAGATCCATACTTTCATAAACCAATTATTCTAGTTAATTCGTCGTTAATAGAGGACCATATTAAAACATTTTTAGTCCCATATTATACAGTTAATAATAAAGATTTATTAGAAGTATTTTCCCCTGAAAAAATATTAGTTAATAATAAAAAAACCAAAAAAGCGTTAATTGGCTTATCAGATGTAAACATAAATGGAATAAAAATTATATTAAATAAGGAGATACTATGAGAAAATTAATTGATTTAATATTTAAGTTGTTAAAAATAGATAATAGTTTATTATTTGTTGGTAGTGCAGATATATTGCCACCACCTTTATCAAAAGATGAAGAATTAGATGAAATTATTAAAAGTAAACAAGGCGACATACAAGCTAGAAATAAACTTATAGAACATAATCTTAGATTAGTAGTATTTTTAGCTAAAAAATATGAAAGTACGGGTTATGACTTAGAAGATTTAGTATCTATTGGATCTATTGGTTTAATTAAAGGAATTGAAACTTATAAACCAGATAAAAATATTAGATTAGCCACTTATGCATCCCGTTGTATTGCCAACGAAATTTTAATGTATATTCGTAAAAATAAAAAAAGAAAAACAGAAGTTTCTTTAGAAGATGCAATAAACTATGATCCTGAAGGTAACGAATTACATTTAGAGGATATTTTAGGTACCGATAATAATGTCGTATTTGATGAATTTTCTTTAAAAGTAGATAAAGATTTATTAAAAAAAGAATTAGTTAAATTAAACGATCGTGAAAAAGAAATAATGACTCTACGCTATGGTTTAAACAATAATGAAGAATACACTCAAAAAGAAGTGGCCGCCATGTTGGGAATAAGTCAGTCTTATATATCACGTATTGAAAAAAAGGTTATAAAAAAACTTCAAACAATAATGGAAGTTAAGTAAAATATGTAGTTTTATGTAAATTTAATATCTTGAAAATTCGTTAAATTTTTGCTATAATGAATATGTGAGTAAGACTTACATAAAATAAAAAAGGAACACCTAATTTTGGTTAGTTAGGTGATTACCATGTTTGATAATTTCACCAAAACCCCCAAAAGTTTATGGTGATTTTTTTATATTAGTTTATTTATAATAAATAACAATATAAAAATAATTATTATAAGAAAAAGAATTAGATAATCAGGTTTTTCTCATAAAATCACTCCTTCCTTTAATTATTAAAGATATGGAGTAATCACCTAAACATATTAGATGTTCCTGAAAATTAATATATCAAATAGATTATAGAATAGTCAATAAAAAATATATGAATATTCGCTAAAATTTTAACTTACAAATAAAGGCTGAACTCTTGCGTTTGAAAAAATAAATAATTATGTATGAATAAACATTTTAAAATCTTTCCACTATAAATTAGAGGAGAGATTTATTTTGGGAAAATATAAAGTAGAAATAACTGGAATTGATACAAACAAATTAAAGGTATTAAAGAATGAAGAAACTATCAATTTATTTAACAAATATCAAAAAGGAGATAAACTTGCTAAAGATGATATAGTAAATGGTAACCTCAAATTAGTTTTAAGTGTAATTAAACATTATAATAGTGGCAAATATGACATGAATGATTTATTTCAAATTGGAACAGTTGGCTTAATTAAAGCAGTAGATAATTTTTCACTTGATTATGATGTTCGATTTTCAACTTATGCTGTACCTCTTATTTTAGGTGAAGTTAAAAGATTTATTAGAGAGTCAAGTGTTGTAAGAATATCTAGAAGTATTAAAGATACAGCCTATCAAATTCTAAAATATAAAGAAAATTATTTACTTAAAAATGGCATCGAACCATCAAATAAACAAATATGTCATGAATTAAATATTACTGAATATGATTTATCTCTTGCTTTAGAATCATTAATAGAGCCAGTATCAATTTCTGAACCAATTTATAATGATGGAGGAGATACAATTTACCTAGAAGATCAGTTATCAAGTAAAAAAGATTTAATTGATCAAAATGATACAATATCTTTAAATGGTGCCTTAAATCAAATAAACTTAAGAGAAAGAAATGTTCTTTATGCTAGATATATTTATGGTAAAACCCAGTTAGAAATTGCAGCCGACCTAGGAGTATCACAAGCCCAAGTATCACGTATCGAAAAAAATGCCATCAATAATATGAAAAAGTATTTAAGATAAACATATAATTAATTGGTGATATATTATGCTAGTATCCGATATGCAAAATAAAGATATCATAAATCAAAATACAGGTGCTAACCTAGGCAAAATAATTGATATAGACGTAAAAGAAGATGGCTCCATTAACTATTTTGTTGTGGGTTCTCTAAAAATGATAAAAAAATTTTCTGCATCCGAATACAAGATTGATTATTCATCCATTACCAAAATCGGTTCCGACGTAATACTTGTAAATTTAAAATAAACCAAGTATAATATTCATGTGATTAATATGAAAAAAAAGAAATATATCCTTGTAACGTTTCTAGTTATAATTATAGATCAGTTAACAAAATTTTTAATTAATCAAAATATAAATTATCTAAAATCAATTCAAATTATTAAAAATTTTTTTTATTTTACTAATGCTCATAACAATGGAGCAGCCTTTAGTATTCTATCAGGTTATAATTTATTGTTTATTTGTGTAACATTAATAGCTATTTATTTAATAAATAAATATATTGAAAAAAATATCTCATTTTACATATTACTTGGTGGAATAATAGGTAATCTAATAGATCGTTTAATCTTTGGTTATGTTAGAGATTTCCTAGATTTTAGAATCTTTAATTATAATTTTCCTATATTTAACATCAGTGATATTTGTATATGTTTAGGTATATTTCTAATAATAATAAAAACAATAAAAGAGGATAAAAATGATAATAAGTGAAGAAAACGTTGGAAAAAGAATTGATAAATATTTAAGTGAAAATTTAGATTATTCTCGTACCATTATTCAAAAAATGATTGATAATGAGAATATTAAAGTAAATGATAAAAAAACTAAAGCAAGTTATAAATTAGAACTTAATGACACAGTTTTAATAGATGATAATTTTAAAGAAGAAACTGATATTTTACCAGAAAATATTAAATTAGACATTGTTTATGAAGATAATGATTTAATGATAATAAATAAACCAAGTGGAATGGTAGTTCATCCTGGAAATGGTAATCAAGAACATACTCTAGTAAATGCTCTTATGGGATATACTACTAATTTAAGTGATGGCAGTAAAACGCGCCCTGGAATTGTTCACCGCATTGACAAAGATACAAGCGGTTTAATGGTTGTTGCTAAAAATAATAAATCACATGAATTACTTGCTGAAGCATTTAAAAATAAAGATATTCATAGATATTATACAGCATTAGTAATAGGAGAGTTAGATACTTCTGAAGGATTAATTGATGCTCCCATTGGCCGTGATCCAAGTGACCGTAAACGTTACACAGTTACTAAACAAAATAGTAAAAATGCTATCACTCATTTTAACGTATTAAAAAGATATAAAGGATATACATTAATAAATTTAAAATTAGAAACTGGAAGGACTCATCAAATAAGAGTTCATATGAAATATATTGGTTATCCAATCTATAATGATCCCGTATACACTAAAATGAAATGCACTCCATTTGGTCAATTCCTTCATTCAAGAGAAATTGATTTTTATCATCCAATAACTAAAGAACATCTTCATTTTACAGCCCCATTACCTAAAGAATTTCAAGACTTCCTAAATACCTTAACTAGTTTAGAATAAACATAACCATTAAAGACATTAAATTTATTCCATTAAATATGATGGGTATAATTCCAAATTTAGAACTATATCTATCTATTTTTTTTGCTTCTAGATAAACTAAGACACTACTAGTTGCGACTATGCACATACAAACTATACTTAAAATCAAACTATTAAAAACAAAGAAAAATATACCAAATACCTGGGTAAATATATAATTAATTAAAAATACAAATATATAATTATTATTTAAATCAAAATCAATGAATAACTTATAAAAAGAATAACTAATAAATAAAGAATTTAATCCCCATATAAAAAGATAAATATCATAATTAACGTAAATTAAATGTCTAAAAGTTGTTAAATAACCATAATCAACAGGAAATAAAATTAAGCCTAAATTCCACATTAAAACAATAATTCCAAAGAATACTATTTTTCTTACCATATTTTCTCCTTTACTAACGAATCCTTTTGTTATAAAATATTATATGAAATTAGGTGAAAAGAAATGAATAATTATATGGATCCCAAAGAAGAATTAATAATGAAATTAGTTCATTACTTTATAACTGAAGAAAACTATGAACCAATGATAGTTAATGGTGTTAAAAATGAAATATGGTTAGAAAATTTAGAAGCACCATATAAAGTGATTCGTATTAATTCTAACTACATTCATAATAACGATCAATTAGCGTTCGATAACTATAAAATAAAGAATGTAACCAAACAAATTAAACAAAAAACATTAACATTTAATATGAAAACTTTAAATCTTTTACTAGATGTAGGCGATAATGTTGATTTAACAAATTCTAAAACCATTAATAATTATAAAATAACTGATTTAAAGGATTTAAGAAGTGACAATAATATTGCTGGGATCTTTCCTAAATTAAAAACAGTATCTTTAAAGAAAGATAATTCATTTGATACATTTATAAATATTACTAATGATATTAACACAAAAAGTGCTGAAAAAAATGAACGATTTGAGAGTATATTTGCTCCTAAAAAAATTATTGTTACTAATATATTAATTATATTAAACGTTATAGTGTTTATCTTAACAATGTTTAATGATAACTTATTTAATGCTTTAATATTAGATCCATATGGAGTAAGAAATGGTGAAATATATCGTTTAATTACCTCTATATTTATGCATGGATCAATTTATCATCTAGTTGTAAATATGTATTCATTATATGTTATAGGTAATCAATTAGAAACATTTTTAGGTAAATGGAAATACTTGCTTATCTATTTAATTAGTGGATTATCCGGTTCTTTATTATCATGCATATTAACTAATAGTTATTCACTAGGTGCATCTGGTGCTATCTTTGGATTATTAGGAAGTTTACTATATTTTGGAATGAATTATAGATTATATTTAGGATCTGTTCTACTTAAAGAAATAGTTCCTATTATAGTACTTAACTTACTTATAGGTTTTACCTTTAGTGGAATTGATAATTGGGCTCACATTGGTGGACTTATTGGTGGAATCTTTATAACTATGGCTCTAGGAATCGATAATAAAACTCAAAAATCAACTAAAATTAATGGATATATTATTTTATCAATCTATTTAGTATTCTTAATTTATTTATTAATAAAGTAAAATGGCTAACTTAATTGTTAACCATTTTTTTCTTGGAAAACTTTTAAATTTTTTCCTTAAATGTTAGATAAAATCCAGCCTTAATTTTAGAATTATCTGTAGAAAGTTTTGCTTTATAATTAGTAAATACATTTTTACCATCAATTAAACTTTCCGTTAAATCTAATTTATTATTCACATCTAATTTAACTTCATTAGATTCAATTATTGACCTTTCCATTATTAAATTTTCAGTTGTTATATTAGTATTATGTCCGGATAATTTTGAATTAACTAAGAAAAGATTACCATTATAAATATTACACATACACGTCATTTTTAAATAACTACTTCCAATTACTACATCGCAATTATTTGCTTTAATATATAAGTAATTATTATCTAATATTAAGGAATCTATTACATACATAAAAGGTTTATCAATTCCAAATTCTTTTGCTGAACTCTTATTACTATCTGTAATTCCTTCCAAATTTAATTTAATAATAGGATTATCTCTTTTTTGTCTCTTCATTATCATCTTAGTATCAACAATACATATAATTTTACTTGGTGTATCAAAAACATAACCAAGATTTCCAGTAAAATTATCTAATAATTTATTTCTTATATATTCATTTGTCATTTTCTAAATACTCCATTTACCTAATTATAAAGTACTACTAATCTAATATCAAGTTATTACTTTACATTTATTTTGTAAACATATTAAGTATATAATTATTTCTCTATTTATTTATGATAACATTAAAATAGGTGATGCATTAAATGAGAATGAAAATAAAAAGAATAGATAAAGCAATTGATTATTATGACAGATTAATAGATGAAACAGAAAGAAACAAACTAAAACAAAAAGTTTCATTAGTCGTAAATATTGGAATAACTCTTTTGCTGTCATCTTGTGCATACATAACTGCTGGTGATGTAGTTGACATTAATTTTATTAGTCTATCTAAACCAATCTTATTTACAATTTTAACAGTTATATCAGTGGGAAGCATATATGGAAATTTTAAGAATGCAATAGAAATGAATGATGATATTAGAAAGTACAAAAAAATAAAAAGATTGATAATATCAGGAGATGAAAGAAGGTATCGTTCTTTTTTAGAATCAGAATATCCTGGTTTATATGATAATATAGTTGAAATATATAAGGACAAATATGACAAACAAAATTATATAAATTGTAATAGAGGAGTAAGATATAGTGGAAGATAAATATATTATAACTTTAGATAATGACGATAAATATGTTATAGTAAGTAAAATAGAATATAATAATGAAACATATTGTTATTTAGGTAAGTTAGATAACGACATAAAATATTTTTATGGAAAAATTATTAATGGGGATTTAGAAATTATTACCGATAAAGAATTAATTAGTTATTTAGCTCCTTTGTTAAGTGAAAATGCTTAAAGGAGATTTATTTAATGTACACAATATATGACTACTTAAAATATTATGGCGAAATAGGTGTAGATAACATTAATTGGAATGTTCAGGATAATTTAATATGTTCACTTTTATCCTATTTGCCTTTTGAATCATTTAACAAAAAGTATAATTTATTAGATTTTTATAATTATATTGATCAAAATAAAGAAACCTCCCTCCAAAGTAAATCAAGTCAAAAATCATTTGATTTATTAAAGAAACTACTTGAATTACCAAGATATAAAGATTTATATATTACAAATTCTGAATATATTTTAAATACTGAAACTCAGTTTTGTGCCACAACTTATTCTATTCAAAAAAACACTATTGTATCATTTAGAGGATCAGATGATTCCATGATAAGTTGGATTGAAAATTTAAAAATAGCTTACACTTATCCAACAGTTACTCAACAATATGCAATTAATTATTTAAATAAAATAAAAGGAAATAATATATTTGTTAATGGACATTCTAAAGGTGGTAATTTAGCCATAGTTAGTGCTATGGAATGTAAAAATACTATATATAATAAAATTAAAAGAATAGATAATTTTGATGGCCCTGGTTTAAGAAAAGATGAATATTTATCCAAAAAATATCGGAAAATATCACCTAAATTACATAATTATTTACCAAGTGATTCTTTTGTAGGAAGTTTGCTTTATAACGATAATTATACTTATATTAAATCAAATGGAATGGGAATAAAAGTTCATTACCCATATTCATGGATTTTATTTGGTGAAGCGTTTATTAAACAAAATTCAAGCTCCTTTTCCACAAAATTGCATGATATAACTACAAGTGGTTTTTCAAAAATAAATCAAAATGATTTGCAAAAAACTTTTGATGCTATCATAAATTATTTAGTTGATAATAAAAAAGCAAAATTGAACATTAAAGAAATTTATAACATAATTTTAAATATCAAAGATATTGATAAAAACACCAAGGATTATTTTATTAAAATTTTAACAATATTAGGAAACGAATTAGTAAGTCCAAAAAAAGAAAAGTAATAAAACTTAAATTTAATAAGTTAAATTACTTTTCTTTTTTAATTTATCTTTCTATAAAGTCCTATTGCTTTACCTAAAATAGTACAATTAGGTAAAATAATTGGCGCCATCGTATCATTTTCTGGTTGTAATCTGATATGTCCATCTTCTTTATAATATCTCTTTAATGTAACCTCATTTTCCTCAGTCATTGCAACAATTATTTCACCATTTCTAGCAACTCTTTGCTTTTGTACAATAACTATATCTCCATCTAAAATCCCAGCATTTATCATACTTTCACCTGATACTTTAAGAGTAAAAATAGTCTCTTTAGGTGGTACCAATTCGATTGGTAGTGAAAAATATTCATTCGGATTTTCAATAGCCTCAATTGGTGTTCCTGCTGTAACTTTTCCTAATAAAGGTACCTTAACAACCTCTTCATTTTTAGGAACATATTCATTTTCACATAAAACTTCAATTGTTCTAAATTTTCCTTTACCTTTTCTAATAAATCCTTTACCTTCCAACTGAGATAAATGAGAATGAACTGTCGCTGGGCTAGAAAGGTTTAATCCCTGACATATTTCTCTAACAGTTGGTGCATATCCATGACTTACAACATATTTCTTTATATATTGAAGTACAACTTTTTGTTTTTTAGTTAATTTCTTTTCGTCCATAATTCCTCCTTACACGTGTATATTAACATACCGATTGTAAAAAGTCAAACAATTGTTTAAAATATTATTGACAAATACATTTGTTTGGTTTATATTAATATTGTTGGAAGGAGTGGTAGTAATGACTAACACATTAAAAGAATATAAAGGATTAATTATTTTTTACTTAATCGTATTAATAATTATTGTTGCAATTGGTTTTCGGAGTAAACAAATTGATAATTACTCTAAAAACCTTAATATTATTACCACAATTGCTTAAAGTATGATATAATCATTAACGAAGTTGGTGATATAAATGAATTATCCAAACATGGCAGATGCCAGAAAAAGAGGAAAAGAAGAAGTAAAATATTTATATGAGGATCGTAATTATAATGAGGTATTTAAAGGAAAAAAATATTTTATTAAAACTTATGGTTGTCAGATGAATGTTCACGATAGTGAAGAAATTAAAAAGATATTAGAAAATTTAGGCTATACCGAAATAGAAGATTATGAACAAGCAGATTTAATTATTTTAAATACTTGTGCTATAAGAGAAAATGCTCATGATAAAGTATTTGGTTTTTTAGGAAGATGTAAACATTTAAAGAAAACTAATAAAGATTTAATTATTGGTCTTTGTGGATGTATGGCTCAAGAAGAAAATGTTGTAAAAGAAATAAGAGAAAAACATAAATATATTGATATAGTATTTGGTACACATAATATGAATGAATTACCTGATATGTTAATGAATTTTTATGGTAAACAATCAATTAATGTTTATAGCAAAGAAGGAGATGTAATTGAATTCGGTAACCTTTATAAAAGAGATTCTAAAATAACAGCTTGGGTAAACATCATGTATGGTTGTGATAAATTTTGTACTTATTGTATAGTTCCTTATACTAGAGGAAAACAAAGAAGTCGTAAATCAGAAGATATTCTAAAAGAAGTTAAAGAACTAAAAGAACAAGGATATAAAGAAATAACTTTACTAGGTCAAAATGTTAATGCTTATGGTAAAGACTTAGAAGGCGAAATTGAATTCAGTAAACTACTTGAAAAGGTAAGTGATACTGGAATTGAAAGAATTAGATTTGTAACATCTCATCCATGGGATTTTACTGATGAAATGATTGATGTTATTGCATCAAGAGAAAATATTATGCCATATATTCATTTACCATTACAAAGTGGATCAAATAAAATTTTAAAATTAATGGGTAGAAGATATACGAAAGAAGAATACTTAGAACTATTTAATAAAATTCGCAACAAGGTTAAAAATGCCTCAATAACAACTGATATTATAGTTGCCTTTCCTGGTGAAACAGAGGAAGACTTTAACGATACATTAGATGTAGTTAATACTTGTAAATATGATGGAGCGTTTACCTTTATTTATTCGCCAAGAGAAAATACTCCTGCTGCTAAAATGAAAAATGATTTAACAGAAGAAGAAAAAGAAGATAGATTACATCGTTTAAATGAAATAGTTAATAAATATTCTAAAGAAAGTAACGAAAGAATGCTTAACACTATACAAAAAGTGTTGGTTACTGGAATATCTGAAAAGGATAGTAACAAAGTATGTGGATATACAGAAAATATGAAATTAGTTAATGTAGCTGCACCTATGGACACTATTGGACAAATTATAAATGTTAAAATATCAGATGCTAAAAGTTTTAGTTTAGATGGAGAAATAATCGAAAACTAAATTAAAGCTTTTCATGCTGGAATAGCTCAATCAGGTAGAGCAACTGAATCGTAATCAGTAGGTTGGAGGTTCGATTCCTCTTTCTAGCACCATTAAAATATTAGAATTGCCTTAAAATAAGGCTTTTTTTAATTTTTTAGAAACTTATCTTATGTTTCAATTTTATTCATGATGATAGAGCAATTATTAGAATATTCCCTATGGAAGATTATAATAAAATTGATCCTGATATTAAGATGAAAGAATATAGATATGGAATTATCTATATAAGGGGCAAAGATGAATTTCAAATGGAAGATATTAATACTGCATTTGACTATATACCTGATGAATCAAATGATAGTGTTATTTATATGAAAGAGCCTGCTCCTACCCAAATTGGAGTAAAACCTGTTTAATAAGGAACTACTATGTTAAGAAGAATAAAATGCGAACACATTTTGTTGAAACTTATTTCAATGAAAGTGTGAAAAGCATTTTATAAGGCTTATGTAATTTTGTTTTATTACGAAGTTTTAAAACATTATGGAATAAGTCAAAAAGGGTTCTAGGGAATCCCTAGCCCACAAGGTAATTTTGATGCTTGCGTCAAAATACCTAGAGGGTTAAATATTTTGTCAAAAACAAAATAGGCTGAAAGAAAGGATGATGATTTATATATGTCAGAACTTGCCTATTCACTACATTTGGGTAGTGATAAAAATAGAAAAAATGTATCACGAGCAAGAGCAAAAACTAATGCTAGTGGAACTACCTCTTTAAGTAATAATGCAATTCAAAATTCTAGACAACTATCTCGTGTTGATAAACATAATTATCGTAAGTATGATGATAAAGAGCATTTAATTGAAATAGTTAGAGGTACTACTTCACTATATGATGATGTTAAAAATTTATATAAAGAAGAGTTTGAAGAAGCAAGACTTGAATATAATGCAAAACAAACAAGAGATAATAGAAAAATAGATGACTATTTCAAAAAGATTAGTGATAATTCAAAAAATGATTTGGCTTGTGAGATAATTATTGAACTTGGAGATAAAAAGTACTGGGATACTAAAGATGATAATTTTAAACATAAAATGTCTAATGTCTATAAAGAACAAGTAAAAGATTTAGAAAATCTAATTCCAAATTTTAAAGTGGCAAGTGCTATTATTCATTATGATGAAACAAGTCCACATATGCATATTGTAGGTGTTCCAATAAAATATAAAAATAAAAATGGTATGTCTAAACAAGTTGGTAAATCTGATGTTTTTACTAAAACAAAACTAATAGAACTTCAAGATAAAATGAGAAGATTATGTATTGCAAGTTTTAATAAGGAATATGGTTTAAATAGTATTTTAAAAACAAAGAAAAAAGGTAGAAATAAAGATATCAATGTTAAGGATATGGATGGCTATATGGAAATGCAAGAAGAAATATCTAAAAACCAAGAACGATTAGAAAAAGCAAATACAAAATCAAAAGAATTAGATAGTAATTCTAACGAAGTTAAAGAAATAGTTAATAATTTAAAGACAACTTTAACTAGCAAAGATAAATATGTTTTAAGGCAAGATGAAAAAGCAAAGATAGTTAGTTTTATTCAGCAAGTAAATTCTACTAATGATGAATATAAGAAAATACAAAAGTTATCAGTAACACTTAATAATGTAGATACTGAATTACAAGAAAATAGAGAAAAAATTAAAATACTCACTGAAAATAATGATGCTTTGCATATTAAGGTTAAATCACTTGAAAAAAAGGTAGATAAACAAAAGGATGAGATAGATGATCTTAAACAAGAAAATTCAAAATTAAAAAGAACTATCAATTATTTTGAAAATTTATTTGATAGATTGGTAAACTTTATTAAAAAACGAATCTTTGGAAAAGAAAAGGATCGAGAAGATTATATACACTTTTCAAAGAAATTATATGAGCATGGAATATTTAGTGATGAAACAATAGAAGATATTAGAGATGACTATAGGTTTGCTAAAGAACACAATAACAACAAAGAAAAAGACGATTTTGATATAGAAATATAACGTATCAATGCTACTTTTTTCTTTTTTATTTACCATTTAAAGACTAATCAATAATTTTCTGATATAATATATTCAATTGGTGGTTACTAATCGAAAGGATGGCTATATGAACTTAAAAGAAATATACGAAAAAGAAAAGATAATAAATTCATATTTTAGAAAAAAATATGATTATGAAAATGAAGAAATTTTCTATAAACAGGTATTAGAATTAATTTGCGAATTAAGTGAATTTGCTTATGAAACTAAGTGTTTTAAATATTGGAAAGAAGAAAAACAAAGTAGCCCTGATATAACAATACCTGAGTTTGCTGATTGCTTGATGATTACTTTATGTTTTTGTGATTTAGCTAATATTGAAGAAATACAAATAGAAGATATATCTAAAACTGATATGGTTAAGTTATTTATAGAATCAAATAAACTTGCTTCTTCATTAACAATAAATCTAGATAAAGAAAAGTTATTAAAACTATTATCTTATTTAATAGCATTATCTAAATTATTGAATTATAGTGATGAAGAATTAAATAATTACTGTCTAGAAAAAATGAATAAAACTTTAAAAATGATAAGTAAATAACTAGAAAGTTGGTGAAAAAATGTATTTGCAATATTACTTGGAGCAACTTGATTATTCAAACTTACCCAATTTTCTTATTAAATATTTAAAAGCTCCATCTTTATTGAGGTTAAAAAATATTGGTTATTTTTGTGGAATGGACTATGCTTCAAAAGATATATATGATTTTAGAAAGTATATAAGTAGATATGATCATTCGTTAACAGTTTGTTTGATAGTTTATAAATTAACAAAAGATAAAAAAGCAACATTAGCAGGGCTTTTTCATGATATAGCAACACCTTGTTTTTCACATGTAATTGATTATATGAACCAAGACTATGAAAAACAAGAAAGTACTGAAGAATACACAGAGCATATCTTAAAAAGTGATAAATATTTAATAGAATGTTTAAGAGAAGATGATATTGATATTAACGAAATTATTAATTTTAAAAAGTATTCAGTTGTTGATAATGACAGACCAAAAGTTTGTGCTGATAGAATTGATGATGTAATATTAACAGGAATTGGATGGACTAAAAATATTAATAAAAATGATATTAGTAATATAGTTAGAGATATGTGTATTTTTCTAAATGAAAATAACGAAGATGAAATAGGTTTTAAATCATCAAAAGTAGTAAAAAAAGTTTTAGAAATTAGTAAAAGTATTGATATATATTGTCATTCAAAGAAAGATAATTATATGATGCAATTACTTGCTAAAATAACAAAACTATCAATTGAAAAAAATATATTACTTATGAAGAATTATACACTTATAATGAAAAATATTTATTTTCAATGTTGAAACAACAAAAAGATAGCAAACTTCAAAGATTAATCAATGAATTTGAAAATAAAAAAATACAAGATATACCTGAATTAGAAATGCCAAAAGTAAAAGTAAGAGATTTAAATCCCCTTGTTAATGGTAAAAGAATTAAATAAAATTTGTCTATTTTATAAAAATATATGGTAAAATACTTTTAATGAGTGATATTTATATCATTCGTACTATGCAAGAGTTGTAGATATCAACGACATTCGCACCATTAAAATATTAGAATTGCCTTAAAATAAGGCTTTTTTTAATTTTTTTGAAACTTATCTTCTGTTTCAATTTTTAATTTTATAATTTTGCACTACTATTAACAACAAGCATAGTAAATTTTTAAAAATTATGATATTATTTTAACGTAAAGGTGTGTGAACTATATATGGGAAATTTTGATAAGATACCAAGCAGGACAGAAATAAATAAAAATTTATATAATTCTTATGAAAATCAAAGTTATGATAAGTTTGATATTAATTCAAATCAAGAAGTATTAAAAAATGATGCAAGGAGTATAGATGTTAACCAAATAAGGGAAATATTAGACAAAAAGTATCGTGATAATGCACCTAAAAGAAAATCAATTGAAATTGTTGAACCAGAAGTGCAGGAATTTGAAAGAGAAACAACAAAAGAGTATGATCTAAATGCCATTTTAAATAAGGCTAAAAATGATACTGACTACGATTATGATCGTAATAAATTAAATAAATCAGTTGATGCTAGCAAGTTAGTTGATGAAATAAAAAACAAGTATCCTGAAAAAGAAGAAACTGCTGAAGAAAAAGAACTTAAAGATCTTATTCATACAATTGCCCAAATTGAAATAAAAAATAGTAAGAAAGATGCTGATCTTTTAGGCTTATCTGAAACTTGTACATACGAAAAAGATGAGATTGTGCCAGATGAGGAAGATTTTTATACTGGTAATTTAAAAATTTCTGAAAAAGATTTTGATGACTTTAAAGATATCGAGAAAGATATTAAATCCAATAATGTTCTAGTTAAAATACTTATTTTTGTTTTTATAATTGTTGCTATTGTTATTGGTATTGTAGTAGCAAATAATTATTTTAATTTAGGATTATTTTAATAAATAGATGCAAATAAAATGATATATTGAAATTTTGTTTGCATTTTTTTTATTAATATGCTATAATATAAATCGTATTCAAGGAAAGAGGGTTTTGAAAAATGAAAAGATTTAAATCATTTATGATTACAATTTTAGTTGGTATATTATCATTATTCGGATTATATACAAATGTTTTAGCAGAAACTGCGCCAAAAACATTTAAAACTAAAGATCCTGTTATTTTAACAGATTATATTGAAGGTGCACCTAAAGTGCATTATAAAGAAATTGATGGTGGAATTTTAGTTTACTGTCAAAATGAAGCTTTGGTATATCAAGGCAAATATACAATGAAATTATATAGTCAAATCGATGATGGATTTATCTATATATTAGAAAACAAACCAAATACAGGTGATAAATCCAAAGATTATTATGCAATGCAAATTGCTATTTGGTGGTATGAAGACATTCTTAATAACAACAATGTAAACATTCCAAGAAATGTAAAAATCAATATTTTAAAGAAAGTTAATGAAGATACATTCAGTAGAATAATCTACAACTTAGTTAACGGCGCTAAAAATTATAGTCAAAAGAAAGATGTTAGTATTAGTATTGATACTAATAATGCAAAATTTAATTTAAATGGTAACTATTATATTTCTGAAGATATTAAGGTTACTTATGTAGGAGACAATGTTAATATTGTATTAAAGAATGCTCCTAAAAATGCTGAAATTATTAATAAAACAACAAAAGATGGAGTAATTACATTTAATGTTAAAGTTCCAACTTCAAGTTTAGAAAAAGGAAAAACAACAACATTCAGTGTTGAAGCTACATCTACAAGAACAATTAAAAGCGCTTATAATTATTTCTTTAGTATTGAATTTCAAAAAATAGTTTATGGAAAAGTATTTACGAATGTTGTAAGTAAAGACGCATCTTTATCATTGTCAATAAATGTTCCAGAAGATAAAAAATATGAAGTAAGTATTAGTAAAACTGATATAACTGGTGAAAAAGAAATACCAGGAGCTACATTAAATTTAAAAGGTGACAATAATACTAATTTAACATGGATTAGTACAAATGAATCACATAAAGTTACATTAAAACCTGGATATTACAGTTTAACAGAAACAATTGCACCAAAAGGATATATATTAAGTAAAGAAACAATTGAATTTAGAATTGATGAAAACGGAAATATATTTGAAAAAAATACTAAAGGCGAATATGTAAAAGTAGATCGTATTAAAATGATTAATGAAAAAGAAATTAAAGAATACGATATAAATATTAGTAAAACTGATATAACTGGTGAAAAAGAAATACCAGGAGCTACATTAAATTTAAAAGGTGATAACAACACTAATTTAACATGGATTAGTACAAGCGAATCACATAAAGTTACATTAAAACCTGGATATTATAGTTTAACAGAAACAATTGCACCAAAAGGATATATATTAAGTAAAGAAACAATTGAATTTAGAATTGATGATGAAGGTAATTTATATCAAAAAAATATTGTTAGCGAATATGTAAAAGTAGATCGCATTAAAATGATTAACGAAGTAAGACCTACAATAAACATTAATAAATTAGATAGTAAAACTAATAAATATGTTAGTGGAGCTACATTAAATATTAAGAATAATAAGGGAGAAGTTATTGCTTCTTATGTAACTGATGATAAGTCACATTATATAAGTTTAGAAGAAGGAGAATATACATTAGTTGAAGTTGCTGCTCCAAGCGATTACAAATTAAATAGTGTTCCTATTGAATTTAAAGTAGACGCTGATGGTAACTTGTATATTAAAAATTCAAGTAATGAATATGTTAAAGCAAATGGAATTATATTATATAATGATCCAGTTGAAATAATTATTCCTGATGTTCCTAAAACAGGATTATCAAGCGCTATAACTTATATTATTGGTTCAATCACAGTATTAGGTGGGGCAATAATATTAATTAGAAATGGAAAGAAATGTTAAGATTATAATTGGAGTTATAATTTCTATACTTGGTATAATTATTATTGGAAGTGATTATTATTTATCACTAAAACATGAAATCTTTGACGATATGAATAAGGCTTATTATGATCAAAATATTGATATTTCAGCTAGTCCAGAAGAAATTAATAACAATAATCAAGAAGACATATCTAATAATGATGAAACAAATGATAGTTCTAATCAAGAACCAATAGTTGAACCAGATAATAAAAAAAATAATAACCAAAATGTTGAAAATTATATTGCATATTTAAGAATTCCAAAAATAGAACTTAATAGAGGCTTTTATAATACAACTTCAACATTAAATAATGTTAACAAGAATATATATGTTCATCCTGCTTCTACATTTCCAAATGATGTGAGTGGCAACAATTTAATATTAGCATCTCACTCTGGATCAAGTTCAATAAGTTATTTTAAAAAATTATATAAATTAGAATTAGAGGATGATATATATTTAGAATATAATGGTAAAACTTATCATTATAAAATAAAAAATATTTATACTGTTCCAAAAGATGGCACAGTAGCATTAAGAATAAAACAAGATGTCAGCACAATTTCATTGATAACATGTACAAAAGGAGACAACAAAACACAAACTATATATATTTGTGAATTAATAAATGAATAAAAAGGGAAAAGAGATGATGAAAGATGGTAGAACTATCTTTGATAGAAAAAATTAAGACTTTATTTACTTTAATTTTTTCTTCATCTCTTTTTTTAATTCTTTTATTAGGAATATTTATTATATTAGTTGATGTCTTTTATATTTCGAAGCAGTCAAGAAAAGTTAAAATAATGTACCTGATTGTAAGTGTTATAGTAATGGCTATTTTATTAATTACATATTTTGAAGAGTTTTTAAAATTTATAGATGTTTTAAATAAAAATATTGTAATGTTAATTAACTTTCCTTCATTATTACAATATACGGTTATTATCTTTATAACTTTAATAATTATGATAATTAGTATTTTTAATAAAAAAATGAATAGAATTTTAAGTAGAATAAATATTGGTGTGTTTATTGCTGATTTGTTTATATTTTTTCTAATATTAGATCAAATAAATAAAACGAATATTGATTTATCAAATAAGATAAATATTTATAGTAATAAGAATTTGATGGTACTTTTTGAAATTAGTATGATAATATTTGTAATTTGGTTATTTGGATTACTTACTTATAAAATATGTTCTGTTTTAATAACTAGAAATAAATCTAGTAAAGTTATTATGGATAATAATGAAGTTAATTTAAGTGAAAGAGAAGAAGCAACTAAAGAAGATAATGAAGAGGAAATTGAATTACCTAAACGAAGAGATGATGGAACTATTATAAATCTTTATGAAGAACCAGAAATGCCTAGAACAATTGAAGAATTACGTAAAGAAAGAGTTTTAGAAAACTTAACTAAAAAATTTGATGATAATCAAAGTATGATAGATGGCTTATTTACTGTTGAAGAATATAAAGAATTAAGTAAATTATTACATGATATGAAAAAAAATAAAAAGGCTTAAAGCCTTTTTTGTTATCTAATTAATTTTGCGTGAACTACTAGTCTTTCCTTACTACCATTTGAACAAGTTGATAGTGTTAAAATTTTAGTATTTTCATCATACGTAGCATTAAAGTCATAAATACTTCTTTCTACTATCATCTTAAAAAAATCTAACTTTTCATCAAGAGAAGCAAAATTAGCAATTAAATAATCGTTAGTTACTGGTATTTTATAAATTGAAATAATTTGCCATTTCATATTTTCTTTTGTTGTATTAAAAGTAATTATCTGATTGCTTGATTTTTTATACCAAGATGGATTAGTAACGTATCTTAATGTTCCAAACATTTTTTGGTTAGATAAATTATGCCCAAAAATAATCGTATTGTCAGATAAATCATCGATATTATTACGATAATCCATATAAATCCATCCATGTCTATTTTTATTTTTGTAGTAGTCTCTATTAAGATAGTAATCATTATCAGTTGATTTAACAACCGGATAATCTATTTTAGTATTATTAACAGTTAACCATCCAACTGTATCACTATTAATTTCTAATAATTTTTCAAAAACCTTTTCATATTTAACATCATAAATAGTTGTAGTTGTTGTTGTAGTTGTTGTAGCCGTAACTCTTTCCTTATCATCTTCATTTGGTTCAATATATATAATTTCTTCATTATTATCATTTGTTGGAATATCCAAATCAAGCCTAATTTTATTTAAATCATTTTCTATATCATCATATTTTTGAGTATCACTGAAATTAACATATAAATTAATTAACATCATTGTTCCAACTGATAATATAACAAACAAAAGTGAATATCTTATAATGTTTAAATTTATTTGTTTAAACATATTTTTCTTTTTATATTCAACAGAATAATTAATCTTAAAAGTTATATTGTTTGTTACAATAAAATCTTCATTATTTTTTTTAAATTTAGTAATATATTCAACAATATTATTTAAATTAACATCCTTTTCATTAAAGACAATTTTAATATTTTTAAGATTCATTTTTTTAATAATATTAAAAATAAATTCAAATTGTTTCTTAGAAAAAAATTTAAATTCGATTATTTTTAAATATTTATTAATTTTCATAAATTCTTCAAAATCATTATAGTCTTTTTCTTTAAATTCAGGAATAATAATTTCTTTTTTATAAAATATATCAGAATAAGTATCAATCCTATTTATAGACATAAAATTACTTATAAATAAAATTTCATTTCTAATTGTTATTTTCAAATTTTTATTTGTATCTATTTGTTCCAATAAATATGTGGGAATATCATATAATTCAATTTTTTTAAATGTTTTATTATTTAATATTTCTAAAAATTCATCATATTTAAGGGAATCATCATAGTTAAGAACTATTCCATCTATTTTATTTATTTCATTTATAAGTTTTAAAGTAATTAAAGTTGCTTCCTTATCATTAATAACACACTTATGAATATTATTCTTAATAATTATAACATTTAAAAAAGAAGACACTAATTCTATATTTTCACTAATATATTTAATATTAAAATACGTTTCTTTAACATTAATTACATTTGTATTATTTAGATTTTCTTTAATATCCTTTTCTAATAAACTAACAATAATTTCATCTTTAACTATTTTAAATACTATCTTATCCATACATTAATAATAGCATAACTTCAAATATAATTAAAGTTAGAATAATTAAAAATATTTAAAATATTATTATCAGTTAGTTTTCTTTTTATTATTTATTTGGTAAAATACATTAAAAGGTTGTGGGTAATTATGAAATTAAAAAACAGTTATTTTTATACATTAAGAGAAAATGCAAAAGATGAGGATTCTACTAGTGGTAATTTACTTGTTAGAGCAGGAATGATTAAAAAAGTATCTAGTGGAATTTATATGTATTTACCTCTTGGATTAAAAGTTTTAGATAATATTAAAAAAATTATTAAAGAAGAGATGGATAAAGCTGGTGCACAGGAACTTTTAATGCCAAGTTTAATACCTGAAGAAATATATGATACTTGTGGTAGAAATGAGGCTATGGGAGCATCTATGTTTCATTTAAAAGATAGATATGATAAACCTTATGTATTAGGACCTACTCATGAAGAATTATTTACAATAGCTGCTAAAAGTATGGTTAAAAGTTATAAAGATTTACCATTTACTATTTATCAAGATGCACCTAAATATCGTGATGAAGCAAGACCAAGATTTGGTTTAATTAGAGTAAGAGAATTTTTTATGAAAGATGCTTATTCATTTGATAGAGATGAAGATGGATTAGATGTTTCTTATCACAAAATGTATGATGCGTATAAAAAGATATTTGATAGAGTTAAACTTAATTATGCCATAGTTAGAGCAGATACGGGAGTTATGGGTGGATCTTTATCTGAAGAATTTCAAGCAGTAACTGACATTGGTGAAGATGTACTTGTACTATGTGATAATTGTGATTATGCATCTAATATGGAAATAGCTAAAACAGTAGTTAGTGATACTAATGAAGAAGTTAAGAAATTAGAATTAGTTGAAACTCCTCATATGGAAACTATTGAAGATGTTAGTAGTTATTTAAATATACCTAAAGAAAAAACAGTTAAAGCAATGATGATGAATATTAGTGATGAATTAGTAGTACTTTTCTTAAGAGGAGATAGAAACCTTAATGAGAATAAGGTATGTAAGTTATTTGGTGTTAGTGAAATTAATTTTGCTGATGATGAATTAATTGGTAAATCTAATGCTGTACCAGGTTTTACAGGACCAATTAATTTAAGTGGTGCTAAAATTGTTATTGATGATGAAGTTAAATCAATGAAAAACTTTGTAGTTGGGGCAAATAAGAGTGGATATCATTATATTAATGCGAATGTGGATGATTTTAAATATGATATTTGTGCTGATATTAAAGAAGTTTTAGAAGGGGATAATTGTCCTTGTTGTGATGGAAAACTTTATTTTAAAAAAGGAATTGAAGTTGGAAATACCTTTAAATTAGGTACTAAATATTCTGAAAAGTTGGGATTAACTTATTTAGATGAAAATAACAAGAGTAATCCAGTTGTAATGGGATGTTATGGTATTGGGGCTGGAAGAATACTTGCAGCAATTGTTGAACAAAACAATGATGAAAAAGGAATAATGTTTCCACTTGCAGTTGCTCCATTTAAAGTAGCAATAGCCCTTATGAATCCAAAAGATGATACTGCTAGTCTAACTGCTAATAAATTATATGATGAATTAAATAGTTTAGGAATTGATACACTTTTAGATGATCGTGATGAAAGAGCAGGAGTTAAATTTAATGATTTAGATTTAATAGGTATTCCAATTAGAGTAACAGTTGGAAAGAAAATTAATGAAGGATTAGTGGAATTTAAACCTAGATGTGAAAGTGAATCAAAAGATATTAAATTAGATGAAATAGTTAATTATATTAAGGAATATATAGATGCAAACAAGTAATAAAAAAAGAACAATTATAGCAGTAATTATAGCGTTTGTTACAATGTTTATAGGATATTTTCTAGCATATAAATTATATACTTTAGTTATGAATAGGTAAATGTACCTATTTTTTTCTTCTTTGCATAGGATATATTGGTGATAAAATATGGATAACTTTGATTTTGATAAAGTTAAAAGAAGAACTAATGTAGATAAAGATACAATTATTGATTTAGCTAAAATGGTTAATGAGAATGGATTAAAAGATGAAAAAACTTTAAGAACAGTAATAAATAAATTAAGTTTAATGACTGGAAAAGATGTTAGTAAAGATTTAGAAGATAAAATAATTGATACTATTAAAGAAGATAAAGTACCCAAAAATGTTAAAGATATGTTTTAAAATTAAACAACATATTATTTTATACCTATAAATTTTATTTAAAGTTATTACCAATTAAATTAAGTTAATAACTTTTTTTATGTGCGAATAAGTGCTATAATATGCTTAGTTTTATGTAAATGGGGATTTAGAATATGAAAAAAGAGGATTTAATAAGCTTAGAGAAAAAAGTTACAGAATTATCTGATGTTGAGAAAAAAGAAAGACGTATTTATTTAAGAGATATTGCTACTGATAAGATTTTAGGACCACAAGTAGGATATCCTGAAATTGATAAACCATGGTTGCAATATTATGATTTAAATAAAAGCATAAATCATATAGATATGACTGTATATGAATCATTAGTTTATCATAATCAAAATCATTTAAGTGAAGAAGCAATAGAATATTTTGGTGCAAAAATTTCATATAAAAAATTATTTAACATGATAGAATCTGTTGCGAAATCTTTCAAATATAATGGAGTAAAAAAAGGAGATTTTGTTACAATTTGTTCTCCTGGTATTCCTGAAACGGTTTATAGTTTTTATGCATTATCTAAGCTTGGAGCAGTTTCTAATATGGTTGCACCATATTTTGATAAGCAAGACTTTGTAGATAGAATTTCTGATTGTAATAGTAAAATATTAATTGTGATGGATAGTTTTTATGATGAAATAAAAGAGGCTGTTAATAAATCAATTATAGAAAAAATTATTATAGTTCCTACTTTAAATTCATCACCTTTAGGTTTAATAGGTAAAAGAGTTAAAGTAAATAAGAATAATAATGAAGTTTTATGGAATAATTTTCTAAATGAAGGTAAAAAAATAGAAGATTTAGAAATAGTTTCATATGAAAAAGATCTACCTTTAGTAATGGTATATTCTAGTGGTACTACGGGTTCTTCAAAGGGAATTCTTTTAACTAATGATAGTTTTCAAAATTCAGTAAGTGCTTATTTTAATTCGGGTTTAGATATTCATCGAAATCAAAAATTTTATCAAATTATACCAACGTGGTATTCTACGGGGATTAGTACATCAGTACATTTACCACTTAATTGTGGCGCTACTGTTTTTATGGATCCTAGATTTGAAAGAAACATTTTTATTAAAAATGTTTTAAAAGCAAGACCTAATTATGCTGTTGCACCTACAAGTATGTATGAAGGATTTCTTGATAATCCTTGTTTGAAAAACCATGATCTATCTTATTTTACTAATGCATTTGAAGGTGGAGAGCCTCTTAGTGAAGAATTAGCAACTAGAATTAATAATGTATTTGAGGAACATAACAATAACTCTAGTATTAAAGTTGGATATGGACAATGCGAGTGTGGGGCAACAATAACAACGCAAAATAATTTAACTGAACATTGTAATGGTTCTGTTGGTGTTCCGTTACCAGGAATTAATATTCGAATTTGTGATGATAATATGAATTCATTACTATTTGGTGAAAGAGGACAAATTCTAGTTGATACTAAATCTAGCATGATTGGTTATTTTGCAAATAAAGAAGAAACAGATAAATATTTTTATATAGATGAAAATGGGCATAAATGGAATTGTACCGGCGATATCGGCTATATTGATGCAAAAGGAAATTTATTTGTTCAAGGTCGTGCATCAGATTATACCATTGTAAATGGTGAGAAATTCTATAATTTTGATATTGAAAATATTATTAAACAAATTGATGGTATAAAATTATGTGATGTTTTACATAGAAATATTAATGATAAACAAGAATTAGTTGTACATTTGATTTTAGAAGACAATTTAGAAAATATCAATCATTATGATATTTTTAAAAGAATTCAAGATGCTGTTTATCAAGAAACACATAATTTGAATATGGTTCCTAATGTATTTAAAGTAAGAAGTGAATTTCCTTATGCTAAATCTGGAAAAAGAGATATAAGAAAAATTATGAATGAAACTGATGGTTTTTTAGAATTAAAGTTTGATGCTGTTAAAAATAAATATTTGATAAAAAGAAAATAAGTTTTATTAATAGAAATTTATTTTCTTTTTTGTTATTATTAAAATGGTGAAAGTAGATTATGACAAATAAAACATTATTAATAATTTTTAGTTTAATATATATGTTTGGATTAAATTTTTTATATTTTTCTAAATCAAGATTGAAAAATAAAGAAAATAAAGTATATAAAATAATGCTTATAGTTAACATTATAGGTTTGATTTTACAATTATTATGTGATTATGTGTCTTTTAAATATGATATTGTTCCTAAAATAATATCTACAATAATTTATAAGTCGTATTTAGTTTACTTTATTGTATTTGTAAATTTAATGTTACTCTATTTAATAATTTTAGTTTTTAATAAATATGAAAGATTATTAATTAAGTGTGATACTGTAATAACTTTTATTGAATCATGGATTGTTTGTATGGCACCATATAGTTTATATAGAAATGTTAAAACTAAAACGTATTATACATATGGTTTAGCTATTAACATATCATTTATATTTTCAGCTATTGTTTGTATATTTATGTTTGTTGTATTAATTGTGAATCATAAGAAAATATCTAAAACTAAGAGTATTCCAATATATTTATTAATTTTTTCAGGTCTTATTTCTGCTGCTATCCAACATACTTATCCTGATATTCTAATAATAACTTCTATGGAAAGTTGTATTTGTTTTTTAATGTATTTTACAATAGAAAATCCTGATTTAAAGATGTTAGAAGAGGTAACAAAGATTAAAGAAATAACAGAGAAAACTAATGAAGATAAATCATCATTTTTATATCATGTTACAGATGAAATGAATTTAGTATTAAATAATGTAAAAACTAAATTAAATAATATAAATAAAATGAATGATATTAGTGAAATTAAACATAGTTTAAAAGAAATAGATGCAATAGTTGATAATAGTAAAAAAAGAGTAAATGCAACAATAAATATTTCAGAGATGGATTCTAAAGAATTAAAAGTAATAAATAATACTTATAATATAGTAAATTTATTAAATGGAATAGTAGCTTACAATAGAAATAAGATTAAGAATAATATAGATTTTAGATATGATATAAGTAATACAATACCAGATATGTTATATGGTGATTCAATAAAAGTAAAACAAATTATAAATAGTGTCATAGATAATTCAATAAAAAATACTAGTGAAGGATTTATAGAACTTAGAGTATCATGTATAGTAAAATATGATATATGTAGATTAATAATATCAGTAGAAGATTCAGGAACAGGAATAGATTTAGTAAAACAAAATAAGATATTAAGTGATAATTCTGAATTAAATGTAAATGAAATAAAAGGAAAAGATGATTTAATAGTAAATTTAAAGATAGTAAACAAATTAATTAATATGATAGGTGGAACATTATCAATTGAATCACTTAATAATAATGGAACAATAGTAAATATAACATTAGATCAAAAGATAGTACAAAGTGATGGAAGTACGTTAGATGAAAAATTAGAAACATATAATAAATATATGAGTGATAAAAAAATTATAGGTGTAATAAGTGAAAATAAAGATAATGTAAAAGTAATAAAACAAATTGGAAAGAAAAATAATTATAAAGTAGAATCATTTGAAATGACTAAAACATGTTTAGATAAAGTAAGAGATGGAGAAGCATTTGACACAATTGTGATAGATGAAGATATGGATAAAATAGATGCTAGAAGTTTTTTAGATAAAATAAGAAAAGTAGATGGTTTTAAAGGAAAAGTTTTTGTTATAACTAAGAAGAAAAATATTCAGTTAAAAAAAGAACTAAAAGATTATGGCTTTAATGCTATATTAATTGAGCCTTTAGATAAAAAAGATGTAGAGGTTAATTTTAAATAGGTTATTATAAATGTGAACTATATGAAAATATATTTGATTATTATTTAAAAAATGGATTATTAGAATATGGTTTTAAATGTTTATTTATAATAATATTGTTAGTGTGTATTTTACTAATTTAGATTATATGTACTTTTAGAATAATCTTTATTAAGTTATTGACTATAAATTATTTAATGACTTTTTTTATACACGGATATGTGTTACAATGTGTTTGTTATGTGGGGGATTATAATGAGGAAGGAAGATTTAATAGAATTAAAGAAAAAAATATTAGAGTTATCTAATGAAGAGAAAAAAGAAAGAAATATTTATTTAAGAGATATTGCTATAGGTAGAATATTAGGACCTATTACAAATTATGCTTCAATAGATAAACCATGGCTTAAGTATTATTCTAAAGAAAATATTGATATTTTAAGAGAAAATTGTACTGCTTATGAATTTATGAAGAGACATAATAGTGATAATTTAAGTAGTAATGCTTTAAATTATATGGGACATATTTTGAGTTATAATGAATTAATAGATTATATTGATAAAGTTACTAAATCTCTTATCAAGTTAAATGTTAAATCAGGAGATATTGTTACTTTGATAATGGCAAATATACCTGAAAATGTTTACTTGTTTTATGCACTAAATAGACTAGGAGTACTAGTGAATATAATTGATCCAAGATTAAAAAATGATGAGATTCTAGATATTTTAAATAATAGCAACTCTAATTTAGTGTTTGCAATAGATACTTTTATTAAAAATAAAGATATAAAAACCATTAAAGATAAGTCAAATGTTAGAAATTTTATATTAGTAAATCCATTAGAAACGGTTAAAAATGATAATATGTTTTTTAAGATAATTACTAAAGTTAAAAGTATTAAAGAGAATATTTCTAATAACTTTTACATGACATGGGATGAATTTATAGTTCTTGGTGATAATATTGAAATTAAAAATTTTGATGTTTATGATGAAAAACAAGAAGCTATTATGGTAAGAACTGGTGGGACAACTGGTAAGCCTAAGTCTGTGGTTTTGACAAATAAAAATTTAAATGAAATGGCAAATCAACATTTTTTAGGAGAATACAATTTTAATAAGAAAGACACTTTTCTTAATTTTTTACCACCTTTTATTGCTTATGGTATTTGTTGTGCTACACATATGCCTTTAGTGTTAGGTTTAGAAAATATTTTAATTCCTAAATTTGATGCAAAAGATTTTCCAAAATTAATGATGAAATATAAACCAAATGTAGTGTTTGGTGGACCAATTTTATATGAAAAAATGATGAATAACAAAATGACTAAAAATACTGATTTAAGCAATTTAAATGTTCCTGTATCTGGTGGGGACACAATGAATTTAGAACTGGAAAAGAAAATAAATGAATACTTTAGAAAAAATGGTTGTTATTATCATATTGGACAAGGATATGGAATGACTGAGGTTTCATCATCAGCATGTTATTCTAAAGAAAATGCATATACAGGTGGTAGTGTTGGAATACCTTTAATAAATAATTCTATCTCAATATTTGATCCAAAAACAACAGAAGAAAAAGAAATAGGTGAAGTTGGAGAAATATGTATTAAAACTGAAACAGTGATGTCTAGATATCTAAATAATAATGATGAGTATAATCTTGTAGTTAAACAGCATGAAGATGGAGAAATTTGGGTACATACTGGAGACTTGGGATATATGAATAAAGATGGTAATTTATTTGTTATTGGTAGAATGAAAAGAATGATAGTTTCTAATGGTAATAAAATTTTTCCTTCAACAATGGAAAATATTATATGTCAAAATCCAAATGTTGAAGGATGTGTTGTGGTTGGTGCGCCACATGCTAAGTATAGAAAAGTTCCAATTGCTCATATAATTTTAAAAAATAATAGTGTTAATAAAGAGACATTAATAAAAGAACTTAACAATGCCGTAAAAAAAGAATTACCAGATTATTATTTACCATTTGTTTATGTTTTTAGAGATAGTTATCCATTAACATCTATTAATAAAATTGATTATAAGGAGTTAGAAAAAGAAATGTATAATTTTAATAATAAAATTGTAGTTGTTAGTCAAAATAAAAGAAAAGTTTTAAAAAGGGGAAAATAAATTATGGAAAGTTTTATCATTGCTGTTTGTTGTTTACTATTTATATTAGTAATTACAATTGTTTTTTATACTAAACAAAAAATAAAAAAACTTGAGAATGTAGCATTTTCTCGACTATTAATACTTAGTATATTAGGATTAATTTTACAGATTCTAAGTTATTTGTTAATAAAAAATTTTAGTGATTTTCATGATAGTTTTTATTATATAATTTTATTAAGATTTATTTTTTGTGATTATATATTATGGGAAATATTTTTTGTTTATTATATTATAATTATATCATTTTCTTTAAATGATAAAGAAAATGAAAACAATAAAATAGTAAAATATTTGTTTTTAATTGGATTTTTAATATTATTTTTAATATTAGTTTTACCAATATATATCACGAATATGAATGGACTTTATTATCCAACTGGAGCAGCAATGATATTTCTAATCTTAGGTGTAATTTATGGAATTTTTATTATATTTGTTTGTGTAATAAGAAATATTAAGCATATTATAAATATAAAATATTTACCTTTGCTATTTTATATTATTTTTGGCTCATTAGCTATAATGTGGCAAATTTCTAATCCAATGTTATTACTAGTTACTCCTATTGAATCTTATATTTTATTTTTAATGTATTTTACGATAGAAAATCCTGATTTAAAGATGTTAGAAGAGGTAACAAAGATTAAAGAAATAACAGAGAAAACTAATGAAGATAAATCATCATTTTTATATCATGTTACAGATGAAATGAATTTAGTATTAAATAATGTAAAAACTAAATTAAATAATATAAATAAAATGAATGATATTAGTGAAATTAAACATAGTTTAAAAGAAATAGATGCAATAGTTGATAATAGTAAAAAAAGAGTAAATGCAACAATAAATATTTCAGAGATGGATTCTAAAGAATTAAAAGTAATAAATAATACTTATAATATAGTAAATTTATTAAATGGAATAGTAGCTTACAATAGAAATAAGATTAAGAATAATATAGATTTTAGATATGATATAAGTAATACAATACCAGATATGTTATATGGTGATTCAATAAAAGTAAAACAAATTATAAATAGTGTCATAGATAATTCAATAAAAAATACTAGTGAAGGATTTATAGAACTTAGAGTATCATGTATAGTAAAATATGATATATGTAGATTAATAATATCAGTAGAAGATTCAGGAACAGGAATAGATTTAGTAAAACAAAATAAGATATTAAGTGATAATTCTGAATTAAATGTAAATGAAATAAAAGGAAAAGATGATTTAATAGTAAATTTAAAGATAGTAAACAAATTAATTAATATGATAGGTGGAACATTATCAATTGAATCACTTAATAATAATGGAACAATAGTAAATATAACATTAGATCAAAAGATAGTACAAAGTGATGGAAGTACGTTAGATGAAAAATTAGAAACATATAATAAATATATGAGTGATAAAAAAATTATAGGTGTAATAAGTGAAAATAAAGATAATGTAAAAGTAATAAAACAAATTGGAAAGAAAAATAATTATAAAGTAGAATCATTTGAAATGACTAAAACATGTTTAGATAAAGTAAGAGATGGAGAAGCATTTGATGCAGTTGTAATAGATGAAGATATGGATAAAATAGATGCTAGAAGTTTTTTAGATAAAGTAAGAAAAGTAGATAGTTTCAAAGGAAAAGTTTTTGTTATAACGAATAAAAAGAGTATTCAGTTAAAGAAAGAATTAAAAGATTATGGTTTTGATGCTATATTAATTGAGCCTTTAGATAAAAAAGATGTAGAGGTTAATTTTAAATAATTCGACAAAAGTTTACATATCTTGACAATAGTTGTCAGGATATTTTCTTTTTATTTGTCACATTTAAGTGTATAATTAAATTATGTGGTATTTATATAATAAAAGATGAAAAGGAGAGAAAATGAAAACCAAAATACAGGTATTTATTGTAGATGATAACAAAGAGGTTGTCAATGAAGTAAAGAGGTATTTTAGTAGTAAGAATGTTGGTGTAGAAATAGTAGGATCTTGTTCTAATGGAGAAGATGCTTTAAATGAATTAAAAAAGAATTATGGTAGTTATGATTTAGTTTTAATGGATTTAGTTATACCAAAGAGAGATGGACTTAGCGTCTTAGAAGAATTAAAGAAAGAAAATATAAATATTAAAAGTATAATTACTACATGTATTAATTCAGTGGATATAATTAAAAAGTGTATGGATGTTGGGGTAAGTTATTATATGTTAAAACCATATAATTTAGATTCTTTAGCTGATATTATTAAAAGAATTGTTAATAATCAAAATAAAATAAGAATTGATAATAAAGATTTACAACAAGCTATAACAAATTTGTTACATTCACTTGGAATGCCTAGTCATATTAAAGGCTATAGTTACATTAGAGATAGTATTAGTTTAATGTATAATAAACCTAGTATGTTAGGTGCTATTACAAAAGAATTATATCCGGAAATTGCTAGTATGTATGATACAACTTCATCAAGAGTTGAAAGAGCAATAAGACATGCAATTGAGGTTAGTTGGACTAGAGGAGATTATGAGGTAATGGAAGAAATATTTGGTCACTCTGTTGATTATGATAGAGCAAAACCAACTAATTCAGAGTTCATAGCTACTTTAGCAGATAAATTAAGATTAGAAATACATTAATTAAGAATAGCTTTGGCTGTTCTTTTTTAGCTGAAATTTAATTATTTTTGGAAAATCGTAAAATTTTGTTAAAAAAGTATTGACATAGTAATTTTAGTTGTAAAATATTGATTAAATTTATTAAAAGAATATAAAGCATTGCTAATTTTATATAATTTAAGATGGCATAATAAAAATTGTACTTGGTCAGATTCAGTAGCTAATTATTTAAATGGAATAAGTGAAACAAAAATAAGAAATTTATATAAATCAATGATTTTAAATGCATCTGAATTAATAAATCCTGATGCAAAAATAGAAGAAAATTTATATAATTTATTAAATTATAATACTAATAAGCAAAATAGTATTAAAATAATGAAAAAAATGTATAAGAATGGGTTATTATGAAAGTAATTGATAAAATATATAGTCAGATTGATAAATCCATAAAAATATTACAAATAACAGATGATAACTTTGTTATTGAAACAGGAGTTTTTGATGATGGAGATACTTGTCATTTATATATGTCATGTCAAGTTGGATGTCCGATATCATGTCAAATGTGTTACAATGGTGTAAATAAAAATTTTGTACGAAATTTAACATATGAAGAAATTAAAACACAAGCGATGAATATCATGCATGACTTAAATTTATTACAACAGTATAAATATATATGTTTTAGTTTATGGGTGTAGGTGAACCTTTATTAAATTATGAAAATGTTTTTAGAACAATAAAATATTTAAATTATAATTATCAAAATGCAAGTTTTGCCTTAGCAACAACATTTCCGGATGTAAGGATGGTACAAACACTTACAAATGATTTTAATGAAATCGAAAGATTTAAATTAACTATTTCTTTGCATGCGCCAAATGATATAAAAAGAAAAAATTTAATACCTGTTAGTTCTAGTATGGATTCTTTAAGATTTGCAATGAATTATTATAAAAAATATAGTGTTCATAAAGGTGAATTTAATTATGTTTTATTAAAAGGTTTTAATGATAGTAACGAAGATTTTAAAGAATTATTGAATTTTTTAGAATATGATGATAGAGTAAAAATAAGTGCTTATAATGAAATTGAGAATGGTAAATTTAGTAAATCATCAGAAGAACGATACGTATTATTACATAAAATGTTAGATGAAAGAAATATTCATAATTCAAAATTTGAAAGTATTTGTGACAAAATTAATGTTGGATG
>CAKOMY010000007.1 GCA_934096815.1 uncultured Bacilli bacterium | reverse complement strand
AATTTAATTTATGATGATTATTTGAATTTGATTTAATTTATAAAAAAATATAGGCTAATGTGTAACCTATATTTTTCTTTTCTTAATTAAATTATATCCTAAATAACCAATATACATAGTCATTGTAGTAAGTGATATACATAAACATATTTTATGTAATTTGGTCATTTCATATTTAACTTCAATATGACCTGTATCGCCACTTTTTAATTTAATGGATACTAATCCCATCTCATTTTCATAACAGTCAATAACTTTTTTGTTTCCATTATTATCAGTAAATCTTACAACATATCCTTTGTAATACAAATAAGGCAACTCTAAAGTAGTATCCTTTTGAGTATTATCAATATCAAAATTAAGAACTCCATTAACTTTAGATTCATTACTTATTTTAGCGTTACCATTAGTTATTAAAACTTTTTGATTTCTAGTATTAATATAATCAATATTTCTAACTGCTTTTTGAGGCCAATATTCTAAGAATGAAGAATATCTACTAACTTCATATTTAGTATCTATAATTTCGTCTTCTAAAAATAAATTATTATCAGCTACTTTATATTCTATATTTTTAGTAAAAGTTAAAGCATATCCTGAACTAATTAATATAATTAAAGAAATAATTCCATATTTAATCCATTTCTTGTTAAAACTATTTATTAGAGAAGAGAAGTTTATGCCTGCAATTATTGCTAGAGCAAAAATAACTATTTCTAATAACCTCCAAGGAAATTGAATCATTAAAATTATACTAGGCATCATAATCCATGGAAATATAAATGTAGAACTAATCAAAGAGATAACACCAACAAGCAAGAAATATTTATAAAGCTCTTTATCTTTATTTTTTTTATAATAAAATAACGTAAGAATAAGACCAATTAAAATTGGTAATCCAATACAAAAATACATAGATGAATCAGTTCCATCCGCATTCCTAAATAATAATTGTAATGGATTTAAAGCATGTCCCATAACTGATGTTCTAGAATACATTTTACCATATCTAAACACTTCATATTCAGCAGCCATTTTAGTTTCAATTAATGGTATTTCAAAGAATAATACAGATAATACAATAATAATTAAAGAACCAATTAAAGGCCATAATATTGTTTTCTTATTAGCAAAAATTTTTTTTATATTTAAACAAACTAATATAAAGCCTAAAATAAATACAAGTAAAGTACTAATGTTATGAGAAAGTAGTAATAAAATTGTTCCAAATATAAAAATATATTTTTTATCTATTTTCTCATTTAAAATATAATATATACCTCTAAAAATCATTGGAATAAATATGAAACTAGCCATTTCACCAACTGCAAGTCTTGTATAACTATTAAGAATGCGGTAAGGTGCAGTCATATATATAACACTATCAATAATTGCAGCCTTCTTATCTTTATAAATATCATTAACTAATTTAAACATTGATATTCCTGATAAAAAATAAGTTAGGAAAATAAAACATTTCATTCCTATTGCTACATCACCACCTAATAGTTCAAAAAAAGCACTAATAAAAGTAGAAACAGGAGGATAAAATAAATTCCATGCAAAACCTAAATTATGAGAGTATCTTGCAATAACAAAAATACTATTTCCATTTCTTATTTGTTCTAAAGTTCCAAATGATCTTGCCATATGAAAATCTCCATCATGACTACTAAAGAAACTATCTCTAAATAATGGATAACACATTAAAGTAGCAACAATTAATATAATTCCATAGCATACCCATTTTTTCTTTTTTTCATTCATATAAACACACTCCTAATAACTAAAGTATAACCTATAAATGAGTAAAAGTTAAATATAAATTAGTTAGTAAATTATTTTTATGATAAAATCATTGATTTTCACTGCTATTTATCATTTTACGATAAATTGTGGTGAAAATATAATATAATCTTCAAATACATAAGGGTTAAAATTAATTGAATCATGTAATTCTTCAAAATATATTTTTATTAAAAATAAAGTAAAAAAATAATTTTGAAACATTTAGAATTATTTTTTTAAGTCCGGTTTTCAACTCAAAACGTCCGGTTTTCTTTTTAATCCAAATAAATATTTTCATTACATTTTCATATATTTGTTATAATATAAAGTGATTAGAGGTGATATTTATAAAAATATTAGTTGTAGATGATGAATATTTAATAAGAAATGTTATTAAGGAGTACTGTCAAAGTGAAGGATATAAAGTAGATGAAGCAGCAAATGGAGAAGAAGCAATCGATAAAGTTTATGAAAATGAATACGATTTAATAATTATGGATATAATGATGCCAGATATGGATGGTTATGAAGCAAGTAAAGAAATAAAAGATATTAAAGATATTCCAATAATTATGTTATCTGCTAGAACTGAAGAAGAAGACAAACTTAATGGATTTAATATTGGAATAGATGATTATGTAACTAAACCATTTAGTCCTAAAGAACTTATGGCTAGAATAAAAGCAGTAACTAAGCGTAACTCTAAAGAATCAATAATTAAATTAGATAATATTATTTTAAATAATAATACAAGAGAAGTAACTATTGATAATAAAACAGTAGAACTTACCCATACCCAATTTGAATTACTATATTTATTTTTATCAAATCCAAATTTGGTACTTACTAGAGAAGATATTATTAATAAAATATTTGGCTTTGATTATGAAGCAAGTGATCGTACAATAGATGCTCATATAAAACTTTTAAGAAATAAATTAGGTAAATACAAAAATTATATAAAAACAATAAGAAAGGTAGGTTATAAATTTGAATATAAAGAAAAATAGTTTAATGGTAAAAACTTTTACCTATCTAATAACATTTTCAATTACAATTCTTATTTGTTTATGGTTATTTCAAGTTGAATTCTTAAAATTATTTTATGAACAATATCAAATAAAAGATATTAAAAATGTAGCATCAGATATTATAAAATCTAATAGTATATCTAAATTAGAAAAACTTGCTTATGAAAATGATATTTGTATAGAATTAAAAATAGATGATGAAATAATAGATTATAATACTTTAAATAGAGATTGTATATTAAAAAGTAAAAATTCAAGAGTTCAAAAATTAAAAGAAAGTTTATATTCTAATAATAAAACTAAAATAGAAATATTAAGAAGTCCTTTAACAAATACTAAAAATTTAATATATGGTATTGCTTATAGTGATAATACATATATAATACTTAATACTCCATTAGAAGATGTTAATAGTACTACTCATATTTTAAGAGGACAATTAATTTATATAACTTTAATAACAATAATTTTAGCTATAATAGTTTCTTATTTTGTATCTAAAATGCTAAATAAACCAATATTAGATATTACTGATAGAGCTAAGAAAATGGCTAAAGGTGAATATGAACAAAATAATAAAACATATGATATCAAAGAAATAGATGATTTAAATAATGTTCTTAATTATGCATGTTCAGAAATAAAGAATACTGATACCTTAAAAAAAGATTTAATGGCTAATGTATCTCATGATTTAAAAACACCTTTAACAATGATTAAAGCCTATGCTGAAATGGCTAGAGATATTAATAATAATAATGAAGAAAAAAGAAAAGATAATTTAAATGTAATTATAGATGAATCTGATAGATTAAATATATTAGTTAATGATATTTTAGATTTATCTAAGATAGAAAGTAATAAAGATACTTTAGATACTCAAGAATATGATTTAATTACTGAGTTAAAAGAAATAGTAAAAAGATATGAAATAATTAAAGAAACAGAAAACTATAAGTTTATTTTAGATATACCTGAAATAGCAGTAGTTAAGGCTGATAAAAAAAGAATTAATCAAGTATTATATAATTTAATAAATAACGCAATTAACTATACAGGAGAAGATTTAACTGTTAAAATTAATGTTTTAGAATTAAAAAATAGATATAAAGTAGAAATAATTGATTCAGGCAAAGGAATAAATAAAAAAGATTTAAAACTAATCTGGACTAAATATTATAAGAGTGATAAAAATCATCGTAGAAATGTAGTTGGTACTGGACTTGGACTTTCTATCGTAAAGAATATATTAGAAAATCATAACTTTGAATATGGAGTAGATAGTAAAATAAATAAAGGAACAAAATTCTATTTTTACATAAATAAGAAATAATTTCACAATAATTTCACATTCAAGTTATATATTAAACATGAAGAAGAAAGGAAAAATTAAAACCAAAAAAATAAAATATAAAAATCATATAATCTCAAACTCACACTATTTAAAATTTCTTCTTCCTAAAAATAGGCACCTTCCTGTCTATTTTTATTTTTCCTTAAAAATTTGTTAAATATATATTGAAATTAAATAATTAAAATGTTAAGATTTAATTATAGTAAAGGAGGAATGAAGAATGAACGAAAATGGAGGAAAGAGTAGTACAATATTACTAACTGTTATTGGTATTGCAACACTTTTAGTAGTTGTTACAGGTGCAACATTTGCATTCTTTGCAGCACAAGTTAAAGGTGATGATACAGCAACATCTGTACAAATTAAAGCTGCTGCAGATGGTACAGCAATCACGATGACTGGATTTGATCAAATTACACTAGCTGGAATTTATCCAAAAGCTGATGCATGGGTAAAAGATAAGGAAGTATCATTTACACTTCCAAAAGTTGACCAATCAACAACAGTTTCAAGTTATAGTTTTGATTTAGCTGTTACATCTAATGATTTTAAAGATGATTATTTAACATTTACATTTGCTAAAAAATCGTTATCTGCCAATGTTAGTGATGAAAGTGGTACAGCAACTAAAAAAGCTATAAATGGAACTACAGGAGTTACTAATATAGCCCATGGTAAAGTTGCTAGAAATGCTGATACAGCTGTTATATATAACCTAAATGTATATTTTGATGAAAAAGATGAAAATCAAAATGATGGTAAAGCACATACTGCAGTATTTTATGTAAAAATGAATTGGACAGACTAATTATAAAAATAAGGAAAAGGAGGACAAATGGAAAATAATAAACAAAACACTGCTTTATTAATAGTAATTGCTGTTGCAACATTATTAGTTGCAGTAGTTAGTGCAACATTTGCATACTTCACTGCAAATTCTTCTAACACATCAACAAGTACTGTTAGTACAACAAGTGGTCAAATGAGTATTACTTATAGTGATGGAAAAAGTGCTTTATTAGTATCAGAAAACATTCAGCCAAGTAATGCAATATTAGTAAATAAAACATTTACTTTAACAGGAACAAATACAACTAGTGGCTTAGCTATGCCATATAATATTGGTTTAGAATACAATAATACATTTACATCAGTAGCTGCAACTACAGAAGATGCAGCTACAGCTGTATATGGAACTAAAGGAGAAGGTTCATTAGTTTACTGGCTAAGCGCAACTACTGTAGCTGGTGCAACTGCCACTATAGATGGAACAACTGGTACATATCCAGGACAACCAGAATCAAATACAACAGTATATTATAGAGCACTTATTCCAACATCAAAAACAACAACAGATTATTTACATTTAGCAAAAGGAACATTTGCTGCTAATAAAACAGGAATTGCTGTAACATTTAATTTAATAGTAGTATTCCCTGATACTAAAGCAAATCAAGATACTAATAAATCAAAAGTATTTAGTGGAAAAATTGTTGTAAATGATACTAGAGACACAAACTCTATAAAAGCTGCTTAATTAAAAATTAAAAGCCTTATAGGCTTTTTTTCTTTGCAATAATTTATATTGTAATTTCAAATTTATTATTATATAATTTTAATAGAATAGAGAGTTGGTTAGTTATGAAAGATGCAAATGATACAAAAAATCTAAAAAATAGCAAAAAAGAAAAAAATAAAGCAACTTTTAAAAAAATAAAGCAAATATTAAATTATATTGGAAAAATAATATCTTATGCTTGTATTGTATTGTTAATTATTATAGGTGTTTTTTTAGTTTATTATATGATAAATATTCAAAAATCTAAAAAGGACTCAAATTTTAAACCAGAAGTTAGTTTATATACAATTGTATCAGGATCAATGGAACCAACAATTCATGTTTACGATGTAGTATTAAATGTCGCAGTAAAAAGTCCAGAAGATATTAAAGTTGGAGATGTAATAACCTTTATTTCCACAAGTTCAATTAGTGAAGGACTAACAGTAACCCATCGTGTTCAAGATATTAAAATAGTAAATGGTGAATACGAATTTGTAACGAAAGGCGATTATAATCCTACTGCAGACTCTAGCACAGCTAAATACAATAATGTAATTGGTAAGGTAGCGTTTAAAATACCACAATTAGGTAGAGTACAATTTTTTGTAGCAAGTAAAGCAGGATGGTTTTTTGTAGTTTTATTACCTGCTATGGGAGTAATTATTTATGATGTTTTAAAATTGTTTAAATTATTAGGAGCAAAAACCACATCAGATAAAATAAAAAATAAAAGTAATAAGAAAAATATTGATATTAATGTTGATAAAGCAATAGATAATATTAAAAAGAATGATTATAATGGTGACTCGTTAGAAGATTTAAAAGATGATATATTAAAAAATAATAAAAATGATGATTCAAATTTAAATAATGAAGAAGATAAGAATAATAATGAAGTTAATATAACTAAAGAAGATTATTTAAATAGATTAAATGCTTTAAAGAATAGAAATAAAAACTAAATTAAAATATGATAAATCATACTAGCAATAATAAATTCTATTTGATATAATAACTTTGTTAGCAATGAAAGGTCTTACACCCCTGGAGCTAAAACGAATAAATCACGTTACGATTAATAAGTGTATGAATAAAGTTCATAAACTAAGGTGGTACCGTGCATAAATTTGCACCCTTAGATTAGTGAACTTTTTTTGTTGAAAAAATTAAGGAGGAATTTTATATGACATTTTTTGAAGAATTAAAATGGAGAGGTGTAGTAAAAGATATTAGTTCACCAGAACTTGAAGATAAACTAAATAATGAATCTTTAACTTTTTATTTAGGTACAGATCCAACTGCTGATTCATTACATATTGGACATTATGCATCATTTGTAACAGCTAAAAGATTAGCAAGACATGGACATAAGCCGATTATTTTAGTTGGAGGAGCAACTGGCTTAATTGGTGATCCTAGACCAACAGCTGAAAGAGAAATAATTTCTAAAGAAACTGTTGCTAAAAATATTGAAGGATTAAAAAAGCAAGTTGAATCTTTATTAGAAGGTAAAGCCCAAATAGTTAATAATTATGATTGGATGAAGAATGTTACATTCTTAGATTTTTTAAGAGATGTAGGTAAATATATTAATGTTAATTATATGTTAAGCAAGGATATAATTAATCGTAGATTAGAAACAGGAATTACCTACGCTGAATTTTCTTATACATTAATGCAAGGATATGATTTTGTATATTTAAATAGAAATTATAATTGTACTTTACAGGCTGCTGGATCTGATCAATGGGGAAATATTACAACTGGTATTGAACTTGCTAGAAAAATGGATAATAAAGAAGTATATGGTTTTACAATGCCATTAATTTTAGATGCAACTGGTAAGAAGTTTGGGAAGAGTGAGGGAAATGCTTTATGGTTAGATGCTGAAAAAACTTCACCTTATAAAATTTATCAATATTTAATTAATACTGATGATTCTAAAGTTATTGAATATTTAAAAGTATTTACATTCTTAACTAAAGAAGAAATAGAAGATATTGAAAAGAAATTTAATGAAAAACCAGAGGAAAGACTTGCTCAAAAAACTTTAGCGTTCGAAGTCGTAAAAGATATTCATGGAATAGATGCAGCATTATCTGCAAAAAAAACAAGTGAAAAAATCTTTAAAGGAGAAGTTACTGATGAAATGCCAACCATAGAAGTTGATAGTCATAACATCGTAGAGTTATTAGTTGAATCTAAGTTGTTGCCATCAAAAAGTGAAGCAAGAAGATTAATCATTCAATGTGGTATAACAGTTAACAATGAAAAAGTAATTGATCCAAATGCTGAATTTAATAATGAAATTATTCTAAAAAAAGGTAAAAAGAATATTTATAAAATTATTATTAAATAAAATAAAAATACATAAGTTACTTCATTTCACTTATGTATTTTTTTAATGTTTTAGCGTTAGGTCCAAATATAATTTTTAATTGATTTTCAATTTCAACTATTCCTTTAGCTCCTAATCTTGTAATTGCATCTTTATCTGCTAAAGATATATCTTTAAGTGTTACTTTTAATCTTGATACATTTACTTCATAATCAAGAATATTATCTTTTCCACCTAAAGCTTGTACTAATTTATTAATTTCAAATGTAAAATTTTTCTTATTTAATTTAACAATTACTAATGAAATAATAAATAATACAAAAAATACTATTAAGTATTGCCACCATATCATAATTTAATCACCTGTATTAATTATACTAAAAAATAATAAAAAATAAAATCACTAATTTATAAGTTAAACATAAAATATATTGAGAAATAATGAAAGGGTGAAATATTATGTGTAATAATAACAATGATTCAAATAATAAAAGTTGTATTGCTGAAATACTAAAGGTTATTTTACTTCTTCAACAAAATGCCTGTCCAGATAATTGCTTAGATTCATGTGATAGACCTATGCTTGGTGGAGGAACAAATTGCTTAGTATGTAATACAAGACCAGTAATGTTATATACTTGTTGCGGTAATGGTGTACCTTTAAGTATGCCAACAAGTAAAGATTCAAATGCAACATGTTCAAATTCATCATTAAATAGTTCATGTGAAGGATGCTCAAATGTATTTAGAGTAGAAAAGTTAGAAGGAAATTGTTGTACATTTAGAGTACTTGCGGTAAATCCAGATCAAAGTTGTTGTAATGGTCAACCATATATTGCAACAAATAGTTTCTTTACAATGAATTTAAGTTGTTGTTGTATAATTAGATGTTTAAATGACTGCTATGTAGATTGTGTTTGTTAAATAAAAAAATCACTTTTAATTAAGTGATTTTTTTATTTAATTTTTTTTGATTGTTCGCTTGTTTATAAATTATATTAATTGTATAATAACCACTAAGGAACAATTAGTTGCTGGGTGTCTATCCTCATTTTTTAATTATATATAAGATGAGGAGGTGTGCATATGAGTAAAAGAAAATTTATAATAAGTATTTTACGTTATATCTGCATCATGCTGTTTTTAATAACAACTATGATTTATATCATACAAAAATAGACACTTAATCAGAATGATTAAATGTCTTTAACTAATTTTTATTAGGATAGACATTCAGTATTGCAAAACTAAATGTTCCTTTTTTATTATATGTAAGTCTTCCTTACAAATACATTATAGCACAAAAAACTTGAATTAACTATAAAAATTCTTAATATACTCATTATAAGCATTATTTAATAATTTAAATTCATCATTATGATAAACTAAATTATTTTTCTCTAAAATATCTTTAACAATCATATTAGTTAAATGAGGATTTCTAATAAGTAGGGGACCTATAACTGAAGTTCCATAAAAATTATTTTCATGATATCCTTCATTTTCACTTTTTAAATTATCACTTATTCCATCAATTACTTTAAATAGATGATTTCTATTTATATTAACAACATAATTTCTATTTTGAAAACCAATAATATCTTTTTGATTTAATAATTTCATTAAACATCCATTGGCAGTTCTAGTAGTCCATTTAGCATAGTAATCAAATATTTTTAAACATTCAGTATCATTAATCTTTTCTCCAAATAATAAATATGAATTACCAGTTGCAATAACATAACCATTATTATCAATATATTTTTTTAATTCTTTTTTATATTTTTTAATATCTTCAAGAGCAATACTTAAATTAGAATTAGATCCATTTCCCATATAAATTAAGTCATAATCACTAAATTTAATTTTATCATCAACAGATAAACAATCAACTTTAACTTCAACATTTTGATTATTAAACGCTTTCTTTAAAGCTAAAATATTACCTTGTTCACCTGATAAATTTAATAAATCATAATATAAATGTAATATTTTAATCATTGTTATCCTCCATAAATAATTTCTTTAATATAGCAGTCATATCAAAACATACCATTGTAAATATTTTACCTTTACTTACCTTTAATAGCTTAGTGATATCACCTATATTATCAACCATAATTAATTTATCTTCCTTAATACCAGCAAGCACTAATCTTGCATATACATCATACCTAAATCTACCAATACAAAATATTTTATCTATATTATTTTGATCTAAAATTTCAAAATCAATATCATAAAGCCAAGAAATATCATTAAATTTATATCTTCTTGAAACATTGTCAAATCCAAGTATTATCGTCTTTTTTTTATCATAATTATTAATATAATTTAAAGATTGTAAATAACTTAAGTTATTTTCATTTTTAGATTCTAACATTTCAACAATTCTATTATCAAAAGTAAGTTCTTTTAATCTTTTACTTTCCATAATATGATCGTTTAGTGATTTAAGTATTTGTTCATCAGAAAGTCCAATTTCATGGCAAAGAGCATAAGCAGCAAGAGTATAATAAGCAGCAAAGAAGACATCTTTATTTAAATGAACAGGTAATTTATTAATCTTCATTTCACATTTTTCTAAATTAACATCTGTTCCTACATATTTAGCAGTTCTTTTAAAATCACAATCTTTATTTAAACATTTATAATTACCAATATGTCCATAATGATAAAAAGAATATTCTAACTTCTTATGACAATATGGACAATATGCAGCATCCACATTATTGCTAACTGGTTTACTTAAACTATATTTAGTTTTATTAATACCATAACCAACAATATTTTTAAATTGTTTACTAAGTAAATATATTATTGGATCATCCGCATTATAAATTATCCTCATATTAGTATCTGGTTTAAAAGCAGCAGCAATTTTAGAAGATACTTCTTCTGGCGAACCATTTCTAGCAACTTGATCTCTTGTTAAATTTGTTAAAACTAAATGAGTTATTGTATCTTTATTAAATGTTTGTCTAATGTAAGATTCATCCATCTCTAGAAGAAGTACATCAGCGTTAACTTTATGATTAAATATTCCACTATTATTTAATATAAGAGATGTAGTTCCATTAACTATATTAGAGCCACTCTTATTCCATACAACTTTATATCCATTATCATCTAATATATGAGCAATCATTGAAGTAGTCGATCCTTTTCCACTTGATCCTGTAACAGCAACTACATACTTGGGATACTTAATATTATCTAAAATATTTTTATCAAACTTTCTTACAATACTTCCTGGATAAACTGATGCATTATATCCAAATAACCTGCATACTTTTGTAATCATTTTATTTACTAAAATTAAAAAACTTGTTTTCATATTCATTACCTCTAAAAATAGTATAACATTTTCTTTGAAATATATAAATAATTATAGTATAATTCATAATAGAAAGAGAAATAGTTATGAGAAAGATTTTTAGTAGCTTAGATATTGGATCAAATACGATAAAAATAATTGTAGGTGAGTTTATAAATAATAAACTCAATATTTTAAGTGCTACAAAAGTTACTTGTAGAGGATATAAAAATAACTATATTATTAATAAGGAAATATTAGTAGAAGAACTTAAGAATGCTTTAAATAAAATAGAAGAAGATTTAAATATAAAATTAAGAAAAGTTATACTAAATGTTCCAAATGATTCTTTAGAATTTCAATTAACAGATGGTAGAGTAGATATTGAAGAAGGAACAGTAACTAGTAACGATATAGTAAGACTTTTACAAGATGTAAGTAAAAATAAAATAGATCCAAGAAATGAACTTATTTGTACTTTACCAATTATCTTTAAAGTAGATGATGAAGAAACATATAAACCATTTGGCAAACATGGAAATATTTTATCCGTAAAAAGTATACTAGTTTCAACTGATAAAAAAACAGTTTATGATTTAGCTAGTGTAATTGCTAGTTGTAATTTAGATATAATTGATATTACAACAACTGGTTTAGTAGATTATTATAATTTTAAGAATCCAGAGTTAGATAAGAAAAATATTGCTATTGTTAATTTAGGATATACTACTACAAATATAAGTATTTTTTCTAAAGGAATATTTATTAATAATAAAGTTATTGAAGATGGTGGATTTTATATAGATAAAGAGATAGCTACTAAATATAACTTAAAAAGAAATGAAACAGAGTATTTAAAAGAAAAACTTGCTCTAGCTGTAATAAATAACGCTGATGAAAAAGAAAAAATTAAATTAGTTAATAAAGATGGAGTGGAAATAGAGATAAATCAATATGAATTAACTAGTTTAGTAAGTGAAAAAATGGATAATCTTCTTAAAGTTATAAAAAAGAACATTAACCTCTTAACAAAAAAAGAAATTAGTTATATAATTATAACAGGCGGTTTATCTGAAATTAAGGATATTAACCTCTTAATAAATAATGTATTTAATAAAAATGGTAAAATAGGTAAGATTAATAATTTAGGAGCAAGAGATAATTCTTATAGTGTTGCTCTTGGAATGCTTAAATATTTTAATGGTAAACTAATGCTTAGAAATAAAGATTTTACTAGTTTTAGTGAAGAAGAAATTGATGCTATGTGTACTGTAAATGAAAAGGATACATCAAAGAATTCACTTATTTCTAAAGTTGTAGGATACTTTTTCGATGATTAATAAAGGAGAGTAATTATGTTTGGATTAGAAATGGATCAAATTGCAAAGATAAAAGTAATAGGTGTTGGTGGTGGTGGAAACAACGCTGTTAATAGAATGATTGAATCAGGAGTTAAAGGTGTTGAATTTATTGTTGCTAATACAGATTTACAGGTATTAAATGCTTCTAAAGCTAGTAATAAATTACAAATTGGTAAAACAATTACTAATGGACTAGGAGCAGGTGCTAACCCTGAGGTTGGTAGAGAAGCTGCAATTGAAAGTAAAGATGAAATTAAAGAAGCTCTAAAAGGAGCAGACATGGTGTTTGTAACTTGCGGTATGGGTGGTGGAACTGGAACTGGGGCTGCCCCTGTAATTGCTGAAATTGCTCAAGAATTAGGTGCTTTAACAATTGGAATTGTAACAAAACCATTTAGATTTGAAGGAAGAAGAAGAATGGAACATGCTATTTTAGGAATTGATGAACTAAAAAAACATGTTGATACATTAATTGTTATTCCAAATGATAGATTAAGAGATATTATTGATAAATCAACTCCAATGTTAGAAGCATTTAAAGAAGTTGATAATGTATTACATCGTGGTGTACAATCAATAAGTGATTTAATTGCTGTCTCTGGTTTAGTAAACTTAGACTTTGCTGATGTTAAAACAGTTATGGAAAAACGTGGTAGTGCACTAATTGGTATTGGTTTAGGTGTTGGCGAAAATAGAGCTATTGAAGCTGCAAAACAAGCAGTATCATCACCACTTTTAGAAACAAGTATTGTAGGTGCAAAAGACGCTATTATAAATGTTACAGGTGGAACAAGCTTAACTCTATTTGAAGCAGAAGATGCTGCTGAAGTAGTTAGACAAAGTGCTAATAACGATATTAATATTATCTTTGGTGCAGTTATTAATGAAAACTTAAATGATGAAGTAATTGTTACTGTTATTGCGACAGGTTTTGAAGATGATGATAACAAGCCAGAGGAAAAAACTGAAGAACCAAAAAAGAGATTCTTAGAAGATGATAATGATTATGACATTCCACCATTTTTAAGAGATAGAGATAATTTTTAAGAAATTAAAAGGAATTTAAAGCAATTTAGATTCTTTTTTTAATTATAATTTTTTTCACTTATTGATAATATATAACTCTGCTAATAGTGTCATAAATTAATTAAAATTAGTTAATATAATAACAGAAACAACAGGTTATAGTAGAAATCAAATATTTGTTTTTTCAGAGTAGTTGAAATTTTCTTATCTAATTAACCTATAAACAATATGATCAAGGAAGAATAATATAATACTTAATCTATCATATATTTTATTATGAAACTAAGAAAACAAATTGATAATAAGAGAATAATTATATACATATTACTTATAATATTCTTATTAACTTATACAATGTTAGATACAATTGGTAAAAAAAGTTCTAATAATATTATTAAAATATCTGAAACCCTTATTAATGATCTAATTATTGATATAGTTAATTCAAGTATTAAAAATGAAATATTAAAAAAATATAATATAAATGATTTAATTGAGTTTAATTATAATGAACAAAAAGAAATAGAAAGCATTAATTATAACGTAGAAAATACTTATGATTTATTATTAGAGATAAAAAATAATGTTATAAATACTATATCTAATTCTAATGAATATAAATACTATTATAAATATACAATTTCTAATAATAATATTATAATAGAAGTACCATTTTATAACTATACATCTAATATTTATATAACAAATATAGGACCTAAAGTTAAATCAAGAATTAATTTTTTAAAGACAATTGATAGTTCTGTTAAAACTAATGTTAATACCTATGGAATAAATACAATAAAGTTAGATATGTATGTAAATTTTAAAGTTATAAGTAACATTATAGTGCCTTATAATAATAAAGAAATTGAAAATAACTTTGATATTTTAATTGCTAGTAAAGTTATAAATGGGAAAATACCTACATATTATGGAAGTAATTTTAAAACTCAAAGTGATATCTTTAATTTATCTTAAAAGTATGATATATTATTTTTATAGTAAGAAGGTGAGTAAAGGTGAATCAAATATTTATAAATGAAGCTATAACTAATGGATTAAATGCTTATATAAATAAAATAAGTGATAAACCTTATTCAAGTAGTCATTACTATGAGTTAACAATAATAGAATTATTAGTTAAAATATATGATCGAATTAATATAGTAGTTCCTTATAAAACTAAGTATGAAAGAACATTTATTACTAATTTACAAGTTTATGGATTATCAAGTGAAGATACAAATAAATTTATAAATGCTTTAAATGATTATAATAGTTGGTTACTAGGTGCCAAAGGTACATATACTGATTCAGTTATTACAATTCATGAAATATTAATAAAGATGATATTACTTAAGAATTTATATAAAGGATTAAGTAAAGAAGAAATTGAGTATTATGATTATTATTTAAGTGTTAAAGAAATAAGACTTAAAAAAATATTAGATTTAGCTACTAATAATATTGATGATGCTATAAATTTATGGGTTGTTAAAAGAAATATTTATTTATATAAACATAATTATGTATTTGAAGAAATAGAACCTGATTTATTAACTAAAACTTTATATGAAAAACATGGACTTTCACTTAATGAAGTTAAACAATTATCTAATTTAAAAGTAAATGAAATTAATAATATGATTATTAATGAGGAAGAAAATAAGAAAAAGATTCACAATATGAATCCATTTAAATTGGTTTTATCTAGTGGAAATGGTATAGTAGATACATTAGTACTTTTTAGTATTGCACTAACAGAAATATTTATTGGCTTTTTAATAGCAGTATTGGGGTGATATAGATGAAGAATTATACATTTAATGATAGTATATATGCATTAATTAAAGATTATAAAAATGGATTTGACGAAGAAGCAATAAAAGAAAAATTAACTGATTATTTTAATAATTTTGATTATGTTGTCGGAGATTGGGCATATGGTAAATTAAGATTAAAAGGATTTTATAATTCTAAAAATAAGTCAGTTAAAGATTATAATAATTATGATAATTTAGATAAGTATTTAAAAGAAAATTGTGCTGTTGATGCAAAATATTTTGTAATTAAAAAAGTATGAAATAGAACAAACATTTGTTTTTTTACGGAGAAGGTTAGAGTTATAATTTGGTAAGAATAGAAGCTTAAATATAAAGCAAAAACTTACCAAATTTTTTAGTTTAATAAAAAATATATTTTATTCTTGTTCTTATTTACTTTAGGTTATTCTTTAACTATGTTTAATGGAAATTATATAAAAGAAGTGCAAATTATTATATAAAATTGAGTCTTAACGCTGGTTATGAATGGAATAATCTAGTACTAACAAATCAGATAAGTGAAGTATTAGACAGAAATGCAACTCAAATAATTGCATATGTAGATGGAAAAGTAGTAGGAAACGGACAAGAAATAGCCTATGAAGTTGGAGTAGATTCGGATAATTACACGTCAATAGATAAAATATATTTGCTAAATGGGCATAAAGTGTATGAATATGCATTAAATAGTACTAATGTATCAATAGATATGGCATTTATTTATACAAGACAATTAGACTTTTATAAAAATATAGGTGTTACATCAAGTAGTAATTCAAATCCGATTAAAAAATATAATGCTTTAAACACATTATGGTGGTTTCGTGCGGCTTGTTTATATAATAAAACTGGCTTTTGGTATATTAATACTAGTGGAGCTAGTAACTTTGATAATAACATTGCTAGTAAAGAATATGATTTTGTTCCAAAGTTCCATATTGTATAAATTTTCTGAATAAATAATTAAAAAAGTTCTAGAGATTAATTTTCTTTAGAACTTTTCTTTCTATTAAATATAGGAACAAATAATAATAATATAATTGAACTAATAAGTGTTACAATAAAATTACTTGTCAAAATATTTAAAAAATCATATAAAACTATTTTGTTAGTAAATAAATATGGAAAATTATAAACTGTAGTAAATATCATTTGATCTAGTATAAATCCAATTAAAGTTGATATTAAAAATGCAACTAAGTAGCCAGCGTTTTCATAAGTTACTTCATAAGATATAAAGAATATATAATGTGAAAAATAATAAACTATTAAGTATGTAACTAATTTATAAATATCAGGATAGTAGATGTTATAACTATAAATTGAATATACATTTGGCGTAAAAATATTTTTTATTGAATTAATTAAATCATTTGAACTACTGACTTGACACATAATCGTTGCAATTATAAAAAATAATACTAAATATTTAATAGATGATAAAACATATTTTTTACAGTCTTTCATTTTATTTCTTTCAATCATTATCGAACTAACCAAAAACGTTAAAGAATAAAGTAAAACGCCAATAGATATACTAGCATTATTATATATATTAACATTTATAGTATTAAATAAATAACTTAATAATACTAATATAAATAATATAAGTGCATAATTATAATTCTTTTTCTTTTCCATTATATCCCTCATATTCTAAAAATATTTTATCATATTAATTAATAAAATTAAAGATAAAATAAACTTATCATAGTTAAATCATAACTAAAAAATCGCCCCAAAAAATACTTAAAACTTATTGTTAAAATATTTTTAATGTGTTATATTTATAAAGAAAATAAGCAAAATAAAAAAGGAGTTGTTTTATGAAAAAAATATTAATAATCTTATTAACAATAGGTGTTATTTTAATGCCATTTAATACATTAGCGTTAGAAAATAGTAGTACATTTGATGTAGGTGATAGCGTTTCAGTATCTTTTAATGGTAAAACTGACAGTGCTAATTTAATTGGCTTTCATGTGTTAAAAGCATCTAAAGCAGGTGAATCTACTGTAACATTAATTTATGATGGAGTTATGGCTACTCATGATAGTGCAGGCAATGTAAAAGAAGCACAGGTACTATTTCAAACACCTGAAACTGCAACAGGTAATGCTTCTGAATTTGCAGGAAGTAATGTTAAAAGATTTTTAGATGAAGCTGTTTCTGAATATGGATGGATTTTAGCATCGTCTGCTAGACTTTTAGAAACAAGTGATTTAACAAGTTTAGGAATATCTAAAGATGCAGATGGTACTTATACAATTCCAACAAAATATGATTTTTTAAGACCAGTAGATTTTGAAAGCGCTTATTCTTCAACAGCAACTGATTATTGGACTCAAATAATTAGTGGTAATGATAATGTTTACGTAGTAACAAAAACAGGATCAGATAGAGCTAACAATATTTCAGCTAAAATAATTTCTAAGGGAGCAGCACCAATTGATGACAATAGATATTCAGTTAAACCAGTAGTTGTAGTTAATAAACAATATATAGTTTGTAATAACAGTAAAAAGGGTGAAAATGTACAAACTGGTATCGAAGATTATTTCTTATTATTTGGTGGAATTATCGCATTATCTACAATAGGTTGTGTTGTTTCTAAGAAAAAAGATGCTTTTCAAAATATATAATTAGTTACGACTTTATGATAAAACATAAAGTTTTTTTATTTGTTTATTTATGTTAAAATAAAAAAAGAAAAGAGTGGTATCATGGAAAGATTATATGGAGTAGTTAAGGAAGTTTATATTCCTTTAGAATATAATGAAAACAATAATTTATTAGATGTTATGGATAGACATAATATTGGTTTTAAAATAGATGTTGATGGTAAAGTAGAATCTTATGAATTTGAACAAGATGAATTTAACTGTCAAATACTTAAAAATGATTTTGTAATGATTACTAAACAAACAATAGATGGAACTTATTTTGTAGATATAGAAAAAGTGGAAAGTGATTTAGATGAATAAAGGTTTAGAGTTATATAAACATAATGAAGAAGCATATAGAAAAATAGATAATGCTTATCAAAGTGGTGAGGATGTTGTCGGGATAGTTCATGCAACAGGTACTGGTAAAAGTTATCTTGCTTTAAATTTAGCATATCATAATCAAAATAAAAAAGTTGTATATATAGTTCCATCAAATGGAATAATTGAACATTTGGAAAACATTATTAGAAAGTCCGGTTTAAATAAAGAAAAAGATTTTGCTAACGTTGAATTTAGAACCTATCAAAGTTTGATTAATTTATCTTTAAAAGAGATGGAAAATATCGATTGTGATTTATTAATTTTAGATGAATTTCACCATTTAGGAGCACCGGTATGGGGAAGACGTATTAAAGCATTTATTGAAGCTCATCCTAATATTAAAATATTTGGAATGACTGCTTATACTATAAGAGATCGAAATACTTCATATGAAAGGGATATGGCAAATCCGGATGGAGATGAGTTATTTTCTAATAAAATAGTAAGTAGATACGACTTGTGTGATGCTATAATTGATGGTATATTACCGCAAAATATAACTTATAAAACAAGTGTAGTTGGTTTAGAAGAAATATTAAAAAAATTAGAGGATAAAATTAAATCGTTAGGTCTAGAAGAAGAGAATAAAAAAGAGTTAGATGCAGCCAAACAAAGAATAGCTGAAGCACCGAGAATTAATAAAATTATAAAAGAAACTGTTAAGACAAATTCCAAATTAATATATTTTTGTCCACCTTTTTCAGAAAAAGGTGTAAATGATATTGAGACCATAAAAAAAGAAGCGATGGAATGGTTTAAACAAATAACAGGTGAAGAAAATATTGTTTTTTATACAACAACAAGTGAAATGGGAATTGATGGAAAACAAAATAGGGATGATTTCTATCATGATGTAGATTTAAATGGTAATGATGCAAGTAGTAAATTAAGAGTTATGTTTGCTATTAATCAATATAATGAAGGAATTCATGCACCAAATGTTGATGGAGTAATTATGGGAAGAGGAACATCATCGGATATTGTTTTCTTTGAACAACTAGGTAGAGCTTTAGCTGTTAATCGAAATAATAATCCTGTAATTATTGATTTAGCTGGAAATTATTTATATATAAATGAACTTCAAAATAATATTAAAGATAGAGTTAAAACACGAAATCAAAATACAAAAATAACAGGTGAAATAAGAAAAAATTTAAAATTTAAATTTAATATAGAAATTCAAAATATGGATATATTTAATTTCTTAAGTGATTATTATAAAAGAATTAATCGAAAATGGATGGATTATTTTGAACTTGCTAGAAGATATTATGAAACATATGGTGATTTGGAAATATCGCAAAGATTTAAAACTAACGATGGTGTCAATTATGATTCAAATGGTAAAGTAAATTTGGGAACGTGGATTGTAAAACAAAGGATAACGTGTATACCAGAAAGTGAAAGGGGTAAATTATTATCCCAAATCGGAATGCGCTTTGAAAATAAAATATCTACTTTATCGTGGGAAGAAATATATGAATATGCCAAAAAATATTATGAGACACATGGAGATTTAAATGTTCAATATAAATTTAAAACTAATGATGGAATTATTTATGATCCAAATGGGAAAATAAATTTGGGAAAATGGATCGCAAATCAAAGACAAAGATGTTTACCCGAAAGTGAGCGAGGTAAGTTATTATCTCAAATTGGAATGCGATTTAATACATTAAGTGATAAAAACAATATTAAAAAAATTTGTTTAAAATATGGTATTGATATAGAATCTAATAAACAAGTTATATTATTAAGTACTTTGGATGAATTTATAGCTAGAATAAAATTAGGTAAGGAATTAGGAATAAATCTTATAGATGAAAATGGTAAGCTAAATCAAATTTTCTATATGAATAATGAAGAATTTAAAGATAAATTTGGTTATAGTGTTGAAGAATTAATTAATAAATATTCATTAAAGATATCTACATCTAGTAAATCAAAATAAAATTTTGAAGGCAATGTTAAAAAATATTGTCTTTTTTTTCTCTAAAAAATATTATATAATTTATAATAGGATAGAGGAAGTTACATGATTAGAAAACTTAAAATAAGAACATTTTTAGTAGCGATTATAACCTTATTTTTAGGTTCTTTAACGATGTCTTATTCTATAATAAATAGTGATGATTTTTTAAAAAGTTTTAAAATTATAAATGTTTCCAATATAAGTACTAAATATCATATTGAATTTGAAAAAACAAAATCAGCTGTAGATTATGAAATAATTGTTTATGATGAAGATAGCAATATAATTGCTAATGAAAAAACAACTGAAAACATAATTGATATTGATATGCCAAACTTAAAATATGATAATAAATATAAAATGTTAATATATGCCTATGATAAATTAGGAGCAAGCATTACAGTTAAAAATCCCTATGAATTTACTTATACTGAACCTACATTTAGTAAAGATAATAATTTAGTATTAGAAAATAATGAAGATTATACTTTATATATAGATGGCAATTTAGAAAGTAAAAATTATGAAATCGGATTATTTGATGGTGAAACATTAATTACCAAAGAAAGTATTAATGACAATGAATACATTATTAAGCAAAAATATTTTAATGGCTTAAATCAAGTATTAACAGTTAAATTATTTGATGGCGATAATGTTATTAATAAAATAGATTTATATTCTAATTTATCTCCTATAAGTGATATTAAAATTGTTAGTCCTCAAAATGATGCCTTATTAGATTATCAGGACGTTCCTTTAACTTTTACAGGTGGAGATAACGCTAGTAATTATACCTTAGAAATATATAAAGATGGAATTTTAATTAAAAGTGTTTCACTAAATCAAAATAGAGCTATAATAAGTTCTGAATTCTTTATGAAAGATAATAAATATACATTCAAAATAAAAGCCGATTATTTAGACTATACATCTTATAGTAAAGAAGCTACTGTTAATTTTCAAATGAAAGAAAAAGCAACTCTTTTACCAGCGTATATAAATAGTAATCCAAATTACATAAAAGAAAATTCTTACTTAACAATATCTAATCCAAATAAAGGAGGAACAATCTATTATACCCTTGATGGAAGTGAACCAAATGAGAATTCATCTATTTATAAAGAACCAATTCAAATAAAAAATAATATGACATTAAAAACAATTGTTAAAGAAGATAAATTTTATGATAGCATTATTTCTACATTTAACTTAAACGTTGAAAATAAAACTGGATATAAAGTATATTTAAGTCCATCTAACCAAACCGGTAACCTTGGAGTTAAGTCTGTTGGTTTTACCAATGAAGAAAAAGAAATGAATGATTTATCTAATTATATTGAAAAAAGATTAAAAGAAAATAATGTTAAAGTATATCGTAATAATCCTAATGGTAATATTAATTTATGGGTAGCTGATTCAAGATATTATGGTGCTGACTTACATATTGCTATTCACTCTAATGCTAGTACTGATCATACCTCTAAAGGTGTTGAAACATGGATTAATGAACAAACTAGTAATACCTATAGTCTTGCCAACATGATTCAAAGTGATTTATTAAATATTTATTACGATAAAGAAAATGGTAACCGAGGAGTTAAATATTCTAATGGTGCCTTAGGTGAAACTAGAATGCCTAAATTTGGTATTTTAGTAGAAGTAGCCCATCATGATTATGAAGAAGATGCAAAATGGATAATGGATAATAAAGAGTTAATCGGTAATACAATTGCTGATTCAATTCTTAAATATTTTGGTATAATTTGACGAATTTAAGATTTTTGTAAAATTATGTTGTATTATAATCTTGGTGATATTATGAGTAGCATTTTTAGACAAATGATTGAAAAAACTAAGGATTTAATAATTTATGAGGATATAATTAAAATTTTTGATGAACTTGACAAATCAAGTGATAAATAATAAAATTATTGGTAGTTAGAAGGTGTATAAGTGGAGGATAAATTATATCTTAATCCCGAAGAAATATTAAGACATGAATTTAAAATTGATGCAAGAGGTTATCGTATGCAAGAAGTAGATAGATACTTAGATATGGTAATTAGAGATTATACTGAACTAATTAAAACTGTAAAAGTACTAGAAACTGAAAATAAAAATTTAAGAGAAGATAATCGTAAAATTAGTGCCGAATATCGTCGCCTTAAAGAAGAAATTAGTGCTAGTGATACAGGTGTTCCAAATGGTAATACTGACCTTCTAAGAAGATTATCTAATTTAGAAAAAATTGTTTATGGTAAAGAATAATATTTTAGGCAAACGCTGCATTTAATGTAGAGGAAAGTCCATGCTCACAAAGTCTGAGATGATTTTAAAGTTCACGCTAAGGGAAAAAATAACCTTAGGTAGCAAATTTGCTAACGGCTTCGAAATAACCTCAAATGGTTAAAATAGATGTAAAAGTGCCAAAGAGACGAATCTACTTGGAAACGAGTAGGGTGGAACGTGGTAAACCCCGTGAGTGAGAAACCCAAATTATGGTAGGGGAGTCTTGTAATTGTGAAATGAAATAATTACAGGAATCGAAAGATAGATAAATGTTTGCCACCCTTTAAGAGGGTACAGAACATGGCTTATTAAATGTTATTTTTTATTTATAAAAAGAGGAAGTGAATTACTATAATCGAGATAAGTGAAGTACTTAAAAGTACAAGAGAATCATCAGGATTAAGTCTTAGCGAAGTATCAAAAGATTTAAACATTGATGAACTTATATTAACCCAAGTTGAAGAAGGAAATATAGGTGCATTTAAAGATTTATTTGAACTCAAGAAAATTCTTACTGAATATTCTAAATATTTAGGATTAAATCCAGTTGAAGTTATAGATGAATTTAATGAATATATGTTTGAAAAAACATCTAAATTACAAATAAAAAAGATTGAAGAAGCAGTTAAAGAAGATTTAAAAGAAGAACAAAATAATAAAAGAATAGCATCACCCTATACAAGACAAGCACCACTAAAAGATAATAAAACATTTGCTATATCAATTATTATCATTGTTATTTTAGTTGTACTTGCAATAATTTGGAGTATTAAACAAGTTACAATTGGAAGTGTAGGAACAAATATTATAAATTTCTTTTCAAAATAAGGAGGATTAAATGAATTTACCAAACAAAATAACTTTAGGAAGAATATTTTTATCTATATTAATAATAATTATTATGATGTTTCCATTTTATGAAATGGGAATCGATGAGACTAAATATCTAGTTATGGGAAGAGTAACAATAAGTTTAAAATATATTATATGTGGAATTTTATTTATAATAGCGTCAATAACTGATTTATTAGATGGAAATATTGCTAGAAAAAATAATCAAGTAACTGACTTTGGTAAAGTAATGGATGCCATAGCTGATAAAATACTTGTAAATGGCATTTTGATAATTATGGCATGTAATGGAATGTTACCTGTAGTTGTTCCAGTTATAATTATTTTAAGAGATACAGCCGTTGATTCAATTAAAATGGTTGCTGGAAGTAGAAATGGCAAAGCTGTTGGAGCAAGTATTTGGGGAAAAATGAAAACAGCATGTATGATGACTGGGCTATCATTAATGTTCTTTTCTAATTTACCATTTGAATTATTCGGGTTCTCATTAGGATATTATTTAGTGATTATTGCTTGTATTTTATCAATTTATTCAGGTATCCAATATTTTGTTGCTAATAAAAATGTATTATTAAAAAATATTTAACCTATTAATTAGGTTATTTTTTTGATCTAATTTTTAAGATTTCCAAATTCTAAAATCTGCGAACATTTTTTCGCAAAAAGATATTGACAAATATATTTTCTTATAATAAAATTAAAGCATGAAGGAAAGAATAGGTGAATTATTTATGAAAACAATTGACGCAAAGGACAAAGATAAAGCATTAGAACAAGTACTAGCTGATATTGAAAAACAATTTGGTAAGGGCGCTATAATGAAACTAGGAAGTTCTGAACACATGGAAATAGATGTAACATCAACTGGTTCACTTTCCCTAGATATAGCTCTTGGCGTAGGAGGATTCCCAAAAGGAAGAATCATTGAAATATATGGACCTGAATCATCAGGTAAAACAACAATTGCACTTCAAGCTATTGCAGAAGTACAAAAAGCTGGTGGCAGAGCCGCATTTATTGATGCAGAACATGCCCTAGATCCAGTTTATGCTCAAAAATTAGGAGTAAACATTAATGAGTTATTATTATCTCAACCAGACACTGGAGAACAAGCACTTGAAATTTGTGATGCTTTAGTAAAAAGTGAAGCAGTAAGCATTGTAGTAATCGATTCGGTTGCTGCATTAGTTCCCCAAGCTGAAATAGAAGGTGAAATGGGAGATTCTCATGTTGGCTTACAAGCTAGATTAATGAGCCAAGCTCTAAGAAAATTATCAGGAACAATTTCTAAAACTAAAACAACAGCTATTTTTATAAATCAGTTAAGAGAAAAAGTTGGAGTATTATTTGGTAACCCTGAAACAACACCAGGTGGTAGAGCTTTAAAATTCTATTCTACAATTAGATTAGATATTAGACGTGGTGAACAAATTAAAATGGGAGATAGTGTTATCGGTAATAAGACAAACATTAAAGTTGTTAAAAATAAGGTAGCACCTCCATTTAGATCAGCAACAGTTGATATTATGTATGGAGAAGGAGTAAGTAAAACTGGAGAAATAGTTGATTTGGCTAGTGAAAATAACATTATTCAAAAATCTGGAGCATGGTTCAGTTATAATGGTGAAAAAATTGGTCAAGGTAGAGAAAATGTTAAACAATATTTAAAAATGAATCCTGATATTTTAGAAGAAATTGAAAATAAAGTAAGAGACATTTACAACATACCATTAAATAAAAAAGGTAATAAAACTAAAAAGGAAGAAGCTTAAATTAAAAGAAACCCACTTTATAAATGTAGTAAGTATCACAAATTTAAGACTGCTTGAGCTAAAGGTTACTTTATTAAGTGAATCAGGAAAATTATAGGCGAAAACAAAAAAATAGTAATAGAAGTGTTATAAAATATAGCAAAATCATACCTTCTATTTTTAAAATATTCGTTCAAACTTAGAACTGAATAACCAATTTTTTACATTATAATATAGAAAATTAAAGAAAGGAAATGGTGATAAAATATGAAAAGTTTTTATATAACAACACCGATATATTATCCTAGTGGTAAATTCCATATTGGAACTGCATATACTACAATTTTAGCGGACGTACTTGCAAGATATCATAGGCAGTTAAATGAAGATGTTTATTTTGTAACCGGATTAGATGAACATGGTCAAAAGATACAAATTAAGTCAGAAGAAAAAGGAATTACACCACAAGAATATGTTGATGAGATGGCAAATGATGCTAAAAAGTTATGGGAATTATTAAATATATCTAATAATGATTTTATAAGAACAACTGATAAAAGACATGTTGAAACTATACTTAAAGCTTTTAATATTTTATATAATCAAGGAGATATATATAAAGGAAAATATAAAGGAAAATACTGTGTTCCATGTGAATCATTTTTTACAGATACTCAGTTAATTGATGGCAAATGTCCAAGTTGTGGAAGAGAAGTTAAAGAAGTAGAAGAAGAAACATATTTCTTCAATATGAAAAAATATGAAAATAAATTAAAAGAATTTTATAAAAATAATCCAAACTTTTTAATTCCTTTATCTAAAAAGAATGAAGTTATGAATAGTTTTTTAAATTCTGGAATTGAAGATTTATGTATTTCTAGAACCACTTTTGATTGGGGAATAAAAGTTCCACAAGATGAAAAACATGTTATGTATGTTTGGTTAGATGCTTTACTTAATTATATATCAGTTCTTGGTTATCTAAGAGAAGATGATTCATTAATGAAAAAGTATTGGCCTGCAAATATTCAAATTATTGGTAAGGATATTTTAAGATTTCATGCTATATACTGGCCTATATTTTTAATGGCTTTAGATTTACCTTTACCAAAAAATATATATGTTCATGATTTTATTATGATGAGAGACGGGAAAATGAGTAAATCTAAAGGAAATACGATTTATCCTGATGTACTTGCAAATGCTTACGGAGTAGATGCAGTTAGATATACTCTTTTAAAGAGTTTACCATATGGACAAGATGGTGAATTTACTCCTGAGTTATTTATAAATAAATATAATACAGAGTTATGTAATGATTTGGGCAATTTAGTTAATAGAACTATTGCTATGGTTAATAAATATCAAGATGGTATTATTAATAATAAGGGATTATCAAGTGATTTAGAAAATGAATTAGATGATTATGTTAATAATAAAATAGATGAATATAATGAAGAAATGAAAGAGATAAATATTCCTAATGCGATGAACAGCATATTAGATATTGTTTCTAGAACTAATAAGTATATTGATGAAACTAGTCCATGGGTATTATATAAAGAAGGAAATATAGAAAGACTTACTAATGTAGTGTATAATTTATATAATTCAATTAGAAAAATTAGCGTATTATTTTATCCTTTTATGCCTGATACTTGTAATAATATTTATAGACAATTAGGTTTGAAGGAAGAAGAAATTACTTTTGATAAGTTAAAAGATAATCTAGATTATAATAATAAAGTTACTGAAAAGGGAGTTCCTTTATTTAATAGATTAGATGCAAATGTGGAAATTCCTAGATTGATAGATTTGATGAAAGTAAATTAATATAAGTTCAAAATTGAATAAACCATTTATGTTTAATATTTATGAACAACATTTAAAAACAAAATCAATGAAATGAGTAGTTAAATATAGACTACTTATTTTTTGCTAAAATTTTTAAAAATTTGCATCCGATAATTTCCTTGATTATTTCTTTCTAATTCTTTATAATAAAGTTATAGAGATTATTAAAATAATTTTTATATAGAAAGATATGGAGGAAACATTATGGACTTTATAAGTGTAGCTTCCATTTTATGTCTTTTAATTGGATTATTTGTAGGTGGAGCCATAGTTGCGTTCTCAGGATTCACCGCTGGCAAAAAATCAAATAAAATTTTAGATGACGCCAAAAAAGAGGCTGAAAAAACTAAACGTAACAGCCTTATGGAACTTAAAGAAGAAACTTTTAAATTACAACAAGCAACTGATCGCGAAATAAAAGAAAGAAAAAGCGAAATAAAAAATACTGAAGATAGACTTCTTCAAAGAGAAAAATCTTTAGATAAAAGAGAAGAATTATTACAAAATAGAGATAACTCTTTAGAAGAAAAAGATAAAAATTTAAGTACAATGCAAAAGAAAATTCAAGAAAAAGAAGTTAAAATGGATGAACTTCTTAGAGAAGAAATTGAAAAATTAGAAAGTATTGCTAAACTTTCTAGAGAAAAGGCTCATGATCTTATTATGCAAAGAGTAGAAGATTCAATGAGCAAAGAAATAGCTGAATATATCAAAGATAGAGAATCAGAAGCGAAATTAGAAGTTGATAAAAAAGCAAAAGAACTTCTTGTAAACTCAATGGAAAAATATGCTAATGACGTTACAACAATTCAAACAGTTACTACTATTAGTTTACCAAACGATGAAATGAAAGGTAGATTAATTGGTAGAGAAGGAAGAAACATTAGAACAATTGAAGCAGTTACAGGAGTCGATTTATTAATTGATGATACCCCTGAAGCAATTTCAATATCATCTTTCGATCCTTTCCGTAGAGAAATAGCTAAACAAACAATTGAAACCTTAGTTAAAGATGGTCGTATTCATCCAACTAGAATTGAAGAAATTTATGATAAGATATGTAAGGATATGAACGCAAGAATTACAGAAATTGGAAATGATACCATTAGAGAACTAGGATTAACTAGAATGGATTCAGAATTAGTTAAAACAATTGGAAAATTAAACTTTAGAACAAGTTATGGTCAAAATGCTTTACAACATTCAAAAGAGGTTTCATACCTTTGCGGAATAATGGCTGCTGAACTTGGCGAAAACGTTAACCTTGCTAAAAGAGCAGGACTTTTACATGATATTGGAAAAGCCATTGATTTTGAAATGGAAGGCTCACATGTTGAAATAGGAGCTGATCTTGCTAAGAAGTATGGTGAAAATGAAGTTGTTATTAACGCTATTGAATCCCATCATGGTGATAAAGAAGCTAAAAACATTATATCTGTTTTAGTATCAATTGCTGATACAATGTCTGCATCACGTCCTGGTGCTAGAAACGATACTATGGAAAACTATATCAAGAGATTAGAAGAACTAGAAACAATTGGTAATAGTTTTGAAGGTGTTGATAAAACATTCGCAATGCAAGCAGGTCGTGAACTTAGAGTTATTGTAAAACCAGATAAAGTTGATGATTTAACATCATTTAAGATTGCTAGAGAAATTAAGGAAAGAATTGAATCTGAAATGCAATACCCAGGTACAATTAAAATAACTGTAATTAGAGAAACAAGAGCTCAAGAAGAAGCAAAATAACTTGTTTCTTTTTTTTTATTAAATTTTTGCAATAAAAAAATATCCAACTATTGGATATCTTACTTAGCAGCTTTCTTAAAAACTCTAGCTTCTCTTGCTGTTAATCTAACCTTAACACCATTGATTGTATAAGTTTGTAAGTTAGGTTTTTGTTTACTATTAGTTTTATTATTAGCATGAGAGCTTAATTTAATAGATAAAGGTTTTTTGCTTGAAATATTTTTAGCCATTTTCTTTCCTCCTTAATTAAAATCTTTATTGATTTTATCATAATATCTTAAATAAAGTCAATGTTTTTAGATTAATTTGTAAATTTTCATATAGTTTGCTGTTTTATTTTTATTCACTTAAAATTGTCTATAATAATGATATAATAATTTAATTAAAAAATTTAATCAATTCTTATAGTATTAATTTTTCAAATATACTTAGTTAAAGCTTAATTAATAAACAAAACTACATATTTCATCATTATTCTAGGCAAAAATCATATTTGTTTTCGGTATTTCATAGTAATGTTAACTATTTTGTCAAAGCAACTTCACTATTTTCATATATTATTTTTTATATGAACCAAATAATTTTTTGAGTTTTGCTTTTGGAGTCAACATTCTTGTAAGAAGTTCAACATCTTGCTCATTATAAGTTAAGTAATGTCTATTGGCATAATCTAATGCTTCAATTAATACATAGTTACTTGTTTTCATAAAATTTTCTTTTGATACATAATGTGTAACAAGACATGGTATTTCCGGTGTTAGTTCAATAAATTCAATTGCTTTTTGTAACATTTCTGGTGTATCGGAATAATGTGATAAGAACATACTAGTATCAAAATCTAATTTAGCTAATTCATCATCTGAAAAGATACTTGTAAGCAAATCAAAATCAACTAATATATTTGAATAATTCGTATTTTGAATTAAATGATTTAATCTTACAATTGTAGTCTCATTATATATATAACCACCGCAGAAATTTATAAGTTCTAATTGCTTATTATCTGCACATTTATATGTGTTATATTCAAATGCATCTAAATTATTTTTTACGAATAAATTTTTTAACTCATATCTTGAATATTTTTTATTTTTTTCTAGTATCTCACACATTTCTTTATACTTTAATTTAAATAAACTCAAAAATTTCTGTGAATATTTTTCCTTTTCTTCGTCAGATAGATTTTTAATGCTTGTAACAAAATTTGCAAATGTTTCTCCAAATTTTTTAATATTTTCTATGTAGTCCGTAGTATCAAATTTAGATGATATAAACTTATCTAAATATTGAAGTCTTAAAGAATTATTTAATTCAAATTGAACATTTGCAGATAGCATTTGTTGTAACAAATCCACATTATCATAATAAAGAGCAGTATAGTATAAAACAAATAAATTTCTTAATTTTTTATTTTCTCTTTCATCAACGATTGGTAATAAAGTATAAATTAGATTGCCTTGTGGATCCATTTGTAAATTTTTGAAGTTTGCATTAATTAAATCTTTTAATACAAGTTTCATTTTTTCATCAGTTTGTCTTTCTAAATCTGATTTTAATTCTATTTTTTGTTTTACTTCAAATTTAATTTCACTCAAAGTTTTTAACACATAAATATCAATAAAATCATTCTTATTTGTTATTTCCATAAAACCTCCTAATATCTTTTATAAAATAATAACTAAAGATTAATAGTTATTATAAATTAAAAGTCTTGATTTTTCAATAAAAATAAAGAAATTTACTTGAATTAATTTAAATGATATAATACCCTTAGAGGTGCATATGAAAGAAATAATATCAATTAAAACTGACTATGATGTTTTATCTAGTATGATTAAATTACCAGATCTTTTTTCATATGCTGTAACAAACAATATTAACACATTAGGTATTGTTGATGATAATCTTTGCTATGTTGCTGAATTCTTAAAACTATGTCAAAAATACAATATTAAACCAGTTATTGGTTTAGAAGTTAATTATCAAAATTATAAAATATATTTATATGCTAAAAATGAACAAGGCTATAAAGAACTACTTAAAATTAACACATACATAATTGAAAATGAATTTAATAAAGATTTATTAACTAATGATATCTTAACAATTATCCCATTTAAATCAAAAGAATTATTAAAAGAAATATCTAATTCCTATATTGGTTATCAAACTGAAGAAGAAAAGAATGAAGCATTAAAATTAACTCCAAATATTGTCTACTTTAATTTAGCGTTATCTCTAACCAAAGAAAATACTAAATACTTAAATTATTTAAACATGATTAAAGAAAATAAAACGTATGCGAGTTACAATGACATTGACTACAGTTCTTACTATTTAAAAGTAGAGGATATTCATGATTTTACTTCCCAAATTAATTTAAAAATAACATATAGCAAAAATTTAATTCCTCATTATGATAATACAATTGAAAACAGTTACAATTTTTTAGAAGCTCTTGCTATTAAAGGATTAACTAAAAGATTAAATGGTAATATACCAGATAACTATAAAAAAAGATTAATGTATGAATTAAATGTAATTAAAAGTATGAATTATGTTGATTATTTTCTAATCGTCTATGACTACGTTAAATACGCTATTAAAAATAATATATATGTCGGTCCCGGAAGAGGCTCAGCCGTAGGCTCACTTGTTACTTATAGCTTAGGAATAACATCAATTGATCCTTTAAAATATAATCTTCTATTTGAAAGGTTTTTAAATCCTGAACGTATTACTATGCCCGATATTGATATTGACTTTGATGCTACTAAAAGAGAAGAAATAATTGCTTATGTTAAAGAAAGATATGGTAAAGAAAATGTTATGCCCGTAATGACCTATGGAACATTAACTACTAAAGCAGCCTTATTATCTATAAGCAAAATATTAGATGTTGATATTTCCATCCTAAATAAATATATCGATCCTAAAAAAACATTAAAAGAAAATCTAACTAAGGATTTAATTAAAATTATTAACAATAATAAAGATATTAAAGAAGTTTACTATGTTGCTATGAAAATAGAAGGAATTAAAAAACATATCAGTACTAATGCTGCTGGTGTCGTAATATGTAAAGAAAATTTAGATAATGTAATTCCTATAATTAAAAATGGTGATAATTATTTAGCTGGATTTACCAAAGATTACCTAGAAGATATTGGTCTTTTAAAGATGGACTTTCTTGCTATTAAAAATTTAACAACAATTTCTGATATTTTAAATGATATACCTGAAAAATTAAATTTAAATAATATCGATTTAAATGATGAATCAGTTTATAAAATGTTTAGTGAAGCTAAAACAGATGGTATCTTCCAGTTTGAAAGTTTAGGTATGAAAAATTTACTTCTTAAAATTAAACCAACTAATTTTAAAGATATAATTGTATCACTTGCGTTAATTCGTCCCGGCGCAAACGCCGAAATAGATTCTTATGCTAAAAGAAAAAATGGGAAAGAAGAAATAACTTATATTGATGATTCATTATCTGATATTTTAAAGGATACATATGGAATAATTGTTTATCAAGAACAAATAATGCAAATCTTAAGATTAGTAGCGTCATATTCCTTTAGTGAAGCCGACTTAATAAGAAGAGCAATCTCTAAAAAGAATGAACAAATCATTTTATCTGAAAAATCTAATTTCATAGATAGAGCTATTAAAAATGGTTATAGTAAAGAAAAGAGTACTGAAATATTTGATTTAATAATTAAGTTTGCCGAATATGGATTTAATAAATCCCACTCTGTAGGTTATGCTTTAATTGCTTACCAAATGATGTACTTAAAATGTCATTATATGCCATACTTTTATAAAACACTTTTAGATGACAGCCTTTCTTCTAATAAAAAAACTAAAGAATATATTGATATATTAAAAAGTAATGATATAAAAGTAATTAAGCCATCAATTAATCAAAGTGAAGACAAATATATATTTAATGATGGAATTATAATGCCACTAACTTCTATTAAAGATATAACCAAAGATATCGCATTAGAAATATCAAAAAATGCTCCATACAATGACTTCTATGATTTCATAAGTTCTATCTATCATTTAAAATTAAAACAAGGAATAATCGAAAATTTAATATACGCTGGTGCATTAGATTGCTTTCATGAAACCAAACAAACCTTAATTAACAATATAAGTTCAGCGTTAATCTATTCTGAATTAATAAATGAATTAGATAAGACATTAATTAATAAACCTATTATAGAAACATTCCCTGAATATGATAAAACATTATTAATGCAAAAAGAGTATGAATTATATGGCTTTTATATTTCTAATCATCCAGCAAGTAAATATATATGTCCTAAATTTAAAGATATCTCTAAATATTTTGACAAATTCATTGAAATTACAGTACTATTAGAAAATATAAAATCAATTAAAACCAAAAAAGGAGAAAATATGGCCTTTTTAGATTTATCAGATGATACAGGTAAAATTTCATGTACCGTTTTTCCTAAAAAAATACTTTATTTAAACGACTTAAAAGTTGGTGATATTGTAAAAATTAAAGGTCAAGTTCAAAAAAGATTAGACAATTATCAAATAATTTTAGAAAAATTAACAAAAATTTCATAAAATGTATTGATAAATAAAAAAATATTGCATATAATAATAATATCTAGAAGATAGGAAGCATGTTCATAATTAATGATTAGCATATTTTAATTAAAGTTTAAAATATGCATAAAAAATATTATTAATTATTTTTTACAAAGTAAGTTTGTGAAAGCTATAATAATTAATAAATATTAATTAATTCGGGGTGTGCTTTGGGTAGTAAAGAAATTGCAAGAAAGTAAGCAATCTTATCTACGCTAGATATAACTATAGTTAAGAAGAAAGAAAACTTCAAAAGATAAGTAATCGCCATGAATACTGATAATATTCTTGTAATAACTAAATAATGATTTTTAAAAGAAATTTATTATTCAAGTTTGTGATTATTCTAAAAACTAGGACTAATTATTTTATCAGAGTAATTAGTTTTTTATTTTGCTAAAATTATGTTATATTTATATTAGGGTGTGATTTTTATGAAAAAAGTAGCAGTTAATACCAAAAGAAATACTAATATTGAGATTTTAAGAATAATAGCGATATTATTAATAGTTATAAGTCATTATAGTGTTCATAATGTTACTAATGTTAAGGAATTATCTTTCGGAATAAATAAAATCTTATTACAAATGATGACATTAGGTAATATAGGTAGTGAATTATTTATGTTAATTACTGGTTATTATTTAATAAATAGTTCCAAAGTTAAATTAAGCAAATTACTTAAATTATGGCTTCAAATAATTTTTTATTCAGTTGGAGTTTATATCTTATTTGTATTATTAAATTTAGAACCATTTTCTTATAAAACATTTATCAAAAGCTTTTTTCCAATAACTTTTGAAGAATATTGGTTTGCCAGCGTCTACTTTATCATTTATCTATTTCATCCATACATTAATGTTATGATAAATAATTTAAATAAAAAAGATCTTATAAAATTAATATCATTAAGTCTCATAGTGTTTTCGGTTTTAAATTTTATCACTGGTAAACTATATTATTTCAATGAATTAATCCAATTAATAATTATATACTTAATTGGTGCTTACTATGGAAAATATAAAGACAATTATTTAAATAAAAATAAATCAGTAAAACTATTTATTATATCCCTGCTCATATTAATTCTATCAACTATTGGTTTAGAATATCTAAATAATAATATAGGTATTAGATTTATTGATTATTTATACAGTCGTAATTCTTTTATAGTAATCATGATTTCAGTATCACTATTTAATATCTTTAAGAGTAACAAAGAGTTTTCCAATAAAATTATCAATAATATATCAAGCTGTGTTTTTGGAGTATATCTATTATCCGAAACACCAATTATGAGAAGCTACTTATGGAAAAATATTTTTAATAATTATAATTATGTTTCTTCATATTATTTAATCATCCATATGCTTATTTCAGTTTTATTAACTTTTATAGTTTGCCTAATTGTTGAAGAAATAAGAAAATTAACATTGGAATTATTTTATAATAAATTTATATCTAAAAGGGTAGATAATATATCCGAAAAATTAAATAATTTTTATCTAAAATTAGTTAATAATTTTGTTAAATAAAATTATTAATTTTTTGTCATATTTTAGCACTCATACTTGACAAGTGCTAAAAAAGTGATATAATACATATTGTATATGAAAAATATACATAATTAAAAAGGAGGGGTATATATGAATATGGAAAATCCATTTGGGGAAAGTTTACAAAATCCCTTAGAAAAATATGGTAGAGATATAACTAAAGCTGTTAAAGATGGTAAAGTTGATCCTGTTATCGGAAGAGATGAAGAAGTTCGAAGCATAACTAGAATTTTGTCTCGTAAAACAAAAAACAATCCAGTATTAATTGGTGAGCCAGGTGTTGGTAAAACTGCTATCGTTGAAGGACTTGCCCAAAGAATTGTAAAAGGCGATGTTCCAAACAGTTTAAAAAATAAAACAATATGGGAATTAGATATGGGAGCCTTAATTGCTGGTGCTAAATATCGTGGTGAATTTGAAGAAAGATTAAAAGCTGTTTTAAAAGAAATTAAAGATTCTAATGGTGAAATAATCTTATTTATCGATGAAATTCACATGATTGTAGGTGCTGGTGCCCTAGAAGGAGCAATGGATGCTGGTAACATGCTAAAACCAATGCTTGCTAGAGGCGAAATCTTATGTATAGGTGCCACTACCTTAAACGAATATCGTAAATACATTGAAAAAGATGGAGCCTTAGAAAGACGTTTCCAAAAAGTTATTGTACAAGAGCCAAGCGTATTAGATACAATTACTATCCTTCGTGGGCTAAAAGAAAGATTTGAGGTTCATCATGGAGTTAATATTAAAGATAGAGCACTTATAGCTGCTGCTAATCTTTCAAATAGATATATAACTGATCGTTTCTTACCAGATAAAGCAATTGATTTAATTGATGAAGCCTGTGCTACAATTAAAGTTCAAATGGACTCTGTTCCAACTGAATTAGATACATTAACCAGAAAAATTATGCGTCTTGAAATTGAGAAACAAGCTCTAAAGAAAGAAAAAGATGAGTTAAGCAAAAAGAGAGTAGAAGAAATAGATAATGATTTAGTTAAATTAAAGGAAGATGAATCTCGCCTAAGAAATGATTGGGAAAGAGAAAAATCTATCAACGATCAAATTAAATCTAAAAAAGAAGAAATATCTCATGCTAACTTTAAACTAGAACAAGCTGAAAACACTTATGATTTAGAAACAGCCGCTAGATTAAGACATGGAACTATTCCTAAACTTGAAAAAGAATTAGAAGAATTAAATAAAGAAAATAAGAATGAAATCTTATCAGATACAGTTGACGAAGAAGACATCGCTAAAATAATTTCTAATTGGACTAAAATTCCAATAAGTAAATTAGTTGGCGGTGAAAGAGAAAAAATAATTCATTTAGAAGAAAACATGAAAAAACGTGTTAAAGGACAAGATGAAGCGTTAAAATTAGTAAGTGAAGCCATAATCCGTTCAAGAGCTGGAATTAAAGATCCAAATAGACCAATAGGTTCATTTATTTTCCTAGGTCCAACTGGAGTTGGTAAAACTGAAGTTGCTAAAACACTTGCCTACGAATTATTTGATGATGAAAGACATATTATTCGTATCGATATGAGTGAATATATGGAAAGTCATTCAGTATCACGTTTAGTTGGAGCACCTCCTGGATACGTTGGATACGATGAAGGTGGTCAATTAACTGAAGCAGTAAGACGTAATCCTTATAGTATTGTCCTATTTGATGAAATCGAAAAAGCTCATAAAGATGTCTTTAACATTCTATTACAAATCTTAGACGATGGACGAATCACTGATTCTCAAGGAAGAACCGTAGATTTTAAGAACACTATCATAATCATGACATCAAATTTAGGTAGTGAATTTATTTTAGAAAACGTTCCCGATAAAGATAAATTAGTTATGGATGAATTAAAGAGAACCTTTAAACCTGAGTTTATCAACCGTATAGATGAAATAATTATGTTTAAATCATTAGATAAAAAGACGGTTTATGAAATTCTAGATAAAATAATAAGCGATATCGAAAAACGTTTAGATGATAAAAAAATAAAACTTAATTTAACAAGTGCTGCTAAAGATTATATTATCAATAATTCTTATGATGAAAAATATGGTGCTAGACCAATAAAAAGATTTGTTTCAAGAAATTTAGAAACCTTGCTTGCTACCGAAATAATAAACGATAATATTAAATTTGGTGAGACAGTTAACATAGACGTTAAAGATGATCATTTAATAATAAAATAATAAATAAAACTAGTCATAAATTTAAATTTGACTAGTTTTTTTGTACTTGTATATCTTGAACTTATAAATCTTCTTTGTTATAATTCTAAATAGAATAGAAAGTAGTGATTTTATGAATATTGATAATTATGAAGATTACTTTAAATATAAGATTAAAACTGTATATCAGTATTCAATCTTACTATCAAAAATACTAGGAATTGATAAAAACAAATTATGGCATAAGAAAAAAGATACCGAAGATAGTTTAAACTATATAATAAATGATTACTTTAATAAAATAACTTTTCCAGTTGATAAAGATTTAGTTAGATGTTTTATTAATAACAAAGAAATTTCAAAATATAACATCGATCGTGAACTTGATAGTGTCATAACTTATTTTATTGATAAAGAAAGAGCGTTTGAAATTAAAGCCTATGAAAAAGAAATAATTCTTTGTGCAATCGTTATATATATTGCCAATAACATAGATATTTCAACTAGTCCTTATACAATAAATAAAATAAATTATAAAACAATCCTTGTAAATTATTTAGAAAAATTTAATAAAACAACCTTTGTGCATATAATAGATGATGGTAAAAAGAATACAAATATATTATTAGAACTTATTAAAACTAATGTTAGAAAAGAAAGAAAAATATACGAACTATTAAATAGTAATATTTCCTTTAATAAATATGTTGATATATCTAAAGAAAATAATTATTACATAACTCAGTATAATTATTCAGTTCCTGGACTAAAAGATATAAATAGTGGAGCAGTAAATTACATTTTTAATAAAGATGGTTATGATAATAAATTTACTATCATTAGTGCAGAATTAGTAGTTGTAACATTAATGAAATTATTATCAGTAAGAAAGTTTAATAAAATCTTCTTTATACCTATAAAAAAGAAATTCCTACTAGATGATACATGTTTTAATAAAATAAAAAATCTAAATAAAAATAAATATTTAAAAAATCGAATTATGCTATTAATTAATTATGATGATATTGATGAAATTATATTAAATAAACTTAAAAAGAGTAAACTAAATTATTATATTTATGCTAGTAAAAATACTAAAGTAAAAGATATAGATAATAATGAAAGATACTTAATAAGTAAAGATTTCTATATTGATCATAAAGAATTAATTGATGAAAAGCAAAAAGAAAAGATTGAAATTATAATAGAAGCATTTGATGGTTTAGTGTTAGACCGTAATATTGCAGAAGAAAGTTAGGAGAATTAATATGAACGTAAGTACAAATAGTGATTTTTTTCTTGAATTCATGGAACCTTTAATAGGCGGGATATGGGATTTATTTAAAGGAATAGGTAGTGCAATTATAAGAATTTTTAATATAGCCAATTATATTGATATTATTAATAAATATAATGGGGTTAGTCCTTTTATTATAATTATTTCTATATTAAGTTTATTAGTGCTTTTTGGAATAATTGGTTTCTTATTATATCGTTTAATTAAGAGATTAGTTAAATTTAGACATAATGTTCATCATCAAGAAACATTAGTTGATGAAATTGAAAGTTTAAATAATGATGTTGCTAAACTTCGTGCTGAAAATGATCGATACAAAGAAATGGCAAATGCCGCTAATAACGATGAAGTAGAGTATGATGAAAATGGTAATGTTATTACTAAAGTAAGTGATAGCAGATTCTATAAGTTAACTAAAATTGATGAAGAATATGCAAATTATGTTAAACCAGATTGGCATGAAACAATTGAATTAGATGCTTTATGTGAACAATTTAGAAATTATGCTGCTAGTAAACTACATCTATATTATGATATCAATTTAATTAGATTATTCGTAAGTGCCTTTGCATCAAATAGATTAATTATCTTACAAGGTATTTCTGGTACAGGTAAAACAAGTTTAGCCTATGCTTGGGGATACTTTGTTAAAAATGAAAGTACAATCGCATCAGTTCAACCATCATGGAGAGATAGTACCGAAATTTATGGCTATTTTAACGAATTTACCAAAAGATTTAATGAAACTCAAGTTCTAGCTAAAATGTATGAAGCAAGATACAATCCTCAAATTTATTTAACTGTGTTAGATGAAATGAATATCTCTCGTGTTGAATATTACTTTGCTGAAATGCTTTCAGTATTAGAACTTCCATCAAGTGATGAATGGATAATTAGTTTAGTGCCAAATGCATGGCCAAACGATCCAAAATTATTAGAAGAAGGAAGATTTAGAATTCCAAATAACATGTGGTATTGTGGTACAATCAATAACGATGACTCAACATTTATGGTAACTGATAAGGTTTACGACCGTGCCTTACCAATTAACATTGATGACAAGAGTGTACCATTTGAAGCACCTGATACTGAGCCACTTGATATAACTGCTGATTACTTTATGAGCTTATTTAAAAAAGCCTGGGTTGACCATCCATTATCAGATGATGTTCTAAATAAAATTGAAAAAATGGATAATTATGTAATTAATCATTTTAGAATGGCTTTTGGTAACCGTATTTTAAAACAAATTAAAGACTATGTACCTGTATTTGTTGCCTGTGGTGGCGATGAAATGGTTGCCGTTGATTATCTAATTGCTAACAAAATATTAAGAAAATTTAACCAATTAAACCTAGCTTATATTAGAGGTGAAATTGACGGATTTAAAACATTCTTAGATGAAACATTTGGACAAGATGTTATGAAGGAATGTAAAGAATTCTTAGATAGATTAAAGAAACAAATGTAAAAAATAGAAAGAAGGATAATTTATGAACAATGAAATTGGACTTTTAGTACAAGATTTACCTCAAGAGGATGCTGATAAATACATAAAAGAAACAACTTCAACATTTACAGCAAATCATAATATCCATAAAATTGAAATAGATTATTCTTGGGTAGATGTAATTGAAGAGGCAATTCCTGCTATTGATAATATCATCAGGAATCCTCGTAGATTTATCGTTTCCGAAGAAGATGTAGTTAGAATTGAAAAAACTAAAAAGATATCCCTAGAATCAATTAAAGATTTAGCAGTTCATACTAATTATATTCAAGAAGTAGATGATGATGGGTTTGTTAAACCAATAAAATTACTTAATATCTTTAAAGAAGAAACTATTGATTTATATGAAAATAGATTTATTTATACCCTTATTACTACTTTAAATCGTTTTGTTGAAGAACAATTAACTTATAAAGAACAAACAAAAGAAAATACTGATGAAAAAAAACTAAATTATGATTCTAAAACCAAATATAATAACCAAGATGTAATAGTTAAATTAGAAATTACAGCTAAAGAAGAACAGGAAATGACAACAAGTGAAGAAGAGTTAAAATCTCGTGAAGATAAAATTAAACATATTCAAGATGTTTTAGAAGACTTTATGTCTAGTAAATTTATGAAAATGATGAAAGGTGCAACAGTTGTTAGAAGTCCAATCAGAAAAACAAACGTTATTTTAAAAGATTATAACTTTGTAACCGCATTACATCTATGGGAGACAATAGAAGATTTTGAAGTAAATAGTCCTGTTAAAGAAAATAAAGAACAAACTGATTTATCAACAACTTCAATGAAACATAATCTAGATTTAACATCATTTCTAAATTATTGTATTTTAAATGATACAGTATCAAAAAGAGGAAATATAATGCCTCTTCAAAATATTGATATAGTAGAAACCGTATTTGAATATGCTAGCAAGTTTGATATCGATGAAAAAGAATTAAGAAAAAAATTAGAAAATAAAATAAATGAAGCAACAAATTTTAAAAATATTGAAAAAGATAATGCAAGAAAAGTTTATAAGAGCTTTATAGATAGTCATAATTCAAGATTTAGTAAAGCAACAAACTTATTTAAATAAGGGAGGTTAAAATGACAAAAAAAGATAAAAAAACAGAAAATAAAAATACAAACCCTATTAAAAATTTTCCTGGTAAAGAAATAGATTTAACCAAATTTAATTTATTAAGTGATAAAGAACAATATGATGAAATAAAAAAGATTTTAGTAGATATTTACAAAGATAATTTAAAAATTAATCGTAAACAAGTAATGAAAGTTATATCATTAACATTAACTACTGGCGATGATTATACTTACTTACCCCATAGTTTAAAAATATCTAAAGAAAAATTGAAATTAAAATTTGATGTTGTTCCTAAAAAAGGCGTCGGGATGGGCGTCATAATAGCTGCATTATGGGCTCTATTATTTTCAATAGTAGGTGCAACTTATGCAGGAGTTTATTACTGGAGTATTAAAGATTTAAATAAAGATATTGATGATGATGGAATTGCTGATATTAACATAGATATTACCGGTGATAAAAAGGCAGATATTAATATAGACACTGATAAAGATAATAAACCAAATTTAAATATTGATTATAAAGGTAATCGTAAAGCAGTATTTAATATAGATTATGATAATGATGCTAAACCAGATTATAACTTAGTTAATGATGCTACCGATAAAAGTATTACTTGTAATATTAATTGTGACACTAATGGCGATGGGTGGCCAGACTTAAATATCGATTTAGATGGTGATGGAACTCCTGATTTAGATATTGATACAGATAATGACGGAATACCTGATTTGAACCTAGATATCGATGGCGATGGTAAATGCGATGTTATGTGTGATACCGATGGAGATGGCAAAGCAGATAAAAACATAATAGATTCACCAAATGGTGGAGGAAAGCATAATGGCTCATCAACAACTACCGGAACCCCTGATACTAGTCAAGAAACAGCATCTTTAATTCTTAATTTTGTAGATGGAGAAACATTAAGTATTGAAGGAATCATGCCTGATGATCAACCATACTATAATGCCAATATTAAACCATATAAAACATTTACCGTTGAAAACTTATCCAATGTTGATTTAACTTATTCTATTTTAATGATAGTTAGATATAATACATTTATAACTAATAACTTTAAATATAAAGTAGACGGAACAAATGGAGCACCAAGTCTAGGCTACCGTGTTGCACCTAGAACAAATACATACATTGCTCAAAACGTTAGAATAGCAAAGAAAACAACTCAAAAATACCGTGTAACCTTTAATTTGGAAGGTACTAATTCTCCTCAAAATGAAGATCAAGGTAAAGAATTTAGTGCAACATTTAAAATTGAAGTACCAACAAAATTAGAACCATCATCTAACTAAAATGGTTCTTTTTTTCTTTATTTTTTATATATTATTTTGTAAAATCATATTATGGAGGATATAGTATATGAATGAAATTTATTATTACTTTCTATTATTTTTAATTTATTCTTTTATAGGATGGCTTATTGAAGTAATAGGAAAATTAATCGAAAAACATAAATTTATAAATAGAGGATTTTTAATAGGCCCAATATGTCCAATTTATGGTCATGGTTGTCTTTTAATGATTTTAACATTAAGTAGATATAAAGATAATCCTTTAACATTATTTATATATGCAATATTTATTTGTTCACTACTTGAATATTTTACTAGTTTTTTTATGGAAAAAATATTTAAAGCAAGATGGTGGGATTATTCAACTAAAAGATTCAATTTAAATGGTCGTATTTGTGCTGAAACAATGATTCCATTTGGAATTCTAGGAACATTAGTAATATGTGTTATTAATCCAATATTCGAATATCTACTAAATTTATTTAACTTTGAAACAATTAAAATAACAGCGATAGTTTTATTTATAATATATATAATTGATTATACTATTTCTTTAATAATTATGTTTGGTTTCAAAGGTACCCTTAAAACTGTTGAAAAAGATGGTACAGAAGAAATAACTAAAAAAGTAAAAAAAATACTTATTAATAAGAACGTACTATATAAACGTTTAGTAGAAGCTTTCCCTAATTTCATGAATCCGAAAGAAAGACTTTTATTAATTAAAGCCAGAGTAGAAAAAGAACTAAAAAAATATATGAAAAAAAGTTGATTAATTAAAAATAGATAGATGGCTTGATTTTTAACTGGCCTTTTTTTAAATTACCACTACTTGAAATTTATTCTTTAATTTGCTACAATTATTTTACGTTGAAAAGAACTTTTATTTTAATTTAGAAAGAAGGAAAATTTATGAGTAAAATAAAAATTTTTGGTATGGGTGGATTAGATGAAAATGGAAAAAACACTTATATTGTTGAAGTAGATAATAAAATATTTATATTTGATGCTGGTTTAAAATATGCTAGTGATTCTAATTTTGGTATTGATTATATAATTCCTGATTATAAATATTTAGTAGAAAATCGTAAAAGAATAGTGGGCGTATTTGTAACTCATGCTCACCCTGAAAGTTATGGTGGAGTATCTGATTTAATCAAGAATATTCCTGAGATTAAAGTATATGCTTTAAAATATACAATTAATCAGTTAATGTTAGATGGTGTAAGTGAAAAGAATTTACATGTTTTAATGCCACATAAAAAAATGAGTTTTACTAAGGAATTAAGTGTATTTCCTATAACTGTAAATCATTCAGTTCCAGATAGTTGTATGTATGTATTAAACACTCCAGATGGAGCCATCGTTTATACAGGAGACTTCATAATTGATCCATCAATGATGAAAACATATCATATGGATTTAGGGAAAATTGCCTATGTTGGAAAACAAGGTGTACTTGCCCTTTTAGGAGAATCTTCCTTTGCTGAAAACATTGGGCACACAAGTCCTAACCATCACCTATCATCATTTTTCAAAAAACTTATTGCTAAAACTGATGGTCGTATAATCTTTAGTGTTCTTCCTGTCCACTTATATACAATTGAAGGAATATTTAATGCTGCTAAAAACTCAAATCGTAAAGTAGTAGTAATGGGTAAAAAACTTCAAAATATTATCAATATGGCTATAAAAGAAAACTACATTAATATAGAAGAAGGTCAAATCGGCGATTTATCTAACGTTAATGATCATAATTCAATTTTATTAATAAGTGATGATAGATCAAATGCATATAACATGTTCGAAAGAATTATTGCGGGAAATGATAAATTTATTAAATTAAATGAACATGATACAGTATGTTTTGCTGAACCAAAATACGATGAAAATGAAAAGGCTTTTGTTAAAGTTGAAAATGAACTTGCTATTAAAGGAATTAATACAGTAAGTATTCCTAAAGACAAAGGTATAAGTTTACATGCATCATCTGAAGATATTATGATAATGTTAGATTTATTAAAACCAAAATATTATATGCCAGTTAAAGGTGAATATCGCTACATGGTTAGAAATGCTGATTTAGCAACTAACTTAGGCTATAGTAGTGAAAATATTATCTTAAAACAAAATGGTGATATTGTTAATTTCATTGATAAAAAATTAGTTGATAAAATGGAACATATCAATATAGATGATACTTTAATTGATGGTAATTCAATCGAAGATATTGGAGATTTAGTATTAAAAGATAGAGAAGTATTAAGCGAAAATGGTATTGTTTTAGTAAGTGCAACTTTATCTAAAAAAGATAAAAAAATCTTAGTTGGACCAGAAATAACAACTAGAGGATTTATCTATGTTAAAGATTCTAAAGAAATGATAGATGAAATTAAAAAAATATCTTTAGAAGTTATTGAAAATAATACAACTGATAAATACATAGATTTTAACAATATTAAAAATGATATTAGGGAAAGATTAGGCAAATATTTTTACGTTGAAACAGAATGTAAGCCAATGATTATTGCTGTAATTCAAGAAATATAAAAACTATAAAGAATTAAAAATACTTTATAGTTTTTTGTTTAAAATTTATTTTAGAAAATATATTTGTTCACTTATTACACTAATAGTATAATACCCCTTAAGGAACAATTAGTTGCTGGGTGTCTATCCTCATTTTTTAATAATAAAAAGATGAGGAGGTGTACATATGAGTAAAAGAAAATTTATAATAAGTATTTTAAGATATATTTGCATCATGCTGTTTTTAATAACAACTATGATTTATATCATACAAAAATAGACACTTAATCAAAAATAATTGATTAAATGTCAATCCAAACAATTTTAGGATAGGCATTCAGCGTTGCAAAACTAAATGCTCCTTTTTTTATTATATGTAGGTTTCCCCTACAAACACAATATAACTCATAATAAATATTATTTCAATTGCTAATAGAATTTGTTTTTATAAAAATGTTAAAAAGAGTATTGACTTTTTACATTGTTATTAATATTATATTAATAACAAGAAAACATTCTTGTAGATAAAGAAAAGAGGAAATAAAAATGAAAAAAAATTTAACCATTAAAGACAATCTATATTATTATGATTTAATATCAGAATTAAAAGATAAGGCAAATATTGAAAAAATTAATGATTCTGAACAAAAAACAAGAATAGAAGAAAGAAGAAAAATAATCGAAACAAAAGATTCTAAAGGTAATTTAAAATATATAACTAGCCCTTTTGCATCTGACTTATTATCTATTTGTAAATATATTTCTAAGCCCTCTCAAAATAGTGCAATAATTACAACTTTAAATGATTTAGAAAATCATCAAAAAGAGGTTTTAGAAATTATAAAGGAACTTGAAAAATTAAATCAAGAAAATAATACATTACTAAAACTTATAAATATAATTTCAAATATGGGATATATAAATTATTTTTCATTAGGAACTATTTCAGAACAAAGAGTATGTTTAACTAAAGAAAATAATAGCTATCAAGTATGTACAGCAGAAAGAGGAATTATTTATGATATAAAAATTTTTGAAAAATTAGAAGATGCCTGTATTTGTGTAATTAATGAGCTTTCCTATAATGATAAAGAATTTAAAGAAAATGCTCTAAAATTTAAAAAGATTGTCAAAATTAAATGACATAGAACTTATATCTATGTCATTTTTCGTTATATTAAGTGATATCAACTAATTGTTATTGTTGTTATTTCCCCAGCTCCAACCAGCACCAATAATTATTACTAGTAAAATGAATAAAACAATCCATAAAGCAGCACCTAGTCCATATCCACCAGTTGTGTTTCCTATATATCCGGTATTGCAGCAAGGATTAGAATAACCATAATTAGTACCACCATTATATCCATAATAATACATACTTATACCTCCTAACCGTATCTATTATAGTTTACGTTTATAGTCTAAAATTTGTTAATAAAAAAGTTCAATATCTATTTTAATATTTAATTTAATAGTTTATAATGAGACATAAGGAGGATAATAATATGTTTGGTTATATAAAAGGAACAATAAAAATAATAGAAAGTAATTATGTAATTATTGATAATAATGGAATTGGTTATATTATATATGTAGCAAATCCCTATAGTTATGAAATAGATAAAGATTATACAATTTACACTTATACATTTATAAGTGAAAATGAAAATACATTATATGGATTTAAATCATTAGAAGAAAAAGCATTATTTTTAAAGTTAACTAGTGTAAAAGGATTAGGCCCTAAAACCGCATTACCAATGCTTGCAACTGGAAGTATTTCCGGAATAAGTGATGCAATTGAAAGAGAAAATATCCTATATTTAAAGAAATTTCCTAAAGTAGGAGAAAAACTTGCTCGTCAAATGATTTTAGATTTGAAAGGCAAATTAGGAAATATTACAATTGAGAAAACTGAAGATGATGAATTAGTAGAAGTTTTAGAAAGTTTAGGATATAAGAGTGCTGACATTAAACATATTTTACCTAAAATAAATAAAGAATTAAAATTAGAAGAACAAATAAAAGAAGCATTAAAATTAATGTTAAAATAAGGAGGATGATTAAGTGGAAAAAGAAAGAATTATAACTGGAGAAGAATTACAAGAAGATACATTTGATGACAATATTAGACCGCAGTCTTTAAATGAATATGTAGGACAAACTGAAGTTAAAGAAAACATGCGTGTCTTTATTGAAGCAGCCAAACTAAGAAAAGAATCATTAGATCATGTTTTATTATATGGTCCTCCAGGACTAGGTAAAACTACCCTTGCTCATATTATCGCTAATGAACTTGGAACAAATATTAAAACAACAACTGGTCCAGCCCTAGAAAAAAGTGGCGATTTAGCTGCAGTACTATCTAACCTAGAGCCAGGAGATGTTCTATTTATCGATGAAATTCATCGTATTCCAAAGTTTATTGAAGAAATATTATATTCTGCTATGGAAGATTTTGAACTAGATATTGTTGTTGGACAGGAAGGTTCAACTAGAAGTATTAAAATTGATTTACCTCCATTTACTTTAGTTGGAGCAACAACAAGAGCAGGTGATATTTCCGCACCATTAAGAGATCGTTTTGGCATTGTATCTAAATTAAACTATTATACTGAGGAAGAACTAAAAAATATTATTAAACGTACTAGTAGAGTTTTGGGTATGGACATTGAAGATGATGCCGCTTTAGAACTTGCTAGAAGAAGCCGTAAGACTCCGCGCATTGCCAATCGTTTATTTAAAAGAGTAAGAGATTTTGCCTGTGTTAAAGGAGAAAGTTTAATAACTCTTGATACAACAAGAACATCACTTCAAAGATTAAAAGTTGATAAGTATGGACTAGATGCCATTGATATCGAATACCTAGATGCTATAATCAATAAATTTAACGGAGGCCCAGTTGGCGTTGAAACAATATCTAGTGCCATAGGTGAAGAACAATCAACTATAGAGGATGTCGTAGAGCCTTACCTAATGCAAGAAGGATTTATAAAAAGAACTCCAAGAGGAAGAGTAGTAACTGAAAAGAGTTATGAACACTTAAATAATTTAAAAGAATTAAATTAAGGAGAAAAAATGAATGAAGAAAAGAAATATTTAATATTTATGATTATCAATATTATTATAACTTTTATAATAGGCATTAGAACATTTTCGAAAATGTCTAATAATGGATGTATCACTCCACAAAGTCATTGTGCAAATAAATTTAATTGCTCAACTTGTGAAAATGGAACTGCTAGCTGTAGTTATTTAAGTGATGACGGAAAAATAGAAACTGGATTAAAATGTCCTTGCGATATGGAGAAAGCTAAATGAAGAATAATAAAATAAAAAAATATAAAGATATTATAACGATATGTATTTTTGCAGATATAATTTTTCTATTAATGGGATTAGTTTCTACTAATATTAAAAGAAAACCAGTATTATATCTATACCCAAAAACTGAAACAAATGTTGAAGTAACATTTGCAAAACCAGGAATGCTTACAACAACTTATCCAAAATATATAGATTCTTGGAACGTAAAAGTATTACCAAGTGGAGATATGTATGATAAAAATGGGAAATATTACTATGCTTTATATTGGGAAGAAATAAGTACAAATAAATACAATTTTGAAGAAGGATTCTATGTAGAAAAAGATAATGCAATTGTTTTTTTAGAAGAAAAACTAAGTATACTTGGACTAAATGATAAAGAAAGAAATGAATTTATAATGTACTGGCTACCAATACTAGAACAAAATAAAAAATCATTAGTGTATTTTGAAACAACCGAAAGTTTACAAAAAGAAAATGAATTAATTATAAATCCTAAACCAGATAGTTTATTAAGAATCAGAATGCATGTAAAAAAAGTAAATCATAAAATAGAAATAAAAGAACAAGAACTATCACACTTTGAAAGAAAAGGATTTACAGCAGTTGAGTGGGGCGGAATAATTTATTAATTAAACATATTGCGTGGTAAAACACTTAATATGTTTTTATTGTATAAAAAAGGAGTGAAATAAATTGAATCGAAGATTAAGTAAACTAATAAAAGAATACGAAAAATATCAAGATAAAGTAGTTGATTTAGCTTGTGTTAATGCTTATTTAACTAAGGATAATTTAAAAGATTTAAACCAAAATATCTATTTAAATATTAAAAATAAACCATACCAAGATATTGAAGATTTACTAAAATATACCATTAACATTTTATTTAAATATAAATATATTAAAAATTATAATGAAAAAGATTTTCTAAACCAAAATATATTTTATCTAAACTATTCAAATAATGATGATTATATAGTATCCCCTGACAGAGGTTTAATAGACTATGAAAAATTACAAAAATTAATTATATCTAAAAATCCAAAATATATATTTGTCGGTTCAACATACTATACAAGATTTATTGACTATAAAAAAATAAAAGAAATAGCAAACTTAATAAGTGCTAAACTAATTGTTGATATATCAAATATATCCGGTTTAATTTTAACTAACAAAGTTCCATCACCATTTGAATATGCTGACTATATAATCTGTTCTTTAAATAAACAAGTGCAAGGACCAAATAAAACTATTCTTTTATCAAATGAAGAATTAATATATGATTTATCTATAATTGATACCATTAACACACTAAATACATTATTAAATGTAACCACAGATGAATATAAAGAACTTATAAATAACTGTTTGATTAATACAAAAGAAATACAAAAATCATTAGAAGAAGATAATATTTTATTATTAAGCCTAGGAACTGATAATAACTTATTAATTATAAATACTGAAATAAATTATCAAATTAAGTGTAAAGATGCCTTTAATTTACTTCTTAAAAATGATATTATAGTTAAAGAGAATAACTTAGGGATAATCTTAAACACTAGTAATATGACATTTAAAGGATATACTCCAAATGATTTCTATTTACTAGGTAAAAAAATAAATAAAATATTAAAGGAGAGATAAATATGTCAAAATGGGATGTAGAATACCTAAAATTATGTAAAAAAATATTAACAGAAGGGGTAGAAGTTGAAAATAGAACTGGCATAAATACCATAAAAATACCAAATTATGAATTTAACTTTGATATGCAAGATGAATTTCCAATATTGCAATCAAAATATGTAGCCTGGAAAAGTGCAATAATTGAAATACTTTGGATATGGCAAATGGGTTCTAATAAAATTCAAGATTTGCACGATAGAGGAGTAAAAATTTGGGACGAATGGTGCATCGATGACGATGGAATTTATCGTATTTATGATCCAAATCCAAAATCAATTTATAATCCCAATAAGGAAGTTATAGTTATAGACCCATTAAGTGTTCCCATAGATGATCCATTTGGGGATAGACACAAATTCAAAGCCAAAATTGATGAATCAGGTAATGTTTTAACCGCAAAAAGCTTAATTCCAGGAAAAAATATAATAGCCGCAAAATTCTATGGAAAAGAACTAGCTGGAACTATTGGAAAAGCATATGGTTATGTAAATAATCGTTATGGAATGATGGAAAATACAATTACAAAATTAAGAAATAATCCTAATGATCGAAGAAAATTAAATAATTTATTTCAACTTGAAGTAATGCGAGAAGCAGTTTTACCACCATGTGTATTTGAGAACATATGGGATGTTACTAACAACAAATTAAATGTTACTATAAATCAAAGAAGTTGTGATACAGCGGTTGGTTTACCATTTAATGTAACTCAATATGCCGTTCTTTTAAATATGATTGCTCAAATTACGGGTTTCACTCCAGGTAACTTAAGATATGTAATAACTGATGCTCATATCTATAAAAATCTTATAAATCAGGTAGAAACTCAAATTAAAAGATATGAAACATATGAAGAATTAAAAAATGATAGAATAGAAAATCTCTTAAAACTACAAAAAGAATTACAATTAAAAATAGCCAAAATGCCTGAAGAAGATCCTGATTATGATATTTTAGATAGTACATTAAAAATCATAGATATCATACTAGATAATACAGCTCCACAATTATATTTAGATTCAAATATTCAAGAATTTAAAGATTTTGATAATTCAAAAGAATTGAAAACATCCAAAATACTTAATTATAAACATATGGGCAAAATTAAAATGCCCGTAGCTCAGTAACTATGCTATCAATTATAGCCGCTATCGGAAAAAATAACGAACTAGGTCTAAATAATAACTTAATATGGCATTTGTCAGGTGATATGAAATTTTTTAAAACAATAACAACCGGGAAAACAGTAATTATGGGAAGAAAATGTTTTGAAAGCTTACCAAATATATTACCTAATCGTAAAAATATAATTATTACTAGTAATCCAAATTATAAAGCAAGTGGAGCAACCATACTTAATTCAATTAAAGATGCAATAACTTATATTGAAAATAGTGAAGAAGATATTTTTATAATTGGTGGTGCTAAAATATATGAAGAATTTTTACCGTATGTAGAGAATATTTATTTGACCGAAATAGATGCCGAGTCCTTAGCTGATGTTTATTTTCCTAATTTTGAGAAAAATAATTTTAATAAAGAAATACTTGCAACAAATGAAGAAAAAGGTATAAAATATCAAATGTGTTTATATAGAAAAAAGGTGTAAAAAAATGAAAACAGATGATTTTGATTATAATTTACCAGAAGAACTTATTGCTCAAACTCCCCTTAAAGATCGTTCATCATCAAGATTAATGGTTATGGATAAAAAAACAGGAGAAATAGAGCATAAACATTTTTATAATATAATTGATTATTTAAATCAGGGAGATGCTTTAGTAATTAATGATTCTAAAGTAATACCAGCAAGAATTATTGGTATTAAAGAAGAAACTGGAGCAGTTATAGAATTACTACTTTTAAATGATCATGGGTTAGACGTTTGGGAATGTTTAGCTAAACCCCAAAAAAGATTAAAAGAAGGAACCGTTATCTCATTTGGGGATGGGGTATTAAAAGCAAAAGTATTAGAAATCAAAGAAGAAGGAATAACTCTTGTTAAACTAATATACGAAGGAATTTTACTTGAATTATTAGAAAAACTAGGAACAATGCCTCTTCCACCATACATTCACGAAAAACTAGAAAATCAAAGTAGATATCAAACAGTTTATGCTAAAGATTATGGATCTGCTGCCGCTCCAACTGCCGGACTTCATTTTACCCCTGAGTTATTAAAACAAATAGAGGATAAAGGAGTACATATTGTAAGGATAACCCTTCATGTTGGACTTGGTACTTTTAGACCAGTTAACGTAGAGGATGTAACTAAACATGTTATGCATACTGAACATTATGTTATTAGCAAAGAAGCCGCTGATACTTTAAATAAAGTTAAAGAAAGTGGGCATGATATAATTGCTGTTGGTACAACCAGTGTTAGAACTTTAGAAACCAATTTATCTAGACATGATAAATTTACTCCTGAAGTTTCATCAACTAATATCTTTATTTATCATGGTTTCAAATTTAAAGCAATTGATCATTTAATAACTAACTTTCATTTACCAAAAAGTACATTAATTATGTTAGTATCCGCATTATCAACTAAAGAAAATATTTTAAATGCTTATAATATTGCAGTCCAAGAAAAATATCGTTTCTTCTCATTTGGCGATGCAATGTATATTAAATAAAGGAGATTTATGAATAAAGGAAAATTAATAGTAGTAGAAGGTGCTTGTGATGGTATTGGAAAATCTACTCAATATGAATTACTTTATAAGAGTTTATTAGAGGATAACTACGAAGTTTGTAGACATCATTTTCCATCTTACGGTACTGTGGAAGCAGCACCAGTTGAAAAATTCTTAAGAGGTGAATTAGGTAGTCCTAAAGATATATCCCCTTATTTAGTTAATAGTTTATATGCTGTAGATAGAGCTATAACTTGGCAGACTTCCCTAAAGCCAGAATATGAACAAGGAAAAATAATTTTATTAGATAGATATACTACTTCAAGTTTAATTTATCAATCAGCAACAATTGAAGATATAGATGAAAGAAAAAAATTTTTAGATTATATAACTGACTTTGAATATAACAAACTAGGTATTCAAAAACCAGATGCAGTAATATTCTTATTTGCACCATTTGAAATCGTAACTAAAATGCGTTTAGCTAGAAAACAAAATGATGGAATCGAAAATGATGTCTTTGAAAAAGACTTAGAACTAATGAAAAAGATTTATGAAAACGCTGTATTTGTAGCCGATTACTTATCATGGAATATCATTAATTGTGCCGAAAATAACGAAATGAAAAGCATTGAAGATATTCATAAAGACATAAAAAAATTAGTTAAAAAGTTGAATTAACAATATCTATTTACATATAATAATATAGAATATACTTAATATGCACCTTGACATTTTGCAAATAAAATAGTATATTTAAAGTGCATTTGAGAGTAAATGTTTCTCGCTTCCGGGTGGCTAGCGAGTAATAAATAATCCCGGTCGGCAATGTTTCTCGCTTCCGGGTGGCTAGCGAGTAATAAATAATCCCGGTCGAAAATGTATTAAAACTTTACCAAATATGGTGGAGTTTTATTTTTTTCTATGTTAAAATAATAGCTATGGAGAAAAGAATGCGAATAAAAACTGGTTACTTATATCATATAAAAGACGAATATTTTAATAAAATAAATGACAAAAACTTAATGCAAAATCATGAAAGAGGAAAAAAACGACCAACTTATTTTACTGTTAAGGATGGTAAAATATTATGGTTTATCCCAGTTAGTTCAAAAGTAGAAAAGTATAAAAAAATTGTTAATAATAAAATAAAAAAATATGGTTTTTGCAATACTATTTTAATTGAAAAAATATTTGAAGAAGAATCAGCAATATTAATTCAAAACACATTTCCTACTTTAGAAAAATATATTGATCATGTTCACATTAAGGATGGAAAACCTGCAAGAGTACCAGAAAAATTAGAAAAAATAATATATAAAGATTTTAAAGAAGTAATGGAATTGCATAATAGAGGAATTAAAGTGTTTTTTACCGATGTTGATAAATTAAAGCAACAAATGTTAGAGGAAAAAAATGTTAAAAAATAGTAATTGAATAATATATCAAGACATGATAAAATATCATGTAGATGTAAATGTTCTCGCTTCCGGATGGTGCGAGTAATAAATGAGTCCGAAGGAAAATGTATTAAAACTTTACCAAATATGGTAGAGTTTTTTATTATATTTTACAAAAGTGTGATAAATATATAAATATTTCTTGCAAAAGTGTGATAATTATGTAAAAAAATCGTGCAAAAGAGTGATAATACCTCATATTAAAATAATTTCACTAGAAAAATAAAACAAAATTTATGTTCAATTATAACTTATGAGTAAACAAACACACTATTCAAAAATCTAATTTTAGTTTATAATTAACAAAGAAGCAGGTGATAAAACATGATTTATTTAGACTATAGTGCCACAACTCCCATATTACCCGAAATATTAAATAGTTTTAATAAAGTATGTACAGAATATATAGGAAATCCTAATAGCATGCATTCATTAGGAATTAAATCAAAAGAACTTTTAAATAGTGCTACCAAACAAATAGCACAGGTTTTAAATATAAAAACAAATGAAATAATATATACAAGTGGATCAACTGAAAGTAACAATATTGCCTTAATAGGTACCGCATTTGCTAAAAAGAAACAAGGAAATCACATTATAGTTTCTAAATTGGAACATGAAAGTATCTATGGAATATGTAAATTTTTAGAAGAAAATGGTTTTATTATTGATTATGTTAATAATACCAAAGAAGGAATAATTGATTTTGACGATCTAAAAAGCTTAGTTACTAAAGATACAATTTTAGTATCCATTTGTGCAGTAAATAGTGAACTTGGAATAAGACAACCACTTAAAATAATTAAACAAATAATTAAGAAAGAGAACCAAGATTGTGTTTTCCATAGTGATATGACTCAAGCACTAGGTAAATGTCCAATCAATTTAAATGATGTCGATTTAGCCAGTTTTTCTAGTCATAAAATTTATGCTCCTAAAGGAGTTGGAATGCTTTATAAAAGTTCAAATGTTAATATCAAACAATTAATGTATGGATCAAATGGTGAATTTAGACCAGGTACTCCAAACTTACCAGGAATAGTTACATTTAGTAAAGCAGTTAGACTAGCAATTGAAGATTTAAATAAAAAAGAGGATAAAATTAGAAAATATAATCAAAAAATAGTTGAACATTTAAAAAAATATCCTAAGATTTTAATTAACAACACCAACAATTCAATTCCTAATATAGTAAATATTTCTCTTATGGATATTAAACCCGAAACTTTTGTCCATGCTCTTGAAAAACATGAAGTATATGTTTCATCAAATACTGCTTGTGCTAGTGGCAAAATATCTAATGCCGTTTTAGGAATATATAATGATAAAGTTAGAGCCCTAACAACAATTAGAATAAGTTTATCTTATTTAACAACAAATGAAGAAATAGAAGAATTTTTAAATATATTTGATGAAGTCTATGAAAAATTAGAGGAGTTAAGAAATGTTTAGCTTTAATACTCCTAATTATGAATTTATGACATTTAATCCTAAAAGAATAGAACACGTAAAAGCTAAATGCTTTTTAGTAACAAATCCCGAAGTTAGAGAATATCTTAATGATACAATCGATAAAAACTTAAATCCTAAAAATAATAATGCATATTTAGTTTCTAGAGATGATAAAATAGTAGGTTATTTAGGTGTATTCGATTTAAGAGATTATTTAGAACTACATTATGCTGTCGTTGGTTCATATAGAGGATATAAATTTTCCTTAACTGAAACAACCGGTTGTCAAATTTTAAAAGAAGCAAGTGAAAACTTATTCGAAAGATATAAATCTATTGAATTTATTAAATTAGATATTGAAGAAAGCAATATTCGAAGCAAGAAAGCCGCACTAGCAGCCGGTTACTATCCTTACGGAGTAGATGACTTAAATTGCGAAGAATACAGGAGGTATAGGTAAAATATGAAAAAATTAATAATTATAAAATATGGTGAATTAACAACTAAGCATGATAACATTAACTATTTTATTAAAACATTAAAAAATAATTTAGACGAATCATTAAAAGACATTAATCACAACATCATATTTGATCGTGGAAGAATGTACATCGAATCAGATAATTTCGATGAAGTATTAAACGTTGCATCAAAAACCTTTGGAATTCATGAAATAAACATTGGTTATGAATTTGATGATAACAACTTTGATAATCTAAAAAATAATTTAACTAAATTACTTCAAGATAAAGAATTTACTACCTTTAAAGTAATTACTAAAAGAACCGATAAATCATATCCCTTAGATAGTATGGAAATATCTCGTGAACTAGGTGGAGTAGTACTTAAAACTTTTAAAAATAAAAAAGTCGATGTTAAAAATCATGAATTAGAAATAAATGTTGAAATAAGATTTAATAAAGCCTATATTTATTTTGAAAAAATAAAAGGTATTGGCGGTTACCCAGTAGGTACTTTAGGAAAAGGTATGCTTATGTTAAGTGGTGGCATTGATTCACCAGTTGCTGGTTATCTTGCCATGAAAAGAGGAATCAGATTAGAATGTGTTTATTTTGATAGTCCTCCTCATACAAGTATAGAAGCCAAAAATAAAGTATTAGACCTAGCAAGTAAATTATCAGAATACTCTAATTATATTAAAGTTCACGTAATTCATTTTACTGAAATTCAAGAAGCGATTTATAAAAATTGTCCCAAAGAATATATGATAACTATTATGCGTAGAATGATGTATCGTATTTGTGAGTCCCTTGCTTATAGAGTAAACGCTAAATGTATTGTTAATGGAGAATCAGTAGGTCAAGTAGCAAGTCAAACCCTAACAAGTATGATGGCAATTAATGAAGTAATAAAAATGCCAGTTATAAGACCAGTAGCATGTTTTGATAAATTAGATATTATAGATATAAGTAAAAAAATAAATACCTATGACATTAGTATTAGACCATTTGAAGATTGCTGTACCATCTTTGTTCCCAAGCATCCCGTAATTAATCCTGATATTAATAAAGCAAGAGAATATGAAAAACTATTTGATTATGAAACATTAATTAAAGAAGCAATAAAAAATGAAGAAATAATTAAATTGCCAATTATAAATAATGAATTTAATGATATTTTATAAATAATTTACCCATAATAATAATGGGTGATAAACTTGAAAGGCTATTCATTAGATGAAAAAGATAAAATAGGTAAAGTATATAACAATGAATATGGATTAAACTTAAAAGATCCAAAAATTAAACTTAATTCTTACTTTAAGTTAAAATAAAGATAGTCAAAAACTATCTTTTTATGTATAATATTTTTTGAGGAGATGTAATAATGAAAATATTAAGTGTAAATGCTGGTTCATCATCTTTAAAATTTACTTTATTTGAGATGCCAGAAGAAAAAGAATTAATTAGTGGAGTATTTGAAAGAATTGGAATCGATTCATCTTTCTATACTATTAAATTTAATGGAGAAAAAATTAAAAAAGAAGTAGAACTAAAAGACCATAAAGCTGCTTTTGAATTATTAGTTAAAGAATTAATTGATAATAAAATTGTTGAATCATTAGAAGAAATTAAAGGAATTGGTCATAGAATAGTTCAAGGTGGAGCATACTTTGATAAAACTGTTTTAGCAACTGAAGATAATATTTCTATTGTTGAGAAATTATCTAGTTTAGCACCACTTCATAATCCAGCAGCTGTTGTTGGAATTCGTGCTGCTCAAAGTGTATTCCCAAATGCTACAGAGACTCTAGTATTTGATACTGCGTTCCATCAAACTATGGAAGAAGAAGTATATTTATACCCAGTTCCATATGAATGGTATACTAAATATGCTGTAAGAAGATATGGTGCTCATGGAACAAGTCATAAATACGTAAGCATGAGAGCAAATGAATTATTAGGTAATGAAGAAGCAAGATTAATAACTTGTCATATTGGTAATGGTGCATCAATTAGTGCTGTAAAAGCAGGAAAATGTGTAGAAACATCAATGGGATTAACTCCTAATGCAGGACTTATGATGGGAACACGTTGTGGAGATATCGATGCAACTATATTACCATATATCATGGAAGAAACAGGACTAACTCCTAAAGAAATGGATACTGCTTTAAATAAACAATCAGGTTTACTTGGAATAAGCGGAGTATCATCAGATTCAAGAGATATTGAAGAAGGAATTAAAGCAGGAGATGAAAGATGTATACTTGCTCAAAAAATGTATGTAAAAAGAATTGTTGATTTTATTGCAAAATACTATGTAGAACTAGGTGGATGCGATGCCATTATCTTTACTGCTGGTGTTGGTGAAAACTCAATTTCAACTCGTATGGAAGTTATGGAAAAATTAGCATGTTTAGGTGTTAAACCAGATGCCCAAAGAAATAACGTAAGAGGAAAAGAAACCCTAATAAGCGCTGATAATAGTAAAATACCAGTTTATATAATTCCAACTAATGAAGAATTAATGATTGCAACTGATACATATAACCTAGCAAAATAGTAAGGAGATATTTGTTGGAAAATAAAATATATAAATTAATTTCTAAATATGACAATATCGTAATAGCTAGACATATTGGACCAGATCCAGATGCCGTAGCATCAGAGATTGCATTAAGAGATTCAATAAAACTATCATTTCCTAAAAAGAATGTATATGCAGTAGGAGCATCTGTTTCACGTTTTAAAAGTTATGGTCATTTAGATAAGATAGATGAAAGTACCTTAGAAAATCCCTTACTAATAGTAGTAGATGTTCCTAATATATATCGTATAGATGGAGTAGACTTTAACAACTTTAAAGAAGTAATAAAAATAGATCATCACCCTTACGAAGATAAAATGGGAAACATAGAAATAGTAGATACAACAGCAGCAAGTGCAAGTGAAATAGTAGCAAGATTAATATTTAAAACAAAACTAAAAATGGATAAATCCATAGCAAATAATTTATTTATAGGAATGGTAGCAGACTCAGATAGATTCTTATTACCAACAACATCAAGTAATACATTTATAGTAGCATCTAAATTAATCAAAGATTATAACTTAGATTTAAAAGAACTATATAATACACTATATGAAAGACCAATAAATGAATTTAAATTTCAAGCCTACTTAGCACTTAACATGACAATAACTGAAAATGGATTTGCCTATATTAAAATAACAAATGAGATGATTAAAGAATTTAATGTAGATTCAGGAACTGCATCTAACATGGTTAATAATTTTAATTATATTAAAGAAGTAAAAGCATGGGCTTTTGCTAGCTATGACGAAAGACAAGAACTTTACAAAATTAATATTAGATCAAGAGGACCTATTATAAATGAAATAGCAAGTAAATATAATGGTGGTGGTCATCCACTGGCATCCGGTGCTAGAGTAAAAGATCCTGATGATATTGACAAATTGTTTCAAGATTTAGATAATGCATGTAAAATGTTTAATCAAGAAAATAAAATCTAAATTTTTTTGATTACGTCCAACCATCAAGTAATTAGTATATTTGTAGTAAATCAAACAAGCATTCGTTCTTGACGGGGGGGCTTTTAGAGTTATAATTTGGTAAGAATAGGAGCTTAAATATGAAGCAAAAACTTACCAAATTTTTTAGTTTAATAAAAAATGATAAGCAAACAAGATTTTTAACAATAATTACCATTTTACTTTTGTTTATTTTTACTCTAGGTTATTCTCTATCTATGTTTAATGGAAGTAATGTAAAAGAAGCAGCAAACATTAATGTAAATGGTTTATCATTTAATATGACAACAAATAGTGGTGAGACTGATGACAGAGTTTTACATCTACAAGCAGGAAAAACTGAACAGTTTAATGTAGTATTAACAAACTTAAATAAAGTAAATACGAAATATGAACTAATTTATGAATTATGTGACGATTCAAAATGTACAAGTACTAGTAAAACTATTCCAAATACAATAGCGGTAGTAAAAGAAGAAGAAAGTACCGAAATAAGTGGAATCATAAATAGCAATAATAAAAAAGAAATAGTTATAGTAACAAATAATACAAGCAGCACAGATTATTATATAAAGTTAAATATAAATGCTGGATATGAGTGGAATGATTTAGCACTAACAAAACAAATAAACAAATCTTCAGGAGGAAATGCCACGCAGATAATAGCATATGTAGATGGAAAAGAAGTAACATCATTTCCTGATACTTGCAATTATATTGCTGAAATAAAAGGATATAATGGTAGTACAGAAGTAAAACTTGAAAATGCTAAAGTAACATGTGATTTTAAAACCAAAAAATGGGCAACATATTATATTGGTCATGCTTCAAAAATAGTGATAAATTTTACGCCAGGATTAAATCCCGGAACATTTGCCGAAGATAGTTGGGATAAAATAGCAGAGGTGGTAAGAAATGGGCAAGGAATAGCCTACGAGGTTGGTTCCGAAAAAGAGGTATTAATTGATAACTCATACTACACAGTGCGTGTTGCCAACAATACAACACCTAACGAATGTAATCAAGAAGGATTTTCACAAACTGCTTGTGGATTTGTAATTGAATTTGTTGATATTGTAGAAAAAAGAATAATAAATAGTAAAGATACCAATGTTGGTGGATGGCCAGCAACGGACATAAGAACATATGCAGATGGAGAATTTTTTAACAAATTATCAAGTGATTTACAAAAAAATATAATCGATACATATGTTGTATCAAATCATGGAAGAACTTCTGGAGAAATAAATTTTATATCAACAGATAAGATATATTTATTAAGTGGACATGAAATTTGGGAGGATGAAACAAAAAACAAAATATCAGAAAGAGACACAGCATATTATAATACAAGACAATTAGATTATTACAAAAACAATGGAGTGACAACAAATAACTATAAATATGCTATAAAAAAGTACAATGGTTCAAACAGTATTTGGTGGCTTCGCTCGGCTCTTTCTACCGGTGTTGGTGATTTCTTACGTGTTAATTATGATGGTGCTTGGACCAATGAGTCTCCAACTGCTAAAAGCGGTTATGCTCCCGCATTTCGTATTGGATAATTTTTTAGTTGTTTACATAATTAATGTCAATTCAATTTAATAATATTTATAAATATGATAGAATCTTATTGTAGGAGAATGTTAAAGATGAAAGAAAAAATGATGATGAAGTTAATTGATAAAAATGGTAAGGAAGTAGAGTATGAGATATTAACTGCTTTTCAACTATCTAAAACTGGAAAAAACTATATAGTATATACTGATAATAAAAATGATGAACAAGGCAAATTAAATGTTTTTGCATCAATATATTATCCTGATGATGATTCTAGACTTGATACATTAGAAACTGAAGAAGAGTGGGAAGCAGTTGAAAGTGCTTTAGCTGCTCTTAAGTAGTAGAAGTTATAGGTGATTTTATGCTTGCTCAATTAATAAATTTTATAACACTTTTTAGTGAAACATATTTAAAAAATTTTATTTTTTTGTTACCTTTATATACAACAAGTAAAATTTTATCAACTTATACATTACATAAAGATTTTCAGCCAAAAGACATTAGTAAGGTCAGTATTCCTTTAGAATTAAAGAAAAAATATACTAAAGTAGAAATTGAACAAATAAGTTCTGAAAAAATAAGGAAAGCAGTTTTTGAGTTCGCAGATGTATTAGAAAAAGAATTTCCCCAAGATGCATTAATTAATTTTTATAATAATGTTAATGAAGTTAAAATAAGAAGAAATAACTTGCTTTTTCTACTTGGCCTTGATGGTGCATATTTTTTAAAAAGTAATAAAATTAATTGTGGATCATTAAGTTCAATTTATCATGAATTATTTCATATGGCTAGTTCAGCCTTTAATAGTGAGACTAATATAGGCTATGTTGGTTTTAAACAAAGTCATTATAACTCGGATTCTAGATTTAATATTGGTAAAGGTATCAATGAAGGCTATACTGAGTTACTTAGCCATAGATATTTTGGAAAGAAGCATAAAATGACACTTGCCTATGAATTTGAAGTAAGTATAGCAGAAAAATTAGAAAAAATAGTTGGTGAAGAAGAAATGAAAAGACTATATTTAAACACTAATCTACTAGGACTAATTGAAAATTTAAAACAATATGCTAGTGAGGAAGATATAGTTAATTTTATTACCGGTGTTGATTTAATAATAAATCATGAATATGAATCATTTTTATTAAGTAACAATAAAATTAAAGCAAGCCTAACAAATATTTATAATTTTTTGTTAAAGGTTTATATAACTAAATTAAAACAACAAGTAGAAACTGGAATTATAACTATAAATGAATTTTTAGAACAATCAACAGAGTTTATTAAATCTCTTGGTACTAGTGTTAAAATTGGTAATCATAATTATGAGTATTTAACTATAGATAGTTTACTCGATAACTTAGAAAAAATCTCTGATATTCCTCAAATATATCCTAATAATGAATGTATAAGTAGTTCATATAAAAATAATCTATAAAAATAAATCATTTACTATCTTGTATTTTGATAAAAAATAATATATACTATCATTAAGTTTTCAATGATGTTTGAGGAGTATTGCATTAAATATTTAAAGAGAGTTAATGGTTGGTGGAAATTAATAATTATTTATGTAAGAAGGTTGCAAACTAAGAAAAATCGCTATTTCAGCGTTAAAGAATTAAAGATAACTAATAGTTATAAATTAAGGTGGTACCACGGTAAATTCGTCCTTTATTTATAACTATTTTTTTATAAGAAAGGAAAATTAAGATGTTAGATACAAAATATAATCATGATTTAGTAGAAGAAGGAAAATATGCTAAATGGCTTAATAAAAATTATTTTAAATGTGATGAAAATAGTTCTAAGAAGCATTACTCTATCGTATTACCTCCACCTAATGTAACTGGGGTTCTTCATTTAGGTCATGCTTGGGATGTTACATTACAAGATATAATGATTCGTTATAAAAAGATGGAAGGATATGATTGTTTATGGCTTCCAGGAATGGATCATGCTGCTATTGCAACTGAGGCAAAAGTTGTTAAAAGATTAAAAGATAATGGTATAAATAAATATGAGTATGGAAGAGAAAAGTTCTTAGAAGCTTGCTGGGATTGGACTCATGAACATGCAGATATAATTCGTAAACAATGGGCTAAATTAGGTATATCTTTAGATTATACTAAAGAAAGATTTACATTAGATAAACAAATTGAAAATGCTGTTAAAAAAGTATTTGTTGATTATTATAATGAAGGTTTAATTTATCGTGGAGAAAAGATTATTAACTGGGATCCAGTTGCTAAGACTGCTTTAAGTAATGAAGAAGTAATTTATAGTGAAGAAGAAAGTGCTTTTTATCATTTAAAATATATATTAGAAGATGGTACAAGTTTTTTAGATGTTGCAACAACTAGACCTGAAACTTTATTTGGCGATACAGCTGTTGCAGTTAACCCTGAAGATGAAAGATATAAAGATTTAATAGGTAAAAATGTAATTCTTCCTATTGTTAATAGATTAATACCTATTATTGGAGATGAACATGCTGATATTACTAAAGGAACTGG
>CAKOMY010000006.1 GCA_934096815.1 uncultured Bacilli bacterium | reverse complement strand
TCCATCGCTAGTGAAAAAATAAATGAATGTGCTGACTCACTAGAACAAATTGATACCTTTATAGGCAGTAATGTTACAAATTTATTAAATAGTGATATGGATTTATTTGCAACCGAAGATGACGCAAAATTAGCACTTAACTCATTAAATGATGAAGGCTATGTAAACCCATATGATCCAGCAAATCTTCCTGATATTACGTTATATGATTCAGATACAAGCGTATTAACATTTACTCAAAATGGAAAAGCAGTATATGAAACATATTGCAATTCTCCATTAAAATACAGTTTAGATTTAAAATTTTTAATATTAAAACTTGGATATGATCCTGGTTTTTGGTATCGAGCAGATGGAGTTCAAATGTTGGGAAAAGATGTAATGTATGGTGGAGATATACCAGGATGGGGACCAAAAAGTATAGAGCAAGATGATGCCAAATATAATGTGACTAATTCAACCAGAAGACGCGGAGATAAATTTTATGGAACAAGTGGACCAGGTAGAATAGTTGGAGTCGGAGGAACCAGCAAAGATGCTCATTTAGGCGAATTCGTAAGAAATGGAAAGAAATATGATGAAACATATGATGTTTATACTGCATGGGGCTTTGATAAAGATTCAGAAATAATAGATGTGGCAGAATATAATGAATATACTAAACGACATAAAAATAAAGAAGAACAATATGCCACTAGAAACGTAATAAATAATCCGCCTGCACCAAACTCAGAAAGATATTATCAAACAAATGAAAGTTGGGTCAAAATGTTCAATGATTACCCACTTACTAGAGAATATATTCCAAGTGGAGTTGTAGATTGGTCATCTGATGAATGGAAATCATTTGATTGGGCATCATATTTTCAAAAAAACAATCCAGAAAGTGGCAAAAAAATGTAATATATATTATTAAGCAAAATAAATAATTAAACACCTAATAGTGGTGTTTTTTTCTTATTATCATATAATTTATAGGTGATAAACATAAATAAACTTATAAAAATATCCTTAATTCTACTATTATTTTCTATAATACTTATTTCTATTTTTAATGTTAACGCAGGTAATTTAACATTTCCCTTACTTGGCAAAATAATTTATTTAGATGCTGGTCATGGCGGAGTTGATAATGGAGCAACAGTTAAAAATGTTAATGAAAAAGATATCAACTTACAAATAGTTTATAAATTAAAAGAAACCCTTACTAATGCTGGAGCAACAGTTTATTTAACTAGAAAAGATGATAATGATATAAGTAACCCAAATGCTTTATATCGTAAAAAGAGTGATTTTGATAATCGCATTAAACTAATAAATAATTCTAATGCTGATTTATACATATCCATCCATCAAAATATTTATCAAGATAAAAAATATAAAGGTCCTCAAGTATTTTATGTAAAAGATAATAAGAAATTAGCTGAAAACATCCAAAATACTTTAAATAAATACACTAAAAATAATCGTAAAATTAAAACAATTAATAATACATATATGTATAAATTATTAAATAAAAAAGGCGTCTTAATTGAATGTGGCTTTCTATCTAACGATTATGAAAGAATTAAACTTCAAACCAATACCTATCAAAATGAACTAGCCAAAATCATAACTGAAGGAATAATTACATATTTTTCATAATTTCACATTTTTTTCATATTAACTTAGTACTATAATCTTGCGAAATGTGATATACTTTTCAAAGTAGAGGAGTGCAAGTGTGAAAACAAAAGTCTTTAAAACAATCGATGAACAAGTATCAATTTTGCAAGAAAGAGGTATGATAATAGATGACATTGATTTTGCAAAAGAAACCTTAATAAGAGAAAATTACTTTTTTATTAATGGATATCGACATTTATTTTTAAAAAATGGTACTGATAGATATTATCAAGATGGTACTAATTTTAAAGAAATCATCGCATTATTTAATTTTGATAGACAAGTAAGAAATATATTATTTAAAAATCTCTTAGTCGTAGAAAATAATATGAAAAGTATTTTTTCCTATCAATTATCAAAGCAATATGGTTATAAAGAAAAGGATTATTTAAAAGCAACTAATTTTAGCCGTTGTCCTGAAAAACAAAGACAGATAAATGATTTGATCAGAAAAATGAAAAGACAAATTAGAATTAATGGTGGCCAACACCAAGCAACAATGCACTATATAAAAAATTATGGATATATTCCCTTATGGGTAGTGGTAAAAGTATTATCTTTTGGTATCGTTAGTGAATTATTTACCATCATGAAAGAATCCGACCAAGAAGCTATTGCTGATATCTACAATGTTTCTAAAGATGATTTAATAACTTATTTGCCAATCTTAGCTAATTATCGCAATTTATGTGCTCATGAAGATATTGTTTTTAATCATCGTACTCAAAAAATAATTGAAGATAATGGCATTCATAGCTACCTTGATATACCTATTCAAAATGGAGAATATATATATGGTAAAAATGATATCTTAGCCCTTGTAATAATTTTAAAACAATTACTTGCTAAAGATCAATTTAGATTATTTATAAGTGAACTAAGTTATGAAATAGATGTTTTAGCCGGACGTTTACATACAATTGATATTAAAAAAGTATTAGATACAATGGGTTTACCCGTTAATTATAAAGAAATAATAAGATATTAAAAAGAAAGGATTAAAAATGAAAGAAAAAAATAGAATAATAATTATAGTAATAATGATAGTATGTTTTTTACTTGGATCATTCGGAACATATTATTTAATTAGTAAAAAAGGATTATTTAATCAAACTATTATAAATAAATCAGAAAAAGAAGTAACAGTTAATGAAAATGGGATTGCAGATGCAGTTGAAAAATTATATGATGCAGTAGTCGTTGTCCAAAATTATCAAAAAAACACCCTTGTATCATCAGGAACCGGATTTGTATATAAAACAGATGGAGACAAAGCTTATATTTTAACCAATGCTCATGTTGTATCTGGTGCATCACAAGTTAAATTAATTTTTACTAATAATAAAACATATGATGCTGAAATAGTAGGAAGTGACACTTATTCAGATATAGCTGTATTATCAGTTAATAAAGATAACATTATAAAAGTTGCTGAAATGGGTTCATATGAAGATGCTAGACTAGGAGATACTTTATTTGCTATCGGAGCTCCACTTGATACTGAATACTCCTGGACAGTAACAAGAGGAATATTATCAGGTAAAGATCGTTTAGTAGAAATAAGTCAAAACAGCAGTGCGTCAGTAGATAAATGGGTAATGAAAGTAATGCAAACAGATGCAGCCATTAACTCAGGAAATTCAGGTGGACCAATTGCTAACTCAAATGGAGAAGTCATTGGTATTACAAATATGAAATTAGTAAGTAGTGGTGTTGAAGGAATGGGCTTTGCTATTCCAATTGAAGACGCTATTAAATATGCTGAAAAACTAATTGAAAATGGTAAAATTGAAAGACCCGTTTTAGGAGTTGGTACTCTAGATACAACAGATACTTTAGCAATGAGAGCACAATATGGATTTAGTATCGATGATTCAATTAAATCAGGAGCTGTTGTTGGATATACTCAAAAAGGTTCAGTAGCTGAAAAAGCCGGTTTAGAAAAAGGCGATGTTATTACTAAATTTGGTGATTATGAAATAAAGAATTCATCATACCTAAAATATTATTTATATATGTATTCAGTAGGAGATAAAGTTAAATGTACATACATAAGAGGAACTAAAGAATATACAGTAACAATCAATTTAAGTAAAAAAGCAAGTTAAAGCACTTTAAATTAAACAAAGTGCTTTTTATATTTCCAAAAATTTGCTATTATACCAATAGGTGAAGAAGAAGTGGGACTATTAAAATTTGCGTTAAGAGGAAATTATAAAAGATATTATAACGATTTAAAAGAATTATCAAAGAAAAATCATAAAAGTGCATTTTTGATGTTTATAGATACAGCCATATCATGTGCTATATTTAAATCTGGTTTGCAAGACTATTTAAATTATAAATTTTATGATAAAAGCTTTAAAGAAAGAAGTACATATGCAACCATTGGTTATCAACATAAGTTTTATTTACTAGCTGCTAATTATGAATATGCACCATTCTTTTCAAACAAGGTTAATTTTAATCATAACTTTAAAAAATTTGCCAAAAGAGAGTGCCGTTCATATCAAGATGGTTTAGAAGAAATAACTAAATTTATTAAAGAACATAAGGAAATAGTTAGAAAACCAATATCTGGTTTAGGTGGAGCAAATGTTGAAAAAATAGAAACCAAAAATATTAAAAATATTAAAGAATTTTATGAAAATCTAAATAAAGATAATTGTTTAATTGAAGAATTAATCATTCAAAACAAAAAGTGGGAAGTACTAAATCCAGGAAGCATCAATACTGTAAGAGTAGTAACTAAATGTGTTGATGGTAAATCAGATATCTTATTTGCAGCCGTCAGAATTGGTAGTGGTAACTCACTAGTAGATAATTTCCATAGTGGCGGAGTAGGAGTTAACGTGAATATCAAAAAAGGCATTTTAGAAGGAAAAGCCATTGATAAGAAAAATCGTGAATCAGATTATACACCTACAACTAAAGTTAAAGTTGATGGATTTGTTATTCCCTATTGGAATGAAATAATTAAAATGACAAAAGAAGCTGCTAAAGTTAATGATGATGTTAACGTTGTTGGATGGGATGTTGCAATAACTGAAAACGGCCCATTAATAATTGAAGGAAATCGAGGCCCTGGAATGGATTTAATTCAAGTTCTACTAAATAGAGGAGTTAAACCAGATTTAGAAGCAGTTAAAAAAGAAATTTTATCATCAAAAAAATATCAAGAAAAAAGAAAGAAGAGATAATATGTTAAGAGCAGGAATCGTCGGATTACCTAACGTAGGAAAAAGTACATTATTTAACGCTATAACTAAAAAGAATATTTTAGCAGCTAATTATCCATTTGCTACAATAGATCCTAACGTTGGTGTAGTAACAGTACCCGATTATCGTTTAGAATTTTTAGAAAATATGTATATGCCCGAAAGAACAGTACCAACAACTTATGAATTTACTGATATAGCAGGACTAGTTAAAGGTGCATCAAAAGGAGAAGGATTAGGTAATAAATTCTTATCTCATATTAGAGAAGTAGATGCTATTGTTGAAGTAGTAAGATGCTTTGAAAATTCAGATATAATTCATGTTGAAGGCGGAGTAGATCCTATTAGAGATATCGAAATAATTAATGTTGAATTAATAATGTCAGATTTAGAAATAATTCAAAATCGAATTGGTAAAATTGCCAAAAAATGCGAATCAAGTAAAGATAAAAAAGATTTATTTGAATTAGAAACCCTAAGAAAATGTGAAGAAGCCTTACTTCAAAATAAATCACTTAGAACAATAGATTTAAATGAAGATGAATTATTATTATTAAAATCATTTTGCTTAATCACATTAAAACCCATAATTTATATGGCAAACGTAAATGAAGATGATGCCATCATTGGACATAACAAGTACACTGATAAAGTTAGAGAATATGCATCTAACGAAAATTCTTCAGTAATAGTAGTAAGTGCTAAAATGGAATCAGAACTAGCCGAAATGAATGATGACGATAAGAAAGCATTTTTAGAAGAAATAGGTATTTCAAACAGTGGTTTAGATAAATTAATTTATGCTACCTATGATTTATTAGGACTTCAAACATTTTTTACATCAGGAAAAGACGAATGTCGTGCCTGGACATTTAGAAAAGGAATGAAAGCTCCCGAATGTGCAGGAATTATTCACTCTGATTTCCAAAGAGGATTTATCAAAGCTGAAGTAATGTCATTTGAAGATTTAAAAGAATATGGTAGTGAATTAAAAGTTAAAGAAGCTGGTAAAATGCGTCTAGAAGGAAAAGACTATTTAATGCAAGATGGTGATATTGTTTACTTTAGATTTAACGTATAAAGTAATATTATAAAACCAAAAGTTATTTGTCGTTATATTTACACTCTAAAATAAAAAATAAATCAAAAATTCATAAAATATGATACCATTCAAATAGGTAAGATAAAATATTAAGGAGATTATATGAGTAAAGATTATAAAGTAGTTAATGACAAAGGTGAAACAATTACAGTATCGATTTTAGGCTTTTTCAAAGTAAATGAACTAAATAAAGAATATGCTATGTATTCCATAGTTGATAACAATCCGGAAAATAAAAATGGAGCAGTCTTATTAGGAGAAGTAATAAGAGAAAATAATGAGGTTAAAATATTAGATATTTTAGAGGAAGAAATTGACTTAGTAGTAGCAATTTATAATGAAATTGCAAATCAAATTGGAGAAAAGAACAATGGCTAGAAAAACAGTAATAATCCCAGAAAACAAGGAAGTAATTAACAAAATAAAAACAAAATATAACAATATGGAAATGTCAGATAGTACAGCCCTAAAAATAGCAAGTTTAGAGGTCACAAATAAAATATTAAAGAAAACAGCAAATATTGCTGGAATTGCATTTATAATTGATTTGATTGTACCAGATCCTATAATAGGAGTTGATGAAATCCTTCTTGGTACAATAACAGCTGCAACTAAAACTGCAAATAGTATAATAAATAATAAAATTGATGAATTAGCATTAAATGGTGAAACTGAATTACAAACAGAAGAAATAAATAAACTTGCCAGTTCTATCAAATCTATAGTTGAAGCAAACAAAAATAGAAAAAATTATCGAAGCAGATAAAAATAAAAGATACTTTAATCAGTATCTTTTTTAAATATTATTCTTCTTTTAAAGAATTCTTTAGTTTAGTATGACTTTCTTTAATTTTAGTTTGAGTTGTTTCTTCTAAGGTGTACCAATTGTTATTAAATCCAATGGTAAATAAGTTTTTAGCAGAAGACGAGATATCTTCGAACATTTCATGATATAAAATATATATTTCATCACATGAAGCTTCATTTAAGGCTGTTGCAGTGTTTATTTTCATGTTTTTTTCAGTGTTTAACATATCATATAGAATAAATTTATCATTCATTAATAAAACCTCCTATATATTTAACTAACTTATCACAATTTTTATAGTGCATTTTACTTATTTTTTTAAGTTCAGATTGTAAATCTTTGTTAGTTACTTTTTTTAAATATTCTTCACATTTTTGATATGCTGTTATATTCCAGTTAAACATATCTTCAATGTAAGATGTATCTTTAGTAGATAACATACATGGTACTTTTTTCATTATTTTTCCTCCATTTATAATTATGGCTTTATTCTTTTTTAATATACGTGTATAATAAATTTAAAGAGGATTGATAATATGAATAATGAATTTATACCAGTAATATTAGGAATAGATGTAGGTGCTTATAGTGTTGCTAGAACCATTTATGAACATTATAAGATTAAATCAATTGTTATTGGAAAATACACTTATTGGATGACTAAATATTCTAAAATAACAAATGTACTTACTATTGATAATATGACAGAAGAAAAATTAATTGATTTTTTAATAGAACTTAAGGGTAAATATGAAGATAAAAAATTATTACTTTTTGGTTGTAGTGAAGATTATGTTGAAATTATTATTAGGAATAAAGATAAATTAAGTGAATATTATGTTGTACCTACTATTGATTATGATACTTTAGTTAAAGTTTCTTCTAAAGAGGGATTTTATGATATATGTGAAAAGGTGGGCATTAACTATCCTAAAACTATTGTAGTTGATAAGAGTAATTATGATAAAACTAGGATAAGTTTTAAGTGTCCTTTTATAGCTAAAGTAAGCAATAAAGCAATGTATCAGAGACTTAGTTTTGAAGGAAAAGAGAAGGTATTTTTATTTAAATCATTAGATGAATATAAAGAAATGATGAAAAAGTTATTTGCTTCTGGTTATGACGATACAGTAGTTGTTCAAGAATATATTAAAGGAACAGACGCTAATATGAGAGTTTTAACTTGCTTTGCTGATCAAAATAGTAATGTTATATTTTCATCAGTTGGTAGAGTATTATTAGAGGAAAAAGGACCTGATGTTACGGGAAATTATTCGGCTATATATAATACGGAAGATGAAAAAATTGTAGAAGCTGCTAAAAAGTTTATTAAAGAAACTAAATATGTTGGTTATGCTAATTTTGATATTAAGTATGATGATGATACTAAAGAATTTTATTTTTTTGAAGTTAATGTAAGACTTGGCAGAAGTAATTTCTATATGGGAGCAGGTAATACGAATTATTTAGCACCACTTGTAGATACATTTATTTATGATATGCATGATAAAACATATAAACAAGAAGGATGTGAACTTTATAGTATTGTTCCTTTTAGTATTATAAAGAAATATTGTAAGGATAAAGAATTAGTAAAGATTGCTAAAAGATTAAAGAAAAATAATCCACTAGATTATAATAAAGATTTTAGTTTAAAAAGAAAATACTATATTATTGGTGCTTTAATTAATCATATTAGAAAGTTTAGGAAATATTATGAATAATTTAATTGGTGTTATTGGAGGACTCGGACCTAAAGCAACAACTTATTTTATGGATTTGGTTATTAATAATACGATAAGTGAATGTGATCAAGATAATGTTGATTTATTAGTTTGTCAATTTTCAAGTATTCCTGATCGAACTAGTTTTATATTAGGTAATTCAGAAGATAGTCCTGTTCCGGAAATGATTAAATGTGCTAGAATACTTGAGAGAGAAGGGTGTAAATATATTGTTATTCCTTGTAATACGGCAAGTTATTTCTTTGATGAAGTTCAAAGTAGAGTAAATTCTAAAATTATTAATATCTTAGAGGAAACTAGTAAATTTGTGCTTAAAGATAAACCTAAAAAAGTTGGTTTAATGGCTACAGATGGAACTATTAAATCTGGAGCGTATCATAAATTTATTGGTAATGATTTATTATTTGTTCCAGATGATGTGCATCAAGAAAAAGTAATGAACATTATTTATAACAAAGTTAAGAAGAATAAAGAAGTTTCGTTAGATGAATTTGAAGAAATATTAGATTATTTTAGAGAAAATGGTTGTGAAAAAATAATTCTTGGTTGTACTGAATTATCGGTTGTTTATAGTTATTTAAAAATAAAATATGATGATGTGGTTGACAGCTTAACTGTTCTTGCTAAAAAGACGGTAAAGTTATCGGGAAAGAATTTAAAGGAGTAATAGTTGAAGAAGTTAATAATTGGTATATATATTGTGATATTTAGTTTAGTTATTTATACTTTTATAGTTAGATTTAATAAAAGGAATATAAATGTTTCTAGTCCATTAATTATTAAAGAAACAAGTGAGGATAGTCCTAAAAGTGACAAAAAAAAAGTTACTTTAAGTTTTGTTGGCGATTGTACGATTGGTTGGGATCCAAGGTATGGATATGGAACCAGATTTGATAAATATTTGGATGACAATAATGGTGACTTTGCTTATTATTTTGCTAAGGTAAAGGAATATTTAGATCAAGATGATATTACGGTTGCTAATTTAGAGGGACAGCTTACTACTTCAAATGACATAGTGGAAAAGGCATTTAATTTTAAAGCACCTACTAGTTATGTTGATGTTTTAAAAAAAGGTAGTGTTGAAATGGTAAGTTTTGCTAATAATCATGCTTATGATTTTGGCAAAAGTGGTTATGATGAAACAATTAAGACTTTAGATGATAATAACGTATTACATTATGGATATAGTGATTACTTAATTAAAGAGGTAAATGATATTAAAATTGGATTTATGGCTTTTCATGATATTGATTGTGTTAAATATGCAGAAGCTAAAAAAGGACTTGATTATTTAAAAGAAAATGGTGCTGAACTTATTATTGTTAGTGTACATTGGGGAATTGAGAAAGATTTAATGCAAAATGAAGCACAAAAAAAGATGGGACATTATTTAATTGATAATGGAGCAGATTTAGTAGTTGGAACGCATCCACATGTAATACAGGGGATTGAAAAATATAATGATAAATATATAATTTATTCTTTAGCTAATTTTGTATTTGGTGGTAATCAAAATCCACCAGATAAAGATACATTTATGTTTAGACAAACTTTTAATTTCTATAAGGGCGAATTAAAATTAGATGATAATATTGAGATAGTGCCAACATCTGTATCTGGAAAAAAGAATGTTAATAATTATCAACCAGTTATCTTAGATGGAGAAGAAAAAGTTAGAGTATTTAATAAAATTATGAAATATTCTAGTGGATTTAATTATGGAATATAAAATAAAAAAGAAATATTATTAGTTATTTTAAACTTTAATATTTCTTTTTTTTAATTCATAATATTTAGAAACGATTTTAATATCCAAATTATCTTTTAACATTTCTTTATGGAAGAAATACAATTTTATCAACGTAGTTTTATATCATATAATGTATCAGCACTATCTTCTAAAGTTTTAGGATTGTCAAAAATATATTCTAACAATTTAAGAGATTTTGCAAAATAAAATCCATCTGCTATTCGTTCATCAATAGTTATTCCAATATCTAACATTTTTCTTATTTCAATTTTACCATTTATTACTTTAGGTTCATCTTCAATTTTGCCAAATGTGATTAAGGCTTCATTAGTACCAAAATCAGTTAGATGATGATAAATAGAATTGCAATTAATTGAACCTAAGTTAGATAATAAAGCACTTTGATAATATATTAAGTTTTCAGTAATAGAATTAGGAATTAAATCATGATTATCCATAAATTTAAAAATTTTAATAACAATATATCTTATTAATTTAGGCATGTGACCTATTTTGTTAACTAAATCATCAGTATTATTAGTTTTATTGTTTCTTAGGTTAGTTACTTTACCATTAGTTTTATCACTAATTGTTTTTAAATTATCATCTTCATTAATTCTTATAGAGGTAAATACTTCTTCAGAATGATCAGTAAATTCCTTTTTAGCAACAAAACCAAGAGATACATATTTACGATCATAAAAAGTTTTATTAATTATAAATCGATTAAGTAATGGTCTATTATAGATTAACTTTCCTATAGCGATACAAAAAGTATGAAAATATGTTAAATTTTCGTATTCTGTTTTCTTTTTTAATTTATTAACATATTCCACCAAGTTTGTAACATCTATTTTTGCTGATATATATACATCTGAATCACATCTTTTGGGCATAATTTCTAACATTAAATTGTGCATTCCGTCTAAATTTTTAACTTTAATACCATCTCTTCTATTCATATTTATAACTCCAATCTTAAAAAATTATAACATTTATCATATTATATGTCTATTTCCTAGGCAAAATTTCTAAATTTGTGCTATAATAGGTCTATTGGATGGAGGGAATTATGAAAGTTTATAAAAAAGAATTACCTAAAAACGTTAGAAAAATGTTTAAATATGAAAAAGGTGTTAAGGTAAAAGTTTTAAATAGTTTATACTATGGTAAGAAGAAACAAAAGTAGTTTCTTTTTTCGTATAGTTTTGCAAAATTAAATATAGTTTGGGATGATGAAGTAATGGAGACAAGTAAATTTTCAAAATTTATAAAGGAATTGAGATTGGAACGTGGACTTAGCCAAGAACAATTAGCTGAGAAATTATTTGTTCATAGGACTACAGTTAATAAGTGGGAAAATGAGGATATAATTCCACTTAATGATAAGTTAATTTCGATTGCTAACTTTTTTGATGTTTCAATAGATGAATTATTAAATGGTAAAAGAAATGAAAGAAATATTGATACAACTCCTACTAATAATACTTTAGTTACTCTAATTAAATCTAAAAGTAGAAGTAAGAAAGTTATTATATTTTTAGTAAGTGGTTTATTAATTGTTTTAGTAACATTTTTACTTTATTATTTTGTAAGTACTTATAATTCAGTAAAGGTATATAGATTATATGGTGAAAACGATTCAGTTAGAACTAGAGATGGATTAGTCGTTATGAATAAAGAAAAAGTTTATTTTAGACCTGGCAATTTTTATGATAATAAAGATAATTTAATAAGTGTCGATATAATTAGACTATATTATTATGATGATAATGATAATGAGGTTATTCTATTAACTGGAGCTGCAAAAACATTAATAATGGAACAACAGCAATCTCAAGAAACATTTATGAATTTATTAAATCAACATCAAGATTTATATATTGATGCTTGTTATAACAACTTTTGTACTAAAATAAAATTAGATTATTTTAATGATTTTACAAATGATAATGTTATGGTTAATAATTTGAACGATGAAAGTTTAATTGATGCTAGTTCATATAGTAGCGACAAATCAAATTTAATAAATGGTTTAATTAAAAATGGATTTAAATATAATAGTGAGGTTGGATATTATTATTTAAAAGAGAAAAATGTAGAGTATTATTATTTTCCTAAGAATAATGTTATAAAAGTTTTGGTAATTGATGATATTTCTGTTCGATTAAAATTGCATGTAGATACTAAAATTATAGATATTAATAATTATAATAATAAAAATATTAGTTTTAATTATTTAACGATGAATAATGAAGAAAAAAATCTTTTTGAGAAATATTATAATCAGTATTTGTCTAAGTATTTTAAGGATTTTTTAGAGGTGTGAATGACATTCACTACCTTTTTTAGTTAAAATGAGGTATGGTTTAACTAGGAAAGGAGTGTGATGTATGTTTAAACTAGTAAAGTTATCATTCTATCTTATTTGTTCATTATTTGTAATTAATGTTTTAAGCGTTAATGTCCATGCAGATGATGTATTTTATACAAATAAGAATGGAGTTAGTATGACGGAAGAACAGTATATTTTCTTAGGTGAGTTATACTTTGATGGCTATCAAGAATATATTACTCAAGATAAGTTTAATAAATATTTGGCTATGGGATTATATGATGAAAAAGTTTATAAGAAAGAGACTGAAGATTTTGAAACTGGCGTGGAATCACCTCGAGCCTTAATTCATGAAACGACTGCGAAAAAATTAACTCTTTCTTATGCTTGTGATAGCGGAAAATATTGTACTATGGTAACGTCTTTGGAATGGAAAGGCACACCAAAGGTTATAAGTTACGATGTTATAGGTTCATATTTATATGGCGATTTATCAAGAGCAGATACTCCTACTACAATTTTATATTGGTCAGGTTCTAGTATTACATTTACTGACCGTGTATATAGTGGTAACGGCTATGGTTGTACAGCTCTTTTACAAAATAGTTCAACAGCTATGAGAATAGTCCAAGACATAGACTTAGAAGTAAAAGGCGATGGTACTTTTTATTCCTCATATCAACATGCTACTAAGAGAATAACATTAGAAACTAGCAAAAAATATACAACAGGATTTGGTGGAGACGGTGGTGTATTCTTCTTCTATGGATCTGCTGTCGGAGTCTACGATCAAATGGGTGGTGTCGATGTACACTTATCATAATATGCCTGAAATAGATGTATTAGGTTGTCCTTTTGCCAAAAAGAAAAAAGGTCATTCGTTTAAAAAAATTCTTCGATAAAGCCTAGACTACGGTTTTTACTAGAAGCGAATAGAAAGGCGCTTCTAGTTTTTGTTTGCAAACTTTTTCTTTATGAAGAAACATATTTGTGATATGATTATTTAGAGGGATATAGATGAAAAAAATAATTATATTAATATTAAGTATAACCTTACTATGTGGTTGTACCAAAGTAGATAATAATAATGTAGACCAAATTATTAACAAAATTATATCTAGCAAAAATAATAATGCAAATCAATATAAAAATGGTTATAAATTTTATTTACCATCTAATATAATAATAGATAAAATCAATGATAGAAATATAGTGTTTAAGGAAAACAATATTAAATATTATATGTTTGTAGATATTGTTAGTTATTATTATAAAGTCGAAAATAGTTATAAAATTAAAGATAATGCTTACATGAGCAAATTAATTAATTATGATAATAAAAGCGGATATATTGAAATAAATGTAAAGAATAATCAATATTTAATTGAAATAATGTATAATTATGCTAAAATAGAAGTGATAGTAGATAGTAATGATATTGCTAACGCTATTACAAATAGTTTAATTATCTTATCTTCAGTAGAGTACAATGACGATATTATTGGTAATTTACTAGAAGAAGATGTTCTTAACTATAGTGAAGAAAGTTTTAATATATTTGAGACTAATTCAAATGATTCAAACTTTTTAAAAGTAGTTGAAGAGTACGATAATTATAAAGATGATGAAGTACCAGATTATGATTTAATAAAAGGAGAATAACTAATGAGTGTTTTTAAGAAAATAAAAGATGTATTATTTGATATTGAAGATGAAGAGGAAGAAACTACTTATGAGAAAAAAAATGTAGTAAAGGAAAGCAATCCAATAAAAGAGGTTAAAATGCCTGTTGAAGATAAGGATGATGCTGTTGTTAGTGAACCTCAAAAAAAGACAAGTAATTTTAATTTCCCCTTAGATTTTGATGACGATCTACCAACTAGAAGTGATAAGGATTTAAGTGTTAATAAACGTAATAGTTATACACAATCAAGTAGTAATAGTAGTTTTTTTGATAATGATTATGATGTGCCAAGAAGAAATAGAGATGAATATGTAGTAAAAGAGCCTGAAAGAAAGAGAGAACAACCCAAAGATTATTCTAAATTCTTACAACAAAAGAAGGAAGATAAGAAGAAAATATTTACACCATCTCCTGTAATTTCACCTGTATATGGAGTTTTAAATCAAAATTATACTAAAGATGATGTAATTATTAAAACTGATACTGGAGTAAAAGGACCAAGTTTAGAAGATGTTAGAAAAAAAGCGTATGAAAAGAAAAAAGAGGTAGAAAATAAAAAGGTAGAGGATGAATTTGCTGAACCTTTAAAGACGTTAGATGAAATACTTATAAGTAATCAAGAAATTCAAAAAGAAAAACCTTTAGAGGGTGATATTTTACCAGAAGTTCCTGAAGAAATTACTAAAGAAGAATTTATAAGTGAAAATCAAGAAGTAGAAACTACTACTGAAATGCCTAAAGTTGAAGATAAACCAAGTGAAATAGAATCAAAAGAAGAAGAAGAAGATGATTTAGAAAAAGATTTGTTTAACTTAATAGATTCAATGTATGAAAATAAGGACGAGGAGGAAGAAAAATAATGACACTAATTGAAGTATTACCAGTTATTATTTATATTTTACTTATTATTTTATTAGTTATAGGTATTATTTTAGGAATAAAACTTATAATTACAATAGACAACTTCAATTATTTAATAGATGACGTAACTAAGAAAGTAAAAAGTTTAGATAAAGTATTTAATGTGTTTGACTTATTTACTAATAAAATTGGATTTCTTACGGATTACGTTGCTAATTTTGTAAAAGGAATTGTCAATAAAATTGTAAGTTTAAAGAAGAGAAAGGAAGAAGAAGATTATGAGTAAAAAAAGTGGATTATTTGCAGGACTTGCAGTAGGAGCTACATTAGGATTATTATTTGCACCAAAAAAAGGTGAAGATACTAGAAAGGATTTAGTTAATAAGATGAAAAATCTTTGGGAAAAAGCTAAAGATATTGAATATGATGATGTAAAAGAATCTATTGAAAAATCTATTAATGATATCCAAAAAGAATTAAAAGATTTAGATAAAGAGAAAGTAGTTTCTATTGTTAAGAAAAAAGGCAAAGAAATAGAAAAGAAAGCTAATGATTTATATAATTTAGCAGTTGAAAAAGGAACTCCTGTCTTAGAAAAAGCTGCTTCTGATGTAAGACAAAAGACTATTGAAGTTTTAAACGAAACTGTTGCTAAATTAGAAAAAGCTGAAAATAAATCTAAATAAAAGTAACTTTTGTAAGTTACTTTTTATTTTTTTAATATTTGCAAATAAAATTTTTAAAATTTGAATTGACTATTAAATGTGCAAGTGTTATTATAATTTACAAGTTATGGGGGAATGACTTATGTATGAGAGTAAAAAAGAAAAATTTAATTGGAAAGGATTAATAGTTAAAATTCTTATTATACTTGCTATTTTAATATTATTTTTAATGATATTTCCTTTAGGTGGTAAAAAGAAAGATAATTATAGCAATGAATTTAAAGCTAATTTAACTAAATTAAAAGATGTTGGTGGTAGTTATTTTAATAAAGATAATTTACCTAGTGAAGTTGGTGATTCTATTAAAGTATCATTAAAAGATTTAATCAACAATAAAAAAATTGATACTTTGAAAGTTGGAAAGACTACATGTAATGAGGATGATAGTTATATCAAGATTGTTAAAAAATCTAAAGGATATGAACTTGAAACTACATTAATTTGTGGAAATGAGAAAAATACATCTTATAGTTATCTAGGATGTATTGATAATTGTGAAGAAAGTACAACAACTACTACAACTACAACGACATCTACTAAGAAAACAGCAATTACCACAAAGAAAGTTACAACAACAATAAAACCTACAACAACTACAACAACTACACAAGCAAAATTTGCTGTTATCTTTAATAGAAATATGGGTTCTGATGTAACGACTATTTATGTTAATAAAGGTAGCATGGTTGGAAAACCTGCAGACCCTGTTAGAGAAGGCTATGTATTTGCTGGTTGGTATCTACATGGTGAATTATATGAATTTAATACACCCGTTAATTCAAATATAGTACTTATTGCTAAATGGGTTAGAAAATAAAAAAGTTAGAATTTAATTATTCTAGCTTTTTTTCGTTGGCCTTTAATTCAAATAAGATATCTCTAAGTTGCATTGCTTTTTCAAAGTCAAGTTCCTTAGCTGCTTTACGCATTTCATTTTCAATTGTTTGTAAATCCTTTTTACTAGGTTTTTTAGTACCAGTATCTTCTTTAATTTCATTTGAAATAAGGTCTCTGATTTCTTTTTGAACAGTCTTAGGGGTAATACCATGTTCTTTGTTAAATTCTTCTTGAATTTTTCGTCTTCTTTGAGTTTCTGTTATGGCTTTATCCATTGATTCAGAGATTGAGTCAGCATACATTATGACATGACCATTCTGGTTACGTGCAGCTCTACCTATTGTTTGAATTAAACTGCGTTCACTTCTTAAGAATCCTTGTTTATCTGCATCCATTATAGTAATTAAACTAACCTCTGGAATATCTAATCCTTCTCTTAGTAAGTTTATTCCTACTAATGTATCATATTTTCCTAAACGCAAATCTCTAATTATTTTTAATCTTTCAAATGTTTTAACTTCGCTGTGTAGATAAGCAACTTTCATATTTAAACTTTTTAAATAATTTGTTAATTCTTCAGCCATTTTAATAGTTAAAGTAGTAATTAAAACCCTTTCATTTTTTTGAACTCTTATATTTATTTCATTGATTAAATCATCGATTTGGTTTTTGGTTGGTTTAACTTCAATGGTTGGATCAAGTAATCCAGTAGGTCTAATAATACTTTCAACAACTTCATTATTAGTTAGGGATAATTCATAATCACCAGGTGTTGCAGAAATATAGATAGCTTGATTAATTTTTTGTTCAAACTCTTCAAATTTTAATGGTCTGTTGTCTAGTGCACTTGGTAATCTAAAGCCATAATCAACAAGGGTTTGCTTACGCATTCTATCACCATTATACATTGCTCTAACCTGAGGTAGTGTAACATGAGATTCATCAACCACTAAAAGAAAATCATCAGGGAAGAAATCAATTAATGTTGATGGAGTTTCACCTTCGTCTCTTAATGCAAGATGTCTTGAATAGTTTTCAATACCATGACAAAATCCAGTTTCTTTTAACATTTCTATATCATATTCACAACGTTCTTTAATACGCTGGGCTTCAATAAGTTTTCCTTTTTCTTTAAAGTATTCAATTTGTTTATCTTTTTCTTCTTCAATTCTTTTAATAGCTTCTTTTAATTTTTCTTCACCTGTAACAAAGTGAGAAGCAGGGAATATTGTTATATTTTTAAGTACTTTTATAATATTTCCAGTTAAGGTATCAAATTCACAAATACGATCTACCTCATTACCAAATAATTCAATTCGAATACCATTTTTTCTTTCATTTACTGGTATAACATCAATAATATCTCCATTAACTCTAAATGTTCCACGATGAAAATCTATTTGATTTCGTTCATAGGTCATAGAAACTAATCGATCAATAATAAAGTTTCTTCCAACATTATCTCCTTGCTTTAAAATTAACATATTATTTTTATATTCTTCTTTTTCACCAATACCATAAATGCATGATACAGAAGCAACCACTATAGTATCTCTATAATTAATTAAACTTGAAGTGGCACCATGACGCAACTCATCAATTTCATCATTAATACTAGAATCTTTTTCAATGTAAGTATCAGTTTGGGGAACATATGCTTCTGGTTGATAGTAATCGTAGTAAGATACAAAGTATTCAACATGATTTTCAGGAAACAATTCTTTAAATTCACTATAAAGTTGACCTGCTAATGTCTTGTTGTGAGCTAAAATTAAAGTAGGTTTATTTGTTCTTTCAATCACATTAGCAATCATAAAAGTTTTACCAGTACCTGTTGCACCTAGTAAAACTTGACTTTTTTTACCTTCATTTATTCCCTTAACTAGTTTATCAATAGCCTCAGGCTGATCTCCGGCAGGTTTATATTTAGATATTAATTTGAACATGAATTCCTCCATAATTATTTTGAATTTTTGAGTATATATTATACTAAGTTATTATTAATTGCAAGTATCATTTATTTTTAAAGGAATAGTATAAGTTATAGTAGATTCATTTTTCTTTTGTAATTCAATTTTGATATATAATTCATTTTTATTATAGTCTAAACAAGTTGATTTATAATTATCAACATGATAAGTTAAGTCTTTTAAATAATCATTTAATGATAAATTATTTTTTTCTTTATTAGTTATAATAATTTTTTCTTTATTATTTTCATTTTGATATAAAGTACTTATTATTGTATCGTAAATTTTATCTTTATTTAAACCACAGTAATCTATTTCAGAAATATATATTGCTGTTTTATCTTTATTATAAGCAATAGTTCCAGATAAATTAAAATCATTACAAGTTGTTTCAATAGTACGCATTTCAAAATCATGAGAGTGATTATTAAGATATAAGATACCTATGCTTGATAATATTATTAATATGATAATTATTATTAATAGATATAATTTATTTGATTGTTTTTTATTTGTAATTGTTAAATTATTTAAATCAATATTATATAATTCAGATATTTTTTGTAGTATAGCAATATCTGGTATGCTTTTATTATTTTCCCATTTTGATACTGCTTGATATGTTACAAATAATTTATCTGCTAGTTCTTTTTGAGTTAGATTATTATTTTTTCTTATTTCTTTTATTATTTTTCCAAAATCGTTCATGTTACCTCGTTATTTTTCCATATAGTATGCGTAGTATTCATCATAGGTAATTCCCTCATTATACACTTTGGTTGCTAAATCTATACCTAAATATCTATAATGCCATGCTTCATAACTATAACCAGTAATATTTTCTTTATTTTCAGGATATCTTAAGATATATCCATATTTATGGGCATTATTTACCATCCAAGTATAACTTTCAGTATCTTTAAAACTATCATTTTTATCATTAAAATCAGATACATCTATTGCTAAACCAGTTACGTGTTCAGACGCACCAGGTCTTGCTACATAAGTATCATCTTTATCACGATTCCATAATTTTTCTTGATATTCATAGGTACGATAAGAAGATAAAATTACAATAGTATGTCCTTCTTTTTTAGCATCGTTTGCTAATTGTTTGAATGCTTCATATGCTTCTTTATTTAATTTATTATTAGCATATCCATAAGTACTTGATACATTTACAATATCTTTTCCTTCAAAGTTTTTTTCTAGGAAATGATACTTATTTACTAACATTTCATTATAATTTGTTAAATCAGTTAAAGTAGGGTTTTTATAAAATTCATTATCTCTATTAACATTAACTAAAGATACAACATCACTATAACTTAGAGTAGGATTAGCACTTAAATAGTTAAGATATCTACCTAGGTTTTTAGATAAATAATATTTTTCATTAATAATATTTACAATATCTTTATTATATTCTTTAGTTAATAATTCATTTATTTTATCACTATTTAAATTATCTAATAATACTTTTATTTCTTCTTTAGAGTAATTTAGATTTAATAATTTATATTCATAGGTTTGTTTATATTTATAATCTTTAATTAAAATTATTCCTACAATTAATAAAATTACGATTATAAATACTTTTATTAAGTTATTTTTAACTTTCTTTTTTAGCTTATATTTTGCCATATCACATACCACCTTCTAAATAATTATAACACATAATAACTATATTTTTAGATTTAATTAGTGTATAATTATTATGTTTGGAGGGCTATTATGGATAAAGTATATATATTTGGTCATAAGAAACCAGATACTGACTCAGTTGCCGGAGCAATTAGTTTTGCTTATTTAAAGAGAAAACTAGGTGTTAATGCGGAACCGAGAATTTTAAGTGAGATAAATAAAGAAACTACTTTTGCTTTAGATAAATTTGGTTTTGATGTTCCAAAATATTTAAATGATGTTAAAGTAGAACTAAAAGATATTAAATATAATAGAGATTATTATGCTAATCAAGATGATTCTATTTTTAAAGTTTATAATTATTTTATGGAAAAAGGAATAACTGGTATTCCTCTTGTAGATAATCATAAGAAGTTTATAGGATATGTATCTTTAAAAGAACTTGCTAATGAATTAATTAAGGGAGACACTAATGAGATTAGTGCTAAGTTTATGGATATTGTAGATGTACTTAATGCATCTAGTTATTATAAATTTGATGATTTTATAAGTGGTAATGTTTTAGCAGTTGCACTTCCTTTTGCTCAGTTTTCAGATTTTATAAATATTTATGAAGATACTATTTTGATATGTGGAAGAGATTCTATTATTGAAGATGCAGTTAAACATAAAGCAAAGTTAATTATAGTTGTTGCAAATAAGGAATTAACTAAAGAAGAGATTGAACTAGTTAGATATAATAAAGTTAATGTAATTGTTACTCCTTATGATACTTTTAAAACTAGTAGATTAATAACTTTAGCTAATCCAATTAAAATGATTAAGAGATCTAGTTCAGCAGTATGCTTTGGACCTAATGATTATTTAACTGATTTTGTTGAAATATCTAATAAGCTTAAACATACTAATTATCCAATTGTTAATTCAAAAGGATATTGTGAAGGTATGCTTAGACTAATAGATACTAATTTGATTACAAGAAAGAAAGTTATTTTAGTAGATCATAATGAACCAAGTCAAAGCGCTGATGGACTTAATGAAGCAGATATCTTAGAAATTGTTGACCATCATAATATAGGTAAGATTAGTACGCTTTTACCAATTAACTTTAGAAATATGAGTGTCGGATCTGTTAATACAATAATTTATACATTATATAAAGAAAATAATGTTGAAATACCTAGTGATATTGCAGGATTAATGCTTAGTGGTATTATAAGTGATACATTGTTACTTGCAAGTCCTACTACTACTGAATTAGATAAACAAGTAGCTAAAGATTTAGCTGAAACGGCAAATGTAGATTTAAATAGTTATGGCAGAGAATTGCTTAGAAGTGGTGTTTCTAATGACGGATTAACTATTAATGAGATAGTTTATAAAGATTTTAAAGCATATGTTGCAGGAGATAATAAATTTGGAATCGGACAAGTATTTACAACTGATTTTGCAGAATATGAAAGTAGGATAAATGAGTATGTTGATGAACTTAATCATATTGCTGAAAATAATGATTATAAAGTAGCTTGTTTATTTGTAACTGATATATTAGAAAATAATTCATATTTATTGTTTAATGAAAGTGCTAAAGAGTATTTAAATGATGCATATGAACTTACTAATATAAAAGAAGGAGAAAAATTAATGGGTGTTATTTCTCGTAAGAAACAAATGGTACCACCTATAATGGGAGTGTTGGAAAAATTATGATTTGTAATGAGAAGATTAGTGTTAGGGCTAAAAGTGAAGATGAAGCAATTAGTATTGCATATGAACTTTTAAAAAAAGAAAATAAACATAACATAGTTATTAATAAATTAGTGCCTAGATTTGATGGAATAGGTGAAGTATTTGAAATAAGTTATAGTTATGAGAAATTAGACAAAGACAGTCATTTTGAAATTGAAAGAAAATTTTTACTTGGTGAGCAAATTGATTTAAAAGATTGTGATTGGGTAGAAATTAATCAATCTTATATTGGTGTTAATCCTGTTTCAAGAATAAGAAAAATGGGTAATAAATATTATTACAATCAAAAGGGAGTAGGTACTTTAGTTAGAGAAGAAAATGAAAAAGAAATAACTGAAGAAACTTATAACAAGATAATTAAATATCGAATAGGAAGAATTATTAATAAATTAAGATATAGAATTCCTTTAGAAAATGAATTAGTTGCTGAACTAGATTATTATTTAGATGATTTAAGACCACTTGTTACTATAGAAGTTGAATTTAAGAGCTTGGAAGATGCTAATTCATTTGTGGCGCCTACTTGGTTTGGAAAAGAAATAACAGAAGATGTAAGATATAAAAATGATAATCTAGCAGTTGCTACAAAAGATGAACTTAGCGAATTACTTAAAGATACAAAGGAAGTACATTTAAGTAGATAATTTTATAAGCAAGTTCAATTAACTTTGTTTTTCTATAAATTAGATTAAAATTTATTTAAGAGTGTTATTCACTCTTTTTTTAATATTTTTAAACCTTCTTCATATATTTAATTGGAGGAAATAATGACTGGACTAAGCAATGAAGAAGTTGTTAAAAGTAGAGAAAAATATGGTAGTAATGAAGTTAATGTTAAAAATAAAAATACTTTTTTTAGGTTGTTAATTGAATCTTTAGGGGATCCAATGATTAGAATACTTTTAATAGTTTTAGTTATTAAATTAGTGTTCATATTTGCGGATGAGAGTTGGTTTGAGACACTTGGGATATTTATAGCAATATTTTTTGCAACATTAATTAGTACTTTAAGTGAATATGGTTCTAATAAAGCGTTTAATAGACTATTTAAAGAAAATAATATTAAAGAATGTAAAGTTAAAAGAGATAATAATTTAAAAATTATTAAGATTAGTGAAGTTGTTGTAGGAGATATTATTTATTTAAATGGTGGAGACTATGTTCCGGCAGATGGAGTATTAGTTGATGGAGAAATATCTTTAGATGAAGCAAGTATTAGTGGAGAAAGTAAGGATATTCAAAAGAAAACAAACGATAAAATTTTTAAAGGAACAACAGTAACTAGTGGAGAAGCCATTATGAAAGTTACTTTAGTCGGTGAAAATACAATGCATGGAGCTATAACTATGGAATTGTCTGATGTAAGTGAAAATAGTCCTTTAAAAACAAGACTTACACATTTAGCTAGAATAATTAGTACAATTGGTTATATTGGAGCTTTTTTAGTATTTTTTTCTTATTTATTTTCAGTTATTGTTATTGCTAATAAGTTTAATTTAAGTTTAATTATTAAATTTGTTAGTAATATTCCTTCATTAATTAATCATATAATTTATGCTATTACTTTAGCCGTTACAATCATTGTTGTCTCAGTTCCCGAAGGATTACCATTAATGGTTGCACTTGTTCTTTCAACTAATATGAAAAAGATGATTAAAAAGAATGTATTAGTTAAAAAGATGGTTGGAATTGAAACAGCAGGTTCTTTAAATGTGTTGTTATCAGATAAGACAGGAACTTTAACTAATGGAAAGTTATCGCTTTATGGAGTAGTAACTCATGAAAATAAAATGTTTAATGATGAAATTGAGATAACTAAGTATAGTGAGTATTATAGATTAGTAGGAAATGCCTGTGTTTTAAATAATGATGCAATTGTTAGTGAAAATAATATTATTAATGGTAATGCGACTGATAAAGCAATAATTAAATTTTTTTCTTATAAGCCAGTAGATAAAATAATTAGAAAAGAATCATTTAGTAGTGATAAAAAGTATTCTAGTGTCGAAACTAAAGAGTATGTATATTATAAAGGTGCACCTGATGTAATTATTCCAAGATGCAAATATAGTTATTTTACTAAAAAAGAATTAATAGATAAAAATAGAGTTAATAATATTGTTTCAAGATATATGAATAAAGGATTTAGAGTTATTGCTCTTGCTTATAAAAGTAAAGTATCAGATGATTTAATTTATTTAGGATGTATTTTACTTAAAGATGAGATAAGAAAAGATGCTAAAAATGGAGTTAAATTAATAAAAAGTGCTGGTGTTAATTTAATAATGGTTACAGGGGATTCTTTAGATACTGCTATGTATATTGGTAGAGAACTTGATTTATATAAAGATGGTGATGTTTGTTTAACTAGTTCAGATATGAGTCTAATGAGTGATGATGAATTAAAAGCCCTAGCAAATAGGCTTAAAATAGTTGCACGAGCAAAACCTACTGATAAGAGTAGGCTAGTTAGAATATTTAAAGAATTAAATTTAGTTGTTGGTATGACTGGTGATGGAATTAATGATGCGGCTGCCTTAAAAAAATGCGATGTTGGTTTTGCAATGGGAAGTGGTGCTGATGTTGCTAAAGAAGCAGCTGATATAGTTATTCTTGATGATAATATAAGTTCAATAAGTATGGCTATTTTATTTGGTAGAACTATTTTTAAGAATATTAGAAAATTTATTATATTTCAGTTAACAGTTAATATTTGCGCTATGAGTTTATCAATTGTGGGACCATTTATTGGAATTAGTACTCCTGTAACAGTTATGCAAATGCTTTGGATAAATATGATTATGGATTCTTTAGCCTCCTTAGCGTTTGCTTATGAAAATCCAAGTTTAGAATATATGAATGAAAAACCTAAGAATAAAGATGAACATATAATTAATAAATACATGTATGGTGAAATAATAATAACAGGATTATATTCTAGTTTATTATGTATCTTATTTTTAAAGTTATCTATATTTAAAGAATTAATTAGATTTGATATTGATAATAAATATTTTTTAACTGCATTTTTTACTTTATTTGTATTTATAGGAATATTTAATGCATTTAATGCTAGAACTAGTAGATTAAATTTATTTTCCAACATATTAGGAAATAAAGTATTTATTATTATCTTTACCCTAGTTAGTGTTATTCAAATATATTTTATATATCATGGCGGTAGTTTATTTAGAACTTATGGTTTAACCTTAAAAGAGTTATTAATATGTCTAGGACTTGCTTTTACAGTTATTCCTTTTGATTTATTAAGAAAATATTTAATAGGAAGTAAAGATTATGTTTAATTATTTGATATAACCATTTTTAACTATTCTTGTATCGTTTACTATAATGAAGGAACTATCATCTATTTTAGAGATAGTTTCTTTTAATTCATTTAATCTTGATTTTTCAATTTCAATAATAAGTAAGTGTTTATTATCTTCTGTTTTAATAGAAGTAATACCAAAGTTTTTATCTTTAAACTCTCTAATTTCATTTTTAGTTATTTTATTTGATATAACATTTACAGTTAGGTGGCCTTTGATGTATTTAGAAGAAATAAATGTACCGATATAAGTACCAGTTGCATATCCTAGGGCATAAGATATTGGAATGAATATTGAATTTATTTCCATAGATAAAGCAGTTCTTGCAGCATAAAACCAGATGATAAGTTCAAAAAAAGATATTATAAAAGATGTTAATCTTTTTTCTTTAAATATATAAAATGTTTTAATTGTTCCTAATGTAACATCTATAATTCTTGCCGTAAATATTTTAAGACATAATAATATCATAATCGTACCTCACTAATTATTATGGTTAATAAAATATAATATAACCAATTTTTAGATTAAACATAGACTATTTTAGGAGGTTAGTATGTTATTTAGTTTAGAAAATGAGGATGTACTTAAAAATTATTTTAATTTAGATAGAGATGATGTTCTTAATCCAGATGAAGGACTTGTTTTAGGTAATTTATTTTTAGATGAATATGTGCCATATAAAAATTATAAACCTTATAAGATTAAACCTACTTGTGATAAAGATGCTATGCTTTTAAAGATTAGAGAATATTGTTTCGCTATTGATGATTTAAATTTAAAACTTGATTTAGAACCTAATAATAAGAAATTATATGATTTATTTAAAATTTACAATGAAAGATTAAAAGTATTAGTTAAAGATTATGAAGAAAAATATGAAGTTTTAGATTTAAATGATGATTTAAAGGGTAGATATACTTGGTATAGTGGTAAATGGCCTTGGGAAGGAGATTATAGAAATGTTTAAATATAAGAAGATGCTTCCTTTTCCTATTAATTTAAAGAAAAAAGATATTAAAATGGCTAAATATTTAATTACTCAATATGGTGGAGCAAATGGAGAGTTAGGTGCTGCTTTAAGATATTTTAGTCAAAAATTTTCCATGCCAACTGATGAAGGTAGAGCACTTTTAAATGATATTGCTACTGAAGAGTTTGGACATGCTGAAATGATTTGTGTAATGGTTCATCAATTATTAGATGGTGCTACAAAAGAGGAATTAGAAGCAAATGGATTAACTAGTAATTATGTAGAGAATGGTTATGGTATTTATCCAATTAATTCAAATGGAGTACCATTTACAGTTTCTTATTTTGCTTCAATTGGTGATGCAGTTGCTGATTTAGCAGAGGATATGGCAGCAGAAGAAAAAGCAAGAGCTACTTATGAACATTTAATAGATATTGCAGAAGATCCTGAATTAATAAATATTTTATTATTTTTAAGACAAAGGGAAATAGTTCATTATAATAGATTTAAGAAATTATATGAAAAATATAAATATAATAAATAAAGATTACTATTATTAGTAATCTTTTGATTTTGCTTAAAAATAATGATATATTTTTGTTAACAAGAAGAGGAGTATTGTTTGTGAAATTAATTTGTTTATTTATTCCTGGCGTATTTGCTAGTAGTATCCATATTGATAAATTAAAAGTTAAAGATAAAGAAGAAAAAATTAAATTATACTTAATATATACTTTTTTAATAAATATGTTTATATTTATAATTTTAAATTTTTATTGTAAAGATTCTCAAATTTTATTTAATAGTGATTTAATAACTATTAGTTTTATTATGAAATTTATGATATTATCTTTATTATTAGCCATCTTATTACCATTTATTTATGTATTTATTAATAATAATGTTGAAATTAAATTAATAAGGAGAAGTAAATGAAAATACATAAATTGATTATTAATTATATTTTACTTTTTTTAGGTATTTTCTTTTTTGTTGTTACTTTATGGGCTAAAGCTAATTGTGCATTTACATCTTTTGATGAAATACTTTATACAATAACTTCTCCTTTAGAAGGAACTGGTAATGGGATGATATTTAAATTTATTCTTATTAATATTGGAATTCCTATTTTAGTTTTATTAGTGGTAATTGGAATTATGAAGTTAAGAAAGGATTATGATTTAATTGTTAAGATAAATTTATTTAAGAAGAATATTAAATTTAATTTGTTACATTTCAAGCTTGATAAGTATATTAAATATGTTCCATTATTATTATTTATTATTTCTTTTTGGTACATTGGAACTAAGCTATATTTTTTTAAGTTTATGGGTTATCAATTTAAAAAATCTAATTTTATTGAAGAAAATTATGTAAGTCCAAAGGATGTTTTACTTGAGTTTCCAGATAATAAAAGAAATTTAATTTATATTTATTTAGAATCTATGGAAATGACATATGCTGATAAGGATAGTGGTGGAAGTTTCGATAAGAATTATATACCTGAATTATCTAGTTTAGCTAAAAAGAATATAAATTTTTCTAATACGGATAATTTAGGCGGAGCTTATGTAGTTGGAGCATCAACTTGGACAATTGCGGCAATGGTTGCAGAAACTACTGGTCTTCCTTTAAAAACACCTTTTAATGGTAATTTACTACTTAATTATTATAATGAGATAGTACCGGGTGCTTATTCTCTAGGTGAAATATTAGAGAATAATGGTTATAAAAATTATATTATGTTTGGCTCTGATGCGGCGTTTGCTGGTAGAGATGTTTATTATAAAAATCATGGTAATTATAAAATATATGATTATTATAGTGCAATGGATGATGGAATTATCGATAAAGATTATTTTGTTTTTTGGGGTATGGAAGATGAAAAACTATTTACTTATGCAAAAAAAGAATTAAAAAAGATTTCTAAAAATAATGAACCATTTAATTTTACTTTATTAACTGTTGATACTCATTTTATGGATGGTTATACAAGTGATTTTTGTAAAGAAGTAAGTGATAATATTTATTTAAATTCAGTTGCTTGTTCTAGCTATCAAGTTAATGAATTTGTTAAATGGTTAAAAAAACAAAGTTTTTATGATAATACGACAATTGTTATTGCAGGTGATCATTTAAGTATGAATAATTATTCTTTTGATAATATTTCTGATATTGATAGAACTGTTTATAATACGTTTATTAATAGTGGCGTAAAAAGTGAAAATACAAATAATAGAATATTTTCAACAATGGATTATTTTCCAACAACAATAGCAGCTCTTGGTGCGACAATTGAAGGAGACAGATTAGGATTAGGAACTAATCTATTTAGTGAAAAGAAAACTTTAATTGAAGAATATGGTCTTAAATATGTTGACACTGAATTAGATAAAAACTCTAAATATTATAATGAATGTATAATAAATAAAAAATGCTAAAAAATAATATAGTCTTTTGTAAAGAAATTGTAAATATGGAATTAAAATTGTATAAATATTATTTATCACATGTATAATTAAAATAGATGGAGGAAAAATGAACAAAGAATTAGATTTAGAAACTCTAGATAAAGTTGTTGCTGGTGTTTCTCATGAACAAGGTGAGAATATTGCCTTAAATAATGAAAGTTTGTATAGAAAAGAGCAAATTGAAAAATTAAAAAAAGAAAAAGAAGCCTTAGAGGCTTTAAATAAAGATCGTGATGAAATGTCTATAGATGAATTAGATAATGTTCGTGCAGGAATGCCTAGAAGATAGAACTTATTTAGTTCTTTTTCTTTTTATTTAATTCTAATTCTAGTTTAAAGTTTGGATTTATTATTAAAATCCATTCAATATTTTTTGTAGTTAATAATTTTATTAATGTTTCTAAATTTGAATCAAAAGCAATACAACTCTCATACATTATTGTTAAACCTAATGATTTAAAATATTCTAAGACTCTTGGATGAATAGGTAATTTATTATCAACAAAAGCTGTAAATTTAGTGTAATTTCTAAAATTTGTAAACACATAATAATAATTATTTAACTTTATACTATTTATAAATGAATTAAGAATATCAATAATTAATTGTTTAGTTTGATAAAAATATTTTTCATCTTCTAATATTTCCTTTCTTTTTTGCTTTAAAAGTTCTAAATCATTAAGTCTTGTAGTTCTATTATTATTGATTAAATTTCTTTTGTTAGTATAAACATTTATTACTTTATCTATACTTTTTAATTTTTCTAAATTATTTGTTTTTTGTTTGGAATAGTCTAATTTTTTTAAAGCAATATCTATTTGATTTAATTCAATATCTTCTTTTACTTTTATTTCAAAATGAGTTTTTTCTTTTAATTTTATAACATTATTAATTACATAATAATCATCACCATATTCAACATTTTTTACTTTTTCTATATTTTGATTTATTAGTTCTATAATTTCATTTAGTTCATTTAATTGTTCTTCCATAATTACCCATATTTCTTAGTTAGTTATTATATATTAAAGAACAGCTAGTGTCAAATAAAAGTGATTTTTGGGATTATAAATATATATGGTATAATCTAATTAGATAGGTTTATTAGGAAATGTAAGTGAGGTAAGTATGAATAAAGAAAAAAAGAATAGATGTTTATATAAATGTGAAAGTATTGCTGATGGATACGAATATAAGAAAATGGTAAAGTATTTTCCAAAAAGAGTGTATTGGGTATTAATTTGTGGTGGAACTTTTTTAAATTTGAGTATTGTGGCTTTAATTATACTAATTTTTAATAATAGACAATTTTCAATCATTTTCATTTTTATTGAAATATATATTTTAATTCATTATAAAATTTGTTTAGAACCAATAGCAGAAAAAATACAAAATAATAGGTTAAAAAATGGTATAGTAGAAAGTAGTTACGAAAATGAATTTTATGATGATTTCTTTATACATAAGGGTAAAAAATCATCTATAACTATTAATTATTCTGAAATAAGTAGATGTGTGGAAAATGATGCTAATTTTTATTTAGAATATCCTGCTAAAAATATGATTATAATTTTACAAAAGGACAAATGTGATTTAGAGTTAATTAATTTTATAAGAAGTAAGTTTAAAAATTTAGAAAATAAATTAGGCGATACTTCAAAAATTAAAGATGTAAGTAATATTAATACATTATCAATAAGTTATTTTATGACTTTTTTATTTATTTTAACTATTGGTAGTTTATGGGGCGCTTTATGGTTATATTCTATAATTGATGAATTAAATCCTCAACATGGGTTTAATTTTCTAAAAAATACTTGGATATTTTGGTGTTGGTTACCTATTCCAATTGCATCAATAGTCCTTGGTTACAAATATAAAAATAAAGGAATAAATTGTACTAAAAATATTGTTGGTGGATTTATAATATGTTTATTATTATTAGTTTGTGGTTCTTTTTGTTTGATGCCAACTTTTAGTGAAGACTATAGTAAAATTAATGATTATAAGAATTATATTGATGCAAATATACCTAGTAGTGGGGAATTAGAAATTCATTATTGGGGAAATTATTTTGATGATGATAAAAAGGAATATTCTATTATAAATGTTTATTATGATAAAGAAGATGTTAGTAATTTAGTTAGTAGTATTGAAAATAGTAAGAATTGGATTTTAAGTACTAAAATAAAATCTGAACTTAAAATATTATTACCTTCTGAGTTTAGGGCTAAAGAAGATTTATATTATTCAGTTTATAACAAAACTAGTAATGAATATAATGTTATTCCTGAAGAATCTGGAATTTATGAAATATATGCTATGTCTTATAATAAAAATAAAAAGGAACTAATAATACACAAATATAAACTTATGTATAATAAGTGAGATACTATGTTAAATAGTATTTTTTTGTTAAATAAAAAAACACTATCAAGAATAATAGTGTCTTTATATACAATTATGGCAGGGGTGGAGAGAATCGAACTCCCATCAAAAGTTTTGGAGACTCCTATGCTACCATTATACCACACCCCTGTGTGTATGAACTAATTATAGCATAAAATTAGATTATTTCAATATTTTTGTTATTAAAACATATAATAAAATGGTGATTATTATGTTAATTAATTATACAAGTAAGGAACTTGATATGATGGCTAGACTTATGAGGGCTGAGGCGCTAGCTGAAGGAAATTTAGGGATGCTTATGGTTGGAAATGTTATAGTTAATAGAGCAATAGCCTCTTGTTATACATTTAAAAATATTAGAAGTATAAGTAAGGTAGTTAATCAAAATCCTGGTGGATTTAGTGGAGTCAATAGTTCATTATATGTTGGTTCTGCAACAACAAAAGAAAAACAATTAGCTGAAAGATGTTTAAAAGGCGAATATTATTATCCGGCAACTCATGCGTTATGGTTTTATGCTCCTGGAAAAAGTTCTTGTCGCGCAAACTGGTATGATCAACCTTTTGCTGGTAGTTATAAAAATCATTGTTTTTATAAACCGAATAGTGGTGTATGTCAAGAATTGTATTAAATATGGATATTTTATGATTGATGTTATATAATTTTAATTATGAAAAGAAAATATAAGTATTTAATAATTTTGTTAATAATTATAACTTTAATTTGGACATTATTAGTTGTAACTAATCAATTTAAAGTGATAGATAAATATATATATAATTTGTTAATTGGTTTAAAATGTGACTTTTTTACTAACTTCTTTAAAGTAATTACTTTTTTTGGAAGTGTTAAATTTATTGTTATTCTTAATGTTTTAGCTATTATATATGGAATTGTTAAGAAAAATAATAAATGTTTTAGAATAGTCTTCTTTTCAGCGTGTAGTTCATTTGTAAACTCATTATTAAAAGCAATTGTTAGAAGAGAAAGACCTGATATAAGTTTATGGTTGGTAAGTGAGAATAATTTTAGTTTTCCATCAGGACATTCAATGACATCTTTTGTTTTTTATGGAATAATTTGCTATTTTATTTATAATAGTAAAATTAGTTTAAATAATAAAATAGTGATTATTTCTTTACTTGGATTACTGGTTATTTTAATTGGTATGAGTAGAATATATTTGGGAGTACATTATTTTTCTGATGTAATAGGTGGTTTCTTGTGGGGATTTGTAGTATTATTATTAGGAATTAATTATTTGAATAGGAGAGAGATAGAATGAAAGCATTAATTACTGGAGCATCTTCAGGTATAGGTAAAGATATGGCTATTTATTTAGATAGTTTAGGATATGAAGTTTTTTTGGCAGGTAGAAATAAAGAAAGACTTCAAGAGGTTGCTAATTTATGTAAAAACGCAAAAGCGATATATGATTATGATTTATCGATTGATGCTAATGTTTATAAGTTGTATGAAAAAGTTAAGGGTGAAAAAATTGATTTGCTTATAAATAATGCTGGTTTTGGATTATTTGGATTTTTTGATGAAACTGATTTAGATAAAGAATTAGAAATGATTGATGTTAATATAAAGGCTTTACATATTTTAACTAAGTTGTTTTTAAGGGATATGGTTAAATATAATAAAGGTAAAATTCTTAATGTAGCATCATCAGCGGGATTTTTTGCTGGACCTTATTTAAACACTTATTATGCAACTAAGAATTATGTTCTTAAACTTACAATGGCAATTAATGAAGAATTAAGGATTAAGAAATCTAATGTTACCATTAGTGCTTTGTGTCCGGGACCGGTTAATACGAATTTTAATAGTGTAGCAGGTGGTGGATTTAATACGAGAAGTTTAAGTAGTAAGTATGTTGCTAAATATGGAATTGATAAAGCGTTAAAGGGAAAAATGATAATTATTCCTGGTACGATGATGAAACTCGGAATATTCTTTTCCAGATTTTTACCATATAGATTACAATTAAAGATTTTATATAAAATTCAAAGAAAGAAGGAAAAATAATGTTTTTAAATATTATAAAGACTATTATTATAGGCATAATTGAAGGTGTTACTGAGTGGCTTCCAATAAGTAGTACTGGACATATGATTTTAGCAAATGAATTAATTAAATTGGATGTATCAAGTGAATTTTGGAAAATGTTTGAGGTAGTTATTCAACTTGGTGCTATAATGGCTGTTGTTGTTATTTATTTTAAAGATTTATTTCCTTGGGGATTTAATAAAACTAAAGAAGATACTAAGAATACTTTTATATTATGGGGTAAAATATTAGTAGGATGTATACCATGTGCGATAGTTGGATTGTTATTTGATGATTGGATAGATGAACATTTTTATAATCCATGGACTGTTGCAATAACATTGTTTATTTATGGTGTTTTATTTATAATTGTTGAAAATCATAAAAAGAAAAATACAATAAAAGAGGTATCATTTTTAAATGCATTTAAAGTTGGTTTATTTCAAGTATTATCTATTATTCCTGGAACTAGTAGAAGTGGTGCAACCATTATTGGTGGTTTAGAAATGGGACTTGATAGAACAACTATTACTAATTTTACCTTTTATATGGCTATTCCGGTTATGGCTGGAGCATCTTTATTAAAAATACTTAAATTTGGGTTTGTATTTACAAGTAGTGAAATAATTATATTATTAGTTGGAATGATTACTGCGTTTATTGTTTCTTTAATAGCAATTAAATACCTACTTAAATATATTAAAACAAATGACTTTAAAATATTTGGATATTATCGTATAATACTTAGTGTTATCGTAATTTTATATTTTATATTTAGATAATAGATAAGAGGTATTTATGAAAAAAGGTTTTATATTCATACTTATTCTAGCAGTGTTATTTGTTGGTGCTATTCTTATATATGATTTTAGTGATATGCCTAGTGAACAATTAGGTGGACATGATTGGTACTTGTTAGAAAATAATGATATGTATGTTCTTAATTTAGCAAATAATAGATTTAGTTTTAAAAATATTAGTAATGATGAAGAAAGATATAAGGATTGTAACACTTATAAATATAATAATTCTTCTAATGTTATTAAGTTAGATTGTAGTATTAAAAATAATAAGTTATATATTGCAACATATGATGATAAAAAATTGGTTGTAACTATTAATGGTGAAGAGAAGACTCTTTATAATAGTAAAGAACTTGCTTATGAACATAAATTTATGGATGATAATAATTTAAGTGAGCAAGAATATAATGAATTATATAAAATTAATTTTGATGAAAAATATTATATTAATGTTAAGGAATTTTTATCTATTTATAAAGGTAAAAGTAAGAAAAAGGTTGTGTTAGTTTCAAATAATTATAATTATGATAACATTTTAGATTATGTTAAATTAAGTAAAATGATTGACGATAGTTATAAATTAATTGCCATAGATAGTTTAAGTGAAAGTGATTTACAAAGTTTGTTTACTAAAATAGGAATTACTGATTATGATAATAGCTTGGTTACTGTTTATTCAGTAGGAAATAAGAAAACTAGTATTAATGAAGTATTAGATATTAAAAATATTAAGGAAATTTAAAAAGGGTTTAAGCCCTTTTTTTGTGATATATTTTATATTATTTGTTTTTTAAAAAATTCATTACTAAATCAGTAAGTATATTCTTTTCTTTGGGATTGGATTCTGCTATTAAAAGTGTAATTGCAACAAGAGTATTATTATCTATAATTTGTTTATTTTCAATATATAAAATATTATAAAATTCAAGAAAATATATAAATAGAGTAGCTGCAATTCTTTTGTTTCCATCAATAAAAACATGATTTTTAATAATTAAATATAGAAAATTAGCGGCTTTTTCTTCTATAGTAGGATATAAATCTTTACCATCAAATGATTGATATATAGTTCCAATAATTTCTTTTAATCCTTGATTTCTTTCAAGAGCAAATAAATCACTATCATTACTAAATCTAAGTTTAGTAATAATATTTAAACAATCTTCATAGGTGATTTGTTTATTATCTTTAGTTCCATTTGGTTTAATTATTCTTTTATGATCATAATCATCGAGAAGATCTAAAGCGTTAGAATAATTATTAATTACTTTAATTATTTCTTGTGCTTCGTTTCCTTTTAACTGTGTATCTATTCTTCCAGCAATATCTATTAATTTAACAGTTTTTTCAAGATATTCTAATCTCTTTTGATTTGCTGCATAACCTTTAATCATATAATCTTTTAAAATCTTAGTAGCCCATTTTCTAAAAATAACACCATTTTGACTTTTAACACGATAACCAACACTTATTATCATGTCGAGATTGTAGAAGTCTAATTCTCTGGTTTGAGTTTTGTTTGATAAAGCACCGTGCTTAGTGGTGTGTGTAAATTTTGCACATACCTCATTTTTTTCTAATTCTTTATCGTTAAAAATATTATTAATATGTCTAGTGATTACTGTTCTATCTCTACCAAATAATTTAGACATTTGATCTAATGATAACCATACAGTTTCATCTCTCATATTAACCTCAAGTTTTACATTTTGATTTTTAAATAATACAATTTCATTCTTCATAACTTTCCTCCTTTATTGTATAAATTTAAATATATTACCTATTTTGGCTTGTAACTACTATTATACACATCAAACAAATGTTTATCAATGAAAAATCGTTAATTATTTTAAAAAGTTTTTTAAATGGTTTTATTTGTTAAAAAGTTTAATTAATTAAAATAATTGTTTATGTATAATTATTAGTATGATACTATATTTGTAGTGATGGTAGATGAATTATTTAAAGAAGTATAAAAAATATATAATATTGTTTTGTTTGATAATGATGTTATCTTTTTTCTTTCCGTTTTCATGTGATGATTTTTATTGGGGAAGTAAAAGTTTAAGTTTTAGTACAATTAAAGATATATATAATGATTTATTTTTAAATGGAAGATGGTTAGGAAATTTTGTTGCAATTTTTATATCTCATAATCATTTGATAAAAGCATTAGTAATTTCATTTGTTAGTACTTTACTTTTATATTTAATTGATAAACATGAAAAGATCTCATTATGGATATTCATAATATTGATATTATTAATGCCTATTAATAAATTTACGCAAGTTGTTATATGGGGTAGTGGATTTAGTAATTATATGATAAGTACCTTACTCTTTATAAGTGTTTATTATTTGATGAAAAAATATTATAAGAAAACTAATAGTAAATGGTATGAAAAGATTGGAATATTTATTGTTACAATACTTAATTCATTAGTTGTTGAAAATATAACTGTTGGTACTTTAATGATTTTATTTATCTATAATTTGATATTTTTTATTAAAAATAAAAAAGTTAATATTAATCTAATTATTATGTTTATTGGCACTATAATTGGAGCAGTTATGATGTTTATTCATCCAAGTTATCTAAATTTATTATTTGGTACTACATTAAATGATCGATATATTCCCCAAAGTTCAGGTTCATTAATTTGGACGATCAAAAATAATTTATTTGATGGAATATTTGTGAATTTAATTAATGAAAATATATTTTTAAATGGGTTTATTTTGTTTGTATTTTCTTATTTATATTTAAAAGGTAAATTAAAAAATATTACTGGATTAATAAGTTTTTATTTATTAACAGTTATGACTATATTAGGTGGTTTATTAAAATTTAACATATATAATATGTTTGTAATTGATATTTTGTATTTAATTAATTATTTTTATTTAATATATAAGTTAGTTAGATTTAATAAAGAAATATGGGAAATAATTTTATTAATTATATGTGTTATTTTACCTCTTGTATTTATACATCCTTTGGGAGAAAAATTATTCTTTTTACCTTATGTGTTAGTTATTATTTTAATGTTTAGAGTTTTAAGTATAAATGAGGTTATTATTAAAGATTATGTTTGGCTTAAAATTTTTACTTTGATTTTATATGTTTTACTTTTATATGTAAATATTGAAAATTATCGATGTGAAGTTAAAAGAGATAATTATATTAAAAATAATTTAGATAAAAAGATTATTGAAGTAAATGGTTATAAATATCCTAAATATGTTTGGTTTGATAAAATAGATGGAGAATATTTTGGAAGATATTATGATTTATATCATGGTTATGATGAAAAAATTAGATATGAGATAAGGAATGAATAAAATGATTGAGATTAAAAATTTAACTAAAAGTTATAATGGGGTAAAGGTAGTTGATAATATTAGCTTAAAAGTTAATGATGGTGAGATTTTTGCATTTATTGGTCATAATGGAGCTGGTAAAACTACAACAATTAAATCAATAGTAGGAATAAACAATTTTGATAGTGGAGAAATATTTATTAATGGAAAGTCAATAGTTAAAGATGCTGTAAACGCTAAAAAAGAGATTGCATATGTTCCTGATAATCCAGATTTATATGAGAATATGAAAGCGATTGATTTTATTAACTTTATTTGTGATATGTATGAAACTACTAGTAGTGTTAGAATGAATAATATAATTAAATATGCTAAGATGTTTGAAATAGAAGATAAATTAAATAATGAAATATCAACTTATTCTCATGGTATGAAACAAAAGATTGCGCTTATTGCCGCTTTAAGTCATGATCCAAAAGTATTAATTATGGATGAGCCTTTTGTAGGGCTTGATCCTAAGGCAGTATTTGATATGAAAAATATTATGAAAGAAATGTGTAAGGAAGGAAAGTGTATTTTCTTTTCAACTCATATATTGGATGTTGCGGAAAAATTATGTGATCGTGTTGCGATTATTAAAAAAGGAAAAATAGTTACAGTTGGTAAGATGAAAGAAATAATGGGAGATGAATCATTAGAAGAAGTATTTCTAGAATTAGGTGAGAACTAATGAAAAAGTTATTTTCTTTAATTAAGGCAGTATGTTCACAAGATATGGATTTATTTAAATATAAATATAATGGGAATAAATTTTCTAAAATATTTTTATTTACTTTTTTATGTTTAATATTAATGATATCTTTTGGAACATATTATTATATGCTTGCTGAGAATTTGCAAAAAGTTAATTTAACTTATTTAATGTTAGGAATGGCACTTGTTATACCTAATATATTTGTATTTATGCAAGGTATTTATAAATCCCAAAATATTTTATTTGAAGCTAAAGATAATGATTTATTAATGTCTTTGCCAATAAGTAAAGGAATTTTAATATTTATTAGATTCCTTAAAATGTATTTATATGAGTTAATATATGGTCTATTATTTACATTGCCGGCTATTGTTATTTATGTTTATTTTATTAAAGTAAATTATTTATTTTATATTGTAACATTAATTATGATTTTAATGATACCTATTATTCCAATTGTGCTTTCTAGTTTAATTGGATATTTAATAAAAAGATTTTCTATTAAGTTTAAAGCTAAAAAATTAGTACAAACTATTAGTACATTTATAATGTTTTTTGTAATTCTTTATTTTTCAAATAATAGTGAAGGATTAATAGAGAATATAGCAAGTAATGCATCTAGTATAAATGATATTATAACTAAAATTTATTATCCAATTGGTGCATATATTAGTTTAGTTAATAATTTTAATATCTTAAATTTAATAGTTTATTTAATTATAAATTTATTACCAATTTTATTGTTTGTTTATATTTTAAATAAATCTTATTTTATGGTTATTAATAAATCTAGAGTTAATAGTTATAGTAAAAGTAAAGAATATAAATATGATCAAAAGAAGATAATGAAGGCTTTAGTTATTAAGGATATAAAAAGATATTTTTCATCAACCGTATATGTTTTTAATACTTTCTTTGGACTAGTTCTTATGATTATAGCAACTATTGGATTATGCACTAATTTTGAAAAAACAATCGAATATATTTTAAGTGGAGAAATACCGGGATTAGATATAAACTGGCTTTATAGTATGGCTCCTAAGGTATTTTTCTTAATAGTTTTAGTTCTTTCATTTATGACAAGTATTACTTCATCAAGTATATCTATTGAAGGAAAAACTTTTAATATTTCGAAGAGTTTACCGATAGATACTAAAAAAATATTATTATCTAAAGTTATATTTAGTAATTTATTAATTATTCCGGTTGTGTTAATATGTGATGTTATTTTCTTTATTAATTTTAAATTAGAAATAATAGATTATATTTTAATTATTCTAGTTAGTTTAGTAGCGCCAACTATTTCATCATTGTTAGGTTTAGTTATTAATTTAAAATATCCTAAGATGGATGCAACAAGTGATACGGAAGTTGTTAAACAAAGTATTAGTTCAATGATATCTGTATTAAGTGGAATAGTTATTGCAATTATTGTAGGAGCTTTGTGTGTAATGACAATGCTTGGATTTATTAAAATTGGAATAAACACTATGTTAATTATATGTATGGTTGGATTAACAGTTTTAATGATTGTATTAGTATTAATTCTTAACAGTTATGGTGTTAAAAGATATAGAGAGATTGAAGTATAAAATAAAAGTACCAAATTAAATTAAATGCTACTTTTTTAAAATGTTAATAATAAATCATTACAACCAAGCTCCACCAATTCATTTATTACTAACAGGTAGAAAACTTATGCTTCATAAAAATTTTATTGAAATATATTTATATGCAAAGAAAATGAGATTAATAGTGAACATAAACACTAATCTATCACTTATGAATGACCATATTGTAGAAAACTTTAAATTATATAAACCAGGAATTATAGAAATAAGTGTATATGGTTATGATGATAATAGTTATGAGGAATTTACACATTTTTCCAAAGGTTTTTAAATTGTAGATGAAAATATTAATAAATTACTTAAAAGTAATATAAATATTAGCTTAAAAACTGTATTAACTAAAAAAAGCAAAAACTATATTGCTAAAATTAAAAACTACGCAATCGGACTAAATGTACCAATCAGATAGGATTATATAACTTTTCCAAAATTAGATAGTACTTTGCCTAATCCAGAGAGATGTTCTCCAAAAGAAATAATCGATGTTTTAAAAAATGATATTGATGCGGTTTATTTATATAAAAATAGGAACAATAATATGAAAAAGATTAAGATTAATAATTGTATTTTTCAATGTAAAATTGAAAAAAATAGAATATTTATAAGTGCTAATTTGGATATAAGACCTTGTTTAGTTGTTCCAATTAAACAAAATTATAATGATGTAAACATAAATGAAGCTTTTGATAAATTTGCAGCTGAAATTACAAATTATAAATTTCAAAAGGATTCAAAAAGCAAAAAATGTATAAAAAAATCAGTATGCAGATATTGTCCAGGAAGATTTTATATGGAAAGTGGGAACTTTGAAATAGTACCTAGCTTTTACTGTGATTTAGCTGACAAAATTATAAAGGAGTTTAAATAATTATGATAAATTTATATTATAAAAATATGCCTAGAGTAATATTAAATCAAATGTATAAAATTTTAATTGAAAATTTATTTATAACATATCCTAAATTTTTAAATGAAAAAGATAAACATGATAATAAAAGAAATTATGAGATATGGACAAATATGATAAATAATACTGATAATTATAAAGTGTTGACTTATGAAGAAGAAAATAAAGTTATTGGATTCTTAAATTTTTCAATAATTGAAGATGAATTATGGATTTCGGAAGTTCAAATAGATAATAATTACAAAAATAAGCAAATACTAAAAAAATTATTAAAAAAATTTGTTTATTTGGAAGATGTAAATAAATATAGTACTATTACAATTCACATTAATAATGATAATGAAGTATCAAAAAAAGTTTTTACTCATATTGGATTTAAACAAATTAATAATTGTATATATAAAATTGATTTGGAAGATATGAAAAAATGGTTAAATAAATAGTTATTTCAAGGGGCTGTTGGGAAATTAAATAATTAATTTCTTAACAGTTTCTTTTTATTATAAAACAAAAAAAGCCCTGAATGACAGGTAATCAAGGCGGTTTTATGATACAATTATCTTGCTTAAGAAGTTGAAACACATGCCTTATTTTACAATAAAATGGCCTATTTGGCTAGTACCATCAAACAGGGTAATTGAGGAATATCTACGATTATTTTTATTAATTTAGTAGCACCAACTATTTCGTCATTGTTAGGTTTAGTTATTAATTTAAAATATCCTAAGATGGATGCAACAAGTGATACGGAAGTTGTTAAACAAAGTATTAGTTCAATGATATCTGTATTAAGTGGAATGGTTATCGCAATTATAATAGGTGCTTTGTGTGTAATGACAATGCTTGAATTTATTAAAATTGGAATAAACACTATGCTAATTATATGTATGGTTGGATTAATAATTTTAATAATTGTATTAATATTAATTCTTAACAATTATGGTGTTAAAAGATATAGAGAGATTGAAGTATAAAGTAAAAGTCTTAGTATTATATTTAAGACTTTTTATTTTGCTAAAAAATATAATATTTATTTTTGATAAATGTTATGTTATTATTAAACTAGCGAAAGGAGTTTTAGGTAGTGTGGTAAAGAAAAATAATATTAAAAAAGATGAAGAAGAAAATATAATTAAAGATATGAAATCTATAAAAAGATTTGTTTATTTATCAATAGCTTTAATTGTGTTTTTTACTATTTATGTTGCAAATTTAGGTACATTGATTTACTTATTTATTAAAGAAAAAACTATTGATGAGATTTTAGCAAATGAACCAATTATGTCTTTTTTAAGAAATTTTTGTGGATATTCTGATGCAACAGCAGTAACAAATTTAATTAATGCTATTAAGCTTAATGGACTTGCAATGTTAAATATTTATCAACCAGTAGTTTTATTAATTGTTATTTTTGCAATTCTTATAATAATTTTAATTTATGTCTTTAAAATAGTTAATAAGGTTTCAACTAAAGATGAATTGTTTACCGATGAAAAATTGAAATATGCATTAATAATAAGAAAATGTTGTTTTATTATGGTATTTTTAGCTTTTTTTAGTTTTTTATTTTTTAATGAATATATTTTTATTATTTTATGTTGTATTGATTTATTTACAGTAGTTATTTATTATTTGTTTAAACAATGTGTGCTTTATAATAAAGAATTAAAAAATAAGTAAGTAAAATAATTAGGAGTAAAAAATGTTACAGTTAAAAAATATTTATAAAAGTTATATTGTAGGTGAAGAAAAACAACAAGTTTTAAAAGATATAAATATAACTTTTAGAAAAAATGAATTTGTATCTATTTTAGGAGCAAGTGGTAGTGGAAAAACAACACTTTTAAACATAATTGGTGGATTAGATGTTTATGATAGTGGAGATTTAGTTATTGATAATTTATCCACTAAAAATTTTACCAAAAAGAATTGGGATAGTTATCGTAATTATAAAATAGGATTTGTATTTCAAAATTATAATTTAATTTCTCATTTGAGCGTTCTTGAAAATGTAGAACTTGCTTTAACTTTATCAGGAATAAATAAAAAAGAACGAAAAGAAAAAGCAAAATATGCATTAATAAAGGTTGGTTTAAAAGATCATATTAATAAGAAACCAAATCAGTTATCTGGAGGACAGATGCAAAGAGTTGCTATTGCAAGAGCAATAGTTAATAATCCGGATATAATACTAGCAGATGAACCAACTGGAGCATTAGATTCAAATACAAGTGAACAAATTATGGATATTTTAAAAGAAATATCTAAAGAAAAATTAATTATTATGGTTACACATAATAAAGAAATAGCTAATAAATATTCAGATCGAATAATTGAACTTAAGGATGGAGAAATTGTTGGGGATAGTAATAGCTATAAAATAATTAATAGTGAAGATGGTTCTAAAATTAAATTTAATAAGACAAACTTGCCTTATTTAACAACACTTAGTTTATCTTTAAAAAATTTGTTAACTAAAAAAGGAAGAACTTTTTTAACAAGTTTTGCTGGCTCCATTGGAATACTTGGAATATGTTTAATTTTAATTTTAAATTCGGGATTAAAAAATTATATTAATAAATTTGAAAAAGAAACTCTTGAAGATTTTCCTATAATGATTTCACAAAGCACATTTGATATGGAAAATTATTTTAGTAACTCTAATTCAGATAGAAAGAAATGTGAAAGTGATATTTGTTCTTACGATGATGTTGTATCAAGTTTTGCTAAAAAAGATGGATTATATATTAAAAATGATTTAAAATCCTTTAAAGAGTATATAGAAAATAATAATTCAATTAAAGAATATACCAAAAATATAGATTATGGGTATAATTATACACTTCCAATATATTATAAATATAAAGATGATTTTGTTAAAATAACTGAACCTTTAATAGAATTTGTTAATGTAAATGATGGTTCAGCAAATTCTTTTCCTGGTATTAAATTTAATAAGATTAATTTTGAATATTTAAAAGAAAATGATAAATATACATTAGTTGCTGGAGATTATCCGGAGACTGAAAATGATATGGTATTATTAATTCCAAGTGATGGAGTAATTAATGATTCAGTACTTTATTATTTATATCTTAAAGATAAGAGTAATGTTTCAGATTTGATTAATAAAAATGAAAAAATAGAATCTACAACATATTCATATGATACATTTTTAAAATTAAAATATAAGTTAATTTATAATACTGATGTTTATCAAAAAGTTGGTGAAAAATATGTAAGTAAACTTAATGATAAAGATTATATGAATGATTTAATTACAAAAGGAATTGATTTAAATATTGTTGGTATCCTTAAGTATACTAGTGAAGATAACAATAGTGAATATGCTAATTCATATATATATTATAGTGAAGAATTATTTAAAAACTTTGTTCAACATATAAATGATAGTGAAATAGTTAAGGAGCAGACTAATAATAAAGAAATAGATGTCTTTACTGGAGAAAAATTCGATAATATTTATACTACATATGATAGAAATATGCTTTTATTAAATTCATTAGATATAGATAATCCAGAAAGTATTAGTATTTTTCCTAAAAATTTTGATTCTAAAAATAAAATTAAGGAATATATTGATAACTATAATAAGGAACAATTAGATAAAGGTAATACAAATAAAAAAATAGTTTATAGTGATGAAAACAAAATAATTCTTAATGAACTTTCATCAATTGTAAGTGGAGTAAGTGCAGTTTTAATTGGCGTAGTTAGTGTAAGTTTAATAGTTTCCAGCATAATGATTGCAATTATTACTTATATTAGCGTACTTGAAAGAACAAAAGAAATTGGAATTTTAAAAGCACTTGGTGCTAGTGGAAAAGATATTTCTAGAGTATTTAAATCTGAAACTATAATTGAAGGTGTTATTGCTGGAGTATTAGGTGTGGGTATATCAATATTATTATCTATACCAATTAATATTATTTTAAAAACATTAGTTAAAGTAAATCTTAATTTTAGTTTACCTTTCATACAAGGTGTTATAATGATTTTACTTAGTGTTTTATTAAATGTTATTGCAGGACTTATTCCATCTAAGATGGCTAGTAAGAAGAATCCAGTTGATGCTTTAAGAAGCGAGTAGTAAGTAGCCGTATGAGCTACTTTTTAAGTGTATTATTGTTAAATTAATTTTTTATTTAAAAAAATATGTTATATTTGTATTGTAATTTAGTAGTGCTAAGAATTATAGAAAGGATATTAAATGAAAAAAATATGTATTTTAGTTTTATGTTTAATTTTAACTTTAGTTACGTTTGGTTGTGGTAATAAAAGTGTTCAAAAACCAACAAATTTACAAGATACTTATAGTGCAGTTGGTAATTATTTTGGCGATAGTAGTGTAGATAGATCTAATTTAGGTGCTTTTTATTTAGATGAAGAAAATAATATTATTGTAGTTAACTTAATTGATAATAGTGAATCAAAACAAGAAGAATTTTTAGAAAAAGCTAATATTGATTCTAAATATATTAAGTTTGAACAAGGAGGACCTTATAATACTAATGGTTTAGATATTGATTTAAAAGTATCTTCGGAAGATAATAATGAAACTATTAAATTTAAAGAATATTTAAAATTAGATAATAGAACTATCTATTTAGCAGAAAACGTTAGTGAATTATTTATTGTTGAAAATAAAAATCAGACATCTTTAAGAAAATATATAATTAATAGTACTGAGTCAGTGGATAAGTCAATTGAAAATATTACAAACCTATTGAATAAGCAATCTATTTTAAAAGATGGTGGAACAATTATATTTAAAAACAAAGATAAGAATATTACATTAATTAAATGTAATACGATAGAAGGTAATAAAGATATTTATATTGGTGATTATAATTTAAATTTTAAAAGTAATATGTGTAAGTAGAGTTTATATTGTGGACATATACTATGAAATGTTTAGCTGATGAAAACAAAATAATTTATAATTCAGTTGTTAAGAAAAACTTAACAACTTATATATGTGAATAAAACGTGTAGATAATGTCATTAACTTGAAAGTTGTTATTATAGCTAGAAAATAATTATATATTTATAAGGAATTGATATGCATTATAATGTTTTAGAATTGTTGATATTTATAATGCATTAATTGTTTTAAATACTAAATTTTATTATAATTATTTATTTAAAATTAAAGACTTTTATGTATAAATTTGATACTATTTACTTAGGAGAATACTAATGAAATATAATGATATTAAAACACCAGAACAATTATTAAAATATATGGATGAAAATATAAAATATGGATTTGTTGATGATAATGAAAAAATATATGGCCCTTGGAATAATCAAGAATTTCAACAAGGGTGTCAAACAAATTGGCGTTTATCTAGTCCTGAAAGATTAATTAAAGTTAGATATGGACATTGCTTTGACCAAGTTGAATTAGAAAGAGATTGGTTTAATAATCATAACTACAATTTTAAAACATTTTATATAATGTTTGAGCTTCCTTTTAATAATTCATATTCAATGCATACATATTTAGTGTTTGAAAAAGATGGAAAGTACTATTATTTTGAACATTCTGATTTTAAAAATAGAGGAATATATGAATTTGAAACATATCAAGATGCTATTAATTATCAAAGAAATAAACATATTGAATATAATAAACAAAGAAATGTCATAAATGAAGAAATACTAAATTGTTTGCATATTTATGAATATACTAATCCTACATATGGTTGTACAATGAATGAATTTATTAGTAATATTTTAGAAAATGGAAAAGAAGCAGGAAATGAAAATAATATGGGAAGGGTGGTTGATTTATGAAAAATAATATGATTATATATGTATCAAAAGATGGAAATGTTAAAGTTGATGTTAGTATTGAAAATGAAGATATTTGGATGAGTCAGGATGTAATAGCTAATCTTTATGGAACTTCAAAGCAAAACATTAGTTATCATATAAATAATATATTTAAAGAAGAAGAACTTGATAAAAATTCAGTTGTCAAAGATTTTTTGACAACTGCCAAAGATGGTAAAAATTATAATGTTTCACATTATAATTTAGATGCAATTATTGCTGTTGGATATAGGATAAATTCTAAAAAGGCTACTGAATTTAGAATATGGGCTACTAGAGTATTAAAAGAGTATATGATTAAAGGATTTACTTTAAATGATGAAAGACTAAAGAATAATGGGGAAAGTCCATACTTTGAAGAATTACTTGCTAGAATTCGTGATATTAGATCTTCTGAAAAAATATTTTGGAGAAAAGTATTAGACATATATGCAACAAGTATTGATTATGATCCTAAAAATAAATTATCTATCGATTTCTTTAAAACTGTTCAAAATAAAATGCATTATGGGACATACAGCTGCTGAATTAATATTTACTCGTGTTGATTCTGAAAAAGAAAATTTAGGACTTACCAATTTTAAAGGAAAATATCCAACAAAAAGTGAAACGGAAATTGCAAAAAATTACTTAACTGAAGAAGAACTTAATATTTTAAATAGAATGGTATCAGCTTATTTAGATGTAGCTGAATTAAATGCTTTAGATAGGCGTCCAATGACTATGCAAGATTGGGTAAATGAACTAGATACTTTTTTAAAAATGACTAGAAAAGATATTTTAAGTAATTCTGGAACAATATCTCATAAAAAGGCTTTAGAAAAGGCTCATAAAGAATATGATAAGTATATGCAAAATCATTTAACAATAGCGGAAAGAGATTATTTAGATATATTAAATAAAGAAGTATCTGAAATAGAAAAATAATAGGAGGTTTAACTATGTCTGAAAAAGAATTAGATTCAAGTGTTAATAATTATATAGAAGAAAAACGCTCTCAAAATTATGTAAAACAATTACAATGGGATGCTGCTATTGGTCTTCAAGAAGTAGATAGTTTAAAACCTTCAAAATATTTAAAGAAATTATCAGAAGAAAATGTAAATGGTAAAAAAACTATTTATGAAGTTGAACATGAATTAAAAGAATATTATATTGAAAAAGAAAAAATAAATGATATAAATCATAATGAATTAGAATGTGATTTAGTATCAACAAGAATTGTGCAACTTTTAGAAGATGAAAAGTTTGAATTATCAGTGGATTTTCTAAAATATATTCATGGATATTTGTTTAAAGATATATATGATTTTGCTGGACAATTTAGAAAAATAGATTTTTCAAAACATGAATTAATACTTAATAATGATTCAGCTTTGTATGGCGATTGTAAAACTTTAAAAGAATCACTAGAATATGATATTTCTTTAGAACGAGTTAAGAATTATAAAGAAATGAATATTGTTGAGGTTATTAATAATATTACAGACTTTTCCTCAAGAACATGGCAAACTCATCCATTTAGAGAAGGTAATACTAGAACAACAGCCATATTTATCATAAAATATTTGATTAGTTTAGGTTATCAAGTTGATAATACTTTATTTAAAGATAAATCAGTTTATTTTAGAAATGCATTAGTAAGAAGCAATTATTTTAATAATGAAAAAAATGTTAAGGAAGATAATAGTTACTTAATTAAGTTTTATGAAAATCTATTATTAGGTAAAAATAATAATTTACAATCAAAAGATTTAATAGTGAAATAGTTGTTTAAATAAAATTTTAAGGGCGTTTTTAAGAAATTAAAGTTATTGAAAATAAGTATTATTTTTGATATTATATTTCATGCGAATTTTTGTTAGGAGGAAATATGAAAAAAGATTTTAATCAAAAAAAGAGAATGGATATAAAGTACAGATGCTCTAATGAATATAATCGAAGAAGAAAAAATAATGCTGAAAGATATGGTGTATCACATTTATCTGCTGGTGAAGCAAAAGTTTCATCAAGTTCAACATTTACAGTTGGAGAATTTACTATTGAACTAAAGGAAATAGAAGAAAAAAACAATGTTCAAATAAATTCATTTGGCTCAGCAGCTGAAGTTACAGATTATGCTATATTAATGGGTGCAGAGTATTTTGAATCTGATGATAAGAAAAAAATGGGATATTATTGGACTGATACTCCGATTGAGTCAAAAAAACCATTAGATGGTTATTATGATTGTCCAGGAAATGTAACTGCATATAAATTAAAAGAAGAGAAAACACAATATCATTTTTATGGATATTCAGTAGGAAAAGAAATTAGTGGAATAGAAGATCCTTGTATATTAGCAATAGATAGAAAATTATACTTAAATAAAGATGGTGAATTGTGGACATTAAAACATAAAAAAAGTTTATATCTTGAAGCAACTATTGGAGCAAGTATGGCACCTTTGGTTCCTATACCTAGTGAATATATTTCTTCAGAAGTGCCTGATAGGTATTTAGGCAGAACAGCTGTATTTTTAAAAAATAATCAGAGAAGAATTGAAGAAAAAAAATTTTGGGAAGAGGTAAGGACTGGTAAATACCGTTATGTTGCAGGAAATAATAGTTCTAATATTAGAAATGTTAATGATAAATCAGTGGGTATAAGACCAATATTTAAAACCTATAACCATTCAACTATAAATGTTCCTGAATTCAATGGTATTAAAGTTGCAGATGCTATGGATTTTCCACAAACAATTGCAACAAAAGAAGAACAAAAAGAATTGGAAGAATTATTTAAGAATAATAAGTTAAATAAAACAAATAGATATTTTCCTACAAGTAGTGAAGGAATTGTTGAAGAATATCAATATGCTGGTAAAAAATATGTAAGAGTAACCGCTACATTCTTTAAAAAATCAAAAACTATTTTATCGAATGGTTGCGAATATGATTACGGTAGTAAAGTATGGGTTAGGGTAGAACCTATTAAATTAATTGTTACTAAAGATAATTTTTCATCTTTAACAGAAAAAATATTATTTGCAGGTGTTCCATATAATCAAACAATTACGCAAGATGCAATTAATTGTGTTAGAAGCAGTGTATTTATTCATTTTTTATTAAATAATAATGGAGATGATTTTTTCTTCACGGCAAAAAGCACGATTTATGATAGAATTGTTTCTGGAACTGATTGGATGAAATTATACTTATATACAAAAAGTAAATATGCAGAATTTAATATTCCTTTTGAAGAAACTGAATTAGAAGCATCTGAAAGATATAAAAAGGAATTACAAATGGTAAAAGAGTATTGTAAAAAATATAGATTAGATATGCAATATAATGATTTTAATAAGGACATAAGCAAAGGAATAATTGAATATTCATATAGAAGACCATCAGTAGAATTTTTAAACTCAATAGATAATCCAATAACGGCTACATTAGCTGTATTAGGTCCAAGAGAAATATGGAATAAACAATTTTATAAAGAGTATTTAAAAAAATATGGTTTATTTGCAATAGTCATAATAAAAGAAGAAAATATAAATCAAATTTCAAACAAGTTATATGATGATATACTAGATAAATCTTACCGTTATTATTTAGGGTTAGAAAATACTGGGAAAACGTTAACTTTAAACAATGATAAAAAAATAAAGTAATAAATGTAATGTTAAATAGTTTTTCAATTAAAAAGGGCTGATAAGAAATTTTCTTATCAGTCCTTATATTTTAAGCTCTTTTTTCTATGATACTAATTATTTCATAGATAATAAATGACATAATCATTATTAAAATTATACCAGACATTACTAGGTTTAAATTAAATACTTGAGTTCCATAAAGAATTAAATAACCAATTCCGGCTTTACTTACAAGAAATTCTCCCATAATTACACCTATTAAACTCATGGATATATTTAACTTAACACTTGAAATTATTGTTTCTTTATTAGCTGGTAGTATTAAATATAATAAAGTTTGTAATTTATTAGCTTTAAATGTTTTAAACATTTTTATTTTATATTCATCTGTATTTATTAAGCCATTATAAATAGTTATTAAAGTTACAATAGTGTTAATAAGTAAACTCATCATAATAATTGATTTATTATTTGCTCCTAACCAAATAATTAATAGAGGACCTAATGATACTTTTGGCAGGCTATTTAATAAATTTAAGTAGGGATCAAATATTTTTTTTAAAATATCAACGTAATAAAATATAATTGCACCTATAAAACCAATGATAGTACCTAATATAAAAGATATTAAAACTTCTTTTAAAGTTATATATAGGTGATAGAATAAATTATTATTTTTATATAAATCAATTATACATTTAACGATTTTACTTGGAGAAGAAAATATAAAACTATTTATTATTTCTTTATTACTTAATAATTCCCACATTAATATAAATAAAACTAGAAGCATAATTTGGATGATAGAAATAATTATTTTCTTTCTTTTTATTTTTTTTAAATAATTTATTTGATTAATACTCATTTATCTAAATCACCCCATATTAAATCATAATATGTATAGAAATTTTTATCTTTTCTATTTAGGGATGGAATAAGATTTTTTTCTAAATTAATATTATAAATATTTTTAATTATGGCTGGTCTTTTAGATAGAACAATAATACGATTACAAAATGATACGCATTCAGCAATATCGTGACTTATTAATATTACTGTTACATTCATTTCTCTTAAAATAGAATATATTTCATCTGTTATGGTTAATCTAGTTACATAATCTAAGGCTGATAATGGCTCATCTAAAAGGATTAAATCTGGTTTAGTTGCAAGTGTCCTAATTAGTGCAACTCGTTGCCTCATGCCTCCAGATAAATTATTTGGTTTTTGATTCATAAAAGATTCTAAACCAAATTTTTTTATTAATTCTTTTACATATTTGATATTTTCCTTAGTTAGATTTTTTTCTAATTTTAAACCTAAACAAGCATTATCTAAAACACTTAACCAAGGAAGTAAGGCATCAGATTGAAGCATATAAGACATTTTAAGATTATCTTTAATTATAGTTCCATTATAATTTTTATCTAATTCATCTATTATATTTAGAAGAGTTGATTTACCACAGCCACTAGAACCTACTATTCCTATAAATTCTCCTTTATAAATATCAAAAGAAATATCTTTAATTGCATGTATTTCTCCATTTAAAGTATTAAAAGTTTTAGAAATATTTTTAAGTTCTAATAATTTATTCATTTATAATTAAATCTTTATAGGGAACATACTCAGTTAATAGTTTAGAATCAATCATCATATCTTCTAAATTTTTAAACATTTCTTCAGTTATAAATGTATTATTTAACCATGAATCAGCATTTTTATATCTTTCTATTATAGTTGTTAGATCTTCTATAGATGTATCGGGAAATAAATCAATTATTATTTTAGCTATATCTTTGGAATTATTATTTTTAGTAAATTCTAAACCTTTATTAATAGCATCTTTAAAATTATTTATTAATTCTTTGTTATTTTCAATATAGCTTGTTCTAGCATTAAAGGCAGTATATGGTACTTCACCAGCATACATACCAACTGATGCAACAACGTATCCTTTATTCATTTTTTCTAGTTTAGTAGCGTTAGGTTCAAATAAGTTAACAAAGTCTCCTGTTCCTGATAAAAACGCACTAGTTAGGTTAGCAAAATCAACAGTATCATTAGTGTTTACTCCTTTAATATTTTCATTTTTTAAAGCATTATAAAAATTAATAATAGGCATTCCACCAGGACGACCAGCAAGCACTTCTTTTCCAATCAAATCTTCTAGTTTAAAATTATCTAATTTTGTTCTTGATACAATAAACTGTCCATCTCTTTTTGTTAAACCAGCAAATGTTTTTATATAATCTTTTTCACCTTCATTATAAACATAAATTGTAGCTTCGGGTCCACATAACCCGATATCTACATCCTTTGATAAGACAGCGGCTACAACATTATTGGCACCACTTGTTAATATTAAATCAATATCAATATTATTATCTTTAAAATAATTATTTTTTATGGCAACATAAAATGGAGTATAGAACGCTGAATGAGTGACCTCTGCTACTTTGATGGTAGTCATATCTTTTGTGTTACTTTCCTTACTAAATGTAAAAATAAGAACAAACATGGTAATTATAATTAAACCAATTAATATATAATAAATTTTTTTCACTTTTTTCCTCCTAAAGTAGTTTATGATGTAAAAGCATATAAAGTGATTATTTACATTTTGGTTTATTTAATGATATATTATTTATAGTAAAAGGAGATTAGATAATGGACAAAAAATTTATAAAAAAAATTGTTATAGTGTTTGCAATAATATTATTAATTGGAATAGGAATTTGGAGCTATAAAAAAATAAAAAATAGAAACAATGATTCAAAAGTAGTAGAAAATGAAAATGACATAAAAACAATTGACAGTTTAATTAGTGTAGGTTCAAATAGAGATGTAAAGTCTTATCGTTTTGTTTACAAAATGTATTTAAAAGAAAAAGGGACAACATCAATTACGTGTAGCAAAAAGGCAAAAGATGTAAGTGTTTATGATATAATTTTTAATTTGTATGTTTCTCCAACTACAGCAACAACTGATCAAAAAAAGATTATGTCATCCTGGATTGTTCGTGATTTTACGGATTGTAATGCTATAAATGAAAAAAATGCCAATATTACTGCACTTGTTAACGCAACTAATGCTCCTATTGCCCAAGTAAGTGATAATTATTTTTTAGTTGGTTTCAAATCAAATGGCTTTATTTATACAAAAGTATTTGATGTAAATACTGGAAATCTAGTATTTGATGTACCAACCAATAATTTAGAAATGTTTAACAAATTTATGATCACAACATCAAAAACAAACACAATCAAATTTTTTGGAAATAATACTTCAACATTATCAATAGGTTCTTCAAATGACAATAAAACTAAATTTGCAAATAAATATGCAATACGTAGTAATAGTCTCTATTACCTAGACACAGACTACAATGCTGAAAAAAATACAAATGGATACATAAAACTTAATATACACAAAGTGGATTTTGCTGATGGTAAATATACTGACACAAATTTGAGCGATTTAAGCGATGTTGACCTAGTATATGCTGATGTTAAATTAAATGGCGAAAAATAAATAATTAAAGAGGTGAGTTTATGAAAAAAAATAATGGTTTTACTTTAATTGAATTAATAGTCGTAATAGTAATTATAAGCATCATTTTCATATTAACTATACCTCAAATTCAAAAGACAAGCATAAACTCTAAAATTAAGCTATGTCAAAATAAACTAAGTTTAATTGAAGATTCACTAAATTTATTTTTATCAACTAATCAGGAATGTTACGATGATGAAGATAGCAGTTGTTATATTTGTACAGAAACCAAAAATGGTAAATGTATTACAAACGTCGAAAGACTAGCTGAATTAGGCCTTGTTGAAAGAGATAACGAAAATGATGTAATTAACCCAATAAATAAAACAAAAATAAATGATTACAAAATTGCTATAGACTATAATTATAATTTAGAGAAATTTACCTCAAATTTTCTAAGTAAAGAAGATGAAAATAGTATTGACTCAAATTATTCATCTATATGTGGAAGTAATAATGGCAATGGAATAATTGAAGGAGAATCAAATCCTTCATTTAATTTAAAAAAAGATTACAACGTAATATTAGTAAAAGATAACATTAAAAAATCTTTAGGTAAAAAATATGAAATTCAAGTAGCCAAAATAGCGACATTTTGTGAGCAAACTCTAATTAATAATGAACAAGATGGGGACGAATATAGATTCAAAAAATATGAAGAACAAAACGATAATTTATATTGTTATTTTGAAAAAAAATCTTCACCCACTATAAAAATCAATATTAGCGATGAAGATTCTGTTAAGATATCGAATATAATAAAAGAAAAGGCTTGCACTCAGCAAAATACACATGAATATACATGTGATTCTAAACAAATTGTTGAAATTGACTATTCAGTAATTGATGGAGCAAATATCGAAAATATAAGTTGTAGTCCCAATGTATGTGAAAAAGACTTATCTAATAATAAAATAAAAATAAACTTAAGATATGACAATGTACTAGTGAAAATAGAAACAAAAAGCAAATATAGATTAGATTATTATATTGATAATGCAAATGGGTCAGATAATAGTTATCAAAAATATTCAAAAATACCTAGTACTTTTGTTAATACCAAAACTGAAGCTGAAAAATTATGCCAAAATAACTTAGATTTTAGTATAATTTCAAAATATACAGTTGATAAAGAATATAATTTAAAAGTATTTAGATGTAAATATAATCGGAAAAAATTTAAAATAAATTTAAAAACTGATGATTATGTACTTAATTCAAATGTTCTAAATGGTACAGTATATAAATACGGTCAAATAATAAACCTTAACTTTACTTTTTCAGAAGGTTATTACTTCGGGAATATAGATTATGCAAACACAACATTAACTAAAGAAAATATTAGTATTCCAGATGATATTTTATCCGTTGAAAGAGAAAATAATACCAATATTATAACGTTTACAATGCCAAGCAATGATGTAGATTTATCAATTATTTCTGGTAAAAAATACAATATGACAGTGTATGATCACTATCAAAATGCCGATAACGGTGGTAACTATTCAACCAATGTTGGAAAAACAAATGTCTTTTCCATTATTCCATTAGATGAACAAATAGATATAAATAAATTTTGTAAATACAACCAAGATAAAAGTATTTTCACACTAAATTCAAGCGATAATTATTATGTTAAGGATAAAAATGAAATAAATTGTTATTATGATAGAAAATTAGTAACAGTAAATTTTGATAAAAAAAATGTACATATTAATTCAATAACCATATCTCCAGATTCGCATAGTTTATATACAAGTAATAAAATAAGTGAAGGTCAAGTTACGCGTCAATATCGCTATGGACAAAATATAATAATGAGAATAGATTCATATGAGCGAGATTATGAATATAATGGCGTAGATTGTTCAGTTAGCAGCAATTGTATCATCGGTTTAGATGGAACAACAAAGATAAAAGCAATCAATGATATGACAGTAACTCCAAAAACAAATGACATAGTAGAAACATTTAAAGTATATAATCATTATCAAAATACTGATAATGGAGATGGATATTCAACCGAATTAATAAAAGAAGCGGAAGAAGTAACTTTATCAAATACTGACGAAAAAAATTCCACTACAGTATGTAAAAAATATATTAATACACAAAATGACACATTTAATTACAATGATGATATCAGCTATCTAGTAAGAGACATTCATGAAATAAATTGTTATTATGATAGAAAAATAGTAGCAGTAAATTTTGATAAAAGCAACATGCATATTGATTCAATAACCGTATCCCCAAATTCACATGTTTTAAATACAAGTAATAAAATAAGTGAAGGCCAGATTAAACAACAATATCGCTATGGACAAAATATAATAATGAGAATAGATTCATATGAGCGAGACTATGAATATAATGGCGTAGATTGTTCAGTTAGCAGCAATTGTATCATCGGTTTAGATGGAACAACAAAGATAAAAGCAAACAACGACATGACAGTAACTCCAAAAACAAATGATATAGTAGAAACATTTAAAGTATATAACCATTATCAAAATGCTGATAATGGAGATGGATATACAACCGAATTAATAAAAGATGAAGAAGAAGTAACTTTATCAAATACTGACGAAAAAAATTCTACTACAGTATGTAAAAAATATATTAATACACAAAGTGACACATTTAATTACAATGATGATATCAGCTATCTAGTAAGAGACATTCATGAAATAAATTGTTATTATGATCGCAAATTGGTGAATATTTCATTTCATAAAGATAGTAACATTTCCTTAATAAAATATAATGTAAATGAAAATTCTAAAATAATGTCTACCTCAGATAATGATACTAAAACTACTTACCGCTATGGTCAAAATATTTATTTGTTTATAAGTGGTTACACAAGTGGATATATTTACGATAATATTATTTGTAGTAATGAAACATTTTGCAGTATAGGAAAAGAATCTGCTAAAATAAAAGCAGATGGAGATATAGATATAAATATTTCCTCAATAAAAAGTGAATAGTTATCATTCACTTTTTTAATTTATATAATAATTTAATTTAATTTTTTTTCCTTTTATTTCAATTAAGCTTTCATCTTTCATATGTTTTAATTCCCTATTCATAGCTGATCTATCAACACACAAATAATTTGCCAGTGACGTAAAATTAAAAGGTAAATAAATTACATCACGATTATATTTTTTAGATAACTGTTTAAAATATGTTAATAATTTATTACGAATAGTTTTATTAGCCATAATTTCCATACGATTATTATTATTTATCATTTTTTTACTTAGAATATCTAATAAATTTTTAAGTAATTGATTATAATACTTGTTATTTACCTCACTTGATATAACAAAATCAAAATCTAACACTAATATTTTAGATTGTTCTTTTAAATACAAGTTGTAATCACTATCAAGAAGTGGTAATGTAAATGTTGTTATAATATCATTTTTAGATAATAAATCTATAGTTGTCTCATTATCGTTGTAATCTAATTTATTAATTTCTATTGAACCTTCTAAAACAATTAAAATAGATTTAATATGAAGAATATCCTTAGGAATTACCATATTACTTGAAAAAGAATATGTGTGTGATTTTAATAATTCTAATAGTTTATGTTGAGCATTTTCTGGCATATTTTTAAATAAATCATTCATGTTTACACCTCTTTATAAAAATTTTAACATATTTAATTATTTGGTGCAATTGCACCAAAAAAGTTTTGCTTCTTATGCTATACTTTTTTTAGTTAACGTAGGAAAGAGGTAAAGTAAATGAAAGTTATTAAACGTGATGGACATATGGTAGATTGGTGTCCAGAAAAAGTAGAAAATGCTATAATGAAAGCAAATAATGAAGTAGAAGAGGAAGAACAAGCTTCTCCTACCCAAATTAAAAATATAATTAAATATATTGAAAAATTGGGTAAAAAAAGAATATTAGTTGAAGATATTCAAGATATTATTGAAATGAAGTTAATGGCTCAAGGAAAGTATGAACTTGCTAAGAAATACATAACTTATAGATATACTAGAGAATTAGTAAGAAGAAGTAATACGACTGATTTAGCTATTAAAGAGTTAATTGATGGAGAAAGTGAATATTGGAATACGGAAAACTCAAATAAGAATGCGAAGATTGTTACTACTCAAAGAGATTATTTAGCTGGTATTACATCAACTGATATTACAAGAAGATTTTTACTTCCTGAGGATATAGTACAAGCTCATGATGATGGCATTATTCATTTTCATGATGCTGATTATTTTGCACAAAATGCATTACATAATTGTGATTTAATTAATTTAGAAGATATGCTTCAAAATGGTACAAATATTAATGGGGTTATGATTGAAAAACCACATAGATTTTTAACAGCTATGACTATTGCTACTCAAATTATTACTGCAGTTAGTTCTAGTCAATATGGTGGATGTACAATTACGCTTACTCATCTAGCACCGTTTGTTAGAGCAAGCAAAGAAATATATGAAAAGAAATATAAAGCAAGAGGATTAAATAAAGAACAAATTAAACAGTTTGTTAGTGAAGATTTAGCTAAAGAAATTACTGATGGAGTTCAAACTTTTCAATATCAAATTAATTCTATGACTACAACTAACGGTCAAGCACCATTTTTAAGTGTATGTATGTACTTAGGAGAAACTGATGAATATAAAGAAGAACTTGCAATGCTTATTGAAGAAGTATTAAAGCAAAGAATTCTTGGTATGAAAAATGAAAAAGGAGTATATATTACCCCAGCGTTCCCTAAACTTTTATATGTTCTTGAAGAGGATAATATTAAAGAAGGAAGTAAGTATTATTATTTAACTAAATTAGCTGCTGAATGTACTGCTAAGAGAATGGTTCCTGATTATATTTCTGAAAAGATTATGAAAGAAAATAAAATTGATAAAAATGGTAATGGACAATGTTATCCATGTATGGGATGCCGCTCTTTCTTAACTCCTTATGTAGATAAAGATGGTAAACCTAAATATTATGGTAGATTTAATCAAGGGGTTGTTACAATTAATTTAGTTGATGTTGCATTATCTAGTGATAAAGATATGGATAATTTCTGGAAAATCTTCGATGAAAGATTAGACCTTTGTCATAGAGCGTTACAAATAAGACATAAGAGATTATCAAAAGCAACTTCTGATGTAGCACCTATTTTATGGCAACATGGAGCACTTGCTAGACTTGGTAAAGGAGAATCTATTCATGAATTATTACATGGTGGATATTCTACTATTTCACTTGGGTATGCCGGACTTTATGAGTGTGTTAAATATATGACAGGAAAGAGTCATACTGATGGAGGTAAAGGTAAAGATTTTGGCTTAGAAGTAATGAAACATATGGTAGATAAATGTAATGAGTGGAAAGCCGAGGAAAATATAGATTATTCTGTGTATGGAACACCAATTGAATCTACAACTTATAAATTTGCTAAATGTTTAAGGGAAAGATTTGGAGTTATTAAGGGAATTACTGATAGAAATTATATTACCAATTCATATCATGTACCTGTATTTGAAGAAATAGATGCATTTAGTAAATTACAACTTGAAAGTGAATTCCAAAAATTATCTCCAGGTGGTGCCATTAGTTATGTAGAAACAGCTAATTTAACTAATAATTTAGATGCTGTTATGGAAGTAATTAAATATATTTATGATAATATAATGTATGCTGAACTAAATACAAAAAGTGATTATTGCCAAGCATGTGGTTATACTGGCGAAATACTTTTAGATGAAAAACTAGAATGGTATTGTCCTAACTGTGGCAATAGAGACCATGATAAATTAAATGTTGCAAGAAGAACATGTGGTTATATTGGTACTAATTTCTGGAATAAAGGTAGAACTCAGGAAATTAAAGAAAGAGTAGTTCATTTAGATAATAAAGAGGCATAAATATGCGTTATAATAAAATAAGAAAGATGGACATTGCCAACGGACCAGGTGTTAGAGTCTCAATATTCTTTCAAGGATGTGCCTTTCATTGCAAAAATTGTTTTAATCAAGATACGTGGGATTTTGATGGTGGTAAAGAATTTAATGATAATGTAATTGATGAAGTAATAAATTTATGCAAAATGGAACATATTAAAGGCTTATCTATATTAGGAGGTGAGCCTTGGCATCCTAATAACATAGAGGGAACTACTAAATTAGTTAAAAAATTTAAGAAAGAATTACCTAATAAGACGATATGGTCTTGGAGTGGGTATAATTTTGAAGATTATTTAAGTAAACAAGAAGGTATTAAATACGTTGATGTTATTGTTGATGGTAGATTCGTAGAAGAACTTAAAGATCCTAGACTTAAATATATGGGATCTTCTAATCAAAGGGCGATAGATGTGGAAAAGTCACTTAAAAGTGGTAAAGTAGTGTTATATGAAGAGGAGTAAAATGAAACAAAGAGGATTTGAAATAGCAAAAGGTTGGGAAGATAAAGGTATAAATCTTCCGGTTAGAAAAACAAGGTATTCAGCTGGATATGATGTAGAAGCAGCCGAAGATATTGTTATTCCGCCATATAAACCAGGAATTAAACCTACACTTGTACCGACAGGATTAAAGGCATATTGTGTGGAAGATGAATGGATAATGCTTGTTAACAGAAGTAGTGGACCAAAAAAGGGTGCTATTCTACCTAACTCTATTGGGGTTGTAGATCATGACTACTATAATAATATTGATAATGATGGACATTTCTATTTTCAATTTTGGAATTTTAAAGATGAAGATTTAGTTATCCATAAAGGAGACGTAATTGGTCAAGCTATATTTCAAAAGTATTTATTAGTAGACGATGATAACGCTGAAGGAGAAAGAACCGGCGGATTTGGATCAACTGATAAAAAATGTTGAAATCTAACAAGTTATTAACAAAGAATTATCATTGCAATAATTCTTTTTATTTTGCCTACAAAATGATATACTTGTATATAGTAAAAAGGAGTTAACATGATTGAAATAAAAAACGTAACAAAAAGTTTTCAAAAGAAAAACAACCAAAATAAAATAGAAACATTTCTTGCTGATAATAATATCTCATTTACTGCCTTGGAAGGAGAAGTTTTAGGTATCCTAGGACCTAATGGTGCCGGTAAAACAACATTACTTAGAATGATATCAGGTATAATGAAACCAGATAGTGGAGAGATTTTAATTGACAATATGAACTACCAAAAAAATAATGAAACAATTAAGAAAAATATCGCCTTTATGTCAGGAAATACTAAATTATATAAAGATATATCTCCATACGAATTATTAAAAATGTGCGGTGAATATTATGAAGTTCCTAAAGAAAAGTTAGAAAAAATCATAAATGATATTATCAAACGATTTAATATGGAATCATTTGCTTATCAAAGAATTGAAAATTTATCTACTGGTCAATACCAAAGAACATGTATTGCTCGTTGTTTAGTTCATAATCCCAAATATTATATTTTAGATGAAGCAACAAGTGGCTTAGATGTTATTTCAAGTAAAACCATTTTAGATTTCATTAATGAAGAAAAAACTAAAGGCAAATGCATATTATATTCAACTCATTACATGGAAGAAGCAGAAAACATCTGCGATAAACTATTACTTATCAACAAAGGTAAAGTAATCGCCTATGGAAAAAGCAAAGAAATTTTAAAAAATACTAATACAACCAACATTAGAGATGCGTTTTTAAAATTAATAGGAGAAGATAATGAATAATATAATAATAACAATCAAAAAAGAACTTCGTTCTATCGTTAGAGATAAAAAAACATTTATAACTTTACTTGCTATGCCTTTAATAGGAATGTTTTTTGTCATAGTTTATGGAGTCATGTTTGATCAAAACCAAGTTTTAGAGCCATACAAAGTAGGAATTGACTTTGAACCAAATATTATCGAAAACATCGTAAGTAGCGAATATCAATTAGAAACAGTAAAATATGATAATTTGGGTGAAATGGAAAAGTCCTATAAAGATAAAGATATAAATGCTTACATAGATTATAATGAAGAAGAAAAAAAGTATTATTTTTATACAGATAACAGTCAAGATGGTTATCAACTACAAAGTTTAATTAAAGGTTACTTTGAATCATTAAAAAACAATGAACTAATAACATACGTTGCTGGAGAAGGTATTGATTATGAAGAAATAACTGCCAAATATAATTATGAATTTAAAGAACTAGAAGGTAGCGACTTTATTCTTGTAACAATTTATTCAACCCTATTTATGCTTATTTTTGCTGGAATAATATCAACATCTCAGTCAATGGCAATTTCAACAACCGTTACCGAAAAAGAAAGTGGAACTCTAGAAACTATATTAAGCTTTCCTATATCTCAAAAAGAACTAATATTAGGAAAATACTTAGCTAACTTTAGTGCCAGTGCTGCCGCATCAATAATCGAATTCTTATCCGTATTATTAACCTTAGTTATTTCAAGTCATTATTTTGTATCATTTAGCAATTTAAATATTTCCATATCAGCTAAAAACATTTTAATCGGATTATGCGTAAGTTTAGCATCATCACTTGTTATTTCTGCTCTTGCGACAATCCTAGTTGCTAACACTAAAACAGCTAAAGAAGCTGGAATCAAGCTTGCCGTATTACAATATTTATCAATGATTCCTTTATTTACAAATATTCTAAGTATTTCAACTGATAGTTTAATATACTATGCAATTCCAATTGTCAACTGTGTTCAAATTCTTATGGATATATTCTCAAATAACTTTAATACTTTAAATATTTTAATGACCATTATAAGTACACTTATATTATCTATCATAACCGTATTTCTAATAATAAAAAAATATAATCAAGAGAAGGTGTTGTTCGGTGACTAAAAATAAAACTAAAAAATATATTCTATATGCAATAATATTTGTTGTTGCTATAATAGCTGCCTTTATTTACTTAAATAAAAATTATATTGATAATTATTATGAATACATAAATAAAGAAACAATCAAAGATAAAGAAGATGGTTGGTCATATATTGATGATATAAACAAAGAAATATCTAATGATGCAAACAACATTGTAAAGGAAATAATAAATAACCCAACTACGAGTGAAGAAAAAAATATTAAAGAATTCTATAATGAATATTTAAATATTGAATTTCGTAACAAGAATGGATTAAAAGATTTAGAACTATATATAGATAAAATTAATAAAACAACAAATATTAACGACTTTATTACTGAAGCAATAAAACTAGAAAAAGAACTAAGTATTGAATTATTAATGTCTAAATCAATCATGAAAGACTTTAAAACTGGAAAGAACATTTTATATATAACACCAATTCCAATGGATTATGGTTACTCCTCAGATTATTATAGCAACGAAACATTAACTACTGTAAAAAATAATTTTAAATTATATAATAACAAACTATTAAGAGAATATGGTTATACTGCTGGAGAAGCCCTAGATATAACTAATCAAATCGATGACTTCTATACAAATCTAGCTAATAATTCATTAAAACAAGATGATTTATTAAATACTGAAAAATACTATAATATTATTGATAAATCAGCGTTAAGTAAAATTTATACTAATTTAGATATTAACAAATATTTTAATGAATTAGGCCTATCTAAAATAGAAAAACTAAGCTTAGTTGATGAAAAATCATATCAAGAATTAAATAAATATTTAACAAATAGTAATCTTTCTTTATGGAAAAATATAGCAACAATAAAAATACTTCAAACATACGCTAAATATACAACTGAAAATTATGAAACAATATTTACCAAACTAAATAAAAATCTATTAGGTAAAGAATATTCTAGAGAAGAAACAGCTTATGATTTAATTAAACAAATATACCCAAATGAGATTTCCAAAAATTATAATAACAAATATTTAAGCGATGATACTAAAAATTATATCTCTAATCTTACAAATGAAATAATAAAAGAATATGAAGATATGATAAATACATCTTGGATGGATAATGAAACAAAAAGTAAGGCTGTAACTAAACTAAACAATATTAAAATAAATATTGGTACAAACTATATTAAAGATTTTTCTTCATACTATGATTTTGATAGTAATATTTCATTAGTAAAAAATATTATTAATCTTAACAAAGTAGTGAGAGCTGCATCATACGAAATGTTAGATACAACTACTACAACTAATGCTCTACCAGATTATACATTTAACGCCTATTATGATGTTACATCAAACTCAATTAATATTTTAACTGGAAGCACTAAAGTAATTAAAGATATTAACAATAAATATGAAAATCTTGGAAGTATTGATTTCATAATAGCTCATGAAATATCCCATGCATTTGATAATAATGGTTCAAAATTTGATGAAAATGGCTTTCTTAGTAATTGGTATACCACATCAAGCCAAGAAAAATATCAAGAAATTCAAAATAAAGTTATAGATTATTACAACAACTACGAAATTATTCATAATGTTTCTAACAATGGAACTCGTACAATTGGCGAAAATATTGCTGATTTAGGTGCTATGGAATGCATTACAAATATCTTAATAAAAAATAATGCAAATAAAAAAGATTATCAAACAACCTACGAATCATTTGCTAAAGTTTGGGCTAATAATTATAGTAAAAGCACTAAAGTATTACAAAGTTTAATTGATACTCATTCACCTAATGAAATAAGAGTAAACGGAGTATTATCATCAACCAAAAAGTTTTATGAAACATATAAAATAGATTCAAAAGATTTAATGTATATTGAACCAGAAAAAAGAGTTAACATTTGGTCCTAAGTTAACTCTTTTAATATTATCTAATTTTCTTTATAATCAATTCCTTGATAAGCTTTATCTTTCTTAATTTTCTTAACAACCCCATTTAAAACATCAATTTTTTTAACAGCCCATAATGGAGCAATGAGGTCCTCTTTTTTAGGATCACCAGTTAATCTATGAACTACAATACTAGGTTTTAAAATTCTTATTTGTTTAACAAGTAAATCTATATATTCATCTTTTTCAAGTAATTTAAAAGGATTATCCTCATACATTTTACCAAGTAATGTATTTTTAACAACAAATAGATTATGTATCTTTATCCCATTTATATCTAGTTTATTTAAATGTCTAACTGTATCTAGCATCATATCTTCAGTTTCACCAGGAAGTCCATCAATAATATGTACAACCACATTAATATTTAATTCCTTTAGTTTTTTAACACAACTATCAAAATTCTCTATATCATGACCTCTATTAATAAACTGTAAAGTTTGATTAAAAGAAGACTGTAACCCTAGTTCAACTGTTAAAAATGTTCTTTTATTAAGCTCACTTAAGTACTCAAAACATTCATTACTTATTGAATCACTTCTAGTTCCAATTGATAAACCAATCACATTATTAAAACTTAAGACCTTTTCAAATCTTTTCTTTAAATTATCAAGTGTATCAAAAGTATTAGTAAAAGAACCAAAATAAGCTATATACTTCGCATTAGGCCATTTTTTATCCATCATTATTCTTTGCTCTTGATATTGTTCTTCTAAAGATTTATTTCTATCTCCTGCAAACTCATAAGAACCTGAACAAAAAATACAACCACCAGAGCCATTAACCCTATTAGGACAACTAAATCCGCCATCAAAAGAAAGTTTAACAACTTTACATCCAAATTTATTCTTATAAAAATCACTTAAATTATTATAATACATATCAATCACAAATAATATTCTATCATATTCTAATTTTTCTTGATATAATAAATTCGGAGGAACATATGAAAAAAATATTAAGTATTATTTTAACTATACTTTTTGCGTTTATTTATTATTACTTATTCTTACCTGCTTTAAATATACATAATATCACCTTGTATTTATTTATAATATTTATAATCTTATTTTATTATGGAATAAGTTTAATATTTAACCTAAAAAAAGTAATCAGATTTGACAAAAGAATTATTAAATTAAACTATTTACTTCTAGCTGTGCCAACAATATTAGTTTTAATCATGCTATGGAATTTTATAGAAAGTCCACTATTTATGGCTTCAAAATATGCAAATCGGATTGAAGTAGATTCTACTAAAGAATTTAACACTGATATTCAAGAAGTTGATTTTTCAAAATTACCATTACTTGATAAAACAAGTAGTAAAGCCCTAGGAGACCGTGTTATGGGACAAATGAGTGATTTAGTAAGTCAATATGACGTATCAAATATCTATACTCAAATAAACTATAACAATAAAATAATTAGAGTAACACCTTTAGAATATGCATCTCCTATAAAATGGCTAACTAATCGTAAAGAAGGAGTAAAGGGATATATAACTGTTGATAGTACAACTGGAAAATCCGAACTAATTAGACTAGACAAAGGAATGAAATATGTTGAATCAGGCTTATTTAATGATAATGTTTATCGTAAATTAAGATTTAAATATCCAACAAAAAATTTTGGTAATATATCATTTGAAATTGATAATGAAGGTAATCCATATTGGGTAATGCCAGTTCTTAAATATAGTGCTATAAATTTGCGTGCTAATGTAGAAGGTGTAATAATTTTAAATGCTATAACAGGAGAAAGTGAAGAATATCTTATCGGAAATATTCCAACATGGATTGATATCGCCTTTAATGCTAGCCTAATAATAGAACAAGTTGATGACTGGGGAACATATCAAAATGGTTTCTTAAATAGCATCTTTTCTCAAAAGAATGTCGTAAATACAACCGATGGCTATAACTATCTAGCTATGAACGACGATATATATCTTTATACTGGATTAACTTCTATCGTAAATGATGAATCAAATCTTGGTTTCATACTAACTAATATGAGAACTGGTACAACTTGCTTTTATAGTGTACCAGGAGCCGAAGAGTATAGTGCTATGGCATCAGCAGAAGGTGCAGTTCAACAAATGAAATATAAATCTACTTTCCCATTATTAATTAATCTTAAAGGAAATCCAACCTATTTAGTAAGTTTAAAAGATGCTGCCGGATTAGTAAAAATGTATGGCTTTGTTGATGTAAAAGATTACCAAAAAGTAATCGTAACCGATTCATCAAAAGGTATAAATGAAGCCGCTAATAACTATTTAAAAAATGTTAAACTAACTCAAAATGGCGAAGATATATCAAAAGAAATAATAATTAAATCTATAAAATCTAGCGTAATAAATGGAACAACATATTATTATATTATTGATTCAAACAATCAAAAATATAAAGCATCCATTGAATTATCAGATAACCTTCCATTTATAAATAATGGTGATAAATTAAAAGTATCTTATCTTCAAGAAGAAGATATCATAAATATTACTAAAATTGATTAGAAAGAGACTAAAATCTCTTTTTTTATGGTAAAATAGATAAAGTGAGGTAAAATATGAATGAAATAGTAATAGAAGAATTAAGTAGTGAACTTAATATCAAAATAAATCAAATAAAGGCCGTTTTAACGCTATTAGAAGAAGGATCAACTATTCCCTTTATTGCTAGATATCGTAAAGAAGCAACTGGCGCATTAGATGAAAATCAAATAACTAAAATTGAAGAAAAATATCGTTATTATAATAACTTAATGGAAAGAAAAGAAACGGTTATTAGATTAATTGATGAAAAAGGTATGCTTACAGATGAAATAAAAAAGAATATCCTAAACTGTACTAAATTAGTTGAAGTAGAAGATATATACTTGCCATATAAAGAAAAGAAAAAAACAAAAGCTACTGAAGCTATTAAAATGGGATTAGAGCCCTTAGCTAAAGCAATAATGGCATTTCCTACAAAAGGAAGTTTAGAATCATTATGTGGTATAGTTCCCAATGTCGAAAAAGAGGTTGCCCTAGAAAACGCTAAATATATTATAAGTGAATGGGTTAGTGATAACGCTTATTATCGTAAATTCGTCAGAAATTATATTTGGAATAATGCATCAATTGTATCTAAAATAAAGAAAAATGCCGTTGATGAAAAGAAAACATATGAAATATATTATGACTTTACTGAAAAAGTTAAATACATTAAACCATATCGTGTGTTAGCAATTAATAGAGCTGAGAAGGAAAATGTTATATCAGTTAAATTAGATTATGATAACGATTATATTTTTAACTCTTTATCTAATAAAATTATTAAAAATAAAGAATCATTTGTTGTAGATTATGTTAATGACGCAATAAAAGATGCCCTAAAAAGATTAATATATCCATCAATTGAAAGAGATGTAAGAAGTGAATTAACAGAAAAATCAGAAGATAACGCTATCGAAGTATTTAAAGATAACTTAGAAAATCTTCTTATGACTAGACCTGTTAAAGGATATCGTGTTCTTGGATTTGATCCAGCATTTAGAACCGGTTGTAAACTAGCCTGTTTAGATGAAAAAGGAAACGTTTTACATAAAGATGTAATATATCCACACGAACCTAAAAATGAAAAAGAAGCATCAAGAATTAAATTACTTAACTTAATTAAAACTTATAACATTAATTTAATCGCTATTGGTAATGGTACAGCATCACGAGAAAGTGAAGAATTTGTAGCAAATACTATTAAGGATTTAAAAGACGTTTATTATACAATAATTAGTGAAGCGGGAGCAAGCGTTTACTCTGCTAGTAAAGAAGCCCAAAGAGAATTTCCTGATTATGAAGTCCAAGAAAGAAGTGCAGTAAGTATTGGAAGAAGAGTTATTGACCCACTTTCAGAACTTGTAAAAATAGATCCAAAAAGCATTGGTGTAGGAGAATATCAACATGATGTAAACTCTAAAAAACTAACTGAAAGCTTAGATAATACAGTATCAAAAGTTGTAAACGAAGTAGGAGTAAACATTAATACGGCATCTAACTTTATTTTAAAATATGTATCAGGTTTAACTACTACTGTAATTAATAAAATTCAAAAATTTAAAGAGAAAAAAGAATTTACATCAAGAGAAGAAATCAAAAAATTAACAACAGATAAAGTTTATGAACAATGTGTTGGTTTCTTAAGAATTAATAATAGTATAAATCCATTAGATAATACAGGAATTCACCCTGAAAGTTATGAATTAACAAGTAAATTATTAAAGTTATTAAATTTGGATATCAAAGATATTAAAACAGAAGAGTTTAAACATAAACTAGAAAATATTGATTTAGAAAAATTAACAAAAGAACTAAATTCAGATATTTATACAGTAACTGATATAATTAAAGAATTAAAAAATCCTGGATTAGATCCTAGAAGTGAAGCCCCAGAAACAATTTTAAGAAGTGATATTTTAACTATTGATGATTTATCTATTGGGATGGAATTAAAAGGAACAGTTAGAAATGTTGCTTCATTTGGAGCATTTGTAGATATTGGTTTACATGATGATGGATTATTACATATTTCTAAAATGAGCAAAAACTTTGTTAAAGATCCTAAAGATATTGTTAGTGTAGGAGATATATTGACTGTTTATATATCAGATATCGACAAAAACAAAGGAAAAGTTCAACTTTCTTTAATAAAATAGTAAAAAATACTTGCAAATACATTCTAATTTATTATATAATTAACTTGTATTTGACGCAGGTGTGGTCTAATGGTAGAACCTCAGCCTTCCAAGCTGATGACGTGAGTTCGATTCTCATCACCTGCTCCAATTGAAATCAACTTACGGACTTAAAAGTTTGTAAGTTTTTATATAAATAATCTTCAAAAAAGAGGAAAAAATTATCAGAATAATTTAATCCTCTTTTTTATTTTTTGAATGTGGGAATAAAATCTATGTCTAGCCAGCACTGAATTTGTACTCCCGTACAAATTCTACTATGGGATTTCCCATACCCTTTATAAAATTATATATTATCTTTAATCTCAATAAGACAAAGTTTATGATCAAAATTATTTTCTAATATTTCTTTTGAATTAATATTTCTTTTGTCACTAACTATAATATGATCTAATTGCTTATTTTTTCTAGTTTGAACGTTTATTAAATCTTTACAATTTTTCATTATATTTGGAAAAATATTATTAACATTATCATAATTAAAATCACCGCATAAAATAAAGTCAGAATTTAATTCATATTCACTATTAAATTTTTTATCTGCTGTTTCAAATATTTCAATATAGTCTAACGGATTCTTTTTAAATACATGAAATGGTAAACAGTGTCCTGTAATAATCTTATAATTTTTAATGGTTGCAATAATAAAACCTTTATCATGTGAATAATATGTTATATTACTATCTACTGAATATACTAAATTAGGGTTATCTAGCATAAATAATTCTGAATTTTTTATTTCATATTTTGAGCAAATCACAACACCCATTCTACATTTAATATTTATATGTGAGTCTGATAACTCATATTGAATATTATATTTAAGTTCTTAATTTTGTTTAATATATTCAGCTATAGGAGGTAAGTAGTCAGATTTTATTATTGCTTCTTGCAAACATAAAATATCTATACCTTCTTCTTTAATTCTTTTTAATATGTATTCATAAGAAGAATAATCTAATTTTCCATCTTTGATTGTTTCATCTTCACCAATATTCCAAGTAGCAATTCTCATTCTAACACCTCCAAAATATCATTCATATTGTTAATAGTTTTAAAGTCACTTTCTGAAAATTTTCCATATCTATCCATTAATAATAAATTAAATCCATATTCTTTAGCTTTTTGCAAAATATGTCTTCTATCATCAACATAAAGTGATTCACTAGGATTAACATCTTTGTATTTTTCAATAAATATATCAAATAGTTTTTCTTCTTTTATTGTTGTAAACATAGAAGATATTATGATACCTTTGAAATATTTATCTATATCTTTATTCTTTAATACTCTAAAAGATGATGGCCATCCATTTGAAATAATATATAGATTATAATTTTTTGATAATTTTTCTAATACTGGCTTATCATCATCAAAGAATATAAATTTATCATCATTGTAAACACAATCATCAGCTAATTTATTTGCAACATCTATACTTGTGTTAAGATAATTTATATCTTTCAAAACATTGTAGTAATAATTTGAAAACATTTCATGTTCTTCTTTTTCGGTTTTAGGTTCTTGTGTGTGTAAGTATAAGTATTTTTTTAAACTTAATTTTAATCTTTCTTCATCCACTAAACTTTTATCCACAATATTCCAAAAGTTAGTAGTAATAAACCAATGTCCACTTTTAGGCTCTGCCAGTACACCACCTATATCAAAAATAATATTTTTCATTAATGCCTCCTATTTAAATAATCTAGTTAATATAGAAAATTTCCAATTTAATGTTGCTTCTTCATAACAATGCTCATATTTTATAATTTTTATTTTAATTAGTGTATCATCAAATTTTTGATTATTATCAAATACTTTCTTAATTTCCAAATATTCATTTCTAATATCGTTATCGTTAAGCATTGAACTGTCAAGTTGTTTTTGTATTAGATTTTTTATATCATTTGCTATATATTCTCTTTTATCTGAATTATATAGTTCAACATATTTATACATAGTAAGGATTGCAAGATATTCGTCTTTCTTCATATCATTTAATTGTTGCAATATTCCAAATATAATTATCTGATAAAACGTAAAAAATATTGTCATTCTTTCAAAAAAATCAATAAAATTTTCTGTTGGAAGATATATACTGGTAACTTTTGTTAATAAATACGAAATTCCAATCATTTCAGTCAAGTACAATATTACCTGAAAAATTTTTTTAGTTACTAAAAAGTGTTTTTTTAACATTTTATCACTTCCCATCTGTTCGACTCCAATACTCCAATTTTGCTAGAGATAAACCAATATTATAAAATATACCAAATTTTAAAAATATATAAGAGTCAAAAGTTTCTAATACATTATTCAAATATAAGTCTTGATACTTATCTAGAATGGTAATATCTTTTTTTGACAAAAAATGATAATCAGAATAGTGTAGGTTATTTCTGCATTTTCTATTTATGGAATAAAAATTATCATTTATATCTCTTTTATTTTTTTCAAATATTTTATCTATGATGCTATTGGATTTACTAACTTTTTTATCATTCCAAATCATTTCTATAATAATTGCTTTGACTTTTATAATAAAAGTTTTAAAATCAAAACGTAATTTACCAATATTAAACGAAATATTATCTTTTATTATATTATCAATAAACATAGTTGTTTTTATTAGTCCATATCTATGTAATATATATAATTTCTCATTATTATTTATATTACTTTTTTTAAATAACTTATATGAAGAGTAAGATTTTTTATTGATTTTGGATTCTGAAATTTTATTTATAAAGCATTTGGATAATTCTTTCATTTCTTCTAATATTTTAACATATATATCTGGCATTAGAATTTCTAGCCACCTTGATGGTGTAGCCACTAAACCGTCATACAATTCAAAGTTTTCTTTTTTGTTTAAATCCCAATTTCTAAAATTTATATCTAATAAATTCTCATCATTTAAATATAATACTATATCAAAAATATTTGGATTAAAGTTAACTTCCATTTCTTTCATTATTCTAATAGCAGTTTCTGAATCAATAAAAGCGCAATATTTTAAATTGTAATTTCTAAAATTTTCAATATCTTCTAGTGTAATATCCCTTTTTTCACTTAAACCACCATAATTAGATTTTATAGTTTCTTCTGCAAATATAGAAGAATAAAAAATTAAAAATGAACTTAATATTTCTTTCTGGCTATAATCAGTTATTTTTCTTTTTATTTCTAATATATATCCAAGCCAAAAAGCGTCATTCATAATTTCATTAAATATTTTAAACTCTTTGTCTTTTTCCATAAATTTGCTTAATTACTTATTGCTTTTAATATTTGTGGAATATACATTATTGCTATATCTGCACCTTTGTCTAGTATAAATCCAAGTATCTTTTTAGCTTTATCCCATTTTTTAGTTTTACTATCTTTGCTTTTTTGTAATTCTAATATCTCATCTAATTTATTTAATAATTCTTTTTTATCCAAATCACTTAAATATGTATTATCATCAATATTTGATTTTATGTCTTCAATACTCATATTAAAATTAACATTATTTGTATTATTGTTATTATTTATATTAGATATAGTAATCCCAGAATTGTTCTGCTTATTATATAAATCAGGGTTGTCACTTCGATTTAGTAAATATTCTAATTTTAATTTTATTATTTTAATATTTTCAATCTCATTAGTTTCATAACCTGGCACACTAGCATATGCAATAATATTTTTATTAAAATCAGGATAATCCATTACATATTTTCCTAATAAAGCATTAACTTCTGAATGAGTAGCCATATTCTTGCCAATATATTCATCACAAAGTTCAATATCTTTTCTAACCATTGTTTTAAATTTACTCATATAGCACCTCCAAGAATTTTAATTATGATTATTATACTATAAAACAACAAAATTTTCTATACACCCATTGAAATTTAATAAGAATTCATATATAATATTTTTATAAAGAGAGCGTTATAGTTCGTAAGCTGTAGTTTAACCGCTCCATAGTAAAATATGCTCGAACTTTTCGAGTTTTGATAAATAACTAATCTAGAAATGGATTAGTTTTTTTGTGTTTTAAAAAACTATCCTACTTTAAAAAGAAAGGATGGAACTATGGTAAATATTATTAAAGAAGAAATTTTATTAGAAGAATCACTAAAAAGGAAAATTGAATTTGCTAAAGTACAACCAACTATTATTAATGGTAGTATTAGAAAAATTGACAAGACGAACTTAACTTATATTGAGCCACATAGAATTATTATTAATGATATTAATTTTCTTGCTTTTAACTATTCTAACGAAATATTTATAGTAAATTTAAAAATACAGAATAGTGAGATAAAAAAATATTTATTATCTATTATAAAGGCTCTAGAATTTCTAGTGGGGAGTTATTTTTTACTTTTTCCTCTATTTAAAAGGTCTAGAGCCTTATTTTTTTGATTTTAAAAAGTTGTTCGTTTTTTATTGGCTGATATACATCTATTTTTTACTTTTTTGCATTTCTGACATTTTTAGTAATTCCACTTACTTTTCCATTTAATATATACATTAATCTTAATCTAAAAAATTCAAAATTTTTGTATCCATATCCAACTCTTTTTATTACTTTTATTTTATTATTTAGTCCTTCTGTAAAACCATTCGTGAATCTTTTATCTATAAATGAATTTACTATATATGGCATCCAATTTTCTATCGTTTTTGCTGCTTCATACATTTCTGGTATATCATAGCTTTTTACTGTCTCTATCCATTCTTTTAATTCATTCATATGTACTTGAATGAATTACATCTAAAAATAACTCTTTTAGTATATATGCATAATGTAACTCCGAGCTTATATTTAATAATTCTTCTCTTAAATCATGTTTTAATATATTTACCATATGTCCATTTTTATATCTTTGAGTATATGTCCACCAATCAATTTCATTACTATATTTTCTTAATAATGTTACATTCTTTTTATTTTTTAATAGTCGATATTCTTTACTATTATATCCATATGTTTTTTGTAATCTTATTCTAACTTTATCTAGCGCATCCATAATATATCTAGTATAATGAAATCGATCTACTACGTACTTGGCTTTAGGAAAAAGTATTTGTTGTACTAGTAGATATGGTTCATACATATCTGAGACTATGTATTCCACTGAGTGCCGATTATTACAATACGTAAAATATTGTATTAGGTACTCTTTTTTTCGTTGTGGTAATATATCTAAACATTTTCTGTGAATTGGATCATTTAGTACAAATGCATATTTGCCTTCTTTTGTATCAGCTTTAAATTCATCAAATGAGATTACTTTCGGCAAATTAGTAATATGTTCTGGATAATCCTTCATGGCTATTTCTAATATTCTTCTAACTGAAAAAGATGATATATTATTACTTTCAGATATATATTTAATACTCAAATTGTAATTTAATAAATCTTTTAGAACTTTTTGTTCTAGCTTGTTTGAAATCGTTTTTCCTTTATTATTTAAATTAACATTTTCAGTAAATTTTTTATTGCAATTATGACAAATAAATCTTTTTTTAATAATATTTATTTTAGTATCTTGTTCTATAACTTTTAAATATTTTAATTCAATTGGTTTCAGTTTATCATGGATACTACTGGTATAAGTTCCACAGTTTGGACACTCTTGTTTTTTATTATTACTTTCTACATATATAACTTTGATTATTTTATTTTTTTCTTTCCTTTCATCAATTTTTAGAATTTTAAATCCTTCTAATTTTAATATTTCTTGTAATTCTTTATTCAATTTTTACTCCTCCTACTATAATAAAATTACATATAAATTATAGCATCAAAAAAAGAAGATAATTTTTCAATTATCTCCCCACTATAACACGTAGTTTTCTTATAAAAACTCCACACTAGAAATTCTACAGCGGATATTTTTGCTCCCCACTAGAAATTCTAGAGCCATTATAAACGATAAAGACAATGCTAATTAAGCATTGTCTTTACAACTTTAACCTTCAATTTCATATAAATTTTTATATTCTGGGCATTTCTTTATTAATTC
>CAKOMY010000005.1 GCA_934096815.1 uncultured Bacilli bacterium | reverse complement strand
TGGAAGATAAGATTTTTAACGAGTGGAACATTAACGTTTGATTCACCAGTTTCAGTATTAGATGTCTTTTTAGTTGGAGGCGGTGGTGCTGGAAGCAAAGCAGATACAGGTGGAGGAAGTGCTGGTGGTGGTGGAGGATATACCACAACTGTTAAAAATATCAAAGTAGAAAATAATATATCATATGAAATAGTAGTAGGAGATGGCGGTCAAATATCAAGTGAAGATGGAAAAGCATCAACTGCCTTTAATCAATCGGCAGCAGGAGGATTTGGCGCTAAAAAGAGAAGTGTAGGAGGAAATGGTGGATCCGGTGGAGGTGTAAATGGTCGCGCAGGTGCATCCGATGGAGCAAATGCTGAAACATATAAAACTACTTCTCAAACTTGGAAAGGTGGAACAGGACAAGGAACAACGACTCGTGAGTTTGGTGAAAGTGATGGCACATTATATTCAGGTGGTGGCGGTGCTAGTTCTAAATCTGGTGGTTTAGGTGGAGGCGGTAAAGGAGGAACTAGTTCACACCCTGCTGGTTATGATGGAACAACCAATACTGGCGGAGGAGGCGGTGGTGGATATCGTCTTGCAAATAGCGACAGTGGAAACACATATGGTGTTGGTGGAAAAGGTGGCTCAGGTATTGTAATAATTCGCAACCATAAAGAATAAAAAATAACAGAATTTATGATAAGAAATTTAACATATACGAAAGTTTAAATGCTAAACAATTAGTAGATTTTATAATTAATTCATAAAATAGATAATTGAAAAATAATGAATAAAAGATCTAATAAAAAAAGAAATATTAAAATTATATAAAAGAGTATTTCTTTTTTTAATAATTTATTTAAATTTTTAATATAATTTGGTATACTAATTAAAGAATAGGGGAAGATAAAGTGTTACTAGATAGATATGAATCAAAATTAATTCAATCAGGGCTAAAAATGGTAATGTATGTTGCTGTTAGAAAGTTATTTAAATGTGACGTTTATTTTATGCATTCATTAGATAAAGGACTATATTGCAAGATACAAAGCAAAAATAATTTAAATGCTGATGATATAAATAAATTAAAAAATATCATGGATGATTTAATTAAAAAAGACTTAAAGATTACTAAAAAAGTTATTACAGTTAAAGATGCTTATAATTTTTATATTAAAATAAATGAGATAGAAAAGGCAAATAATATACTTTATTCTAATAATAAAACTTGTACTATATATGAATTATGTGGATATTATAATTACTTTTTAAGTGATATGCCAGAATCTACTGGTAAATTAAATTGTTATACATTAAATTATTTAGAAAATAATAGTGTAGTTTTAACTACTCCTTATTTAAGTGATTATTCACTGCCTAAATTTAATAATCAGGATATGATATTAAAAAGTTTTAGTGATTATAAAGCATGGTGTAACTTAGTTCATGTTAATTATATATCTGATTTAAATATGCTAGTTTCAGAAAGTAAAATAAAAGAGTTTATTAAGAAAAATGATATTATGATGGATAATCAAATATATGAACTTGCTAATTTGATTAGAAAAGAAAATAAGAAATTAATTCTTTTAGGAGGACCGTCTTCTTCTGGTAAAACAACTAGTACTAAGAAGCTTGCTTTATATATGAGTGCGATTGGGCTTAATCCAATATATTTAGGTTTAGATGATTATTTTAAAGAAAAAGTTGACTCTCCTAAATTGGAAAATGGAGAATATGATTTTGAATCTATTGATTGTATTGATTTAGATTTATTTAATAGACAATTAACAAGTATATTAAATGGTGAGGAGGTAAGTGTTCCAACTTATAATTTTATTGAAGGTAAGAAAGAATATAAGGGGAGAATAATAAAATTAAAAGAAAATGATATAATACTTATTGAGGGATTACATTGTTTGAATGAAAAGTTAACTAGTACAATACCACAGGATGCTAAATTAAAAGTATATATTAGTCCTTTTATGCCATTATCTGTTGATAGACATAATCATATATCTACAGTTGATATTAGATTACTTAGACGAATAGTTAGAGATAATAGAACTAGAGGATATAATGTTCAAGATACTCTTAAACTTTGGGATAAAGTACGTAATGGCGAGACAAAATATGTTTTTCCCTTTACAAATGAGGCTAATGTGGTGCTTAATACGGCTTATACATATGAATTAGGTATATTAAGAGTTTATGCAGAACCACTTTTATATAGTGTTCCAATAGATTCTAAATATTATAATGAATCAAGAAGATTAATAGATGAACTACAAATGTTTTTTCCAATACCTAGTGATTATTTACCAGATAGTAATATACTAAGGGAATTTGTAGGAGATAGTTATTTTGAAAGAGGTTAGAAAATGAAAAAAAGAATAGCAATTAATGGTTTTGGTAGAATTGGTAGAATAGCATATAGAATGCTTCTTGGAAGTAGTGATTATGAAGTAGTCGCAATTAATTCAAGAGGTAGTGCTGAAGAAAATGCTTATTTACTTAAGTATGATAGTGTTTTTAGAACTTTAGATGAGAATATAAATGTTACTCAAGATGGAATTATAGTGGACACTATGTTTACAAGAGTACTTCAAATAGATGATCCAAAAGATTATCCTTGGAAAGAATTAAATGTTGATTTAGTGCTAGAGTGTACAGGTGCTTTTACTAAAAAGGAAGATGCTTATAAACATATTGAAGCAGGAGCAAAGCACGTAATTATTTCAGCACCAGGAAAAGGTGAGATGAAAACAATAGTTTATGGAGTTAATGATAATTTATTAGAACGTAACGATGAGGTTATTTCTAGTGCTTCTTGTACAACTAATTGTTTAGCACCAGTTTTAAAATTAATTGAAGATAATATTGGGATAGAATCAGGATTTATGTCAACAATTCATGCTTATACTAATGATCAAAATACATTAGATGGATCACATAAAAAAGGAATCGAATCAAGAAGAGGAAGAACAGCAGCAGCAAACATTATTCCAACAAGTACAGGAGCAGCTAAAGCTATTGGACTTGTAATACCATCACTTAGTGGAAAAATGGAAGGCGTTGCTTATAGAGTACCAGTTATAGATGGATCTATGGTTGACGTAACCTTAACATTAAATAGAGAAACAAGTAAAGAAGAACTAAACAATATATTTAAAAATAACGAAAGTGAAGCTCTTAAATTTACAATGGATCCAGTAGTGTCAAGTGATGTAGTTGGACTTGCAACAGGTGCCTTAGTTGATGGATTATCTACTAAAGTGTTAGATGTAAATAAAAAACAAGTTAAAATAGTTGCTTGGTATGATAATGAATTTGGTTACACTGCTCAAATGATTAGAGTAATGGATAAATTATTAAAGTTATAAAATGAAAACAATAGTAGAATATAATATTACAGGTGATACAAAAGGGATGATGAGATGTTATCCTAAAAATAATAAAATAATTAATTATAAAGATTTAGTTTGTAATAAATTAAATAGTTATAAAAAATCCAGTAAAAATCATTATAATATTTGGGAAAAATATGATGAATTTATAAATATGGTTAAAAAAGATTTAAAAATAGATATAGATTTAAATAATTTAATTAGTAATAAAAATAAATATAATAATATGAAAAATAATTCATCATTTTATACAGAAAATGATTTTAATGAAATAATTACTTTAATAAACAATGAGTATGAGAATATAATTAAAGACATTGAAAATAGAACTAATAAAAGATTTGGAAAAGATTACATATTATTGTAATTTTTTTTTGATGTGGTAAAATATTAATTATGAGTTATATTAAAGGAAAGTTTAAACATATTATTTTTGAATCTGAATCAGGCTATAGGGTTGGTCTTTTTAAGGTTAATGAAACTGATGATGAAGATATTCCTACTAATAAACAAATTACTTATACTGGTTATTTTATGAAAACTAATGAAAATGATACTTATGTTTTAAATGGAAAGTATATATTTCACGATAGATATGGTTATCAGTTTAGTACTGATAATTATGAAAAGGTTGTGCCAGAAGGAAAAGATGCAATAATTGAATTTTTAACTAGTTCTTTTGTTAAGGGATGCGGAGAAGCAACTGCTAAAAAAATATATAAAGTATTTGGTAATGATAGTTTATATAAAATTAAAGAAAATAAAAGTAATTTAGAATTAGTTGAAGGAATAAACGATAAGAAGAGAGATCAAATATATAATTCAGTATGTAAATATTTTGATAATGATGCTTTAATAGTTGAACTTAAAAATATGGGATTTAGTGTTAAAGAAACAATGAATTTAATTAATAAGTTTGGTAAAAGAATTAAAGATATAATAAATAAAAATATTTATGATTTAAATGATGAAGTTAATTTTAAGAAATTAGATGAAATATTTTTAAGTAATAACGATATAGAAGATGATCGAAGAGTTAAGGCTTGTTTAATTGAAACTATGAAATATTTAACATTTAGTTCTGGGGATATTTATTTATATAAAGAAGAGATATGTGCTGGTTTAAAAAAGTTATATGGTATAAATGTTGATATTGATAGTCAAATTAATTATTTATTTAATACCGGTAAAGTTGCTATTAAAGAGGATAAAATATATTTAAAAGAAGATTATGATGATGAGGTGTATATTGCTGATTATTTAACTAAATTATTTAAATTAAGTAGTAGAGTAAGTAATATAGATAGATACATTAATAAAGCGGAAAAAGATCTTGATATAAAGTATAATGAAGAACAAAAAGAAGCAATTAGTAAATCTTTAATTAATAATATAAGTGTTATTACGGGAGGACCTGGAACTGGTAAAACAACTATTATTAAAGGGATAATTAAAACTTATTCACTTATTTATAAAGTTAGTGAAAATGCGGTTAAAGATCATGTATTATTATTAGCACCAACTGGAAGAGCTGCTAAAAGAATGAGTGATTCAACTGGATATCAAGCAAGTACTATTCATAGATTTCTAAAATGGGATAAAGAAAATAATGTTTTTAATATAAATGAATTAAATAGTATGCATTATAACTTAATAATAGTTGATGAATCTTCAATGATAGATAATCATTTAATGGCATCATTACTTAGAGGATTAGATATTTTTAATACACAAATAGTTTTAGTAGGTGATGAATATCAACTTCCTTCTGTTGGGCCAGGATTAGTATTAAATGATATTATAAACACTAATATACCGCATATTAGATTAGAAAAGATTTATAGACAAAGTGATAAATCATATATTCCAACAGTTGCTAAAAATATTAAAGATAAGGTTATTGATATAGTTCCTAGTGGAGATGACTTTAGTTTTATTTCTTGTGATAATTTAAATATAAAGAGTATTATTATTAAGTTATTAGATAAAATGCAAGAAAAAGGTATTGATGTCAGAAATGTTCAAGTTTTAGCTCCTATGTATAAAGGAGAAAATGGAATTGATAACTTAAATATCTTGTTACAGGAATATTTTAATCCAGTTGTTAATAAAAAAGACGAATTAAAAGTTGGTCCTATTACTTATAGAGTAGGGGATAAAATGCTTAATTTGGTTAATGATGTTGATAATAATATCTTTAATGGTGATATAGGTTATATTTGCTCTGTTAATGTAAACTCTAAAAAAGATATATTAAGTATAGATTATGATGGTAACATAGTTGATTATAAAAGAGAAGATCTAATAAGTATTAGTCATGCCTATGCTATAACTATTCATAAGTCTCAAGGATCAGAATTTGACTATGTTATTATGCCAATGTCATTAAGTTATAATAGAATGTTATATAATAAACTACTTTACACTGGAGTATCAAGAGCTAAAAAATCACTTATATTAGTTGGTAGTAAAGATGCTTACTTAAAGGCTATAAATAATGATTATAGTTTTAAGAGAAAAACTACTTTAAATGAATTAATTATGAATAAACTTTAAGATTTTGTTCATAATAATAATGGTGATAGAATGAAAAATACAATGATGATGATGGTTGGAGCAGCTGCTGGTATTGGTTTATATATGGGCATGGAGAATCTAACTAAAAATAAAAAAGTTATTAAACGTAAAATTAATACTTTTATTGATGATACTGCTGATTTAGTAAGTTAAAATAAAAAACTATAGAGATTATAATGTTTCTATAGTTTCTTTTTTTATTGGTAATTCAATATCTTTTTCTTTAGCTTCTTCTTCAATTTCCGTATCTACTTCATCGTCAGATTCAACTAATTTTAATATTTCTTCTAGTGATGTTTCACCTGATACAACTTTTAATAAACCATCTTGGAAAAGAGTAGTTGTTCCGCTTTTTCCATAAACTAATTTTCTTAATTCTTTTTTTGGTGAGTTAAGAACAATGGCGTCTTTTATTTCTTGGTTAGTAAGTAATACTTCTTGAATAGCAATACGTCCTTTATATCCTTGGTGGCATTCATCACATCCTTGAGCATCATATATTTCGTTAACATCTAAACCTAAATTTTTCTTAAATAATTCTTTTTCATATTCATTAGTTTCTCTTAAGACTCTACATTTTTTACATAAGCGTCTAGCAAGTCTTTGAGAAATAACACCTGATAAAGCAGCACCAAGTAGGTAACGTTCAACATTCATATCAGTTAAACGCTCTATAGTGTTAAGAGAGTTATTGGTGTGGATTGTTGACAAAACTAAGTGTCCAGTTATAGATGCTCGAACAGCAATTTTAGCAGTTTCATCATCACGAATTTCTCCAATCATTATAATATCAGGGTCTTGTCTTAAAATACTTCTTAAGGCAGTCGCAAATGAAAGACCGACATCGGAGTTTACTTGGACTTGATTAATTCCTTCAATATTCATTTCGATTGGATCTTCTACTGTAATTATATTAGAGTCTTCAGTGTTAAGTCTTTGTAAGATAGAGTATACAGTGGTTGATTTACCAGTACCGGTTGCACCAGTAACTAAGATTATACCATTAGGAATTTGAATCATTTTTTTAACTTTTTCTAAGTTTTCCTTGCTGAAGTCTAGTTCTTCAATTCCAGCTGCTGACATTTTATAATCTAAAACACGAATAACAATTTTCTCACCTAAATTAGTAGGTAAACAAGAAACACGTAAATCAACATCAATATTATCTAAACTATTTTTAATAGCCCCATCTTGTGGAATCCTTGATTCAGTTATATTCATTCCAGAAATTATTTTAATTCTAGTAATCATGTTTTTTTCAACATATAAAGGAACCATACTATAATCTGATAAAGCTCCATCTATTCTAACTCTTATTTTTAAACCCGTTTCCATTGGATCAAAATGAATATCTGATGCCTTCATTCTAATAGCGTCAACTATTATAGCGTTAACTATTTCAGTAATAGGTGTTTCTTCATAGTTAAAAACAACAAGTTTAGAGACTGGGTCTATAAGATCTTGTGGATTCAAAGTAACATCATTAATAAGTTTTTCTTTATTCTTCTTATCTTCTTTCATTTCCAATCTCTTTCTATTCTATATTAAATTTTAACAATTTTATTTTGATAGTTCAATAGAATAAATGTTCGCGTACTTGACGGGGGGGTATTTAGAGGTATAATTTCACTATGGAATATGGTGATTTTATATGAATAATAAAGAAGAACAAATAAAAGTATATGTAATGATAGGAACAATAGTAATGTTACTAGTGATCTTTTCGGGAATAACATATGCTTTTTTTAGTGCGAGTAATAATAAAGGAAGTACGTCTTTAATATCAGCAACAAGTGGTAAGATGTCAATAAGTTATGCAGATGGCAAAAGTGATTTATTAGTATCAAATGATATACAGCCTAGTAATGCAATAATAGTTAATAAAACATTTACATTAACTGGATCAAATACGACAGTAGGAATGAAGACTGGTGATGGACTTTCAATGCCATATCAAGTAGGAGTACAATATACATCAACCTTTAGCGATGGCATGATGCATTATTATATAAAAGAAGTAAATAGATCTGCAAACTCACAAATAACAGCAAATTATGTAATAACACCTGAAACAGGAAAAACAGAAGATGATTATAAAAATCAAACAGTACCTGGAAATGATACATACACAGGATATACTCATGGAACATTTAAAAATGGTAAAAAATATACTGAAATGGTAACCGGAGAATTTCCTGCAAGTTTAAATGATCAAACTATAACGTTTAATTTAATAATACAATTTCCTGATAATGGTTTAAATCAAGACAGTGAAAAAGGAAAAACATTTAATGGTAAAGTAGTAGTAAACTATAAAGAGCCAAAAACATTTGCCAAAGATACATGGGAAACAATAGCTGATAATACTTCATCTGATGTATATAAAGTAGGCGATACAAAACAAGTTTTAATAGGTAATAAACCATATACAGTAAGAATTGCTAATAAATCAACACCAGCAGAATGTAATAGAAATGATTTTTCCCAAACAGCCTGTGGATTTGTAGTAGAGTTTGCTGATATCGTAGAAAGTAGACAAATGAATTCATCACAAACAAATGTAGGTGGATGGCCAGCAAGTGAATTGAGAACATATGCAAATGGAGATTTCTTAAATAAATTACCAAGTGATTTACAAAAAGTAATAAAAGCAACAAAAGTAGCATCAGGACATGGAAGTAGTGATAAGAACGCAAATAGAACAGATGGCAACTGGGAATCAACAGATAAAATATATTTGTTTACTAGAAAAGAAATACATAATGTAGATTCTAATGACAGTACAGCAAATAATACAAGACAATTAGATTATTATAATCAAATAGGAGTAAATAGCAACACCTACTTAGGTGCTATAAAGAAGAACACTGGTTTGGCTTCCTTTTGGTGGCTTCGTGGGGCCCATCCCAACTATGACCTTTATTTCCTTGGTGTCACTGACGACGGCGACTGGAATAGCAAAGATGCTAACCATACTGGTGGCTTTGCCCCAGCCTTCCGTATCGGATAAAATGTAAATCATATGTAAAGTACAAAATATAGATAATAACAAGAATAGGAATATCGGATTCTAAGGGCCACCGCCGCAAATGCTAATAGAGTAAAATAGATGGCCCCAAAAAATAAAAATAAAAGAAATCCTCAATTGTTGTCGGTAAGGAAACAATTGAGGTACCAAAAATAATGAAAGAAAAATATAATAAAAAAATACTAAATGTATATAAAATCAGTTTTAATATTAAATGTGAAATGTTATTTTTAGTAGCCAATTTAAAAAATAATAAAAATAGTAGATATAAAGATCCTGTAAGTGATTATTGTGATAAAGAATATAAACTATTTACTTATTTAATAAATTATAAAATAAGTAATTTTGAAGATATAGTATATTGTAATGTAACTATTAAATTAGCTAGAAGTTAATAGTTTTATATAATAAATTTTTAAACAGGATAAAATTATAAAATTTTGAATTGATTCTCTTAAACTAATTATTTATGCTAGTTTAAGAGAATTTTTTCGTAAAAAAACGTTATCGTGAAACAATTAGAAAGCATGCTAATTTGGTAAAATATTCTTTAATATTTCTTCCTAGATGTTTTCTAATTCTAAGTAAGCTACGATTATATTTTGTTTTTTTCTAATTCGGCTAAAACAAATTTATGTATTATTTCTAGATTTAATAATGCATTCTTATTTGTTGTTTTATTTCTATCTTGATTAAAAGTATAATCTAAATGCCAATGGATTTTATTTTCTACAGACCAATGGCTTCTTATTATTTTAATGCGTTTCTAATATAAAAGATTTTCGTTCAACATATAATAAATGATTCTAATCGTGTTAGCGAATGTTTTTGTAACTGCTTGATTCATTCGAAATTTTTTCTTCTTTTTTATAGTTTTCAATTTCTTGGACAATATTACAAACCATATCTTTTGATTTTTTTGAATCAATAATACTAGTATCACTAGCACTAATTTTTTCAGTTGTCTCTGGTAATAAATTATAGTTAAATTGTTGTACGCGGTTTATAACATAATTAATAATATAGGTATAATCGTTATTATAGGTTGTTAAATTATCTGCAGTAGAGAAGTTATCTAAATAGTCAAAAATCAAACCATTTTTAATTGCTAGTTTTTGATACATTGATTGGATTCTATGGTAAGAACTATCAAACAAAGATGGAATTAAAATATTTCTTTTTGCAAGCATTACTTGAAGTATCATTCTACTAGTTCTTCCATTTCCATCTGTAAATGGATGTATCATGATAAAATCATGCATAAATTTAGCACATTCACTTACATATTCTTTAATATCATTAATTTTCATAATATCATCGTATTTTTGAGATAGATATTCCATACCTTTAGAAATTTGTTCTTTGCTAAGCGATGCTCCTTGAATAAATCCTTCATTATCAGAGGAAAGTTTACTTTCACGAAGATTACTGTCGATTTTATTATCACTAGAAACATCAGCTTTTGCCATAGCATTTCTTATAGTTTTGCATAACTCCATAAAGTTTTTATCCTTTGACCATTTAATATCCCAAAAATATTTATATATTTTTGCACATGATATAATATCCTTTTTCATATTGTTTAAATAATTACTATTTTTTTCCATATTTAAATTTATAAAAGATCTAAGATAATTTTCAAACGTTATTAAATGATTAATTGTAATATCTTGTAAGTGATTATCTCTTAAACTAATCAAATCATTTATTAATCTTTCGTATAATAAATTATTATTTTTAACACATTCTGTATTCAAAAAATCTATAACTTCATTAATATATTTTCTTTTAACATTTAGTTCTTCTAAAGTCATTATTTCTGTCAGTCTTGATATTTGTTTATTTAATTCTTTTATTTTATCATCAATTAATTTAATTTTTTTATTTTTAGTCATAAAAACATTAAATATAATTTCTTTTTGTCTTTTAAATAAATTAACATCAACTTTTTTTCCATGTTTTAAATTTTCGCTAGCAGAAGACAACATTTCAATTACATTATTACAATAATCAATGTCTGTTTTTATTTTTCTTACTTTAGTTTCATCAATTTCGATCCCATTATAATGTGAATAATTAGAACTTGCATATAATTTAATATAATTTATTAGTTCATTATTTTCTAGTAGATAACTTTTTGATATGCTATCACTTGAGATAAATGTATCTATTAATTCTTTTATTTCATTTTGATCATAAATTTTAGATTTTTTTGATGTTAATAATGTTTCTAACCTATTAAACTCTTTATAAGAACAACAAATATTATCAAAATGCTCATCAAGATGTAACATCCCTAATATACATTTTTGATAAAATTGCCAGTTTTCCAAAGTTGCATTTTTATCTCCGTTTACAAACCAAGAAATAATTTCATCCTCATTAGGAATATCATATTTATTTAATTCAGTAACTAAATCATTTATTTTGATCATATTAATCACAACCTTATACTATAAAAAAGATATCATAGTTTATTTGTAAAGTAAATGAATGCTTATCCTTTTTATAGTAAAATTGTATGGACTAAATTAGATTAATTAGTTGTAAATTTATAAAATGATGTATATTATCATAAAAGCTTTATGTTTTTTTAATCAGTTATTAAATGTGGAAGTGTTTTAATTGTATGTTAAGTATGGTAATCTTAGAAAGAAAAGTAATCTGAAATAGTTAGTTTTTATAATAGGAATTTCAAACTTAAATAGAAAATATAACAACCATATGATTTAACATTATCTTTTAAAACCGTTTTAATACAGTCACAAAATAATTTACATTATATTTTATAAATGTTATTATTTTAATAGGTGGTATAAAATGGCTGAAAGAAGTAGAACTAAAAAAGAAATAGTAGAAATGTTATTAAAAACGAATCTTGAAAGTAATGATGAAGAAGAATTAATTAATATGTTAATTGATGAACCAATTGCAGTAGATACTGATAAACAAAGCGATATAAATCGTACTTTTGGAGATAAGGTAGCCGATAAAATAACAGAAGTTGCTGGTAGTTGGAATTTTATAATTGGTATGGTTGTTTTTTTAATATTATGGATAATGTTAAATATTTATGTATTAGAAAATGCTGATCCATATCCATTCATACTACTTAATTTATTATTATCATGTATTGCCGCATTACAAGCCCCAATAATTATGATGAGTCAAAATAGAGAAGCTAAAAAAGATCGATTAAGAAGTTCTAATGATTATAAAACGGATTTAAAAAGTGAACTTATTTTAGAAGAATTACATAGAGAAATAAGTAGATTAACTACTAATCAAAATAAAATATTAAAATTATTAGAGGAAAGTGAAGAAAATAAAAAAGATTAAAAAGAAGTTATGAATAAATATTTAAAAATATTTTTAATTATTATATGTTCTATAGTTTTAATAGTTGTTATAGATTTAGCTTGTATTTTTAGAGTTAATAGACCAATTATAGCTATAAAGAAAGATAATGTATATTATGGAATCTTTTATGATTCATATGATTGCACAGAATACCCTATATTACAAATAAAACCAAAAGGTACTAAATTTTATTGTATAAAATAAAAAGAAGGAATTTAATTTTTTATAGAAATCCTTCTTTTATTTTTTTAATAAAGTTTTAACCGGTTTATTTTCTAGTTCTTTTTGATAATCATTTAATCTATTTTGATTTTCTTCATCAACTTTAGTTTTTACTTTCTTTAAACAATCGATTAACTCTAATCTTTTTTTCTCAACATCATTAACTATTTTTCTAAGTGTAACTTTTTTATCACTAGTATCAATAAATTCACCATTAATTTCAAGATAAGAAGTAATAATATTTATACTATCAAAATCTTCAGTATACATTTTAATACTATCTGAATTAATTTCAGCCTTTCCTTTAGTACAAATTTTAGGAGCATTAATAATAATTGAATGACTATTAATACTTGAATTATCAATATTTAAAATATTATCTGAAATTAATAAAATTGATTTCACTAAACTATTCGTTGATAAAATACTATTTTTAAGTGTTAACTTTTCTTTTACACATATCCCCAATTCATAATCACCATTAAAATCTATCATATTTTCTTTTAAATTTTTAAGTTCCAATTCATTAGCGATAATATTATATCTGTTATATCCAATTCCATATAATTTAAAGAATGAATTATCAATTATACATTTGCCAGCACAACCTATTTGTAATCCATTTTTAAAATCACAATCTTTAATTATAATTTCAGAGTTATCTTGTGATAAAATATTTAGTCTTTTATATGTAACTATATTATCAAATACATAACAAATTTTTTTATCTAAATTTACTTCTTTAGAACGTTTAGATAAATCCATTAATATTCCATTATCTATTTTATCTTCTTTTACATAACATATAATTGCATCATTAGTTTCTCTCACAAAACCGATATTACCGGTAATATATCTTAAATATAATCTTCTTTTATATTCGCTCATTTTATCTAGTATATTCATTTAAATCTTCCTTTCAACAATTCCAGTTATTATAGCATATGCAAATATTAAAGACAATATTTTGTTTATATGCTAAACTATAAATAGAAGGAGATACTTATATGAAAAAAGAACTTTTAATTAAAATAATTTTAATTGTATTAATATTTGGAGGATTAATTTATTATTTAGATTCTTTAAATAATGCCAGTGTTACTTTAAATAAAGATAATGAAGAATATACGCTTGAAGGTGTTACTATGAAATTAAAAGATAATACTTTAACTAAAAGTGGTGCAACAATTATTATTACAGATAAAAATAAAACTAAATATACATATGAAGAATATTACAAATTAGAAAAAAGAATTGATCATATTTGGTATGAATTAAAACCAAGGGGTGATGTTTTATTTAATGAAATGGGATATTTAGTAGATGACAATAATGAGTTAGAAATGAATATTGATTGGTCTAAAGCATATGGTAATTTAACAAGTGGAAAATACCGAATTATTAAAAAAATATATGATGGAGAATATAAATATTTTAGTGTAGAATTTGATTTATAAATCTCATTACATTTGTTATTTAAAATAGAATTATAGTAAATTTAAATTTATTTACATGGTATGAATTAAAGCAACAATTAAAACAATATCAAAATAACAAAATGTAACTTAATTGTAACTTTTAGTGTGATATAACTTAATTGTTGAAAGGAAGATTATATGGAAATATTAAAAGTTGAAAATTTAACTAAAGTATATGGTAAAGATAGCACTAAAGTTGTTGCACTTGATCATGTATCCTTTAGTGTTGAAAAAGGAGAGTTTGTTGCTATTGTAGGAGCATCAGGTAGTGGTAAGTCAACATTATTACATTTAATTGGTGGAGTAGATAGACCAACAAGTGGTAAAGTTTATGTTAATGGACAAGATATTTATAAATTTGATGATGATAAGCTTGCTATCTTTAGAAGAAGACAAGTTGGATTAATATATCAGTTTTATAATTTAATTCCTATTCTTAACGTGGAAGAAAATATTACATTACCACTTGCGTTAGATGGAAGAACACCTGATAAAACTAAATTAAATGATATGATTAAACTTTTAGGTTTAGAAGCTAGAAAAAATCATTTGCCAAATGAGTTATCAGGTGGACAACAACAAAGAACAAGTATAGGTAGGGCATTAATTACAAATCCAAGTATCATACTAGCAGATGAGCCAACCGGAAATTTAGATTCAAAATCAAGTGATGAAATAGTAGCACTTCTTAAAAAAACAAATAAAGAATTAAAACAAACAATTATAATGATTACTCATAATATGGAAATAGCTGCTGTTGCAGATCGAATTATTAAAATTGAAGATGGAAAAATAGTAGGTGAATAACTATGAACTTACTAAAAAAATTAACTATTAAAAATTTAAAATTAAATAAAAAAAGAACTATCGTTACTATTATTGGAATTATGTTATCCGTTGCATTAATAACAGCAGTTGCAACTATGTATGCTAGTGGATTAAAATCTTTAATAGTTTATGAAAAATATGTTAAAGGTGATTTCCATGTTGAATTTATGGATGTTCCAAGTGATGAAGTTAAAAACATAAAGAATAATAATGGTGTTGAAGACGTTTATTTAACTAAAGAAATAGGATATGCTCCATTAAAAGATTCTAAAAACAGTGGTAAACCATATGCCTATGTTATGGGCTTTGATAAAGGTGCTTTAGAAAATTTATCAATTAGATTAACAAGTGGACGTTTACCGCAAAACGAAGACGAAATTATAATACCTACTCATTTAAAAACAAACGGAAGAATGGATATTGAAAATAACAAAGAAATTACTCTAGAAGTTGGCGAGAGGGTATCTGGCACTTATAAATTAAATCAATATGATGGTTATGATGCCGATAATGAAAAGATTATTAATACTAAGCAAAAGACATATAAAATAGTTGGAGTTTATGAAAGATCAGCAACTAATATTGAACCATACATTGCACCTGGTTATACATTTATAAGCTATATTGATGATAATAATTTTACTGGAAATGTGAATGTTTATGCTAAATATAATAAAGTTGGTAGTAAAAATCATATAAAAGTTACTGCTGATATTATTGGAGTTAATGCAGATGTTCTTAACAAATATTATTATGGTAGTTTTGATAATGAAGAAGAGTTAATTAATGTTCGTGAAGAACTAGAAAAAGCAAGATATGCAACCGATTTTAATGGCTATTTGATTGCTTTGGAAATTGATCCAATTAATAATAGTGGAATTGGTAATTTAGGTTATGTTGTAATAGTTGTTTGCATTATTATAGTGTTTACTTCTGTATTTTGTATTAAAAATAGTTTTGATATTTCAATAACTGAAAAAATTAAACAGTATGGGATGCTTAGAAGTATTGGTGCAACTAAAAAACAAATTAAAAATAATGTCTTTTATGAAGCAACTATCTTGGGATTAATTGGTATTCCTTTAGGTTTATTACTTGGATTTATTGCATCATATATTTTAATAATTATTTGTAACATTTTACTTAAAGATTCATTAACTGGTGGACTTAATATGGTTCTATCATATTCTGTAATATCATATATAGTTGCAATTCTATTAGGTATTATAACAATTTATTTATCTGCTCTTAAAAGTGCAAGAAAAGCATCTAAAATAAGTCCCATTGATTCAATTAGAAATAGCGCTAATCTAAAATTAAATAGTAAAAAATTAAAAGTGCCTAAATTAATTAATAAAATATTTGCAGTAGGTGGAGAAATATCTTATAAAAATATTAAAAGAAATAAAAAGAGTTATCGTACAACTATTGTATCTTTAACCATTTCAGTTTTGGTATTTATTTCCCTAACTTACTTTATGAATACTTTTATGAATGAAATAAAAAAAGAAGTTAGTGCTTCTGAATATAACATTAATTATAATATTACTAGTAAAGAAGATAAAAATATTATTAATAAAATAAATCAAACAGTTAAATTAGATAATATTAACGATTATAGTGTTATAAGAACTACTAATTGTGAAATAAATAATCCTTCATACAAAGAAGAATTTGATGATAGTTATAATATTCAAATAATCTCATTAGGTGATTATCAATATAAAAAATATATTAATTCCCTAAATTTAAATTATAATGAATTTAAAGATAAAGCTATTTTAATAGATTATATTAATATAATGGATAAAAATAATAAGTATAAAAAAACAAGCATATTTAATTATAATAAAAACGATATTATAAATACTACTTTATATACTAATGTAGGAGAATATGTAGGAGAATATAATATAGATTTAACTATTGGATTTATTACTACTAAATTTCCTTTTGGAATAAAAAATAACTATAATAATGAAGAATATCTAGTAGTAAATGATGAATATTATGATAAAATTAAAGGAACAAATAATTATTATAATGTTTATTTTGATAGTTCTAATGCTAGTAAGTTACAAGATGATATTGATAATATTTTAAAAGATGAGAGATATCATATTGATAATAAAGAAGAAAATGTTAGAATAATGCGAAATTTAATTTTATTAATTGGTATATTCTTATATGGTTTTATTACAGTTATTACTTTAATAAGTGTTACTAATATATTTAATACTATAACAACTAGTATGGAATTAAGAAAACCAGAGTTTGCTATGTTAAAATCTGTTGGTATGACAACTAAAGAATTTAATAGAATGATAAGATTAGAAAGTATCTTTGTTTGTATTAAATCACTTATCTTTGGTATTCCTATTGGTTTAGCAATATCTTATGTTATATATTTATTATTAAGTCAAAATGAAGACTTAAAATTTGAAGTACCATTTAATGGAATTATAATTTCTAGTATATTTGTATTATTATTAATAAGTATATTAATGAAGTATTCTATTAGTAGAATTAATAAACAAAACACGATTGAAACTATTAGAAATGAAAATATATAAAACTTTCCTTAGGGAGAGTTTTTAACTTATAAAAGATTTATGTATTTGTTAATAATATGTTATAATAAAAAGTAATAACGGAGATAAATTATGAAATTATTAAATGAGGTTGTTTTAAATTCAATCGAATTTAAACAAATAAAACTAAATATTTTACAAATTGAAAAAGATAATTCAAAATTATCTTATTATGAATTTAAAGAAAATTTAAGTAGTTTTATACTTTTAGTTATGAAAACATATTTGGCTAATGCGGGTCTTAATAGAGATAATTATTCATTTATTATAGATAAACTTCCATTCTCAACTTTTGGCTTATATAGTGAAAGTGATAATAAAATAACTATAAATGAAAAAATTGTGAAACAAATATACTCTGGAAAAATAAATTTAATACAAATAATTTTTCATGAATTAACTCATTTTAAAATTGCTATAGACAAAAAAGTAGGATATAGTAATGAATGGGTAGTAAGATGCATTAAAGAAGAAATAATTAGTAATGTATGTTTATCTAATGAATTAAATAGAGCTGTAATAGAAAATGAATCATATTTTGAAGGCGTTTTTTGTAATCCTAGCTATGAATTTACTTCAGAAGAGACAATTGCTGATATTCAAGGAAATAAATATTTATTATTATTTTTAGAATATATAGGAATAAATCTTAAACCATCAATATTAAAGAAAATAAAAACATCTTTAGAAAAAAACTTAAATGACTATAATAATCATAAAACTAAATTTCAATTGATGAATTTAATAATTCCACCATCATTTTCTTTTGATAATATATTTGATTCTATTATTATTAATATGCCAGAATTACTTATCAAATATCCTCAATTAAAGTTTGAATACTATATTAGTGATGGATGTGTACTTAAAAAATCTAAAGATATGTTATTTGAAGATTTAATGAATGCCAAAGATGAAAATGATAAAGAATATATAAAATTTTTATTGCAAACTAAAACACAAAGTAATTTAAAAAAATAATATTTTTAATAACGAAACTTTCCAAAGTGGAGAGTTTTTTCTATATAAGTTAAATGACTAATGATTTCTTTATATTTTCTAATATAATGTTGCATGTATAGAACATTAATGATATTCTTAAAGTGGTGATTGTGTGAAAAGTAATTATGAATCCGAATTAGAAGAAATATTATATCAAAATTTTAACTTTGATTTTGTCTGTTTAAGACATAAACTAGGATTAACTCAGCAAGAAATGGCTGATAAATCTCATGTTTTAAGGGACAAAATTGCTAAAATTGAAAGAGGAATATATCCACCAAATATTAAAAGTGTGTTAAGAATTTTAGGACCTCTAGGATATACTTTAAAAATAGAAAAAATAGATAATGATAACGATAAATGATAAATATGTTTAAGGTCGCAATTTGCGGCCTTAAAGAAATAAACATGCTAAAATTAATATTTATTGTACAAACTTGAGATCACAAATTGTGACCTCAAGATGAAAAAGTTATACCAAAAGCTTAATATAATAGTGTAATTAATCTTCAAGGTCGCAATTCGCGACCTTGAACAAGAAAAGAATGCGATTCTAAATTTGAGGTCGCAAATTGCGACCTCAAGTGTAAATACTAAAAAAATATTCTTCAAGATCACAAAATGTGATCTTGAACACGATTTGTAATAGAAAATGAGGATTTAATGAATGAAATTATAATAAAAGATAAACAAATAGAAAATATGATTTTTGAAGTAAGAGGGGTGCAAGTAATGTTATCTTCGGATGTTGCTATACTATATCAAATTGAAACTAAGCGATTAAATCAGGTAATTAAACGAAATATAGATAGATTTCCAAGTACATTTTGTTTTCAACTAACTGATGAGGAAATAGATAGATTATCTTTAAGGTCACAATTTGCAACCTTAAACAAAAGCAATAATTTAAGAGGGCAACACTACAAATATCTTCCATATGTTCTAACGGAACAAGGAATTATGATGTTATCAGGTTTATTAAAAAGTGATATAGCTGTTAAAGTAAATATCCAAATCATTGATGCTTTTGTTAAAATGAGAAGATATTTTGCTAATAATTTTAACACTAATGAATTATTGTTAAATCACGAAAATAGAATTCAATTACTTGAAAATACCCTAGATTCATTTAAAGAACAAAAAATAAAGAAAATATTTTTTGAAGGTCAAATATATGATGCTTATTCAATTCTTGTAGATATCTTAAATAAAGCAAGAACTGAAATAATAATTATTGATAATTATGCTAGCAAAGAATTATTAGATATTCTTAAAGATATAAATTTAAAAATTATTATAGTTTCTAAAAATGTTGATAGCGTTCTTAAAGAAAAATATACAAAGCAATATAAAAATGTTGAGTTTATAGATAATAACTCATTTTATGATCGTTTTATAATACTAGATAGAAGCAAATTATACACATGTGGAGCAAGTTTTAAAGATTTAGGTAAAAAATGTTTTGCAATTAGTGAATTTAATGATATAAATTATTTAGAACAAATTATTAATACATTAAATATTAATTAAAAAGAAAGGAATATAATTATGAATATTTTATTAATTGAAGATAATCTTAGTATAATTAAAGGGATAAAATATAATTTAGAACAAAATAATTATCAAGTTGTTGCAAAAACAAATATAAGTGACTCCATTAATTATTTAAATAGTAATAATAAGATTGATTTAATAATTTTAGATGTAACTTTACCAGATGGAAATGGTTTTAATTTATATGAAAATAATATTAAAGATTTAAATATACCAACAATTATTTTAACAGCCGTTGATGATGAAGATAATGTTGTTAAAGGATTAGAGTTAGGTGTTAATGAATATATTACTAAACCATTTAGTATGAAAGAATTACTTACTAGAATTAATCGTATTATGGTAAGGAAAAACAATAATTCTACAATTAAAATTAAAGATATAACTTACAATTATGATAAAATGGAAGTTTATAAGAATAATCAAAAAATAGAGTTATCTTCATTAGAACTAAAAATACTAAATTTATTATTTATTAATATCAATAAAGTAGTTACTCGTAATTTATTATTAGATAAAATATGGGAATGGACTGGAAATGATGTAGATGATCATACAATTACAGTTTACTTAAAAAGAATTAGAGAAAAAATTAATACAGATATTATAATAACAGTAAAAGGGATAGGTTATAGGATTGACAATGAAAAATAAAAAGAAATATTCAAAATTAATAATATTTACTTTAATAACATTTGGAATTATTATTCTACTTAATGTCATGTTATATTATCACGTAAATAAAAATTATAATAATAAAATAGTGAATATTATCAGCACTATTAAAGAAAAATATCCTGAAATAAAAGATGATGAATTATTTGATATAATAAAAAACAATGTTAAAACGAGCATTTTTAATAGATATAGTTTTGATTTAGACGGAATAGTGTTAATTAAAGAAAATAAAACTATATTTGTAAGTTACTTTTTTATCCTATTGTTTATATATTTAATTATTTGTTTAGTATATCTAACAATAATTATTAATAATGATAAAAAGAAAGATAAAGAAATAAATGAAGTTATAAAAATAATTGAAGAAATAAATAATAAAAATTATAGTTTTAAAATGAAAGATATTAATGAAGAAGATTTATCGTTACTTAAAAATGAAATATATAAGACAACTATTATGTTAAATGAAATAAGTGAAATATCTAAAAAAGATAAAAAAGAACTTGAAGAAAGCTTAGAGGATATATCACATCAATTAAAGACTCCATTAACAAGTATTCTAATAATGATTGATACCTTATTAGATGATGAGGATATGGATCAAAATACTAGAGAAGACTTCTTAAGAAATATGAAAAGAGAAGTTATGAATATTAATTTTTTAGTTAAATCAATTTTAAAATTATCAAGATTAGATACAAACACTGTAAAATTTATAAGTAAAAAAGAAAGTGTTAAAGAAATAATTAATGAAGCTATTTTAAATGTTTCTTTATTAAGTGATTTAAAAAATGTAAAAATAGAAACTAATTTAAGTGATTCATTTATTAATTGTGATTATAAATGGCAAATAGAAGCATTAACTAATATTTTAAAGAATTCAGTTGAACATTCATATGAAAATAATAAAGTATTAATTGAAAGTAGTGAAAATAATGCTTATGTTAAAATTACAATTAAAGACTTTGGCACCGGTATAGCAAAAGAAGATATTAATCATATATTTGAAAGATTTTACAAAGGTAAAGATTCTGATTATGATAGCATAGGTATTGGACTTGCCTTATCTAAAAGTATAATTGAAAAACAAAATGGAAAAATAAGTGTTGAATCAAGTAATGATGGCACAACATTTACAATTAAATATTTTAAATAAAATTATTTTTACAACAAAATAAATATAAGATATAATTTAATTAGAGATAGGAGTTAAAAGTATGGATTTAGTAATTATGGCAGCTGGAATGGGATCAAGATTTGGTGGTTTAAAACAAATTGAAAAAGTACACAAGAATGGAGAATTTATTATAGATTACTCAATTTATGATGCCATTAAAACGGGATTTAATCGAGTAGTGTTTATAATTAAAGAAGAAAATTATGATTTATTTAGAGAAACAATAGGAAAGAGAATTGAAAAAAACATCGAAACTGTTTATGTTTTTCAAAATAATGATAATGTACCAAAATGGGTTAATCTACCTGATACTAGGGTTAAACCATTAGGAACAGCTCATGCAATTTTATGCTGTAAAGATGTCGTTAAAAATAATTTTGTAGTTATAAATTCAGATGATTTTTATGGTTATGATGCATTTAAAGTTGCTAGTAGTTTTCTAAAAAATAATCAAAATAATAATGAATTTGCTAATATAAGTTATATAGCTGGTAATACATTAACAAATGTCGGAGCAGTAAAAAGAGGGGTATTAAAAATAACAAATGGTTATTTAGATACTTTAATTGAAAGCAGTTTAGAAAAGGAACAGCATTTAATAAAAGCAACACCTTTAAATGAAGAAAATAGTTTCTATATTGAAAATAATAGTTTAGTTTCAATGAATATGTTTGCGTTTACTCCCAAAATATTTGAATTATTAGAAAACGAATTTGATATTTTTTTTAAGGATAACAAAGATAATTTACAAACTTGTGAATATTTACTACCAGATGTAGTTTGTAAAGGAATAAAAGATAATAAAATAAAGGTTAAAGCTTTATCGACATCAGCAGTTTGGTATGGAATGACATATAAAGAAGATAAAGAATTACTTGTTAGTGCTATAAATGAAATGGTTAAACAAGGACTATATCCTAATAATTTATGGAATTAATAGCAAATAATAAACGAAATTTCAAGATTTTTATCTATTTATTTACATTCATTATTTTTTCATAAATAACATTTCGATCGATAATTTCTTGTTTCTTCTTATAAACAGGAATTAAATGTAAATGATAATGTTTAATAACTTGAGTCATTCCATAGTTTACTAAGAATACCATACCATCTGGATTTAATGCATCAAATAACAATTTACGTATTTTTTTAGCTACATCATTAATATGACCTAAAGTTTCATTAAAGTTGACTATAATTTATTTAAAAACTATTTAATTGGTAGTTGAGTAAGTATTAAAAAATAAAAAGATTATTAACTAAAATATAAGCTAATAATCTTTTTATTTTTTACATCTTACGAATGTTTTCTTTTAAATCAACAAAGGCTATTGTCTTAAATTGTCCGTTAACATTTTCATAAATTATTCCTACATCACAACCAGTGAGCAACATTTCACTTTCTAATACCTCTAATGGTGCATTATACTCTTTATCAGATGTCGGATATTCAATAAAATATGTATAATCAACATTAGCAAAATAAGCTTTAATAATATTATTTTTTGACAATAACATTACATATTGATATGTTGACAAATATTTTGAATCATATTCAGATAAGCCATTTTTTAAATAATTATCAAATAAATTTTGCATAATATTCTCCTATTATCTACGTATTTTCACTTCAATGCATTTTTTCTAGGAATATAATCCAATATTAAATTTTATCTATTTATTTACGTTCATTATTTTTTCATAAATAACATTTCGATCGATAATTTCTTGTTTCTTCTTATAAACAGGAATTAAATGTAAATGATAATGTTTAATAACTTGAGTCATTCCATAGTTAACTAAGAATACCATACCATCTGGATTTAATGCATCAAATAACAATTTACGCATTTTTTTAGCAACATCATTAATATGACCTAAAGTTTCATTATCCATTTCATCAATATCTGTTATATGTTTTTTAGGTATAATTAAAGTGTGACCATTAGCATCAGGATAAGCATCTAGTATTACTTTAACAATATCATCTTCATAAATGCACAAAGAATCACAATCATTTTTATTAATTTTACAAAATAAACAATCCATTCTATCACCAAATTAATCTTATCATAAAATCCAGCAAATAAATATACTTAATGCCAAAAAGTATTGACAATACAAACAAAATATCATAGATTAAACTTGGTATAAGATATTGCTAAAAAAATAAAAAATAGTTTAATAAAAAAGGAGTTGAAATTATGAAGAGTTATATAGATATTGAAAACTCTAAGACAAAAAAGGTAGAAACAATATGTGTTAACGTAATAAAATGTGTTTTGGATAAAGAAATAATATTTGATATATCAAATATTAATAGTCATGAGCTTGAAATATTAAAAGATGCTATTAATGAAAAATTAACATATACTGATATAGAATTGTTTTTTATTGGTGAAAGTAATATTCCACATTTTGGACCGGATTATAAAAGTAAGATAGTTGACAAGGATTTAATATTAGATTATATTCCTAGAAAAAAGAAAAGATGTCTTGAAAAGAAAAATGAAGATTGGACAGTATATTATGAAAATGCCTTTAATAATATAGCATTTGAATTTATGAAATCAGCCTGTCAATATTTACTTATTTACAATGAAGGTGGACAATTAAAATCTGAGTTTTTTAAAATCAAACCTAAAGAATCAATTTTTATGGATTTATTTTTTGATAAAAACTATAAAATGATCGCATTATTTAAAAAAAGAAAAAATGATTTTCCAGCAAACATACGAGATAACCTTGAATATATTAATTCATATTATGAAAAAGAAAATATAGAAGAATAAATCAAAAGCTTATAAGATTATTATAAAGTTAAATAACTCTTCTAATAAACAAAGATATTAAATAGATTAAATATATTTATTATGATATACTTTTTGTTGTTAGAAAGAGAGAGTTTATGAATATTGGACTAATTGGAACAGGTGCTTATGGGCAAGCTATGGCTATGATGCTACTTAAAAATAACAATAACGTAATAATGTGGACTGAAAATGAAGATAAATATAAATTTTATAAAGAAAATAATGAAATCAAAAGTTTAATAAATGATGTAAAAATACCTAAAGAAATTAAATTAACTAATGATATTAAAGAAGCTTGTTTAAATAAAGATATAATTTTTATAATGACAACAGCGCATTATGTTGGAAAAATATGTGATGAAATTAATCCTTACATTACTAAAAAGACAATAGTGTGTATTGCATCAAAAGGTATTGAAAATGTAAGCTGTAAATTTTTAAGTGATATTGCTTATGAAAAATTAAAAACTAAACATATTGCTATTATTTCAGGACCATCATTTGCTGTTGATATGGCAAATAATTATCCAGTTGGTTTATCTATTGCATCCCTTAGTAAAAAATCTGTTAAACTTATTAAACAGTCCTTAGTTAGTGACTCAGTCAAATTAAGAGAAACAATTGATTTAATAGGGGTCCAAATATGTGGAAGTATAAAAAATGTTATTGCCTTAGCAGCAGGTATGTTAGGTGGAATGAATTATCCTGAATCTACTCAAAGTTTTTTAATAACTGAATCTTTAAATGATATTAAAGAACTTATAAAGGCGCTAGGCGGAAATCCTAAAACTTGCTTGTCATTTGCGGGAGTTGGAGATTTACTTTTAACTTGTACATCACCTAAAAGTCGTAATTTTAAGTTTGGTAAATTAGTTGGAAGTGGAGTCCCTAAAGAAGAACAAGATAAATTCTTACAAGATAATACAGTAGAGGGATACTATACTTTAAAAAGTATTTATAATTTAGTTAGAAAGAAAAAAATTAAAATGCCAATAATTGACATAATATATAAAATAATTGTTAATAATGAAAATCCCCAAAACCTAGTAACACTATTAATAAATAAAAAATAGAAAAGAAGTGATTTAAATGACCTTTACTACCCAAATAAAAGATGAAATTACAAAAGATGATTATGCTTCACCTGATGCTTTAATCTCACTTTGCATATATCTTAAATTAAATAGTGATATAACTAATAAATCCATAACTATTTATACAGAAAATGCATCTACTGCTAGATGGATATTTAAACTTTTAAAACAATTTTACAATGTCGATATTCACTTAACTTCAAGAACTATTAAAAGATTTAAAAAAAGAAACATATATATTCTAGAAATAAAAAATAAAGTAGACATTATAACCAAAGATATCGATAGCACCATGAACAATATAATAAATGGTAGTAAAGAAGAAAAAGTTGCTTTTTTAAAGGGAGTATTTTTATCAAGTGGTAGTATTAATGACCCCAAAAAGAACGTCTACCATTTAGAATTTTTAGTAAAAGAAGAAAATATTTCAAAATTAATAAATAGATTACTTCATTATTTAAAGTTTGATAGTAAAATAATAAAAAGAGAACATGAATATATGGTTTATATTAAGAAGAGTGAACAAATAAGTGATTTTATTAAATATTTAAATGCAATTAACGCTTTATTTTACTTTGAAGATATAAGAATCTACAAAGATCACAAAAATATGGTTAATAGATTAAATAATTGTGAACAAGCTAATTTAGAAAAAAGTTTGAAAAATAGTTCCATTATAATTAATAATATCAATTATTTAAAAGAAAATGATTTAATGATTCTTTTAGATGACCGCACCAAAGAAATATTAGAATATAAAATAAAATATCCTGATACTTCTATGGATGAATTAGCTAAAATAGTTTCAATGGAAACTGATAAAACTATTACAAAGTCAGGAATAAATCATCATTTTCGCAAGTTAAATGATATTGTCAAAAAACATAAAGAAAAGGAAGAAAATAATAAGGTATAAAGGGACTATTTTTTTCTTATGTGTAAATAGCCATAAATTGGTACGCAAAAATTGTCAATATATGATATAATTTAATTGTTTACAATAGAAAGTAGAGATGTTTTGATGGAATTTATAGAACTTAAAGATGTATATAAAATATATAAAAATGGTGTAACAGGACTTGCTGGAGTAAATTTAAAAATAAAAAAAGGTGATTTTTGCTTTATAATTGGTCAAACTGCATCTGGTAAATCAACCTTGATTAAATTGCTTTATCGTGAAGAAAAACCTAGTAAAGGAAATGTTACAGTTGGTGGAGTAAATGTAGCCAAACTAAGAAACAGTAAAATTTATAAATTAAGAAGAAAAATAGGAATTGTTTTCCAAGATTACAAATTACTTCCTAAATTAACTGCCTATGAAAATGTTGCATATCCATTAGAGAGTTATGGACTTAGTTCAAAAGAGATAAGACCAATGGTACTTGATGCCTTAGAACAGGTTGGACTATCTAATAAAACAAGATCATTTCCCTATGAATTATCAGGTGGTGAACAACAAAGAGTATGTATTGCTAGAGCAATAGTTAATAAACCTAAATTATTAATTTGCGATGAGCCAACTGGTAATCTAGATCCTGAAACAAGTAAAGAAATAATGGATGTAATTGATAAAATTAATAAAGAAACAGGTACAACTGTTGTTATGGCAACTCATGATCAAGATATCGTTAATAGAATGAAAAAAAGAGTAATCGTAATTAAGAATGGCTTAATTAGTGGAGATTATGCGAAAGGAAGATATAAAGTAAATGAAGATATTTAGAATTATTTCAAGAAGCATTCAAAATGCTGGAAAAAGTATATTACGTAATTTTAGTTTAAGTATGGCATCTATTACTTGTTCTATTATTACTTTAATATTAGTATCTATTGGAATGCTACTTTCATATAATATCAACAATGTTACTAAAAATATTGAAGATGAATTAACAATTGTTATATTTATGGATAAAGATATTACAAGTGATGAACTAAGTAAAACCAAAGAAGATTTAAAAAATATTGATAATATTAAAAATGTAACATTTAAATCTAAAGAAGATATTAAAAATAGTATGGCTAATGAGAATGATACTTTTAATAAAATAATAAGTACTTGGGAAGAAGGAGAAAATCCTTTACAAGATTCATTTATCGTTGATGTAAAAAATGTTAAAGATATAAACGAGACTGCTACAACTATTAAGAATTTAGAAAAAGTTTCTTTAGTTAAATATGGAGAAACAACTGTTAATGATTTAATTAAAGTTTTTGAAGCAATTAAAAAAGTTACAATTGGCTTAGTTATTGGACTTATATTAGTTACGGCCTTTTTAATTAATAATACAATTAAAATTACTATTTTCTCTAGGAAGAGAGAAATAGATATTATGAGATTAGTAGGAACTAGTAATATAGTTATTAAGTTACCTTTCTTTATTGAAGGATTCTTTATTGGCTTTATAGGTAGTATAGTTCCTGTTCTTATCACTATATTTGGTTATAGTTATGCCTATAATGCTTTAAATACAGTTAATTTATCAAATATTATGAATATTCTTACTTTAGTTAGTCCGGGAGAAGTTGTTTATAAGGTATCATTATTATTAATATTAATTGGTACTGTAATAGGAGCGTTCTCATCAGTTAAGGCTGTTAGAAAGTATTTAACAATATGAAAAAGATTATTGTTTTGTTATTAACTATTATATTATTTATTCCAAATGTATTTGCTACTAATGCAAGAACTTTAGGAGAATTAAAAAGTGAACTTGCAGCTTTAAAAACTAAGAAGGCTAATCAAGAATATAAAAAGAAAAGAACTAATAATGAAATAGAAAGTGCAAGAAATAATATTTATACATCGCAAAATGAAATAACTCAAAATAGAGAAAAGATTGCAAACGCTAAAAAAGAAGTTGAAGAATTAAATAATGAAATTGCTAGTACTAAGGAAAGTATTAAAAGATTAATTAATTCTTATGAATTATTACAAGGTGATAATATTTATTTAGAATATATTTTTCAGGCTGAAAGCTATGCTGATTTAGTATATCGTTATGAAGTTGTTAATCAAATTTTAGGCTATAATAATAGTCAGATAGAGTCCTGGGAAAGTAAAGTTACTTATAATGAACAATTACAAGTTGATTTAGCTAAACAGGAAGAAGAACTTAATAAGAAAATAGCATCTCTTGAAAGTAGTATTGATTCTCTTGGCAGTGATTTAGAAAAAATTAGTGATATAACAATGGATATTCAAGAGCAAATAGATGGAATTAATTCTTTAATTAAATATTATGAAGGACTAGGTTGTAAAGATAATCAAGATTTAAATGAATGTGTTTCTGTTAAAGGAGATACTATGTTTAGAAAACCATTAATTAAAGGAACTATTACTAGTTATTTTGGATATCGTATAGATCCAATTAGAGGAAGTTATAGATTCCATAGTGGTACTGATATTGGTGGTAATGCAGAAGGAACTAATGTTTATGCTACCGCTAATGGGGTAGTAGGAATGATTATTGATAACACTAGTAAGAAGATATGTGGTGGTAGACAAGTTTATATTTATCATACAATTAATGGGAAAAAATATACGTCAGGTTATATGCATTTATTAGATATAAATGTTAAAGTTGGTGATAAAGTAACAAGTGAAACTGTTATAGGACATGTTGGTGGCGGAAGGAAGACTCAAAGCTGGGAAAGTTGTTCAACTGGAGCTCACTTACATTTCATGCTAGGTTATGGATGGTATGGTTCAACATATAGTTCATATAGTACATGGATTAGTAATTTATTTGATGCTAAAAAGACACTTAATTTACCAAATAAATATACATATTGGTATAGTAGATAAAACAATGTAGGAGACTATGTTGTTTTCTTTTTGGGTTATTATCACTTTTTTTGCCTATTATGCATAAGTTAAAATAGGGAGTGATAGGATGAATAATAATTATAAAGAGATAGTTACTAAAGCAGTTATTGGTAAAAGTAAAAAAACAAGTAAAGATGAATATAGTATTTTAGTTGAAGAGGATATTAGTAATGTTTTAGGATGTTGGGTAATTAATCATACATTCAAAGGCTATAATTCCAATGGAAAAGTAGCAGTAAATGGATCATATGATGTTAATGTATGGTATTCTTATGATAATAATACAAAGACAAATGTTATAGCAAGAACATTTAATTATAGTGATATAATAAATGTTAACTTAAAAGATAAATTAACCGATGGTAATGAGATTATTGTAAGAAGTTTAACTGCTCCAAGTGCAAGTGATGTTTTTGTTGAAGGAAATACTTTAAAACTTACTGTCGAAAAAGAATTAGGAGTAGAGATAGTAGGAGATATTAAAGTTAAAATAAATGTTTTAGATGACTATGATGATTATGAAGAAGATAATTCTAATTTAACAGATGATATTAATATTGATGAAGATTATCTAAATAAAAAGAATTAAGTATATAATTTAATACGTTTAATACCCTTATATATTCATTGTGAGTATATAAGTTTTTTGATATATTAATTTTAATGAGAATAGAGGAATATATGAAAAAGAAAATTTTGATTATTATTATAGTAATTATTATATTTATTTGCGGTTTATTTTTAGTTACAAAAACATTGAAAAAAGAAAATAATGACGGTAATGGTAGTAATGATAATCATGCAAAGTCATATGAAGTTATTGATGAAAATGCTAATGAAGATTATAAAACTTTGTTAAAGTTTCAGTCAGGGAATGATACTGATGTTGATAAGCCTGACATTGAATATAAAGAAATTGATTATAACTATAAAATAGATTTAAATAAAGTAGTTGAAACTGTACTAGCTATTACATATAACAACAATGAAGAAATTAAAGATATTGTTGAAATTATCAAGGATAAATTTAATATTACCATCGATAATTCATGGAAATATAGTATTCATTATCCGTCTTCTGATTTATCTTTTGGTTATATTACTTTTTCACATTATATCGATAATATTATTGCAACTAATAAATATATTTCTTTTAATATAAATAATGGTGTTATAGATGAAATCTCTTATGCTTATTTAGATAAAACAATTAATGAAAATGAAGTATTATATAGATATAATTATTTTATTAACCATTACAAACAAGAAAAAGGTTTTGTCCAAGATTATGAAGAATATTTCACCATTGCAGGAGAAATAATATTACTTAACTATAGTTATGTTGATAATAAATTGTGTTATACATACAATATTTTGTATCAATACAAAGGTGTGGATGTTATTAATAATGATTGGGGTACAGAATTATACGTAGAGCCTAAATTAATTGAAAATTTAATTAAAACTAAAAAAATTGTTGTAAAAGATGATAACAATAAAGAAGTTAATACTATTAGTGATCAAAAAGATATAACTAAAATAACTGAATTGTTATCAAGAATAATACCAATTGAAAATAACAAAAATATTGAAAAAAATAATTGGAACTTATCACTTTATGATAAAAATAATGAATTAATTAATACAATAAATATTAATAATGATAGAACATTAGGTATTGATAATATAAAAAATGAATATTTAAAAGAACAATATTTTAACGAGTTAATAAAATTATTAAAACAATAGGAACTGTTGGGAAATTAAATAATTAATTTCTCAACATTTTTTTGCTAATCTTAAAATTAAATTATAAAGATATTATCAATTAATATAATAAATTTTAAATTGATATTTTCTAGGAATAATGTTATAATTTTCCTGAAAAAAGGAAACGATATATATGAATAATTATGATAAAATTTTAGATTTTGCTAAAAAAAATAATGGATATATTACGACAAAAGAAACGAAAAACTTAGAAGTTAACAGTACATTTTTAAGTAATTTAGTAAATGATAAGAAATTAGAAAGAGTTGGAACTGGTATTTATAAATTACCTGAATATCCAATTGATAATTTTTATATTCTATCTAAAAGTAGCAAAAATATGTGCTATTCTCATGCAACTAGTTTGTATTTACATAACATGTCTGATAGAATTCCCTTAGTTTATGATATAACTGTTCCATATAACTATAGTGGTAATTTATTAAATAATAAAAATGTATCTCTTAGATATGTCAAAGATGATATTTTTGAACTAGGAATGATTAACATTAAAACTATTAATGATCTAACTGTTAAGTGTTATGATTTAGAAAGAACATTATGTGATATTATTAAAGATAAAAATCGAATGGATAAAGAAATTTATTCAAAAGCATTAAAAGAATATGCTAGAAATAAAGATAAAAATATTTTAAAACTAGTTAAATATGCTAGAAAGTTAGATATCGAAGAAGAAGTTGTAGAATTGATGGAGGTTTTATTATAAATGAATTCAGATAAATTAAATAATATAATTAAAAAGAAATCTAAAGGTAACAATAATTTAGCTCATCATCTTCATCAAATGTTTTTCTTTGAACACGTTTTAATGAGAATAGAAAAAAGTAAATACAAGGATAATATTATATTAAAAGGTGGAGTTTTATTATCTTCTATTATTGGAGAAGATCTAAGAACTACAAAAGATATTGATGCTACTTTAAAAAGCCTACCATTAAATATAGAGTCTGTTAAAAATATATTTGAAGAAATTTTATGTATAGATATAGATGATAATGTTAATTTTGAAATAGTTAATATTAAAGATATTAGATTAGAAGATGATTATGGTGGATTCAGAATAAATGTCAAAGGTACTTATGATAAAATAAGAGCAAACTTTTTTATCGAAATTACCACAGGAGATATTATTACACCAAGAGAAATAAAATATAAATATAATTCTATTTTTGAAGATAAAAAGATAAATATCATGGCTTATACTATTGAAACCATTATCGCTGAAAAGTTTGAAAGTATTATTAGTAAAAATATAACTACCACAAGAGCAAAAGATTTCTATGATTTATATATGCTAAAGAATAAACAAAAAAAAGACATTAATAATAAGAATTTGGTTAAAGCCATAACGAATACTTTTAATAAAAGAAATACTAAATTTAATATAGTTAATTTCAAAGAAATAGTAGAAATATTAGAAAATAGTAATGCTTTAAAAAGAGTATTTACCGATTATCAAAGTAAACTAGAATATACAAAAGGAGTTACTTTTGAAGACACAATTAATTCGTTAAGAGAAATAATAAATATCTTAGAAAATGAATTAGTTGAAATGTAATTTTTCAATCCACTTTTTTGATTTAACAGTAATATTTTAATGAGTTAATTAAATTATTAAAACAATAGAGATTACTTAATTTGGTAATCTTTTATTATATAAATCCATGCTACCATGAAGTAAATTACAAGAACACATTTAATTCTAAACAATGTTTATATTTAATATATTTAATTAGGTGATTTTAATGCTTCATTATCGTATTCATAAAAGAATGTTTTATGTTTATTTAATAGTTTTAATAACTTTCTTAGTAATAATATTAAGAGTGTTTTATCTTCAAGTATTTAAAGTAAATAATATAAAAGATAAAGCAGGTAGCCTATGGAGTCGTAACTTACCAATTCTTGCTGATAGAGGTAAAATTACTGATCGCAATGGTATAGTTCTTGCTGATAATTTAACAACAACATCTTTAGTAGTTATTCCGGTTCAAATTCAAAATAAAGAAGAAGTTGCTAAAAATTTATCTGAAATACTAGGAACAACTTATTTAAATATTTATACCCATTTAACCAAACATACCTCAATTGAAAGAATTCATCCTGAAGGAAGAAGATTATCATATGATGTAGCTGAAAAAATAAATAATTTAAATTATGATGGAGTCTATTTACTTAAAGAATCTAAAAGATATTATCCATATGAATCATTACTTTCTCATGTTTTAGGATATGTTGGTATAGATAATCAAGGTTTATCTGGAATTGAACTTGAATATGATAAGTATTTAAAAGGTAATGACGGAGGTATATTATATTATTCTGATGGTAAAGGAAATCGTTTAAATTTATCAGAAATTTATGATGAGCCAGTTAATGGCAATAATATTTCTTTAACAATAGATATAGATATTCAATCAGCAGTAGAAAAAGAATTAGATAATGTAGTTACAAAATATAATCCAGACAGTACTTTAGCCTTAGTAATGGATCCTAATAGTGGAGAAGTTCTTGCTATGTCATCTCGCCCAAACTTTGATTCTAATAATTATAAAAATTATAACTTAGAAACTATTAACCGAAACTTACCAATATGGATGACTTATGAACCCGGTTCAACATTTAAAATTATAACTCTATCTAGTGCTATAAATGAAGGAAAAGTAAACTTATTTGATGATCATTATTACGATGGTGGATCAATTCAAGTTGAAAATGCCAGAATTAAATGTTGGAAAAGAGGAGGACATGGTTCTGAAACTTTTTTAAACGTCGTCGAAAACTCTTGCAATCTTGGTGTCAATACAGCAACACATATAAATTTGAAGAACTATCTTTAAATAACACAAATACTTCTACCCAAATTGAGGTTTGTTCTACCTTTAATCTTATCTATAATAATGTTTCATATACAAATGACGAGGTGGTTAAAATATAAAAATCTATTAATCAAATATCTAATGATAAAAAAGATAATACAAAAAAGATTAATGATAAAGTTTATAATGTTGATACTAATACCTATGAAAATATAATTTATAATAAAAAGCAAATTGCAATAGATTTATTTAATAGATTAGATTCTTCTATAATGGCTATAAGTAAAAACATCATAAGAAATTACCTAGTAAAAAATGTTGTCTATAAATTAGATAATAGAATTGTTGAAATACAAATAAATCAAAATAATATTTTAGTGTCTTTTCATAGGATTGCTAAACAATTTGATTCTTTTAATAAATTAGTAGATCGTAAGGGGTATGAAAGGAATAGTATTTGCTACTCATTAATCATTGAAGATAATACTAGTTGTGATTATGCAGTTAAAATAGTTAGAGATATGTATAATTACTTTACTAACCCACAAGAAAGTTTAAGTGATAGATTGTTCAATATCTTAAGATTTAAGATTACTACTATATCAGAAAGTATTACTTTTCATAATACAAATAAAGGATTAATGTTTAAAGAAAAAAGAAATTTTGTACTACTTTCTAAAACTAATTATGGTATTTATGTAAAAGTTTTAAAAGTAAAAAATAAGGACAATATTTTAAACATTGTTACTCATAAAAATTATGAGCCATTATGTCTTTCTTACAAAGTTAAAGAACTATCAGATATAGATATAGTTTTACCTTTTATAAAAGGTAGTTTTGAATTAAATAAAATTAATCCTTATGATCTTAAAGATGAATTTTATAAATATTATGCAATATGATGATTTGACAATTTATTTCAAACGAGGTAGCATTCAAGCAACTGGAGGTTATTTCATGAATATATTTGATATAGATTATAGTAGAAAAGAAAAAGATTTATTCAAATATCATTATACTTGTTTATTATCTGAACTATTAATTTTAAATTATGAATTATCTAATCATAAGTATAATGGTATTACTGGGAACGATGTTTTTAATAAATTACAAAAAAGGATTAAATTATCAGAAAAAGAGAAACAAAGTATAATATCTAATGCTATTTCGTTAATTGAAATAAAATATAACAAAAAATTATCTGATTTTGAAAAGATAGAATTTAGTTAAATGATTCTATTTTTTTATTTAACAACTGTATAAATAAGTTTAATTATATATATAATGCCATTGTTAATTATTCTAATTACAATTATAAAAAAGAATCTAAAAATGTTACTAAGATAAAAGAAAATGATATTATTCAAGAAATAATATTAAAGTATTATCTTGATAACAAAAAACAAACAAGAAAAGATATATTAAAAACATATTTCACTAATACTAATTCTAAGCAAAAATTTAAAAATAAACAAGAAATAGAAAATGCTATTAGAAATATAAATGATGAAATGGATGAGGCTCAAAAAGAATTTTCTAAACTTTTTATATCAAATGACTATACAAAGTAATTGCAATTATTGTCTAAAAATGTTATTATACAGTTGTTGTAAATAAATATTACTACAATAAACCATTTACTTTACTGCTCACTGTTCCTTTTTGTGAGGTAGTAAAAAACATAATAGTCGCTAGTACAGGACTATTTTTATTTTACTAAAAATGTTATAATTAAGTAATAAATCTATTATGAAAATAGTAATTTGTTGAAATGGAGGATTGATTATGAAAAAGAATATTAAAGAAATTATAATAGGTATTTTACAATTATTATTATTTTATGTTTTACCATTATTTGCAGGACCAACAGATGCAATGGGAATGGTGTTTTTAATAATTGTTGGAACATTTATATTATCATTACTTATTGGAATTTTATCTAATAATAAAATTAAATATTTCTATTCAGTATTTACTTCAATAATATTTATACCATCAGTTTTTATCTATTATAATGAATCGGCTTTAATTCATTCTGTATGGTATTTAGTTGTTGCAAGTATTGGATTATTTATTGGAAGTTCAATATGCAAATCATTAAATAGAAAGTAATGCAAATAACAATTTGAAAGTGAGATGAAATATGAAAAAGAAGATAAATTTGATAGTTAGTATAATTACTTATTTATTGTCAGCAATAATATTAATCTATTATTTTAGTTTACAATTTAATAAACTATTCCACTTAAGCCCTAGTAGAAGAATAATATTATTATCAGCAAGTTGTTTGCTAATGTATTTAGGGGGATTCTTCTTAACTAAATATGTTGATAAGAAATATAAAGAGAAAATTTTCAAAATCAATATTTCAATATGGTTATTGTTATATATAATACTACTCTCAACACTTACTTTATTTGATGATTACTTTTACAGAGGTAATTTTAATATATTAAATTGGAACAATGAAATATTTAAAAACTATTTATCTAATTCACTTAATCTTGTTCCTTTCAAAACGATTATCTCTTATGTTACAAAGTTTGTTAGTGGCAATATAGCACCTTATATTTTTATCTATAATATATTAGGTAATGCTATTGCATTAATGCCTTTTGCTTTCTTCTTGCCATTACTATTTAAGAAACAAAATAATTTTAAAACTTTTCTATTAACTATGATTTGTATAGTGACTGGAATTGAATTATTGCAGTTTATTACTATGTCTGGATCTTGTGATATTGATGATGTAATTTTAAATGTATCTGGCTCTTTAATAATGTATGAAATATTGCATATAAAATCTATTAATGAGTTATTGAAAAATATATTTCTTTTAGAAAAAAACAAGATTAATTATAAAGATTTATTTAGGAAGATTATAATTATAGTTATACCTATTATTCTTGTTATTGGAGTAGTATTGATAAGTGAAAAAAATTATATAAATAAAAATAATCAGCCATTTACTCATTTAAAAATAATCGATAAAGTAAAAGAAGAAAATATCGCTTGTGCTGAAGCATTGGAACAGTTTTATGAAGATAAAGAATTTATTTATTATTTTCCTTGTATCAAAAGTAAAAATGTAATTGTTATTTATTCTAATGGTTATCAAGAAACAGTTGCAACATCTTTAGAATATGGCGATATTACTATTGAAGATTTAGAAAGAAATAATATTGAATTTATAAAACACAAAAAAGATATGTAAGTAATTGAAAAATTACAATCTATGGAACAGTTCAATTATAGAATTACTTTTTGTGGTATAATATTTGTTAGTTAATATGTTTGGTGGTGCTTTAATGAAAAAAGTTTTAATAATAGAAGATGATAAAAATATAAATGAAATGTTGCAAGAATTATTATCAAATAATGGATATAATGTCAGTACTGCATATTCTGGAACTGAAGCATTGTTGATTCATAATAAACAAATTGATTTAATAATTTTAGATTTAATGTTACCTGGGAAAAATGGTGAAGAAATTATCAAAAAATTAAAAACTATTAATGATGTTCCTATTATCATAACTACAGCAATTAATGATATAGACAAAAAATTAGATTTATTTGAATTAGGTGCTGATGATTATATTACTAAACCATTTAATAATGCCGAATTACTTGCTAGGATAAAAGTTCATTTGAGAAAAACAAATACAGATAGTAAAGATATAATAACTATTGATGATGTAGAAATTAATAAGAAGTCATATAGTGTTGTTTGTAATAATAAGAATATTAATCTTTCTAAAATAGAATTTGACATATTAAAACTACTTATGGAAAATAATAATCAAGTAGTAACAAAAAGTATTTTGTTTGATAATGTATGGGACAATATTGATTCTGCTGATGAAAATACTTTGAATGTTCATATAAGTAAAATTAGAAATAAACTAAAAAAAGCAAATCCAAACAAAGACTATATAGAAACTATATGGAGTATTGGATATAAGTTCAAAAATTAAGGAAAATTTAAGGATTGTGTTAAGAAATTTTTAACACTTTTTTTGTATAATTAATTTGAAAGGAATGATTATATGAAAGAAGTTGTATTAAAAACAAATAATTTAACAAAACAATATAATAAAAATGTAGTATTAGATAATGTTAATATAACAATTAAAAAGGGGGATATTTATGGTTTAATTGGTCGTAATGGTGCTGGTAAAACAACATTAATGAAAATAATAACAACGCTAGCATCTCCTACAAGTGGAACATTTGAATTGTTTAATACTAGCAGTGAAAATGATGAACTTTTTGATAATAAAAAAAGAGTTGGATCATTAATTGAATATCCAGCGTTTTATCCCAATTTATCGGCTTATGATAATTTAAAATATTATACTATTCAAAGAGGTATTGTAGATAAAAACCAAATTAATAAAGTATTAGAGTTAGTAAATCTAACAGGCACAGGTAAGAAAAAAGTTAAAACATTTTCACTAGGAATGAAACAAAGATTAGGAATAGCATTAGCAATATTAAATAGTCCTGATTTTGTTATATTAGATGAGCCAATAAATGGATTAGATCCAATAGGCATTAGTGAACTTAGAGACACATTTAAGAAGTTATCAGATAATGGAATAACTCTACTTATTTCTAGTCACATATTATCAGAATTATACCTTTTAGCAAATGAATTTGGTTTTCTTGAAAATGGGAAATTAATTAAGGAATTATCAAAAGAAGAATTAGATTTAGAATGTTCTAAATGTCTAGTAATTAAAACAGATGATTCAAAAAAAGTAAGTGTTTTATTAGAAAAAGAACTAAATACGAATAATTATAAAGTGATAAATAATGAAGAAATTAGAAACTATTGAAAATTCTTTAAATACTAAATTAGATATAAAAGAAAATTTAGCATATCTAATTAATTTATTAGTTGAAAAAGTAGAGATTGAAAAAATCAATAGTGATAGAAAAAATGTAAGATTAAAAGTATATTATGACTTTAATACTCCAGACATAGACATAGATTTAGATATGAACGAAGATAACTCATTAAAAAGTTTGAGTTCTAAAAACCTTGCTTGTGCAAGGCATTCTTCGGTCTTAAAGTGTTGCTGTGTGAACACCAAGCAATCTTGATGTTACTACAAGAACATTTTTAAGTTCTTTAATTATCCCTTAAATTGTATTAAATCATTAGGAAGACTATACTACCATTGATTTTGCCCATGATGGTAATATATACCACCCAGAACTTATTTGAAACAGCCAAAAGGATGTTTCAAATCATGTAAAGGATAGTAGAAAAAAACAAACTTTCTTACGATATTAACACTAATAATTATAAAAAATTAACTACCAACAAAGATGCCAAGGTAATAGAGTTATATGATGATTTAGAAGATTATGTTCTTAAAAAGGATAGAAAGATAACTAGAAATTATTTACTTAAAGGAATATTCTTTAAGTATAGATGTAGAATTCTGGAAGTAACATTAAAAGAACAAGAAATGATTCTATGTTTTTTAAAAGATGTTAAGATATTTGATAAGGAAAATAGGTTAAGTATTATTAGAAAGGGATATGAAAAGTGTTCTTTAAAATATAAAATGAGGGTTGGGAATGAGAATTCCTTCAATTATGCCAAGTATCTTATTGATATGGAACACCGTAATATATAATAAGTATCATATTATATATTATCCAATCTTTTTATTTTTGCTCTTTTTTAATTAATTTAGCATGAACTACCATTTTATCACTATTATTATAACATGTAGATAAAGTAAGAATATTATCGTTAGAATTAACACTTGTATTAAAGTTATAACTACTTCTATCTTTTATCATATCCAAAAATTCTTGATATTCAATATCACTTTCAAAATTAGTTTGTAAGTAATCACTAGTAGTAGGTATACGATAAGTACTAAATATCTGCCATAAACTATTTTCCTTTTCAGTAGATATTTTTATTACATAGTTATTTGTGTTAGATAATCAGTTTTTAGTTAATACAGTTCTTAATGATCCAAACATAGTTTTATCATTTCTACCATGTGCATAAATAATAGTATTTTTATTATTATTTATATTATTTCTGTAATCTAGAAATAACCAACCAGCTGAATTATAAGATTTATCAAAACTATGTGTTAAATAATATTTATTATTGTTAGATTGAACGAAAGGATAATTTATATTAGTACCATTTACTTTAATCCAACCTTTAACATCATTATTGATGTTTTTTAATTCATTAAAGTTAATGTCTATCATATTCATTTTTATATAATCCCAATATGGGTTAGATTTTGGTATTTCTTCTACTTGTTCTATTATTTCAGTATTTTCAGTATCTATTACTTCTTCTACTTTAATTGTTTCTTGAACTTCTTCTATTTGTTTATTAGTTTTATTAGAATCGTTTTTCCAAATAACTATATTTACAATAGAATAAATTAATAGTAATAAAGAAATGATTATAATTATTGATAGTATAATTTTATTTTTTTTATTCACTATTTATCACCAAATATCTTCTAACAAAATTATAGTTAAAATTCATTGCTTTACCTAAAAATTGATAACATTATTTAAATATTTTGTAAAATATATTATATTAGTATTAGCTATTACTTATTTTTTAAGAAAAGAGGTGGATAATACTATGAATAAGTTTATTACATTTTTATTTGCTATATTGTTCACTATTTGGACAATAAGACTTTATTATAAACTGTATGATAAGAAGACAAGAAGATATATTTTGCTTATTGGATTACTTATTGTATTTTGGATGTTAATAAGAATTATAAAAGGAATTGCAGTTTCTCCACTAACAGAAAGAATGTGTTGGTATCTATATTATTTGCCACTAATCTTTATTCCAACACTATATTATATTAGTTCATTATCATTATTAGGTAAAATGAATAAAACAAAGAAAAAAATTATATATTCAATTTCGTGCTTTTTATTACTCCTTGTTTTAACTAATGATTTTCACGAATTAGTATTTAAATTTGTTAAAGGAATAGTTTTATTTGATGATTATAAACATTTTATAGGATATTATTTAATATCTATTTGGATATTTTATTTATTTAGTAAAAGTTTAATAGATTTAGCAATTTATAGAATGAAAATAAAAAAAGATATAAAAGGATTTTTACCGTTTATAGTAATATTACTAGGTCTAACATACACAATTCTTTATGTGTTAAATGTTCCTTATGTAAGAGGTATAAATATGTCCATTGTTAATAGTGCATTAATTTGTGTAGGCATTGAACTTGCTTTTTATCTAAATCTAATTCCTAATAATAGTAAATACAAAAGTAGATTTTCTAACTCTAATTTAAATATGGCTATTATTTCATTGGATGGTAAAACCAAATATACTACGAATGTGTTTGATAATATTCCTAAAAAATTATTAGATGATATAAATAATAATAGTGTGAAAGAAACATATAAAAATAAAAATATTATTTATGATATAAAAAAGAACAAAGATAGTTATGTTATCTTAAAAAAAGATTTATCTAGTATTCTTGAACTTGAAAAGGAAATAAATGAACAAAAGAAAGAATTACTTGAACAACAAGAAAGTATAAGATTAGAAGAAAAAACTAAAAAAGAATTATATGAAATGCAAATAAGAAAAGATGTTATAGATAAAGTTGAATTAAAACTTACTGAAAAAAGAAATGAGATTAAAAAGATATTAAAGAAGAAAGATGTATCCACAAAAGATTTTGAAAAAATTAAAAGAATAATTATATATAGTAAAAAGAAAAGTATGTTAATAATATCTGAAATTAATGGAGATTCTTATAACGAAAATGGAATTAAAGCATTATTAGATGAATTATTAAATAGTATGAAGAGTACTAATATAAAGAGTTTTATTAGTATTAATAATAAGATGACAATAAACGGCAATACAATGTCTTTGTTGTATGATATTGTATATGAACTTATAGAAAGTAGTAATGATAAATCTATTGTATTATTTATTTCTAAAGAAAATAAGAATGTTAAACTAAAAGCTATTATAGATACTGATAAATCTTTAAAGAATAAAATAAAAATAGATTCTAGTGTTTTGATAAAAGAAAAAATATATGATACAGATACAGAACTAGAATTTGTTATAAAAGGTGGTGTTATAAAATGAAAATATTACTTATAATTACCATTATAATTACATTAATACAAGTTGTTAGAGTATCTACTTTCTTTTTAAGAAAAGATGCATCAAGTATTAAAAAAATATTTGAATTATTAATATTAATAGTTATGGTTATATTAGAGTATTTTAATTTACTTGATATTTCTAAAATAACTAAGTATTTATCTTTGTTATTATCATTTTATATTTTGATTAGTTTTATATATGAAAAATTATGTAAAAATGAATATATATCAGTTTTATCTGTTAAAAAAGGTATTGATGCATCTGATACTGGAATAATGTTTTTAGATGAAAATAATATTATTTTAATAAATAATTTATTTTCTGATATTTTAAAAGGACTAAATATTACTGAAGACTTTATAAACAATCTAATAAAGAGAAGTTTTAAGAAAGTAAATAATAATTATCTACTAAAGCATAATGATAAAGTATATATGTTAAATATATATGATAATAAAGAAGTATCTTTAATAGATATAACAGAGTTATATTCTTTACAAGAAGAAGAAAAAAAACAAAATAAGCAAATTAAAGAAAATAATGATAAATTATTACTTGCTATTAAAAATGTTGAAGAATTAGAAAGAGAAAAGAACTTATTAAAACTTAAAAATGAATATCACGATATAATAGGATATAGACTTGCTTTGTTTGATAAATATTTAGAACAAGAAAATAAGGATATAAATAACATATTAAAATTATTAGATAGTATTTATGAAGATTTTAATTCAAAACTAGATAGCAATGAAAAATTAAAAAACTTGATAAATATGTATAGTATTATAGGAATAAATGTTAAAGTTTTTGGTGCTTTACCTATAGATGAAGAAAAAGGTATAGTATTTTTTGAAATAATAAGAGAAGCTATTACTAATGCTATTATTCATGCTAATAGTAAAAATATTAAAGTAGTTATAACTGCTCGTGATAATTATATAGAAATGGTTATAACAAATGATGGTAATAAACCAAAAAGTGTTATATTTGAAAATGAAGGAATTAAAGGAATGCGTAAGAAATTATCTAATATAAATGGTAGTTTAAAAGTTATAACTGATGATAATTTTAAATTAATAATAAAAGCATAAAAAAGAAGAAATCAATTTTACAAAATATTTCTTCTTTATTTTTGATTAGGAACAATATATCCATTACTTAAACAAAATATGGTAAGTTTAGTTATGTTATCAAAACCTAGTTTAGTAAGAATATTTGAAATATAATTTTTTAAAGTACCTGAGGTTATATTTAATTCTTCGGCAATTTCATTTCTATCTTTAGCTTCACATATACATCTTATTATTTTAATTTCTTTATCTGAAAGATCTTTAAATTTTTCACTTTCTTCACTATACATACAATTATCAGGAAATAGAGTATATCCTTTTAGAACTTGACTGATACTAAAAAGTAATGATTCACTATCTGTGTCTTTATATATTAATCCATCTAAATTATATTCTTTAGCAGTATTTAAAAAAGTAATTTCTGGTACACCAGTAATAGCAAGTACTTTTACTTTATTGTGATATTTATCTTTTACTTCTTTGGCATATTCTATACCATTAGCACCTTCTTTAGTAACTACATCAGTTAATATTAAATCAGGTTTATATTTTTTATATAAATTCATCATATCTTTAGCACTAGTACATGTACAGACAATATCATAATCATTTGATAAAGTATTCTTTAACATATTGTTAAGCAGTGCTTGATCTTCAATAATCATTATTTTCTTCTTATTTACCATAATATTCACCTCAAGAATATATAAATACTATATCATCAAAGTTGAATTTTTCATATATAAAACAATGAGTTTAATAGAAAAACTATTACTTTTGTCATATTTTTTCTTAAATTTGTATTACCTTTTTCATCTATTAAAGAAAGTGAAAATAATATATAATATTATTAGGAGGAGATATTATGTTTACTAAAAGTAAAGAAAAAGAAGAAAAAACTTCTAAAAACAATAAGAAAAAAAATATTATTTTAATAGTAGCTGGTCTATTACTATTAATAGTTATTTTATTCTTATTATGGTTCTTTAATCGTAAATTTGAAGTAACATTTGATTATAATAATGGTACAAAAGAAGAAGTAGTATATGTTAAATACAATAAAACCATTAATAGTAAAGATGTTAAAACAAAAGAAGATTTAGGAGAACAGTTTATTGATTGGTATTTAATTTTAGAAGAAAAAGATGGAAAAGATGTTTTAGCAGATAAACCTTATGACTTTAAAACTAAAATAAATAAAAATATCAAATTAAAAGCGGTATATGAGGGAGTGGTTAAAACTATTACTGTTACTTTTGATAGTAAAGGTGGATCAAATGTTGATGCTATTACTATAAATAAAGGAACAGAACTAACACTACCAAAAGATCCTACTTATAAAGGTTATACTTTTAAAGGTTGGGTTGATGTTAATGATAGACCAATTTATAATAAAGCATTACTAAGTGAAGATACAACTTTATATGCTAAATGGAAAAAAGTAGAGCAGAAGAAAGAAACACCAAAACAAGAAAAGAAAGAAGAACCTACGATTGAAGTTAAACCAGAAAAAATTACATTAAGCTTATCAAGAGATACAATTCATTATAATGGAATAAAAACAGCAAAAGCGAGCGCAAAAGTAGAAAATGCTACAGGAGATGTTACATACTCATTAAGTAATACATTATGTATGGGTATTGATGCTAAAACTGGAGTTATTACAGCTAAAAATAATGGTGCATGTTCAAAAGGTGCAGCGATTAAAGTTTATGCAAAAACACCAAGTGGAACTACTGCTGAGCAAACAATTTATTATGAAAAAGACTTAGAATTAACATCAAAAGGAGAGTCTTATAGTAAATATGCTTCTTTTTATGGAGATAGTAATGGTTATTATGTAACTGCAAATCAAAATGTAACTTGGGATGTAACTTTAACTTCATCAGTAAGCTATGAATATACATATAAAGATTTTATAAGTAAAACATCAACATCTGTAAAAGGTGGTTATACTTTTGATACTATTGTAGCATCAACGGGTGCTATTAGTAGAGTTAGTGGTGATGTAAGATTACACGCAAAAACAAAAGCAGAACAAAAATTCTTTGTTGATATAAAGAACTATGTTGCTTAATATTAAAAAAGTATTCAGTAAAAAAGAGTAAAAATAATTAAAATGATAAAAATAGATATTTTAATACTGGCTCTAATGATTTTACTGTTAAATCAAATCAAAGTGTTAAATGGTCTACAAGTGGAACTGTTTCAGGAAGTGTTACAACAAATGATACTACTTGTATTGGAAAAGTAAATGCTACAATCAACTCATCTGCTACAATTACTGCAACTACCGTTGGAGGGCAAAAATTAGAAGTGTATTGTGTAGCCGTAGTAAATTAAGGTATTAAATATTTAAAATGTGTCAAAAGTCATATTTTTTGCAAGAATAATATGACTTTTTTCATCTATTAAAGAAAGTGAAAAAATAGTATAGTTATATAGGAAGGAGGAAGATTTGATGGGCAAATCTAAAAATGTAGTTAAAAAAATAACTACGATATTATTTACATTAGTAGCAGTCTTTGCCGTAGGATTAACTAATGTAAATGCTGAAACAACTGCAGAAGTTAATAATTATTCAGATTTAACTGCTAAAATGAATGATAATGTAACTAATGTAGTTAAACTTACTAGTGACATTACATTAAGAGAAGATTTTGATACAAAATTCTATATTGAAATGTCTAAAACTTTGGATTTTAATGGCTTTACATTAACTGTGCCAGAACATTATAAGTTTGAACTAATATATCAAAATAGTCTAGACTTAAAATTCATTAATTCAAATAGCTCTAAAAGAGCAAAGCTTAATCTTTTAAAAAATATAGGCACAACTCCAATCTATAACGAAATTATGAAGGCTGAATATACTGTTAATTTTGAAATGGATGGTATAGATGTTGAATATATAAAAGATTTTGACAGTTTTTGGCAAACCGCTGGTGATTACAGATTTAATAATGTAGTTTTTAAAAATCTGAAAGTTACTGGATTTTATGAAATAGCAGATCTTAGGGCATATAAAACAATAAAATTTTCAAATGTTACTAAAGATAATAAAAAAGGTCGTGCAGAAACATATTTGATAAAAACTAGCACTTTAACTGTTGATGATGCAATTGACGCTGATTCTATTATAGAGTATTATGATAGAGAAGGTGCTAAAATAGCAAATAGAGCTGATAAACTTAATACTATTAATGCTTATTGGGGTCCAATTACAGTTAAGAAAAAAGAAGTTCAAACATTAACGGCTTCAACAGAAGATGAATTAATAAATGCTGTTAATCAAATTAATAATAGCAAAGACACTATTATTAAATTAGGTGGTAATATTAAGTTAACAAAGTTTCTTGAATTTTATGTTTTAGGTAATGTTACTTTAGATTTAGCAGGTAATACTCTTGATGTAACAGAACACAATTTAACATTCTATTATGGTTATAAAGATGGAAATAATTATAATTTTAGAAGTAATCTAACCATTAAAGACAGTGGCAATGGTAATAATGGTAAAATAGTTGGAAAAGGATTTAATGGTAGAGTAATACTATCTACTTTAGATATGGCTGAAGAATTAAAAAATCTACCTAAGACTTATGGTTTTACTATTGATGGAGGAACTTATGCCGTTACTGGAACAGGTTCATGGGATGAATATATATTTGATGTATTTTCTGATTCAGAACCTAAGGAGCAAAATATTACTTTAAATGTTAATGTAAAAAAAGGTGTTTTTGAGGTTGGAAAAGTAGATGGTGGAATATTTCATTTCCCTTCATCTGATAATAATAATATGAAGTCAAACTTCAATTTTGAAACACTTATGGTAAAAGGCCCAGGTGTTAAACTAGGAACCAATATTTTAGGTAAAAAAAGTATTAATGAAGTAATACCAACTGATACAAAATTATATTATACTGATAGTAATCAAGTAATTGAACTAGAAGATAGAACAAAATTAGTTGAAGATGTTAGAACTGATACAAGTACTACTTATCCGCAATATATTAAACTTGCTAAAGAAACAGGTTTAAGTGTAGATAATGTTACATTACCAAATGTTACATATGGATATACTGATGGACCATCAGCAACAATTAAAATTACTAATATTGGTGCTGCTGAGTTAAAAATTACTAATGTAACAGTATCTGATAATGAAAAATTTGAAATTATTGGAACTACACAACCAACAATAGGTATTGGTGCAATAAATAATGATTTTAAAATTAAAGCAAAATCTGGTCTAGCTGCTGGAACATATACACCAACAATTACTGTAACTGATGAAAATGGTAAAACATATACAGCAACAGTTACATTAAAAGTTGAAAAGAAAAATTATGAGGGAGTAACAATTCATTATCCAAGCAATTGGATATATAATAGTAATCCTACTTTAAGTATAACTGGATTAGAATCTTTAGGAAGTAATGAATATGAAATTTATTATTCAAAAGAAACAACTCCTGGAAATTATGAAAATATAGGAAATACATTACCTATATTAGTAGGTAAATATAAAGTGAATGTAAAAATCACAAGCGCAAACTATATTGAAAGTGAAAGTAATGTTGATTTTGAAATTAAACCGATCGATACTGAAGTAAAAGTAAAAAGTTATGATGAAACATTCACTTATGATGGAACAGAACATACAAAAAATGCTTATGATGTTTTATGGGCAAATAATGCTAGTCCAGTAACTGATAAAAAATTACCTAATGGTGATTTAGTTACTGCAGTAATTACTGGTAAAGTAAGAGATGTTAAAGATACAGCTCTTGAAAATAATACAATTGGAAAAATTACTATAACAAATGCTGAGGGTGTTGATGTAACTAGTTGTTACTCTGGTATTGTAAAAGCTGCTGGTAAATTAACAGTAAACCCAATTTCAACACCAATAGTTGTAACAGCTGGTTCAGATACTAAAGTATATGATGGTACTGAATTAACAAAAAATAATTATACATATACTAATGGTGTATTACTACCAGGTGATATGTTAGAAGCTACAATTACTGGTAGCCAAAAATTTGTAGGTTCTTCAAATAATACTGTAAGCAATGTTAAAGTAATGAGAAATGGTGAAGATATTACTTCTAACTATACAATGGGAACACATGTAAATGGTGTACTTGAAGTAACAAGTGCAGAACAACCTTTAGCAATTGCAGATCAAAATGTAAAAGTTAATGGTTCTATATCAAAAGAATATTTAGAACAATCAGTAACTGGAAATGTAGGAAACATTGATTTTACTATTAAATCAGGAACAGCACTTACATATGATGCTACAAATGAAGAATATGTAGCAGGAGCTACTGAAGGTGATGTTGTAATGACTATTACGGCAGCAAAAATGGATCTTGGTGGAGATAATACTCCTGAATGGAAAGAAACAACAAAAGATTTTATAGTTCATGTTGTAAATAAAACTGATGTAAATATTTCAGGACTTTCTAATAATGAAACATTTACTTATGATGGAAATCCTAAAAAGCCAACTGGAACAATTAGTGTTAATGCTGGTACAGTAAATGTTAGTGATTTAGAAGTATTATATAAAGGAACTGGTTCTACAAATTATAACAGTGCTACGGCTCCTACAAAAGCTGGAACTTATACAGTAACATATAAAGTGCCAGATAGTAATTCTGATTATACAGGAACATTTAGTGTAGCATTTACTATTAAAAAAGCACAACTTGAAAAAGTAACTTTAATTGAAAATACTTTTGAATATACTGGTGATGAAATAGTTACACAAGATAGTAATTTTGATTCAAATAAGATGAATTTTTCTGGCGATATTAAGGCTACTAATGTTGGAAATTATAGCATTACAGTATCCTTAAAAGATAAAGATAATTATGAGTGGAAAGATGGTACAACTACAGATTTAGTTTTAAACTGGTCAATCACTCAAGCAACACCAGACTATACAGTACCAACTGGTCTTACTGGTGTAAAAGGAAAAACATTAAATGATGTAACTCTACCAGGTAGATTTACTTGGAATGATACAAGTACAGTATTAACAGCTGGAACACATACTTATAAAGCAACATATACTCCTGTTGATACTACAAACTATAAAACAATAACTGATATTGATATTGAAGTTAATGTTAAAGATACGTTTGATGTAATAACATCAGTTGATGGTGGAAATGGAACAATTACACCAAGTAAAATAGATGCTGTTGAAGGAACAAAAGTTGAAATAACATTTACACCAAATGTTGGATATATGATTGATAAAGTATTAGTAAATACAGTAGAAACTACTGTAACTGGTAATAAAATAGAACTTACTGTAAATGAAGAAAAAGATGTTAAAGTAAGTTATAAGAAAATACCATTTACTGTAACTGTTAAAGATGTTGATGGTGCAACTATTACACCAAATGGTGCTGTTGCAGTAAGTTATGGTGAAGATAAAGAATTTACTATAACTGCTAATAGTGGATATAAGTTAGTTAAAGTTTTAGTTGATGAAACTGATAAAACTGCTGATATGGTTGGAGACACTTTAAAACTTACAAATATAACATCTAATATCAATTTAGAAGTTGTAGTTGAAAAAATAGTTTATGAAGTAATTGAAGGAGCTAATCAAAAATATACAATTACTAAAAATAATGAAGCTAAATTTAAAATAAATGCTGATTTTAGATTATTTGATGATGGTAAGGTATATGTTGATAATGAATTAGTTGATCCTAAAAATTATACAGCAGAATCAGGAAGCACAATAATTACATTGAAGAAAGAATTCGTTGATACATTATCAGTTGGAGAACATACTTTAAAAGTATTATTCAATGATGGTGGAGAAGCAATTACAACATTTAACGTAGCAAAAGTAACAGTGCCTACTGAAAATCCACAAACTGGAGATAATATTGGATTCTATATAATGAGTGGAATCTTATCAATCGTAGGACTTGCTGGAGCTGGAATCTTTTATAGAAGAAAACAAATAAATTAAACTGTGAGTTAGAGTTTTCTCTAACTCCTTTTTAATATAAAAATTGAGGGATGGTAATGTGAAAAAGACAAAATTAAAGATAAAGAAACTATCTAAAAAACAAATTATCATTATTTCAAGTATTCTTCTAGTTGTTATACTAATTATTGTTTTACTATCATCAAGAGAACCATATGTTGGTAAAATAAAAGATGGAAAAGTAGTGTACATTGATAGAGTTAAAAATGTAACAGTATATCCTGAAAAAAACAAGACATTAATAGAGTTTGAGAATAACGAGGAACTTATTGATAATTGTATAATATCAAATGAAATATATGATAAATTTAAAAGCAATGATCCACTTTATAATATAACAATCAAAGATTATTCTAAATTATCTAACTTGTCTGCTAAAGAAAATTATAATATAAATAAATCTTTACAATTAAAGTTAGTAAAAGAAGATGATAGCTATACTGATTATTATGCAATGACTTGTGGATTTAAAAATAAAAAAGAACTTATGAAATATACTAAAGCAGTTATAAAGCTTGCTAATAAAGTTAAATAAAGAATAGATTTTCTAAAAGAATTTCTATTCTTTTTTATTATGAAAATGAGGTGATATGATGCCATTTTTGAAATGATTAATATTTATAGTATTTATAGTGTTAGTTTTAGGATTATCACTTTTTTTATTTTGTGCATTAAAAATATCTAGTAAGAGTGCTAGAGAGGAAGAGAGACAAATTAAATATAAAAAATTAAGTGAAATAATTAAAATAGCAAGAAATAAATTAAATCTTACTTTAAGTGATTTATTTAGAATATCAGATATATCTGAAATAGAATTATGGTTACTAGAAAATGGTAGAATTAAAAATCCTAAATGTGTATTTTTATTTAGTATTATTTATATCTTTATCTCATATAGTTAAATGAGGATGGTATAACATGTATAATACAGATGATATTGAAATAAAGTGTAGTACCAAACATTTGCCTTTGGAATATAAATTATTAGAATGGCGACTAATTTTAAATAGAGAATTATATGAGAGTAAAGTAATTGATTTAAAAGTTTTTAGTTTAATGGAACAATCAATACTTGGAAGAATGACAAAAATAAAAAATGAATATAAAGACAAGATTAATGATGGTTTGACAATAGTGAAAAATCATGGCAGCATGTCATCATCCTAGTTATCTTGCTTTTTAAGAACATGAAAGGAGAGTGAGGAATAATGGATATAAAAAAAGCAAGGGAAGATTTAAGAAAAGGAAAAACGATTTATGATATGCCACTTAGAGTAGTATATTATGCTCGTGTTTCAACAGATAAGGACGATCAATTAAATAGTTTGGAGAACCAACAAAACTATTTTGAAGAAATGATAACAGAAAACAAAAACTGGATATTTTGTGGTGGTTATATAGATGAAGGAATTAGTGGAACTGCTGTAAAAAATAGAGATAAATTTCTAAAAATGATTGAGGATGCTACTCTTGGAAAAATAGATATGATAGTTACAAAAGAGATATCAAGGTTTTCAAGAAATACTGTTGATAGTATAAAATATACAGAGTATTTATTAAAACAGGGAGTTATTGTATATTTTTTATCAGACAATCTTAATACAATAGGGGAAGATTCGGAGTTTAGACTTACAATTATGTCAAGCTTAGCTCAAGATGAAGTTAGAAAACTTTCTGAAAGAGTTAAATTTGGTATTAATAGAATGATTAAAGATAGAAAACTTATTGGTGGTAATTTAACTGGATATTTCAAAAAAGATGGAAGATATGAAATTAATCCAGCAGAAGCACCAATAATTACTTATCTTTTTGAAACTTATGCATCTGGGAAAGTTGGTCTTAAGAAGATAGGACAAGATCTTGCAAAAATGGGATATTTAAATTCAAAAGGGGAACCTTATTCTGATACAACTATGGCAAAATTTTTAACTAATCCTAGATATAAAGGGTATTATACTGCTAGATTAACTGAGGTTGAAAATTATAAAACACATAAAAAGAAAAAAGTTCCAAAAGAAAGACAAATAATTGAGCATGATGATAGAGTTCCAGCAATTGTATCTGAAGAGTTATGGAATAAAGCAAATGAACTTCATGAGATGAGAAAAAAATCACCTGCAAGACACATTCTAAATTCTGAAAAATCTTTAGAAAATTCAAAATATAGCTGTTTATTATATTGTAAGGATTGTGGAAATGTATTTATAAGAGCTGGTGGAAGTAATAGAGCAAATAATCCTACATGGTCTTGTAAGAAATACAAGACAGAAGGGGTTGGTGCCTGTGCTTCACCAATTTTAAGAGAAGAATATCTAGATAAGATATTTGTACAAATATTTAATGATTTTATAGATAATAAAAAAGAATATTTAAGTGGGGTAATAAATGAATATGAGAATATTATAAGTAGTAATAATAGCTCTGATGATATTGGAAGTATAAACAATCAAATTACAAAAATAGAAAACCAAAAGAATAAATTATTAGATTTGAGTATTAAAGGAATGATTGATGATTTAGAGTTTAAGAAAAGAAATGATAAGTTTAACAACGAAATTAATTCCTTAAAAACGAAAATTGATAGACTTAATAATCCTAATGCAGAACTTACAAAATTAAAGGAAAAAATAATAGAAGTTAGAAATACCCTTACTTCAAAAGTTGATTTACAGAAAGAGCTACCTAATTTAATGAGAATATTAGTTGAAAGAGTAGAAGTTGAAAAAATAAATGGCGATAGAAAACATGTAAGATTAATTATTTATTTCAATTTTAATGCAGATACAATATACAGAGAATTAGAAATTGATAACAAAATAAAAAAACTTGAGTTATCAAATTTTTATCCAGAAAAATGTTCTTATGGTGATATAGAGATTCAAAACAGCTGACATAAGAACATTGGAACTCTTAGTGGAAGTCTTGAAAATAAAGGAAAAAAATGCTCTTTTATGTTCCAATGGTAACACCAAGCAACCCCGGTTTTGTTGTATTAGGTCAAAGGTTAGGTACTGAAACTTTATATTCATACTTAGAAAAATTTGGTTTTGGTAAAAAGACCGGAATTGATTTAAATGGTGAAGCCAGTGGTATCATGTTTAAATTATCTAAAATGGGACCCGTTGAAACTGCAACAACCGCTTTTGGCCAAGGAATAAGTGTAACGCCTATTCACCTTACTGTCTAATAAATGATACCATTACTATTACTATAGGATTTACTAGTAAATATACAAAAAAGTATGATGTTGATTTTATTTATAATTGCTTTGTAGAAATTTAAACTTTTTTTCTTATATTTATTTGGTAAATATTGGCAGATGTGGTATAATTTAATTGTTGTTAGATGGATGAAGAAGTGTATGTACTTTATCTTGAAAATAACGATATAAGGAGGTGATGCACCATAAAAACAATGTTAAAAGGTGCTTTACCTTCAGTGGTACACCCTTAGTATTAAATAATTAGTTAACAACCATTAAATTTAATTTTAGCGCTATGTAATAATTTGTTATTACTAAAACTATAGATGAAATTATGGAGATGGTATATTGTTGAGTATTAAGCTCTTTTTGCCATTGAAAAAATTATGCAAGTAGCAAATAAAGAGTGTGAGTATGTCAAAGCTTACAAAGGTGTAAACAATTATTTATAAATAATGCATTATTTATAAATAATTGCATATTTGCCAGAAGAGTCAACGATGATAAGTTGGCTTTTTTGTTTGTAAAAATGTTACTTTTAAAATTAAAATATTTAAAAAATAATTAAAAAAGTAACAAAAACTATTTTCTTTTATGATTTATTATTGTATAATTATTATAAGAGAGGTGTTACTTATGAGTGATTTAGAAAAAATTTTACAATTAGTACAAAAAAATGATGGATATATTACTACTAAAGAAGTGGTAGATAATGGACTAAACAAAATGGCATTAAAAAGACTATGTGATGGTGGAATATTAGAGAGAGTATCAACTGGATACTATTCATTACCTAATATGATTAATGATGATTATTATAAAATAATTTCTAAAAGTAAAAATGCTATATTTTCTTATACAACATCTTTATTTTTACATGAACTATCAGATAGAACACCACTATATTTTGATATTACAGTACCTCGTGGTTATGGTGGACCATTACAAAATATTGATGTTGTATCGCTTCACTATGTAGATAATAACATTTTAAATTTAGGAATGGAAACTATTAAATCTCCATTCGGTATGGATATTAAATGTTATGATGTTGAAAGAACTATTTGTGATATTATTAAAGATAAAAATCATATGGATAAAGAAATATATACTAAAGCTTTAAAATGGTATGCTGAAAGAAAAGATAAAGATATGCTAAAACTTGCTAAGTATTCAAAAAAATTAAATATTGAAAAAGAAGTAGCGGAAATTATGCAGGTGATTTTATAATGAATAGCGATAAACTTAATGCCCTTATTAAAAAGCGTGCTAATGGAAGTAATGATGTATCACTACATCTTCATCAAATGTTTTTTTTTGAACATGTATTAATGAGATTAGAAAAAAGTAGGTATAAAGATAACATTATTTTAAAGGGTGGTGTATTACTTTCTTCAATTATAGGAAGTGATATGAGAACTACAAAAGATATAGATGCCACTTTAAAAAGTATTCCACTTAATGAAGAGTCTATTAAAAATATTTTTGAAGAAATATTATCAATAGATATAGAAGATGGTTTTATCTTTAAAATTGAAAGTGTTAAAGATATTAGATTAGATGATTTTTATAGTGGTTATAGAATAAATGTATATGGAGAATTTGATAAATTAAAAACCCATTTCTTTATAGAAGTAACTACTGGAGATATCATTACACCGAGAGAGATAAAATATAAGTATAGTTCTATTTTTGAAGATAAAACTATTAACATTATGGCATATACAATTGAAACTATAATTGCTGAAAAATTTGAAAGTATAATTAGTAAAAATATTTCTACGACTAGAGCAAAGGATTTTTATGATGTGTATATAATAGTAAACAATCATATAGATAAAATAAATAAAAATACACTTGTTAAAGCAATAGAAAGAACTTTTAAACATAGAAACACAAATTTTAATATAGAATACTTAAATGATATATTTGAAATAATAAAAGATAGTATTGTATTAAAAGAATTATTTGATAATTACAGTAGGAAACTTAACTATGTAAGAAATGTGAAATTTGAAGATACTATTGATGCAATAAAGCAAATAATAGATATATTAGAACAGGAATTAGTAACTGTTTAATTGATAGGAGTTTGAATTATATGAAAAATGAAATATATGAATACTTAATAAATTATGGATTTAGTAAAGAAAATTTAGATAGATTTGAAGAATTAAATGAAGATATGTATTTTGTATCTTTAGATAAAGTTAAAGAAAATATAAATTTTTTCGCAGGTAAAGGATTAAATAATAAAGAAATAATTAGTTTAGTTAATATCAATCCATTTATATTAACTTTATCTTCAAAGAGAAAAAATGCATTTGATGAAATATATATTAATAAATTAAATTTATTTAATGAGCAAATTAAATATTTGCTGAATAATAATAGTAATATTTATACATGTAGTCCTTTAGAATTTGATAAAATCATTGATTATTTAAATAAGAATTATTCTATTGATAATATAAAACAAATTATATTAAATAACCCTAATATAATAAATAAAAAAATAGATGAAATTGCAGGAATTATATAGGTGGTGTTAATATGTATGAATATTTAGTAGAAAATTTAATTAGCTATAGTCAAGTTGATGGAAATTTAAGAAGAACTGCTGATAGAGGATTAGTATCAGAATTATATAGAAGGCAAATGAATGCTCTTGCTCTTAAATATTTTGGAGTTGATTCCAATGGAAATTATACTGAAAATAAAGAAGATATTGTTGCATATAGATGTCCTTATAGTGGTGAAATAATAAGTGATTTATCTACTGCTCATTTAGAACACATATTACCAGTATCAAGTAATGGTGGGACTGTATTATTTAATTGCATTCCTATTTTAAATAAAGTAAATTTATCAAAAAGTGATGAGGCTAATCTTTTAGTATGGTGGCAAGAACAAAATTATTTTAATTATGATAGATTAGAAAGATTAATTAAATATATGTTAGAAGGATATACTCTAGCTTTTAAAGAACCCACTGAAGAAGAATTGTATGATTATGATAATCCATTAAATAGTGATGATTATATAGAGAATGATGATTTATCAATAGATTTAAAAGATAGAACGAGTAACAAAACCAATACAAATATTCAGCAAACTATAACCTATTATCAATTAATTAATGATTTAATAAATGAATTATCTAAAAATAGAGATATATCAAAATATAATTCCCAATTAAATAATTTAAAAGAACAAAATACATTTGGCAATATTGATGAACTTGAAAAAGTAATTAATGCTGTACAAACAGTATTTAAAGAAGCATTAGGAGAAAATTCAAAACGTTATTTATCATATTCTTTGAAGATTGATATGAATAAATTATTAAAATCATTAAAAGACAAAGATTATGAAAGTGAAATAAGAGAAAGAATAAATAATATTAAGTCTATATTAATGAAATCCTATAAAAATATAAATGATTATTTTGAAAATATCCAAGATATAGAAGAAAGTAACCTATTATATTGTGATATTTATAACATAAATGAAGATTTAAAACAAAAGTTTGTTGATAACATAAATATAAGTCACAATACTAAAATATTAATTTTTATTGAAATGATAAAAAGGGTAAAAGATCTTAAAGAATTATCAGAACTTTTTAAAGATAAATCAACAATTCACTTTACGATATATAAACAAAATGAATTTGGAGAATGGGTTGAAAGCAAGAAGTATGGTCAAATCGGTGCGTTTTATAGAAAAAATAAAAAAGAAATATTAAATATTATAAATACATCATTTAAAAATGATTTTGCACTATTATCTAAATTAGACGATTATTACATGAATACTCTAAGTGGACAAAAAAGTAAAGAAGGAAATGAAAGAAGATTAACAATTTTTGTAAATATGTTAAGAATGGCTAGCACTGAAAAAGAAATATCAGAACTTTTAAAAGGTGATTCTAATGCAAATTTCCAAACATATATAAAGTTTAACAATATTAATGTCCAAAAAAATTATGGTAAGATAGGATCATTTTGGACAAGAAATAAGGAAAAAATTCAATTCATAATAAAAAATGATGAAACATTAAAAAATAAATTAGATGATTATTATATGAATACATTAAGTGGACAAAAAAGCATGGATGGTCATAAAAGACGAATAGAAATATTTACTGATATGCTTTTATATTCAAGAAACGAAGAAGAAATTAGTAATTTATTAAAACAAGGCTCAAATTTGAATTTTAGAACATATAAAAGTGGGAAAGAAGGTATTTCTATTGATAAAGAATATGGAAAAATAGGATCATTTTGGGCAAGTAATAAGAATGAAATAATTCCATTAATAAAAAAAAATATTATATTAAGGGATAAGATGGATTTTTATTATATGAATACATTAAGTGGACAAAAAAGCGTGGATGGTCATAAAAGACGAATAGAAGTATTTATTGATATGCTAAATAAAATAAATAATTTGGAAGAATATGCTAACTATCTAACTAGTAAATCAAGTGAAAAATTCAAAACATTTAGATATGATAGAAATGGAAATATAATTTTGGATAAGGAGTATGGAGAAATAGGATCATTTTGGGCCAAAAATAAAATGGAAATAATTCCACTAATAGAAAAAAATGAAATATTAAAAAATAAAATGGATGATTATTATATGAATACATATAGTGGGCAAAAAAGCGATGATGGTCATAAAAGACGAATAGAAATATTTATTGATATGTTAAAATATCAAGATAACGAGCAGGTTCTTTCATCATATTTAGAGTGTCAATCAAAAGAAAAATTCAAAACATTTAGATATGATAGAAATGGAAATATAATTTTGGATAAGGAGTATGGAGAAATAGGATCATTTTGGGCCAAAAATAAAATGGAAATAATTCCACTAATAGAAAAAAATGAAATATTAAAAAATAAAATGGATGATTATTATATGAATACATATAATGGACAACAAAGTGATGAAGGTAAAAAAAGAAGATTAGAAATATTTATTAATATGATAAATATAGAAAATGAAAGAACTGATCAAATATTTAAAGCACATTCTAATCAAAGATTTAAAACATATAAACAAGATGAAAATGGAAATTTTGCTTTAGATAAAGAATACGGAGAAATAGGTTCATTTTGGGCAAACAATAAAGATAGAAAAATAATTCCTTTGTTGTTTTATTCAGAAAATTATGCTAGTAAAAAATATGATATAGCAAAACAAAGAATAATGGAATATTTAAATATTCAAAGATTAAAGAAAAAACAACCTGAGTTTAAAACTATAGATGAATATATTGATACATTAGATAAGACTAAAAAAGATGTTAAATCATTAATAGAATTAAGAGATTCATTATTATTAAGAAAACAACAATTAAGTATTGAAAACCAAGAATTAACTGAAGAATTAAATTCTTCTTATAGGAGGGCTATGTAATATGAATGATAAAATAGTTGAATTAGAAGAATATAAAACTATGATTAATAATAAAAAGAATTTAGATAATAAAACTATAAATTTAGATGAATTACCTCTTGAAGAACTTGAAGATTTAAATAAGTTATATAGAGGAGAGATTTCTAAATTATCACAAGAAGTTAAAGCTTTAGAAGAAGAAAATATAAAGCTTAAAAGACTTCTTGGAAAGTAAAGGAGGTATATAATTTGTCTAAAGAATTATTTGAAAAAAGCAAAATAGAATTTAAGGAGTTTGTTACTAAAGAACACAAAATGCCTAGAATATGGGAAGTAAGATTTAGTGATAACGAAGATATGAGGTTGTGGTTTAATAAAATATCTAAGATTGAAAAATATAAGAGTTTCTTTACTGAAATAAACGAGATATTAAGTAATTTTGATTTAAAAATACTCTCTAATGAAGAAAAAGAACAGGAATTTATTGATTATATTAATAAAAGGAAGCAAATACCATTATATGGAGAATCATATTTTAGTGATAATGATGAAATGCATTCATGGTATATGAATTATAAAGGAAAAAATAGAAATTTTGAAACAATTATTCATAATAGTTTAAAAGAATATCAAGAACTAGATTTAGCTTCTATTTGGTCATTTGTAAAAGTAGAGTTTATTAATATAATTAAAAAGTTAAAAAGAATTCCTAATCATGGGGAAGTAATTATTCAAGATGGAATTGATGTCAGAACTATTTATGATAAATTAGAATCTTTTGATCCTGAGTTTGTTGAAAAATTATTGCTTCATTTACAAACATACAATAAAAATGCTTTATCAATTGATGATAGAATTAAAGAATTGTTAGATACAGTTTCTAACTTGGGATATATTCCTTTTCTACAAGAAAGTAGATTTTCTGATGGTACTGATATGTTTACTTGGTATGCTAGATATAAGAATATATTGCCTAATCTAGATAAAGATATTAAAGTAAGAATTTCTAAAGAAGAACCAACAAGAAAGGTTAATATATACGTTATTCCTAATTTTAAAAATAAAGGTGGAAAATTTTATACAATATGCACAAATGTTGGTGAACGATTAGATTTATCTAATGTTAATTCTTTTGATGAAGCCAAAGCAATGGATGATACTATTGTTAAAAGAGGCGGCGTTATATTAAAACAAAATGAAGAAATAGAAAGTGTAGATTTTGTGAAAGGAAGAGGAAAATAATGAAAATAAATGCAATTGATAAAGATGGTAATCTAAAAGAATATGATGCTATTTTAACTTATCATAGTGATGAATTTAATAAAGATTACGTGGCATATACCGATAATATTTATAACTCAAATAATGAATTACAAATTTATATTAATGAGTATATTTTAGAAGATCCTGAGTATTTAGTAAAAGATATCATTGATAATGATGAATATAATAAAATAAAAATAGAAATTAATAGTATTCTATTAACAATGAAAAATGAGTCAGATAAAATTGATGATACTGATCTAAATTAATAGTAAAATAGTTAAAAATTATAAACAACATAAAATATACATAAAACGACATAAATTAGTCATGAAATAAACTTGACCGTGATTTGTCAAGTGGTATAATATAGTAAAATATGAAAAAATATGGAGAGAGAAACTTTTGCTTTTCTCTTTTTTGTTAGGAGGTGATAATATAAGTTTAAAACTAAAGGAAGCACATATTTTTAATGATTTTCTATATGGTGGTCACTATTCATTAAATTAGTAGCCACTTTTTTTGTTGAAATTAAGGTAAATAAAATTATGAGTAGTCACTTTCTCTTGTAAAAGTAGTCATTCTTGCAAGTGCAAAAATAGTAAGACACCACTATTTTATCTTTGCTTTAAAAAAGATAAATAGATTTGTGGTGTCGCTTTCCTTATGCCCATTAAAAATATGCAGTATTTTTTACTTAAAAAATAGCTTAAAAATAGTAAAATTGGCTACTCATAATTTTAAGAAAGGAAGGAAAATTTTTATGAGATGTACTGAAAGAACCACATTAAGATTAGATGATAATTTAAAAACTAGAATTAGGCTTTTATCTATTAAAAATAATTTTAGTATGAATAAAATGTTTATCTATTTATTAGAACTAGGTTATAGATCTTATATAGAAAGATATGAAAAAGATTATGAATTTAAAATGGAAGGAGGAAAAATATTATGGTAATAAGAACAGAAAAACTTACTAATTATACGAAGATTGATAACACTTATTTAGAAGATAAAAATATATCTTTAAAGGCAAAAGGATTATTAACTTTAATGTTATCTTTACCAGATGTATGGAATTTTAATATTAATGGTTTAAGACTTTTATGTAAAGAAAGTAAGTTAGCTATTACTAATGCACTAAAAGAATTAGAAGAAAATAGATATTTAATTATTGAAAAAGGACATTCTAGAGATGGAAAATTTTTATATAACTATATTGTTTATGAAAAACAATATACCCAAAAAGTACACACTGAACAACCATATATAGATAATTAGATAGTATTAATAACTTAAAGATTAATAAAGTAAAACAAAGATAAAATAGATAAAACCAAAAATTAAATTTTTTTTATAAAAAACTCTTGCAAAATTATTTTTTTTAAGTGATAAATGTTAAAAATAAATTTTAATTTATTGATATCTAATTTAAGAAATAAGAGACTTTGATATTAATCTTAATCGGTTATTAATGTAAAAAATAAAGTTTCTTAAAATGGCTTAAATTGAAGATGAAGGAGTGTGTTTGATATGTATTTAAAAAATACAAGTAATAAAGTAAAAGAATTAGTTATAAAAATAAATGAACTTGATAGAGATGATAAACTAAAATTTATTAGCTATGTTTTTAACTTATGGGATAGAGATCAAATTAATAGTTTAAGTGAGGTTAATCATAATTTACTTGATGATGGTATAGATATAGAAATATTTAATCCGAGTAGTATTGATTATCGTTATTTAGTAATTGAGATTAATGAGTATTGTAACTATACTTTTAATCTTTATCGTCTTTATCCAAAAGAATATAAAGAATTAATACCAGTGTTTGAAAAATTACCATTTAAAGAAAAGAAAGATACACATGCAGAATTATTCTTAGTACTAGAACATGATGAATTATTACCTGATAGTATTGATGGATATGAAATAGCTAGAAAAATTATAAAATATTAATAATAAAAAACTAAATTGTTATTTGAAAACTTAATTTATTTCAAATGATGATTTAGTCTAATTTTGTCCTTTGTGGTATTTAAGTTTTCAAATTTTTTGTAGAACTTAATACCTTAAGTTCTTTTTAAGTTTTTATAAAAATAAACTTAAAAGAAAGGACAAAGTATATGGAAAATAAAAATAAAGTTCCATCAAAAATTATTGAAATAGAAACAAGTATTAAATTACTTGAATATTTAAAAAGAAATAATACTATTGATGATGGAATGTATAATTTTTGTATTAATAAATTGTTACATAAAATAGAATTTGAAAAGCAAAAACAAGATGATAAATATATAAATGATTTAAACAATTATAAACTATTAACTTAGGAGGTGTGATTATGGACTTATATACAGTTAGGAATAATATTATGAAAGGTGTTCCACTACAAGAATTAAATTTAAGAGTATGTTTTTATGCAAGAGTATCGACTGATAAAGACGAACAGTTACATTCTTTACAAAGTCAAATATCTTTCTTTAATGATTATATTAGTAAAGTTCCTAACTGGAAATTTATAGGTTCATATATTGATGAAGGAATATCAGGTACACAAGTTAAAAAACGTGAAGAATTTTTAAGAATGATAGAAGATGCTAAAAGGCATAAGTTTGATTTAATCTTAACTAAAGAAATATCAAGATTTTCAAGAAGTACATTAGATAGTATTATGTATACACAAGAACTTTTATCTAATGGTGTTGGTGTATATTTTCTAAATGATAATATTAATACGATATTACCTGATTCTGAACTTAGACTTACAATGATGTCTTCAATTGCTCAAGATGAAGTAAGAAGACTTTCTGAAAGAGTTTCATTTGGGATGAAGAGAAGTATTGATAATGGTGTAGTGTTAGGATGTTCTAATATTTATGGTTATGTAAAAGATAAAGGAAAATTAGTAATCGATGAAGAACAAGCAGAAATGATTAAGATAATATTTGATAGATATGCTAATACTACTGATGGATTATCTAAAGTATCAAGATATTTATATAGTTTAGGATATAAGAGCAAAACTGGTAAACGAATAGATACTACAATCCTTACAAGAATTATAGAAAATCCTAAATATAAAGGATATTATTGTGGACATAAATCAAAGGTATTAGATTATCGTACAAAACAAAAGAAAATATTAAATGAATCTGATTGGATAACATATAAAGATTATGATAATGTTCCACCAATAGTATCTGAAGAACTATGGGAACGAACTAATATTAAACTAAAGCAACGACAAGATAGTTTTACAAATCGTGCAGTTAATAAAGCAGTATTTCAAAATAGATATACATATTCAGGAAAAATATATTGTGGTTGCCATAATTTAACTTATCATAGATCAAGTGCGGGAAAAAGAAAAAACAATCCTGTATGGGAATGTCAAGTATATCGGAAAGAAAGTTTAAAAGGGTGTTCAAATCCTAGAGTATTTGAACTTGAACTTGATGAAGTATTTAAAGATATGTTTAATAAATTATTTAAAAGAAGAAATAATATCTTTGATGAAATATTAAGTGAATCTAAAAATTATTTAGAAACAAATAATAATGAAATAGAAATAAAAAATTTAGAATCTAAAGTATTAGTTTTAAATAATAAAAAAGATAAATTACTAGAACTTGTTATGGAAGAATACTTATCTAAAGATGATTATAAGAAACAAATAGATTTAATAAATGAAAATTTAACTATTTATCAAACAAAAATAAATGAATTAAAAAACAATAAGAAAGATAAAAATTATATAGAAAATAAAACAGAGAAACTTAAAAATGCATTAGAAAAGTGTTTAGAGGATGATGAATGTTATAGTGATGTATTTAATGAACTAATAGATAGAATAATAGTTCATAAACAAAATGATAAACAAATTAAATTAGATATTTTTATTAAGACAGGAGAAAGTATAAATACACTTTCTAATAATTTAGGTAAAAAGTTTCATTTATTAGACCCCGTTACAACAAGTAACGGGAGTCTCAGCCGCTATTAATGGTGGAACATTATATAAACCTTATATAGTTAAATCAATAAGTGAACCTGAAACAAATAATGTAATTGTTCTTAATAAAAAACAAGTAGTTAGAGAAAATATCGTAACTGAAGAAACTAGTAACTTAGTCAGATTTGCCCTTGAAAGTGTAGTCCAAAACGGTACAGGTAAAAATGCTTACATTGAAAACTACCGTGTAGGTGGTAAAACCGGAACAGCCCAAAAAGTTAAAGATGGTAAATATATGGTTGGTAATTATATTGTTTCATTTATTGGCTTCTTACCAGCTGATAATCCTAAATATGTAGTCTATGTTGCAGTTGATAATCCTAAAGGTATCACTCAGTATGGTGGAACAGTTGCTGCACCTATTGCTAAAAATATAATGCTAAGTATTATTGATAGTCAAAATATTCCTAAAGTAGAAACAGATAGAGCTAGAGAATATACATGGCTAGATACTAAATATATTAAATTACCAGATGTTACAGGAATGGATTTAGATACTGCTAAAAAATCTTTAAAAGGATTTAAAATAGAATACTCAGGAAGTGGTGAAAAAGTAATATCTCAAATGCCAGAAGGAAATACTTTTGTAAAAGAAAATAGTATCGTTAAAATATTATTAGATTAAAATAATAAATAACCAAGCCATAGATTTAGTTAAAGTAATTTGATACAATAATTATACAAATAAAACTTAACTGAAAGTGGGTGTTTAATAATGAGATGTATTTTAATGAATAAAAATACCGAAATATTGCTTACGGAATATGACTCAGCAAGTAGTACATTTACTAAAATTTATGAAGTTTACAACATTCTATATGCACCATATATTTTAAAGAATCTCTACAATGAAAAAGATTTTAATAATAATTCTTTTAGATTAAATCTAAGTAAATGGTTTCAAGGACGTGGAATACCATCATGGCGTGATAAATTAGATATTCTTTTACATAGATTAAACATAGTTGCTCCCAGTGAGTTACTTGATAAATCTTTCGGACTATCACTATCAGAACAGTACTGGTTAAAGCCTATTAATACAAGTATTTCATATGATGATATAAATTTTTTTGATAACGACTTTGATTATACTGAATTCTTAGAAGCATCACTATCAAAAAATAGTAATTCAATTGTTAGTGCATCATCTTTAAACACACCAAATAATACGACAGATGGAATGCTTAGAAAAGCTTGGATTATTGAAAATGGTACAAGATATTTATTGAAATCAGGATATAAAAATGAGTTATTACAACCATTTAATGAGGTGCTAGCTAGTGAAATATGTGATCGTTTAGGATTTGATCATGTAAAATATACATTAGATAACTATAAAGATACAGTTGTTTCCAGGTGTCCATGCTTTATAACTAAAGATACCGAATTAATTACATGTCATCAAATTAGAAATAATATAGATAGATATGATAGTACTAAAGACTATGAAGAATATATAAAAATTCTTGAAGAACATGGAATAATGGATGCTAGAACTCAAATGGAAAACATGTTCATCTTAGATTTCTTAATAATGAATGAAGATAGACATTTAAATAATTTTGGAATTATAAGAGATGTGAATACTTTAAAATGGCTTAAATGTGCACCAATATTTGATAATGGTCAAAGTTTAAACACCCTCTATTATGATGAAAATGAATTACATATCAGTGGCGAAGGAAGATTCTTTTACGAAGTTAAACCATTTGATGAAATAATTAAAATTGTTAAAAATTTAAAAAGAATTGATATAGATAAATTAAATGATTTACTAGAATGGTTTGATAACTTATTACATCAATATCAGAATCTTACCAATTTTTCTGATACAAGAATAAACAAATTATGTATTATTTTGAATAGACAAATAAATAAATTAAAAAAATTAATTGCTGAACAATAAATTATTATGCTAAAATACTAACTCGAAAGGAGTATTTTATGAATAAATTGAATGTTCTTTATAATATAGATAATAATTATGTTGATATCGTGATGGCATCAATGATTTCTTTAATAGAAAATGGTTTATTTGATGAAGTTGACTTTCATGTTATTACAGCAAATTTTGATTCTTCTTGTTATCAAAAAATGGAACGATTATATGAGTACTATTCTAATATAAATATTTTTTATTATGATTTAGAAAAGTTTCCAATCGATGATTATAATATTAATTCATGGCGAGGAACACAGATATCAAATTCTCTACTATTTTTTCAAAGTATCATTGGAAGTAGAATAAATAGCATAAACAATCTTTTGTATTTAGATGGAGATACAATTGTTGTAAACCCATTAGTAAATATAGAAGAATACAATGATGGAATATATTTAGCAAAAGATGTTGGCTTAATGAAATATAATAAAAATATATTAGGAATTATGAATGATTATTATAATTCAGGAGTAATCTATATAGATATTCCTTATTGGATTGAAAATAATTGTGAGAAAAAAATAAAACATTTCTTATTAAATAACAATGCTTCAAAACTTATACATCCTGATCAAGATGTGATTAACATATCTTTAAATCAGGATTTAAGAAACTTACCATTATCATATAACTATCCAATGTATTTTGATTTGTTTAATGATAAAGAAAAGCGATTATTTTTCAACAAAAACAGAAATATATCATATAAAGAGGCAACTAAACAGGATATTGTTCCAAATATACTTCATGCTTATGGAGCTTTTGGGATAACTCCTTGGAGTAATAACAGGGTTAATCCTTATAATGATATTTTTAGGAAATATATTTATCAAGCAAATAGTGATTATAGTCTAAAAGAACTAAATTTTATAAGAAGAGTTATATCTTATAATGAATCTTTTTTTAAAGTGGCTCTTATAATTAAAGGATATACGCCGGAAAGGATAAATAATAAGGTAAAAGAATTACTGAAAAAATAATATATAATGTTTGTTAATCGTTAATGAAAATATTAAAATGTAGCTTGGTTTGTCTAGAAGGAGATTATAATACATTTTTAGTTTTTTTCTCAATATAATATAAGAGTATAATATAATTGATTTAAGTTAATTTAGATATTGACACTCCACCTTACTGGAGTGTTATTATATTCCTCGAAAGGAAGAAATTATATGAATAATTTATATAAAATAGGAGATTTTTCTAAAATAGTTAATTTACCAATAAAAACTTTAAGATACTATGATGAGTACGGATTATTAAAGCCATCATATGTTGACGAATTTACTGGATATCGTTATTATAATGATACTAATATAAGTGAATGCAAATTAATAATATTACTAAAATCATTGGATTTTACTTTAGAAGAAATATTAAATTGCAAAGATAATTTAACTGCCGAAGTTATTAATGCAAAAAGAAAAGAAATAGATGATAAAATAGATTTATTAAATAAAAAGCAAAAAAGGTTAATGATTATCGAACAAGAACTTTCAAGTGTAAAAGATAAATCTCAAAATATCCAAACAAACAAACCAAAAGTTTTAGTTCTAACCCCAAATAAAGATAATAATATAGCAGCTTAAATTATATTATTATATAATTTAAATTAATGAGAAGGTAGTAAAGATGGAAAAAGATAAAAAACATTTATATAAAAATTTTATAAAAAATGCCAAGATAACTTTAAAATATTCAAAAAATTATAAAGGAACATTATTAACAATATTAATTATTAATCTTATAGTTTCTGGAATTGGATTTGTTACTCCTATTTTATCTGCAAAATATATTTCCTACTTAACAAATGGATTATTTAATAATCTTTTATATATAATTATAGTTCAAACGATAACATATATAGTCAGTATATTTTTAAGATTAATATCAAGTAAAATGAATCGTTACTATGATTTTAAAATAAAAAGAAAGTTACAATTAGAACTTACTAGAGCAACTTTAACTATAGATCAAAATATTTTAAATAAAGAAAATAGTGGAACCTTTATTGAAAGAATTAATGGAGCTACTAATTTATCTTCCAGATTAATACGTATTGCTGAAAGTATATTTAATTTATTAGGAGATTTGGGAGTTTTAATAGTTGTGATTAATCTTGATTTACCGATTGGAATAGCTTATACAATTTTAATGTTAATAAGTGCATTATATGATAAATATTCTGATAACGTTAGTTATAAAAATGGTGAAAAGGTTTATAATTTAGTTGATAAAACTAGTGGATTTATTTCGGAAATTGTTAGAGGAACTAAAGATATTAAAATTCTTAATGCTGAAGAATCATTTTTAGAAGAAGCCGATAAATATATGAATAATGCTAATACTGTAAGATTAAAATCTAATATCACAAATGAAAAACTATCAACAATTTCTTCAATAATAAGTGAATTATCAAAATTATTAATTGGTTTAATAATGGTTTATGAATTAATGAATGGAAATTTAAGTATTGAATCTGCTTTAATTATATATAATTACAAAGGCAATATAAGCTGCCTTAAATCTGATTTATCATCTATTCATTTTTGGATAAGTAATTTTGTATTAGATTCTAATCGTACATATGATATTTTGGATGATAATAAATTTCCTAAAGAAAAATTCGGAAATAAAAACATATCAAAATTTAAAGGACATATTGAATTTAAAGATGTAAATTTTTCTTATGAAGAAAATATACCCGTATTAAAAAATTTAAATTTAGAAGTATTACCAAACGAAGTAGTCGGTTTTGTTGGTCCATCGGGAGCAGGTAAAAGTACAATCTTTAATTTAATAAGTGCTTTAAATAGACCAGATAGTGGTGAAATCTTATTTGATGGAGAAAGTATTAATGAATTAACCAAGGATTCAATAAGAGGTAATCTATCAGTAATAAGTCAAAATGCCTATATATTTAATATGAGTATAGAAGACAATTTAAGAATAATAAAGAAAAATGCTACTAAAAAAGAAATTGAAAAAGCTTGTAAAATGGCCTGTTTAGATGAATTTATCGAAAGCTTACCAAATAAATATAAAACAATAGTAGGAGAAGGTGGAGTAACATTATCAGGAGGACAACGTCAAAGAATAGCAATAGCAAGAGCACTATTATTAAATACTGAAGTATTATTATTTGATGAAGCAACAAGTAGTTTAGATAACACAACCCAAGAAAAAATCCAAAAAGCAATTGAAAACTTAAAAGGAAAATACACAATACTAATAATAGCCCATCGATTATCAACTGTTATAAATTCTGATAAAATATATGTTATAAATAAAGGAACTGTAGAAGGTGTAGGCACGCATAAAGAATTATTAAAAACTTGTAAAATATATGCTGATTTATATAAAAATGAAGATAATAAAAATTGATTAATATATAAAATATGATAAAATTAATTTGAGTATAAAAAGAGGTATATATGAAAAAATTTAAAGATTTTAATGAAACAATTAGAAATTTTATAAAAATATATAAATATAATAAAAATACTAAGAAAAACATAATTAAAGCGGTAATAATAGATTTGATAATTATAATTATTTATTTTCTTTATCCATTGGTAATTGCAAAATCTCTTCTTGCACTATCTAATAATAAATTAAATATTTTATTAATTATGGTAATGGCATTATTTGTAATAGATTCGGCAGATTCTTTATTAAAATACCTTTTTTCAATCATTTTTAATAAAATAAACTATCAAATTAAAAAAAATCTTCAATTGGAATTAATTAGTGAAAGTCTTAAAATAAATCAAAGTACTTTAAATCAAACATCTAGTGGAGTTTTAATTGAAAGAATAAATAATGATACTAATAATTTAGCAAAAAATATAACAAATTTACTAGATTTATTAATGTCTCTATTAGGAAGAATTGGCTTAATATTTGCAATATGTGTGATAAATATTTATGTTGGTTTATTATATATTTTCTTTATTGTCATGGTTTTATTATTTAACAATTATTCTTACAAAATTAATTATAAGAATAATCAAAAACAAAGAGAAAATAGGGATAAAACAGGTGGATTTGTTTCAGAAATTATTAAGGGAACAAAAGATATAAAGATTCTTAATGCAGAAAAATCATTTTTAAACAAAACAGGAGAATATATTGATGATGCTAATAAAATAAATTATGAATATGAAGTTGAAAGAAAAAAATTATATTCAATTATGCTATTTATAAAAGCATTGGGTGATTTTGCTTCCGGTTTACTTATAATATTTTTAATATATAAAAATGAATTAACAACTGAAGCAGCTTTAATTTTATATAATTATAGTAGTTCTGTTCAAAGTATTACTTATACCTTATCTAATTTATCAAGCACAATCAACGATTTTAATTTATCATGCAATCGTATTTTTGGTTTATTAGGAAGTGAAGAATTTCCTAAAGAAAAATTCGGAAATAAAAACCTATCTAAATTTAAAGGACATATTGAATTTAAAGATGTAAATTTTTCTTATGAAGAAAATATACCTGTATTAAAGAATTTAAATTTAGAAGTGTTACCAAATGAAGTAGTCGGTTTTGTTGGTCCATCGGGAGCAGGTAAAAGTACAATCTTTAATTTAATAAGTGCTTTAAATAGACCAGATAGTGGTGAAATCTTATTTGATGGAGAAAGTATTAATGAATTAACCAAGGATTCAATAAGAGGTAATCTATCAGTAATAAGTCAAAATGCCTATATATTTAATATGAGTATAGAAGACAATTTAAGAATAATAAAGAAAAATGCTACTAAAAAAGAAATTGAAAAAGCTTGTAAAATGGCCTGTTTAGATGAATTTATCGAAAGCTTACCAAATAAATATAAAACAATAGTAGGAGAAGGTGGAGTAACATTATCAGGAGGACAACGTCAAAGAATAGCAATAGCAAGAGCACTATTATTAAATACTGAAGTATTATTATTTGATGAAGCAACAAGTAGTTTAGATAACTCAACTCAAGAAAAAATCCAAAAAGCCATTGAAAACTTAAAAGGAAAATACACAATACTAATAATAGCTCATCGATTATCAACCGTAATAAATTCTGATAAAATATATGTTATAAATAAAGGAACTGTAGAAGGTGTAGGTACGCATAAAGAATTATTAAAAACTTGTAAAATATATGCTGATTTATATAAAAATGAAGATGAGAAGATTTAATCTTTTAAATTAAATATTAAAAAATAATTAATATGAATTTTTTTAATGAGATTTGACTAAATTTTATATAAATTTACTTGCAATAGATTATCTAATTTGGTAATATATAGGTGGCTGAAAGCCGAAAAAATGTACTTAAATAGACTGAGTTATCTAGTGGCCATGGGTTGATAACAAAGGAAGAAGTTTAAGGGTAAATAACGAAAGGAATGATTTAAATGGCAGTAGTATCAATGAGCTACTTATTAGAAGCTGGTGTTCATTTTGGACATCAAACAAAAAGATGGAATCCTAAAATGAAGGAATACATTTTTACAGCAAGAGATGATATTTATATTATCGATTTAGAAAAAACAGCTGCATGTATAGAAAATGCTTATGCTGAAATTAAGAAAATTGCTGAAAATGGTGGAACATTCTTATTTGTAGGAACAAAAAAGCAAGCAAATGAGGCAGCAAAAGAAGAAGCCGAAAGAAGTAATTCTTATTATGTAATTGAAAGATGGTTAGGTGGAACATTAACTAACTTTAGAACAATTAGAAAAAGAATTAAGAGATTAGAAGAAATCGAAAAAATGGAAGCTGATGGAACATTCGAAATGTTACCTAAGAAAGAAGTTATTGGTCTTAAAAAAGAATACGATAAATTAAACAAAGTGTTATGTGGTATTCGTAATATGGAAAAATTACCAAGTGCTTTAATTATTGTAGATCCTAAGAAAGAAATTAATGCAATTCGTGAAGCAAGAAAATTAAATATTCCTGTATTTGGAGTTGTAGATACAAACTGTGATCCAGATGACGTTGATTATGTAATTCCAGGTAATGACGATGCTGTAAGAAGTGTTAAAGTTATGTTAGGAGTATTAACAAATGCTATTTGTGAAGCAAAAGGTTTAGAATTAGTTGATTATGTAACTGAAGAAGAAAAACCTAAAAAAGATGGTAAATCTGGTAAAACTGTAAAAGAAGTATTTGTTGAATCATTAGATAATGAGAAAACAAAAGCAGAAATTAAAGAAGAAAAACAAACTGAAGAAGAAGATTTAACAATTAAAACTTTAACTGAATTAAAAGATTTAGCTAAAAAAAGAGGAGTTAAAGGATATTCTTCAATGAAAAAAGAAGAATTATTACAAGCTTTAAAATAGGAGGAAATAATAATGGTAGATGCTAAAACTGTAGCTGAATTAAGAGCTAAAACAGGTGCTGGAATGATGGATTGCAAAAAAGCATTATCTGAAACAAATGGGGATATTAATGCTGCAATCGATTATTTAAGAGAAAAAGGAATTGCTAAAGCAGCTAAAAAAGAATCAAGAATTGCTGCTGAAGGACTTGCTAATGTATATATTAGTGGTAATAAAGCTGTTATATTAGAAGTTAATAGTGAAACAGACTTTGTTAGTAAAAATGAAGAATTTACTTCTATGTTAGATACAATTGGTAATGCTATTTTAAATAGTAATGCTAAAACTGTAGAAGAAGCCTTAGAACTTCCTTGTGAAGAAGGAACTATTAAAGATTTAATTATTGCTAAAACTGCTAAAATTGGTGAAAAATTATCTTTAAGAAGAATTGAAGTTGTAGAAAAAACAGATGATGAAACATTCGGAAGTTACCTACATATGGGTGGAAAAATTGCTGTATTAACTGTCCTTACTGGAGCAAACGAAGAAGTTGCCAAAGACGTTGCAATGCAAGCAGCAGCTATGAAACCTGAATTTGTTAGAGAAGATGAAATCCCAACGGATAGAGTTGAAAAAGAAAGAGCAATCTTTAAAGAACAAGCTATGAATGAAGGAAAACCTGCTGAAATAGCTGAAAAAATGGTTGAAGGAAGATTAAAGAAATTCTTTAAAGAAATTTGTTTAGTATCTCAAAGCTTCATTAAAAATGGAGATATTGATGTAGCTACTTATGTTAAAAATAATGGTGGCGAAGTTAAATCTATGATTAGATACGAAGTAGGCGAAGGTATGGAAAAGAGAAATGATAACTTTGCCGAAGAAGTAATGAATCAAGTTAAATAAATTAAAATTACTGCCTAAAATATTGGCGGTTTTTTTCTTGGCAATAAGTATTTTATTTAATTATAAAAGATGTTATACTTAATCTTAGTGAGGATTGATTTATATGAAAGATAAAAAAATTATAATATCATCAATTATTTTTACATTATTGTTTGCAGTTACATTTTCGATTCTTTTTTTAACATATAAAGTGTCTGATTTGATAATGTGTTTAAAAATGATAAAAGTAAGTTATTATGTAATAATTATATTAGGAATTTTTTTATATTTCTTTTTAGAAGGATTATATTTTAAAGTAATGTTTAACTCTATGAATGAAAAAATATCATTAATTAGATGTTTTCATTATGCCCTTGTTGAGTTTTTCTTTAGTGGAATAACACCTGGATCAACAGGTGGACAACCTATTCAATTATATTATATGAATCAAGATAAATTACCTAATAGGAAAAGTATGATTACATTAATACTTAATACAGTATTATTTAAATTAGTTTTAATTGTTGGTGGAATATTGATTTTAATATTTAAACCTAATTATGTATTTACAAATGGAAATTTAGTTAAAGCATTATTTTTTATTGGATTTATTTATGATATTTTTATAACAATTATATGTTTTCTTTTAATGTATAATCAAAAAATAATTAGTAAAATACTTACAATAATATATAAAATATATAATAAATTTGCTAGTAAAAAAATAGATTATAATTCTAAAATTGAAGAAATAACTAAATTATATGTTGATGAAGCAGTTTATTTAAAAGAACATATTGGTATGTTAATTTTAACAACAATAATTGTATTTGTTCAAAGAACAATATTATTTTCGGTTATATATTTTATTTATAGAAGTTTAAATACTAATATAGTTCTAAGTTATTTTGATATATTATTATTACAAATATTTGTACAAGTGTCTTTGGAAATTTGTGCTTTACCTGGACAAACAGGGATAAGTGAATATATAACAAGTATTTTATATTTAACTATTTTTGATTCTTTAGCAATTCAGGGTATGATTTTGAATCGTTTGTTTATTTTTTACTTACCATTGTTAATTTCATTTGTATTGATTTTAATAAATGTTAAAGTTTTATATAAAACAAAAGCATAAAGTTATATAAATAAATCAAGCGAAAAAATGTATGCTTGACGGGGGGGCATTTAAAGGTATAATTTCACTAGGATAAGGTGATTTTATATGAATAATAAAGAAGAACAAATAAAAGTGTATGTTATGATAGGAACAATAGTGATGCTCTTAGTGATCTTTTCGGGAATAACATATGCTTTTTTTAGTGCAAGTAATAATAAGGGAAGTACATCAATAGTAGAAGTAAAAAGTGGAAAGATGATAATAAGTTATGCAGATGGCAAAAGTAGTTTGCTAGTATCAAAAGACATTCAACCAAGTAGTAAGATAATAATAGATAAAACATTCACATTAACCGGAACTAATACAACAAGTGGACTAGTAATGCCATATAAAGTAGGAATAAAATACACAAATGGATTTAGCTATGGCCAGTTACATTATTATTTAAAGAGAACAGATCAAAATGCAAATATCACAAGTAATTTAATCGGAGCCACTAATCAAGCGATACTAGGTAATACCTCTGAAACAGGATATACCAGTGGAACCTTTATTAAAAATAATACTGAAAGTTACTTAGAACTAGCAACAGGAGAATTTAAAGCAAACACTTCAAATCAAACAATTACATTTAATTTAAAAATTCAGTTTCCCGATACAGGAAAAAATCAAGATAGTGAAAAAGGAGCCACATTTAATGGTGAAATAGTTATAAATTATGAAGATAAACTAAATAATATAGCAATTGGATTTGATTATTTAGAACCAACTGATGTAAATACAGAACCATATTATACATTTACCGCACCAAAAACTGGAACATATAAAATAGAAACATGGGGAGCACAAGGAACTATAAATGGTGGCTTAGGAGCCTATAGTCATGGTCAAGTCATATTACAAAAAGATCAAAAAATGTATGTCTATATTGGAGGTCAAAATGGTTACAATGGAGGAACAAATTCAAACCGTAATGGCGGAGGAGGCGGAGGAGCCACCCATATTGCAAAAAAATCAGGATTACTATCAACTTTATCTAATAGTTTAACTAATATTTTAATTGTCTCTGGTGGCGGAGGCGGAGGAGATAGCTGGAAAACTGGTGCTTTTGGTGGAAATGCTGGTGGATTAATAGGTGGAGCATCATCTATAACTACAGATTCTACGTATAAATATGCAACTGGAGGTTCTCAAACAAATGGTGGTGTAGCATACACAAGTACCAATTATCCTGCTTCAAATGGTGCATTTGGTCAAGGCGGCGTTAGTACAAGTAAATATGGAGGTCATGGCGGAGGTGGCTTTTATGGCGGAGGAGCTGGAGGTGCTGGATCAAGTTGGAGTGCTGGTGGCGGAGGCGGTTCTTCCTATATTGGAAACACTTTACTAACAAATAAAGCAATGTATTGTTATAATTGTACTGAATCATCAGAAATATCCACAAAAACTATTTCAACAACATGTCATAGTGAGAATCCAACAAGCAATTGTGCCAAAGAAGGCAATGGTTATGCTAAAATTACCCTTATATCAAATTAAATGTAAAATACTTAGCTTGTAAGAAATACTAAAATTTATTGGTATTTCTTTTATTATTTTAGATATTTGTAAATTTATTTATTTTTTGCTATTATAAGTTTGTTACGGAGGTATAATAATGTCTAATATTAATGATTATATAAAATGGAGAGGAGATTTAAAATTTTCTTCTAAATTTAAATTTAATGAATTAGATAGTTTAATTCTTGCTAGATTTTCATATTTAATATTTCATAAAATTAAAATGGATAATGTTGAAACAATAGAATCAATTGCTAAAAAAATGGCTAAATTTGATAATAATACATTTTTATTTAATGGTGATAAAGAAATGATTACATTATTAGGTCAAAGCGAAAGATTTAAAAATTTAAAAGTTACCAATTATGTAAGAAATAACAGTAAAAAGCTAGAACAACAATTTGGAGCAATAGTTATTCATACTTCAAAAAAAGATTTATATGTATCTTTTGTAGGAACTGACGAAAATATATATGGATGGAAAGAAGACTTTAATATGGCCTTTATGGAAGAAGTTCCATGCCAAAAATTAGGCGCTGACTTTTTAAAACAAATTGCTAAAAAATATTGGAATAAGAAAATACGTATTGGTGGGCACTCTAAAGGTGGAAATATTGCAATATACTCAGCACTTATTGCACCAAAAAAAGTTCAAAATAGAATAATTAAAGTCTATAATTATGATGGTCCTGGCCTTAGTGAAAGTATATATAAAAAATATGAAAATCCAAAAATAATAGCTAAAATGGAAACTTACTTACCACAAGATTCTATAATAGGAAATTTATTTAATCACGAAGAAAAAACAACGGTAGTTAAAAGTAATCAAACCTTTATACTTGAACATGATATATTTTCATGGGAAGTTTCCAAAGATAATCTAGTATTTTCTAATGTTAAAATTAATCGTAGTGAAAAACTAGATAAAGCAATTAAAGAATATTTAAATAACACAACTAAAGAAGAAAGAAAAATTGTAGTAGATGCATTATACGAAATAATCGATTCATCAAAAATAGAAAGCACATATGATCTTTTAAAAAAATATCCCATTCTTTTACCTAAGATTTTGTTAAAATCTAAAAGTTTATCTAAAGAAGATCGTGCTAAATTAATGTCACTAGTTAACGCTATTATATCAACATTTATAAATAAAAATAAAAAAGTGAAATAATTATGGAATATGACTTATTTAAAAAATGTGTATTTGATTATTCTAAATTATTAAATTATGGTTTTAAAGAAGAAAATAATATTTATTATTATGAAAAATATATTTTAGATAATAATTATAAGATATGTATTAAAATAGAAAATAATAATGTTATAGGAAAAATATATGATTTAATATTTAATGATGAGTATCTTAATTTAAATGTAGATTCTAATTTAAGTTTTAATAATAAAATTAAAGAAGAATATATTAATATACTTAAAGATATTAAAAATAATTGTACTAAGGAATCTTTATTTGTATTTAAACAATCTAATGAGATAACTAATTATATAAAAAGAAAATATAAAGTTAATCCTGAGTTTTTATGGGATAAAAGTTCCGGTAATGGAGTATTTAGAAATAAAAATAATAAAAAGTGGTTTGGAATAATTATTAGTGTATCAAAAGATAAATTAGATTTAAAATATAAACAAGAGATAATAGAGGTTATTAATTTAAAGTTAAATGAAGATACGATTAAGGAATTAATTAAAATAGATGGGTTTTATAAGGCATATCATATGAATAAGAAAAGTTGGATAAGTATTATTTTAGATAATACAGTAGATAATGAAATAATATATTCTTTAATTGATCAAAGTTATAATAATGTAAATAAATAAAAAATAATTAAATGAATATAATTAATTGGTAAATAATTTGTTAATTAATAGTATAGTTGTGTAAACTAATATTTACTAAATTAATTTATTGTGGTTATAATTAACAAAAGAGGTGTAAAGTTTATGCTAATATTAGCAAAATCATTATTAGGTTTAATGTTAGGTTTTGTGTTATCACTTATAATATCTGTTATTACAATACCTTTATTAAAAAAATTTCATATAGGACAAAGTGTTAGTCATACTATTAATGAAAGACATTTAAAAAAAGAGGGTACTCCTACAATGGGAGGTATTATCTTTATATTGACAACATTAATTATTATGATAGTTCTTTATTTAAGAGGAAGTATAGAATATAGTCATAATTTAATAATATTAATAATTACTTTCATATCATATGCATTACTTGGTTTTGTAGATGATTTTTTGAAAGTTAAGTATCATAATAATAAAGGAATACCGACTTTGGTTAAATTGTTTTTTCAAACTGTAATTGCAATTATTTTCTATGTAATATTTAGAAAAAATGGTGGAGATCCTACAATTGAAATTACTTTTTTACATACATCTATTAATTTAGGATGGGCTTATGGATTATTTATTTTACTTGTGTTAGTTGGAACAAGTAATGCGGTTAATATTACTGATGGATTAGATGGACTGGCTGGTGGTTTATCTGTTATAACATTTTTAGCATATGGTGTTATTACTTGGGGAACCACTTGGCTTACAGGTTATCAAGATTTAGCAATTTTCTCTTTTGTATTAACAGGTGCTATAATGGGATTCTTAGTATTTAATTCATATCCTGCTAGGGTATTTATGGGTGATACTGGATCACTTGCTTTAGGAGCAGCTCTTGCAACTATTGCAATTTTAACAAGACATGAAATATCACTAATATTAATAGGTGGCGTATTTGTAGTTGAAACTTTATCAAGTTTAATTCAAATTATTGCGATTAGAAAATTTCATAAAAAAGTATTTAAAAAAGCTCCATTACATCATCATTTTGAAGAATTAGGATGGGAAGAAATTGATATTGTAAAATTATTTTGGACAGTTGGTTTCTTACTTGCTATGATTGGTGTAATTTATGGAGTTTGGTTATAGAATTAAAATGTCTGGAAGCAGATATTTTTTTGTGTAATTAAAAAAATTATATGTTATACTTTTTATAGTAGATAGTGGGAGTTAAAGTTATATGGAAAATAACAATCAAAATAATTTAGAAACATTGTCAGATATTGATATTGCATTTGGTACAAATAACAATAGTGAAGAAGAAATAGAAGTATTATCTGATTTTAATAGTACAGACGTATCAAATTCATTGAGTCAGGATAATAATCAAAATATTAATAATAATGTAAATAGTACAGAAATAAATAATTTGCAAGGAGACTCATTAAAAATACAGGAACAATCAATAATTCAAATTCCAGTAGCAAATGAAAATTTACAAACTACGACTGGCAATTTTGAAGTAAAAAATAATGTAGAAGTTAATACAACTAATATTTTACAAAGTAATATTTCTAGTGAACAACCTGTTTTAAATAATATAAATTTTGTATTAAGTTGACATGGTGGGGGGGTAATATTATATAATATTTTAAGAATAAAAATGAAGGAGGAAAAAATAAGTGCAAAAAAATATAATTATAGCAGTATTAACGATATTAGTTGCAATTCTTTTGGGTATACTTGTTTATGAATATAAAACAAAACCAATAAATAATCAAGAAATTTCTTCATCAACTACTACGACAACAGTTACCACTAAATTTCCAACAAGTAATTCATATCCAGACAAAAATGGGATAAAATCTTTGAATGATTATCCTAAGGAAAATGATAGCGAAGTTAAAACATATTATTTGGAACATTTAGTTACTGATTCAAAAATTGATTTGGATAGTAATTTTAAGAAAACGTCGTTTATTTCTAATAATGGGATAAAATATTCATTAACATGTACTAGTTATTATGAAGATCCTAATGATATTGATAATATATATGTAAATTGTGGTTCTATAAATGTTGAAATTGATGAGTATAATACCTCATTTGTATATTATCCTAATAATTTGGGGTGTGGAGATGCATCACATATTTTAATCACAAATAATTATTTAATTAATCAAGAATCTAGTGGTTGTGGTGCTGGTGGACCAATAACTATTTATGATAAAGATGGAAATAAAGTTTTTAAAGAAGAATATAGTGAATACATGTATAATGATATTGGACAAGCAAAAATAAAAAATAATGTTTTATATTATCTAACTTATCCAGATTGGTATAGTGATAAGTTATATTTTACAAGTTATGATTTAAGTACTAAAGAAAAAAATTTAATTGAAACTATTAATGAACGTCCAGCAGGAGGAAATTAAAACACTAACTTAATGTGTTTTTTTCTTTGCTTAAAAATATAATTATTATAGGGTGATAGCAATTAAATATAAATATCGTATAATTATATCTTGTTTATTAATTTGTTTATTTGGTCTTCTTATGGTATATTCTTCATCAATGATTTGGGCTGAATATAAATTTAATGATTCATTATATTATTTAAAACATCAAGGTTTGTTTTTTATTGTAGGTTTATTAGTAATGTTTATAATATCTAAAATAGACTATAAATTATATTTAAAGTATAGTAATAAAATTCTTTTAATATCTTTAATTTTATTGGTATTAGTTTTAATTCCGGGAATAGGACAGGTTAGAAATGGATCAAGAAGTTGGTTTGGAATTGGATCTTTTGGCTTTCAACCATCGGAAATTGCTAAAATATCTTTAATTATATTTGTTTCTAAATATTTAGCAAATAATGAAAAAGAGGTTAAATCAATAACTAAAGGGGTATTTCCTATATTGCTGGTTATATTTTTATTTTTTGGACTTATTATGTTGGAACCAGATTTTGGTACAGGAATGGTTATTGTAGCAACTTTATTTGTAATGTTATTTGCATCTAATATTAAATTATCTTTTTTTGGGTATTTGATAGTGCTAGGAATTGTTGGGATTGTTGGATTAATTATTATGGCACCATACCGAATGGCTAGAATAGTTTCTTTTATAAATCCTTGGGTAGATCCACTGGGAAGTGGCTTTCAAATAATTCAAAGTTTATATGCAATTAGTCCATCTGGTTTATTTGGAAGAGGACTTGGTAATTCAATTCAAAAGCATTTTTATTTACCTGAACCACAAACTGATTTTATTTTTGCTATTATTTCGGAAGAACTTGGGATACTGGGTATAATTATTTTATCAATTCTATTTTTAGTATTATTTAGTAGTTCATTAAAAATTAGTTTTAATAGTAATAATTTATTTGCTAAATATTTATCATTTGGATTAATAATTGGAATAATGCTTCAAACAATTTTAAATATTTGTGTTGTTATTGGTCTTGTGCCAGTAACTGGGGTTACACTTCCTTTTATTAGTTATGGTGGGTCTTCTTTACTTGTTAGTATGGTGAGTGTTGGAATAATTTTAAATGTTGGTAAAGATATCAAATAGAATAGATATTAAATAACTTATTTGTTAAAATACTATTAGGAAAGAAGGATAAATATGTTTAAAAATAATCCTGATGAATTAGATCAACATTTCTTAATAGATAAAGATGTAATAAATAATTTTATTAAAGTTTGTAATTTAAATAAAGATGATATAGTTTTAGAAATTGGACCTGGTGTGGGAACTTTAACTAAATTAATTGCTCCTAAAGTTAAAAAATTGTACGTAATTGAAAAAGACATTCGCTTAAAACCATATTTGGATAAAATAAATAATATAGATATTACATATGGTAGTTGTTTAGATGTATCTTTTCCTAAAGTAGATAAAATAATAACATCACTTCCTTATAGTATTATTGAGCCATTTGTATATAAAATAATACATGAAGATTTTAAAGAATTATATATGATAATGGGAAAGAATTATTGTGATAATGTAATTAATCATAAAATAACTAATTTAGGTTTACTAACTAATATTTATTTTGATGTAACTAAGTATTTTGATATATATCCTACAAGTTTTGATCCTAAGCCTAGAGTAGTTTCTTCTTTAATTAAATTAACTTTTAAAAATAAATTAGATGAAAAAGATATGATATTTAGGAATATGTATAAATTAAATGATAAATTAGTTAAAAATGGGTTAATGGAATCTTTAATAAATGTTAAGGGATTAACCAAAAGAGAGAGTAGGGAGTATATAGGTAAAATGGAAATAAATAGTGAAATATTAAATAAAAAATTTGGTATGTTAAGTAATAGTGAATTAAAAAGTTTATATGATAAAATAATGTAGTAAAATGATTAAAGAAATAGACTTGATAAGTTTATTTTTTTTGTGATATAATTTATTAGAATATAGGAGGAATAAATATGGGGAATATAATGGTGAGTATTAAAAGATTTTTAGGAAATAAAAATACAGTTACAATATTAGGTGTTATATTAGGAATCGTTGTACTTTATTTTGGATATAATATTAGGGTTAAACAGGCAGTTGAGCCACAAAGTATTCCATATGCTAAGGTAGAGATTCCAAGTAACACATTAATAACTGATAGTATGTTAGGAATGATTAAAGTTAGTAAAAGTTTTGTAGATCAAACACCCAATTTAGTTACTAGTAAAGCACAATTAATAGGAAAATATGTTTCATATGATACAACAGTTCCTGAAGGTGGTTTATTATATAAGTCAGAGGTTATGACTGAGGAACAAAAGCCAAATTATATTACAGTTGATTTAGAAGAATGTCACACTGTTTATAGTTTAGCAGTTAATATGCATACAACATATGCTAACTCAATAATGCCTGGTGATTATATTGATTTATTTGTTTCAGCAACTAATGATAATGGGCAAGTAATTGTTACTAAATTTATAGAAAGTATTAAAGTTAGAGACGTAAGAGATAGTGATGGAATTAGTGTATTTTCTTCTGCTAGTAAAAAAGGTGAACCTGCTGAATTAATTTTTAGTGTTCCAAATAAAATGTTTATTTTACTTACTAAAGCTGATAATATTAAGAGTAACTCAATCAAGATATTTCCGGTTCCAAGAAATCAAGAATATACTGAAAATCATGGAGAAACTAAAATCACTAGTACAGAAATGCAAGAATTTATTGAAAGTAAAGCAGATGATACATTTAACACTATAATAAGTGATATTGATCAAAAATGTTACAATGAGTAGGTGATTGGTTTGAATAATAATTTATTTGATGAATTAGATTTTGGACCTTTAAATGAATTTTTAAAAGATGATAATATAACCGATATTTCCTATGATAATGGAGGACAAGTTCATCTTAAAACATTAGATAAGGGAATTATTAGAGTAGATAGACCTGAAATTAATAATGCGTTAATGGAAAAATTAGCGTTCCAGTGTTCAAATGTAATGGGAAAAACATTTAATATGGCTCATCCATTCTTGGATGCTGAATCTGCTGAACTTCGTATGAACTTTATTCATGAATCAATAGCAACTAATGGTATTGCGTGTGTTATTCGTAAAACTCCGGCTAAGATAAGACTTAACAAAAACAAATTAATTAATGAAAAATATTGTACAGTTCAAATACATGATTTTTTAATGAAATGTGTTGAAGGACATTGTAATATAATTGTTGCTGGTGAAACTGGTTCAGGTAAAACAGAGTTAGTAAAGTACCTAGCCTCACATATAAAAGATACAGAAAAAATAATTACGATTGAAGATACATTGGAACTTCACTTAGATAGAATTTATCCTAATCGAGATATTGTAGCAATAAAAACAAATAATATAGCATCATATACTGATGTTCTTGTTACTTGTATGAGACAAAACCCAAAATGGATTTTACTATCAGAGGTTAGATCAGCAGAAGCAGTTATGGCTGTTAGAAACTCAATTTCATCAGGACATAATATTTTATCAACCATTCATGCAGATAAAGCATCAAGTGTTCCAATGCGTCTATATTCACTTTTAGAAAGTAACCAAGATGTTGGACAATTTTTAGCGACAATTCATAGATATGTTCAACTTGCTATTTGTGTAAAAGGATATATGTCAAAAGAACTTGGACGTTTCCAAAGAGAGATAATGGAAGTTTGTGAATTTTATGTAGATGAAAATAATAATCCTTGTTCAAATGTTATTTATAGAAAAAATATTGGTGGTGGATTTGTTATTAAGAATCCTAGTAAATATTTATTAGAATATTTGGATTTGCAAGGTGTTGTTCTTCCTAGAGATACATTTAATTTAGGAAGTATAAATAATGGAGAAGAAAAAGAAGAAAAAATTGAAGATCTTGATGATGTCGAAGATATTGAACAACTAACATAGAAAGGAGATAATTATTATGGAATTAGTTATATTACTATTTATTGGTGTGTTTGTAATAACTTATCGTAAAAATGAAGGCGAAAAAATTTATGAAACATTTTTAAAAAGTATAACTAGTTTGTATGATAAATATGCTCCTTATTCATTTAAAACAGTTAGAGAAAAATCAATTGAACTAGGTGAAGAGTATACTGCCAAACAATATATAACCCAAGCAGTTTTATTTGGTGGTTTTGGAGCAGGAGTTGGATACCTATATTTTTATAGTATTATATGGGCAATTGTGTATGGTGCTATAGCGATAATGTTTATACCGTATTTAGCTTATTTACGTTGTCAAAGAGTTTATAGTGAGTTTATATTTGAACAAATTCAAGTATATACTACTAATGTTATTATGGAGTTTAATACAACACAAAGTTTTGTAAAAGCTTTAGAGGGCGTTAGAGATAGTGGAGTACTTGAAAATCCGGTTCTTGAAGATGTTAAAAAAATGATTAAAATGAGTTATGATAATGGTACTATAGATGAATCTATTAATTATTTTAATCAAAAATATCCATACTATATGGTTAAAAATATGCATCAGTTATTTTTACAAATAACAAAAGAAGGTGCAAGAGATTCAGGTGAAGCCTTAGAAAATATGCTTTTAGATATTGACCAATTAGTTGAAGGTGTTTATAGAGATAAAATGGATCGTGAAAACTTCCATAAGAGATTTTTAACCTTTGGAATTGCCTTATATTTATTAGTTATGCTTACTCAGACTTTGCTTGGCAAAGAAAATTACATCGATATGTTAAAACATAATTATGTTCAAGTTATATTGCATTTAATTATAATAGTTAATTCATATTTCTTACTAAATGGAGAAAAATATTATAATGAAGATACTGGAGGCGAGTAGTTATGTTAATAGAAGTTTTAATTATAGGAGTCCTTCTTTATGTAATACTTGAATATAATGGAAGTATAAGTACAAATAAATTTTTAAATGATAATAAAGATTTATTTGCTAAACTAAAAGAAAAAGATTATGATTTTTTTCTTAAAGCAAAATATGGTGATGCAGTTGATACTCAAGCTCTTTATAACGCCAGATTAAGAAATGGATTACTTGTTATATTTTTACTTTTATTATTTTTTATAGGAGATTTATCCTACATTAAAGTAATAGTAACAATTATAGCAGGTTATGGAATGTTTAAATTACCATATTTTCAAATTAAAAAATATTATAAATCACATTTAAGTAAAATAGATATGATGCTTCCATATTATTTAAAGAATTTAGAAATTCTTGTTCAACATTATACTGTACCAGTTGCACTTAGTAAATCAATTACTGAAGCACCGGAAATATTTCGAAATGGATTACTTGAATTAATCGAAAAAATAAATGCAGGAGATTCAAGCATTAATCCATATATGGATTTTGCAAAAGAATATCCAGTTAGAGATTCAATGAGAATGATGAGATTATTATATCGTCTTAGTTTAGGTAGTCAAGAAAGAAAACAAGAACAATTACTTACGTTTTCAAGAAATATTTCTAGTTTACAGCAAAAAGCGAGAGAAACAAGATATAAAGTTAGATTAGAAACAATGGAAAGTAAAACAAGAGTTATGTTAGTTGCAACAACAATTGGGGTAATGATTTTATTAGTTATATCTATAATGATGTTATTTACTAGTTCAGTATAGAAAGGATAATAATGGAATTTATTAAAAAAATATTAAGTACAATTTATAGTTCAGAAAATGGAATGCTTTATTTTTACATAATAACTTCTATTTTAGCGTTATTTTTAATAGTATTAATAATTATTGCTATAAAAAAAGATAAAAGTAATTTAAAAATAAAAGTAGAAGATAATAGTAATAAAATTGATTCAAATGCTTTAAACAATGATGATAAAGATAAAGAAGAAGAATTAGAAATCCCTAAAATAAAAGAAGATAAAACTGCTATTAGTAATGATGAATTTATTAAAAGATTGAATACTTTAAAAAATAAATGAAATACAAGATAATAATCTTGTTTTTTTAGTTTAAAATATGGTATACTCTTTTTAGAATAAGGTAGGTTGGTAGCGATGCTAAATAAAATTAACGAAATAAATGGAAAATTAAAAAACATATTGGATGAACTTACATTTGAGAAAAAGAATTTAGAAAGTTCATTAGAAGATGTTCAACAAAAAATTGATTCAAAAATAGATGAGGCTAAAGGTTATAAGACAAATGTAGATCAATATAAAGCAAATATTGCAGAATTAGAAGATGATATTGCTTCATATGAAAAAGATCTTGCAGACCTTAAAGAAAACTATGGAAATAAAGGATTAGACACTATAGTTGAAGTTGGTACAAAAGAAATAAATGCTAAAATAGTTAGTAAGCAAAAAGAAATTTCTAAACAAATTGAAAAAATAAATGAGCTTACAGATAGGGCAAGAACAATTAAAGAATTATTAATTAATTTAAAGAAAGATAAAAAAGAAAAGAAAGAAAAATATGATTGCGTAAGTGTTGCTTTAGAATATTATAGTTCTGAATTTGAAAAGATTATTAGTTATTCAGAAGAAAATTCTGAAACATTAGTTTATACACCTACTGAATCTGTAGAAGTAGAAATTGAAGATGCTCCTGTAGTTATTGATGAACCAATTGATGATAGCCCTGTTTTTGATGAAATTGAATCAATGGATAAAGAGGAAAATGAAGAAAACGACAAACAAGAAGATACTGAAAAAGAAAAACAATCACACAATGATAATGATTCTATAAAGTTAAATAAAAATGATAGTCCATTTGTAAATGCTGAAGATGATATTAAAGAAGATGAAGATTATCCTGAAGATAACAAAAATGTTTTAAAGTTTGAAGATGAACCTAAAGTTGATGTTCCAATGGAACTTGATAGTTCATTATTTATGTATGATGCTGAAGATGATGATAGAGAAGATAATACCGGATCTTCAAGTGCTATTAAACAAGATGATAATTATGGCTTTTTAAAAAACAATGATTTAGTTGAAGATAAAGCAAAAAAAGATATTATAGCAATTGAAGATGAAGAAGATACTCATTTTGATGATACAATAAGTTCATTATTTGCTAATCAAAAAGATAATGGAATAGATTTTAAGACATTAAATGATTCTATAGATAAAGAATATGAAAGTATTTTTGGAAAAGCTATTAATGATGATAGTAATAAAAAAATAGATAATGAACCTAATCAATTAGAATATGATCATACTGGATTTACAGAATTGGATATTTTTGGCGATAATCATAAAGAAAATGTTAATAAAACTTTAACTCCAAATAATAATACAAATACAGATATAGTAACTAATTTCTTTATTACTAATAAGATAGATTTTGATAAATTTAGTGATGAAAATAAAGAATATATAAGAAAAATATTTAATCCAATTAATTTTACAAAAGTATTAGAAGTATTAAGAAAAAATAGCATTGAATTAGATGGCATTTATCAAAATCCAAAAGTATTTGAAATGGAAAGCAGTGAACTTGACAGTATGATAACTAAATTATTAGTAGCAAATCAATCTATTCATAATATATCATTAATACTTAGTAGTTTACCTTATATAACTTTAATGGATTTAAATGAAGTAATATCAAGTTTTGGTACAAATATTAATGACGCTAATATAACAGATATAATTATTAAAGCAAAACATTTAAGTGATATGGGAAAGGCTGATAAATAATGGATTATTTAGTAGATTTAGGATTAACAAATGAGGAAATAAACAATATAAGTTCTTCTTTAAAAGAAAGTTTAGAATTGTTTCCTAATATTGTTAAAGAAAACTTTAATACTTTAAAAGATTTAAAATTAACTAATGAACATGATGTATTTGTAAATCATTTAGGTATGTTTTTAATAAATCCTGACAAATTAAACGATATATTTGGTAAATATGATCATGATGATTTAATAAGATGTTTAGAAAAAAATCATAAGGTTATTGAAAAATTATAAGTGTAAAGTAATGTATATTTTAGAAGATAATGCTTAAAAGTGTTATCTTTTTTGATATAATTATGCATGAAGATGGAGATGTAAAAAGTGAAGTATATTAAGTATTTGTTTTTGTTACTATTATTTTGTTTTATTACATCTGTAAGTGCAGATACTACTTACAAAAGAGGTGTAATTGCTAAAGGTGTAACTGGTGTTTATGTTAGAGGTTGTGCAAGTAGTAATTGTGATAGAATATTAAGTGATATTGGAGCTAAGATAAGTATTTCTTATCCAAGAGCGTTTGAAATAATTGGAGAAGAAGGTAATTTTTATAAAATTAAATTACAATATAGCGGATTTTGGTATGAGGGATATATTTCTAAAGGTAATAGTTCTATTTCATTTGTAGATGTTAATGAATATACTATAAGCGATGCTTTAATAACTGAATATATAAATAAAGGATTTCCCGAGTCTTATGCTAAGAGTTTAGCTGTTTTAAAGACTATTCATCCATCATGGGAATTTAATCCTTATTATGTTAATGCTACTTTTGATGAAGCGGTAGCAGGAGAAACTAGATATGTTAACTTAAATTTAATAGATAGCTCTAATACAACTTTAAGAAGTACAGAAGATGGAGCATATGCTGATGGAAAATGGATAACATTTGAAGGAGGATGGTATGCTGCTAGTAAACAAACGATAAAATTTTATTTAGATCCTCGTAACTTTTTAAATGATGAAAGAGTATTCATGTTTGAAGAACTTGGATATCAAGAGAATATTCATACAGAGGAATTAGTTCAAACAATGCTTAATGGTTCATTTATGGAAGGTAATGCTTTTTATTATAACGATAGTGGTGAAAAAATAGAAATAAGTTATGCTAAAACATTTATGGATTCTGCTAAGAAAAATGGAGTAAGCCCAGTTCATTTGGTTGCAAGAGCACTTCAAGAACAAGGAAATAAAGGCTCAGCGTTATCTAGTGGGGATAATGCTGAATATCCTGGTTATTATAATTTTTTCAATATAAATGCAAGTGGAAAAACAGATGCTGATATTATTAGATCAGGACTTGCGTATGCTAAGAAAAAAGGATGGAATAGTCCATATGCAGCCATTGTTAATGGAGGAGATTTGTTTAATAGATATGTAACTGAATTTAAACAATCAACTTTGTATTTACAAAAGTTTGATTTAGCAGGTGATACTTATTACAGTACTCAGTATATGCAAAATGTAAGAGCACCTTATAGTGAATCATTTGATTATTACGAAGGATATTATGATAATGGCTTAATAGATAAAACTTTTTATTTCTCTATTCCCGTATTTAAGGGGGAAATGCCAAGTATGACTACTTTAGATGTTAATTATAGTGAAGATAATACACTAGCTAGTTTAAATGTTTCAGGATGTAATTTAATGCCGTCATTTATAAGCAGTGCAACAAATTATACATGTTATGTTTCTAAAGATACTAATAAAGTTACAGTTAGTGCAACATCAACTAATTTAAACGCTAAAGTTGATGGCGTTGGAGAAAAAAACTTAGATAACGATGAAACAAAGATAGATGTTGTTGTAACAAGTGCATCAGGTGATAAAAAAACTTATACAATTTTAGTTCAAAAAAGAGATGAAATATTATATAGTCCTGATGAAGTATTATCTAATTTACAGGTAAATATTAAGAATAATTATATAAGTCATTTTGATTATAATTTAGATGCTGCTTCATTAATAAGTCAAATTAATTTAAATTATCCCACTATGAACGCTGAGGTAAGTGAAAATAAAATACTTTCTACAGGTATGACATTAAAGTTAAAGGGTAATGGTGAAAAAACATATACTATTGTTATTTATGGAGATAACAATGGGGATGGAAATATAGATATTGTTGATTTATTAAAAGTACAAAAAGATATTTTAGGAGTTAATAAATTAAATGATGCATATAAAGAAGCTGCAGATGTAAATAAAGATGGGGTAGTTGATATAATTGATTTACTTAAAATTCAAAAACATATTCTAGGTGTTAGTAAAATAGAACAATAGGAGGAAAAATGAAAAAATATATTTTAATGTTTATGATGTTGTTATTACCACTAAATATTTATGCAGCTACTGGCTCAATTAAAGGAAGTAGTAGTTCTAGTAAAGTTACTTTAAATAATACTTTTACAGTTACTGTTAGGGTATCTTCTAGTGGTAAACTTGGATCATGGCAATTTGGAGTTTCTTATGATAAGTCTAAGTTATCACTTATTAGCGGTGAGCCAAGTGTTGTACAATATGGTGATGGAGCTAGTTCTTCAAAAACATATATATATAAATTTAAAGCAATTGCTGTAGGAACAGCAACAATTAATGTGGAGAACACTAAATTAGTTGATTGGGATAGTGAAAGTGTTATTCCAACTAGTTCATCTACTATAAAAGTAAATATTAAAGAGCCAGTAATAATTAATTATTCTTCAGATAATAATTTAAAATCTTTAGGGGTTGAAGGATTTGAAATTAGTCCGGCTTTTGATAAAAAAACTTTAGAATATACAAGTTTAGTTACAGCTACTACAACTAAGATTAAAATAAATGGTGAAGTAAATGATAAGACTGCTAAAGTAAGTGGATTAGGTGAAGCAGATGTTAAAGAAGGATTAAATGAATTTAACATAGTTGTTACAGCTGAAAATGGTACTACTAAAACTTATGTACTAAAAGTAACTGTACCTGAAAAAGATCCTATAATGTATAAATTTAAAAATGGAGAATTTAATATTTTAAGAAAGTTACCAGAATCTTTACCTACTAATTTTGTATCTTCAACTATTAAATTTAATGAAGAAGATGTAACTTGTTTAAAGAATGAGACATTAGATTTAACATTACTTTATTTAAGAGATGGAAATAATAAGGATGGCTTTTATATTTATGATGAAGTAAATAATGAGGTTACATATTATAATGAACTTGGTTCAAATGATTTTAAAATATATTTAACTAATAAAGAAATAGTAATTAAAAATTTAGAAAAGAAAGAAATAACTATTAATGATGTTAAAGTTACTGGTTATAGATTAACTAAGGATAGTAATAATTATGTTATTTCAGGAAGAAATATTTCTACTGGTAAAGATGGTATATATCTATATGATAGTGTTAATAAGACAATATCTTTATTTAATCAAAGTGATTATGATAATTTAATTAACACTAATAAGTTATATATTTATGTATCTATTGGGCTTGGAGTATGTGTTTTAATTCTTTTACTTGCGTTAATTCTTGTTAATAATAGTAAAAATAAACTTTCTAAAGTATTTATAGCTAAGCAAGAAGAAATGGTTAATAAAATAAATAAGGATAGAGAAAATAAAGTTAATAATAAGAAAAAGAATAAAAATAAAAAATCTGAGGAAAATAAGATATTAGATAATAGTCAAGATAATAGTGAAGATATTGAAGACAATATTTTAGAATAAAGTATTTATACATACATAAATAAATTATATATAAGCAAAACGTAAACAAAAAGTAAATTGACATGGGGGGGCTTTTAGAGATATAATTTGGGAAGAATAGGAGCTTAAATATGAAGCAAAAACTTACCAAATTTATTCAATTAATAAGAAATGATAAACAATCAATAATTTTAATTATAGTTGTAATTTTAATATTGTTTATATTTACTCTAGGATATTCTTTATCTATGTTTAATGAAAATAATATTAAGGAAATAGCAAATATAAAAGTGAATGGTTTATCATTTAATATGACAACAAATTCTGGTGAACCAGATGATAGAATTCTCCATTTGAAAGCAGGAAAAACTGAAAAGTTTGATGTGGTATTAACAAATTTAAATAAATCAAACGTTAAATATGAGCTCATTTATGAATTATGTAATAATTCAAGTTGCTCAAGTACAAGTAAATCTATTCCAAGTACAATAATTGTTGGGAAAGAGAAAGAAAGCACTGAGATAAATGGAACGATAAGTAATAATAAAAAAGAAATTACAATAATAACAAACAATAAAAGTAGTAAAGACTATTACATAAAATTAAATATAAGTGCAGGTTATGAATGGAATGATTTAGCGCTAACTAATCAAATACAGGAAATATTAGGAGAAAGTACAACTAAGATTATAGCATATGTAGATGGAAAAGAAGTTAATTACTTGCCAACTAGTTGTGCTTATAGTGCTGAGGTAAAAGCATATGAAAATGATAATTTATTAACTGCTGATAAAATGTTTTTATCATGTAATTATTATACAAAAAAATGGTCAGTAAACTTAGATGAAATGGACAATCTTCCTAATAAACTTGAATTTTACTTTAAAACGGTTGATGTTCCAGAAGATGCATTGTGTACTTCTTTTGATTATGTTGCACCAACCACTGGTGTAACAGAACCATATAGTACTTATAAGGTGCCTGTAACAGGAACATATTTTTTGGAAGTATGGGGTGCCCAAGGTGGTGGAAAAAGTAATACTGGATATGGAGGTTACTCATCAGCCTATATTAATTTAAATAAAGATGATATTTTATATGTCGTTGTTGGAGGCCAAGGATCAGGTGTTAGTGTTAGTGCAACAACAGGAGGTTACAATGGTGGAATAAATGGAAAAGGAAATAGAACAAGTGATGGATCAGAACACAAAGCGGGTAGTGGTGGTGGTGCAACACATATCGCTTTATCAGCCGGAGTGCTTGAAACATTAAAAACAAATGTGAAAGATGACATTTTAATAGTTGCTGGTGGTGGCGGTGCTATGCATGGTTCAAAATTAGGTGGTTCCGGTGGAGGATATATTGGTGTAGCACCAAAATCAGGAAGCTGTAGTTATTGTGGAAGTTCCGGTGGAGGTGGCGGATACAGTAGAGGAGCAAAAGGCCAACCTGCTGCCGGTGGAACTGGATATATTGGTTCTAGTAAATTACTAGCAAATAAAAGATTTATGTACTGTTATGATTGTCAAGAAAGTAATGAAGATACAACATATACCATTAATGCCAAAAGTAATAATGTATTAGCCGATAAAGTTAATTGCCCAAATGGTTTTTCTGCAACAGCTGTTAGTAAATGTGCAAAATCTGGCCATGGGTATGCTAGAATAACCTATGTTAATGATAATAGTCAATTATGAATTCAGCATTTTATAAGATTTAAATAAAAAACAATGTTAAATCTATATATTTTATAGATATTACAGTGTTAAAATCTTTACTTTTGAAGCAAAAACGAGCAAACTTTCTTAAACAGAGGTTTTGCTCGTTTTAAATTTGTTGTATACCAAAATAGTTTTTATTTTCTAATAATCTAATAATTGTTAGTGCTATAAAACAAGTAAGAAAATGAGATTCTATATGATCATTTATTGATACCCAAAAAGGTCTTCCATCTAATCCAGTTTTAGTAACTTTAAAAGTTTATTCAATTTTTGAAGGCCCTCTGTAAATATCTCTTATTTCCATATCAGTTAAATTTTCTTCACTTGTTACAATAGAGTAGTATCTATCATATTATTCTTCTTCATCTATTCTATCTTGATTAATTGTTAAATTAGAAACATCTGCTATTTTCCCAGTTGATTTAACAAACTTTAAATTATTTACATAGCCAGCAACATCATAAGATGTTGCTTTATTAGTATGTCATGCATGGCATATATCTAGTTGGTGAAAGTCCAATGCACGCGTAGATATCGACGAAGTGTTAGGAAAGTACAAAGTATCAATAGTGATATGGGGGGGCTAAAAGAAGTGTGAAACAAAATCGAGGGGTAACGAACAGAAACTTACTATAAAGATATATAAGATATGTTATAGAAAATATAAATAAAACAAATAATTTAGAAAGTCTATTACCCTGCAATGAGGAAATAAAAAATAAGTTTGGAATAATAAAATAAACTTCCGGGTAAAAAATAATTGCCAGTGGAAAAATCAAAATTCTCCGAATAATTCGTTAAATCCAGTAGAAGAAGCATACTTTTTCCGAAAAAAATAAAAATTCGGATTTTTCACGTGGCAGAAATTCGAAAAAAAATAAAGACTTTAGCACTTGCTAAAAAAGACAAATGTTCGCTTGACGGGGGGGCTTTTAAAGGTATAATTTCACTAGGATAAGGTGATTTTATATGAATAATAAAGAAGAACAAATAAAAGTATATGTAATGATAGGAACAATAGTAATGTTACTAGTGATCTTTTCGGGAATAACATATGCTTTTTTTAGTGCCAGTAATAATAAAGGAAGTACATCAGTAATATCAGCAACAAGTGGTAAGATGTTAATAAGTTATGCAGATGGCAAAAGTGATTTATTAGTATCAGAAGATATACAGCCTAGTGATGCAATATTAGTGAATAAAACATTTACTTTAACAGGTACAAATACAACTAGTGGACTTGCCATGCCATATAAAATAGGAGTACAATATACATCAACCTTTAGTGATGGCATGATGCATTATTATATAAAAGAAGTGGAAAGACAGGCAAGCTCAAATGTAACAGCAAATTATGTAATAACACCTGAAACAGGAAAAACAGAAAATGATTATAAAAATCAAACAGTACCTGGAAATGATACATATACAGGATATACTCATGGAACATTTAAAAATGGTAAAAAATATACAGAAATGGTGACCGGAGAATTTCCTACTTTAAAGACTGATCAAACCATAACATTCAATTTAATAATACAATTTCCTGATAATGGTTTAAATCAAGATAGTGAAAAAGGAAAAACATTTAATGGTAAAGTAGTAGTAAACTATGAACCGTCATTTGCAGATGCTTCGTGGGATAAAATAGCAGCAACAGTAAAAGTAAATCCAGCAGCGTATGCAGTAGGATTAACAAAAACATTAAAAGTGTATGATAACTCAAACGGAGAAAAAACAAATGGAACATATAAAGAATATACAGTAAGAGTAGCAAATAACACAACACCAGCAGAATGTAATGACAGTAACTTTTCCCAAACAGCCTGTGGATTTGTCGTAGAGTTTGTGGATATCGTAGAAACAAGACAAATGAATTCAACAGGTACAAATGTAGGTGGATGGAAAGCTTCTGCAATGAGAACCTATGCAAATGTAGATTTCTTAAATAAATTACCAGAAGAATTAAGAAAAGTAATAAAAGCAACAAAAGTAATATCAGGACATGGAAATACAGCAGGAGAAACAAACTTTACTTCAACAGATAAAATATATTTACTAAGTGCGCATGAAGTATGGGAAGATGGAACAAATAATCAGATATCCAGTGCAGTTACTGCATATGACAATACAAGACAATTAGATTATTATAAAAATATAGGAGTAACAACAATTAACTACTCAAGTATTATAAAGAAGTATAATGGTTCAGTTTCCAATTGGTGGCTTCGCGCGGCTCGTTCCGATACTGTCAGTAGTTTCCTAGTTGTCACTAACACTGGCGACTGGAATGTAAATAATGCTGATACTAGCTATGGGTTTGCTCCAGCTTTCCGTATTGGATAAAATGTAAATTATATGTAAAGTACGAAATATAGATAATAAAAAGAATAGGAATATCGGATTCTAATGGCCACCGCCGCGAATGCTAGTAGAGTAAAATAGACGGCCCGATAAAATAAAAAAATTCCATCTAATTGACGTTAGGAAATCAAATGGGTGTATAAATATAAATAATATAGATATATATAAATTAATTATTGGTTTCTAAGTTTATTAAAAGTATTATTTTTGACAACTTTTGAAATAGGAAAGGATTAGTTTATCCTTGAAGTATTATATACTTCTAAATTTATCTAATGGTTATAACATCCGGACGCTTCTTGCATGGTTTATATTTAAATATTTAATAAATTATATGAATGTATATATTACTGCTTATTTTTCATCTATTGTAAATATTTACTTGGTATTTTAAGTGATTTAGGGTTAAATATGAGTACATACATCAATATGGCAATAAAACAATTAATTAATAAAGATGTTGTACCTTTTGAGGTAGTAAATCCTAGACCAAGTAAAGAATTATTAGCATTTTTACAAGAAATAGAAGATTATAAAAATAGTAAAGTAGAACTAGAAAGTTACAAAGACGTTAAAGCATTAAGAAAGGCTCTAATAAATGACTAGCGAAAAATGTATTTTAGTTTTATCAAGCAACTTTAAAAAGCAATATAAAAAAGTATCAAAACAAGGAAAATACTTAGATAAAATAGATTATGTAATTGATAAATTGGCAAAACGGGGAAAAATTAGAGCAAAAATATAAAGACCATATATTAATAAACGATAAACATTATATGAATTGTAGAGAGTGTCATATAGAACCAGATTGGCTATTAGTTTATCAATACGAAGATAATAGCCTTAACCTTTTGTTAGTAGCAACAGATAGTCATATCAAGATTTTCAAATAATAGGGTTCATATCATTTTCTCACCAACACTATTTATTATAGAACCCAACTAACTCAAATGGAGTTAGTTTTTTCATTGGTAAAAAAATTTTTAAAACTTAATTTTAAATTATTGACAAAACAAAATTCTGACTGTATCATATTAAACTTGTAAGGACAGATATTGAATGAATGAGAAAGAACTTAGAAAAATTTCAAGAAAAGAATTATTAGAACTATTGTTAGAACAGGCTAATCGAATTATTGATTTAGAAAAGGAATTAGCTAATGCAAAAGCAAAAATTGAAGATAAAAGAATAATGTTAAATGAGGCTGGTAACTTAGCAGAAGCATCACTTAAGATAACTGATTTGTTTCAAAAGACAATGGAAACTTGTAAAATATATTCTGATAATATTGAAGAGTTAAATTCTAGAATTGAAAAAGAAGTAAGAGAAAAGTATGAAACAATTGAAAAACAAAAGCTTATAGAACTAGAAAATACTTATAAAAATAATGCAATATCTACCAAAAACAGTAAAAGAGATAAACAGAAGAAACAAACAAAATCTAAGAAAAAGAAAAAATAGAAATGAGAAGTATTGTTTATGAAAAAGATCGATTTAAACTCTTTAACTACTGAACAGATTGAAAAAGAATTAAAAAGGACTAAATACAATAATGGTTTTAGCCACATTATTATGAATACAATAATAGTTTTTATAATAATAGCTGCAATAGGAACTTTAGTAGCAACATTTTTAATGCCAGTGTTACAACTTAATACAGATGCTATGAATGGGTTATACAAATCAGGCGATATTGTAGTTTCAGTTAAAACCAATAACATTAAACCTAATGATATAATTGCTTATTATTATGGTAATAAAATATTAATATCTAGGGTAGTTGGAGTATCTGGAGATACTATTGATATTGATAAGAATGGAAAGGTTTATAGAAACAATCAATTAGTAGAAAATAATAATTTTACAAATATTGATTTTACAATTGATGATATTAAATTTCCTACTGTAGTACAAAGTGAAGAATATTTTGTCTTAAATGATGATAGGAAAGATACATCAGATTCAAGAAATAAAGAAATAGGAAATATTAAAAAAGAAAATTTAATTGGAAAAGTACTATTTAAAGTATGGTCTAAGTAAAAATGAGTTTGGGAGGTTTTGAAAATGAAAAAAAATAAAATACTATTATATGTTACTTTATTTGCACTTATATTAAATATATTCAATCCGCTTATAGTATATGCTGCAAGTAAAGGAGAAATTAATAATCCAACAGTTAAAGTTGGAAATACTGATGAAGCAGGTAATGTTAAAGTAACTAAGACGGTTACTAAAGTAGATGATAATGGAAGATATAGAATTACATTTGATGTGGTTGGAAAAAGTAATACAACTATTTCTAAAAAAGATGCTAAGCCATATATTGTATATGTTGTAGATAGATCTTGGACAATGCGTGTTGGATTAAATGGTAGTACAAGTGATAGCAGAATTATATATTCCAGAAGAATATCTAAATCTTCTTCAGAAATACTTCATGAATCATATAAAAAAGCAATGTTTGCTGCTATAACTTTTGCTGACGATATTATAATAGAAACAGAAAATCCTGAAACAAAGGTTTTTTGGAAAAATTCATCATTAAATACTAATAATTGGAATGGTGCAAGTGGAAAATATACGGCAACAGATAAAGCTATTGCAAAAGCTACTGAAATGCTTAATGGTGTAACTGATGCAACTAGTAAACATATAATACTCCTTAGTGATGGGATTCCTGAAGATGGTAATGGAAAAATAGAAGTTTCAAATAGAACAAAAGAACAGGCAAAAATAGCTAAAGCAAGTGGTATAGAAATATTTTCTGTTTTTCTTCAAGATAAGTATAATTATGATGCTGACGCTAAAAGTTTAATGGATACAATTGCATCTACACCAGCAACCACACATAGTTTTGATGCTTCAGATTCTGATGCACTTACAAAGAGTTTTGAAGCAATCAATGATTCAATTATAAAAACAGAGGTAAAAGCTCCGGCTGCAACAAATGCTATACTAAAAGATGTAATTGGAAGTGATTTTACTTATGTTCCTGGTAGTGCTTCAAGTAGTGATATAACTGTTAATGATAAAAATGTTACTATAAATATTGGCGATGTAAGTGAAAGCAAAAAATCTTATTCATTTGATATTCAAATAGATAAAGATGCATCTACTGGATGGCATAAAACAAATGATTCATTTAATTTAACAGGCAATGGATTAAATAACACTGTTGAAACTAATGAGTCAGCAGAAGTTTATTGGGAAGAAATTTATAAAAAACTTGTTATAGAAAAAGCATTAGAAGGCATTTCAAATGATAATATTAAATTTAATTTTGAAATTATTTTAAAAGATAAAGAAGGTAATTTATTAAGTGGAGAATATAAATATAATTTCTATAACAGTAATATAAAAGTTTCAGAAAAAACGATAGAGTTTGTTAATGGAGTGGCCACTATAAGTCTTAAACACGGAGAAATGGTTGAATTTATAAATATTCCAAGAAATACTAAGTTTAGTATAGAAGAAAAAACAAGAGATGGATATAAAACTCAAGTTTGTATTAATGATAATAATTGTGAAAATAAATATAAATATGAAAACTCACTAACAGATAATATTAATATTAAGTTTGTTAATACTGGTAGTGAATATGAATTACCAGAAACAGGAAGTTCTGGCGGATTAATTTTGATAATAACAGGTTTAACCTTTACAGGGGGTGCTGTTATTTATATATTAATAGATTTACTTAGAAAGAATAGAATGTGTTAAGCTGGCATTTTAAACTTTAAAAGTAAATACTTATAAAAATAATAGGAGAGGAAATAGAAAATATGAAAAAAGTATTTAGAGTATTATTCTTAGGAATAATTTCATTATTTGCAGCTATTACTGTAAATGCTGCAACAACTGGATCTATTGAAATTAATAGAACAGAAACTAATTACGAAACTAAATATAATGCATATAGAATTTTAGATTTATCTTATGATGCAACTAATAAATCTTATGCATATACATTAAATGGAAAATGGAGTGATTTCTTTACAACTGGTGCTGGAAAAGATTATGTTGTAATTGACGAAAACAATTATGTAAAATTTATTGATTATAATAATAAATCTCAAGGTGAAGCACTTGCTGCTGAACTTGCTAAAAAAGCTTTAGCTTATGCAAAAGAAAAAAATATTAATCCAGAAAAAACAACAACAATTGCTAATGGAAAAACTCAAGCTACAATAACTGGATTAGAATTAGGTTATTATTTAGTAGACTCATCTTTAGGTGCTTTATGTCATTTAAGTTCAACTGATTTAAAAGCAACTATTAATGAAAAGAATTTTGAGCCATCAATTGAAAAAACTGCTACTACTCTAGTAGAAGGAACTGCTAAAATTGGCGATAAAGTAGACTATAAAATTGTTGTAAATGTAGCTGCTGGATATCAAAAATATGTTGTTACAGATAAAATGACTGCAGGTTTAACATTTAATAATGATATCACAATTAAATATTATGATGCTGCAGGAAATGAAGTAACAGGATTAACTGGTGCTGCTACTAATACTACTGCATCAACTAATTATACATTTGAAATTGATTTTTCAAATGTTAATTTAGCAAATGTTGCAAAAATAGAAATTACTTATTCTGCAACAATTAATGAAAATGCTGTAGATAATAATAGTTCACAAAGCAATGCAGCAAAATTAAGCTTTGGTAATAATTCTAATACAACTAGTTCAACTAAAACTATAACAACATATGAAGCTTTATTTTCAAAGGTAAGCAATAAAAAAATTGATGATAAAAATATAGAATTAAATGGTGCTGAATTTAAATTATATGATGCTAAAACTGGTGGTAATGAAATTAAAGTTGTTAAAGTAAGAGAAGGCGTTTATCGTGTAGCAACTGCTGAAGAAATAGAAAATAATGAAGTTGTTGAATTCATTGTTGGTGGAAAAGTTACAATTAAAGGTTTAGCAAAAGATACTAGTTATTATTTAGAAGAAACAAAAGCACCAGATGGATATACTAAATTAGCTGAAAGATATGAAATAAAAGCTGGAACTAATGAAGTATCTATGGTTGTTAACACATCAGGTGTAGTACTTCCTTCAACAGGTGGTATTGGTACAACATTATTCGTACTAATTGGTACAATTATGGTTTTATCTTTAGGAACAGTATTAGTTTCTAAATATAGAATGACTAAATTTAACGCTTAATAATATAAGCAAAATAAAATACAGCTTAAATTGATTTAATTAGTTAAGAGGATAATTCCTCTTAACTAAAATAAATCATATAATGAAGAAATTTAAAAATATTAAAATAAGGAAGTAAGACTTATGAAAAAGAATAAAACAACAATTATATTAGTATTATTTTTCTTCATAGGCCTTGCTATATTAATTTATCCTTCATTTAGTAATTATTATAATGAAAGAATTCAAACATCTAATATTGATAATTATGAAGAACAAATTAGTGTTATTAAAAAAGATAATTATACTAAAGATTTTAATGAAGCGATAAAATATAATAAAGCGCTTATGAAATTAAAAGATCCTTTTGTTAATTATAATAAGATAAAAGGATATGATGACATTTTAAATGTTAAAAATGGGATGATTGGATATTTAACTATTGAAAAAATTAATGTTGAATTACCAATTTATCATGGAACAAGTTCAAATGTGTTATCTAATTCAGTTGGACATTTAAAAGGGTCAAGTTTTCCAACGGGTACTACTGGTACGCATGTAGTCTTATCTGCTCATAGAGGATTACCTTCTGCTAAATTATTTACTCATTTAGATAGATTAGAGGAAAATGATACTTTTACGATAACTGTATATGATAAAGTATTTACTTATCAGGTTGATAAAATAACTACTGTTAAGCCAAAAAATACAACACCACTTGAAATTAGCAAAGATAAAGAATATGTAACACTGATGACTTGTACACCATATGGAATTAATACACATAGATTGCTAGTTAGAGCTCATAGAATAGATGATTCTTTAAAGAAAGCCTATATTACAACTAAAGCTTTTAAAATTAGTAAATCGATAATTTGGGTATTTATTTCATTACCAATATTATTTTTATGGTTAGTAGCGTTAATGCTTAAGCCTGTTAATAAAAATATTGATTATAAAAGTATATTTGTTTATCCAAAAGAGAAAATAGAGAGGAAGTAAAAAATATGAAAAAAATATTATGGTTGTTAGGTGTATCTTTAATGTTAGTATTGCCAGTATCAGCAAATACGATAGATTTTAACCAAAAGGGAAGTATATTGCTTGAGTTAGTAGAACAAGAGCATAATGAAAAAATAGCAGATGCAAATATTGAAATAATTAAAATAGCAGATGCTAAGGTTGATTCAAATGGTAATTTATATTATGAATATGTTGCTAGTTTAAATAATTGCAATGTAGATATTAAAGATGTTACTAAAATTAATGTAAATGAATTAACTACTTGTATAAATGATAATACACAAAGGTTATCTAGTATATCTGATAACAATGGAAAAGTTTCTTTTAATAATTTAGATTTAGGATTGTATTTAGTTAGACAAACTAATAAATTAAATAATTATACATCAATAGATTCTTATTTAGTTACAATACCTACAATTGAAGATAATACTTGGGCTTATGATATTTATAGCGTTCCTAAAACAGAAATTCAAAAGAAAATGGATATAACTATAATTATTGAATGGAAAACAGAAAAAGATATTAAAGATAAAGAAATAACTGCTGAATTATTTAATGATAATCAAAAAGTTAATGAATATTTAATAACTAAAGATGATAATTGGACAAGAAGTGATACTGTTTTATTAAGTGATAAATATAGTGTTAAAGGCGAAATGATAGATGGACTTAATATTTCATATGTTGTTGAAGGCAATGTATTTAGAATTATTTATTCTGATAATTTACCACAAACAGGAGAAAACATATATATTACATGTATTCTAGCATTTACTGGTTTAATATTTATAATGTTAGGAGTAACTTTAAAGAAAAATGAAAAAAATAGGTAATATATTTATTATTCTTGGTATTATTTTAATAACTTGTTCTGCTTTATTAATTATTAGAAGTAAATATATTGATAGTATTACTAAAGATAAAGTTAGTGAAGTTATGAATGCTATAGATAACACACTTGCTGATGTAGATATGAGTGAAGTAGATAAAAAGAAATTTATAGTTGTTAATAATAAAGAATATATTGGGTATATTCATTTAGAAAATTCAAATATATATTTACCTATTAATAAGGAATATACTAAAGATAATTTAAAATATTCTCCAACTGTTTATTATGGATCTATTGAAGAAAATAATTTAATTATATGTGCTCATAATCGTAAATATCAATTTGGTTTTTTACTTAATATAAAAGTAGGAAATAAATTTACTATTACTGATGTTAACAATAATATGTACGAATATGAGGTTTGTGAAATTGAAGAATTAAAAGCAAATATGGTTGATGAAATGATTAATAATAAATCTGACTTAACATTATTTACTTGTACTTTAGGTGGATTAACAAGATATACTGTAAGATTAAATAGAATTTGAGAACGTAATTGATTTTTACGTTTTCTTTTTGATTTTTAATATATTTATGGTAGAATTATTTTAATAAGGTGATGTATTTATGTATAAAATGATTGTAACTGATTTAGATGGAACTTTATTAGATAAAAATAAAAGCGTAAGTTATATTAGTAAAAAATATTTGAAATCATTAAAAGATAATGGTTATATTATATGTGTGGATACAGGTAGAACTTTAGGAAGAGCTAAATATGCATTAGGGGGATTTGATTATATTAATTATATAATTGGAAATAATGGAACGTATATTTATGATGTTAGTAATGATAAAAGTTTATATAAAAGTTCTATTAAAACTGAAAATATTAAAGCGTTATTTATAAAATATTTAGATGAATATGAGGTTTTTGAAATAAATAGTTATGAGAATATTTTGAGTTATCGATCAAGAACAAGAAATATTGAACCATATGTTGAAAAAATAGATAATACAGATGAATTTTTTAATAAAATTAATGATGCTTATAATGTTACTATAAGTTTTTATAGGGAAGAAATGATTAAAATATTTTTAGAAGATTTAAAAAATAATTATGAAAATATAAGTTCGTTTATAATGCAGGATTCTTTTTCAAATAAAAAATGGATTACTCTTATAAATAAAAATGATAATAAATTTAATGGATTATGTATATTAAAAGATAAAATAGGTATAAATAATAATGATATTATAGCATTTGGTGATGGATTAAATGATGTCGTAATGATTGAAAATGTTGGTTTTGGGGTTGCAATGAAAAATGCTTTAGACGAAGTAAAAAATAAAGCAAATGATATTACATTAGACGACAATAATAATGATGGTGTAGTTAATTATTTAAAAAGTATATTAAAACCCAAATTTTAAGTAGAAACTGGAATTTGTAATAAAAAAGTGTAAATCACCTCACTTAAATAATTCCAGTTTTATTTTAGAATATAGAGATAGATGTTGTAAAAAATTTTTTCTTTACAATATAAGTGTATAAGTGTTAAAATATAGTTGTTACAGATTTAAGTGGGCTTTATATCCCACTTTTATTAATATTTAGGAGGCATATGAAAGAAAAGTTAGATATTATTAAAAAAGAGATTACAGAGCCAATGAATAAGATGGATATTATTGTTGATTCAGTTGATTTTGTTAACGAAAATAATTACTACTTCTTAAAAATAGTGTTAGATAAGGTTAATGGAATTGATTTAGATACAATAGTTGAAGCAACAAACATTATTAATCCAATAATTGATAAGTTGGATTTAATAGAAGAAGAATATGTACTTGATATATCAAGTAAAGAAAGAGGATAGTTATGGACGGAAAAGAATTTATTAAAGCCTTAAAAAATATGGCAAAAGATTTAGTTATTGATGAAGATTATATTTTTGCAAGTATGGAGCAAGCATTAATTACAGCTTATAAAAAGAATTTTCATTCTAAGAGTAATGTTAAAGTAGAAATTAATAAAGATACTGGTGATATTAAAGTTTATACATATTATGTAGTAGTAGATGATTATATTGATGGACCAGAAATAGTTGATGAAGAGGGAAATATTACTTATGGAGAACCGGAAATTCCAGAAGATGCTCAAATGCTTCTAGAAGATGCTAAAAAAATTGATCCAGATGCACAAGTTGGAGAAACAATTAAACAAGAAGTTACTCCTAAAGATTTTGGAAGAGTTGCAGTTTCTACGGCTAAACAAGTATTAACTCAAAAAATAAGAGAAGCAGAACGTACTTCAATTGTTAATGAATACATTGGAAAACAAGATGAAATAATGGTTGGTATGCTTGCTATGGAAGATAATAAAAACTATTATGTTGATTTAGGACGTGCTAGAGGAGTGTTACCAAAAAGTGAAATGATTCCTGGAGAAACAGTTAAGATGGGTTCTTCAATTAGAGTTTATTTAACAAAAGTAGAAGAAAGTACTAAAGGACCACTTATTCTTTGCTCAAGAAAAAATACCAATTTTGTTAAAAGATTATTTGAAGTTGAAATTCCAGAACTTGCCGATGGAACTTTAGTTTTATATAACGTGGCTAGAGAACCAGGTGTTAGAAGTAAAGTTGCAGTTTATAGTACCGTTAATAATATCGATGCTATTGGAACATGTATTGGTGAAAAAGGAACTCGTATTGCGAATATCTTAAAAGAATTAAATGGTGAAAAAGTAGATTTAATTAAATATGATGAAGATGATGCTACATTTATTGCTAATGCACTTAGTCCTGCTAAAGATGTTATTGTAAACATTATAGATAACACTAAAAATAGAGAAGCACTTGCAATTGTAAATAATGAAAACTTATCTCTTGCTATTGGTAAGAAAGGTATAAATATTAAACTTGCTAGTAGATTAACAAAATATCGTATAAATGTTAAAACATTAGACCAAGTTAATGCTGAGGGAAATGAAAACTAAGAAAGTACCAATGCGTATGTGTGTTCTTACTCATGAAAAATTACCTAAGAAAGAACTACTTAGAATTGTCGTTAGTGATGATAAAATAGTTGGAGATTTAACAGGTAAATTAAATGGTAAGGGATGCTATTTAAAAAAAGATAAAGAAATTATTGAAGAAGCAAGAAAGAAAAAAGTTTTAAACCATATTTTTAATATGGATGTAAGTGATGATGTATACGAGACTTTAAAAGAATTAGTATAAGAAAGGAATGATACTTATATGACTATAAAAGAATATGCTAGTGAAATGGGATTTACAGTCCAAGAAGTACTTAACAAATGTCGTGATTTAGGATATAAAGCAACAGATGGAAACTTTATGTTAGATGATGATGCAATTATTATGCTTGATAACTCAATGAATTTAATTAGTACTGATAGTGATGCTTCATTTGAAGAAATTGATGCCTTAGATGATGCTGTTGATGAATTACTTGGAGATAATCATGAATATAGTGAAAAAAATCAAAAATTAAAGAAAAAGAATAATAAAGTTAATAAAGATAATTTAGAATATTTAAATAAAAAGAAAGATATGTATAAAAATAAATCTAAATTAGAAAGTAATAAAAAAGATGAAAATATTATTCTTTATAAAGAAGGAGATACAGTTGCAGATATTGCTACTAAATTAGGTAAGAGTAATAATGAAATTATTATGAAATTAATGAGTTTAGGAACAATGCTTAATTTAAATCAAAGTATTGATTTTGAAACAGCTGAAATTTTAGCTCTTGATTATGGAAAGACTTTAAAAAGGGAAGAAACAAGAGATATTACTAATTTTGAAGAATATGAAATTGTTGATAATCCGGATGATTTAATTAATAGACCTCCAGTTATAACTGTTATGGGACATGTTGATCATGGTAAAACAACTCTTTTAGACTACATTAGATCAAGTAATGTTGCTGAAGGAGAAGCAGGTGGTATAACTCAAGCAATTGGTGCTTATCAAATTGATTATAATGGAAGTAAAATAACATTTATAGATACTCCAGGACACGCCGCATTTACCGAAATGAGAGCAAGAGGAGCAAGTATTACGGATATCGTAATTATTGTAGTTGCTGCTGATGATGGGGTTATGCCTCAAACTAAAGAAGCAGTAGATCATGCTTTATCTGCAAACGTTCCAATTGTAGTTGCTGTTAATAAAATGGATAAACCAGATGCTAACCCAGAAAGAATTATGGAAGAAATGGCTGCTTTAAATATTACTCCTGAAGCATGGGGTGGAACTGTTCCATTTGTAAATATTTCTGCTAAAACTGGTATGGGCGTTGATAAACTACTTGAAACAGTACTTGCTATTGCTGAAGTAAGTGAACTTAAAGCAAATCCAAATAGATATGCAATTGGTACAGTTATTGAATCAAGAATAGATAAAAATATGGGAGGAGTAGCAAGTTTACTTATCCAAAATGGTACTTTAAGATTAGGAGATCCAATTGTTGTAGGTACTACTCATGGACGTATTAGAACTCTTCGTAATGACAAGGGTGAAAATATTTTAACTGCTGGACCAAGTACTCCTGTTGAAATAACTGGTCTTGCAAGTAATCCTTCAGCTGGAGATAAATTCATGGCCTTTGAATCTGAAAAACAAGCTAGAGAAATTGCTGAAGCTAGAGAAATTGCCTTTAGAAATAAAAATAATAAAAAGGAAGTAATTAGCTTTGATGATTTATTTAATAAGATTAAATCAGGTGTTAAAGAAATTAATGTTGTTCTAAAATGTGATGTTAGAGGTTCTGAAGAAGCAGTTAAAAACTCTTTAGAAAAAATTGATGTTGAAGGCGTTAAAATTAAAGTAATTAGAAGTGGAATAGGAACAATTACTGAAAGTGATATAGTTCTTGCCAATGCTTCTAATGCGATTGTTATTGGTTTTAATGTAGTTCCATCTGCTATTACTAAAGAAGTTGCTAAGAGATATGATGTTGAAATTAGATTATATCAAATTATCTATAAATTAGTTGAAGAAATGGAATCAGCTATGAAAGGTATGTTAGAACCTGAATACGAAGAAAAAACTATTGGCAATGCTGAAGTTAAAAAATTATTTAAATTTAGTAAAGTTGGTACAATTGCTGGATGTATTGTAACTAATGGTGTTATTAAGAATAAATCTAAAGTAAGAGTTATTCGTGATGGTGTAATAATTTATGATGGTACAATTTCATCAGTTCAAAGAGAAAAAGATACTGTTAAAGAGGTTAAAAGTGGTTATGAATGTGGTATTACAATCGAAAACTTTAATGATTTAAAAGAAGGAGATTGTTTTGAAACATATGAAATGATTGAGGTAAAAAGAAAATGAGTAAAATTAAATTAGAAAGAATTGCATCTTCAATTTTAAGAGAATTATCTTCTATTATTTATGAAGAAGTTCATAATGAGATAATTAAAAGTGTAACTATTACTGAAGTTAGAGTTACTAATGATTTATCAATGTGTAAAGTTTTCTATACTTTTTATGGAGATTATGAAAAACAAGAGGTTCAAGCAGAATTAACCAATGCATCTTCATTTTTAAGAACTGAACTTGCTAAAAGAATTGATATAAGAAATACTCCTGAAATTAGATTTGTTTATGATGAATCTACTGAATATGGAGAACATATTGATGAAATAATTGATGAAATTCATGCGGAAGCAAATGAATAATGGTTTGCTAGTTGTAAATAAACCAAAAGGTATGACATCAAGAGATGTTGTAAATAAGGTTTGTCGTAAATTTAATACTAAAAGTGTTGGACATATAGGTACTCTCGATCCCTTAGCGGAGGGAGTACTTGTTTGTTTAATAGGTAAATATACTAAACTTGCTAATATCTTAACTAACCATGATAAAGAATATATTGCATCTTTTAAATTAGGTATTTTAACTGATACTTTAGATATAACTGGAAATGTTTTAAAAGAAGGTAAAAAAGATTTTAGTAAAGATGAAATAATTAATGCTTTAAATCATTTTAAAGGAACGTATAATCAAGAAGTTCCTATTTATAGCGCCGTAAAGGTTAATGGTAAAAAGTTATATGAATATGCAAGAAATAATATTGATGTTAAGTTACCTAGTAAAATGGTAAATATTTATGATATTGAACTTATAGATATTAAGGATGATATTATTACTATTAAATGTAAGGTATCTAAAGGAACTTATATTAGATCTTTAATTAGAGATATAGGTGCATTTTTAGATACATATGCTACAATGACTAGTTTAGTTAGAACAACACTTGGTAATTTTAATATTGATGATGCATATACTTTAGAAGATATTGAAAATAATAATTATAAATTATTAAAATTAACTGATTTTTTAGATGTAGTTACAAAGAAAATTGATAATGAAGAAGATTATAGGCATATTAAAAATGGTAATGTGATGAACATAAAATCGAATAAGTATATCTTATTTACTTATGAAGATGAAAATATCGCATTATATGAACCATTTGATAATAAAATTAAACCATTAATAATGTTTTAAAAAATTCACGGTTACCCATGAATTTTTTTTTAAATTTATTAGATTAATTAAAATTTGCGGTCCCAATTTGGGACTGCAAAATAAAAAAAGATTTTTACCATATTTTTTTTACTAAACAAGGAGTTGCTATGCTTGCAACTATATTAAAAACACCAGTAGCTGATACGATTAGTATGAAAATAAAAAAATTAAATAGTTTAAAATACAAGTTTAAAATTGATTATATTTAAAAATTCAAACTATTGACGATGATCATAATTTATGATACAATTTTATTGATTGGTACTCAGGAAACTTTTGAAGCCCTGAGTCGTTTTTTTATTAGGGGGGAGCATGCTATGAAAGAATATAAAAATTCTAATGAATTACTAGATTATATAATATTAAAAGGTGTATCAGTTAATAATAAAGAAGATACTTTAAATAAATTTAAAACTTATTCTTATTATTCAATTATAAATACCTATAAAGATGTTTTTAAAAATATAAATAATGAGTATAAAAAGAATGTATCCTTTGATGAAATATATGCCTTGTTTGAATTTGATAAAAATTTAAGAAGTATATTTTTAAAATATTCATTAGAAATTGAAATAATTTTAAAATCTTTACTAGCAGAAACAATATCTTCAAGGTATGGTATAAAAAATTATTTAATTAAAGAAAATTTTGATGATACAGTTAGTGAAAAAATTATTACTGAATCAATTAATGTTATAGAAGAAGAAATATGTAAACAAAATGGAAAACATGAAGCGGTTACACATTATATTGATAAGTATGGATTTGTTCCACCATTTGTATTAACTAAAATTCTAACATTTGGAAAATTAAGTAGACTGTATGCTATGTTAAAACAATCGGACAGACAATGTATAAGTAAAAATTTTAAGTTATCAGATAAAGTGTTAAAACAAATAATTATAAATATAACAATGATTAGAAATATATGTGCTCATAATGATAGATTATTTTCATTTCATAGTAAATTTAGAATATCTTTTAAATATATTCAAAAAAATTACCATGAAAAATCAGTTAATATTTACATGATAATGAAATGTATGGAAAGTTTATTGCCTAAAGAAAAGAAAAAAGTATTTATTAAGTTAATTAATAATGAAATAAAGATTTTGGATAGTAAACTTAGCTCAATGGAAATAGATAATATTTTGAAAATAATGGGTTTTTATAAGAATAATTAACTTATAAAAGTTATATACTAATATTGATTGGTACTTATGATACTTTCGAAGCCATAAGTCGTCAAATCTCTATGAAATATCATAGGGATTTTTTAAATACATAAAACTGCACATATAGTTTTTAAATGATCAAAAAGAAAATTTTATATTTATTTAATTGGAAAATGGACAAAAATGGATAAAATAATAGATAAATAAATTGAATAACTATATTATTTATTGTAATATAATACATAAGATTTAGAAGGTAATTATTTTAATGCAAATGAATAAAGAAGAAAGAGTTTTAAATTATTATGTTTTATGTAATAAATTAAAAGATGTTATTAGAACTGGTTGGAAAACATAGAATGTTAAAAGAGAAAGACTAGAAAGTGATGCTGAACATGTTTATGGCGTTCAAATGTTAGCACTTGCCATGAAAAGTGAATATAGTTATGATATTGATATAATGAAAGTTATTTTAATGTTAGCTGTTCATGAATTAGGTGAAACTGTTATAGGTGATTTAACTCAGTTTGATATATCTAAAAATGAAAAAGAAAGAATAGAGCATGAAGCCGTTTCTAAAATATTAGATGGGATACTAGATGGAAAAGAAATTGAAAATTTATTTCTAGAATTTGATTCACATAGAACAAAAGAAGCTATGTTTGCCTACCTATATGTGTGATAAACTAGAATGCGATTTACAATGTAAATTATATGATGAAGATGGCTGTGTAGATCTAAATAAGCAAGATGGAAATAACACATTAAATAATAAAATAGTTCATGATTTACTTGCATCAGGTGCATCTTGCTCAGAGATGTGGTTAAAATTTGGACAACAAGTCTATCCATATGATGAAAATTTTAGAAGTATTTCTAACTATGCAATAACTCATAAATTAAGAAAATAAAAAGTGGTTCCAATTTGAAACTGCATATTTATTAAAAATGGGAGGTATTTATTATGAATATTTTAATAGTAGAAGATGATGATTATAAATATAAAAATATTGTTAGAGATTTAAAGGTAGTTGATGAAAAATTAACCATATTTAGATTAAATAATTGCATGGATGCACTAGCATATTTTAGAACATTAAAAAATAGTGATAAAAAATTTGATTTACTAATTACAGATAATTATATGCCACTTCGTAGTGATACATTTGATTTATCACCATGTGCTAGCTATATAATTAATACTTTTAGAAATAAAGTAAGTAAAGAAATTCCTGTATGTATCTGTTCAAGCGATGAATTTAATGATGTTTGCGATTATAATTACTTCGTGTTATATGAGCAGGCTAAAAGTCTGCAAGAAGATTTTGCTAAAATATTTAGTGATATTAATTATAAAGAAAGTAAAAAGGTTTTAAAAATGCCTAAAAAATAAATTAAAATATGTTGTAGATAATTAAAATATTTTCTATAATATATTTGGAGTTGCTGGTTTAGTATAGTGGCAATACAGAAGCATGGTAAGCTTCAGCGAACAGTTCAATTCTGTTAACCAGCACCAGATTGATAGGAAACTCGAACTTTTATAAATTCGAGAGTAATAAATTACTAACAGAAATGTTAGTTTTTTTGT
>CAKOMY010000004.1 GCA_934096815.1 uncultured Bacilli bacterium | reverse complement strand
TTATAAATTAGTGGATTTAGAATCTAAAAATTACGAGGGGTATGGTGTGTTTGTTTCTATTTCATTAGCATTGGGTTGTTCTCTTTTATCAGCAATTGTTCTGTGTATGGTTACTCCATTAGCAAGTAATGTTAGTCAATTTAGTTCAAAAATAAATGAATGCATATATAACAAAGGAAGATTAAAATATAGGAAAAGAGAATTAATATGTAACACAAAACTATTATTAGATGCAATAGGCAATAATGACGCTTTAAGAAAAGAATTTAATATTGAAATGGCTAAACATAAAAATTTATTTATTGAAGCGGGTTTAGTTCTTCCGGATGAGGTAATAAGTGAAGAAGAAAAAGTTAAATTATTAAGTAAAGGAAATATTAAAAAATAGTATTTTCTTTCTTTGATGCAAACATTATGATTGGACTCAAAAATAAGTTTGCGATTTATTTGAAAATATGCTAGAATAAGCCTTAATTTAAAGAGGAGAGTGTTTATGAACACAGATGTAGCACTAAATTACAAAGCTAAATTAACACAAGTTGAAGACAAAATAGAAGAAATAGAAAAAATTGGTTTTAATGTTAAGACATTTAAAGAAGAAGTAGAAAAAATTATTACTGATACTAATTCAAAAGTTAAAATATCTAAAAATAAAAATTTCGAAGGAATAATAATTGCTGATTATTTTAATGCAATAACAAGATTAGAAAAATTAGATTCTAGTTTAGATTCTTTTGAAATATATATTAAAGTTAATAATTATGCTGAATATTTAGATAAAAATTATATTAAAGAAGATAGGATTAATGAAATAATTGGTGAAATTAAAAAACTACTTAGAAGTCTTGGCAATTCATCAGTGATTGATTATGAAGAAGAAAAGAAAATTGTTGAGCCATTTTATACAGGTGTTTTTAAAGTAATTTGTTTTGAAATATCCTATACTGGAAAAAGCACTTTGCTAGAATTTTGCAAAGCTAGTGAAATCGACAAATCATTTATCGAAAGAAAAATAAAGGCTGCAGTCGATGAAATTAATTTTGAAAAATATCCCGAAATTGAAGCTAAATACTATGAAATCAAAAGAAATGGTAGTAATAGTTCACTATTAGATAATGATTTTCTTAAATTAATGGTATTTAAAGATGAAAAAGATAGATTAAAAAATGTTATAACAGTACCTGCTAATAAGATGGTTAAAAATATTGAGTCAGTTGAAAAAGATATTAAAGAAAAATATAAAGATTATTCTAATACTGAAAAAATATATGAAGATAGTGTTAGAACATTTAAATTAGAATTTAAAGAACTTATGAAATCAATTGTTGCAGTTGCCATAGCGTTATCAATCCCAGTTGCAAGTTTTAGCCTATTTAATTTTTTAGGCAAAAAGTTATTCAAAGAATATTCATATGATGTTAGTAAAAATACATACAATTCTTATGATAATACTTATACCTATAGTGATGAACGAGAAATTATTGATGATACAACTAAAACAGCTTACGTTGTTAAATATGATACGTTAAGTAGTGATGATATTGATGACTATAATTCTAAAAAAAGTTATAATTCTAGAATTACAGAGGAAGATGCTATGTGGTATCGAAGAAAAACCATTTATGATCTAAGTTATTTAAAATATCAAGATATTAATGGGTATTTAGATTATTGGAATAGCAATGTTACCATTCCTATTAATAGCAGTAAAATTGTTAATATAAAAGATAATAGTAATATTGTTCAAGAATATGTAGATTATTATGAACTTATATATAATATTGTAGACTTAGAATCCAAAAATGTTGAAGTAAGCGGTAATGGTATTTTTCTCATCATTTTGCTTACCATTGGTGCTATTGCCATAGAAGCGGTAATTTTATGGGGTATTTTAGATGATGATTATTACCATGAAAGTAAATTATGTCTAATTAGTAGATTTAAAAAATATATAAGTGCAAAAGAAAAACTTAAAAATGATAAAAAATTATTTTTAGAACAAACTAAGGAACTACTAACGTTAATTGGTCAAAATGACGAACTTAGAAGTGTATTTAACCAAGAAGCTTCTAAGTATAGTTATTTGTTTGAAGACTATGGAATTAAACTACCTAATGAAACACTTGATAGTACTACCAAGAAAAAATTATTAGGAGGAAAATAAAATATGGATACAGATGTAGCAATTAGTTATAAAGCAAAATTAATTGAAATAGATAACAAAATAAAAGAGATTGAAAAAATTGGTTTTGACATGTCTAGAATAAGAGAAGAATTAAATGATATCAAAGTAGAAAATAATAATGATATTAAAAAATCCAAGAAAAATAGTTTTGAAGGATTTATTGCGACTGATTATATAAACGCTACAGGCAAATTAGAAAAGTTAGATGCCAAGTTAGATAGTTATACTATTTATGTTAAAGCGTATTATTATGTCAAATATTTAAATAAAGTTAATATTACTAATGAAAACTTAAACGAAATAATAGATGAAATAAAACTTCTTTTAAGAAAAATAAGAAATTCTTCAGTAGTTGATTATGAGGATGAAAAACAAGTAATTGAACCATTCTATAAAGCTATTTTAAAAGTTATTTTTATAGAGATAAAATTAAACCAAAAAAGCGAACTATTAGAATTTTGTAAGTATGATATTAATGATACTATGTTTATAAGTTTAATGATTGAAGAATATATTAATACCATAGATTTAACTGAATATTCGGAAATTGAGGTAGGTTATTACAATGCTAAGAAGAATTTGAATCCAACTGAACTTCTAGATAATAGTTTTATAAAAACAATTGTCTTTAGAGATGAAAAAGAAAAATTAGAAGAATCTATCAAAGATGATATGACAAATTTATTATCTTTAATTGATGAAAGTGATAATCAAATCTATCACACTTATAGTTCTTATAAAACAGCAAATGATGATGTGCATTATTTTAAAAAATCATGTAAAAAATCAGTGTTAAAATTATTTACATCACTAATTTCAACTGCTATAACTTTATCAATATCAATAGGTATATTTTCAGGAGTATTTTCTTGGTTTAAGAAATTCACTTCAGAATATTCTTATGAAACTAATACTGAAATATACAATTCAATAACAGAACAAGTTACATCATCTAGTGCTAGAGAAAAAATGGGAGTTTTAGATGCATCAAATCAGGAACAAACATATCTAATTGAATATCATGTTTTAGATGACAAAACTGCTAAAAAAGAAGGAAGAACAAGTAGAGAATATTATTATGGAGCAGCCGAAGCCAAATTAAAATTAAGAGAAACACAGAACTATGATTTAAGTTTCCTAGGATATGATGATATTGAAAAATATATTGAATATATACAATCAAATAGTTTATTACCAGAAGCTGAAAAGAATATTATAGATATATCAAAATCACCAATTGAATATACAGAACTTATTGATTATTACGAGATAATATATAAAACAATAGATTTAGAATCAGAAGAATTTGAAAGTACAGCAACAGCTCTTAATGTACTGTGTGCTTTACTAGCATCAGGATTATTTCTTTTAATATTTCATCGTTTTGCTAAAATTAACTTTAGCTATTTCGAAGATAAAAAATATCTAAAAAAGGATAAAAAAGAACTTTTGAAGAATACAAAAATATTACTTGATGAAATAGGCAAAAACGATGAATTAAGACAACAATTTAATATAGAAATGTCTAAACATAGTGAAATATTTACTAAGTATGGGTTAAAATTACCGAAAACACCAATTGCTAAAGATGTTAAGAAAAAACTAATAGATGGCAAATAAAATGAAGAATTGAATGGTTGAATATAAAATAAATAATAAAATTTTATAGGCAATGTATATAATAATGATTCTATTGTTGAAATAATTTTTTCAATAAGTAGTGAATACATAAGTAAAAAAGCAAAAAAACGTTTGCGTTTTATCTAAAATTATGCTAAAATATGTATTAATTTAAGGAAGCGATAGTTTATTAATACATATGAGATACAAAATTTATATACTAATCTAACTTAAATTAAATAAAAAAGGAAATAAAGAATAAGGGGGATGAAACATATGGATAATGGTTTAAAATTATATAAACATAATGAAGAAGCTTATAAAAAAATAGAAAATGCTTATCAAAATGGTGAAAACATAGTTGGCATAGTTCATGCAACAGGTACTGGTAAAAGCTATATAGGATTAAATCTTGCATATAATAATCTAACTAAAAAAGTTATATATTTGGTTCCATCTAATGGTATTATAGAACACTTGGAAAACATTATTAAAGAATCTGGTTTAAGTAAAGAAAAAGATTTTGCTAATGTTGAATTTAGAACATATCAAAGTTTGATTAATTTGTCGTTAGAAGAAATTAGAAAAATTAATTGTGATTTGTTAATATTAGATGAATTTCATCATTTAGGAGCACCAATATGGGGAGAATGTACTAAAATGTTAGTAGTAACTCATCCTAATATGAAAATATTTGGAATGACTGCTTATACAATAAGAGATCGAAAAACTTCATATGAAAGAGATATGGCAGATTCGGATGGAGATGAGTTATTTTCTAATAAAATAGTAAGTAGATATGATATAAGTGATGCAATAATTGATGGTGTATTACCTAAAAGAATTGTTTATAAAACATGTGCAGTTGATTTAAAAGAATTATTAAAAAAATTAGAGTCTAAAACAATATATTTAGGATTAAAAAATAATTTAGATAAAATTGAATATTTTAGGAAAAAGATTGAAGATGCTCCAACTATTAGTAAAATTATTAAAAATACGGTAAAAAATAATTCTAAATTAATATATTTTTGTCCACCATTTTCAGAAAAAGGTGTAAACGATATTGAGACCATAAAAAAAGAAGCGATGGAATGGTTTAAACAAATAACGGGTGAAGAAAATATTGTTTTCTATACAACAACAAGTGACATGGGAACTGAAGGAAAACAAAATAGGGATGCTTTCTATCATGATGTAGATTTAAATGGTGATGATGTAAGTAGTAAATTAAGAGTTATGTTTGCTATCAATCAATATAATGAAGGAATTCATGCACCAAATGTTGATGGAGTAATTATGGGAAGAGGAACGACCTCAGATATAGTGTTCTTTGAACAATTAGGAAGAGCTTTAGCAGTTAATCAAAATAAAACTCCAATAATAATTGATTTAGCTGGAAATTACATGTATATGCACGAACTTAACTTAACAATAAAAAATAAGTTATTAAAAAGAAATATAGCTGATGGAAAATTTTTAATTGAAGATGATAATTCAGAAATTAAAATAGATATTGAGGCACTTAATAACAATTTACGAAACATATTAGATAATTATCAAAGAAATTTAACTAATCTTTGGGAATATTACTATGAATTAGCAAGAAATTATTATGGTAAGTATGGTGATTTAGAAGTTCCTAAAGATTTTAAAACCAATGATGGAATTAGTTATTCAATAGACAGCAAAATAAATTTAGGCAAATGGATTGTGAGTCAGAGACAAAGTTGTTTGCCTGAAAGTGAACATGGTAAATTATTATCTCAAATTGGAATGCGATTTAATACTTTAAATGATTATAAGGCTATTAAAAAAATATTTGTTAAACGTAATATAGATGTTGAAAAAAATAAACAAGTTTTATTAAAAACAAATATTTATGAATTTTATCTTAAGATATTATTAACAAAAAAATTGGGATTGCCTTTATTAGATAAAAATGGAACTTTAAATACATTATTTTATATGAATAGTTCGGAATTTGAAAAAAAGTTTGGAATAACTACTCAAGAATTAATTGATAAGTTTAAATTAAAGGAAAAAACTCATATTAAAATATTTTAATTATTAATATTTGAAAAGACATTGGAAATTAATATCCTGTGTCTTTTTTGCACTTTATAATTTTGTGACTATTTTATAAAGATTTATCTTTTTAATTGAGTTTTAAATTTTATAATGATATACTTTTGATTAGAGGATGGATATGTGATGAGTAATAAAAATAAAAGTTTTTTTGTAATCTTATTTGCTACTTTCTTGTTTGTAATAATAATGGGAAATTCACTTAGTAATAAGATGATAGAAGTAGTTGATAGTAAAAGATTAAATATTTTAGCATCAGCTAGTAATAAACATTTAGAAAGTAAAATATATAAAAAAGGATATGATATTAATTTTACATATATGGGGGATATTGATATAGTAGATGAACTTAATAATAATGCTGATAAGTATGATGGAGTATGGATATCTAATTCAATGTGGTTATATATGCTAGATAATCAGTATTTAACTTGTAATTCTAAGTCGATTGCTATTAGTCCTATAGTTCTTGGAATTAAAAAGAGTAAGGCGAAGAAGTTGGGACTAATTGATAAGGAAATTACTAATAATGATATTGTTGAACTTGTTAAAAATAAGAAAATTAAATATGTTATGCCGTCAGTAACAAGCACTAATACAGGAGCTACTGCATATATTGGATTTCTTAATTCACTTGCAGGTAACCCGGAAGTTTTATTAGAAAAAGATTTAGATAATACTAAGTTAGTTACTGAACTTAAAAATTTATTTTCAGGTACTTTGAGAGTTAGTGGTGATGAAGATTACCTAAAAGAGATGTTTTTAAATAATGATGATTATGAAGCAATAATAACTGATGAAGCATCTTTAATAGATATAAATAAACAGTTAAAAAAAGATAATAAAGAAGAATTATATTTATTTTATCCTAAAGATGGGGTATCAATAAATGATATGACTCTTGCTTATATAAGTACTGATAAAAGTAAAGAAAAAGATTTTTTAGGATTTCAAAGATTTTTATTAAGTGAAAAAGGACAAGATTTATTACAAGATAATGGGTATCGTACTTGGTATGGTGGTATTAATAATGATGTAAATGCTGAGGTATTTAATCCTGATTGGGGAATTGATACTAGTAAATATTTAAATGTAACTAATTTTCCATCTAAAAAAGTTATTACAAAAGCTATAAATGTTTATATAGAAAGCTTAAGAAAACCTACTCATACAGTTTTTTGCTTAGACTATTCAGGTAGTATGTCTGGTGAGGGAATAGAAGAGTTAAGAAAAGCAATGAATTATATTTTAGATAGTGAAGAATCTTCTAAGGATAGATTACAATTTTCAAAGAATGATAAAATTACTGTTATAACTTTTAGTAGCAGTGTTACGAATGTTTGGAGTTCATTAGGAAGTAATACAAGTACTTTAATTGAAAATATTAATAATTATAAAGTTGGAGGTTCTACTGCGTTATATGATGCAATTGAAAAAGGGTTAGAAGTATTAAAAAATGAAAGTGATGATTATACAACTACAATAATTGCTATGACTGATGGCTACGCTAATGAAGGAAGTTTTAATACTTTATCTAAATATTATAAAAAGTTAAATAAGGAAGTGCCTGTTTATAGTATAACGTTTGGTATGGCTAGTCTAAAACAACTTAATAATATTGCTAAACTAACTAACGCTAAGGTGTTTGATGGAACTGAAAATTTATTAGAGGCTTTTAAAGAAGTAAGGAGTTATAATTAAAATGAGTGTTAAAAATAAAGAAGTTATTTCGGCTATTGCTGGTAGTGCTTTCTTTGCAGTTCCTTATTTAACACTTGCTGTTCCATTTGTTCCTTCATTATTAATTGGAGCTGCTGCATTTGCTGCTGGTGAGTTATTACTTACTTCTGATAATAAACGTGATAAAATAGTTTATGAAAAGTTAGATAAAAAAATAGATATTGCTAAAAGTGATGCTAAAGCAATATATGATATGCGTAAAAAGATAGATGATACTGATATAGTTAAATATATAAGTGATATATGTGATAGTGCGAATAAGATAATTAATACAATTGAAAAAGATAATAAAAAGATTAGGAATATTAATAATTTTTTTGATTATTATTTACCTGTTACACTTAGTATAATTAAAAGATATGATGAAATAGAAAATCAAGATTTATCTTCTAAAGAAATGAAGGAATTTACTAAAAATACTAAAGGAATGCTTAAAACTGCTAATGAAGCTTTTGCTAAAATATTAGATAGTTTATATCAAAATGATATTATAAATATAGATGCTGATATGAAAGTATTTAATTCAATGCTTAAAGCAGATGGTTTTGATGAGGAAGAAATAATTAAGGAGGATAACAATGAATAAAAAATATATAGGAATTGGAATTTTTATATTACTTATAGGGTTAATAGTAGGAATTAAGTTTATAGGTGATAAAAATGATGGTGGAAGCTCAAATATTACAACTATATATGTAGCAACTGGTGGTGGTAAAGAAGATTTTATTGCTGATAGTGAAGTTGCAAATATTCTTTTAAAGAAATATAAAATTAAAGTTGTTTATGATAATTGGAGTAATGGAAAAACAATTACTAAACCTTTAATAAGAGAAAGTGTTAATTTAGGTAATAGTGAAGTTATAACTAAAATTAAAAATGGTGAAAGTATTAGTATTAATAGTGAGGATGTTAGTAAGTATGATGCATTATTTACATCTGATCAAAGATTTTATGATTATTATAAGTTATCTCCTGATAAATCTAAGAATGAAGCTGATCGTTATTATGTATTAGATGGTGGTTTAACTCTTAATACACCAATTGTTATATATAGTTGGAAAGAAGTTGTTAATGCTTTAATAAAAGAAAAAATTGTTACTAATGAAGATGGAGTTTATTATATAACTGATATGAATAAATTAATTGATTATATATTAAATGGTAAAAAATGGAAAGATATTGGACTTAAAGATTTATATGGGAATATTAATATAGCATCTACTGATCCAGTGTCATCATCTCCTGGTGCTACATACTATGGACTATTATTATCTATTTTAAGTGGTGGAGAAATTAATGATGCTACAATTGAAACTAATTTAAAGAAATTAAAAGTATTTTATCAAAAGAGTGGATATATGAATAATACCCCAGCTGATTTATTTGAGAGATATTTAAAAACTGGTATGGGTGGTGAACCTATGATAGTTGATTATGAAAAGAGTATTATTGATTTTGCTAACTCTAATCCTACAGGATTTAATCAGGTAAAAGATGATATTGTAGTTTTATATCCTAAACCAACTATTTGGAATTCTCATTGTTTAACTATTTTTAGTGAAAATGGTAAAAAGTTATTACAAGCATTTGAAGATGAAGAAATAAGTAAAATTGCTTGGGAAAAATATGGATTTAGAACAGGTGTTACTGGAACAAGTGTAAGTGTAAATGACCTAGGAATAGGCATTCCTAGTAAAATAACTAGTACAGTTACTAGTTTAAAAATGAATTATTATAATGAATTAATAGAATATTTAAGTAAGTAGGAGAAAATATGAATATAGAATTAAAAGTAGAAGATAAATTAAATAGTGAAAATGTTAGTAAGATAACTGAATCAGGTAAAGAAATAACAGATAAAGCAATCGAAAAATCTTTAAATTATGATGCATTATCTGATAGTGAGAAAAAAGCAGTTGATGAATTTATTACTAAAATAGATGTTATGGATCAAAATTTAGTTCTTCAATATGGTGCTAAAGCTCAAAATAAAATTAGTACTTTTTCAGATACAGTACTTGAAGATGTTAAAACTAAGGATATTGGAGATACTGGGGCGTTACTAGCTAATTTAGTAGGTGAAATTAAATCATTTAATTCATCTATTGGTAGTGAAAAGAAAGGTATATTTAAACTATTTAGTAGTGCTAAAAAAGAAATTGATACAGTTATTGCTAAATATAATAAGATTGAAAAAAATGTTGATTTAATTGAAAAAGATTTAGAAAAAAATAAAGTACAATTACTTAAAGATATTACTATTTTTGATACTATGTATGAAAAGAATTTAGAATATTTTAAAGAAATTTCTTTATATATTATTGCTGGTGAGAAAAAATTAGAGGAACTTAAAAATGTTACTTTAATTGAAGCTCAAAAGAAATATAGTGAAACTCATGATCAATTAGATGCTCAAAAAGTCCAAGATTTAGAAAGTCAAATTAATCGTTTTGAAAAGAAATTATATGATTTAAAAACAACTAGAATTATTTCAATTCAAATGGCACCTCAAATTAGATTATTACAAAATAATGATGCTGAATTAGTTGAAAAAATTCAAAGTTCAATTACTAATACGATTCCATTATGGAAAAATCAAATGGTTTTAGCGTTAGGTATTAATAATTCTAAGAAGGCTTTGCAAGAACAACAAGCAGTTTCTAATCTTACAAATGAGATGCTTATGAAAAACAGTGAAACTTTAAAACAAGGATCAATAGATATTGCAACTGAAGCAGAAAAATCTATTATTGATATTGAAACTCTTAAGAAAACTAATCAAGATTTAATTGAAACTATTGATAGTGTTATAAAGATTCATGAAGAAGGACATGCAAAGAGAATGGAAGCAGAAGCTGAACTTGAAAATATTGAAAAAGAATTAAAGAATAAATTAATTGAAATAAATGTACCTAAAGCATAAAATTATTATGCTTTTTTCGTAAATAAAGGAGAAATAAATGGATAATAGAAGATTGTTAGATGATGTTTATAAAGATTTCTTTGGGGATAAAGTGTTAACTAATATAAATCAAAAAGAAGATCAAAAAGTTGATATAAATGTAGTAGATAATATGTTACTTGAAGATGATTCAAAAGAATTATTAAAGAAAATAATTACTTATATTAATAGTTATAAAGATGGTGTATATATTAATTTTAATATGTTATTATATGGAAATAATAAAGAAACATTAGATAATATTGTTGATTTGTTAAAAAGTGTTAGTAATAATTATTTAATTAATAATAATGTAAGTTATGTTTCTTTAAATGAATTAGAGGATATTATTAAGTTAAGAGATTATTATAAATCGGGTATTGTTGTTATTAGTAATTTTTTAGGGTTAAATAATAGTGATATAAATAAATTAATTCATATTTTAAAGGATAATAGTAAGAATAAAAATATTGTTATATTAAATGATAGAGATGATGTAATAAAAGATTTTATTAAAAATGATAATGAATTAGAAAATGGTTATTTTAGTTATCATTTAAAAGAAGTATTACCTGATACTATATATGTAATTAATGATATTAAGAATAGATTAAATAAAGAAATAGATAATATAAAATTAGAAGATTATATAAATAATAGTTTTAATAAAAGTAGTTTAGATTATCCTACTTTCAGAGATAATTTAGTTAGTTATATTGCATTTAATGGTGATGTACCTAGTTTAAATAAAGATAAAAGTATTGATGATATATTAAAAGAATTAAATAGTTTAATTGGATTAAATGATATTAAGAAAACAATTTATGAGTTAATAGATTTAATTTCTTTAAAGAAGAAGACTTATGGAAATGTTAAAATAAATGATGTTAATTTACATATGGTCTTTTTAGGTAATCCGGGAACTGGTAAGACAACTGTTGCTAGAATACTTGCTAATATTTTATATGATTTAAAATATATTAAGTATAATAAATTAGTTGAAGTAACTGCTAAGGATTTGGTCGGTGAATATGTTGGTCAAACTGGTCCTAAAACAAGTATGGTTATTAATAAGGCTATGGGTGGAGTGTTATTTATAGATGAGGCATATACTTTATATAGTAAAAATAATAGTTATAATGAAGAGGCAATAGCAACATTAATTAAGGCTATGGAAGATTATCGAGGAGATTTTGTAGTTATATTTGCAGGATATACTAAAGAGATGAAACCATTCTTAGAATCTAATTCAGGAATTAAATCACGTATTGGATATACTTTTAATTTTCCAAATTATACAAGTAGTGAATTACTAGAAATATTTAAGTTGTTTGTAGGAAAGTCTAACTTTAAAATAGATGATGATGCTTTAAGTGAAGTAGAAAATATATTTGAAAAACATATTGATGATGATAATTTTGGTAATGCGAGATATGCAAGAAATTTATATGAAAAATGTATAATTAAGCATGCGAGTAACTGTAAAGATGTAAATGATAAAGCAAGATTAGAAACTATTTTAAAAGAAGATATAGTTGAAATATTATAATAAATCTTGAAAATAATTATTTATTAATATAAAATAATGGAATAGTTGAAAAAAAGAAAGGAGAATATAAATGGATCCATTAATTAGAGAATTAGAAATTATTGAATTAAAAAGAAGAAGACAAAAATTATTATTAGCTAAAAAAATTGCTGCTTTTATAATTAGTGGAACGATAGTTCCTTCATCATTTACAATTTTTCAAGTATTAAAAAATTTTTCTGAATCCTATAAAAATCATGAGAAATCATTTGACTATAGTATTGAAGAAATTTGGAAAGATATTGATATAAATTCGACTATTATTGTTTCTTCATTTGCAGCTATAGTTGGAGGATTTTTTACTGGAAATTATATTGATGAAAAGGAAAGGATATATAATCAAAATGTAGTTAAAAATAAAATTAATTCTAATTGTTATTTGGTTGATGAAAATGAATTTGAGGTAGAACAACCAGATTTTTCTATTTTAGCTGATGAAAATATTATTTTTTTAGGTATTGAAGAATATAATGAGGATGTCGATCAAGTCAATAAAGTGAAACGTCATGAATATAATTGTTGTAAGAAATAGTATCCTATCTATTTTATGGTTTTAGTTATTTCATAAGTTATTCATTTAATGATGATAATTTTGATAATGCAAGATATGCTAGAAATTTATATGAAAAGTGTATTATTAAGCATTCTAGTAACTGTAAAGATGTAAGTGATAAAGAAAGATTAGAAACTATCTTAAAAGAAGATATAGTTGAAATTTAAAAATCTTACGGAATGAAAATGCAAAATCTCACGGAACGAAAATATAAAATCTCACGGAATGTGATTGAATGATTAATAAAAATGTTGTATAATCTAATTATGTTTAAAGGAGCTTGTCATGGAAATAAAGAATTATAAAAAAAGAATAATTGATGAAAAAATTGAAAGATATTTAAGACTTTTTGGTGCAATATGCTTAGAAGGACCGAAATATTCAGGCAAAACATGGACTGCTAGATATCATGCAAAAAGTGAATCTTTGCTATATGTTAATACGGCAGCTGGAGCCAATGAGTTAGAACTTGCTAAAATGTCACCTCAGGTAATTCTTGAGGGGGAAAAACCAAAACTGATTGATGAGTGGCAAGAAGCTACAAATCTTTGGGATGAAATAAGATATGATGTCGATAGAACAGGATTAAAAGGACAATATATTTTAACAGGGTCAAGTACTCCTAAAAGAGAAGGTATTTCACATAGTGGAGCCGGAAGATTCGGGAAAATTAATATGAGAACTATGTCACTTTATGAAACTGGTGATTCAACTGGTGATATATCATTAAAAGATATTTGCAAAGGAAAATTTATAGATAAAGCAACTGGTAAAGTAGAACTTAGAAATCTTGCCAGATTAATTATTCGTGGTGGCTTTCCTGGAAATATAAATTATTCTGCTAGTGATGCAAAAGAAATAGTTAATGAGTATATAAATTTAATAATAAATGATGATTTATATAGATTGGATGGTATTAGTAGGGATAAACATAAGGTAAAGTTGTTACTTAAATCTTTGGCTAGAAATGAAAGTACGACTGTAACTAATAGTACATTAAAAAATGATATTAAAGAAATAGATAATGAAGACATTGATGTTGATACTTTATCTTCATATTTAGATGCGTTCGATAGATTATTCTTACTTGATAATGATGAGCCATTTAGTACAAATATAAGATCTAGTGTAAGAGTTAAACAAGCTGAAAAAAGACATTTTGCTGATCCATCTATGGCCTGTGCTCTTCTTAATATAACTGAAGATAAACTTATTAATGATTTAGAAACTTTTGGTTTTCTATTTGAATCATTAGTTATACATGATTTAAAAGTATATGCTGATAGTTTTAACGCCAAATGTTATCATTATCAAGATTACCAAAATAAAGAAATTGATCAAGTAATTGAACTAGAAGATGGTTCATGGTGTGCATTTGAAATAAAACTAGGTGCTAATCAAATTGATAATGCTGCTAAGAATTTAATAAATATAAGAGATTCTATATTAAAAGATAATGGTAAAGCACCGAGCACATTATGCGTTATTTGCGGGCTTACTACAGCTGCATATAAAAGGCCAGATGGCGTATTTGTTGTACCAATTACGGCTCTAAAAAACTAAAATAAACTCCTTAATTGGAGTTTTAATTTTGACTAATTATAGCAACATCTTCTTTATAAAGAACGTTACCGTCTTTAGTAATATAATAGTTATTGGTCATATTAACAATAGTTGTAGTAAATTCATGATTTTGATATCTAATTTTTACTTTAGCTGGTAAATTTAATTCATTTGCTTTTTCAAAAGAACCTCTATAATATTTATCTTCCTTGTTTATATTAATTTTATTTTTAAAGATTTCTGGTAACTCCATAAGTTCCTCCTTATAGTAAATTATATGTAATAAATATAAAAATAATATGCAAAATATTAATATGAAAAAGAAATTTATAATGTCTTTGATTTTATTAATTATTATTAGTATAGTTAATAGCTATTATGGAAAATATTATTTAGATAATTATAGTAATTATTTTATTAAAGAAATTATTTGGTTTAGTTTAGGTTTTGTAATTTTTTATTTATTATCTGTAATTAATATAAATTTTATATTAGATAATAGTTTGTATGTTTATTTTGTGGGAATAATGCTTTTAGTTGTTACTTTATTATTTGGAGTAAATGTAAATGGAAGCAGGTCTTGGATTAAAATATTTGGAATATCTTTTCAAGCTAGCGAATTTATGAAAATAGGATTAATTTTATATTTAAGATATATTACTATTAATTATGATTTAAATGACTTTAAATATGTTTTAGTTTGTTTAATTATAACTTTAATTCCTAGCGTACTTGTGTTTTTAGAACCTGATACAGGGCCTATAATTAGTTATATAGTTATATTAATTACTTTCTTATTTTTAAAAAAATTAAATAAGTGGTATTACATATTTGGAGTATCAATTACATTAGTTATTATTATTTCTTTTATATATTTATATTCTTTTAATAATGATTTATTTATAAATTTATTTGGAACTAATTTCTTTTATCGAATGGATAGAATAACTAATTTTATTAATAGAGAAGGCTATCAAATAGAAACAGCTATAAAAAGTATTTCATTATCTAGTTTTTTTGGTATTAAAAAAAGAGTTTATTTTCCTGAAGCTGTAACTGATTTTGCAATAACTCTTTTAATTGCTAATTTTGGTTTAGTTGGCTTTATTATTTATATGATAATATTTTTAATATTTATTATTAATTTAGGTAAAATAAGTAAAGATAAGTATATAGTTAAACCATGTGTTAATTTTATTGTTATACAGTGTATAATTAATATCTTAATGAATATAGGGTTATTTCCTATTATTGGTATAACTTATCCATTACTAAGTTATGGTGGTAGTTCTAGTTTATCAATAATTATACTTTTAAGTATTATCTATAATATGGGTAATAAGGACTATAGTTATAGCCACCATAATAATTATAACCATATGAAGGTATAGTTTGATATGGCACATAATTTTGATTTGGATTTACATAAACTGGTCTAGGACGTGATGCCCCAACTATAGCTGCTCCTCCAAGGCCACCTAAAATTAATGGTACCCAAAAACCTCTATTTTGATCATACTGATAATATGGATAATTTTGCATAAGAAAAACTCCTTTCTTTTTTATTTTATGATAAGGAGTTTTATTTGCTATATAATCTATAAAAATTAATTGAAGGAGTATTTAAAAATCTAATATCATATTTAGGATTACCTAATCCATTAGAGATAAATATATTGGTGTTATTAATGTAATATTTTTCATCATAATATTTTTTTGATCCTTCTTTTTTGATAATAGCTCCAATAAATGGAAGCCTAATTTGACCATTTAGAGAATTACCAGCTAAGAATAAATTTATATTTTTATTCTCAATTAAATCAAAGTTATCTGATTTATGAGACAGTACTATTTTATAGTAATCATTTTCTTCATAGTTAAAAGCTTTATCAATATCTAAATTATTATCAAGTCCAATTAGCATTATAGGTGTATAATTATTGTTATATAAAAGAGTATATTCATTAGTTAAAAGTTTGATATTAGTACTACTTATTATTTCTTTAAAAGTATCATTTTGATCAGTATCTCCTAGTACGTAATATATTCCATATTTAGAATTAATTAAGTTTAAGTAGTTTATTAATTTATCTTTATTTTCTTTATTAAAGTTTGTGTGTAATAAGTTACCGGTAAATACAACTAAGTCAGGTGCTAATTCATTTATTTTATTGATAATACTAGTTAAATCATTATCTAAATAATAAATATCAGTTAAATGAACTATTTTATAACCATTAAAACTTTCTGGTATAGATGATGCTATAACACTATATTCTCTTACTTTAAATTTATTTGGTTCTATATATTTACTATATAAAAAAGTTAAAGATAATAATAAAATTATAAATATAACTGTTTTTTTCATATGATTCTCCTAAAAATAAAATAATATAATAACATTTATAATGTTGTATAATATATGACATATAATTGGTGATAATAAATTATTAGTTTTAATATAAGAATAACTAAACATAATTCCCATAAATGAGTAGGGAATAAGATATAATATTTCATTTAATGAACTAAGGTGTAATAGGCTAAAAAATAGTGTAGTAATTATTATGTATAAATATTTATTTTTAATATCTTTAAAATTATATCTAAATAGTAGTTCTTCAATAATTGGAGTAATTAAACAAGAACTTATTATAGATAAAATAGGATATTTAATAAATTCTTTTCTTACTAATTCTTCATTTAAAGGTATAGATATAAATTTATTAATAATATAAGTTGATAATAGGGTTAATGCGGTAAATATAGAAAAGATTATAATGGTTGTAAGATAATCTTTTTTTGATAGTTTCTTAATAGATTTGAATTCAATCTTACTTATTTTTAATAACGCAAATAAGGTTATAATTAAAAATATTATTTTTAAAATGGTATATAATAAAATATTATTTTTATAAGGACTTGTTAAAGTATCTATTAAGACAATTGCTATCACATAAACAAAAAAAGTTTTTAAGATTTTTTTATAATTCATATTAATCACAAGTTAATTTTATCTTATTTTTAATAAAAAATAAATATGAGTTTGTTGAAAATTAAGTAATTTATATGATATACTTGTTAAAGGATAGAGAGTGATTAAGTGAAATATATTGTATTATTTATAATTAGTTTATTTACATCTTTTAATGTTTATGCAGTAGAGTGTGATAGTAAAACAAAGTCTAATTTCCTTAAAGAAGCTAATCAAATTAAAGTTGATTATGAAGAAAAAAGTGAAACAGTTCATGTTAACGCTTATGGTGATGAATTTGATATGGAAAAGTATTGGTTAGAAGTATCACTTTATAATTTAACCAATAATTTTACTTTACAAATATCTAATGATTATAATGATGATAAAATTACAGTTATTAGTTCAATGATAAAAGATGGCAAATATACTTTTAAAGATTTAAATTATAATTCTATTATTAAATATAAAATAGAATTATTTACCAATAGTGATTCATGCGATAGATACATAGTAAAAACAATTAATTATACAAAACCAATGTTAAATCCAAATTATGCTTATGAATCTTGCAAAAATAATGATGGTCTAAGTATTTGTAAAAAATATATAACCAATCCAAATTATATTTATAATATGGGTTTAGGTCTAGATGAGGCAATAAACGACATCAAGAAAAATGGTGATAAAAATAGTGAAGAATCACAAGAAAATAATAAAAATTTTTGGCAAAAATATTATATTTACATTATTGCTGGCTCAAGTTTGTTATTAATAGTAACAGTAAGTTTAATAATTATAAATAAGAAAAGAAGTGAGATTTAATGAAAAAAATAATTATATTTTTAACTCTAATGATATTTCCTTTTTATATAGATGTAAGAGCTGAGGCAACAAATGAAAGTTTTAGAGCACAAAGATATAGTACTGACTATGATCCAAGTCATATAGGAGTTCAGTACTGGATTAATGAAGAAGAAGCAATGTGCCTAGATCCAAACTTATATAATCCAACATATGTCGATAGTGTTCAAACATTAACTGTTAGTAGTGGAGCCTATGCCAGAGGATTAATAGCAATGGCAAATTATGCTAAACAAAATAATTTAGATACAATGACACAAGCCCACGCATTTAGAATTTATACGTTACAAAAAAATCCTAAAGGATTAAATTCTTATGGTCCATTAGATTCTCCTTACAAACAAAGCATTTTAAATTATTCTTCCGATGATGCTATAGGTAAGATGGTTAAAATAGGTATTTGTGCCTATGAAAATAAATGTGGTTCTGAAGAAAACGATAAGTATATTCCAAGTTCTACAAATAGTAAAGGAAATTTTAAGATTACTAAAACAAGTGATAATGCGGATGCTGCCAAAAAAGTTGCAACTGCAATTGTAAGCATAGTTAATCAAAGTGGTGGAAGCGAAACAATCGTAAATGGTTGTAATGCTAATGGATTATCATGTACTATTTCTAAAGATTCAAGTGGAAAAGATAAATACAAAATAACAGTCAAAGGAGATTTTTCTTCTTTAACTTCAATCAAAGTAGATTTAGATATAAAAGGTAATACTGGTAGTGGTCTAATTAATGAAATAAAATTATATGAATGTACAGGAACTAAAGGTAATTGCAACCCACATATAAAAGATACAAATGGAAATCTTATAACTGGTTTACTTTATCAAAGATTTATTAAATTAATAACAAATGATACTGTGTTAACTGGAGATGCAACAATTTATATTAGTGTTCCAAATAATTGCGATAATATCGATACAAGTACCCTTAAAGAAGGTACTCCTGAAGAAGATAATTATATAAAAAAATGTGGCCCTATTGTTCATTTAGAACAAAGCTGTGGAAAAGATTCATGTGATGGTGAAAGTTCATATTTAGCATTTAATCATTCTTATGTAAGAATGAGAAATATGAAATATCTAATGCAAGATTTAGATAAAGAAGGCGCCAATAGTGTTGGAGCAGGTGGCGATTTTATTGGCACATCAAGCAAATATAGTGATTATTTAGATTCAACATTTAATAATTATTGTGGTACTTTTAAAACCGAAACAGTTGATATGTATACTCCAGCAACCGCAGCATCAGTATCCGGCCAATTTTTCGTATTTGATAGTTATACATCAACTGATTATGATGATCAAAATAAATACTTTAGACAGCCATTTATAGTTGAACGTGTTAAAACAACATTTTTCTTCCATTATAATAGATGGCTAGCAGATTACACAGCAGCTGCATGGAATGAAATTAATGCCTATGATACATGGCAATTAGCTGTTAAAGATGTAAGTGAAAAATACATAGCAAGAGAACATGCTAGAATAGCATACGAAGAAGCACAAAGACATACTGTAGAAGTAAAAAAAGCTGATTATTCAGAATGTGTTTCGTGGGGTGAAGATACTAAAACCGGTAGAACATGGTGTACTGAAACTAAAGTTAATGAGCAAAAAAAAGCTGCTGCAATTGCAGAAGCAGAAGCAAATGAAGAAGAAAAAAGAAAGGCTTATTATGATGTTGCAATTCCCGCACATGAAAAATCTTATATGGAAACAGAACCTGCTGCTCAAATAGCATATAAAAATGCAATTGTTGGAAGGATAAACTATCAAAGAATAAGAAAAGAATGTATTACTGCTTTAGAAGCATATAGTGGCAGCAGTTCAAATATTAATTTAAGTGATACTCCAAGTGTTGATTTTACATATAAGCAAGTTTCAAAATCAGAGGGAACCAAGGAAAATACAGTAAGTATGGTTAATAACACTGAGGCAATTAAATATTGGCCAAACGTAACATCTAATTTTGGATATACAACAGAATATTTAGGTTTAAATAATGCTGATTTAGATAGCGATGGAACTAATCCAAACAATGATCCTAGTAAGGTGACAATTAGTTTAGCAGACATAGCGGTTAAAAATGAATCAGATGCAGCAACACGAAAGGGACAATATGTTTCAGATGGTGTAATCGGTAAGTTAGAAGATTATGAATTTCCAGACGGCAATCATGATAATTGTTGGAAAACGGCAGTAGATCCATATCCATGTAAGAGTTATGGTTTTAATACTTTGTCATTTAATTCATGGCAAGCAGCAACTGATGCTAAAATACCTTATTCTAAAAGTGATACAAACATAACAGTTGATTTACCAGAAAAAATTAGCAAAATATATTTTTATAGAGCTCCAACTGAATATTATGGATTAATGAATTCTGGAAAATATGTAACTAAAACCTTAAATTATACATCAAATGCTAGTTCATCCAATATTAATGGACTAGAAATTGGCTATGTTTATAATATTGAACTTACTTCTTATCAAGGTCAATATACTACAAGTTTTAAACTAAGTAATGTAGGTAGTAAAGATTCAACTGGTAAAAAAATAATTCAAAATCTTATAGATAAATATATTAAAGAACATAATATTACGTCATTTGAAAGTACTTGCAACTATTGTAACATGGAAATGGCATTTAAACGGAACTGTGATGAATGTGATCCAAACGATCCAACTTCAGGCACTGAGGAATATTTACCACAATTTTATTATCGAAGTATTTCCTTATCGGATGTAACACCTACCGAAAGAGAAGATGGAGAAACTAACTGGTCGGATGATAAAGGAAAAGCAGCAGTTGCTATGATTGAACAAGGTAGTGGACTTGCTAGTGCAACTGATAGAAGCAATGAATACGTTGCAGTAAATACTAACTTAGAAAAAAATAATAAGAGTGATAGTAATAGTTTACAAACATATTTAGCTGATAGTTCAAGTACAGGTAAATATGATATTTATGATGATACGTCAAAAACATACTTAGAGTATGAAGTAACTCTTACTACTAAAGATTTGCAAACTATAAAAAGAAATTCATCTCGAGCCTACTTTAGTTATGCAGAAATGAATATGTGTGCTGGAACTGTTCCTGTTTCAAAAGATTCCGATACAGAATATTGTTTTAAATGTAATAGTGACATGAAAGAATGTGAAAGTTCATTCGTAAGTGCTTACTTTACTAATACAACAGGTAGAGACAAGTGGAAATATTACGTTAATGGAAAATTCTGCACTGGAAATATTAAATCATGTATAAATGGATTAAATTATACAACATATGGCAATACATCAACTGATGGTGTATATCCAGATCCATTATTTCCAAAACAATTCTTAAGTACTTATAAAAACTGGCCATAGGAGGTAATTAAAAAATGAAAGAAAGTTTATGGGGATACTGGCTTATTATCTTAGGCCTATTTGTAATAACTATAATGATGCTTTTTAATAACTATACAACAACTAATGAGCAAGATTATATATTAATAAAAGAAGCAACTGAAGCGTCAATGGCTGATTCAATTGATTGGACTCACTTTAGAAAATATGGTGAAATAAGAATTGTAAAAGAAAAATTTGTTGAAGATTTTACAAGAAGATTTGCTGAGACAGTTAATATTAATAAGACTTATAATATTAAATTTTATGATATATATGAAGCACCACCTAAGGTTAGTGTTAAAGTTACAACTAAAACAGACAATTTTACAATATTTGCGGATACTACTTCAGTAGATGTTGTAAATAAAGTAGATGCAGTTTTAGAAATTAAATTAAAATAAAGAGTTCTTTACAGTAAAAAAAGGAAAAAATTATAAAAAGCAATGTTAAAAGATAGTATGCCAATTAAAAATATTTAGATATACTTTGTTTTAACTAAAGATGAAATAAAAAATCATTCTAATAAGTAAGATATTGTTAACTATTTAAAAGCAATATCTTTTTTCTTTTATTAAAATCTTGATATTAAATTATAATCTTGCTATAGTAGATTCTACAAATTGGTGATATGAATGAAAAAAATGAAATTATTTATTATAAGTTTACCTCTAATATTAATGTTATTAGCTATCGGTTATAAAAATAATAATAGCATTGAAAGTAATGATACATTAGTAACTCTTAATTGTAATTTAAATAACAAATTATATAGTTATGAAATTATTTATGATAAAAATGATAATCTCTACAAAATCAAGCCTAATAACAGTTTATTAATTGAAATTCAAAAGAGTAGTGAAGAAGAACTAGAAAATATTATTAAAAATATATTTACAACTAAAGGCGGTTCTTGTATAACCGATAATAATTTAGTTATTAATATAGATTTAGAAGAAAATTAAAATTTTGCAACTAAAAATAGACATTTTTCTACTAATAATATATAGATTGCAACTGAAATCTTTAATAATATTTAGTTAGAAAGAGAGGAAAAATGAAATCTAAATTAGGAGAAAATTTAAAAAGAATTAGAAAAGAACATAATCTATCTCAAGAAGAATTTGCTGAAGATTTAAATGTTTCTAGACAAGCAGTATCTAAATGGGAATCAAATATAAGTTATCCAGATATGGATAAAATATTATTAATATGTGAAAAATATAATTTAAATATAGATGAATTATTTAATCAAAATTATAAAGAGGTAAAAGAAAATAAAGATAGTAAAAGAGCATTCAATATATATATTAATAACATTTTAGAATATATTAATAAATTATTATCTTTTATAAGTTCTCTAAGTTTTAAAGATAAAATAAAATTGTTTATTGAAGAAATTATTATTACAGCAATTTTATCATTAATTATAATTTTAATCGGATTATTTTTAAATAATATATTTGGTTCTTTATTTAACCTTATATCTTATAAAGTATATAATTTAATCGCTACGATATTTTATAGTGCCTATTTTGTAATTGCAATCTCATTTGGATTTATAATTATTCATCAAATATTTCAAATAAGATACTTAAATTATTATAATTATGATGATAAAAATAATGTAATAGATAATGAAAATGACTATAAAAATAAAAAAGAAAAAATTATAATTAGAAATTCCAAAAATACTAATATTTCCAAATACTTAGTTAAATTAATGGTATTTCTAACAAAAGTAATAATAATTTGTTGTAATATTCTATTTTGTACAACTTTAATGTTGCTAATATCGACTTTAATATTTTTATTTTTAATTTCAAAAACAAAGCTATTATTTATTGGACTATTAATAGGTATATTATCATTAATTACTATTAATATACTTATTATAACTATAAATCATAACTTTATATTTGATAAGAAAAGTAGCTTAAAAGCTATATTTATAACTTTTATTATATCCATAATCACATTAGGTTGTTCTATTAGTTTAAGTATAATAGGCATATCAAATTTAAATCATAGTAAAAATTATGATAATAAGGTTGTTACCACAAAAATAGTAAAATACAATAAAGATTATCTTATTTATTTGCCAGAATTAAATGTAAAGTATGAAATCAATTATATTGAAAATAATAGTAATGACCTAAAAATAGAAATAATCCATTCAGACTTTTACAATTACTATATTGATGAACATAAAATATATTATGTACTAAATGCTTATAGCAAAGAAAAAGATTTCATTGAAATATTTAAAACAATTATAAATGATTTAAATAATGGATACTACATAAATTATAGTTACATAACAATTAATTTATATACTAATAAGGAAAATATTGCTAATTTAAAAAATAGTATAAGATGAGAAATTTCTTGTCTTTTTTCTTTTATTCTACATTTATTTTAACAATTATAATATATATTATTGATGGTGATTAATAATATGAAAAGATTTATAGCAAGAAAAAGAGTTAATTATAACAAAATCAAAATGGTATTAATATTAATAACAATTTTGTTATCTACTATGTTATCAATAAAAATATTTAAAGGAAGTCCTAATATTGATATTGCTAATAATTTAATAAGTGATTCTTTAAATTACAGTAATGATTTATCTTTTTTAGATATAATTAATTTTAATTTATCAGGGCCTGAAACATTTTTAAAAAGTACATTTTCAGGTATAGAGATGGCTGAGGATATAAAAAAGGTTTATAGTGATAATGGAGCCAATAAAGAAAGTAATGATAAAGTAAATAATAAGAAGAAGAATCCAGTACTTTATATTTATAATACTCATCAAACAGAGGAATATGTAAGTAATAGTTTAGCAAATTATAATATAACTCCAACTGTGTATATGGCAGGAAATATATTAAAGCAAGAACTTGAAAAATATAATGTATATTCTGTTGTTGAAGATGAAAATATAAAAACAGTTTTAAATGAACATGGATGGAGTTATAAAGATTCTTATAGTGCTAGTAGGTTGTGGCTTGAGAAAACTAAAGAAAAATATCCTACCATTAAATATTATCTTGATTTACATAGAGATAGTGTTTCATTAACAGCCAACATTAATAATAAGAGTTATGCAAGAATTATGTATGTGTTAGGTATGAATTATGATGGATATGAGAATAATGAGGCATTAATGGTTAAATTAAATGAATATACTAAAGAAAAATATCCGGGACTTTCACGAGATATTCTATATGCTAAAAAGAATACTTTTAATCAAGATTTTAGTGGTAATTTATTTTTAATAGAAGTTGGAGGAAACAATAATAATTTTAATGAAGTTTATAATTCAGTGCTAGCTTTAGCGGAGATTATTGGTAATGTGATAGGAAGTGAAAATTAAATGGAAGATAAACCTAAGAGTAAGATTAATAAGAACGCTAAAAGAATATTTTATTTGTTAGTTATATTATTTATTACCTTATATTTTGCTAATAAGACTGGTTATTATGAATCAAGATTACAAAGTAAAACTAATTTAACTAAAGAAGCAATTGAAAGATTTGAAAAGGATGTTGCTGAAGGTAAAGAAGTTGATATAAATAATTATGTTGATACAAGTGTTAAGGAATATAATAATAAATATTCTTCTTTAGGACTTGGAATATCTAATGCGATTGATAAGGGAATTAATAAAAGTATTGATTTCTTTCTTAAAATAATTAAAACTTTATTTAGTTAAGGTTATATGGTAAGATTAAGTAGTGATGAATAGATGAATAAATTAAAATATATACTTAAATGTATAAGAACATTAGATTATAAAAATATGATTAAAATAGCTAAAAAGATAGCTAAAAAAGAACATAAATTAACTTTATTTATATTAATTGATATGATTTATTGTGGTTTTAAATATGGTGCTGGTTATTATGATTATCAAGAGTTTGAATTTTATTTACTTAATAAAAATGAAAGAAAAACTTATTTAACAAGAACTAAAAATAATATGATTATTAGAAAATATAATAATAAAGATGATTTTAATTTGTTAGATGATAAAGTATTATTTAATGAAAAATTTAAAGATTATATTAAAAGAGATTATTTAAAAGTTGATAATTTTGATGATTTTAAAAAGTTTACGGATAAACATAAGGAATTTATTGCTAAACCAATTGATGGTGAAGGTGGTAAAGGAGTTATGAAATATGAGGTAGATAATAATTTAGAAGAATTATATAAAGCTATTATGGGATTAAAACAAAACTTAGTTGAAGAGGTAATTAAACAACATGATGAAATAAATAAGTTATATGATGGTTCGGTTAATACTTTAAGATTATTTACTTTCTATGATGGAAATGATGCTTATGTTTTAAATAGTGTTTTTAAAATAGGTAATGGAGGATGCACTGATAATTTTTCTAGTGGATCGATGTATACTTTTGTTAATGAAAGAGGAATTGTAATTGTTCCAGCTATTGATCAAGCTGATAATGTTTATGAAGAACATCCAATTACATATAAGAAGATTATTGGTTTTAAGGTACCTTTATATAAAGATGCTTGTGATATGGTTATAGAAGCAGCTAAGTTAGTACCTACTATTAAATATATTGGATGGGATGTTGCAATTAGTAATGAAGGACCAGTAATAATTGAAGGAAATTCTTTTCCTGGAGTATTTCAACCTAAACCAAGTTTATCTAAAGAACATATTGGATTAATACCTAAATATAAAGAATATATGGATATTGATTTATAGTGTTTTATTTATGAAATGGTTACTTAAAGATTAGTTTAAAATTGACTAATCTTTTTATATTTTAAATGTTTTTAAAAAAATGTTAAAAAGAGTGTTGACTTTTATTGGTGTTATTAATATAATGTTAATAACAAGAGAAAGAATACTCTTGATAAATTTTAAAGTTTGTTACTAATAAAATATTAATAACAAAAGAGAAAGGATGGTAAATATAAAAGAAAAAGAGTTAAATGAATTTGAAAAAAGTGTATATCTTATTGATATGGTAGAAGGTTTTGTTAATACAGGTGCGATGGCTAATCCTTCGTATAATGAATTAGTACCTGAACAAGTAAGAATAATTGATGATTTTGTTAAAAGTGGGGAAAGTATTAATTTAATCGGAGAGTGGCATGATAAAGATTGTAAGGAGTTTATGAGTTATCCTCCTCATTGTATTAAAGATACTTTAGAAGCAAATTTTATACCAGAGTTTTTAAAGTATATGGATTATGTTAATACGAGAATATATCATAAGAACTCAATTAATGGGATGCTTAATGATAAGTTAAGACAAGATATTAAAAATATGAAGAATTTAAAAGAAGCTGTATTTATGGGAGTTTGTGAAGATTTATGTGTTATGGATTTTGTTAGAACTTATGCTAGATTTATGGATGAAATTAATAGAGATGTAGATATATATGTTGTTGGTAGTTGTGTAGATACTTTTGATAGTCCATATCATAATAGACAAATGTGGAAAGATATAGCTAGAAACGTTATGGAACAAGCAGGTGCAATTTATGTTAATAATTATGAAGATTTAAAAATAAAAGAATTAAGAAAAGGAATGAGATAATTATGAAATTAGAAGATGGATATGTAAGATTAAATAAAAATTATAGTATGTTAACTGATCAATATGAACTTAATATGGCTAATTCATATTTTGAAAGTGGTATGAAAGATACTGTTGGGGTTTTTGATGTATTTTTTAGAAAAGTACCAAGTAATGGTGGTTATGCTTTAATGGCCGGTGTTGATAAAGTTATTGAATATATTAATAATTTAAAGTTTAGTGATAATGATTTAGCTTATTTTAAAAGTTTAGGTTATGGTGAAGAATTTATTAATTATTTAAAAGATTTTAAGTTTACGGGAAATATTTATGCGATACCAGATGGAACTCCAGTGTTTCCAAATGAACCTATTTTAACAGTTGAGGCTCCTTTAATTGAAGCACAAATTATTGAAACTGCTGTGTTATCACTTCTTAATGGAGCAATGGAGCATGCAACTGGGGCTAGAAGAATTATTGAAGCAACTCCTAAAAATGTTAAGGTTATGGAGTTTGGTGCTAGAAGAGCAGATGGACTTGATGCCGCAATTGATGCTTCTTTGTATGGAGTTATGGCTGGTTGTTCGGGAACAAGTAATGTTATTGCAGCAAATATGATCGGACAAAAAGCACTTGGTACTCAAGCACATAGTTATATTGAATCTTTTGATAGTGAATATGAAGCATTTTTAGCATATGCTAAGAGTTATCCAAATGAAACATTATTGCTTGTTGATACTTATGATACTTTAAGAAGTGGTATTCCTAATGCGATAAGAGTTGCTAAAGAATATTTAATTCCTAATGGATATCGTTTAAAAGGAATTAGAATTGATTCAGGAGATTTAGCTTATTTATCTAAAATGGCTAGAAAAATGTTAGATGATGCAGGGCTTAATGATGCAACAATTTGTTTAAGCAATGGACTTAATGCAAATACGATTAGATCTTTAACTGAACAAGGCGCTAAGTTTGATTCTTTAGGAGTTGGAGATAATATTTCTAAACCAGAAGGAAGAATGGGCTGTGTATACAAAGAAGTTGCTATTTTAGATGGTGATAAGAGAATACCTAAAATTAAAGTTAGTGAGGATCCTATTAAAACTATTAATCCTGATTTTAAAGATTTATATAGATTATATGATAATGAGACTGGTTATGCCTTAGCTGATGTAATGGTTAGAAGAGGAGAAAAACTTTCTATGGATAATCTATTAATTATTGATTTAAAAGGGTTTATTAATCAAAGGGTTTTAAATAATTTCAGAACTGAGTGTTTACAAAAAGAAATATTTGTTAATGGTAAGCAAGTGTTTGAAGATTTAAGTATTAATGAATTAAAAGAGTATGTTGATATTCAAATGAGTACTATTTATCCTGAAGTTAAAAGAGAAGTTAATCCTCATATTTATAATGTATCGGGAACAAATCATTATGCTGATTTTAAAAAAGAAATGATTGGTAAGGTTAAGAGATTATGATTAATTTAGAATTAATAGATAAACAAATTGAAGAGTTAAAAACTTTAAAGATGGAAATAATAAATAGTGATAAGAAGTTTTTAAGTTCTATTAGTTATTTGGTTACTTTAAATAATGGAGAACAAATTATTAGAGAAGAATTGCTTAAATTAGGTAAAAGAAGGGATGCTGTTATAATTTTAGGCTATACTGAGTTTGGGGATGTGCTTTTATCCTTAGAACCTAGAGTGTTTACTAAGGAAGGCGTTCTTGCTAATTTACCAGCTGGATATGTTAATGATAATGAATCAATATTAGATGCTGCTAAAAGGGAGTTTTTAGAAGAAACTGGTTATGTTCCTGGGGAAGCTTATTATATTAAAGCCTTTTATCAAGATCAAGGAATAAGCGGTGCTTTAAATCATATATTTGTTTTTAAAGGTTGTAAATTAGTTAGTAATCAAAGTTTAGATGATGGTGAATTTGTTAAAGTTATTAAGTGTAGTTTTGAAGATTTGGATAAATTAATAGATTTAAATTATATAAAAGATGCTAATTCACTTTTAGCAATTAGTTTAGAAAAGGAAAGAAGGAATGGGTTATGTTTAATAAAGAAGTAGAAACTAAAAAGTTAATTAATTTTATTAGAGAATATTATAAAAAGAATAATTTAGGAGGCTGTGTTTTAGGTATAAGTGGTGGTAAAGATTCAGCAGTTGTAGCAGCTATTATGTGTGATGCTATTGGAAGAGAAAATGTATTAGGTGTTACTTTACCATGTCACTCTAATGAGGAAGATAAAAATGATGCTAAATTAGTTGCTGATACATTTGGTTTTGAACTAATTAATTTAGATTTAACTGATACTTATGATGTATTTACTAAGGAAATTAAGAAGTTAGGTAATTTTGCTGGTGAAGATTTAAAAAATAGTGAAATTAATTTAAAACCAAGACTTAGAATGGCAAGTTGTTATTATTTAGCAGCGTTATATTCGGCTATTAAAGGTAAAACTTATATAGTTGCTGGTACAAGCAATAAATGTGAATGTTATGTTGGATATTTTACTAAAGGAGGAGATTCAGTTCATGATATTGGAGTCTTAACAGATTATACAGTTAGTGAGGTTATTGCAATTGGTGAGTATCTAAAAGTGCCTGATAAGATTTTATATCAAGTGCCAAGTGATGGATTATCTGGATTAAGTGATGAAGATAAGTTGGGTGTTAAATATAGTGATATAGAAAAGTATTTAAGTGGTACGCTAGATGATGATATTATTAAAAGTAAAATAGAAAAATTACATAATAATTCGTTACATAAATATACTATTCCTTATTTAAAAAGATAGTTATGAGAATAGGAGTTTTTGGAGGATCATTTAATCCTCCTCACTTAATGCATTTAAATATCGCTAAGGATTTATTAAGACTTAAGTATTTAGATAAAGTAATATTTGTTCCTACTGGTAATAAATATATTAAAGATGATCTTATTGATATAAAATATAGAATAGAGATGCTTAAAATAATGATTATTAGTTATGATGATATGATTGTAAGTGATTATGAAAATCAAGATAGAGTTGTTTATACTTATGAAACTTTAGATTATTTTAAGAAGAAGTATTTAGGCAGTGAGATTTATTTTATATTAGGAGCTGATAATTTAAAGCAAATTAGTAATTGGAAAAATAGTGAGTATATTTTAAGTAATTATAAGTTATTAGTTATTAATAGGGGTAATGATAAGATAGAAGTAAAAGATAATGTTATTGTTATGGATATATTAAATAATGATATAAGTTCTACTTTTATTAGGAGTAATATTGATAATGATGATATAATAAAAAAGTATCTTGATAAAAATGTTTTAGAGTATATAAGAAAGGAAAAACTTTATGAGGGATGTAGTTAATTTATTAATAGAAAAGAAAATGACAATTGCAACTATGGAGTCATGTACTGGAGGTTTTGTAGCAAGTTCAATAACAGATATTGATGGATCAAGTAGTGTTTTAAAATTTAGTGCAGTTACTTATTCAAATGAGTATAAGATTAAAATGGGTGTAAGTAAGGAAGTAATTGATAAATATTCAGTTTATAGTATGAATGTAGCTAGAGAAATGGCTAAAAAAATTAGTGATTTTGCAAGTAGTGATATTGGTGTTGGGATTACTGGTAAAATTAATAGAGTTGATGAAAATAATTTATTTGGTGATGATAATAAAATTTATTATGCTATTTATGATAAGAATAGTGATAAATATTATGAATATGAATTAATTGCGATAAATGATACTAGATTAAATAATAAAAAATATATTATGGAGAATATAAGTAAAAGCTTATTAGAGATTTATAAGTAAAATGAAAGTTAAAATATTTTATAATAATAATGAAAAGTCTATTGAGGTTTATGAGAAGTTAGCTAAAAAATTAGAAAATAATGGATTTATTTTGGATAATGATAATTATGATTATGCTATTGCTATAGGTGGTGATGGGGCTTTTCTTAGAATGGTTAGAGATACTAATTTTAATAGTGATACTTTATTTTTAGGAGTTAATACGGGAACCCTTGGGTTTGCTCAAGATATAAGTGTTGAAAATATAGATGAACTGGTTGATGATTTAAAAAATAATAATTATTTTAAAGAAGAAATTAAAGTTGTTAAAGCAAAAATATATGTTAAAGATAAAATATATGAATTAAATGCTTTAAATGAATTTGTGTTTAGATCTAGTGATTTTAAAACATTAAAATTAAATATTGAAATTGATAATGAGAAATTAGAAAATTTTGTAGGAGATGGAGTTGTTATATCGACTAGTTTTGGTTCGACAGCTTATAATTTAAGTTTAGGTGGCGCTATTGTTTATAATACATTTCATAGTTTACAAATAACACCTATTGCACCTTTAAATAGTAAAACTTATCGTAATTTGTTAGGCCCTTTAGTTCTTCCTGATAATAAATTAATAACTTTGATTCTAAATGATACGAATGATTTATTAATTACGTTTGATGGGGAAAATAAAGTGTTTAATAATATAAGTAAGGTTGAAGTTTTGATGGAAAATAAGACGATAAAGTGTTTTAGAAAGAATGGATATAATTTTATTAAGAAAATAAATGAAAAGTTTTTAAGTTAGGAGATAATAATTATGGATAAGTTATTTAATGATATTTTAAAAAGATATCCTTATTTGAAGGAAAGAAAGTTTGGATTTCCTGATGTTGGTAAGAGATTAGATAATAAACCTTTTTCTAAATATGTTAAAGGAGTTGAAGATGGGTTTAATATTTATAATTATATTTTAAATAATTTATATGATAGTAAAAAAGATTTAAATTTTACTAGTGGTAATCCATTATGTTATGATGCTTATCCGGAAGTTATTAAAAGACTAGATAGATACATTCATGGTAATGAGTTATATAAATATCCTTATTCTGAGGGTGATGATAGGGTTAGGAAAGTTCTTCTTGATTATGTAGAAAAAATAGGAATTAGGAATGATGATGCATATAGTTATGAAGATATTAATAATAAGGGTTTATCGTTAAATAATTTAACGATGTGCGTTTCTACTAGTCAGGCTTTTAATTATGTTATTGATATAATAGCAAGACCTTATGATGTTATTTTAACTACTGCTCCTAATTACGGATTATTTACTTTTAAACCAGAAAGATTAAATGTTAATACTTTTGTTGTTCCTTTATTAGAAGAGGATAATTATTTGATTAATCCAAAGATGTTAGAACGAAAAATTAAAGAGATTAATGATGAACTTAGGGTTAAATATAAAGATTTAAATTATGTTCCTAGGGTTGTTGCTTATTTAAATAGTAATCCGAATAATCCTTTAGGTAATTATATGGGTGAATCAGATAAAGATAGATTAGAAGAACTTGGCAAGGTTATTAAAGATAATAATATGTTTATTATTGATGATTTAATTTATCGTGATATATGCTTTGATAATGATATTGCTAAACCTATTGCTAGTTTAAGTGGAATGTTTAAAAATACGATATCTTTATTTGGTCTTTCTAAATCTTATGGGATGGCTAGTTTAAGAGCCGGATTTGTTGTTGCAGATGAAATAATTATTAGAGAGATTGTTAATAAAATATTTAGAGAAATAGATGCAGTTCCTGCAATTATTGGTGAGGCACTTGCTGGGGCGTTTGGTAGTAGTGAGTTGGAATATAACAAATATTTTAGTAAGTTAAGAGAAGAATATAAGTATCGTTATAATTTATTTAAGACTATGATTATGGGAATTGATTGTTGTGATAAAAAATATCGTAATAGGGTGGTTGAATCTATTAAAAGATATGCTTCTAATTATGATATAAATAAGGGAATAGATTGCGTTAAAATTAAATGTGATGTTAAGGCGGGATTCTTTATTGTACTCGATTTTACTGCATTAAAGCGTAAAAGTTATAAAGATGGAATAATAAATTCTGATGAAGATTTATTGATTTATTTATATAAAAAGATTAATTTAAGATATTTAATTGGAAAAAGTATTGCTTGGCCTAATGAGGATGAATTAGTTGGAAGATTTACTTTTGCTAAGAGTGAAGAAGAAATTGTTATGATGATAGATAAACTTAAAAAGGCTTTAAAGGAGCTTGCTTAATGTTTATTAATGTATGAAACAAAATAAGCTTAAGTACGTTTCACCCTTGATTTTAATTTTTCATCTCTTTCTCTAAATAATTTATTTTGGAAACCTTTTTAATATAAAATGCATTCTATCAATATGTACATTATATAATAGTTAAGTATCATTAAAAAGGTTTAACAAGATAATTAAATAATATTGTAATTATATTTTAATTGTGGTAAAGTACACGTAAATATTAAGGAGAAAAGTTATGTTAACAACTAATGAAATAGAAATAATATATGATATAGAAAAAAATATTGAAGATATTGTTGCTGAATTTAAAAAGATAATTGAATCGCATGGAAAATGTTACATTAAAATTGGGAGTTTTACTATCACATCAGATGATAAAAATTATGAAGAATTTATTAGAAATGCAATTTTGGTTTATAAAAATGAAGCATATAAAAAATATGAAGAACTTTTAAAAGATCCTCTTTTTGTATGTCATTTGAGCGTTATTAATGAAAATGTTCGTTATGAATATAGAGATGAAATTTTATTACATTACTTAAGAACATATGCTGAGGTTGATTATAGCAAGACATTTAAAGATATAGAGTTGTTTTCAGAATTACTAGTAGCATTTAGGTTAGTTCACTCAAAAAAAGATATTTTACCTCAAGATAAACATTATATTATATTAGAAAAAATAAATTATTTGTTAAATTTGTCAGCTTATAACAAAAAAATTATGTTATATACTTTAAAAAATATAATAAAATATAGCATATATGGTGATTATGCTAAATTTATATATAATAATTATTTTGAAGATAGAGAAATTAAAGAATTATTAAAAAGAATATAAAATGATATACTTGTAAAAAAATTGATACAAATTGTGATAGGAGATGTTTATTATGTATTATTTAGATTATGTTGAAGGAATGACTTTTGAAGAAATATCAAATAAATTTAGAACTATAATTAATGCTGGATATCAGTGTTGCTTAAGAATAGGTTTAGAAACAATTTATTCGAGTGATAATAGATATGAAGAAAAAATAAAGAGTGCTATTAAGTCTTATGACTCGAAAAATATTGAAAAATATAAACAATATGCTGACTTGCTTAATGATCCATGTTTTGTTTTTTATTTAAATATTATAATTGAAAGCGTTGAAGATTCTTGCTACGGTGAAGAAAAAAATAAGTTAAATGAAATTGTAGATTATTATTTAAGAATTTATAGTAATAAAGAATACGAAAGTTTGAGGGATATTCATTTATTTGCCTATTTGGCGTCAATTTGTGATGAAAGCTATAATTATGATTCTACTGATGATGAAATTTCAATTATTCGAGAAAAAATTACTTTTTACTTTCAATCATTATCAGATTATGAAAGAAAATTATTGCCTCTTACAATTTGCAATCTTGAAAAATACGATTTATTAGGTGATTATTTAAGTGATTGTTTTAATTGTAAAAAAATAAAAAAATATATAAAAAAGTCAGGTAAAAATTAATATTTAATGATTTTTAGTATTTGATAGAGTATACCTTGCCTGGGGGATGTATGCGTTTTGGAACAATTTATTTAAAAAGAAAAGTGAAAAAGGTAATAATTTTAATGCAAGTATAGCAAATAATTCTTATACTATAATGCCTTCATTTGAAGAATTAACAATCGAAGAGCAAGAATATATTAATAATTTAAAAAAAGAATATCTAAGACTTTTTGAAACTTGTGATGATTATATTAACTTGGATAAAGAACTATTTAATGAAGTGGAAATGTATCCAGATTTGGCATTTGATATTATGTTAAAAGATCATTTTGGCGATATACTAAATTCTATGATAGATAGTAAAAAGCTAATTTATTATGCTCATAGATTTAAAGAAATAAATAATATTTTAAATTACAAATATATGTTAAACTTTAGTTTAAATGATAGCAATTTATAATTATAGATAACAAACAAAGATGAACTTTGCTTGGACAAAACTTACAAGTAATGAAATCTATAAAGCAAAGGTATTTATGAACTCATTTTGTTTGTCTGTGAAATTACGTTAGTAATACTTGTACAAATTATTAAAATTTGATATTATGAATGTGTAAGGAAGACTTACATAAAATAAAAAAGGAACACTTAATTTGGAGAATGTTAAGTGATTGCCTTTATAGGAAAAACACCAAAACACCCCTGTGTTAGGTGAAATTTTTGTATTAGTAGTAGTTATTTAGACAAGATAACTACTATTAATAATATGATAATTATAAGTAAGATAAAAATTAAACAATCTTTCTTTCTCATAACATCACCTTCTTTCAATAATGTTTGAAAAAAGGTAATCACACTAACAATTAAATGTTCCTTAGGGAATAGAATATCAAATTATAAGATGTTAGGTCAAGAAAAAAATGCACGATATTTCATATTTGAACTAATTAACATCTTGAAGATAATTTAAATATATGATAATATGAATATGTAAGGAAGACTTACATAAAATAAAAAAGGAACACCTAATTTTGGATGTTAAGTGATTACCTTTTTGTAGTTTTCACAAAACCCCCTGTTTATGGTGGTTTTTATTTTAACACAATCATTTTAATAATAATATAGAATAAAATAAAAATAATTATAAATAAATTAATTAAAATAAAATATAATAATTTCTTATTCACAACTATCACCTCTTTCTATAAAAAGAATAGAAGTAATCACCTAAACAATTAAATGTTCCTTAGGTAATAGAATATCAAATTATTAGATGTTAGGTCAAGAAAAAATGCACGATATTTCATAATTAAAAAATATAAAATAATAATATGTTTTTTTACTATAAATATATGATATGATAATGGGTAGTTACATCAGCAGAAGTAGTTAAATATATTTGTGCTTGTAGTAATCCATAATGATTTAATATTTGATTAGGAGGATTTTATGGAAACATTTGAAAATATTCCAAATTGTTATAGTGTTGTTAATAAAATTATTAAAAGAACGAATGCTCAAAATATTTGGAGAAATGAATTAGGAAAAACTAGAGTAATGCTTACAAGTAGTAAAGTTCAAAAAATTATTTATTTGTGTAAATTATTTTGGCTAGTTAATCACGATGAATGTAAGATGATACCAGAAGATTTCGCAGCATGGCCTCACGGACCAGTTATCCCACAAATTTATGATAATTGGTTTGTTTATCAAGATGGTGATATGTGTCCATGTCGAAATGCTAAATATGAATTAAATGAAGAAGAAAAATTATTAATAAATATTATGGTTGATAATACTATAGATATTCCTACTTGGAAATTAAAAAATTATATATGTGATTCATCTGGATTATGGGATTATGCTTATCATCAAGAAGATAAAGTTATATCTAAAGATGAAATGAAACAATATATTCGAAATGAAAATAATTTAAGAGATTTAATAGAATTTCTAAAAAAAGAAAATTCTTGTCATGAAAAATCAAAATTTTTAAAATAGATATATTCACCAAAAGTTTTGAGTTTGGTGATTTTTATTTATAAAAATTTAAGAGATATTCTATTTAATTATCGTGTTTTAATAATTATTATGATATAATTAAAATGTTAATAAGAGGAGATACTAATTATGTATAAAAGTGAAGAAGAATTTTTAAAACATTATGATTCAAGTAAATTTGAAAAGTTATCATTAACAACTGATATATTAATTATTTCAATCGCAAATGAAAAGGTTGATAATTATCGTAAAACTTCAAAAAAGAATATGAGTATTTTGTTAGTTAAAAGAGATGATTATCCATTTAAGGATAAATGGTGTTTACCAGGAGGTTTTTTAGATATACATGAAGATTTAGAAGATGCTCCAAATAGGATATTAAAAAGAGAAACTAATTTAGATAATATTTATTTAGAACAATTATATACATTTGGTGATGTTCATAGAGATCCTAGAATGCGTATTGTTTCAACAGCTTATATGGCATTAATTGATAAAAATAGATTAAATACTAAACTAATGGAAAATGCCTCTTGGTTTAATGTTAGTGTTAAAGAAGAAAATGGAATTATTACAATTCTTCTTGATAATGGTAAAGATGTATTAACAACTAGAATTAAGAAGACATTAAAAGATAAAACAACTGATAGATATAAGTTCGAAATAGTTGAAAATAATGATTTAGCGTTTGATCATGCGTTAGTTATTTTATCTGGAATTGAAAGATTAAAGAATAAGATAATGTATACAGATATTGTGTTTAATATGATGCCTAAGGAGTTTACATTGGGAGATTTACAACAAGTTTATGAGGTTATTCTTAATAAGAAATTACTAGACCCTGCTTTTAGAAGAATTATTGCTAATAAAGTTGAAGCAACGGATGATTATAAAACTGGTGAAGGACATAGGCCATCTAGATTATTTAGATATAAGAAGGATTAGTTATGGTAGGTAATGGCTAGGATAATGTTAAAAAGTTATTAATAAAATAATATTATTATTGTAAATAAGTCCTAAATAATCATTTTACATTTTATAGTCAATTTGATAGAATATAGTTGTGATTTTATGAAGAAGTATCAAAGATGGATATACATTATATCTGCTATTATAATTTTTATCTTAATTGTAGCAATGCTTATAATTCACACATTTAGTTATTAAAAGGAGATTAGAGAAAATGAAAAGGGATATTTTAATAGGTGGCGCATGGCCATATGCTAATTATTATTTACATGTAGGACACTTAGCTGCCCTTTTACCAGGAGATGTTATAGCAAAGTATTACCGAATGTGTGGAGATAATGTTATTTATGTATCCGGCTCCGATTGTCATGGAACTCCAATAACTGAAAGAGCTAAAAAAGAAGGAACTACGCCAAAAGCCATCGCAACTTTTTATCATGAAGAATTTGTTAAAACATTTAATAATATTGGCTTTAACTACGATTTATATACTGCAACAATGACAGATTATCATAAAAAATATGTTCAAAATGCCTTTTTACAAATGATTAATAATGGATATATTTATGAAAAAGAAATAGAACAAGATTATTGTGATACATGTAATAAATTTGTATCTGATCGTGAAATAGTTGGGACATGTCCAAATTGTGGTGGAGAATCTACTGGTGATCAATGTGATAATTGTTTAGCATCATTAGATCCAAGTCAAGTATTAAATAAACATTGTAAAACATGTGGTAGCATATTAACAACTAAAATTAATAAACATTTATATTTTAAATTACCTGAATTTAAAGAAGAATTACAAAAACTATTAGATAAAAATAAAGATAAATGGCGTAAAAACGCTATTGGTGAAACTCAAAAATATATTGATAGTTTAGTAGAAAGAGCAACAACTAGAGAACTTGACTGGGGTGTTGAAGTACCAGTTAAAGGCTATGAAAACAAAAGAATATATGTATGGATTGAGGCTGTTTTAGGTTATTTAAGTACAGCCGATAAGGTATTACGTGAAAGAGGACAAAATCCCGATGAAGTATTATCAGATAATAATCAAAATTTAAGAGTTTATATGGTTCACGGAAAAGACAACATTCCTTTCCATACAACTATTTTTCCAGCTCTTGAACTAGCAATAGGTGATAATTATAGATTGCCTGACTATATAATTTCATCAGCATATGTTAATTTAAATAATGAAAAAATGAGTAAAAGTAAAGGAAATCTAATATCAGTTAACGAATTATTAGAATTATTTAATAAAGATACACTAAGATTCTACTTTATTTTTAATGGTCCTGAAGTTAAAGACATTAGTTGCTCAATTGAAGAAATGATAACTGTTCATAATAAATTCTTAGTTGGAACGTTAGGAAACTTTATTAATCGTAATTTCTCATTCATAAATAAAAAGTTTGAAGGTATAATTACCGAAGGAAAAGTAGATTCTAAAATAAAAGAAACAACTTTAAACACTTATAAAGAAGTTGGAGAACTAATTGAAAAAGGAGAATTAAAGTCAGCTTTATCAAAAATAATGGATTACATTTCTTTAGGAAACAAATATTATGATGAAAATACTCCATGGATCAAAGTAAAAGAAAATATCGCAGAATTTAACGATATAACTTATACTTGCACATATATGATTGTAAATATAGCTAATTTAATTAGACCGTTCTTAAGTGAAACTTCCGATAAAATTCTTAATATGTTAGACATATCTAAAGAAAGTAACTGGCAAGAAAAAGAATTAACAGGTAATATTAAAATAGTAAATAATGAATTATTATTTAATCGTATCGATGATGAAGAAACTAAAAGTATTATAGATAAATTAAATAACAAATAGTTTAAAATAAAGTCTTATAACGTAAAAAATAAGGCTTTTATATTGACTTAATAACAAATGTTTGCTATAATACAAGCATATAAAAAGAGGGGGAATTATATATGGCTAGAAAACCGCAAACAATTTATGAATATTTTAAAGAATATTCTGAAGTATTAATTGATAATGTTATATCAAATTTAAGTACTGATGAAAAAATATTATTAATTATAAGGTATGGAGAAGATTTACATAATCCATGTCCAAAAGAAGAATGGAGTGATAATAAATATCGTTATCAATTTTATAAAGTATTAATTCCTAAAATTAGAACTTTATTAGAGGCAGAAAAAGATAAAGATACAGTTAAAGCAAAAGAAGAAGAAAGAAAAGATATTGTTCAAGAGAGCATAAAAGAAGAACCAAAAAAAGTAGAAATATCTTCAATTCCGACTTACACAATTCATGACTTAAATAATTACAAAATATAAATTGATTTAATAAATAAAAATGTTTCAAATACGGATATATGTAAGCAATTAAATATCACTTTTTCTGAATTAACAGCAAAGTTATTAGAACTTAAGAATTTAGGTGTATCATATCAAAGAAAATATTATTCAAATGGTATGATTCAATATGTACCATTATCAAAAATAGGAGATGTAAAAAATAATGCTAAACGAAGTCAAGAAGAAACAATTTTAACTGACAAATTTGAAAATGAAATAAGAATTGTAGCCTCATCAGACTTTCATTATTGTAATAAAGACAGTCGTCCAGATTTAGTTGAGAAAGCCTTTGATTATTGTGTACAAAATGGTATTCATATTATTATGTGTGGTGGTGATTTACTAGATGGAGCATTTACTAAGGGAATTCAGATTGTATCAAATCCTTATGAACAAGTTAAATATTTCTTAGAAAATTATCCTCATGATGATTCAATTTTAACATTCTCTGTTGGTGGAGATCATGATTTATCTTTATTAAATAGTGCTTGTCTAGATTTATCCTTAATTACATCTAATTATCGTCCGGATGTCATAATTCCAGGATATAATAATAGCTTTATAAATCTTAAAAATGATAAAATACATTTGTTTCATCATATAGATAATGGTATGAAACTTACTAGTGATGCAGCAATTATGTTGCATGGTCATTCACACAATTACAATATTCAGACTAGTTATAATGGTAAAACATTAGATATATGTGTTCCAAGTTTGTCAAATATATTACAACCAGTACCTACTATTTTAGATATGACCATAAAATTTAAAAATGGTTATATAAGTGAAGTTGGTGTTAAACAAATTAATTTAGAAAATAAACCAATAGTTTTAGGAGAATTTAATTATTATAAAGATAATAATATAGTAGGTCCAATAAATAATACTGAAAATTATAAATCAATAGTAAAAGCAGCAATTCCACCAGTAGAAAGTAAAACTACCGATAATATTGAAAAAGCAACAATGTCTCAAATTGAAAAATTTAATAAAAGATATAAATTATAAAAGCATAAAAGTCCTTTTAAGTAAGGATTTTTAATTTGCTTAAAAATAAAATTAAAAAATTTTAACAAATTTAGCACTCATATATTGACAAGTGCTAAGCATAATATTATAATAATATTAGCATTCAGGAAAAATGAGTGCTAATAAAAGGGAGTGATTAAATGAATAATCGCCAAAATAAACTTTTGAAACTGATTGTCGAAACATATATCAATACAATTAGACCTGTTGGATCTAAAAGTTTAGTAAAAAAACTTAAATGTTCTAGCGCAACAATTCGTAATGATATGGCATTTTTAGAAAGTTTAGGTTATTTAGAAAAGACTCACACATCAAGCGGACGTATTCCATCAGAATCAGGATACAAATATTATGTTGATAATTTAATGAAACCAAAAGAATTAACCGGAGAGGAAGTATTAAAATTACAAACTATTTTAAATAATAAGAATTTACCAGTAAGTGATTGTATCGTAAAATGTATGGAAATCATAAGTGATATTACCAATTATACAACCGTCATTTTAGGTAAAGAAAGTGAAAATAATACTTTAAAACAAATAAGTATTATCCCACTAGATACAAATAAAATAGTAGCCGTAGTTGTTACATCTTCTGGACATGTTGAAAATAAACAATTCATTATCCCAAACAATATAAGTATAAATGAATTAGTTAAAACAAGTGAACTTATCAATAAAGAATTATTTGGTGCCAAATTATCAAGCATTAATGAAAAATTAGAATTTGAAATAAAACCTGTAATTGCCAAAAAAATTAAAGAACATGAAGCAATTATGAGATTATTTAAAGAAGCTTTTGAAGATTTCACTGTAAAGAATTCTGATGTATTGTTTCAAGGTAAAACTAATATTTTAAAGCAACCAGAATATGATGAACCTGACAAAATTAAAGGAATGATTAGCAAACTTGAAAATATCGAGCTAGTCAAAAAAATTGAAACAGATGATGAAGGAATCAATATATACATTGGTGAAGAAAACGAATTTGATCCAAATGTAACTGTTATTAAAACAAGTTACAATATTGCTGGAGAAGAAGGAACTATTGCAATAATAGGACCAAAAAGAATGGAATACGATAAAGTAGTTACACTTCTTAACTACTTAAAAAGTTACTTAGAAAGGTGATCCAAGTGGAAAAAGAACATAAAAAGAAAAATGTAGTTGAAGAAGATTCAAAAGAAAAAAATATTAAACACGAAAATAAACATAATGAACTACAAAAAGAAATTGAAGAGTTAAAAACAAAATTATCTGAAGAACAAGCAAAATCAATGAGAATTCAAGCTGAAATGATGAACTTTAAAAGAAGAAAAGAAGATGAAATAGCAAATATTTATAAGTATTCAAATGAAGAATTAATTGAAGATTTATTACCAACCATTGATAATTTCGAAAGAGCATTAAAAGCAGAAATTTCAGATGAAGCAAGCGATGAAGTTAAAAAATATCTTGAAGGATTTAAAATGATTTATACAAATTTGATTAAGTTGCTTACTGATTTGGGTGTTAAAGAAATAGAAGCATCAGGAATTGAATTTAATCCAAATTATCATCAAGCCGTTTTAACTGAAAAAGATGAAAATAAACCTTCAAACGTAATATTAGAAGTATTACAAAAAGGATATATTTACAAAGATAAAGTAATTCGTCCGGCAATGGTTAAAGTTAATGAATAAACATAAAGGAGTATTGCAATGAACATTGAAGATGAAATTAATAAAATTATTAATGATGATCCAATTGATTATAGTGAAGAATATGCGGATTGCTTAGAATTAATGGTTAGATTAAGGTCTTTAGATAAAAATGATATGGAATATAATCTCATATATGAAGAATTTTCAAAAGCATTCTCTAAGTTAAACCCAGAAGAACAAACAAATATTAGAAAAGTTTATGAATTAGATGATGCAATTTTTGAAGAAATAGCAAAATCAGATGATTTACAATATGATTATGATTTAAAAAATAAAATAAAAAATGAAAAAATTAATTCTGCTCACAGAAGATAATATAAGAAAGGAAATGATTAATTATGAGTAAAATTATAGGTATAGATTTAGGAACAACAAACAGTTGTGTAGCTGTTTTAGAAGGTGGAGAACCAAAAGTTATTGTTAACCCTGAAGGCGACAGAACAACTCCATCAGTAGTTGCTAGTAAAAAAGGAGAAATCCTAGTAGGTGTTACTGCTAAAAGACAAGCTGTAACAAATCCCGAAAATACAATTAGTTCAATTAAAAGACATATGGGAACTGATTACAAAGTAGAAATGGATGGTAAAAAATATACTCCAGAAGAAATTAGTGCTAAAATTTTAATGAAATTAAAAGCTGATGCTGAAGCATATTTAGGGGAAAAAGTAACTAAAGCTGTTATTACAGTTCCTGCATACTTCAACGATGCTCAAAGACAAGCAACAAAGAATGCTGGTAAAATTGCCGGTTTAGAAGTAGAAAGAATTATCAATGAACCAACTGCTGCAAGTTTAGCATATGGTCTTGATAAACAAGATAAACAAGAAACTGTATTAGTTTACGATTTAGGTGGTGGTACATTTGATGTATCTATCCTTGAACTAGGTGATGGTGTATTTGAAGTTAAATCAACAAGTGGTAATAACCATTTAGGTGGAGATGACTTTGATAAATGTATTATGGATTATCTAGTATCTGAATTTAAGAAAGAAAACGGAATAGACCTATCTAAAGATAAAATGGCAATGCAAAGAATTAAAGACGCTGCTGAAAAAGCTAAGAAAGACTTAAGTGGAATGTCTACAACAAATATCAACTTACCATTTATTACTCAAACTGAAAGTGGTCCAGTTCATATGGATATTAGCTTAACAAAAGCTAAATTTGAAGACTTATGTCGTGACTTATTTGATTCAACATTAGAACCAGTTCGTAAAGCTTTAAAAGATGCAAATCTTAAAGCATCAGATATTGACGAAGTAATCTTAGTTGGTGGATCAACTCGTATTCCTTACATTCAAGAATTAGTTAAAAAAGAATTAGGAAAAGAACCAAATAAGAGTGTTAACCCTGATGAAGTAGTTGCTATGGGTGCTGCTATTCAAGGTGGAGTTTTGACTGGAGAAGTTAATGACTTAGTATTATTAGATGTTACACCATTATCACTTGGTATCGAAACATTAGGTGATGTAATGACTGTATTAATTCCAAGAAATACAACAATTCCAACAAGTAAATCACAAGTATTCTCAACAGCACAAGATAATCAACCAGCCGTAGATATTCATGTATTACAAGGTGAAAGACCAATGGCTGCTGATAATAAAACACTTGGAAGATTCCAATTATTAAATATTCCACCAGCACCAAGAGGAGTTCCTCAAATAGAAGTAACATTTGATATTGATGCTAACGGAATAGTTAACGTAAAAGCAAAAGATTTAGGAACTAATAAAGAACAATCAATAACTATTACATCAAATACAAATTTAACTGATGAAGAAATCGATAAAATGATGAAAGAAGCAGAAGCCAATAAAGAAGCCGATGAAAAGCGTAAAGCCGAAGCCGATACTCGTAATGAAGCTGATCAAACAATATTTGCCTGTGAAAAAGCTGTTAAAGATTTAGGCGAAAAATTAACTGATACTGAAAAGAAAGAAACTGAAGATTTAATTGCTGACTTAAAGAAAGCTTTAGAAGGAACAGATATTGATGCAATAAAAGATAAAACAAAAGCATTAAATGATAAAGCGATGGCATTAGCAACTAAAGTTTATGAAGAAGCTGCTAAAACAGCTGAAGCAAATAAAAACAATGATTCATCAGATAAAAATGATGGTGCTGAAGAAGCCGAATTTGTAAACAAAGACTAATTAGTAAAGCAAAAAGTTCTAGTTATTGCTAGAACTTTTAACTAATTATGATTAAAAAATATAAATAAAAGGGTAATTTATGATAAAACAAAAAACAAGAAATGATATAGATGATAAATATAAATGGGATTTAACTGCAATATTTAAAAATGACGAAGAGTTTTTAAAAGAATTAGATAAAAGCAAAGATTTAGTAAATGAAATTATTAAGTTTAAAGGTCATATATTAGATAGTTCTGATTCACTTTATAATTATTTTAAAACAAGTGAAAAAATAGAAAGAAAACTATATAAATTATATTATTATGCAAATTTAAAACATGATGAAGATACAACGAATCCAAAATATCAAGAATATTATCAAAAAATTCAAAAAATATTAACAAAATATACTGAAGATACATCTTTTGTAGCACCAGAAATGATGAAGAAAGAATTTAATTATGTTAAAAAATTAATTGAAGAAAATAGTAAGTTAAAAGATTATGAACATAATTTAGAAGATTTTTATCGCTATAAGAAACATACATTAACAGATAAAGAAGAAAAAATATTAGGTACTCTATCAGATGTATTAGGTAAAAATGCTGAGACATTTGAAGCTCTAACTGATAGTGATTTAAAATTTGGTAATATAAAAGATGAAAATGGTAAAATAATTGAATTTACTGAAAGTAATTGGAGTAAAATTGCAAGATCTCCATCAAGAAATGTCCGTAAAAAAGGATTTAAATTATTATACAAAAGATACGCTGAATTTAAAAACACCTTATCGAGTACATTTGCTGGTAATGTTGATGTATTAATAAATTTAGCTAAAATAAGAAATTTTTCATCTTCACTAGAAGCATCCTTATTTGATGATGCAATTAGTAAAGATGTTTATATAAATGTAATTAACACAGTAAAAAGCAATTTAGAACCTCTTTATAATTATTATAATTTAAAGAAAGAATGTTTAGGATTAGATAAAATTCATTTATATGATATATATGTTGATTTAAAGCAAGATTACAATCGTGAGTTTACATTTGAAGAAGCAAAAGATTTAGTATTTAAAGCATTAAAACCATTAGGCGATGATTATTTAAATATTTTGCAAAAAGCTTTTGATGAAAAATGGATTGATGTATATAATAATGTTGGAAAAAGAAGTGGAGCATATTCAAGTGGATTTTATGATACATATCCTTATGTTCTTCTTAACTTTGAAGGAAAATTAGATGACGTATCAACTCTTGCTCATGAATTAGGACATTCTGTTCATACTTACCTATCTTGTCATAACAACACATATAATAATTCAAGTTATAAAATCTTTGTTGCTGAAGTAGCATCAACCGTTAATGAAATGTTATTAAGACTTTATCTACTTAATAATTCTAAAAATGATAATGAAAAATTATATATATTAAATCAAATCATGGAACTATTTAAATCTACTATTTATCGTCAAACTATGTTTGCTGAATTTGAAATGAATATGCATAATTTAAGAAGTAATGGTGAAGCATTAACATATGAATTATTATGTCAAAAATATTATGATTTAAATAAAATCTATTTTGGTAAGGATGTTATAGTAGATAAAGAAATAATGTATGAATGGGAAAGAATTCCACATTTCTATTATGATTTCTATGTTTATAAATATGTTATTGGTCTTGCATGTGCATGTAAAATTGCAAGAGACATTTATAATAAAATTCCAAACGCTTTAGAAAATTATAAAAAGTTTTTAAAGAGTGGTGGTTCAAATTACCCAAGTGAAGAATTAAAATACGCAGGAATAGATATTACTAAACCTGATGTATTAGTAGATGCAATAAATTTCTTTGATGAAACAGTTAAAGAGTATCAAAAAATATTAAGAAAGAGGTAATAAAATGGCTAAAAAGGATTATTATGAAACATTAGGTGTAGATAAAACCGCTACTGATGCAGAAATTAAAAGTGCATTCAGAAAAATGGCTAAACAATACCATCCAGATGTAAATAAAGAACCTGGTGCTGCTGAAAAATTTAAAGAAATATCTGAAGCCTATAGTGTTCTATCTGATGAAAATAAGCGAAAAATATATGATCAATATGGAGCCGATGCTGTAAATAATGCTGGTCAAGGTAGTGCTGGAGGATTTGGTGGTTTTGGTGGATTTCAAGGTGGATTTGGAGATTTTTCTGGATTTGGTTTTGGTCAAGATGATTTAGAAGACATTATTAGTTCATTCTTTGGTGGAAGTTCATCCAAATCAAGAAAAGCAGGAGCAACTAAAGGTGAAGATTCACTAGTAAGAATTAACTTAACATTTGATGAAGCAGTATTTGGTTGTGAAAAATCATTTAAAATAAGTTTAAATACTATGTGTTCTGATTGTAATGGTAAAGGTGGTTTAAATTCCCATACATGTTCAAAATGTAATGGTAAAGGTCGTATTCTTTCACAACAAAGAACATTGTTCGGTGTAACTACAGTTCAAACAGTATGTCCTAATTGTCGTGGAACAGGTGAAGAATTTACAAAAACATGTTCAACATGTCGTGGTACAGGAAGATGTAAAGGTGAAAAAAAAATCACATTAAGAGTTCCATCAGGTGTTAAAGAAGGAGATCAAATGCGTATGGCTGGAAAAGGTTCAGCAGGAACTAATGGTGGACCAAATGGCGATATATATATCGAATTTGCAGTTAAAGAACATCCATTATTTGTTAGAGATGGACGAAATATTATTTTAGAAGTCCCTCTTACAATTACAGAAGCTGTTCTTGGCTGCATAAAAGAAATTCCAACCATAAATGGTAAAACTAAAATTGAAATTGATGCTGGAATTCAAAATGGCGAAGAATTGAAGCTTCGTGGAAAAGGAATAACTGAAGAACGTACCGGTAAGACCGGAGATATGATTATTAAAATCAAGGTTGTTATTCCTAAAAAATTAGATCGAGCTCAAAAAGCGTTGTTTAAAGATTTAAATGAAACAGACTTAACAAATAACGAAGAAATCAAAAAGTTTAATAAATATCTATAATCAGAGTTTATTAAACTTTTTATATTTGATATAATTTAGTAGTACAAGAAAGTAGTTGATTATTAGCATGGAACAAATAAAAAAATGGCTTAAAGAAAACTTATTATTTACTATATTACTTTTAATAATTATCATAATTAGAATATTTTTTTATTCACCAATTAGAGTAAATGGCAGTAGCATGTATCCAACCTTACAAGACAAAGAATTTATGATATTAAATAAAATTGGCTTACAAAAAGGAATTAATCGTTTTGATATAGTTGTTGTTGAATCAAATGGAAAATACATTATAAAAAGAGTAATTGGACTTCCTGGTGAATCAGTTATGTATAGTGATAATAAGTTATATATTAATGGTAAAGTAATTGAAGATAATTATTCTAAAAGCGAAACTGAAAATTTTGAAAATGTTATACTAAAAGATAATGAATACTTTGTAATGGGAGATAATAGAGAAGTATCTAAAGACAGCCGTGTAATAGGACCAGTAAATATCAAAAATATTAAAGGAAAAACTAATTTAGTAATTTTTCCATTTAATAAAATAGGAATTGTTGAATGAAAAACTATATTTTAAACATATATTCTAATTACCTATTAGAAGAAGAAATAAATAAAATAGTTTCCAAAGAAGATAACATTATTAATTTAAATTATGATGATTTAAAAATAGATGATGTTATCCTAGAATGTTCGTATTATTCTTTAATTGATACTTCAAAATGTGTAATTGTTAAGAATTTTAAACTAAATGAAGAAGCCCGCAAATTAATAAATTATTTAGAAAATCCCAATAAAGATGTCAAACTAGTATTGATATGCAATAATTATGATAAACGAAATAAAATATATAAAGATATAAAAGATAAAATCAATATTGTTGAAATAAAAGGACTAAAGCCAAATGAAATAATAAATAAAATAAATAATTACTGCAAAGAAAAGAAAATTAAAATAGGTTATAATGACATAAATTATTTATTAGATAAAAATCAAAATGATTTAGATTTAGTTATAAGTGAAATAAACAAATTAAGTATAATTTCAAATAATATTACAATAGATACAATTAACACTTATGGTTCATTTATTCCAAATGATGATAGTTTCGAATTATGTGATGCTATAGTTGAAAAGAAAACAAAAGAGATTTCTCCATTACTTAATGAATTTATTGAAGCTAGAAAAGAAGTAATTCCATTTATTGCCCTACTAGCAATGCAATATAGGTATATTTATGCCTGTAAAATAACAAATAAATCGTCAGATTATTTAATGAAATTATTTAACGTAAATAGTGATTATCCCTTTGTTAAAGCAAAAGGACGTACAAGTAAATATAGTAATCAAGAGCTAAAAGAAATACTTATAAATTTAGCAAAAGCAGATTTAGATTTAAAATCTACCGATAAAGATAAATATAATATTTTAAAAACATTCATAAGCAGTGTTATAGTATAAAAAGGATGGTAAAAATGGAAACACAAGAAATTAAATTAGATAACAAAAAAATTAATATCGTAATTAAATTAAATGGAGAATATCCTGCAGATATTGATATCGATGCCGATAACAATCAAAATAATAATATAAATAATGGTGAATCTCATGAATAATCCAGTAGAAATTGAAGAATTTTTAAAATATTATGCAAGAATATATAAACAAAATCCGAATTTACCAATTGTAAGAGATACCATTTATTACGGGTTAGCAACCTATGGAATAAGTGAGGAAGAAAAGCAAAATAAAAGTATTAAATATATGTTTCCTAATTGGATAAATCATTTTCAAAATACTAACTTAGATGTTTTTGAAAGTGATATGCAAAAAGGTTTCCTTCAATTTCACACATCAGGTGGAAGAAATACTGAAGGTCATATAAAAATATATGTAACATTTTGTAAGGAAGATATGGAATCTTGTGTAATTCGTATATTTGATTATATTAATCAAAATAATTTTGCAACATATTCTAAAGTATCAGATGTCGTTAGATCAGATTCAGTAGTTTTAAGAATGGTTAATCCAGATGAAGCAAATAAAGTTATTAATTTTATCAATAATGATCCATACCTATCTAGTAAAGCACGTAAAACAAATCCATTTTTGATGAAATCAGGAGTAGTTGGAATTGCAAGTGATAAAAAATTAAGTTATAACTCCACACTCGCTTATCTTATAACTAAATATTTTAAGGAAACAGCTAATTACGATAATGTAAGTTATAATGATTTTAAAAGATTTTCTCAAAAGTATTTTAATGATGTCTTTATAAATCAAACTAAATTAGAAGATTTTATTTATGATGAAGAATTTCTTATAAACAAAAAACGTTTTAATTATGATGGAGAAGCTCTAGCAAATTTTTATGAAGTATTTAGATTAATAAATATGTCCTTAAATGAATACACAAATATGAACGATTTTTATAATCATGTACTTATTAGTCAAAATAAAGAATCATTTCAAAGATTATCTATATATTACGATACTCTAATTCGAAACCTTGAAAATGAACCAGTGCCAAATAATAAAAATAAAAAAGAATTATTAGATCAGTACATTAGATATGCTATAAAAAAATACAATGGTGTTGATAATACTCTAAAATATTTAAAAACATATATAAATGGTAACCCAAACGCAATTACAAGAGATAATAATTTTAGATATAGTTTTGCTAAATATCTATCACCTAAAGAAGTTATAAATATAGCAAATGGAAATATTGAAAATTATGTTCATAGTTTTATGCCAAATAAGATAGTTAAAAATGATAATCTTCATGAATTATTTATGGCATCAATTACTACCACATATAATAAATATGGTTTTAATCATGCTATAGTTGCATTAAAAGCTTTAATTACTAGAAAAGATGCATGTCATATTACCAATGGTAATCAAAACTATCGTAATAGATTATTAAAATATAGTCATGAAGAAATATTAACAGAATTTAAAAATCTAACTAAAGATTACATTCCAAATAATAATCAAGATATTTATAGTTATGCATTACTTACTATTTTAAGAAAAAAATATAATAATGTAAGTAACAAAGAAAATATTCCAAATATTTCATCTAATAATTCATCCATAGAAAAACTTCCATATTATTTACAAAAAGTAATAAAAATAATTGCTCAAAATAGTGATATTAATTTAACAAATAAACTAGTACAAGAATTACTTCAAGGGAATATAAGCAGTCTGGCAAATATTCATGATGAAGATTTTGATATACTAAAAAATTATTCACAAGTTGAAATTCAAACCGCTATGTGTGCCTTGACAAAAGGATATAGCCATGATTTAAATCAAAATCTAATAAACTATATATGTACACTAAATCTAGAGCCAAAAATTTCTAATAAACACATTTAAAAAAGTTATTGTAAAGAAAGCAATAACTTTTTATTCATTTTCTAATATATTTTTCACTTTTTCTGTATTTTTGAAATTTAATTTAGCAATTTTTCTAAGTTCATCCACTCCATATTTTTTTGCTATCATAGCAGCTTGTTTATCAACTTCTGGACCAGCACCTTTTTTTATAAATATTTGATATTTTTCTTCAATCTTTTTCATTTCCATTAAAAATACATATCTACAAATTATTGAAGAAACAGCAACTGCATAGCATTTATCTTCCGCCTTAGTAGTAAAAGTAATATTTTTATAAACTTCCTTAGCAGCCTTAATATACTCAAAATAATTTTTAGGAAAACAAAATTGATCAACAACTACATATTTAACATCATTATAATTATTCCTAACCATATTAACAAGAACCTTATTATGTAATATTGCTTTAATTTTATTCATATTAGTAGGATATTTATTATAAGTTTGATTATCTAAAATATAAGTAGAGTGGGGAATAGTCTTAATTAATTTAGGTCCAATTTTAAGAATAATATCATCCGTTATTTTCTTACTATCTTTTACTCCCAAATTCATTACTTCCTTAATATTTTCTTTGCTTACATATGAGGCTGTAACAACAATTGGTCCAAAATAATCACCAGTTCCAACCTCATCTGAACCAATAGTAGCAACATCCTTAAATCTTAAATCCGTCTCTTCTTTAACTTTATCTTTCTTCTTATCTTCATTCTTTTTAAGTTCACTATCAATATTACGCTTATTTAAACTCATCTCTAAATCTTTCCAAATTTGAGCCTCGATATCAGCACTATTGCCTTGAAAAACAACTTTTCCCGAATTATAAAGAGTTATATTTGTATCCGCATCATCTGCTTGAAATATAGCATAAGGAGGATTTTTTTGTCTTCTTTTATCCGCATAAAAACTAATCATTCTATTTTTTACATTATCACTTACTGTAAATACAATTGTCATAAACATCACCAACTTCATAATACCATAACTTTTTAATTATTTCTTTATTTTTTTAAGTAATTATAATATAATTAAACTAGGAGTATAAAAAATGAATATATTAGACTATTTAATATTAATAATTATTATTCTAGGTGCTTTATACGGATATAAAAGAGGATTTATTGGTTCATTAATTAATTTTATTGGAACAATAGTAGTAATTATCCTAGCGTTTTATTTAAAAAATCCAATATCAGTATTCTTATATGAACATTTTCCATTTTTTAAAATAAGTGGATTTTATAGTGGTATAAGTGTTTATAATATTTTAATTTATGAAGGTATCAGTTTTCTTATTACATTATCAATATTAAGCTTTATCTTTAAAATTATTTCTAAAATAACTGGATTAGTTGGTAAATTAACACTTGGAATATTTTCTGAAGGTTTAGTAGGCAGGATATTAGGCTTAATATTTGGCTTATTTCAGGGATTTCTAATCGCATTCTTCATTTGTTTCTTATTTAGTACTTTTGCAAACACAGCCAAAATATATCAAGAATCAAAATATGGCAATCAAATAGTTTCTAAAACGCCATTTCTATCTGATGTAGTAGAAAAAACATATTTATCTATTAAAAATGTTTATGATATAACTCTAGAATATCAAAATAGCAGTGATAAAGAAGAAGCTAATAGAAAATGTTTAGAAGTATTATTAAAATACGAAATAATTTCTAAAGAATCAGCAGAAAAATTAAGTAATAATGGAAAATTAGGAATTAAAAATATAAAAGATGTTATAAATAATAATCAAAATAATGATAATAATAATGAGAAGGAGGAATAAAATGATAGAATATTTAAGTAATCAAAAATTAGAAGACGTTTTAACAGATGAATTAACCATAGTAGACTTTTTTGCCAATTGGTGTTCACCTTGTAAAATGATTGGTATGGAATTAGAAGAGTTACCAAACAAAATAATTAAAGTTGATGTTGATACTCATGGAGAACTTGCACAAAGTCACGGTGTGATGAGCATTCCTACAGTTGAAATATATAAAAATAAAAAGATGGTTACTCATTTTGTTGGATTTAAAACAAAAGAAGAAATTGAAGAAATTATTAAAGAATATAAATAAATATTTAGATAAAATAAATATTTATTTTTTTGTTCTAAGCATTTAACAAATGTACGGTTTTTATTGACTAATATAACCTTACGAAATATAATAATAAACATGGGCTATAAAATAGAAATATTATAATTAGTTAGGAATAATTACTAAATAATTGTTTATTAATTAATTTATTTTCTTTTATAAAAGATGAAAATATGATAATATAAACGTAGTTAAGAGGAGTGCATAAAATATGAATTTAAAAGATCTATATATTAATTATTTTGTAAGTAAAGGACATAAACAAATACCATCAGCGCCAGTAGTACCTGAAAATGATGCAAGTGTTTTATTTAATACAGCTGGAATGCAACCATTAATTCCTTATTTAATGGGAAAAGAGCATCCTTATGGTAAAAGATTAACTGATTATCAAAAATGTGTTAGAACTAATGATTTAGATTCAGTTGGAGATGAAACACATCACACATTCTTTGAAATGTTAGGAAATTGGTCATTAGGAGATTATTTTAAAAATGAATCAATTGAATACAGTTTTGAATTTTTAACTAAAGTATTAAATATTGATATCGAAAGATTAGCCGTAACCGTATTTGCTGGGGATGATAAAATTCCTAAAGATACTATATCCGCAAATAAATGGATTGAGTTAGGTATTAATCCTAAAAAGATTGCTTACTTAGGTGAGGAAGATAATTTCTGGATTGCCGGAGAAAGTGGACCATGTGGTTCAGATACTGAAATATTCTATTTTAGATCAAACGATGAGATCCCTGACTTTTTTGATCCAAATGATAATAGATGGGTTGAAATTTGGAACAACGTATTTATGCAATATTTTAAAGATGAAAATGGAAACGTTACTGAACTTCCTAAAAAGAACGTTGATACAGGTATGGGAGTTGAAAGAGTAGCAGCTATACTAGAAGGTGTAAATGACAACTACTTATCATCAGTTTGGATAGATGTTATTAAGTTAATTGAACAAATTTCTAATAAAAAATATGAAGAAAATAAAAAAGATATTAGAATTATAGCCGATCATATTAGAACAGCAACCTTTATATTAGGAGATAACGCTAAAATAGTTCCTTCAAATACCGATAGAGGCTATATATTAAGAAGATTAATTAGACGTGCTATAAGATGTGCTAGAAACCTAGGTATTGATAACAGCACTAACTGGGAAGAGCAAATTGCTAATTTGATTATTCAAAAATATGCTAAATATTATGATGAATTATCTAATAATAAAGAATTTATAATTGCTGAACTAGCAAAAGAAAAGTCTAAATTTAGTAAAACATTAGAAAAGGGCTTAAGAGTATTTGAAAAAGAAACTCAAAATATTAAAACAATTGATAAAGATTTAGCGTTCAAATTATATGATACATTTGGTTTTCCTATAGAACTAACAGAAGAACTAGCAAAAGAAAAGAATTTAGAAGTAGATATAGAAGGATTTAAAGAAAAATTTAAAGCTCATCAAGAATTATCAAGAACTGCTTCTAAAGGTATGTTTAAAGGAGGCTTAGCAGGAGATTCTAAAATAGAAACAAGATATCATACTGCCACACATTTGCTAAATGCAGCCCTTAAAAAAGTGTTAAATGAAAACGTTCATCAAAAAGGTTCAAATATTACAAATGAAAGAATGCGTTTTGACTTCTCATTTGACCGTAAGCTAACTAAAGAAGAATTAGAACAAACCCAAAATCTAGTAAATGAATGGATTCAAAGAGATTTAATTGTAACAATTACTGAAGAAAACAAAATAGATGCAGTTAATAGCGGTGCTGAAGCAATGTTTATTGAAAGATATCCTGATATTGTCACAGTTTATACAATAAGTGATAAAACAACTGGAGAAGTCATATCTAAAGAAATTTGTATGGGACCACATGTTGAACATACAAGTGAAATTGGCAAATTTAAAATATTAAAAGAAGAAGCATCCTCTGCTGGAGTAAGACGTATTAAAGCAGTAATTGAATAAAAAGTGTAAAGTTTCAATAAATAAAAAGTAAAATGGTACAAGATGGGTAATAAGTATATATAGGAGGTAAAGAAATTATGAAAAATATAAACTTGCTAAATCCTTATTCATTCCATTATTTATGGAAAAATGAAACAGGTAAAAAATTTATTTGTGCTTTAGCAAACGAAATAATTAATGATAATGAAGATTATATACTTTTACCCTTTGTTAATGATAATTTAAACAACGTTAGAAGTTATGTAATTTTAGAATCAGAAACAAAATTATTATTTATTGATTTCAACTTCAAAGAAAATGATAATTTATTAAAAACTGATTTATTATTAATGAAGTATCTAAAATATACAAATAAAAAAACTGTTAAATTAATCATAGTTAATGATTATAATGGTGTGAATAATGAAATAGACAATATTATTGATATTTACAATAATGATAAGATTAGTCCTAATTGTAAATTGCTTTATGCTAAAAAATATAAAGAACAGTCTTTAATTAATAAAGAAATTGCTGATATTTTAAATAGCATGAATGATGAAGAATATAAAATCTATCAGCATGAAAATATGTTAAAAGATAGAATATAAAGGAATGTGATAAAAAATGCAAAACATCCGTAACTTTTGTATAATTGCTCATATTGATCACGGTAAAAGTACATTAGCCGATCGAATTTTAGAACTTACTGGAGCAGTATCAAAAAGAGAACTAAAAGAGCAAATGCTTGATTCAATGGATATTGAAAGAGAAAGAGGCATCACAATTAAGTTAAATACTGTAAATTTAAATTATAAAGGATATGAATTTAATTTAATAGATACCCCAGGACATGTCGATTTTTCCTATGAAGTTTCAAGAAGTTTAGCAGCTTGTGATGGAGCAATTCTAGTCGTAGATGCAACTCAAGGAATCGAAGCTCAAACACTTGCTAATTTATATCTAGCCTTAAATCATAATTTAACAATTATCCCAGTAATTAATAAAATTGATTTACCAAATGCTGATGTTCCCAAAGTAACTGCTGAATTAGTAAAAGTTCTTGGCTTTAAGGAAGATGAAATTATACCTGTAAGTGGTAAAACAGGTGAAAATGTTAATTTATTACTTGACGCTATAATTGAAAGAATACAGCCACCTCAAGATTTAAAAGAAGGAACTAAAGCTCTAATTTTTGATTCTTATTTTGATCAATATAAAGGAGTAGTTGCATCAATATGTGTTAAATCCGGTTCTATTAAAATTGGTGATACAATTATTATGATGAACAACAACGAAGAATACGTAGTAACTGAAGTAGGAGTAAATACTCCAAATGAAAAATTATTACCTGAATTAAAAGCCGGAGATGTAGGATGGGTTGCTGGCGCTATTAAAAGTGTTGAATCAGTACGTGTTGGCGATACAATTACAACTAAACGTGATAGAGCTATAACACCTCTAGAAGGATATAAAAAAGTTAAATCAATGGTTTATAGTGGTATATATCCAATTGAACCAAATAAATATAATCATTTAAAAGAAGCACTAGAAAAATTAAAATTAAATGATGCTTCCCTTACCTTTGAAGTTGAAACATCAGAAGCCTTAGGTTTTGGCTTTAGATGTGGATTTTTAGGACTACTTCATATGGAAATAATTGAAGAAAGAATTAAAAGAGAATTTGGTATTGATATAATTGCTACATCACCATCTGTTATCTATAAAGTAGAATTAACTAATGGAAATGTAATTGAAGTAGATAATCCATCAAAAATGCCAAATAAGGTCAATATTAGTTCAATTAGTGAGCCTTTTGTTAAAGCAAGTATATTTGTTCCAAGTGAATACATTGGTGCTATAATGGAACTTTGTCAAGAAAAAAGAGGTATATATAAAACAACAGAATATATTGATGAGAAAAGAGTTAATATAATATATGAATTACCACTTGCCGAAATTGTCTATGACTTCTTTGATAAATTAAAAAGTTATACTAAAGGATATGCTTCATTTGATTATGAATTATCCGATTACAAGGTAAGTGATTTAGTAAAAATGGACATCTTAATTAATGGTGAAATAGTTGATGCTTTATCTGTTATTGTACATAAAGATGCTGCATATCATCGTGGTTTAGCAATTACAAAAGCTTTAAAAGAACTAATTCCAAGGCAACTATTTGAAGTACCTATTCAAGCATCAATTGGTTCAAAAGTAATCGCTAGAGAAAACATTGCTCAAATGAGAAAAAATGTACTTGCTAAATGCTATGGTGGCGATATATCTCGTAAAAGAAAACTATTAGAGAAACAAAAAGAAGGTAAAAAAAGAATGAAGATGGTTGGTTCTGTTGAAGTTCCACCAGAAGCATTTCTATCAATCTTAAAGACAGATAAATAATCAAGGATAACATGATGATAGAAATAGATATTAATAAATTAAAACAGGATTTAAAAGATTATTATGAATCAGCATATTTTACATTAGGTTATGGCGCAGCCCTAATGCAATCATTTGACATTGACAATCTATCAGATGAAGAAATAATAAATAATGCAATTGATAATGGCCTAAATATAGAAAATTATATTGTAAATAGTTCAAACAAAAAACTTAGTAGATAGATTCTATTAAGTTTTTAATATACTAAAATATAATAAATCAGTGCACTGATAGTACTTGCAATAATTGCAAATAAACATACCCACACTAAAATTTTAGAACCAATACTTTTCTTTTTTGCTCTATAAGCCATAATACTTATTCACCTCAAAATAATTATACAAAAAATATCATAAAATTAAAAGAAAATAATATGATTAAATAGGTGAAAAGAATGAAATTTAATTATATGAAGATTATACGTAGCCGTTTTAAGTTTCTCCTTACTTTTTTATTTTTAGGAATAATTATTGGTATAGTTGTATATCTTAAATGCACCCAAGACATCAAAAGTAATATCGATTTAACTCTTGCAACAACGATTAACAATATTGGCGATGTAAAACAAAATCACATTCTAATCCATTTATTTATAATAAGCCTCATAATTATACTATCAAGCTTTATTGTGGGATTTATCCCATTAACAATATATTATATATATGAAGGAGCATCTATTGGTTTTTTATTTTCAGCATTATTACATTATAAAAATATTAAAGGAATTTACTATTTTCTCATATTTACAATTACTAATAAATTAATATATTTAATTCTTTTATCATATATCTTTTATTTAACATATAAATATATAAAAATTTTTATAAATAATCATTATAAGATAGTTAATTTAAATGGTTATATGTTAAGAACATCAATTACATTATTAATTATTTTGTTAAATGATATCTTTTTATATTACTATGGTAATAAAATAATTGCCATATTTATATAATATTAGCCTATTAATAATTGCAATTTTTTGCTACAATAATTACGTGATGTTTATGGAAAAAGTTGTAATTGGAATGAGTGGTGGAGTAGATTCATCTGTTGCCGCTTATTTGTTAAAAAAACAAGGATATGAAGTAATTGGTTTATTTATGCGTAATTGGGATTCACTAGTAAATGATGATATTAAAGGTAATCCTAATCTAAATAATAATATTTGTCCCCAAGAACAAGATTATAATGATGCCTTAGCAGTTTGTAATCATTTAGGTATACCACTTCATAGAATTGATTTTGTTAAAGAATATTGGGATAATGTCTTTACATATTTCTTAGATGAATTAAAAAAAGGAAGAACCCCTAATCCTGATTTAATGTGTAACAAATATATAAAATTCGATTTATTTAAAAAAGAAGCTAAAAGATTAGGAGCCAATTATATTGCAACCGGTCATTATGCCAGAATTGTAGGAAATAGACTATTAAGAGCTGTTGATTTAAATAAAGATCAAACCTATTTTTTAGCTCAAGTAAGTGAAGATGCTTTAAAAGATGTGTTATTCCCTATTGGTGATCTAACAAAACCAGAAGTACGTGAAATAGCTAAAATACAAAACATACCAACAGCTACTAAAAAAGATTCAACTGGAATATGTTTTATTGGTGAAAGAAATTATCAAAAATTTGTATCAAATTATTTAAAACCAAATCCTGGAGATATAATTGATATTGAAACAAATAAAGTAATTGGTACACATACTGGTTTAATGAATTATACAATTGGTCAAAGACGTAATGTAGGAATTTCCGGTAATTTAGAAAAGCACTTTGTAGTTGGTAAAAACGTTGCAGAAAACAAACTTTATGTTGCATTTGGAGAAGATAGTGAGTATTTATATTCTGATTCATGTATAATTGAAAATGTTAATTTCTTATGTCAAACAAGACATACATTCTGTACCGCAAAATTTAGATATAGAGGACCAGATTATGAAGTAATGCTTGAATACTTAGAAAACAATGAAATATTAGTAAGATATCCCGAAAAAGTTAAAGCAGTTACTCCAGGGCAAGCATGTGTATTATATTTAGGTGAACAATGTTTAGGTTCAGGAATCATTAAAACAGTCATGAAAAATGGTGAAAAACTTTGGTATTTATAAATTAAATTAAGTACGATTTTGTACTTTTTAATTTTACAAAAAGAAGTATATTGCTTGACATATATGTGTCAAATAAGTTATGATTATAGTGTAAAGAAAGTAGGTAAACATAATGAAAAGACTAAATGAAATATTACAAGAATTAGGTATTTCTAAAGTAAGATTAGCTAAATATTTAGGCGTTTCTAGACAAATGGTTTATAATTATCTTGAATTAAATTCACTTAATGAATGGCCTAGAGAAAAGAAAATTGCCCTATTAAAATTATTAGATATAGAAGATGGAGAAGAGGATACTTTAAATGATATTAAAGTAAATACAGACTATCTTTTAGAAGTTGAAGAAAGATTAAATAAAGTATTAAAATCAAATTCATCAAACGAATTATTAGATTTAAAAGGATTAAAAAAAGAAGAACAACAATTAGTTAGTGATATAACATTCCTTATTAAAGATAAACTTTTAGAAGGAAACGATAGAGAAGAGAGGTATTACACTCTACTATACACTTTTCACTTATTACAATGTGTTGATAATATTGAAGAAATTAAGTATTTATTAGCATATATGTCTAAATACGCAGGATTTACAAATCCAAATGAATTTAAATTTAATGAAAATAAACAATTTATGTTTGAAGGTATCATTCATTCTGCCTTTAATTTATATCTTAATGGTAACCCTTCAAAAAGTAGAGTAATAGAGTCAAGAAAACGATTTGTTGAGGATATTGAATCTCGTAATGAAGAAAAATTATCGCGTACTCAACAATTAAACACAATTAGATTTCAAGCCTTACGTGAATTAGGTTACACCACTATTAATACAGAAAATGCTTCTGAAGTATTTGAAAAAATAGCAGAAATTGAAGCAAGATCTAGTAAATAAAATAATTATTCTAAAATTTAAGACTACCCCTTCTCTATTTAATTCAATCTAAAGTGGAGAAGGGAGTTTTACTTTAAATTAAGTCATCATATTCTTAACTTTGTATAACATATAATATATACTTTGTAATCAAATTTGTTCATTGTAAAAAATTTGATATTATAATTATTAAACTAATAGTAAATAAAATCTTAATAGATAAAATTTAATTAACATAAAAGAAATAAAATAATTAAAGGAAGTAGTAGATAAATATAACTAATAATTAACCTATACAATAAATTAAGTGAATCCTGCAAATAAAGATAGATGGATAATTTATCATCTTTTTATCATAAAATACAACTTCCTATAATATATACTAAATTATCTTAAACATTGCTTAAATGACTTAAAAAGCACCTAAAATCAGGTGCTTATTTTTTTATGTTATCTAGATATTTTATTACAATGGTTTCAATTAGGTTTGAAAGAGTCCTATTTTCTTCCTGTGCTAAATTATCTAATTCCCTTTTTATATCTTCCGTCGTACTGAATGTTACAGTTGCTCTTTCCATATTTCCTCCTACAAATATTATAAAATGTTTATTTATGTATTGAAATGTACACATGTGTATGTTAATATGTAAATGTACACAAGTGTATGTAGGTGTATAAAGAAAGGAGATTCCAAAAATGGAAGAAAAAGAATTAAAAGTAATTTTACAAAGCGTTCTAAAATATGAAGATAAGAACGAGAAAGGTGTCTATAAAAGTAGATTAGGTTATATTCTAGCAAATAAAGACGCAATTCAAAGCACTGATAAGTTTAAAGGTTTCAGTGAATTATCATATTTCTCAAACGATACACAATTATTTGATTCATTAAATTCAGATCATATGGGGCAAAGTGCTACATTAGTATTTACTAAAGTACAAAACCCAAGAAACCCATTAAGGGACTCAATGAAATTAAAGAGTATTGTGTTAAAAGATGAAACTATTAGTGTATTATAACGCAAATTATAAAAGTTTCAATGTGGTTTATACTACTAACCGAATAAGACATCGTTCAAGTTCGACAGTAGATAAATATAATCGTATGTTTATTCAAAGCATTACAGCAGATGAACATACAATAAGTTTCTTCGATAAGATACTTGATATTGTAAGAGGAATAGAAAGGAAATAGATATGTTAGGAATTAGTTTCGTTGACGGTGTTGCTACAACTCCAAAGGATTTTGTAACTTCTATTACTGGTGCAGTTACAAGTGCAGTTTCATTATCTGATATTGCTGCAATTGTAGGCGTTATTATTGCTGCAGGTATCGGAGCAATTGTCGCTTGGAAATTCGGACGTAAAGGTTACAATTATCTTAAAAATGCCCTTACAGGTCGCGGCGGAAAAATATAGCAATAAGGGAAAATGTGAAAAGTTTTCCCTTATTTTTTATTAGAAAGAAAGGAAATTTATGTTAAAAATTAATAAGAAATTAACAAATGAAAATAAAAAAGAAAATTTAAAGTTTGTCATTGATTTATTACAACAATTTAATAAATATGACGAAATAAGAAAGCAAGAGGTCATTCTCGATCTAAAAAAGGAGTTGAAAAAATATGAATGAATATGCTGATGCATTTTTGGAATTAGTCAAAGTTGCAACAGGTCCTGCATTATGTTGGGCCTTTGGAATTAAGGCTTTTAGATTTGTTGTAGGTGCATTTACTGGAAAAGATGTGGGACTATAATGAATCATTATTTAGAAAAAAATCTAAATGTCTGGGACGGCATATCAAGTCAGCTATGGAAAATTAAAAATTCCAATAAAGAAGAATTATCCGTAACAGGTATTAATATTTGGTGCGGTCCACAAGGATCCGGTAAATCTCTATCAATGATCCACGTATTCAGGAAGATCATAAAAGATTACCCAAAAGCAATAGTAGTAACAAATATTGAATTTAATTTTCCAATTCCTAATGAAATAAGAAAATATACAGGTTTTGACGATTTTAAGATCGAAAATGGAATCTATGGAGTAATTTACGTATTAGACGAAATTCACTTAATATTAAACTCATTAGAAAGCAAAGGAGTTCCATTATCAATAATTGTAGAACTATCACAGCAACGTAAACAACGTAAATTAATTCTTGGTACAAGCCAAGTTTATGCTCGTATGGCTAAGCCATTAAGAGAGCAAATAAGAAACGTAATTATATGCAAAAATTATTTCGGTTTATTCCAATTTAACTATTTAATTGACGCATTTAATTGCAAAGAGAAAGACGGAGAACTTAAGTATCAGAAACTTAAGACATCATTCTTCTTTCATAGAAAGGCGGACTATTTAGCATATGACACATACAAAAAAATGGATAATTATGTTGGCATTAGCGGTAACATGTCTAGTTACAATTGATGTTAATGCTGATTCTTTTGTGGCTGACGACACTTTTGTCATGTCTAGCCAATATCATGATTTTTTCAAAAATTACTTTGGGGAAAATAAAGATTATCAATATTTCAGTTACAAGTGTGATAGTGGTAATTATCAGCGTAATTGTTACTATGGTATTGATTCCGAAGGAAATTCAGTTAAGATCACATATGTCGATAATGGATCATACAATTACAGCTATTCAATAACAAGTGGAGTAGACGAAGATTTTAGTGTAACAGGAGTATCAGTATTCAAAGTAAAAGCAAATCCTAATTACTTAACAAATTTTGTCTTAATATTTTCAATTTGTTTAGTAATTTTATTAATTTTTTTAGGAGGTTTATAATGAATTTTATTAAAACGTGTTTTAACTCATTTTTTAGGACCTTAGGTCGTATTTTATGTTATATTGCAATAGGTATGATCTTATCATTTTTATTTTCAAAATTAGATGTTCATGCCGATATGGCTACTCCTCAAGAAATTACATTTAACGATACTACTTTTAGTACTTATTATGAGATTCCTGTTGTTTATACTAGCCGTGATTTACGTATTAGAATTAATGATAGATTGCGTAATTTTAACTCTATTGGAACTGAAAATACTAATCTTATTTTAGATATTTGTGCTAGTGGTTCTTTAAATATTTGGCGTACTTATGCCGCAGGTTCAGGTTGTTCTACATCATGTTTTAGTCAATTAATTCAAATTAAACAAATTCCTAATTTAACATGTAGAACTTATACTTATAATGATAATAAAGCCTATCGTATTGTTCTTCCAATAAATTTATGGAATATGTCAGGTGTTACAAGTTCTGAATTAGATAATATATCATTTGACGATAGAATAACATTATCTAATCCTACATCTCATGATATATATGCTTCTATTTATGGTGCTTATTATAGTTCTATTGGTTTTGATATCAATAATCAAGACGCTTTGTTTAATGATTTAAATCAAACGCAACAAAATATTTTAAATAAGCAAAATGAATTAAATCAAAATATTAAAGATACTAATTCTAAATTAGATCAAGCCGAAAATACCAGGAAAGGTATTTGGGAAACAATTAAAGGTATTCCTGAATCAATAGCTAATGCTATCAAAGGTTTATTTATTCCAGATAACTTTGATTTTTTAAACGATTTTAAAGATACATTATCTAATAAATTAGGTTTTATTGCTGAGGTTCCAATTAAATTAATAGATTTTATTATTTCACTTGCCGATTTTAGTTGGACTGAATTTAGTTCGATCACATTTCCTAAAATTGAAATTATGGGAGTATCATTCTGGAATGATATTACTATCGATGTTGGACCGATTTTAGGCGGTTTAAAGAAATATCGATATCTTACAGACGTATTATGTGTTACATTGTGCGTTAATACATTGCGAAAAATGTATGATAAATTTACTGGAGGTAGTGGAGAATGATCTTAAAAGGCTTATTCAGTTTAATTACTGGTGTTATTAATCTTATTCCTTTTTCTTTACCAAGTCTTCCAGAAAAATTCAATACTACTTTAGATTTTATTTTTACGAACATAAAAGGATCATTAGGTATTATTGATCTATTCATTGATCTAAAATTTTGGATTGCATGTGCTGGAGTAATGGTTTTACTTTATAACATTAAGCATGTATGGAATACAATAGTTTATTTATTAAATTTAATACCTACTGTAGATATACCATTCTGGAAATAGAGTGCATAGATAGGTGTTTGTCAAGTAAACGTGAAATAATGGGGTAGGGGCCCTCGTTATGTCGCGAAAGTTACTTGATAAACATTTCCACTCAATAATGGTGTCTAAAAAAGCAAGAAAAAGGATTTTAATCATTTTTTTTGCTTTTTGCAAGCCGTCCGCTTGTAGGACCTCTAAAAGTTTTTTGCACTACTTTTTTACAAAAAAGTAGTAAAAGTTTTGGGGTTGTGGCACACAGGCACCTTTTTTAAAAAGGTGGGGTTTAGGTTACATGTCCGCCTAGCCGCACTAAAAATCGCAAGATTTAGTAGGCTAGGGCGGACTAAAAACAAGCACCTAGAATAACAAATAACTATATCTACTACGACTATATAGTTATTTGTGTTTTTTGTGCAAAAACCGGCATTTGTTCGATAAAATATTCACAAAGCCGCATAAAAAGGAGAAATATGACAAAGAAAATTGAAACAAAATCGGAAGAAATTGATGAAAAGAGATATCGTAATTTTATGATCTTACTTTATGAAGATACGGCATCATATGTTTTTAATGACGTTCTATTCGATTTAAAGGGTAGTTTTAAAAACTACGCATATATAAAACATTTACCTGAAGAGAATGAAAAAAAGGAACATTATCATTTTATCCTGGCATTAGATAATCCAAGAACTATCACTTCCCTATCCAAAAGAGTAGGGGTACCTGAGAATTTTATACAACCAGTTAAATCATTAAGAGCTAGCTGTCGATATTTAACACATCAGGACAACGACGATAAAACAAAATATTATTTAACAGCTGTAAAAGTAAGTAATTCATTTTCTAGAAAGTTTTTTGCAAGTTTCGACGATCTACAAACAGAAGAAGATGTTATTGACGATATATACAATTACATCGATGTTATATCAGATACAAACAAATTTAGTGAATGTATAAAGATGTTAATTAAATTTGTAAATCAAAATGCATACGATACAATTTATAAACGATATAGAGTAGAATTTACTGAATATTTACGTAGTAAATTATCAAACATCCTAAAATAGACGCATAATTTACCGTCTATTAAACGTTTTTTCTAACTTCCTATAATATATATTATGTTAACCAATACATATTTAAAAAGAAATGAACAATTTATTACCAATCATTATATAATATACCCCTGCTATCACTATTTTATAATTAAATCTTAATAAGTTAGTTATCAATAAACTAATTTTTTATTTGTTAAAGACTGCTTTCTAATAATTAACAATCTTTCTTATATTATATATTTTTTTATTATTTGAATATATTTTATTTATACTTATAATTCTATTTTTTCTATTTAACTTACATCTTATATGTTAATTTAATATTATTATCCTTATCATCTAATTATTTTATTAATATAAATTAAATTTATATTTTTACTAACTTATATATAATGATCATTCAATAATGCAAATTCTCTATTTTGTGCTCCCCTTTTCTCCTACTATTTTTACTTTACATTTAGTTTACATAATAAATTACAACACAAATTCAGTTAAAATAACTACAATTAAGCCGAGTAGAGTACCTAAAACAATATTCTTTTTACTATACTTCTCTACTTCTTTAAATATTTCATTAAAACTAATAGAAACCATAATACCAGACACAAATAAAAGTATTAAGCTAATAAGTAAATTAGATAAAAATCTATATAAAAACAAATACGCAACAACGGCTCCTATTGTTTCGGCAAATCCGCTTATTAAAGTATAAATAAATGCCCTACTCCTTTTATTTGTTCCATAATACGTCGGAATAGCAATCGCAATACCTTCTGGTATATTATGTAGCATAATTGCAACACTAAGTTTAATTCCTAAATTAATATTTATAGTAGATGATAAAAAAGTAAGAATCCCTTCCGGCATATTATGAATCATCAATCCTATCATTGAAAGAATTCCTATTTTTTCTAAACTATTAGAATTATTTTTACTAGTAAACCTATCAATAATCTTAATAATCAAATTCCCAACAACAAGCATTCCCAGTAAAACAATAGTAGCAACAAATAAATTATATTCTTTTAGCAAATAAAAGAATCCATCAGGTATTAATTCAAATAAAGAAATAAAGAACATAATAGAGCCTGAAAACGCTAAAGAAAAGCCAATAAACCCGTTAACATTCTTTGGTTTTAAATATATAAAGAAATATCCAATCGTTGTAGATATTCCTGCTAAAAAAGTAATTAAAAATGGTATATAAAAATTATTCATATTAAACTATATGAAATAAAATTAAAAAATAACCATTAATTACCATAATAAACAAAAGAAAAATTACCATACTATTATTAGGAGGTAATTATGAGTAGATATAATGCAAAAGCAAGATCTAATGCAAATAATAGCAAATGTCATTCAAGAGCTAATGAAAATGCTAAAGCAAATGAAAATAACGCTAGATCTAAATAATGAATTAAACTATCTAGGAAAGTATTCATCATAGTCCTTCTTAAGAGTTTCATTATCTAAATGAGTATAAATTTGAGTTGTGGCTAGATTTTCATGACCTAGAAGTTCTTGAATTATTCGCAAATCAGCTCCATTTTTAAGTAAATGAGTTGCATAAGTATGTCTTAAGGTATGAGGAGAAACATTTTTCTTTATACCTTTTTTTATGCATTCTTGTTTAATAATTCTAAAGATATATTGCCTAGACAACTTATTTCCCAAATTATTTAAAAATATATAAGTACTATTCTTCTTATTAATAGAAGTCCTATAATTATTTATATAATCATTTAATACATTTTTAGCAATATCTCCAAAAGGAACAATTCTCTCTTTCTTTCCCTTCCCCATTACTCTAATTAAATTTTCATCCATATCAACATTAGCCATTTCTAAATTAATAAGTTCACTAATTCTAAGTCCCGAAGAATAAAAAAGTTCTAAAATTGCCTTGTTTCGTGCATCATATGGCGTATTTATTTCAATATCTAATAAAGATGTTACCTCTTCTAAAGAAAGCACTGTAGGCAAACTTTTATCTAATTTTGGAGACTTAAATTTAGTCAAAGGATTATCTTTTATCTTTTCTAATCTTTCTTCATAATTATAAAAAGATTTCAAAGCACTTAAACTATGAGAAACACTTTTAGGAGATTTACTACTAATTGCTTTTAAGTATTTTTTTACATCATCATCATTAATTTTAAGTAAATCCTTATTAACATATTCATTAAACATAGATAACTCTAAAATATAAGAATTAACCGTATTAACACTATAATTTTTTTCATATCTTAAATAGTTTTCATATTCTTTAATATAATCATCGTTCATACCATAACCTCTATATAAATTATACATATATCTTTAAAAATAAGCAAATTTAATATATAATATAAAGGCAAAGGAATGACTGTTATGGAACTATTAGCAAATAATATTAGACCAATTAAATTAAATGATATATATGGGCAAAATCATCTTATAGGTGAAGGAAAAATTCTAACTAATCTAGTAAAAAATAAAAAATTATTTTCTATGATATTTTATGGTAATCCCGGTTGTGGTAAAACCAGTATCGCAAATGCCTTAGTTAATGAATTAAATATGCCATATCGTATGTTAAACGCTGTAATGAATAAAAAAACAGACTTTGATATCGTAATCGAAGAAGCTAAAATGAATGGTCAAATGATTCTTATAATAGATGAAATTCATAGAATGAACAAAGATAAACAAGATATTCTTCTTCCTTACTTAGAAAATGGTAAAATTATTATGATAGGTTTAACAACATCAAATCCTTATCATAGTATTAATCCAGCTATAAGATCAAGATGTCAAATCTTTGAGGTAAAATCTCTTAAACCTGAAGATATCGTTAAAATTCTTATTAAAGCTAAAGACAATTTAGAAGGTATTCAAATCGATGACAATTGTCTAAATATTATTTCATCTTCTTCAAATGGAGACGTTAGAAGTGCTTTAAATTTACTAGAAATGGCTTATTATAGTTCAACAAATCATATCATAACTGAAGATGTTTTAAAAAGTATTAACGCTAAACCAATAATATATATTGATAAAAACGACGATAATTATTATAACTCAATAAGTGCCTTACAAAAATCAATTAGAGGTAGTGACGTTGATGCGGCAGTTTATTATTTAGGTGTACTATTAGAAGCACAAGATTTAGATATAATTTTTCGAAGATTATCAGTAATTGCTTATGAAGATATCGGTTTAGCAAATCCATCTATTGGTCCAAAATTAGATGCTGCTATTAATGCTGCAACCAGAGTTGGCTTTCCTGAATGTATTATTCCATTATCTGAAATAGTAATTGAAATGGCTTTATCTCCTAAAAGTAATAGTGCTTATCTAGCAATTGATAAAGCATTAACTACAATTAGAACTAAAAACTGTGGAAATGTTCCTAAACATATTCATACCAATAGTAAGGATTATTTATATCCTCATAATTATAAAAATAGCTGGGTTAAGCAACAATACTTACCCGACAATATTAAAAACGAAAAATTCTACTATCCTAAAAATAATGCTTACGAAAACAATCTTAATAAAATAGATAACGAAAAGAAAAAACAATAACCCATAATAAAATATTAGACGATAAATCTAATATTTTTATTTTGTTATATCATTAATTACATAACTTGCACATAATAATCCGGCAACACCTGGCATATAGCATACAGTGCCAAGCACTTTGTCTTTATTCTTAGTTGGAACTTCAGTAGAAGAAACAACTTTAAATTTAGTTCTAATACGATTTTCTTTAACTTTCTTTCTTAATATTTTCGCAAGTGGATCTCCACTAGTTTTATCAAGAGTAGTAATTGATAATTTAGATGGATCAGTCTTGTTTGCTGTTCCCATACTTGAAACTAATTTATATTTATTAGCATTTTTCATAAGTAATAATTTAACTTTAACATCATCACAAGCATCAATAACATAATCATATTTATTAACTAATAAATCATTAAAATTATCCTCAGTTATAAACTTATATATTATTGAAATATTAGCGTTTTTATTAATACTCAAAGCTCTTTCAGCTGCTGCTTCACATTTAGATATTCCAATATTTTTATTATTGGAAATAATCTGTCTATTTAAATTAGATTCTTCAACAACATCCCCATCAACAATAGTTATGTTTTTAACACCAGATCTAACTAATGCCTCTAACGCATATCCTCCTACCCCACCAAGTCCAACAACTAACACTCTTGCTTTTTCTAACTTAGTAAAGCGATCTTGTCCAAATAACGCTATTAATCTATCAAACATATTATCCCTCCAAAATAAAAACCTAACTAGACATCAATTGTGATAAAATCCCGCATTCTCGCAGGTGGGCATCACATAAAGAACTTTAGGATTCTAACTCTTTGAGCTAGCATTCAACACCATCCTTTAATTAGATTCCCTTACATCACACATAGTCGGTTTTATGTAAATCGACATCTATTAGGTAATTTAATTATATCAAAAGTTTTTATATTTAACAATTAGATTATAATCAATTTACACTAAATCGCGAAAAATATACTAAAAGAGTGTATTTATTTTATTTGTTTTATAATTTTAAAATTTTAAAAAATAAAAAAGAAGCATCCATTTTTAACTAAATGCTCCTAGGTCAGAATTTAATAATGTGTTCTTAATTCGTAGACTATAATTCTTTCTTTTCTTATGCCTACTTTTTTGTCAAACAAAGCAAATTCAACAATTACATTTTGCAAATTATGAGTTATGATGTATTCATAAATTAAATCAAAGTGTGGGATTTTATTTAATTTTTTATCAAATATGTCTGTTTTCAAATTGAATGTAGGATTTCTCAAAGCATCTCTTACAGATGCAGTTGGATCTACAGACAATGTTGCATAAACTTCTCCATTTGATAAGATTTGTATTTCTCCCACTAACAATTGATTATCTATATAATTTGCTGAACTCACATTAATAGTGAATAAATCGTAATCATTTATCTCTGCCAAAACATCTTTTGCGGCAACTTTTAATTTAAAAATGCCACATGCTTTTGATTTGTCCCGAATTGCATAGTATCGAGCAGGATAACACGTTAAAAATTCTCTAACTTTTTCTTGTTCACCTGCTTTGAATAATTGCTCTGGAAATTTGTTTAGGCTAAGTTCGCTTATTTTCTTCATACTCTCCAACTTATTCTTTATGAACATAGGTTATTCCTCCTAAAATTATTTAGTTAAGTTATTAAATAGTCTGACCTTTGCTACTTAATCTGCTTTATAAGCTTTTAATTTTTTATCATATTTTTATTTAAAAATCAATAAATCTACCTAATTACACATATTTCTCTAAGATTTTCTTTAGAAAATTCCATGGTCCTGTTTTTTCTGCCAAATCTTCATAATTATTTGAAATTCTTTTTAATAATTCATCTTTTGAAAAATATCTTACCTCTGATACTTCTTCTTTTTGTATCTTTATATCTGAAATATCAATATTTTTTGTAATTAAATAACATTCATTATAGTGTTTATTTATAATATTTCCTTGTTCATTTATTGATGTAGAACCAACTAGATATTTAATATCATCATCATTAATTGAAATCCCTAGTTCTTCTTTTACTTCTCTTATTAGCGCTTGTCTTCCAAATTCCCCTGCATCAACATGTCCTCCAACAGTTACATCCCACATATTAGGCCATAACTTTTTATTGTTGCTCCTTTTTTGCAATAATATGTTTCCTTTATCATCTATAATAAAAGCATATACGGCTCTATGCCATAGTCCTTTTTTATGACATTCATCTCTAGTAGCAACTTCTCCCGTAAATTCTCCTAATTCATTTAAAACGTCAATTTTTTCTTCCATAACAATCCTCCTAATATAAAATTTATCGAAATATAATCTCTTCTTCCGCTTTATTGTACAATTCAATTTGATTTTCTACTTCCGCTTTTTTCATATCTTCTAATTCTTCTATGCTTAAAGTACAAATTTTAGATTTTTCTATCATATTATCAATCCATTCATTAAAAATATTATATATTTAAATTGATTAAAAAACAATGATATAAATGTACTAAAAAAGAGATAAATCAATTTATATATTAATTTCCACTTGCTTTCCATCTTTCAAGTACATCGCAGTTAGCTGAATATGGAAGTGGATCAGGTAAATCCATTTTAATTAATAATGGTATTTTAAACGCATTACCAAATGATACTAAAGTACCAGCTTGTAACGAATTAAGTTTTTCAATTATATCGCTAGATACATTAGGAAGCATCTTTTCAATATATTCTAAATCCTTAGGATGTGTCATTTTAAGAACTAAGAAATTACTCATCTGAGCAACAACTGTTTCAGATATATCAACAGGTCTTTGACTAATTAAATCAATAATAACTCCATATTTACGTCCTTCTTTAGCAATTCTTTCAAATATATTATATCCTAATAAGAACTTATCATTATCGTTTTGAACATATCTATGTGCTTCTTCTAATATCAAATGGAACGGTATAGAAGCTCTAACTTTTCTCTTCTTAGCAAAATCAAAAATCATTTTAGAAATAATTTTAACTATAACTTTAGCAAGAGCATCATCTATATCTTCTAAATTAATATTAATAATTTGACTTCTTCTTGAATTTAAAACAATTAATTTAGAAATATATTGTTCTAGTGATATATATTTATCAAATTCAAAATATTTACCATTTTTACTATTTATAATTGAATTTAATCTTACCTTTAAAATTATTGCTGAATCTTGCATAATTCTATTGTTTAAGAATCCTTCACCTATTAAAGCAAAATCTAATGCTTTAGCAAAATCTTTTAAATTATAAAAGGCATTATCATTAACCTCAATTTGACTCTCTAAATCGGGCTTAATAAAATTAGCTAAATATTCATTAATTAATACACTTTCACCAAATTCACCTTTATTATCAATTTGAAAACAATTTGCAAACCTTCTTGTATAACCAATTCCTTTAAGTTCCGCATTAACATTAAATTCATTAGTAGAACAAGAAGCTAATATTTGGAATATATCATTCTTTTTGCCAGCAGCATTTTGATTAGAAAATAATACACTTTGGATAGCTGATGCAATTAAATGATTTTTAAGTTTATTAACATTATCATTATTTTCACTAAATATTTTAGCAAGTTTACTAGCTCTTTCTATAATTGTTAATTGACTGTGATTTTCAGCATTTAAAAGTAACGCTAAATCATCATTAGAAAGTAAATAAACAGGAATTTGTAGTAATTCATCACCCTGTTCAGCAGGATTAGTCGTAATAAACTTATATTGATAATTTGGATTTATTTGATTAATATTTTTAAACGCATTTTTATATTCTCCATAAGCATCAAAGATAAACAAATTCGCATTATAAGTTAAAATTTTTGGATTTAAAAATATATTTTGGATTATTCTTGATACTGAACATGATTTACCAGATCCAGAGTTACCAAATATAGCCATATGGTTAGAAAATAAATCATTTATACCAGCATATATCTTACGATTTTCATATATGGGACTCTTACCAATATATAAACTCTTTTCATCTTCTTTACCCATAATAATATCTAATTCTTCATTATTAATTACTCTTATTGTACTATTTAAAGTTGGTTTTTTTATTGTACCAGCAATAAACCTAGTTCCAACAAATTCACCAAGTAATTCAATTTTAATAGATTCTTCATCTATATTTTTTACCTCACCTAAAAGTTTAGTACTATCATTTTCAAACACAACATGTAAATTCATTAAATTTTGAATTACACCTGCATCTTTATTAATTGCAACAATAACAATATTATCACTTATAAATTTAATTTTTCCAAACACTTTAATCTACCTTCTATTCTATAAAAAGTATAACATAAAAATAAAATAAAAAAAATCAAAATAGTTTCCTACTTTAATTTTTTTGATAAATTCTATTCATTAAACAAGTTTAGCAAATTTAAACCAATATTTGTATATTTACAATCGGGGCAATAATAAATCCACTTTTATGTATAATTTTTTTATTATTTATTTTTTATAATTTTGTATGAGGAAGTTTATTTTTTAGTCGAAAAATAATATCATGTTTTTCAGTTAGAGTACAGTTTTCATTTTTGTCGCTCATAATATATTCAATTTCTTTAATTGTTTTTAAATTTACAATATCAATTTTTTGTAAATAATCTTTAGATGCTTCATAATTTTTTAATGTATCATAGAACCCTAATGTGTCATCATTTGTAGAATATTTTATAGGTCGATTAGAAAGCAAACGGTTTAATCTATAAGAAAAATCATCAGATTTTGCTATTTCATTTTGACTTAAATTTCCTTTAGCATCAATATATTTTTCAATTAATTGTAAATTTTCTAATGAATTATTAACCCAACGGCATATACAAGCTGGATTTTCCATAACTTTAGAAGTATTTATATCATCTACAAAATAAGGATTTTCAAAATCATATATATCAATAATATCAAATTTTCTACCGGTAATAACTTCAAAACATTTTAATTCGTAGGATCCCAAACTTTCAGCAGTTATAAAACCAAGTAAACATGGATAAGATAGACTATCCTTAATACAATATTTAAATTGTTCCCCCATCAAGCATATACTAACTGGGTAAAATAATACAAAATTCAAATCTCCTTTATATTCATTCATAATAATATTTCCTCCTAAAAATATAATAGTTATTATATACAAAAAAACTTATTTTTGCAATGATTTTTGTCTATGTTGGTATAAATACCCACATCACTAACAATCTACTGCACAGCGTTTATATAAATAATTACAAACTCTACACATCATAGAGTGTACAATTAAACATACTATGTTACCATTTAATTACATAGGAGGCATTTATAATGAATAATATAGAATTAGAACTATTAGAAGGAGTAAAAGAAGTAGAACAAATTAAAGAAATGTATAAATTTATATCAACTTATAATGTGTATAAACTTTTATTAGCACATTGTAAAAATAAAGAATATAATTTTCATCTATTTTATCCAGACACTGAATTTTACCCTCCAGAATGTTATCAAAAACAAGTTTATGAATTACTTTCATTATTTAAGGATAACGAATTATTATATTTGAATTCATCAAATTCTATTAAGAAAATTATATCTTTCTTAATAGATAGTAACACCCTTTTAGTAATTTATCCTTTTAAACATAATTTTTCTATTTATAAAGAAGTTATTGATTTAGAATATGAAATTATAAAAATTAACAATAACAAAGCAACAAATATTGAATATCAATCCATCAATGAAAGCCCACGTTATTATGTATTCAACAATGTCGATGAAATTATAAATACATTTGCTCCGTGGGATTATTTATATAATAATGAAATAATAATAACACCAGGATATGAATTAGACGATAAACTACCGTATTATAATAATATTGATATTAATGATATTTTAAAAATTCAATCAATAGATGATATTAGTAAAAAATTAAAAGAAACAAGAGATATTAAAGTTAAAACGTTAAAATTATAAATTAATAAAAAAACATCACTCTACACATCATAGAGTGTACTAACAGTTTAAGCATGATATATTAATAATGTCAAGAGAAGATTTAAAAAGATAATAATAATAGGAGGAAATATATGAATAACACATTATCAAATTTAAATTTAGAAATTGAAAAAGGAATTGAACAAGAAAATATACTTTATGATCTATATCGATTAATATCTACATATAATACTTATAACAAATTATTATTAAAAGCAAGATATGATTTAGAAAAATCAAATAGAGTCATCAAAGAAAATTCTCATAGTTGGGATTGTTATGAAAAACCTATCGCAGAATTATTTTCAGGTTTTACTAAAAATGAATTACTGTATTTAACTGAAGCAGAACATAATGTTTTAAAAGATGCTAAAGACATGATCTTTCTAATTAACGATCATACATTATTAAAGATTCATTCTTACCACCCAATTTGGAATAATAACTTATATGACATAGACATAAGTTATAAATTTATACGTTTTTTAGATTGCAATGTAAAAAGATACGAAGATAAAATATATCATCGTGATCCATATTATTGTACAGAACATTATGAATATAAAGATGCAATCGGATTATTTATTGGAAGAGATTTAATTACACCAGCTTATAATTTTGAAAAACAATTTGAATCATATGATGGTGCTGATATCAGAGATATCTTAATTCCTCAATCAATAGATGAAATTCATGAAAAAATTAAATCAGTTAAAGATGCAAAAATAAAAACTTTATCACTATAAAAAATTATAGATCGTGAGTCTATAATTTTTATTTTAATTTATCTTTTAATATTTCATTAACTTTAACCGGATTTGCTTTTCCTTTAGTTTCTTTCATAACTTGTCCAACAAAGAATCCAAATAAATTTGTTTTCCCATTATGATAATCTTCTATTTGTTTCTGACTGTTTGCTAAAATATTATCAACAATTTTAATTAATTCACTATCATCAGAAATTTGAACCATTCCTTCATCAGTAATTATTTTATCAGGTTCTTCTCTTCTATCTAAGCATAAATTAAATAATTCTTTAGCTTGTTTAGAAGATATTTTATTTTCACTTAAATTGCTAATAATAACACTTAATCTACTAGGCGTTACAAAACATTCATCTATTTCAATATTTTCTTTAGAAATATATCCCAATATAGTTGAAATAATCCAGTTAGCTGCTATTTTAGCATCAATTCCTAATTTAATACATTCTTCAAAGTATAAAGCAATTTTCTTTTCTTTAACTAATATATTTGCATCATAACTAGATAAATTATATTCAGTCATATAATTATTTTTACGTTCATAAGGAAGTTCTGGTATTGATTTAAATATTTTTTCTTTCCATTCTTCATTTATTTTAATTTTAGGAATATTAGGCTCTACAAAATATTTATAGTCAATCGCATCAACTTTAGAACGCATCCTAATTGTTGTACAACTTACATCATCAAATCTTCTTGTTTCTTGTTCAATTTTATCTTGTTCGCCATTCTTAATTAAATCAAGTTGTCTTTGAACTTCATAATTTATAGCATCCCTAACTCCACTAAATGAATTAACATTTTTAATCTCAACTTTAGTTCCAAGCTCATCCGTATTACTTAAAGAAATATTTACATCACATCTAACTTGTCCTTTTTTAGAATCAGCATCAGATATTTCTGTATATTGATAAATACTTCTCATATATTCTAAGAAAGTAATAACATCGTTTACATCATGAAAGCAAGGTGTTGTAACAAGTTCTAAAAGAGGTACTCCTGCTCTATTATAATTAATTTTACTTGCCTTCTCTTCATGAGTCATCTGAGCTGAATCTTCTTCTAAATGAATATTATCAATTCCAACTTTAAAAATACTTCCGTCTGCTCTTTCAATATCAATAAATCCATCATATCCAATTGGAGCAGGTATCGTATTTTGTGTTATTTGATATCCTTTAGGTAAATCAGGATAGTAATAATTCTTTCTTTCAAAATATAAATATTCAGGTTGTTTACAATTTAGAATCTTACTCATCATAAGCCCCATTTCAACACATCTTTTATTTACCACAGGAAGAGTTCCTGGAAAAGCCATATCAACAGGTCTAACATTTATATTAGGAGTATCAGAATAACCATTCTTAGCACTTGAAAATACTTTACTATTAGTTTTAGAAACCTCACAATGCATCTCAATTCCAATAGTTATTTTATAATCATTCATGATTTACCTCCTTAGCAATTTGATTTTTATAAGGCATAACACTTTCTAAAGCATAAGCAATATTTAAAACATTTTGATCATCGTAGCAGTTACCAGTAATATTTACTCCAACAGGTAAATTATCTATAAATCCATTCGGAATAGTTATTGAAGGAAATCCTCCAAAATTACCAACTTGTAAAAATTCATCAAGTACAGAAGTGTTTTTATCAATCATATCTAAAGATCCATCAATATGTTTAGCAGCACCTACTCCAACCGGCATAATCATTGCATCATACTCTTCAAAATAATCTTTCATTATATCAACAATTAATCTTCTAACTCTTTGAGCATTAATAAAATATCTCTCTTGATTTTCTTTTTGTAAAACATAAGATCCAATTATAAATCTACGTTTAATTAAAGAAGAAAAGTTCTTAGTACGATAATTTTTCATCATTTCAATGTAATTTTTACCATCTTCTCTAGGTCCAAAAATAAATCCAGTTAAATTAGACATATTGCTTGTTGCTTCAGCACATGATAATACGACATAAACTGATGGTAAGGCATTAAGAATCTTTTTATCGATAGAAACACCTGTAACACTTGCTCCTATTTCTTCTAATTTTTTAATTGTTTCATGATATATTTCTAAATGTTTTTTAAGTTCATCATTCATATTAGGATAATTTTCTTCATCAATTAATTCCTTAATATAAAATAATTTTTTACCCTTAATATTTTTATCTAAATTGTCATATAAATGCATATTTGTTGAATCAAATGAAGTCATATCATTTTCATCAATACCTTTCATATTATCTGTAACAATTGTTGCATCTTCAACACACCTAGTTAAAACTCCACATGTATCTAAACTTGAAGCAAAAGGAAATAATCCATATCTAGAAATCATTCCATAAGTAGGTTTATATCCAACAATTCCGCAATAAGCTGCTGGCTTACGAATTGAATCACCAGTATCTGATCCTAGTGCATAAGGGTAAACTCCTGCCGCAACCGCACAAGCAGATCCAGCCGATGATCCAGCACACATTCTTGTTCTATCCCATGGATTTAATACTGTGCCTGTATGACAAGTTGTTCCCGTTCCACCCATTCCAAATTCATCAAGAGCAGTTTTATTAGTTGGAATAGCACCTGCTTTATACAAATTACTTACAGCCGTAGCATCAAAAAACGGAACATAATCTTTTAAAGTATTAGATGAACCAGTTGATAATATTCCCTTAGTTGAATAATTATCTTTAATTCCAAAAGGAATACCAGAAAGTAAATTATCAGTAACTTTACCTCCTTTAGCATCATCTAAAATAGTTACAAAAGCATTATATTTATTTTCTACTTCATGAGACATTTTAATAGATTCCTTAACAAGTTCATCACTAGTAACTTTACCACTTATTAAATCCTCATGTAATTCTTTAATAGTTTTATTTAGCATTATTTACACCACCTTTGGTAAAACTACTGAAGCACCATCATTTAGATCAGAGTTAGCAAGTAATTCTTCTCTTGGAATAGATTCTTCATAAACATCTTCTCTTAATTCAGCATAAAAATCATCAAGAGCATGAGTCATAGGTAAAACTTCGCTTATATTTTCAATCTCATTTATTTTATTAATATTTTTATCTATAATTTCAAACTCATCAAATACCATATCAGTTTCTTCATCAGTTAAACCAATCATCAGTAAATCAGCAAGTTTTCTTATTTTTTCTTTTGTAAAATCCATAAATCCTCCTTAACTTAAAGAAAAAAGAATAAATATTCTTTCTCCTATGGATATAATCTATTAGGTCCTCTAAAGATAAACTGTGCATCCCTAATATGGTCAAGTCCTAATAACAATAATGTTAATCTATCTACTCCAATTGCAAATCCGCCATGAGGTGGCATACCATATTTAAAGAATTGCATGTAAAATTCAACATCTTTAGTTAAACCTTTTTCATCCGCATTATGTCTTAAATGATCATATCTATGTTCTCTTTGAGAACCACTAGTTATTTCCATACCTCTCCATAATAAGTCATATCCTTGAGGAACATCATTTTCATCTCTCATATGATAGAAAGGTCTTTTAGCCTTATTATAATCAGTTATGAATAAGAATTCAGAACCATATTCTTCCATTGCAAATTTACAAGCTAACTTCTCAGTTTCCGCATTTAAATCTCCAATATCATGTTCTGGAATTTTATAACCATATCTTTTTTCTAATTCTTTATATAAATCAAATAACTTAATTTTAGGAAAAGCCTTATTAGGAACAATAACTTCTTGTCCAAATCTTTCTTTAATTATATCTCCAAAATTTTCTTTTAATTTTCCAAGTGCATAAGTAAGCATTTCTTCTTCTAAATGCATAACGTCTTCATATGAATTAATATAAGCAAATTCAAGGTCAAAAGATGTAAACTCAGTACAATGTCTATTAGTGTTAGAGTTCTCTGCTCTAAATGCCGGAGCAACTTCAAAAACTCTTTCTAAACCAGAAGCAATAGCCATTTGTTTATAAAATTGAGGACTTTGAGCTAAATAAGCTTTATCATTAAAATATTTAACTTCAAACACAGATGAACCAGATTCAGAAGCTGTACCTATAATCTTAGGAGTATGAATCTCAGTAAAATCTTGATTATATAAATAATCTCTCAAATATTTAACAAACGCACTTTGAATAGGAATAATATATTCTTTAGCATCACATCTTAAATCAATCCATCTATAATCTAACTTCTTATCAGGTAATGCATTTTCTTCAATTGGGTAAGCTTCTGCTAGTGATAAAATCTCTACATCATCTGGTAAAAATTCCTTACCACCATCTTTAACATATTCACTCATAACCATTTTACCAGTAAATGATACAAAAGAACCAGTTGTTAAAGCAGCACATTTCTCAGCAAGTTCTTCTTTAATCTTATCAACCGAAACTTGAATATACCCAGTTCTATCTTTTAATTTAATAAAAATCATATACTTGGTATTTCTAATAGTTTTAATCATTCCTGAAATTTTAGATAATTCATTCTCTTCTAAATTTTTAATTAATACTCTTTTCATAAATAATCCTTTCTAAAAATTAAAATTCACAATTTCCTGGTGTTCTTGGATAAGGAATAACATCACGAATATTATCAATACCTGTAATATAAATAAGTAATCTTTCAAATCCCATACCAAATCCAGAATGTATACAAGTACCATATTTTCTTAAATCTAAATACCAAGCAAGTTCTTCTTTATTCATTCCTAGTTCATCCATACGTTTTACTAATTTTTCATAACTTTCTTCTCTTTGAGATCCACCCATCAATTCACCAGCACCTGGTACTTCTAAATCAACAGCAGCAACTGTTTCTCCATCTTCATTTTGTTTCATATAAAATGCCTTAATATCTTTTGGCCAATTCTTAATAAATACTGGTCCATTAAAGTATTCAGTAATATATTTTTCATGTTCTTTAGCAATATCTTCACCATAGGCTGGCTCAAATTCCCACTTAACATCAGCTTTTTTTAAAATAGTAATAACATCTTTATGATCAATTCTTGTAAATTTACTATTAACTAATCTAGTTAACTTATCTATTAATCCTTTTTCTACAAATTGATCTAAGAATTTCATTTCATCTTTCGCATTTTCTAAAACATAACTAACAACATATTTAAGCATATCTTCCATTATGTCCATATCGCCTTCTAAATCACAAAAGGAAATTTCCGGCTCAATCATCCAGAACTCAGAAGCATGAACTTTCGTATTTGAGTTTTCTGCTCTAAAAGTAGGACCAAAAGTATAAGTTTTCTTAAACGCTGTTGCAAATGTTTCAGCCTCTAATTGGCCACTAACAGTTAATCCCGTTGTTTTACCATAAAAATCTTTTTCCGGTTCATATTTACCACTTGATGCTATACGATTTAAATCAAGAGTTGTAACTTGGAACATTTCTCCTGCTCCTTCACAATCAGAACTAGTTATAATTGGAGCATGAAAATATACATAATTACGATCTTGAAAATATTTATGAATTGCCATAGCAGCAACACTTCTTACTCTAAATACCGCATTAAATAAATTAGTTCTAGCTCTTAAATGACCTACTTCCCTTAAAAACTCTCTAGTATGTCTTTTAGCTTGAATTGGATAAGTTTCATCAGCAAGTCCAAGAACCTTAATACTTTCTGCTTTAAGTTCAAAATCTTGATTTCCACTAGATTCAACAATAGTTCCGGCTACTTCTAAACTAGATCCAACAAGTACTTTATTAATTTCTTCATAATTACTTAAACTAGTATCATAAACAACTTGTAAAGTATTAATAGTTGTTCCATCAGATAGTACTATAAAAGCAAAATTTGAACTCTTTCTATGATTTCTAACCCATCCTGAAATTGTAACTTTTTTTCCAATATAACTTTCTTTAAATAAATCTTTTATATCCATTTTTAACATCTCCTATAATTTCATATCTAAATAATCAGATAAATCATTAATATTAACTTTTTCTTCTTCCTTAGTAACATTATCCTTAACGTTTACCATCATATCTTCTAAATCTTTATCATTTAATATAACCAAATATTTCGCATTAAATCTATCAGCTGCTTTAAATTGTCCTTTTAATCCTTTTCCTAAATAATCCATCTCAGTTGTAAATCCATTTAGTCTTAAGTTCTGAGCAATATATAAAGCCGTATCTTTTTCAGTATCAGAAACATACATAATATATACATCAACATCATTATTAACTGGAATATTTACATGAGCCATATCTAAACACATCATTAATCGATCAAAACCAATTGCAAAACCAACAGCAGGAACACTTGGACCATCCAAACTTTCTACTAAATTATTGTATCTTCCGCCACCACCAATTGCTAGCGTATCAATTCCATCAATGTTTACATTAATTTCAAACACTACATGATTATAATAATCAAGTCCTCTAACTAAATTAGTGTTTTCCTCATAATTTATTTCTAATAAATCAAGTTCTTCTTTTAACTTATTATATCTATTTAAACTTTCTTCATTTAAATAATCAGCTATCTTAGGAGCATTCTTAATTATATCTTTATCTCCATCAATCTTACAATCAAGTATTCTTAAAGGATTAGTTTCAAATCTTCTTTGACAATCTTCACATAAATCTTTAATATGAGGTTTTAAATAATTAGTTAAAGCATCATGATATTTTTCTCTTGATTCTCTATCTCCTAAAGTATTTATTTTAATAACTGCATCAAGTCCTAATAAATTGAAGATATTATAGCATAAAGAAATAACCTCAACATCACTAGCAATATCATCTGATCCAATCATTTCTACACCAAACTGTGTAAACTCTCTATTTCTTCCTGATTGTGGTCTTTCATAACGATACATCTTCTCATTATAATAAACTTTAACTGGTTCAGTCATATTACCATATAACTTATTTTCAATAAACCATCTAACAATTCCCGCAGTTCCTTCTGGTCTTAAAGTTAAATTTCTATCTCCTCTATCTTTAAAATCATAAGTTTCTTTACTAACTAAATCACTAGTTTCTCCAGCACTTCTATGAAATAAACTTGAATCTTCAAATACTGGAGTCTCTACATTAACAAAATTATATTTTTGACATATTCCTTTAATAATTTCATTAACATATTCTCTCTTCTTCGCATCAAGCCCATAAACATCATAAGTTCCTTTTGGTTTAGTAATCATTTAAATCATCCTTTCTTAAAATAAAAAACAAGGAAATAATAGTTAAGGGCGAAATATATCCGCTGTGCCACCTTATTTCACTTGTTAAAGCCTTTATTAAACTTATATCGTAGTTACCCGGATTATTTTATATTAAGAATGTCTCATAATTATTACATATTAAGTATTTCCACCAACTAACTCTCTCTTTAAATATATTGCCTAATAATTACTTCTTCTTTAATAATCAACTATACTAATATTTTACTTAAAATAGCCCATAAAGTCAAACTATTTTTCACCTAAACTAAATAAAAATTAGTTATATTTCAAACCAATTCTTATATAAGAATATTTAATATTTATTTCCTTAAATTTAATTTTTTACTTTCATCATCTAATAATAGCAATACTGAAGAGCAAGAATCAATTTTATCATCTATCTCTTTCTTTTGATCTAAAAGAATTTTTTTATAAACTAGAAGATTTTCCTTTATTTTAGTAAAATTATTAGTTCGATATTCTATTGCTCTTTGAATTTCAATTTTCAAAATAGCATTAAATATATTTCTAAATTCATCATTTACACTAATATTAACTGTGCTTTTCCACCATTTATTAATTATATCATTCATTTTCTCATTGAATAAACTATAACTTGGATATAAGAGCATAGGACTGTATAAATTGCTTATATAGCAATAAACCTCGGATATTTTAAAAAATATATCTAAACAACCAATATATTTAAAATCTAATAAATCATCATAGCAAAAAGCTTTAGCACGAATTTGATATAAAGTTCCGTTTAACACTTCATAAGAATTTCCTGCTATAAAAGAAATTTTGTCATTATTTTTTGTATAAAATTCAATTTCATGTTCCTCATTATAATCACTATCTATTAATTTTTGTAAAAGTTCATTAACACTAATTTTTTGTAATTTTTCATCTAATATTTCAACACTATTATTATCATTAAAATATATTTTAAATTTCATAACCATTCACTCCCTTAAATTTTTATCTTCTTTTACCCTTGTTTTCTTTTTCTGCACACAACATCATTTCCATTAATTTAGCAGTAAATTCTTTTCTTGAAGAACACATATGAGTATGTTTCATAAATTCTTCTACTGTTGTATTTGATGATGTTTCTAAAGAAATTGCATAATCCTTGATTTTGCCAAGAACACTTAATAAAGCATTTTGTTCATCCTTTTGTGAATCTAATTTTTCTAATTTATTTTTAAGTTCTTTAAATGATTCTTCATTGGAATATGCGTTAAAACCATCAATATATAATGCATCATATCTATCAAAATATCCATTTTTATTAAGGCCTCTTTGATTAATCCAATTACGTATTAGTCTTTGACTTTCCCTAAAATATAATTCGTTAAGTCTATCGCTATACTCATTCTCTTTATTTAAAATAAAATAAGCTTCTCTAACATACTTTCCTTGCTCATCAAAATAGTAAACACTAAAAGAAATAATTGCATCTAGATTCAAAAATAATCTTTCAGAATTTCCTCTACAAGAATCAGAATATACTTTACCATCTAATCCAACATAATCATATGTAATAATCATATTATTCATAATAATTTCCCCCTTAAATTACTGGTATTATAGCATACATTTTATATAATTTCAACCTTTTGTTCGTTTTTGTTCAAATTAAGTATTTCTCACCTAAAATCAAATAAAAATTAGTTATATTTCAAACTAATTTATACATAAAATATTTTATATCTATTTCTTTAAATTTTTTCTTTTACTTTCATTATCTAATACTGAAAATAATTTAGAATAAGACTCAATTTTATGAACTATCTCTAATTTTTGATATATAAGAATTTCTTTGCAAATATGAAGATGTTCCTTTATTCTAGTAAAATTATTGGTTCGATAATCTATTGCTCTTTGGATTTCAATTTTTAAAATAGCACTAAAAATATTTCTCAATTCATTTTTTTCACTAAAATTATTAACTGACTTTTTGCACCACTCATCAATTAAATTATTCATTTCATTACTGAATACATCATAATTTCTAACAAAAGACATCGCATTATATATAGAACCTATATCATAACGAACATGAGTTATTTTAAAATTCATATTTAGATTTTCACTATCTTTATGTTTATCATCATATATAGTTTCAACATAAATTTGGTATAAAATATCATTTACCACATCATCAATACAATTAACGAGCAAATGAATTGTATTATCCGGTGTATAACAATCAATTTCATGGTCCTCATTATAATCACTATCTCTTAATCTTTGTAAAAGTTCATTAATATCAATTTTTTGTAGTTCTTCATCTAATATTTCAACACTATTATTATCATTAAAATATATTTTAAATTTCATAACCATTCACTCCCTTGAATTTTTATCTTCTTTTACCTTTGTTTTCTTTTTCTGCATACAACATCATTTCCATTAATTTAGCAGTAAGTTCATTTCTTGAAGAACACATATAAGTATGATTCATAAATTCTCCTACTGTTGTATTCGATGATGTTTCTAAAAAAATTGCATAATCACTAATTTTGCCAAGAACGTTTAATAAAGCATTTTGTTCATTCTTTTGTGAATCTAATTTTTCTAATTTATTTTTAAGTTCTTTAAATGATTCCTCATTAGAATATGTGCTAAAACCATCAATATATAATGCATCATATCTATCAAAATATCCATTTTTATTAAGGCCTCTTTGATTAATCCAATTACGTATTAGTCTTTGACTTTCCCTAAAATATAATTCGTTAAGTCTATCGCTATACTCATTCTCTTTATTTAAAATAAAATAAGCTTCTCTAACATACTTTCCTTGCTCATCAAAATAGTAAACACTAAAAGAAATAATTGCATCTAGATTCAAAAATAATCTTTCAGAATTTCCTCTACAAGAATCAGAATATACTTTACCATCTAATCCAACATAATCATATGTAATAATCATATTATTCACAATAATTCCCCCTTAAATTACTGGTATTATAGCACACTTTTTATATAATTTCAACCTTTTGCTCGTCTAAAGCCAAATAAAAATTAGTTATATTTCAAACTAATTCCTATATTATTTACACTTATTACTTTATACGTAACCCTTTATTTTTCTCATCTTCTAATTTTGAAAGTAATAAAGAATTATGTTCTAATTTATCATCTATTTGTTTCTTTTCAAATAAAAGCCTTTGTTGATAAAATAAAAGATGTTCTTTTATTTTAGAAAAATTATGTTTCCGATAATCTATTGCTCTTTGAAATTCAATTTTTAAAATAGAATTAAAAATATTTTCAAAATTTCCATAATCTCTATAAAGCCACGCTTTTTCCCACCAACAATCTATTATGTCATTTATTACATCATTACCAAATGTAAAATAATTTGCACCACAAGATGATCCTCTACCAAATGCATGATAATTAATGTTTTCCATATCAAATTTTAACTCAAAACTAGCATTACGATCTACATCATAATAACCTCTAAACCTAGCGTCAACATTAATTTCACATAAAGTAGTTCCATAGCCTTCAAATGTTTCTAACCAAATTTCGTTATTATTTGAATCGAGAAAAATAAATTTATGTTCTTCATTATAATCACTATTTTTTAATCTTTGTAAAAGTTCATTAATACCAATTTTTTGTAGTTCTTCATCTAATATTTCAACACTATTATTATCATTAAAATATATTTTAAATTCCATAACCATTCACTCCCTTAAATTACTGGTATTATAGCATACTTCTTATATAATTTTAATCTTTTGTTCGTTTTTGTTCAAATTAGGCTTTATTTTTTAACTATTACTTTCTTACCACTATCAATCAAATTATGCTTATCTTCTAAATTAGGAACAGATATATTCCTAATCTTATCATATAAATATATCAACTCATAATAATTTAATTTTTTATGTAAACTTATTTTTATATTAAGTTCATTTAGAATTGAAGGAAGGTAATTTTCTTCTATATCGCTATCTGGCTCTATAATATTATTTGTTAAAACCTCGATATAACAATTATATAAAGGATTATATGTGCATAAAAAATAGTTTATTCTTTCTTTACCCTTAGCACTTATCAAATATAAATCAGATACTCTATATTTTTTTGTTTTTTCATTAATTAGTTTTTTTGCAAAATATACATTTTCATCAAGAACGTTAAATATAAAATCATTATTTTCTTCTCGCAATAAAGAATTCATTGAAAAGTCTTTATATTCTCTATTTGCTTGTCTAATTTGCTTTATTACTTCTTTTGCTGTTTTTAATGCCTCTTTATCATTTAAATTTCTTAAATATAAAGTAATATTTTTAATGCAATCAATAACGCCTCCGACTTTACCATTATAAAATGATTCACGTCCAATAGTTAAAACAATAGCATAAGTATAATTTTTTAAATATAAATTTGTAGTTCTAACAATATCATCTTTTGAATAATAGTCATATATTTCACTTATATCATTATTGGAATCAATAAAACCATCGGTTATTATTTTAATATCATAAGAAATATCTTCAACATCTTGTCCAAATATTTCTAACTTATGTATTTTTTGTATTAGCTTTAATTGACATCCATCTTTTAATTCATATATCTTCACGATATCACCCTTTCTGTTTTGCTTAAATAACAAAATTTATCTGGTTTTAATCTTTGCACCATTATAATATTTCTTTTTCTTTTTATAAGCATAATAAGTTATTGAACTATCAGTAATATCAAGAGGAATATAATCAAACGTTTTATTAAAAACATCTTTTTCTATATTAAATCCCGAAAAGAAATTAAAATGCGCCATAACAATAATTCCATCATCCGTTAACAAATCATCTAAATTATCACGTATATCATTAATCCTAGATTTACTATTTCTATTATAATCCATAATATTAGATAAAAAGATAACATCATATTTCTTATCAGAATTAAATCCATTACATACATTCATATGTTTAAACTGCAAGTTATAGCCATCTAAAATATCTGCTACATTACTTAAATCATCTTCATATATCATTTTCTTAGCATTTATATCAATAAATAAATTATCATAATAATATAAATTATCTTTCTTACATCTTGAAAGATTAAAGAAATATTTCCAAAATAATAAGCTATCTTTTTCACCTTGATTATCTGTTTTAATAGAAGAAATAATTTTAAATATATCTTGTGTACACACTTTACCAGCATCTAAATATCCATTTTGAATAAGCCATTTTCTTAAAAAATAATATCTATAAGTAATACGATTAATATCAAATGTTTCTATATTTCCAGCTTCCTTATATAATGCTGAAAATAAATAATCAGAAGAAGATAAAACAGACAATACATTTTTATTTCTAACATCAATAATTTCAAATAATCTTTTTAAATCTTCATTAGTTCTTGAATACAAATAAGCAAAGTCGCCTTGCTTTTTATCACTAAATATATAATTTAAGTCTTTTTGTACAGTATTCATAATAAAATCCCCCTTTTAAATAAAATTGTTATTATCTTTTAATACCAAATGTAATAGTACCTACACGCTCACGATAAATTTTAGTATTATTTAATAAATCAATAACTTCTTTTGCTTTATCTCTAACAACTGAAACATTTAATAATTGTTCTAAGTTATGCTTTAAAAAAATAATATCTTTTTCTATCATCTCCACACTCACATTTGCAAGTTTACTTTTAATTAAACATTCAATTACTTTCTTAGATGCCATACAATCAGTATAATTTTTATCAAAAAGTTCAATATTCATATATTGATTAATTAATGTTGTTAAACTCATTGAAAAATAATTATCTCTATCAATTTGATCGTCATAATTAAATATACTACTTACCATTTTTGAATTAGAATAAATTTGTTTAGGAAATTCAAACGTATTATTTAACATCATTTTTTCAATAGTTCTATAAATATAAATAATATAATACTTTCTTTCAATTAACTTTTTCTTAACATCATCGTTTATCTCTTTTTGAATACATTCTTCTAAAAACATTAATGCAACAGTACAATAATCTTCTAAATATGCATTTGATAATTTTGAGGTCATTGCTACTAGTTGATCTAATGTATCTGTTTTCACATTTTTTCCAAAAGAGACTTGTTCAATTTTTATACCAAGCCAAGATAAATCTTCCAAGCTATTCATTTTTAAATTTCGAATATACTGCAATGCATAATAAATTCTTTCATAAGTTATGTAATCAGCATATCCACTAATTATCATATCTTCAGCTCTTTTATGAGTCAACTTATTATTTTTAATATAGCAAATCCAGCCATCAATCTTTCTTAAATCAAAATTTAAATCATTATATAATTTATCTTCTAAATATACTATTTCATCTAAATGTTCAATTAATTTTCGATATTTAGAAGTATTTTTTCTATCTGTTGATTCAAGTAAAATTAATCTTTTATATATTTTTTTAATATAATTCTCAAACTCAATTAATTTATTTAATTCTTGCAAATCTCTTTCACTCATATTATATTTTATCATAACGTCTCCCTTACTATTTTAAAGTAATCAATTTAACTTTTTCTCTATCTTTATTAATAGAATTGAAACAATCATTAACTAAATTCCATCCAAAATATTTACTATTTTGAAGAAAATTACTATCTAATTTATTTAAACTGTATTCAAAATCATCTTTTAATTTTTTAACACGACTATAACTCATATTAATAAGTAATGCCCTAATAAATGTTTTACAAATTATAACTTCTAAATCACTTTCCATATTTTCAAATTGATCAATCAATATATTTATATACTTAGTAACCAAATCGTTACAAAAATCATCTTTAACATCCTCAAAAGATTCTGTAAATAAATCTCCTAAATTCGACGATTCCATTTTAGAAAGTAAATAAGTATCAGCTGGAACACTAAAACTATGTCTAAGCATATATTCTTCTGATTTACTAAAAATAAACGAAAAATAATATTTTGTATAAATTAATTTATCTCTAACTGCTAAATAATTTTGATCATTAATATATTCATTTAAGATAGTAAAAAAAGTCTTTTTAAAATCTTTATCAACTTCTTCCTCAATTTTATCTTTATATGTAATTGCTAAATTATAAATTAACTTTTCTAAATTACTATTATTTTCATTACCTAAACTTACAAAAGTAAATCCATTATTTAAATAATCTCCAATATTTAAATTTATTATATGAAGTTCCTTATATAATTTATTATAAATACGTCTTATTGTTTTATTTTCATATTTACCATATATAACACTATCAAAATTATTTCCCAAACAACCAACATTTTTAGCAATTTTTATATATTTTAGCCAAGAATAAACCTTATTTTTATCAAACTTAACATCATTATATAATTGTTCTTCTTGCTTTAAAAATATTTTTAACAAATTAAGTTTTCTATTATATTCCTCACTATTTTTAAGTCCTTTGATTTCTAAATTATATAATCCCTCATAAAGTCTTTCAATTGTTTCTGTAACTCTAAAAATAGAATCAAATATTTGTTTATCAATATTAGTAAAATTATCTTTTATCATAAAATCCCCCTAAATTTCATTTAAAATAATTTATTATTTATTTTAACTATAACTTAATCTTTGCAGTCCCTCATAAACTTAAGCTATATTTTACCATATAATTCATAATAATACAACCATTTGTTCACTATTTAACTTTCATAGAAAAAAACATAAGTGTTGCTTATGCTTATCAATACTATAAATTCTTATCTAAATATTTCTTTAAGTTTTCGGCTACATTTAGCGGTATTATTTCAGCTATTTCCTCAGTACTTGCCTCTTTTATCTTTTTAGCACTACCAAACTTTTTAATTAATTCTTTTCTTCTCTTATCACCAATACCCGGAATATTATCAAGTAAACTTTGAATAGATCCTTTACTCCTTATTTGTTTATGATAAGTTATTGTAAACCTATGAACCTCATCTTGCATTCTAGTTAAATAATGAAATAAATTACTAGTTCTATCAATATCATATAACTCTAATGTATCACCATCTAACAAATCATTAGTTTGATGTTTATCATTTTTAACTAGACCGCATACTTTTATATCAAGATTAAGTTCCTGTAATACTTCCTTAGCAGCTCTAATTTGACTCAATCCCCCATCAACTAGTATTAACTCAGGCAAATCTTTATCAATTAATCCATGATAGTATCTTCTGTATATTACTTCTTTCATCGTGTTATAATCATCATTTTTATCTTCAATTATCTTATATTTACGATACTTTGATTTATCAGGCATTCCATTAACAAATACAACCATTCCTGATACTGCATATGTACCAAATAAATTAGAGTTATCAAATATATCAATTCGGTTAATGCCAATTCCAAGTAGTGCTGATAGTTCATCATTAGCCCCACTAGTTTTATTTAATTTTTGTTGATATCTTTCAAAATTATTATCTAAATTAATTTCTGCATTATCTTTAGCCATATTAAGAAGCTTTCTTTTGCTACCCTTACTAATTTTAATAAACTTAGTATCAATAATCTCTTTTAAAATATTATCATCAACCTCATCAGGAAGTAATATCTCTTTAGGTATTTCCTTTTTGTTATAAAACATGGCAATGTAATATTCTAATTCTTCTAAATAATTCTCCATAACTGGATATATTTCACTATTAGCGCCTATCAATTTACCATTCCTAACAAACAAGATTTGTAATGATAAAAATCCATTTTTAAAAGCATAATTAATTACATCTAAATTTTCACTTGGATTAAGCTCAACTTTTTGTTTTTCTAATACAACAGTCATATAATCAAGTTCTTTTTTAAGCTCTAGCGCTAGTTCATAATTCATAGATTCAGAATAAGCTTCAATCTTTTCCTTTAATTTACTCTTAATAATATCTTCATTTCCTCTTAAGAAAGATAATATATCTTTTTCCATTTCATCTATTTTTTCTTGGTCGATATCTTTTTTACAATAACCTAAACATTCATGAATATGATAGTATAAACATACATCTTTAGGCATTCCTTCACACTTCTTTAAAGGATATAATCTATTTATTAAATTAACAATTCTTCTAGCCGCATAAGCATTAACATATGGTCCAAATAAATATTTATCCTTTCTATTTTTAACCTTTAAATATCTAACTACCTTAAGCGTTGGATAAGGCTTTCTACTATATTCAATATAAGGATAACTCTTATCATCTTTAAGTAAAATATTATACTTTGGATTATACTTTTTAATTAAATTAATTTCTAATATAAAAGACTCCAACTCCGTATTAGTAACTATATACTTAAAATAAGCAATATTTTTAACAAGTTCCGCCGTCTTACCAGTTTGAGTTCTATTAAAATATGAACTTAATCTTCTCTTTAAATTCTTGGCTTTACCAACATATATAACTATATCATTTTTATCATACATCTGATAAGATCCTGGTTTAGTAGGAACTAATTCTAATTCTTCTTTAAACAAAATAATCACCTAATTCTACTTATATTATTGATTTTATTTACAAACTTATTAAAATAATTATAAAAACATTCATCAGCTTCCAAATAATCTAAATCAAAAGTAATTGTATCATCATATGCTGCAAGTCCCATTTTATCAAACAATTCTCTATCATCATGATATAAAATATATGAAGCTAAATAAAGCCCATTTACATATCTAAATCTAAAATTTAATTTATTTTCTAAATCAGTACCATCTTCTTTAATTAGACCATCAAAATATTTATGATACTTAATAAACGTATTTTTATATAATACTGGTAATAACTGTATTTCTTTATTAAAGATATCTTCATAATTATCTATATTTATTGCTTCCCATGGATCTTCTTTAAATATTTCTTTAATAAAATTAACATAGCTTATATAAAAGCCAGTTAATGTCTCATAAAAGTAACGTTCTTTCATTACTTTTTCAGCATCCAATTCATATTCAGTATAGTCCATTAAATATTTATACAAATATAGTTCAATTGTTATAGACGAAACTTCCACAAAATTATTAAAATTGATTTTAGAACTAATATGTTTTTGAAAATAAACTTTATGAATAAACTCATGAACAATTGTAAATACATCGCGTATATTATTTTTAACTATAATTATAAGTTTTCCATCTTCTTTAACACAACCATAAGCAAATTCTTTAATATCTTCATTAATATCTTCGTTTAAAAATAAAAAACTTTCTTTATCATTTTCTGCTAAGTTTAAAAACATATTATATAAATTTATATCAAACTTCTTTAAAAACTCAAGAACAATATTAAAAGATTCTTTAATATCAAGTTGTTCTCTTAAACGTAAATTTCGAGGCTCTTCTATCTTATCAAATCCCTTTTTAGCTAATATATTTATTATTCTATTACAAAGTATTGTTTTATTATCTTCATCTAACATATTTTTGCTAAACTCCCTACTACTGTAACACTTCATTACACACAAATAATATAGCACATTATTAAATTAATTGATATAATGATAAAGATGTTATATGAAATTAATAAATACAAGTTATATTGAAATTAAAAAATCAAAATTTTATGGCTATTTATATAAATTAGATACTCTAGATGAAGTTAAACTAATATTAAATAAGTTAAAAGAAGAAAACAAAGGATATAGACACATACCATATGCTTATTATTTTAACAACACTGCAGGTAAATCTGATGATAAAGAACCAGGTAATATTTCTATTTCTTTCTTAAATAATTTAGATAGGAATAGTCTTAATAATCATTTAATTGCTGTAGTTAGATTCTATGGTGGAACAAAGCTAGGTGCATCTAACTTATCTAGAACATATGGTAAATGTGCAAGTACATGCATAAATAAATAAAAATCACATAATATTTATTAGGTGATTTTTTTGAATTATATAATTAAATATTTAAAAACATTAGCAATACCCTTTATTTCTTTAATAATTATGGCTATCTTATTTAGTATAACCAATCTATTAGGTTTTAAAACGAACAATATATTTATATTAATCATGATGTCTATAGTTATGTTTATATCTGGCTATTATTTAAGTAAAGAAATGCAAAAAAGGAAATATATTCATGGCCTATTATTAGGACTTATTACATCTATATTATATTTATTATTAAGTCTTATATTTCATAATGAATTAACATTTAATACATTTATATATTATTTAGTAATAACGCTTTCTTCAATGTTAGGTTCAATGATATCTAATGTTGGGCAAAAATAATACATTTATCAAAGCTTTTTAATCTATTGTATCTTCAATTGCAGAAGAAACCACATACGGAAAATCATATAAATACTCTTTAAGTTCTTTTTCAATATATTTTATTTCTTCCTTATTAATATTTTTTGATAAAAATACTTGCGTATTAGCTATAGATTTATTTGGATCAAATCTTTTTTTCTTATTTATATGATCATTATCTTTGTAATTCATAAATTTTTTGATTTGTTTTAAAGTATCATCATATTTATATATAAGATCCTCAAATTTTATTTTCATAACATAATTTGAATTATATTCTTTAACATTTTTTCTTATTTCTCTATACTGCATACAAAATTTGTTAACATCAAAAGAATAAGGAACCGTGATACCTTTTTTACTCCAAACATATTTATTTAGAACAAATAAATCTCTAGGATCTCTATCTATAATAAACATCTTAGTATTATTTTCAAAATATTTATCAATTCTCCACGCATTATGAGGTAACAATAATTGATCTAATAATATATCATCATCATTATTATCTATTTCATTAATTACTTTATTAATAAATATTTTAGATTTATCGTAAAATATATCACTATCAACATATGATAAAAGCATTGTATCATATCTCAAAACTTTCTTATCTTTAAACTTATTATTAAATATCTTATTTAGAATATAAAAATATATACATTTTAACATATTAATTTTAGTAGGTTTTTCTTGATAATACCAAAAATTATCAGTTTTAAATAATGTTATTGAATCAATATATTCATCAACTATGTTCATGAAGTCTTCTCCAATAATATTTTTATAATTACCAGGCCACCAAAATTTTACATCATATAAGTCTTTCATTGCATTTCTAAAAACATGAAGTGCTTCATCACTACGCATAGAATTATTGCCAACTAGCAATTTGTCTTCTAAATCAAATAATCCATTAGGACAATGCAAAAATATATATTCAAAATCTTTATATTTATTATTAACATTTTTAAATTCGCTTAGTAAATCAGTCATTGCTGAAGAACCAGTTCCCATATAACCAGCAGTTATTAAAATCCTTTTCATATTCTAATTCCCATCAATCAAACTTTCTATATTTTTTATTTGACTCATTAAAGTAAAATTTTCAGCATGTATTTGTGAATCTTTACTCATTTTATCATATAGTTTTTTATCATCTAATAATTTTAATGCATAATCACATAGCTCATTATTATCATTGCTAATAAATCCACATTTATTATTATTAGACATTTCTTTAGTACCAGCAACATCAGTACTTATAAAAGGTTTACCCAAAATCATTCCTTCCATTAAAACAGTTGGAAAGCCTTCTGAATAAGATGTCATACACATAATTTTAGTGCCATTTATTATTGGATAAGGATTGTTTTTATAACCATATAATATTACATTATCATTAAGCTCATACTTATCAATCATCTTTTTTATATCTTTTTCTAATTTACCAATTCCAAGCATACCAGCTTTAACATCCTTTTTCACTTTTTTTATATTTCTAATTATTTCAATAAATTTACTTGGATTTTTATTTTCATCAAATCTACCACAATAAAGAATATCAATTGGATCAGATTTATAATCATTAATTTGCATTAAAATATTATTTTTATCAAAACCATTATAAATTAGCTTAACTTTATCTTTATATTCTGGATAAACTTCTAAAATAGAATCAAAAGTTTTATTAGAAATAGCAACTATTTTATTTATTTTATCAAAATACTTTTTTTGAAGATTTCTTAATCTATCATTATCTTTTAAGTCAGTTATTGCTCCATGACACCATCCAATAGTTTTAACATTATAGTCAAGTAAAAAAGTAGGAATTAAATAATTAAATGCTATTTCAACATCATAATTTTTTTTAATATATTTTTTCCTTAATAATTTAGGAAACCTAAAAACAATTTTTTCTTTGACACAATTATTAACCCTATTAACAAAAGATCTATCGGTTATATCTATAATTGGATCAAGCAAATTAATATTATCGTTTATTTCTTCTTTTTTTATACCAGCATATAAATATTCTAAAATATCAATTTCATACTTAGAAGAGTCTAAATTATTAACGATATTTGTAAGTACTCTCTCTGCTCCTCCGCCATAAGAATATGACCATATTATAAATAAAACTTTCTTTTTCATATTATACCTCTAATCAAATTATAAATAGATAATAAGAAATTATATTTCATGATTAAAATATGTAATCTTGTTTTAAATTTCTCATTTTTTAAATAAGGATTTCTATACCACTTTGGATAACTTTTATTCAAAAATTTTATGGAATCATTTTGATATTTTAATTTTTGTTTAAATTTAACACAACCAAGAGTATTTACAATAAAAAATGTATTATATATAAATATTTTTTCTAATTCATTAGTATACAATTTTTTTATATCATTTTTATCATAATAATCTTTTAAATTTTCTAATATGGGATATATATTAAATATCTTTTCATTAAAAGTATGCATTATTGAATTTTCTTGTTGACGATAATAATAAATATACTCATCAATAAATTTAATTTTATCTGTTAATAAATAAAGTTTTGGAATAGTTCCTAAATCTTCATAAATTAATCCTTCTGGAAAAAAAATATTATTTTTTATAAATAGTTCTCTTCTAATTGCTTTATTCCACTGAGCAGGTGCTGATATCATAGCGTTTCTTTTAATATCTTCACAACTAGAACTTATTCCAATTTTCTTTCTTTTATTATCATCATTAAAATATTCATAAAAACTAAATATTAATATATCAACATCATCATTTACTGCCTCATCTATTTTTGTTAAAAAATCTTCACTTACAAAATCATCACTATCAACTGCAAGTAAAAATTCACCCTTAGCATGCTTTATTCCATAGTTTCTAGAACTACTTACTCCCTCATTCTTTTTAGTTATAACTTTAAAATTATCTAATTTATTATTTTTTATATAATTATTTAATATATTTAATGTATCATCAGTTGAACCATCATTAATAAATAAAACCTCATAATCTTCAAAATTTTGATTTTTTAAAGATTCAGCACATTTAATAATAAATTTTTCTGCATTATAAGTTGGTACAATTATTGAATATTTAAGCATTCTTGACTCCTTTTTTATCTACATATTCCATATATCTATGTTTTTTTAAAATTATTTCTTTTATTACAACCATTCCCATTGCTTGAATTAAATAAGCAAGTAATACGCCACTTAGTCCAAGATTTTGAATAGCAAAGAACAAAAATACCAAATATATTGAATTAACTATTATTAAAATCGGAATATTATATTTAACATACCCCAAGGCCATAAATAAATTATGCGTTCCCATAGCAGCATTAGAATATGATATAAACGCCAAATATAAGCAAAATGGAATTATATATAAATCTACATCATCTATAAATAAATGAAACCATAATTTATAAGTTAACAAAGTTCCTACAAAGCAAACTGCAAATATGCCTAACATTAATTTCTTTAATTTTTTAGATAAATCTCTAGCTCCATCATAATCTTTATCTACAATTTTTAAATTCATTTCTGGATATATTATTTGATTAATAGGATCACCAAGTTTATTAATTACAGTTCCTAATTTTTCAAATACATTATATGCTGAATTAGCGCTAAATCCTAAATATTTATTTATAATTAGTTGAGTAACTTGATTAATTGGCAAATCTAAAGTAGATGTTAAATTACTATATATATTAAACATGAAAAATTCTTTCTTATATTTTAATTTAACTTTATAAAAATCTAATAATTTATTTTCTCTTAGAACTTTAACAGTATAATAAATAAGCAATATATAATTTACAAAAGTAGCTATAACTTCTGCTAGAAAAAATGCATCAAAACTACTTTTACTCAAATAACAATATAAATATAAAGCAAACCTTACTACATTGGAAATAATTTGTGAAGTTACAACATAGTTATATTTTTCATATGATCTTAAAACTCCAATTGTAGTTCCTTGTATATAAAATATTTGTAATGCTAAATAAATCATTAAATACTTAGTAATATTGGTAGGCCAATTCATCCAACTTATTACAAGATTTTTTAAAACAATTCCAAAGACAAACATTAGTAATAAAGATAACAAATCTAACAAAAAAGACCATTTTATATATATTTTAATATTTTCTGTATCATTTTCTTTTTTTGCTTGTGCTAAATATTTGATTAATGCTTGAAATGTTTTAAAAGAAAAAAAACTGTAAAATAACGTTGAATATGTTTGAATAACTATTAATATGCCATGTTGTTCAGATCCTATTGTAGATATAATCATTATCGTAGCAAAAAGTCCAAATACTGATGATATTCCTTGTCCAGTAAATATCATTAAAAAATTTTTAATTAATTTTCTTTCTAATATTTTATTATAAATTTTTTTTATTTTTTCCTTCATCATTAGTCTCCTACATAATATAATCTATACCTATCAGTTTCATATATTAAATCCATATGTTTAAGTAAATCTTTATATATTTTACTGGCTTCTTTATATTCTTCGGTATCTGTATTTTCTCTATCAAAAATACATACACCACCTATATCATCAATTACACTTTTATCTAAGCATTTTAAGTCAACCGTAATTAAATTAACTCCTAAATATTTAATTGCATCATAAAGTGTATCTCCATCATCTAAATATTTAGTGTTAATTATCCCTTGATTTAATCTATAAAGTGTTAATTGATAATAAGCATATTTTGTAAAACTTTTATTAGGCTTTAATGAAATAAATCTATCATAACTACTTTTAATAGTGGGATTAAGAATTCTCATATCACTATGATTTGAACCAATTACAGGATTATCAATATCATAATTATTTAAATATCTTTCAAGTTTAATATATGCTGCTACATCTCTAGTTCTCATTCTATAAACCTTATCAGATCCACCAGTTTGTCCAACTGAAAAACTTAAAGATTTTAATTCAACCATAGAAATGCCAACAATAAATATTATCATTAAATATGCTAAACATTTTTTACATTTAAAACTATTAATAATAGGCTTTAAAATAGTAAACATAACTAATGGGTTAAATATTAATGGAAATATTCTTGAAAAGACTTCTGAAGTCATTGCTGTTGATATAAAAGGAATTGCTAAAGGATTCAAGAATATTAATCCAATTAAGATAATAAACCAAATAATTTTCTTATCAGTCGATTCATATCTTCTTTTATAAACATTAAACACTAGTAAATAACCTAAAACAATATAAAAAATAGTGATAGGTAAATATGAATAATGAAACTGATAATTACCAAATAATGGAAAGAAATCATTAATCAATGTATCTATATAGTATAATGTGTCTATTTTTATAGTTAATTTTAAAATTAACATAATTATTGATAAAAGAACTGGTAAAAAAGATATTACTAACATAATAGTTTTAAATACTTTATTGTATTTATTTAAGTCATTTAAATTATATTTTTTAATTATTTTTTTAAAATACAATAAATATAATAATATAACTAAAATAAATGCAATCATTGATACATAATTATTGCTAATTAAAAATGCACTTAAATATAACAATACAGGAAAACACAATAAAAAATAATTATTATAATTAATTTCGAAATTATTAATCATTTGGAGTAGTAACATAACAAAAAGTATAATAATAATATTAAAAAGATTAAAGCTTGCATAGCTTAATAATGTAAAAAATAAAATCATAAGTAAATATTTATAGTTTTTATGTTTATAATAGTTTAGCACAACATACATAAAAAATGGATATATAACTGTTAAGGAACTAAACACACCCGAATAACCAGTCATAAATATATTATTATAAATATTAGAATCAATTGGTAAATATATAACATAAAATAAACAACATAATACAAATAATATTTTTTCTAATTTACTTAGTTCTTTTTGTTTGATTAATCCTAACATTGTTAAAACCAATATTGTAAATGTTGGAACAGACATAAAATAAAGAACAACTGAAACATAAGAAAATTTTAAATCAAAAACATTTTTTAATAAGTTAAATATACTAATAAAAAAACTACCAATTAAATAATATCCTTGATACATATAATAACTAGTTATTGAATCTACCTCTGTACCTACTCTAGGTTCTATAGAAAATAATTTATTCGTGTTCGCATTATGATACATCAAAGGAAAATAAAAACTATCGTCATAATAAAAATATTCTTCCGGTACTGTTCTCATATACAAAAAGAAAAATATAAAAGCCATAAATAATATACCCCAAATATATTTATCTTTATAAAAGCCCTTAATTTTCTTAAAATATTTAATATCTAACACAAATAAAGTTAATGAAATCATAAGTCCAACAATAGTTATATACAAACTAGGTAACTGTAAAATCATTGCTGGATAATAAAGTATTTGAAATACAGCAATCAAAGTAATAAAACCAATACATACTCTCAAATATTTATTAAATTCTAATTTTATTTTTTCAATAACTAAACTACCAACTAAGTAACACGTAGGTAATAAAATAAATAAAAATGGTAAAAAAATTAATGTTAACCTTATCATTTCTTATTCTCCTTTTCATTTAAGGCAATAAAATGATTTAGTTTTTTTACATTTTCATTTAATTTTGAATACTTAGTAACAATTTTTAAATTATAAATACTAAGTACTAAAATAACAAACACTAACACAAAATTTGAAACACTCATAAACCCTAATTTATCTGAAATATAAGTAATAAATTTTGTAAATATACTCATAAAAACACAAAGTAATGAAAAAACTATAGGAAAAATAGCATCTTCAATATTAAGGCTTGCCTTTCTTACTTTAAAAATTGTATAACCAAAATACAAAATAGAAAAAAATAATAATAGTATTCTTAATGTAATGTTCATCTTTACTTCCTCCTAAATAGCTGTATAAATAAAATAGAAACACAAATTCTAAGCATATATTCAAAAGATTTAAATGCATTTAAATAACTTGTTCCAAATTCTCTTTCACTCATTTCAACTTGAACTTCTTTAACCCTAAATTTTCTTCTTAATAAATAAACTAAGCAATCAGGTTCTGGCGGATAATTAATATAATTAGCAAATTCCGGAATTAATTTTTTTGAATAAATCCTAAAACCAGACGTTGGATCATTTATTGTTTTACCTGTTGTAATTTTAATCAAAAATGAAATTATACGACTACCTATCATTCTTAATGAAAATGGTTTCTTTTTTGTAACATATCTTGAACCTATAACAATATCATTACCTTTTTCTAATTCTTTAACCATTTCATCAATATATTTTGCATGATGTTGTCCATCACCATCAAATTGAACAACCGCATCATAATCATACTTAAGTGCATATTTAAATCCTAATTGAATAACACTTGATAATCCATAATTTATTGGCAAAGATAAATAATTAAAATTATTTTCAATGCATAATTTTTCAGTATTATCAGTAGAACAATCATTGATAATTAAATAATCATAATTGCAATTTTTTTTGATATCTTTTACTACTTTTTTTAAATTTAATTCTTCATTATATGCCGGAACAATAATTAATACTTTCACAATACTTCAACTCATTTCTATAAATGCATAAATCTTCCAAATAATTTGAGCACTAAATAAACAACAAAATACAATTTTCTTTTTATAAACCATAAATAGGCTCTATAAACAAATGAAAAATCCTTTTTAATCATACAATTATTATACCAATCCGGATATTTTTTTTCAACAATAGAAACAATATCCTTAATCATATTAATACTAAAATCACTATGTCCTGACGCTCTAAAAACAGTTCCGACAATAATATGATATATATTTGCAAACTCTAAATTTTTTTGATAATCATTATAAATATTATTATCAAAAGCATATTTTTCAATACAATCAATGCTATTATAAATTTGAAAAATACGATTATCACTTGTATGCATAATTGATTTAGGATTTTGAATATAAAAATACAATGATTCATTAACTATAGACACTTTATTATGCTTCATTATATATTTTGGTATAGTTGCTAAATCTTCATACCATAAGCCTTCTGGAAAGGATAAATCTTTAAAATAATCACTAATAAACATTTTATTCCATGCAGCAGGAACTATATAATTTTCTATATCTTTCATTTTCATTTCTTTATGAGTTATATGTTTTCCATATACTCTATCAAATTCACATACAGCCATTTCTGAATTATTTTTTTCAATAGAATTGACCAATTTACTTACATATGTTGAATCAACATAATCATCACTATCAATAAAGCAACAATAGTAGCCATCAACATATTTTAATCCATAATTTCTCGCACTTGATAATCCACCATTTTCTTTATAAAAATATTGAATTCTTTTATCTTTTTCTAAAAAGTTTTCTATAATCTCTTTTGTATTGTCTTTAGAACCATCATCAATACATAAAATTTCAATATTTTTATATTCTTGATTAATTAAGGAATTTAAGCATCTTTCTATATATTTTTCAACATTATAGCATGGTACAATTATAGATACTTTTTTCATATTACCACCTTTTTTTAAATCTTATTATGAATCTAGTAAACCTATATAATTTTAATTTTAATAATAATCTTAAAATCTTTCTACTTGTATCCAATTTTTTTATATAAGCATTATTATTTAATAATTTTGGAAATCTTTCCTCACAAATTTTAACAACATTTTTAATATCACTGATTTTTGCTTCATTGCACATAGATAATCTATAAACTGTATTTAATATTCCATTATATAAATATAGATATTCTAAATATTCATCAACATTTTGAATATTATTTTCTTTTACAAAGTCATCAACTATTTTTAACGCCTTTAATGAATCCAATACCTTTATACTATATGTATTAGTAATTGATTCAACATTAAAATAATAATTATATAAGCCTTCATTTACCCAACTAATTTTATTTGTACTAAATAAAATTCTAGGAGTTGTTGCTAAATCTTCATACCAAATCCCAACTGGAAAATAAATATTATTTTTCTTAAAAATATCAACATTATATAATTTATTGCAAGCTGAAGGCATTTCGAAATCATAAATATTTTTATCATTGATTATAATTTCATCATATTTTCCATCATCATTTACTAAATTAAAATTACACCAAGCTAAATCCGATTTATCTTCTATTATCTTATTATATAATTTTTCTACAAAGGTATTATCAATATAATCATCGCCATCAATAAAACAAATATATTTACCAGAAGCAATATTTATGGCATAATTTCTAGTATCAGATAATCCACCATTTTTTTTATAAAAGCATTTTATTCTTTTATCATTTTCTTTATATTTTTCCATTATTTCTTTTGAATTATCTGGTGATCCATCATTAACAAGTAATACTTCTATATTTTTATATGTTTGATTAATTATACTTTTAATACAGCGTTCTAAATATTTTTCTACGTTATATATTGGTATTACAACTGTAATTAAATCTTTCATATTTCACCTATTTTCTTTATAACTAGTTAAATTATAACATATACGTATGATATTTGTATATTTTTTAATAAAATTAAAAAGAGCAACAGCTCTATTCATCAAAAAAATTATCAATATTTTTATTTTTATAGTTATTAAGTATATATATCCAAATTTTTTTTGCTCTTTCTTTAGAAAATTTATCAAAATTATGTAATGAATTTTGTTTAAATTCTTCCAACTTTTTATCATCTGATAATAAAATAGTCGTTTTATCAATAAAATCTTCATTATTATTTACTATAAATCCATCTATTCCATCATTAATTACTTCATACACGCCATTACCCCAATTAGTAGAGATTGTTGGAACTCCATTTGATTTTGCTTCTATAATTGTTAAACCAAATCCCTCAAAAGAAGATGTCATCCACATAATTGAGTAATTAGCATATATATTTTTATCTTGAGTAAAACCTTTTAAAAAAACATTTTCTTCTAAGTGATACTTTTTTATTAGTCTACTAATTGTATCTTTTTGACTCCCCTCACCATATATATCTAAGATAAAGTTATTATTTATTTGTCTTAATTTACTAGCAATTTCTATCATTCGAGGCAAATCTTTTTGTTTCTCTAGTCTGCCAACAAAACAGATCTTATTTTTAACAAGTTTTTTATTTGGCTTTATATTTTTATTTTCAAAGAAATTATATACATAACCAACATCTTTAAATCCCGCATCTTTAGCTTCAATCATATCACTTTTGGTACGATAAAGTGTTAATTTAGGTTTTTGCATAAATAATGATTGTAATCTGCCTTTTAAATTACTTCCATAAAAATATTTAAAATATATATGAATTTCTAATATAAAATCTATATTTTTAGGCATAAATATAGCAGCAGATGGACAAGAAACTATAACTAAATCATCTTTATTTATTAATTTTGATACTTTTCTTCGATTATAAGGAATTGTAACAAAGTATAGAAATAAATTTTTAAGAGCTTTGATTGTTTGTTTAAAGTCAAATTTTTTTATATAACTAATTATATTAATACAATCTGATGATACCGTATTTTTATTAATATAAATTACTTCATTTTCTTTAAATAATTCATTTTCTTCATAATTAAAAATACTTAATATTTTTATATTATATTCTTCTTTTAATAATTTGGAAATTCTTACATATGTTGTAACTAGTCCTCCTGTTTTTTTTCCTGGTAATTGATCAAACACGATATATAAATTCTTTTTCCCCATATTTAACTCCCTATTATTTATTTTGGCTATCTATTACAATTGTTATTGGTCCATCATTATCTATTTTAATTAACATATCAGCGCCAAACACCCCAGAATAAGTTTTAACGTTTTCATTTAATTTACTATTAAATATATCATATAACTTAATAGCATCTTCACCCTTCATCGCATTAACATAACTTGGTCTATTGCCATCTTTTGTTATAGCTTGCAAAGTAAACTGACTTATTGATAAAATTTCTCCATTAACATCAATAACACTTCTATTCATAACTCCGTTTTCATCATCAAAAATTCTTAAATTAACTATTTTTTTTACAATATAATTTATATCATCAATAGTATCATTAACATTAAATCCAGCTAAAACCACTAATCCTTTATCAATTTTACTTACTATTTTATCATCTACCGTGCAAGATCCACTTTTACATCTTTGAATAACAACTTTCATCTTACAACCTCTTTAACAAATGGTAATATTCTTAAATCTTCAATAAGTAATGATAAATCCTCCTTATTTTTAACTTTAACACTTATTTCATATGATACTGCATCTTTTTCATTAATTTCATTTATACTAGAAATTGTTATTCCTCTTGTACTTGCTTTAGTAACAATATCTAGAATGTGATTATTCATTGAATCAGTATTAACTCTTATTCTTGCAATAAATAATTTATCACTATTAGTATCGTTCCAAGTAACATCTATTAATCTAGTATCAATATTTTTCATATTTGGGCAATTTTTCTTATGAACAATTATTCCCTCACCCTTAGTAATATATCCTATTATTTCATCGCCAGGAACAGGATGGCAACACTTAGCTACATTAACTTTAATATTATCTACACCATCAACAATAATGTCATTCTTATAATTTTCTTTTATTTCTAAATTACTATTAACTCTTTCAAGCATCAAGTCATTCATTGATTGTTTTTCTTCTGTAATTAAATTAACAATATAGGTTGGAGTATATCTTAAAGCACCTAAACTTAAATACATATCATCCATATTATTAATCTTTAAGTTTTTATAAATCTTATCAATATTTTCTTCTTCATTTAAAGTAGTTAAAGGTAATTTTCTCTTTCTTAATTCTTTTTCAATTAAAGTTTTACCTTCTTCAATATATCTTTCACGATCTTGTTTGCTAAAATATGCTTTAATTTTATTCTTAGCTTGACTAGTTTTAACAAATTTTAACCAATCTATATTAGGTTTAGCACTCGCATTTGTATTAACTTTAATTATATCGTTATCATTAAGTTCATAATCAAGTGGAACAATATTATCATTAACAATTGCACCTACCATATGGTCTCCTATATCTGAGTGAATTCGGTAAGCAAAATCAACTGGCGTAGAACCAAGTGGAAGTTCCATTACATCACCTTTAGGTGTAAAAACGTAAATTTGTTTCGATAAAAGCTCCATTTCCATATTTTGTTCAAATAATTCATTACTAGCATCACTTGTTGCTAAATCTATGGTATTTCTAAATATTTCAAGCTTTTGTTCCATTAAATTCTTAACTGTTCCATCTGAATGTTCTTTATATGACCAGTGAGACGCAATACCATGCTCAGCAATTTCATCCATTTCCTTAGTTCTAAGTTGAATTTCAAATATATGACCATCAACACCAAAAACAGATGTATGTAAAGACTGATACATATTTTCCTTAGGCATCGCAATATAATCTTTAAATCTCTTAGGAATTGGTCTATATTTAGCATGAATAAGTCCAACGACCAAATAACAATCTTCCGGAGTATCTAAAATTATTCTAAGTGCTAAAATATCATAAATATCACTCCATTTTTTACCTGTAGATAATTTATTATAAATACTATAAACACTTTTAACTCTTGATTTAATATGAAAATTAATACCATGCTCAGTTAAAATCTCAATAAGTTCATTTTGCATATCTTCAAGGCTAACGGAAAGCTCTTTTCTTGTTCCTGATAATTTTTCAGCTATTTCATCATAAACATCTGGTTTAGTATATCTTAAACATAGATTTTCTAATTTAGATTTAATACTATTAATACCTAATCTATGAGCAATTGGAATTAATACATTCATAGTTTCATTAGCAATTTGTTTCTTTTCTTCTTCACTATACTCTTTAGTCTGCATTTCATCTAATCTATCAGCAAGTTTAATAATTATAACTCTTACATCATCACTTATTCCAACTAATACTTTTCTTAAATAAACACTTGATGATTCATTATAATCATTTAATTTAATACTTCTAAGTTTAATTAAATTAGCAACTAAATTAGCAATATTACTACCAAATTCTTTATTAATTTTATCATAGGTAATATTTTCTTTTGCATATGCATCATGTAAAAGAGCTGCTATAATCATAGTACTATCAGCATTTAATTCAGATACAATCGTAGCAACTCTTAAATAATGGTCATCACTTGCAGTTTCTTTAACAATATTATATGCCTTATTTACTAAATCAAGTTCACTACTACTAGCACATTCACTAAGTTTATTAATTATATTTTCAAACATTTTTATCAAATCCTATCTATTGTTAATTTTATAATTTATTAATTCCTTATCAGAAACTGTAATAATATCATTAACCATTTCTCCTAAAGTTAAATGTTCTCTTTTCATCCAATACGTACTTTTTAAATAATTCCAAATATCTTTTCTATCTATTCCTTTAATATTATTTCTTCTTAAATCATTTATTTTAACATTAAAAGCAGGTATTAATTTTTTATACAATTCTTCTAAAGACTTAAATTTAAATTCATCCATCTTTAACCTCATCTTTATCCACAAACATTATAACAAATTAAATTAAAATAATAAATAAATCATATACTTAAATATGAAAAATAAATTTATAAAAAGTACATTAATATTATTAATAGGTGGAATTATCACTAAATTATTAAGTTTTGTAATTAGAATTTACTTTACACGTAATATTGGATCTGGTATTGAAATATACTCTCTTATTATGCCAACTTACAGCTTATTAATAACAATTACCCAACTAGGTTTTCCTCTTGCCATATCATCAATTATAGCTAAAGGTGAAAAAACAGGTAAAAACATTGCTTCTTCTATCATACCAATCTCTATTATCTTAAATATATTTCTCATTTTAATTGTTGTGTTATCCGCAAGCTTCTTATCAAATAATTTATTACATAATAAAGAAACATATTATCCCTTACTTGCTTGTTCTCTAGTCTTACCATTTATATCTATTGCTTCAATAATAAGAGGATATTTCTTTGGTAAACAACAAATGATGCCTCATACTATTTCCAATATAATTGAACAACTTTTTAAACTATTTATAGTTATAATTGTTCTTCCTAAACTTATTAAACATGGAATCATCTTTGCTGTAACCGGTTATATTTTAATATCAATAATATCTGAAACAATATCTATTATTGTCTTCTTATTATATTTACCTAAAGGATTTACTATCAAAAAAGAAGATCTTAAACCCGACATTGGTACAATTAAAGATGTTTTAAAAATAGGTATTCCTTCAGTATCTTCTAGAATAATCGGTAATATCGGTTATTTCTTTGAACCTATCATATTAACTAATTTGCTTTTATTAAATGGTTTTTCCAATGAATATATTATTAGCAATTATGCTATTTATAACACTTATGTAATCGGTTTATTAGTTGTACCTACGTACCTTTTAGGTGCGGTTGCAACTGCTCTTCTTCCCGAATTATCTAAAAACATTAATAATATTAAAAAAGTAAAAAGAATATTTTATAAAGTCTTAACATTTTCTTTAATCTTTGGAATCGGTGCTAATATATTTTTATTCTTCTTTTCTGATGAAATATTAAGTATTGTTTTTAATACAACTTCTGGTTATACATACATAAAATTTTTATGTCCTTTCTTTATTCTTTATTATTTAGAAGCACCTCTATCAATTGTATTAACCGCCTTTAATAAAACTAAAATAGTAATGCGAACAACTACAATCGGAATAATATTTAAACTTATCACTCTATCTATCTTATGTTTTTGTAACATCGGAATATATGCCCTAATTATTTCTGAAATAGTAGATATTCTAATTGTTGTATTATTAAACTATAAAGAAATTAAAAAAATATTAAAGTAAAAAAACACCAATTATGGTGTCATTATAAATATTTTTTAAGCTTAGCAATTGCGTTAGTTTGAAAATCTTTAAAGTCTCTAATTAATTTTTTAATATCTCTATCAACATTTTCATCAAAACAAGAAAACATCTTTGTCATTTCAATTTCACCCATAGTAAGCCCATTAATAAGCATATCTGCTATAGCAGAATCACTATTATCTTTTAAAACTTGCATCTTTATGCCCATATCAGCTGACATATTTGTAAAAGGACTAAATCCTTTACCTTTTTCATTCATTGATTTTAGTAAACTTTCCGATTGTTTTAAAAATGAATTATAACTATTTAGTATATCATTTACAACTTCTGTTATTTTATTATCCTTATTTTCTAAAGATTTTAATAATGTATTAGTACTATCACTACCCATTTTAGCGTTTTTATAAACATAATTTAATATTTCATATTCATCTATCATTTGTTTCACCACTATTATTATGACTAATGTTATGAATTATATACTAGCAAAATAAAAAAGTACCATTAACTGGCACTTAATTTTATTTTGTATAATCACAACTACTACATTTTATAGTTCTATCTTTACCTTTAAACACTAATAAGTTTCCACATTCAGGACATTTTTCTCCGGTCGGTTCATCCCATAAAGCGGTCTTACATTTAGGATAATTATTACAACCATAGAAAACTTTACCTCTTTTAGAACGTTTAACGACTATTTTACCATCACAATTTGGACAGTCACAAACTTCTTCTATTTTTTTCTCTTCTTGTTTAATATATTTACAAGTTGGATAATTAGAACAAGCTGTAAACTTACCATATTTACTAGTTCTTATAACTAAATCGGATCCACAATTTGGACATTTTTCTCCAGTAACAACAGGAGCTTTTTTCTCCATTTCATCAAAAGCTTTTTTAACTAATGGCTCAAAATCACCATAAAATTCTTTTAATACCTTAATATAATCTTCTTTATTTTCCGCAATTAAATCCAAATCATTTTCCATGTTAGCTGTATAATCTACATTAATTATACTTGAGAAAAATTCTTGCAATTTGTCAGTCGTTTCGATTCCAACTTCCGTAGGTACAAACTTTTTATCTTCTAATCTAACATAGGCTCTTTCTTTAATTACCTCAAGTATTTTAGCGTAGGTAGATGGTCTACCAATACCTAAAGCTTCTAATTCTTTAATTAAAGAACTTTCCGTAAATCTTGCTGGTGGTTTAGTAAAGTGTTGTTCTTTCTTAACTTCATCCGCATTAAGAATAGTTCCTTCTTGAATATCAGGTAATGCAACATCATCAACATCAACATATTTACGATATACTTTTAAATAACCATCAAAACATTCAATTTGTCCAGTTGCTTTAAATTCATAATTGTTATTATCTAATAAAATAGTTGTTGCTAAAACCTTTCCATCAGCCATTAAAGAAGCTAAAGCTCTAGCATAAATAATACTATAAACTTTATATTCATCATTTGTTAAATACTCTTTTACAGATTCAGGTGTTCTTTTAAGTGATGTTGGTCTAATTGCCTCATGTGCATCTTGAACATTTGCTTTTTCTTTAGACTTTTTAACTGCACCAATATATTTTTTACCATAATTTTCTTCAATAAATTTATGTGCTTCATCAATAAACATATTAGATAATCTTGTCGAATCAGTTCTCATATAAGTAATTAAACCAACTGATTCTTTGCCTAAATCAACTGATTCATAAAGTTTTTGAGCAACACGCATTGTTTTAGATGCGCCAAAATTAAGTTTATTAGCACACGCTTGTTGTAAAGTACTAGTTGTAAAAGGCATAACACCTTTTCTATTTTTTTCTTTTTTAACTACACTAGTAACTTTAAAATCTTTACCTAATGAATTTAAAACCTTATTTGCTTCATCTTCATTATCTATCTCAATTTTCTTATTTTTATATTTATCTAAATCCGCATTAAATCCAGGAAATATAGCACTTATTGTCCAATATTCTTCCGGATTAAATGCATTAATTTCTCTTTCTCTATCAACAATTAATTTAAGAGCAACTGATTGAACACGTCCAGCTGACTTTCCACCCGTTTTTGATTGCATTAATTTAGATAATCTAAAACCAATAATACGATCTAACATTCTTCTAGTTTCTTGAGATTTAACTAAATTTTCATCAATCTTTCTTGGCGTTTTAAAAGCGTTTATAACTGCATCATGCGTAATTTCATTAAAAACTACTCTTTCATAATCTTTATCATCTATTCCTAAAGCATCTTTCAAATGCCAACTTATTGCTTCTCCTTCACGATCAGGATCGGTTGCAAGATAGACCATATCGCTTTTTTTAGCATCACTTTTAAGTTCTTTTATTACACTAGATTTACCCTTAATTACAGTATAATTTGGTTTAAAATTATTTTCAATATCAATTCCTAAACCATATTTACCTGTTGTTGCAAGATCTCTAATATGTCCTTTACTAGAAACTACTTTATAATTACTACCTAAATAATTACCAATTGTTTTAGTTTTACTTGGAGATTCTACAATAACTAAATTCATTTTATTCCTCATTTCTATTACTACTATTTGCTATATATGAAATATTACTATATTCTTCTATTTTTTTAAATAAATAATCAAAATAGTCATTTTTAATTGCAAGCGCACTCATTTGCTGTTTTAAATTAATTTGTTTATTAATATCAATTATTTCTTGATTAGTATAAGTATTACTTTCATCCTTAGGTGTAAATACTCCTTTAGATGCATTATAATAGCCTATTTCATCTTGCCAAGAGCCATCTGCAAAATAAGCTCTATGATCATAATCGGAAAATATATCATTACCCAAATATAATCTTGGATCATAATTAATTCCAAACATATTTAATAAAGTTGGTAATAAATCAATTAATGAAGTATAATCTTCAACTATTTCTGGCTCTTGTCCATAATTATATATAATCATTGGAGTTCTATCCATCTCATTATTAACACTAGCATCATAACCTACTACTTCTGATATAGAACTTGTACTAAGTCCATAAGGATAATGATCACCAAATAATGTGATTACAGTATCATCTAATTTTCCAGCTTTCTCTAGTTCATCTAATAAAAGCTCTAAGGCTTTATCAAGTTCATACATCTTAGACATATATCTTTTAACAGTCATTGGATAATTTGTATCATTTAATTTATCTAAATTCTTATTACCATATTCACTATCAACACCATAAGGTTGATGAGTAGTAACTGATGTTAAAAATACCATAAATTTATCTTCATTTATAAAATGAGGAACACTTGTTTTAATTAAATCAGTATCACTAGGCCATTCTTTATATAAACTACTCCACTTAATATTTAAATCAGAAGCATTATAATATTGTCCACTTCCCATATTTTTATGAATAGTTTTTCTAGAATAATAATGATCAGCATAATCATGATAACTTGTCGTAACATAATTTAAATTCTTAAACATATTAAATATTGATTCAGAATAAACATTGTTTTTATATCTATTAGCAGTACATGTTTGATTAATAGTATACAAACTAGTCATAACTGTCATTTCATTATTACCAGTAGAACAACTATTTCTAGGACTATAATTATTTCTAAAAGATGTTCCTTCACTCCATAACTTGTAAATTGTTGGATATCTATCTTTATCAATTGCAATATAATTTACTGATTCCATTAATATTACTATTAAATTCTTTCCTTCATAAATACCTGTTTTATCATTTTTAGGAGTAATCTCTCTACTAATAAAATAATTATTTAATTTATTATAAGTTGAATTCTTTTCATTATTTATTAATTCTTTCCAAACACTATCATCAATATTTCTAGCAGATTCCCCACTTGCTACAACACTACTTTGATTATTATTAATTACATCATCTCCACTAATATCAACATTAATATCAAAAGTATTAATCATCATATCACTAAAGCCAAAAGCATATACTCCAAACTGACTTACATTTAAATTTGGATTATCATTTGTAAGAATTAAATTTTTATTACTTATAGTTTGTAAATCATTTTGCATAAATTTAACTGTAAGTGTTCCATAATACATTATGCAAGTAAATGCAACTACAATAGCATATGCTGCAACCGTTAATAATTTATTTCTATTACTTTCTATTTTAAATTCAAAATAAGTAGTCTTATTTAATTTATATTCCTTTATCTTTTTATCTAAAAACCAAATATATAATAAATATAAAGTTACAGGAATTAATAATAAATAACTTTTCCAGTTAGCAGCTGCAATATATTCTTTAACATAATCTACAACTTTAGTTCCTTGCTCTGCATTACCAGTTCCCATAAAAAATCCTAAATAGTTGTATAAATTAACTTCTATCCATGCATATAAAGTAAGTGCTACACTTATAATTGTTTTAAATATCTTACTTCCTGTCTTTTTAAATAAAGAACTTATTAAACCTAATGCTATACCAAAACCACAAGAAGATATAAATATTCTAAAAATATCCCAATCTAATATTTTATATGAAAGGTTTATTCTTAAAATAATTTCAATAAAAAAAATCAAAGATAAGAAACCCACACTATTTTTAAAAATTTGTTTTCCTAATTTTTCTTTCACTTTTCTCACCATTTAATATTAAATCACGGACCGGCCCAAATGTAAACCTATAATTATCAAGTAATCCATATTTTTTTATTGCTTCTAAGTGAGCTTTAGTTGGGTAACCTTTATGATTTTTAAATCCATATTCTGGAAATTTTTCATCTAATTCATACATCATTCTATCTCTAGTAACCTTAGCAATAATTGATGCTGCTGCTATTGATTCTGACTTACTATCACCTTTAATAATACTTTCGCTTGGCATTTCTAAATCGCTTAACTTCATTGCATCAATTAGAACGTATTCCGGCTTAATTTCTAAATTATTTATAGCTTGATACATTGCAAGTTTTGTTGCTTCATAAATATTTACATCATCTATTACTTTGTTATCCATCATACCAATTGAAACACTTAAAGCATCTCTCATTATAATTTCATATAATTCATTTCTTCTTTTTTCTGATAACTTTTTAGAATCATTAATTAATCCATTAAAATATCCAACCGGTAAAATAACTGCTGCTGTAACAACCGGTCCAACTAAAGGTCCACGGCCTACTTCATCTACACCAGCAATATATTTTATTCCTTTATTATATAATTCTTGTTCATAACTTAACATATTATTTTTCATAATCAAATGTAATTCCTTTTATATGTTCTAACTTTATTTCATTAATTATATATTTGGCTGTACGATTATAATCTGCTTCTCCATTTTTAATAGCTCCAATATTTTTAGCAATTGCGTCAAATGCTTCATCATTAAATTCATTAATTTTAAATCTCTCACTTAATATATTAGGATATCTTTCACTTAATACTTTTAATATATAACTAGCAACATCATATAATGGGATAACATCTTCTTTAATCGCACTAAAAACACATAAATTAAGTGCTACTTTTTCATCATCAAATTTAGGCCATAATATTCCCGGTGTATCAAGTACTAATACTTTATATTTAGTTTTTAACCACACATTATTTCTTGTAACACCCGGCATATTACCAGTCTTAGCTACTTTCTTACCAGCCAAATTATTAATTAAAGTACTCTTACCAACATTAGGAATACCAATAACTAACGCTTTTAATTCTTTTTCTTTTAAACCTTTTTCTTTTCTCTTTAAATTAATATTTTTAGCTACTTTATTTATTAAATCAATAACTTTCTTATAATCATTATTATCACTTAAATTAACTAATACTACATTATAACCTTTATTTTCATAATATTTAACCCATTTATTAGTTTCATTTATATCGCATAAATCAGCTTTAGACATTATAAGTATTTTATCTTTATTTCTAGTAATATCATCTATATCTTTAATTTTAGAAGATAGAGGTATTCTAGCATCGATTATTTCCAATACAATATCTATAACTGGCATTATTTTTTTAATTTCATCCTTGGTTTTCTTCATATGCCCAGGATACCAGTTAATACTTGTAGATTGTAAACTTTTTTTATCTTCATTAATTTTTCTCATTTTTCTTTTTTGGTACATATCCATTTTAATCACTTCTTTCTATTCTATCATTTAAAAAAATACTTAAAAGTATTTGTTTT
>CAKOMY010000003.1 GCA_934096815.1 uncultured Bacilli bacterium | reverse complement strand
TCTTTTGATATTAACAAACTACTTTTGCCATCTGCGTAACTTATTGTCATTTTGCCACTTTTTACTTCTACAACTGATGTACTTCCTTTATTATTGCTTGCACTAAAAAAAGCATATGTTATACCCGAAAAGATCACTATAAGCATCACTATTGTTCCTATCATTACATATACTTTTATTTGTTCTTCTTTATTATTCATATAAATCACCATATTCCATAGTGAAATTATACCTTTAAAAGCCCCCCCGTCAAGCGAAAATATGTTCTATTTTTTACATTTATAAATTAATATACACAACTTTCTAGCTAATTAATCTATACAATAAAATATTAACATTAATTGTTAAATTGTTCATAAAATAAAATCTCATTCAATTAACTAATCTATCCTGACATAGTTAATTAAATGAGCTCCTCTTATCCAAAAATATATGGTTTTGTTTTTTCACCTGTTCCACTTGTTATTTTTATATTTGATTTTAGATAAACTGAAGGATAAACACTGTTGGGATAATACGCGCTAGCGTCACTGACAGCACCGTCCCCATTCACACGAAACACGCCAAGCGAGTTACTAAAGTAAGGCGACAATGTCCAGTACCAACTAAACTTTTGTAACCAATTGTCTAATTTACATTTTGTATTAGTATAATCATTTTGTTCTTTTGTTGAATCATACACTACTCCAGCTCTTAAATTTTCTCTACATTCACTATTTGTTGAGGCATATCCATAATCACTGGCATATATTAGTCCAACCTTACCTGTCCATTCAATAGGACGACTATTTTGATAGGTGATTGTTCCTCTTTCTTTATTATATTGATCTAATAAAGGCAATCCATATGGTCGAACTTCTGGATTACTATATCCATTTCCACCTATGTTCCATACACTATTACTTATCATATTTTGATAATTACTTTTTATAACGTTTGTATAATTAAATACTCCAGTTTGACGAAATACTGGTTTGTTAGTACTTGAATCCCAGTATGAATTATACCAATTATTCTTATTTGCAGTTAAAGCTGTATTTAAATAATCACCATTTAATTCTTTCATTAGGTCAGCCTCTGTCCAATTATTAAATCCATAATCATTATTTCCAGTGGCATCCCATGAGTATTCACCTAATGACGTGTCTCTTACTAATTTTAGTTTTCTTGTTGTATTGCCTTCTGAATCTGTTATGTTAAAGATTCCAACTATTCTCCATAGTTCTCCTGTGTTAGCAAACTCAACATAATTATTTGGTGTTGCTCCTGCATATCTTAAATTTACATCTTTAGTATCATCTATAAATAATCCACTAGTTGATACTCCATTTGTCTTTGTTTCTTTATCATATAACGCCATTAAGGTATCAGTTGCTGTTTCTTCGTAATTTACAACTATTTCACCAGTTAGTGTTTTTCCTTTTTCACTATCTTGACTTACTCCGGTATCAGGAAATTGGATTTTTAAATTAAATGTTATTGTTTGATTACTTGTGTTTGCTTTAAACTCTCCTGTTGCTAGTTCTATGTATCTATTACCTTTTTTAAGTGTTCCAGTAGTATATCCTGTTTCAGTAGTATTTCCTGGTATAGTTTGATTTGCTGTTCCTACTAAATTACTTGTTACATTTCCATTGGTATTTGTTCGTTTAATATAATAATGTATTTGTCCATCACTAAATTCAGATACATAATTTAAGCCTACCTTATATGGCATAGCTAAGCCACTAGTTGTATTTGTTCCCGTTAATGTGAATGTTTTATCTATTATTATCTTATTACTTGGCTGAATATCTTTTGATACTAATAAACTACTTTTACCATCTACATAACTTATTGTCATCTTTCCACTTTTTACTTCTACTACTGATGTACTTCCTTTATTATTACTGGCACTAAAAAAAGCATATGTTATTCCCGAAAAGATCACTATAAGCATCACTATTGTTCCTATCATTACATATACTTTTATTTGTTCTACCTTATTCATATAAATCACCATATTCCATAGTGAAATTATACCTTTAAAAGCCCCCCCGTCAAGCGAAAACTTGTTCTATTTAAATAATTCATTATATACTTCATTAAAATTACTAATATATCTTAATTTTACATTCTCAAGTATTTCAATCGGAATTAAATCCTCATCCACTTTATTTTGCAAAGGCAAGTAAATTATATCTAATTTATTATTATATGCTGTAATTATTTTATCTTTTAATCTATTTACTCTTAATATTTGACCATATAAATCTAGAGCACCAATAAAACAAATATTATTATCTATTTTTTTACTAGATACTGTACTCATTATAGAAGCTGCAATACCAAGTCCTCCGGAAAATCCATCTAATTCATATTTATTAACATTAAAATTTAAATGAATATTATCTTCTAATTTTAAATATTTATTATTTTTTAAATAACTCAGTACCATTAAAACAGAACTATTTAAATTTTTTCCAATATTACCAGTAACAACCATTTTATCATTAATTATTGAAGATACTTTAACACATGCTCCTCCATAACCACTAACTCCAACGATGTTTGCCTCACCCACATGCAATTCATTATCAACCAAATTATTAATAGGTTTACCTAATATTTCATTAAAATTAGGTTCTTTTTTTACTCCATTAATTAACATATATCTTATTATTTTATCTAATAATCTTTCTAATTCTCTAATACCAGGATCACATATATAACTATTAATTAGTTCTAATATTTCATCTTTAGTTATATTTATCTTCTTAATGTTATACTTTCGACTAATCTTAGGGATTAAATAATTTATAGCAATATTTTGTTTATCAAAAGGCGTATAATTATCAATATATATTATTTCTAATCTATCTTTTAATACAGGATTAATATTATTTACATCATTAGCAGTTAATATAAATAATACATTAGATAAATCAAAAGGTTCTTCGATATAATTATCCGTAAATGATTTATTTAAATTATTATCTAAAATGTCTAGTAAAGTACTAGAAGGATCTCCTTTATAATCTTTAACTATTTTATCTACTTCATCTATTAAAATAACCGGATTATTCGTATTACACTTAATTATAGCTTCCATTATTTTACCAGGAGATGCACCTAAATATGTTCTTCTATGTCCAATAAGTTCAGATGAATCATTCATTCCTCCAACACTTATTTTATAAAATTTTCTTTTTAATGCTCCAGCAATTGATGATGCAATTGTACTCTTACCAACTCCCGGTGATCCAACTAAACATATTATTGGATTTTCCAAATTAGGATTCTTACTCTTAAAATAAGCATATTCTTTAATTCTAGTTTTAATACATTCCATTTTATAATGCGTATTATCTAAATATTCACTTATTTTCTTTAAATTAGTTTCTTCTTCACTAGTCTTATTAAATGGTAAATTAATTAAAGTATCTATATATGATCTTATAACACTTATTTCCGGATTATTAACAGGGGTATATTCATACTTTTTTAGCTCACTTAATAATTTATTTCTAATATCATCACTAACATTTAATGAATTAATTTTATCTAAGTATTCACTTATTTCATTATCTTTACTATTTTTAACCCCTAATTCTTCATTTAATTTATCTATTTTATTTTTAATAATAAATTCTTTTTGTTCTTTCTCTAACCCGTTTCTTATTTCATTATCAATTTTATGATCTAATGAAAGTATTTCTAATTCAACACTTATATCTTTAACAAGCATTTTAGCTCTTTCTACTTCATTAAATTCATTCATATAAGCTATTTTTTTATCTATTGGAAATTTCAAAAAATTAACTATTATATCCGTTAATTCATCCAAACTTAATTTATCGTTTATTTTAGATAATATACTGTTAGATACTTCAGTAGAAGAAGTAATATATTGTTTTAATAAACTAATTAACTTTTTCTTTAAAGCAATACATTCAACAGATTCTCCATTATCAATATAAATCATTTTAACATTACCTATTAATATAGATTTATTATATCGATAATTAGAATATTCATTTATTTTAACCCTATTTAGTCCCTTTAAAACTACTCTATAATTCTTATTAGGAAGTACAACACAAGATTTAATTAAACAAAGAACTCCTACATTTGGTAAATCTGATACTCCAAGTGACTCTTCTTTTGTTTCATTAGGTAAAATAACAACTACTTTTTTATCATATTTATTTTGAGCAACTTCTATAATTTTTTGTGATAACTCATTATTTAGTTCTAAACGTACTTCGGCAGTTGGTAAAATAGATAACTTCTTAAGTAACAATATTGGTAAGTTTTTATCCACTTTTGCACCTCCTGAATATGTAATTTATTATAGCATAATATTTTTTTTCGTAAATAGTTTTTAAGTTATTTTTTAAATTTAAATTAGTGCTTATTTAAAACTATATTTCATCAAAATAAAAATAGGACTTATCTCCTATTTTACACTATAAAAATTTATATCATCTTTAGTTAATTTGATATTTAGATCATTAACATATAACTTAGCAATTATATCATCTTTTTTAACTAAATCACCCGATTGTTTTAATAATTTAATACCAACACTATAATCAATTTTAGAATCTTTAGTTATTCTACCAGCTCCTAATTTAACTGATAACTCTCCAACTTTTAAAGCGTTAATATGACTAATTATTCCATCTTGGTTAGATTTAATTAAGATAACTTTATCGCTAATCTTAAGTTTTGATAAATCTCCACCTTGATTTGATATCCATGTTTTAAACATTTCATAGGCTTTATTATTATCTAATACTTCACTTGCACGATTATATGCTTCTTCATAAGAAATATTTAAATACATACTTGCTAAATTTCCGGCTACTTCTAAAGATGTTTCTCTTAATTTATTTTTTTCTCCTTTTAAAACATTTATAGCTTCTTCTACCTCTAAGGCGTTACCTATGCATGTTGATAATGGCTCATTCATATCGGAAATAATTGTCTTAACTTGTCTATTAAATCTCTTACCAATTTCTATTAAATAATTTGATAATACTTCAGCGGCTTCTTTAGTTTTAACTAAAGCACCACTACCCCATTTAACATCAATTAAAATATAATCTGCTCCACAAGCAATTTTTTTACTCATAATACTTGAAGCAATAAGAGGGATACTTTCTGTTGTTCCAGAGACATCACGTAACGCATAAATAACTTTATCAAGTGGTACTAAATCATTAGTTTGAGCACCAACTACAATACCTATTTTATCTAAATTATTATAATAATCTTCTTTAGTTAAATTAACATTAAATCCAGGAATAGATTCTAACTTATCAATAGTTCCTCCAGTTATCCCTAGTCCTCTACCACTCATTTTAACTACCGGAATATTTAACGCCCCAAGTATAGGAATAGCAACTAATGTTACGGTATCGCCTATACCTCCAGTTGAATGTTTATCGCAAACTTTTTTATCAAATTTAAATGTTTCCCCGCTATCAATAAATATTTTAGTTAAATCAAAGGTTTCTTCAAAAGTAAGTCCATTAATAACAATAGCCATTAATAATGAAGTCATTTGATAATCAGGTATTTCTTTATTTAAATAACCATTAAAAGCATAATATAGTTCTTCATGAGTTAAAACTTCTTTATTTTTCTTTTTAGTTATAATATCTAACATATTCATTATATACACTCTCTATTCTATAAATATTATAAATTAGAGCAAAGAAAAAAGAAAGATTAATTTCTTTCTTTAACTTTAAATTCTTTAAGCATATCATCAAGGAAATGAAGTTTAGCTCTTCTAACTTTTCCTTTCTTAACAACTGTAATTTTATCAATTAATGGTGAATTAACAGCAAATATTCTCTTAACAACAACACTTCCTGATTTCTTTCTAACAGTAAATCTCTTAGAAACCTTACCACCTTTAATACTTGTTACAATTCCTTCGAATGCTTGAATTCTTTCTTTTTTACCTTCTTTAATCCACAAATCAACTCTAACGATATCTCCAACTCTAAATTCAGGAATATTAGATTTAATTTGTTTATTATTAATCTTAGCGATTAAATCCATAAAGCACGTCCTTTCATAATATATTTCACTGATAATCATATATAAATATAGCGGATTATAGGAGCTTTTTCTTCCAAAAGCATTTTGATTATACCAAAAGAATACCTAAATTACAAGGGTTTAATTTAGGTTTTTTAGTATTTTTTCGGCATTTTAAGCTAATAATTTTTTTAATTATATATCATTTAAATATTTTCCTATTATTTTCTTTTAAGTGTTTCTTTTTCTTCAACAATTGATGGTTCCATATAATATTCTTCAGGATTTTTTAATATTTCATTCTTTACATATTCAGAACATTTTAATCTGTTTAAATTAAATCCATAAGGTAATTTTAATCCTTTAGGAGATTGTAAATTCATTAAATCAATATAACCTCCAACAAATTGCGGAAGAATCAATCCTTCAGCACTGGTTAAACTTCTTAAGCATAATATTTTACTTATTCTTTTGGGTAATATCAAATCTTCTACACTTGTTATTTTATCTAAATATAAACTATCATTTACTATCTTTGGTAATTTTATACCTTTAATACTGATTAAACTACTTAGCATTAAAATCTCACCTACTGTTTCTGGCAAGACAAGCTTTTCGGCACTGATTAATTTGTCTAAAAAAACGCTTCCGCCAACGGTTTTCGGTAAAATAAGTTCTTTTGCATTAGTAAAATTGAACATATATAAACTTCCACCAATAGTTTTCGGAAAAATAAGTTTTTCTAAACTTACTAAAATATCTAAATATAAATTTTCACCTACTATTTCTGGCAAAGTTAATTGTTTAACATTTTTTAAATATCGTAAATATACACTTCCACCAACGGTTTTTGGTAAAATTAAATTTTCTGCATTAGTTAATCTGTTTAAATGCAGATGCTTTCCTATTTTTTCTGGTAATATTAATTCTTCAACAGTAGTTAAATGATTTAAATATAAACTTCCATGAACATTTTTTGGCAAAGTTAGGTTTTTTGCATCGGTTAAGACATTTAAATGCAAGCTACCATATATTATTTTTGGAAGAGTAAGTCCATCTGCACTTGTTAAATGATCTAACATTAAACTAGATAGTAAAACTTTATATTGTTTGGGATTTTTGCGCCATTCACCTTGTGATAATGCAACTTCATCTTCACTTATGTTATATATTAATGCACAATCTTTTTTCTGGTTTCGTTTATTTTGAATTTCTTGTATTCTTGGATCTTTTTCATAGCCAAATCCTTCAATTTCATTATCCATTTCATATAAAAATTTTATTTCATCTAAGCTTAATTCAATATTCTTATTTACTTTTTTATCAATTAAAGTAAGTAATTTCATATCACTCTCTTTTTTATAATATTTTTCTCGATCAGGAAATTCATTTAATTTTTCTTCTAATATAGGCATCATTTCCGGCTCCATATTTTGGTTATCGGCTATTCCTCTTATTTCACCAATTTTAGTACTTCCATCCATTCTAATTGCGATTCTTGGTACTTTAGCTTCTCCATTATCGTCTAAAGTGTAATATACATAAAAATCACCATTGGCAAGTTGGTCTTTAGCAAAGTTTTCGCCTGCCGCAGTACACCATCCTGTATAGTAACCTTGAAGTGAATTTCTTAAAATATTGTAATCACTACCTTGCTCATATTTAATCCATTTGCCAGAAGTACTACTACTTTGTTTTTCTCCTCTAAGCATACTTTGTTTAATTACATATTCATATAATAATTTAAAGTTACCTGCTTCTAAAGCATTTTTTATTTCATCTTCAGTTGTTTTATCTTTTAGAAAATCTTCCATTAATTTTAAAGTTGTAAAAATATATTCTCTTTCGACTGGTGGAAATGGATATACAGTTGTGTTATCTCTTTTGCTAAATTTATATGTTTCTTTATCATATTTACCTAAAGTTTGTAAACCTTGAAATATCCAATATTTTTCCCACATTTCATAGCATGAACTTTCTTCATCATATAAAAAATATTCGATCCATTTATCTAATGTTTCTTTTTGATCATCAATAACCTGTTTAATCATTCTTTCTTTATCTTTATTAGATAATATTATGTTGCCATAACCTCTTTCTCTAGCAAGTTCGATTTGATTATTAAAATATGATTCAGGAATATTTTCTGGTTTTATAACATATAAGTCATAATAAAAATTTTTAAGAAGCTTTTCACCTGCTTCACTTTTAGTTTTTGATACTTTATTATGCACTTCTTCTAATCGATTAAAATATTTAATTATTCTTTCCCTTTTTTTATCCGATTTGTTTGATGAATTTAATACTCTTTGGCTGTTATGAAGATTAACATAAACTTTAGATATCATGTCTATCCAGGCATTTACTGTTTCTTTATCCAAAATTATCACTTACTCTCTAGAATAGATATATCATAATTTGTTATAATAATAATTTTTATTCTTATTTATTTACTTAAACTTTACAAAAAAGATAGTCCTAAATTAATAGAATTATCTTAATTGCAAAACACTACTTCATTATTTTCATATTTTAAACATTTATCTTTACTAACTTCTTCTTTAGTTACAGGATCAACTAAAACGCCAACGTAACCTTTACTTGCTAAATCTCCTAACGTTATTTCACCTTCACAGTTTTTCTCTAAAAAGCACTTTTTAGCTGATTCTTTAATTTCATTATTAAGAACTAAATATAATCTATCAACATGATTTTGATAAACTTTAATTGCACCAATAATAAATAAAACAATTAAAACAATTATAATTATTAAACCTTTTTTATTTATCGCCATAATAATCCTTAATAAATTGCTCTCTGAATTCTAACATACGGTCTTCTTTTATTGCTTCTCTCATTTCTTTAGTTAAATTAACTAGGTAATTAATATTGTGAATAGATAAAAGTCTAGCTCCAAATGTTTCATCTGAGTTAATTAAATGTTTAATATAAGCCTTAGTATAATGTTTACATGCATAACAATTACATTCACTACTAATTGGTGTAAAATCTTCTTTATATTTGGCGTTTTTAATATTTATTTTGCCATATTTTGTTAAGGCATGGCCATGTCTTGCAAGTCTAGTTGGCGAAACACAGTCGAAGATGTCAATACCACGCATAACATTTTCAACTAAGTCAATTGGATCACCAACACCCATTAAATATCTAACCTTATTTTCTGGTAAATATTTAGTACTCATTTCAACCATTTTATACATTGTTGGTTTATCCTCACCTACACTTGTACCACCAATTGAATAGCCATCAAAATCCATTTTGGTTAATTCTTCAGCACAATGTTTACGTAATTCTTCATATTCGCCACCTTGTACTATCCCAAATAAGCTTTGTCTTTCATTATTAAAAACATCTTTTCCTCTTTTAGCCCATCTAAGAGTTCTTTCAACACTTTGTTTACAATAATCATAGGTTGCAGGATAACCAATGCATTCATCAAAACTCATAGCAATATCGCTATCTAATTTGTTTTGAATTTCAATTGATTTTTCGGGAGTTAAAAGTAAAGCATCACCATTGTATTGATTTTTAAACTTAACTCCTTCTTCAGTTATATCTTTTCTTTTAGCTAAACTAAATACTTGAAATCCACCGGAATCAGTTAAGATTGGTCCATTCCAATTCATAAATTTATGTAATCCACCGGCATGATCTATTACGGTCTCGCCAGGTCTTAACCATAAATGATAGGTATTAGCAAGAATTATACCACAATCTATTTCTTTTAATTCCTCGGGAGATAATGTTTTAACGGTAGCTTGAGTACCTACTGGCATAAACATTGGAGTTTCATATTCACCATAATTAGTTTTAATTTTACCTAATCTAGCATTACAATTTTTATCTTTTTTAATTAATGTATATTCTATTTTCATATATACTCCTTTAAATTTTATCTGGTAAAGTGATAGCTAAAATATTAAGTAAATATTTATTAATTTTATATACTTCATTTATTAAAGTTAAATAGCTTTCTTTAATGCATTCATCTTTCTCAGTTAATACTTCGTGATTTGAATAGAAAGCATTAAATGATGAAGTTAATTTATAAATATATTCACATATTTCATTTAAACTTCTCATATTAAATGATTTTTCAATAACACTTCTTAATTTAATAATATTAATTAGAATATCTCTTTCTTCTTTAGTGTTTATCTTATAATATTTGTTATATTTTAAATTACTTTTACTTAATAAACTTTTCATTCTAACTGTACTATATAAAATGTATGGTCCTGTTTTACCATTTATATCACTAAATTTAATAGGATCAAATACATAATCACTAGTACGATTAGGAAGTAAATCAGCATATTTAATAGCAGCAATAGCTAAAACTTCAGCTAAATCATCTTTATCTTCTTCTTTGATATTATCTTTAATTACTTTTCTTGTTTCGGTTTTAACAATACTGATTAATTCTCTTAAAGACATGATACCACCATCTCTAGTTTTAAATGGCTTTCCATCTGGTCCATTAAGTGTTCCAAAACCAAACCATTCTAAGCTTATATCTTTAGGCACGATTCCCGTTTTATAAGCAGCTCTAAAGGCTTCAACAAAATGTAGTTCTTGTCTTACATCAGTTAAATAAAAATATTTTGATGCCTTAAATCTTTTAATTCTTGAATAAAGAGTTGCTAGTTCAGTTGTATCATAAAGTACTCCACCATCACTTTTTAATAACATTACAGGTGGTATTTCTTTTTTATCAGTTTCTTCTTTAACATCAATAATAGTTGCTCCGTTAGAAATGGTTGTAAAAGGTTTAGTAACTGTTAAAACATCTTCAATATAATCATCGGCATCTCTTTCACCTTCATATAAATCAAAAGTACAATTAAGTTTTTTGTAAATATCTTCAATATCTAAAATTGATAATTTAGTAAAAGCTTTATATAAATCATAGATTCCTTTTTCTTTCTTTTGTAATCTTACAGTTAGTTCTCTAGCTTCATTTAAATATTCTTCATCTTCTTTAGCTTTAGCGCTTGCTAATGGATAAATATCATATAAATCTTCTAAAGTAACTGGTGATTCTTTTGGATAACTATCTAAATTAGGATTAAAGAAATCTAAATTAGGGTATCTATGTTTAATTTCACAAATAATTAATCCCATAGGTCTACCCCAATCACCATAATGAACATCACTTATTGTTTTATAACCAACTGCTTCACATAATCTTTTTAAAGCTTCTCCAATATTAGGACTTCTTAAGTGTCCAGCATGAAGAGCTTTAGCAACATTTGCTCCACCATAATCTAAGAAAATAGTTTCATCAGTATTTATTTTAAAAGTATTTATATCAAAATTATTAACTATTTCATTAAGATAATCTATTAAAGCTTTATCTGATAAAGTTATATTTATAAATCCATTAACATTGGATACTTCTTTAAACATATCATTATCTTTTAATTTACTAACTATTTCATCCGCTATAATCATTGGACTTTTATGCATTATTTTAGCAAGTTTAAAAGCTCCATTATATTGATAATCACTTATATCTGGTCTATTACTAACAGATACTTCTGGTGCTTCATCATAGCCAAGTTCTTTAATTATTTCATTTATTTTTAATACTAAGTTCATTTAAATCAACTCCATTTGTATATTAACATAATTTTTAAAAGAAAAAAACTATCTAAATAGTTTTTTACTAAACCAAGTTTATTTTATAATTATTTAGTATCATACCAAGTAGAACCAAAATCCAAACTAGCCTTTAAATCAACATCTAATTTAACCGTATTTTCCATTGCATCTTTAACAATTTTAGTAAGCAAGTCTTTTTCACTTTCTAAACAATCAAATATTAATTCATCATGTACTTGTAACAACATCTTAGATTTTAATTTATGTTTATTCATTTCTTTATCTATTTTAATCATAGCCATTTTTAAAATATCAGCACTTGTTCCTTGAATTGGTGTATTCATAGCTATTCTTTCACCACTTTGTCTTATTAAATAATTCTTATTAGTTAACTCATCTATATTTCTTTTACGATTAAATAATGTTCTCACAAAGCCATTTGCATATGCATCTTTAACAACGTTATCCATATATTCTTTAACTCCAGGATACATTTCATTAAATTTTTCTATTAATTCTTTAGCTTCAGTCGGTCTAATTTGTAAATTTTCACTTAAACCAAAACTACTTATTCCATAAACTATTCCAAACACAACTGCTTTTGCTTTACTTCTTTGTAAAGAACTTACCTCATCAATAGGAACACCAAATATATCACTTGCAACTTGCTTATGAATATCTATATTATTATTAAAAGCATTAATTAATTCTTTTGAACCAGATAAATGAGCAAGTACCCTTAATTCAATTTGTGAATAATCAGTACTTAAAAATAAATCATACTCCGGCAAAAATGCTTTTTTAACTAATTTACCATCTTCTTTTTTAGATGGAATATTTTGCATATTAGGATCTAAACTTGATAATCTACCAGTTCTAGTTAAAGCTTGTTTATATATTGTATGAATTTTTCCATCCTCTTTAATATAATCTTTTAGTCCTTCTAAATATGTACTATTTAATTTAATTAAATTACGATAATCTATTATTAATTTTAATTCAGGAATAGTTTTAGATAATTTTAAAATAGTTGCAGCATCAGTATTGTATCTATTAGTTTTATTCTTTTTATGTGTACATGGTAAATTCATATGTTCAAATAATACTACTCCTAACTGTATAGGACTATTTATATTAAATTCTTCTCCACATACTGCATATATTTTTTTAGCTATATCATTTATATTTTTATCCATATCTTTTTGAAGAGAAGATAAAATATTTTGATCACATATAATTCCATTTAATTCCATTTTGGCAAGAATTGTTACTAAAGGCATTTCCACATTATTAAATAAATCTAACATTTCTTCTTGTTCTAATTCACTAATAAATCTCCTATTTTGTTCATAAATATATTTTGCTTTTAAAGTAATCTCATTCTCTATATTATTAACATCCTTAATAGCGTCATGATAAAACGGAATATATATTCCTTCTTTATTCATAAGAACACTTAAATCCTCTTTTATTTGATAATTAAGTAAATAAGCAGCAATCATTAAATCAAATGTTGTATTTAAATTTATATTATTAAGTAAATTAATATTCTTTTTTAAATCATAAGTATATTTTTCATTATCTTTTATATAATCTAAACATTCATTAATCATTTCTGTTCTAACAAAAAATAAATTATCCCCATCATATATACCCATACCAAGTATTTTAGCATCGTGATAATTTTCATTATCACATTCAATATAATAAGCAATATTATTATTTTTATTAATTTCAGTAACTGATTCTAAAACTTTATAATTTGATTTAGTACTTTCTTGTTTTACATCCATCTTTTTTAAAAGTGAAAAAAACTCTAATTCTTTATATATTTCTATCAATTTTTCATTATCAGGACCTAAATATTTGCAATCAATTAAGCTTTCCTTTATCGGTGCTTCTAAACATATTGTACATATATCTTTACAAAAAAATGCACTATCTTTATCATTAAGAAGTTTATCATGTGTAGCACCTTTAATAGAATCTATATTATTATATATTTCTTCAACTGTATCATATTGTTGTAATAATTTAAGCGCTGTTTTCTCACCTATTCCTTTAACGCCTGGTACATTATCTGATGAATCTCCCATTAATGCTTTTAAATCTATCATCCTAATAGGATCAATTCCATAATCTTCAATAAACTTTTCTTTAGTATATCTAATATAATCTTTACTTTTTAATAATTTTACTTCTACCTCTTCATTAATTAATTGTAATAAATCTTTATCTGAAGAAATAACAGTTGCAATAAAATTTTTATCATCTAAAGCCATTTTACTTAAAGTTCCAATTATATCATCTGCTTCATAATTAGATAATTCAATATGTTTAATTCCCATTGCATCTAATAATTCTTTAGATTTATTTAATTGAATTATTAATTCATTAGGAGTAGCACTTCTTCCAGCTTTATATTCTTTATATTTTTCATGTCTAAAGTTTTTTCCTATGTCATAAGCAACTGCCATATAAGTAGGCTTTTCTTCTTCTATTATTTTATTAATCATATTAGTAAAACCATACAATGCATTAGTAGGATAATTCTTACTATTAACCATTAAATTACCAGATGCTGCAGTTGCATAATAACTTCTAAATATTAGATTATTTCCATCAACCAGAATTATTTTTTCCATATCATCATCTCCAAATATATTCTATAATAAATATGGTAAAAAAACTATCATTTAAAGCAAATCCTTGATTATTTTACTAAAAAATGATACAATACACCTTGATTTCTAAGGGGGATTTAAAATGTGTGACAATAGTGAAAAATATAAAGTAATATTTAAAAAAATCGAGTATAAATTAGATACATTAAAAAATGAAGAAGAAGATGTAAGTGAATATCAAGAAAAATTAAATATAATTAATAAAAATTTAGAATCTTGGTTAATATGTAGTAATGACTATAATATAAAAAGAACAATTTTTAGTAAAGGCATTAATTTACTTAACAATTTAAATCAAGAAATAGAAACTGAATTTAACTATAATTTTAAACATAGAAAACTAAATTATTTATTAGACATTAGTAATTCAGTAGTATCTTGTCTAGATAAAATTACACCAAACTTAGATAGTATTTCAAAAGAACTAATTAATGATATTTATAAAATTGCGTATCAAATTTGTAAACTAGAATTCTATTATAATAATGATTCTATCATATGGAATTATTGCAAATCAAACAAAAAACATATGAAACATATATCTAAAGAAATATTAAAAGATATTCAAAAATATATGATAAATTCCACAAATAAAGATAAAATTATTAATGAAAAATTTAATACTGAAATATTAAAAGACGTAAATAAATTTTTAATAAATTCAGCATCAAAAAATAAAATTATTATTGAAGAATTTATTAAAACAATATCAAATAGTGAATCTAAAACTTTAGAATCTAATTTAATTAATTCATTAAATAATTTAAAAATAAAATTAGATAATATAATTTTTCAAATTAGTAAAAATCAAAAATCAATAAAAAGTAATAAAAAAGATATTAATGAAATAAAGGTAAAACTCGAAAATCAAAGAAAATATAGAGCAAAAAGTATTTTGAAAGCAATTTCCTCTTGGATATTAACAATAAGTATTTTAAGTGGTGCAATTTATGGAAGTGCTCGAAATAAAAAATATCGTAACTATATTCAAAAATATTCGTCTATCGATAGCTCTATTAGTGAAACAGATACTGGATACAAAAGTGAAATTGAATCTTTGCATACTTACATAATAGTTTATGGAGATGCCATACCAAAAAATCATGCTTATGCTCGAAGTGTTTATACATTTGATGTATCAAATATTAAATCTAATGATATTAATGATTATCTAGGATTAGATTTATCTTGTTATGATTATACTACTAATCATATATTTGAAACTTCACCAAATCATACAAGTGAATATGTTGAAATATATAAACAAAAAGTCGACAAAAATGATTATAATAATGATTTTTCTATAAAAGAAATGTATATGTACATGATAGTATATATTATATTAACATTAAGTCTTGAAAAATTAATCGAAATGGTTTATAAAAAATCTCAATTTGGAATAGTATCCCCATGGATAAACTTGTATAATGAATTACACACAAATACTGATAATAGCGAAACATTTGAGGAAAAAATAAATAGGCTATCTAATGATAATTATAAATTAAAAAATAATATTAATGAGTTATTAAAAGACAAAGATTTCATCTTGAATCTCTATAATGAATTAATAAATAACGACTATATTAAATTCAAATTATCAGACTCGCCAAAAACAAGAAAAAAAGGAGTTAAGTAAAAAAATCTTAATTCCTTTTTCTATTATATTGAAACAACAAATGGATTACCTTCACTACCATCACCAGAAAGTATGTTAACATTAGATTTTAAATATAAGGATGGATATACATTTCCCGATGGAGCTGCACCATAATGATGAAAATAAAAGGCAAAGCCATCAGAATTAAATTCAAACAATCCTGAGGCATCAACCTCATTTTCATTTTGATTTCCTAATAATGGAATCATCGTATAACCACCTTGTTTATTATTAACCATCCAATTATTAGTTCCACAATGATTACTATCTGTGTATGAATCAACAAAAATATGCTCATGACACTTACTACTTGAACTAGCATAACCAAAATCAGACACGTTAATAAGACCAATTTTTCCTACCCAACTGCTCGAAAAGCTATCTTGATATTTTGCATTTTGTTTTTCAAGTTCATAAACATCTTTTGCTGGAGTATTATAATAAGTATAAGTAGTATTATCCATAACCTTTTCTCCATAATTAATTCCGCCATAATTCCAAACCGAATTATTAATCATTTTTTGATATTCAGATTTGATCACATAATTTATATTAAATTCAGCAGTTATCTTTGTATAACCTTCAGTTGTTGGCCACAAAGGATTTGAAGTTAATGACGTATCCAAATAATCACCATTTAACTCATTCATCAATAAAGATTGACTCCAATCATTAAGTCCATAAGTCTCATTATCAAAACCATCAGTGTTATCAAAGGAATAATTTCCAATTGAATCATTTCTCATTATTTTAACAACTTTTTCTTTCTTATTTGAATCACCATTTACAACATTAAATATTCCAATTATTCTCCACATTTCATTATTAAAAAGCACATAATTTTTAGCATTAATTCCACTATATCTAATGTTTTTATCATTAGTATCATCTTCTATAATACCATTACCTACCGCATTTGTTTGATATAAATCAGCAATATAATCAACAGCTGTACCGGTGTTTGTTTCTTCTTTATAATTTATTTCAATTGTTCCAGATAAAGATTTTCCTTTTTCACTATCTTGATTTATCCCTGTATCTGGAAATTGTAGTTTTAAATTAAACGTTATTGACTTATCACTATTACTTGGTTTAAATTCTCCACTTGCTAGTTCAGTATAAACAGTTCCATTATTAAGTGTACCAGTTGTATAGCCAGTTTCACTTGCATGACCAAGTATCGTTTGATTTTTAGTCCCTACTAATGCAGATGATACATCTTTATCAGATTCAATTATTTTTATATAGTAATGAATTTGTCCATCACTAAAAGTAGAAACATACTTTAATCCCACAGTATAAGGCATAACTATCCCACCAGCAGCAGTTGCCGTATTAGTTCCAGTTAACGTAAATGTTTTGTCAACTATTATTTCATTACTTGGTTGAAAATTATCTTTTGTTAATAAATTATTATTTCCATCTTCATATTTAATAATCATCTTACCACTTCCCATTGAAATTATGGAAGTTGATCCCTGATTATTAAAAGCCGTAAAATAAGCATATGTTGCACCTATCATTGTTACTATTAATATAGTAACTATACTTATTGATATAATTATATTTCTTTTTTGTTCATTCATTTTTTATTCCTCATTTCTATTAAATTTGAAACAATGTATTAATAAAATTTAGAAAAAAATTATAATCTAAATAAATTATTAATAAACTAGATATTAAAAATGGACCAAATGGCAACATATTTTCTTTATTTCTAATTGTTATATACATTGCATATGGAAACGCTAGAAAAGCACCAAACACAATATACATTATTCCTAATTTAGGCCCTAATACCAAACCAGCAACAAAAGATAGTTTTATATCTCCGCCACCTAAAGATTCTTTCTTAAATATAAAATTTCCTAAAAGCATTATAAGATACATTACGCCAAAAACCAATAATCCACTACCAATAGATATTAAAGCCTCTTTTAATCCAAATGAAATTAATTTTATAATAATAATTAAAAAACTACCAATTACTAACGGACTATCTAAAATAATATAATAATTTATATCACTTACAAAAATGATAGAAACTAAACTAGAAATTATAATAGATATAAAGAACTCCGTAGTTAATCCAAATACATAATAACTTATTAAAAACAACATACCAGTAAATAATTCTATAGCCGGATACCATACTGATATTTTAGCATGACAACTTTTACATTTTCCCTTAAGCAAAATGTATGAAAACAAAGGAATGTTTTCATACCAACTTAATTTATGATTACAATTTTCACAATGACTGCCAGGAAATATAATTGATTCATTATTTGGAAGTCTCATTCCCACAACATTATAAAAAGAACCAAACAATAATCCAATTATAAAAATATACACTTCTAACATTATTTTCACGTCACCTAACTTATTTTAGTATATAATCCAAACATTGGTAATACAATTGCAAGAACTATTCCGCCAACTACAACAGCAAGAAAAATAATCATTACCGGTTCAATAAAAGCTTTCAAATTATCTACTAGTGCTTTATGCTCTGTTTGATAATAATTAGCAACCTTATCCATCATTTCCGCAAGTTCACCAGTTGATTCACCAGTAACTATCATGTAATACGCAACTTCTGGTACTGCCCATTGATTTTGAAACGAATCAGAAATCTTCTCACCCCTAGCAATATTATTAACTGTTTTTAACATTATTTCTTTATATATTTCATTGTTTGTTACCTCTGATAATAAATTAATACTATCCGTAATAAATACATTATTTTTTAAAAGTGAAGCAAAAGTTTTTGCAAATATATTCATCTCTTTATAAATAATAATTTTACCAAACGCTGGAAGCTTCATCGCTATTTCTTGAACAAAACGTCTAAATGCTTTAATTTTTTGGTATGCAAGAGCAAGTAACATAGCAATTAAAACTATTATTAATAAAATTTTAAAAATATTAGTTTTTAAATACTGACTAGCATCTAACAAAAACTGAGTAAAGAAATTTAAATCAGCTCCTGCTTCTTTATAAATACCTTCAAATTGAGGCATAACATATAATAAAATAAATGTTATTACCCCAACAGAAAACACACTAATAATTGCTGGATACATTAAAGCACTTACCATAGCTTTTCTTGTATTTTCTACTTCTGTATAATAATTAGCCATATCATCTAAAGTTTCTTCTAATTCACCTGTAGCCTCTGCTGTTTTAATCATACTTATTAATAATGCTGGAAAAGTATTTCCCTGTTTAGAAAGTGCTGTTGAAAAAGACTCACCTAACGTTAAATTATAAACAATTGAGTCAAATAGTCTTTTTTTAGATCTATTATTTGCCATTTGCTTACTTAAAATTCTCATTGCTTCTGTTAAAGTAATACCAGATTTAATATATGTTGATAACTGAGTTAGCCAAAATATCAAATCTTTAGTACTCATTTTAGTTTGAAATTGACTTTCAGGTCCATATAATATGTCAATTAATTTAGAAGTTGTAATACTAAGTACTCTTAAATTTTCATTTGTTAAATAAGTTAAAACTTCCATCTTAGAAAACGCTATAAAAATATTTGTAATCTTTTTATTCTTTGAATCAAGTGCAGTATATTTAAACGCAACCGGCTTTTCGCTTCTTGTTTTATCTCTTTGAACTTCTACTACTAAATCATGTATTTGTTTATCTATCTTTCTTTTTTGTTCTTTAACAATATATAACTCATTCAATTTATTATTTAAATATTCACTAAAAGTCAATTTCTTATCTACAGGTACTTTTTTAGTATTTTTTCCTTCTTCAGAAGTATCCATATTTACCTCTTCATATGGTGCAACCTTATTTAAATCTATTTTTGTCTTCTTTTGATCATAAATAACATCAATTAATTTATTTACCAAATAAATTAAAGGATAAAACAATCCATAAGTAGTATAATAACATCCTAATGAAACATATTTAAAAAACGCAATTATCGGATTAAAAATAAAGCCTAATTTTTTAAATATATAATCAACCATTCTAAAAATAAAATCCACAACATAATAGATTCCTAAAAATGGTAAAGAAAAAAAGTATAATATTTTATTTTTTACTGATGACATTTTAATCTCTCTCAATTCTAAAACAAGTATAACATAATTTAATAAAAAAACATATAATTATAATGTGATAGATATGAATAATGATATATTAAATAATTTATTAAATGGAGCATCTAAATCTTTACATATTATAGATGAAGTTATTCCCATTTATAAAGATACATCACCTCTATTTAAAAAAATCAAAAACTATACAATTACTAAAAACACTAAACAGTCCAAAAACAATTTAAAAGAAGATAAAAATATAAAAAATAGTGAAATTAAAAAAAATTTAGATTTATCTAATAATAATGAACCTAAATTTTTTCTATAAATTCTTGTAACTTATCAGTAAATTCTTTTTGTCGTGCCATTAATAATTCATTAGTACTTGCCTCAAATCGCATAGTAATTGTAGGACCAGTATTACTTTTTCTAATTAGTGAAAAACCATCTCCATATTCTACCCTAACTCCGTCTATAAAGTTACAAGTATAATTTCTAGAAAGCGCATATTCCTTCATTCGTTCAATTATTTCATTTTTTTTATTATCATCTACTGTAACTCTTATTTCTTCTGTTGAACAAAATTTTTCCATGTTTTTAGTAAGGTCACTTGATGCAATATTTTTATCCATTATTAACTTAGCCATTCTAAGACCTGCATATAAACCATCATCATATCCATAGTAATTGTCTCTAAAGAAGATATGGCCTGAAAACTCACCACCCAATAATGCGGGATGATCATGACACACAGTTTCAATATATGCTGAACCATTTTTTACAATAACTGGAATACCACCCTGTTTCTTTATTTCATGTTCTACTGCTTTTGAACATTTAATGTCAATAATAATATCTTTATTATCATTATTTTTTATAATATCTTTTGAAAATATAGCAACTAAATAATCAGTTGTAATTATATTTCCTTTATTATCAACTATTCCTACACGATCAGCATCTCCGTCAAACGCTATACCTAAATCAAAATTACGTAACTTAACCTCATCTATTAACCACTTTAAATTACTACTCACATTTGGATCCGGATTATGAATTGGAAATGATCCATCAGAAATTGAATTAATATATGAAACATTATTAAATATTTTTGAATATATATCTTTAACAATTACTGAAGCTGTACCATTTCCACAGTCAACTATAACTTTCTTATTAATTTTAGGAAATTTATCTAATAACATATCAATATAACTATCCCTAATATCTATATTTTTAACTGTTCCATGACCATAAGTTTCTTTATTTTGTTTTATGTAATCATATAGAACTACTAATTCATCTTGTCTTAAATGTAAATGTTCCTTTCCAAAAATTTTAATACCATTATCATTCTTATCGTTATGTGACGCTGTAATCATTAAAGCATAATCTATATCTTTAATAAACGTTGCATAATTAAGCATTGGTGTAGTAACAAGTCCAATATCAATTACATCTATTCCTGAATTAACAAGAGCATTTATTAACGATTTATTTAAAGATTCACTACTTAATCTATTGTCATGTCCAACTATACATTCACTATAATTATTTTCTTTAATGTAATAAGCAAAAGCCTTACCAATAATACTTACAACATCTTCATTTATTTCATTAGGATATCTTCCCCTAATATCATTTTCTCTTAATATATTTTCTTTCATTATATTCCCCTTATATTCTATATTTTTTATTCTTCAACTATTAAACTTTTAGCATCTTCCATTTCTTTTGGAACTGCAATATCCATATAATCAAGTAAAGTTGGTGCTACATTCGTTAAATCACCATTTTTCTTAAGTTTGATATTCTCATCTGTTATTATAAATGGAACTTTAGATAAACTATGTGTCGTTATCATTTCATCATTATCTGTAAGCATTTCATCACAATTACCATGATCTGATAAAATAAATACTTTATAAAAATTATCTATACTGTAATTAACAATATATTCTAATAATTTATCTATTCCTTTTAAAGATTCAATTGTTGCATTTAAATTACCAGTATGACCTAACATATCCGGATTAGCATAATTAACTAAAATAAAATCATAATTTTTATTAATTGCTAATTTAACCTTTCTTGTAACATCTGTTGCGCTCATAAGCGGCGTCATATCATAAGTTGCAACTTTAGGTGATTCAACCAAATAATTATCACATAATGGGAACTTTTTAGATAATTCAGCATTAAAGAAATAAGTTACATGTGAATATTTTTCAGTTTCAGCAATTCTAGCCTGAGTTAATTTTAAATCCGAAAAATATTTTCCAAGTGGATATATATCACTTCTTTGAATATCAAATAAAGTATGAATATTGCTTACATCATTTACTTCAAACATATTCCATGATTCTACTTGATAATCAGTTTGAAATTCATTAAATTCCGGATTAGTTAAACAAGTTAAAATCTGTCTTGCTCGATCAGGCCTAAAATTAAACCATAAAAGAGTATCACTAGCTTTAATATTGCAATCTTCTTGAACAACTAAAGGAGGTAAAAATTCATCAGTTATATTTTTTTGATAACAATTATTTATTGCTAGCTCATAATCATTAACTTTAAATCCTTTATTCTTAATTACCAAATCATAATATTTTTTTGTTCTTTCCCACTTATTATCTCTATCCATAGCATAATATCTACCACAAATAGTTCCAACATAACCTAATTTTTCTTCTTTTAATAAATTATCAACTTCTTTAATATATTTTACACCTGATTTTATATATGTATCTCTTCCATCAGTTATAGCATGAAAAACTATTCTTTTAATACCTTTTTCTTTTAACAAAGGAATTAATTTTAAAACATATCCAATATGAGAATGAACTCCCCCATCTGATGTTAATCCCATTAAATGTAACGTTGATTTATTTTTTTTAGTAGTTTCTATTAAATTATTAAATTCTTCATTTTGTAAAATTCTTTTAGTAAATATTTCTTCATTAATAACTGTAATTTTTTGTTTAATTTTTTTACCTAAACCAATAACTTCATGACAAACTTCGCTGTTACCAAATTGTCCTTCAGGAAGACCAACATATTCTCCTGATGCTTCTAATAAACTATGAGGATACTTTTCAAATAAAGAATTAAAATATTCCATATTAGCAAGTTTTACCGCATTACCATGTTCATTTTCTCTTATTCCAAATCCATCTAATATAATCATTAATATTTTTTTCATTTATATTCCTCTTTCATATTATTTATCATTATAATCTTCATAAAAAACACCACTTAAAGAATATTTTTCTTTATCATAATAGATTATAAACCTTTTATTTCTCATTCCTTCACCTGTAATTGGATTAAGCACAGTAATTTGACCATTACTATTTTTGGTTGAACTATAATATATATTTTTATCTAAAATATCTCCTACAGAATATTCATGTGCACAATCTAAAATTTCATTACATTCATTATCATTACTTTTTATTGAATCAATGGAGTAATCTTCTTCACTACCATTTATTAAATAACTTATCGTCGATTCAATAATCATCTTTTTAATATTTTCATAATTTTTTTTCTTAACATTAGCACTAGATGCTTGAATAGTTGAAACCATTAATATTGATATAACTGCAAGTATTGTAATAGATGCAACTAATTCAACTAATGTAAAACCTTTTTTATTCATTTATCATCACACATTTATAGTATCATAATAATTAAAAAAAAGAAATATTACTTATTTTAATATTTCCTTTAACTATAATTCTAACTTGTATGGATTTGAAGAAGTTCCATCTCCAGATATTATTTTAACACTTGGATTTAAATAAACAGATGGCTTTATTGTTGCAGCACCACAAGCAGAACTTGACTCAATATATCCAACTATTCCATAAATAGTTGTAGTAAATAGATAACTATTTATTGTCCATGTCCACTGATGACTGATCCAATTACTATTTTTACATTTAGCAGTTGTATTGTCCATTTTATTATCTTTTAATGTTAAACCTGCTCTTAAATTTAATCGACATTCTTCATTTGTTGATGCATATCCATAATCACTTGCATAAATAAGTCCTATTTTTCCTGTCCAAAGGCTTGGTCTACTATTTTGATAGGTTGCACTACCTCTTTCAGCATTATATTGTTCAAGTGTAAATAAATTATATGGATTTGCACCACTATAACTACTTGCTCCTAGATTCCAAACGCTTTTACTTATCATTTGTTGATATTTTTCTTTTATTACTTTTGTATAATCAAATACTCCTGTTTGTTGATTATTTTTTCCATTATACCAATTGGTTTTATTTTTTGTTAAAGTTGTATCTAAATAATCTCCATTTAATTCTTTCATTAAATCTGCATCTGTCCAATCATTAACTCCATTTCCACCATTAATAGATGAATCAGATGTATCCCAAGAAAACGAACCTAATGAATCTTTTCTCATAAGTTTTATTTTCTTATAACTTGTACTATTTTCACTATCTTTAACATCAAATATTCCAACTATTCTCCATAACTCACCAGTGTTACCAAATTCAACATAGTTATTTGGATTACTTCCACTATATCTAATATTTGCATCTTTAGTATCATCAATTAGCAATCCATTATTTTCTTTATCTTCATTATATAATTTTGTTATATAATCTACTCCTGTTTCATTTTCATAGTTTACTACTATTTCTCCTGTAAAACTTTTGCCTTTTTCAATGTCTTGGTTAATACCTGTATCGGGAAATTGTAGTTTTAAATTAAATGTAATAATTTGATTTGAAGTTCCTGCTTTAAATTCTCCATTTGCTATTTCTAGATAACTTTCAGTATTATTTTTTATAAAGATTCCACTAGTATATCCTGTTTCTGTGGTGTTTCCTGGGATTGTTTGATTACTTATTCCTATTAAATTACTTGTGATATTTGCATTTTGATTTGTTCTCTTTAAGTAATAATGTAACTGACCATTACTAAACCCATTTGTATATTTTATTCCTACTTTATATGGCATTGCTAAACCACTAGTTGTATTTGTTCCCGTTAATGTGAATGTTTTATCTATTATTATCTTACTACTTGGTTGAATATCTTTTGATACTAGCAAACTACTTTTACCATCCGCATAACTTATTGTCATCTTTCCACTTTTTACTTCTACTGTCGATGTACTTCCTTTATTATTACTGGCACTAAAAAAAGCATATGTTATTCCCGAAAAGATCACTATAAGCATCACTATTGTTCCTATCATTACATATGCTTTTATTTGTTCTACCTTATTCATATAAAATCACCTTATCCTAGTGAAATTATACCTTTAAAAGCCCCCCCGTCAAGCGAATTTTTGTTCTATTTTTTTGAAATTACTATCTTTACAGTTGAAGTCTTAGGTATTAATTTAACTCTTACATCATCAGATGTAACCTTTACCTCAACTTCATGAGTACCAGCAGTCAATCCACTTAAATCAACTGTTGCGATTATTTTTGTTTGATCAAATGAATTTAGAACACTTTCTACTCCCTTAGCAATAACTGTTACCGTATTATCAGAACCACTTGCAATTCCAGCAGTATAACCATTTGCTAAATTTACATGTTCAATACCAATTCCTTCAAATTCCTTACTTATTTCTTGTTCTAACTTTATATCCACATTTGTTGTAGTTTCATTCATATATCTTACACCAGATGGTTTTGTTAAAGTAACTGCAGTTGTCTTATTTGTCGATAAATCATCCACTGAAAGAGACGCCTCAATATATTTTAAATTTTTAATAACATCTTCATCACCATAAACACTTACTTTTTGAACAGATGAAGTTAAACTACTAATAGCGTATCCATTCTTTAAGTTACCAGTTGTTGTAACCTTAACAGGTAATTCTGCATAATAAGAATCTACTGTAACTGATGCATTTATTTTAGCTGGAACTGTTTCAACATTTTCAATAATAGTTCCATCACTTGCATAAGCAACTAAAATAATTGAATCTACTGTAAATGTCCCTTTTTCTGTTAAATTAGCAGCCTTTAAATCAATTAATGCCTTTACTTTAGCTATTTTATTTAAAGTTTCTTCAGAACCTCTAACAAAAACACTATTTCTATCTAATTTTACACTTTTAATACTTAATTTTTTATTTAATTTATCTTCATTTAATAAATCATATTCAATATCTTTTTCAACACTTACTTTTTTACTTATTTTAACATTAATAGTACTTGGATCTAATTTATAATTAACCGTATCAATACTATGATTATATTGTAATTTAACTTTGTATGTTCCTGGCTTATAATCACTTAAATCTAATACAACTTCATGTTCACCAATTTGTTTTGCTAAATATAAATCACTTTTTCTACCTATTAAGGTTATATCAACCGAAGATGGAACACCTTCTACAACATATGCTTCTTCATTATAAATAACGTTTACTTTTTGACCAGACAATATTTCTGCTTCATCACTTAATAAATTCATTGACTTTGAATCAATTAACACAAAAATTATTATAGCACAAAACAACGATACATAAATTAAAACATTAGGTCTATTTAATATTCTTTCAATTTTACCACTATTATTTCTTGTTAATTCATTAATACGATATACTAATCTACTTATAGGAATAACAATATATTTGTCAATTAAATGATATAAAAATTTAAATAATTTTATAAATGGTTTAAATATTTTCATCATCATCACCATCCTCATCAGCATCATAGAAAACATCCATTTTTGGTTTTAATTCATCTAATAGCATTAATTTAAACTCTTCTAATGTCAAATTATAATTTAATGAATTATCAACAGCAATAGATATTCTTCCAGTCTCTTCAGATACTACTAACGCAATTGCATCAGTTTCTTCAGCAACACCTAACGCGGCTCTATGTCTTGTACCTAATTTTTTAGATACATTTGGATTCATACTTGTTTTAAACACAGCACCAGCACAAGTTAATTTATCTCCCTGAATAATGACTCCTCCATCATGAAGCGGGTTATTTGGAAAGAATATTGCTTCTAATAATGGTGCTGTAATATCTGAATAAATCTTATTAGCAGGTGCTATATAATCTTGTAGAGAAACATTTCTTTCTATTACAATTAAAGCCCCAATACGATTTCTTTTTAAATATTCAACCGCATTAACTATTTCAAAAACAACTTTTTCTCTTTCATCAACAGTTAACACTTTATGTCTACCAAGTAATTGACTTCTACCAATAGTTTCAAGTATTGTTCTAATTTCTGGTTGAAAAATTATAATTAACGCAAGTGGTCCCCAAGAAATTACATACTCAAGAAGCATACCAATTGTATATAAATCTAGTAAATTACTAAGTATTTTAATTACAATAATTAAAGCAGCTCCCTTAAATATAAGAACTAATTTTACATTATTTTTTAAATTTTTTAATAGATAATAAAACATTAACCATACAAGGCTTATATCTATAATTTTAGTTATAATACTCCAAATTGACGTAAATGTCATAAAACTTTCTCTCCTTTACTACCTTTTTAGTATATCAAATATAAAATAAAAATACTACCCACATTATTTGTATTAATTTTTATCAACCTATCATTTTAAGTTAATATACATCAAAATTTTAAATTAAAAATATACTTTTACTTTACACTTTTAAAATAAAAACAAGTTGATTTTATTGTATATATTCTAACTTGTTCTATATTTTATTATTTATTTAAATCATCTAAATTTATATTTTTATCTTTAACATCATTTATACTAGTACTTTCTATATTATCAGTTGATTCCACATTAGGAGCAATTTCATCACTAGTAGTCTCCTTTAAAATTTCTTTTTCTTTATTATTTTGATTTTTTGCTTTATCAACAACATATCCAATAATTGCAAATAATATAAATGCAAGAATTGTTACAATTAACAAAATATGTTCTCTAATAAATTCCATTTTTCCTCCTATATTATTATATTTTATTCAGTTATTTCTAATGAACCACTTGTTGGCATTATTTGAATAAATGTATTACCATCATTAACATTAAGTTTTTCACCATTTTCAAGTTTATAAATTGTTTGTGATGAACGTGAATCTTTTTTCCATGTTATTGGAACTGCAACGCCATTTGATATGTAATAACCATTACCAGTACCAACATTATCAATTGTTTGACGGCCATAATCATCAATTGTACTATATTTTACTGAATAAACAATTATATTTTTTACTGTTAATTGTTTACCTGTTACATAATCTGTTTGCTTAGTACCATTAACGCTTCTTAAATATACTTTATTATCTGCATCATATACATAATTATTTTTAGTTATATTAGAATAATTAATATTTATTGTATTAGCAACTTTAGTATTTTCTATTGTTGAAAAATCTAATTCATCAGCACTATAATTTAATAATAAATCTTTATTTCTTTCAGTTCTTTTACTTCCAATACCATTATTTAATTTTTCAATACTAGAAAATAACGTAAATTCATATGTTTTAGATACTGTTTTATCACGCCAACCAGTAGTTGATTCATTCACTTCAATTCTATCAACACCTAATTTTGACCAATCGTCTTTAGCTTGAGGACTATATCCATGATGAACATATATTGCATCATTTTCTAAGGCATAATCTAAATAATAATGTCTTGCACTCCTAATAGAACCTATCCTAGCAGTAGTTTGATCTAAAAACAAAGCAAGATATCTTGTTATTCCACCTTCAACCATCATTTCATATACCATATAAGCATCTTGAAGCCCTGATTGAAGTTTTCTAGCCCCACCAACATTATTTATCATTACGGCATAAGGTCTTGATTTTGATTCCTCATTTACAATATTTACTTTTTTAGTAGTTGTTGTAGTTTTATCATCTTTTGCATAATCACTATTTGAATTTTTCTTAGTATTTAAAAATACAAGTAAACCAACTAATAATAAAATAACAACTACTATTATTGACAATAATACTTTCTTATTTTTTAATATTTTCATATACACACTCTTTCCTATAATTAAATAATAACATAATCAAAAATTTTTTAAAACTAATTTTTATAGATTGTAATAAAAATAATGATTTGTTATACTAATTTTGGTGATATATATGAAGATTTTAAAAGACACATGGGAAAACCCAGTAGTAAAAAAAATAATAATTGGTACTGGAATATTTTTACTGTTATTAATATTCTTAATGGTATTTGCATCTTGCACAAATAAGAGTAAAAAATATACTTACCCAAAAATTGAAAACTTAATGGTTAGTAAAGTAAAAACAAAATATAGTAATAGTAATTTACTACCTAGTAAAGGAAATAAACTTGAAGTTAATATTAATACTCTTGTTGAAGAAGGATTAATGAAAAGTATTAATGAATATACTAAGGATGAGGAAACTAGTTGTACTGGCAAAGTAACTATTTATAACAATAATGATTCTTACTTATATATTCCAAATATTAATTGTGGTGATAAATATAAAACTAAAAACTTACATGATACAATTATTAGTGACAATTTAGTAACAACTGGAAATGGCTTATATCAAATTAATGATGAATATGTATTTAAAGGTGATAATATTAATAATTATATTTCAATTAATAAAGTAATATTTAGAATTATTTCTATAAATGAAGATGGTACTATTAGAATTATTGAAGAAAAAAAGAAAAGTGAAAATATGACTCCCTGGGATGATCGATATAATATTGAAAAAAATGCAAATTATGGAATTAATAATTATTATCAAAATGGATTAAGTAGTAGAATAAGAGATAAATTTAATAGTATTTATAAAAGTGATATTTATCCTGATGAATTAAAAGCCTATTTTATTCCAAGAGAAAATTGTGTTGGTAAAAGAAGTATTACTGAAAATGATAATAGTGGTACAATTGAATGCAGTGAAAAAACAGAACCAACATCAATTTCAACTATAGCGTTATATGAATATTTAAGAGCCAGTTTAGATCCTAACTGTACTGAAATAGAAAGTGAATCATGTACTAATTATAATTATTTTAATAGTAATTTAGAAAATTTTTGGACTTTAACTGCCGATAAAGATACAAGTTATAAAGTATATAAAATTAGTAGTGGTTCAGTAACTTTATCATCTGCAAACAATACTTCTAATTTAAAAATAGTAGTTAATGTTAATGGCGATTTACCACTTTCAAGCGGTAATGGTTCAAAAGATACCCCATATGTTATTAACTATACAAAATAAAAATTTCCACTTAAAAAGATATTGTCTAACCAAACAATATCTTTTTTTTGCTAAATTTTAAATTAGATTAAAATTTTATGCTTTTACATATGATTAACATTTTATCCGATACGGAAAGCTGGAGAAACGCCAAAAGAATTGTCAACAGGATAGTCGTCAGGTTCGCCGTTGAAATCGGCAACATAGAAAAAAATGTCATTGTGAGAAGAAGCCGCACGAAGCCACCAATAATCATAAGAACTAGAGTCTAGTGGTTTCTTCCTAGCTTCTAAACAATTACTTGTTGTTACTCCTTTGTTCTTATAATAATCTAATTGTCTGGTATTATTATAAGCTGTATCACACAGTTCAATTGGGCTTCCATCATCTTCATATACTTCATGTACACTTAGTAAATATATTTTATCTATTGATGTAAAGTTTGTTTCTCCACTTGTTTTTCCATGACCTGCTACTACTTTTGTTTCTATAATTACATTTCGTAAATCACTTGGTAATTTATTAAAGAAATCTCCATTTACATATGTTCTCATTTCACTAGCAGGCCAACCTCCTACATTTGTTCTAGAACTATTCATTTGTTTAGTTTCTACTATATCTACAAATTCAACGACAAAGCCACAGGCTGTTTGGGAAAAATCATCTTGATTACATTTTTCTGGTGTTGTATTATTGGCAACACGCACTGTATAACTTGTTCCACCTATTTCCACTTCTTTTTCGGCTCCTACTGGGTAAGCATCAATTTTTCCATATTGCACTACTGCAGCTATTGTTTCCCATGAGTCACTTGCAAATGTAGTTGCTTTTGGCGGTTCATAGTTAACAACTATTTCACCAGTTAGTGTTTTTCTTTTTTCACTATCTTGACTCACACCGGTATCCGGAAATTGAATCTTTAAATTAAATGTTATAGTTTGATTTGATGTGTTTGCTTTAAATTCTCCTGTTGCTAGTTCTTGGTATTTATTGCCTTTTTTAAGTGTTCCATGAGTATATCCTGTTTCAGTAGTATTTCCTGGTATTGTTTGATTTGCTGTGCCTACTAACGTGCTTGTTACATTTGCATTGGTATTTGTTCTTTTAACATAATAATGGATTTGACCATCACTAAATTCAGATATATATTTTAATCCTACTCTATATGGCATTGCGAGTCCACTAGTTGTATTTGTTCCAGTTAACGAAAAAGTTTTATCAATTAATATCTTATCACTCGGAACTATATCTTTGCTTGATAATAATTTACTATTTCCATCTGCATAACTTATTGTCATCTTTCCACTCGTCACAGATATTACTGATGTTGACCCTTTATTATTTAGTGCAGTAAAATATGCAAATGTACTACCTATTAGCACAATTAAAAGCATTATTATAGTTGTTCCAATAACTATTAAGCCAATATTATCTTTTTTCATTTTCTTTATCCTCTTCTATTATGAATTATAGGATAAAATGCCCCCTCTAGTCAATACGAAACATTTATTCAATATAAAAAATTATATTTAAATTATCATTTAATAATGTATCTTGTTTAAGCACTAAAAAAAGATAACAGTTAAGTTACCTTTGTTATTTTTTGTTTATGATATAGCTATAAATTAGATCAGCAGTAGATTCTACTCCATATTTATCAACATTAATAAGTAAGTCATAATTAGAAACATTACCCCATTCTTTATTAGTATAGAAATTATAATGTTTACTTCTTTCTTTATCTATTTTCTTAATTTCATTTAAAGCTTTATTTTTAGAAATTCCATAATATTTAACACATCTATTTATTTTACTTGCTTCATCACTATATAAGAATACTTTTAATACATCTTTGTTACCATCTAAAATATAATCAGCACATCTACCAACAATTACGCAAGATTCACTTTTAGCAATTTTTTTAATTACTTTTGATTCAGCAATAAATATTAAATTATCATTATTACTTTCATATTTAGCGTTATTTAAGCTTTCTTCATTACTAGCAATATAAATTTTAGATAAACCTGATTCTTTGCTAACTAAAGAAATAATATTTTTATCGTAGAAGTTAACTCCTAATTTTTTTGCAAGTAGCTTTCCAACATAGTGTCCACCAGAACCATATTCTCTACCAATAGTAATAATTATTTTATTACCAACATATTTATTTTCGTTATTAGCGTTTTCATCTATAACATCAACTTTAAGTTTAGATAATCCTTTATACTCACTTATATATAATATTAAAGCAATTACAAAAGTTATACTATCAGAAATTCTACCGGCATCTAAAACACCATATATTCCTTTGTTAAAAGTAATACATAGTAATAAAGATATCGGTATTAATAAAATTATTTGTCTAATAAATGATACAGCAGTTGCTTTCTTTACATGACCTAAACTTTGAATAACTATGCTTGTTGTCATTTCTATGGCATTTAATGCACATACCATAAAGAATGTTTTACACATTAAGACAGCAAATTCCATAAATAAGTCATAATTAGCATCACTGCTTGTAATAAATATACTTACTATTTCTTTAGGAAAACAATATAAAATAATATTAAATATAATACCTATTAAGAAATTTAAAATTATTACTTTTTTAAGTACTTCTTTAACTCTGTCTATGTTTCCAGCCCCAAAATTAAAACCAATAATTGGTTGAACTCCAATTGATACACCCAATATGATAGATACATAAATACTATTTATCTTACTTAAAACACCATATACTGATAAAGGAATATCTGCTCCATATACACTTTTTGCTCCAAATTTAGTCATAATATTATTCATAAATACGAATAAAACTAAAATTGTTAATTGAGTAATAAATGAAGATAATCCAAGTGATAATATCTTTAAGATATTTTTTGATAATTTAAAATCATCTTTTTCTAATTTAATAGTTTTAAACTTCTTTAAATAAATAATTGCAATTATGAAAGATACTATTTGACCTATAACAGTTGCAATAGCTCCTCCTTTAACACCTAAGTTAAATCCAAAAATAAATACAGGATCTAAGATAATATTAATAATAGCACCTATAATAAGCATAACCATTGAATACTTTGGTGAACCATCAGCTCTAATTATATTAGAAAAAACAGAATATACAATCATAAATGGCATCCCAATTAAAATAATTTTTCCATAATTATACGCATAACTATATACATTTTCGGTACACCCAAAGAAATATAATAATTTAGGTAATAGAATAAAACTTATTAAGGTAAAAATAATAGATACTATAAATGATAAAGTTATTGCTTCTCCAACACTTTTCTTAGCACTATCTTTATTTCCTTCTCCCAGTCTTAATGAAAAGTTAGCAGCAGCACCATTTCCAATTAAACCTGCTATCGCACTTGCTAAAATAACTAATGGAAATATAACATTAGTAGCCGCATTACCTAAGGTTCCAACTCCCTTTCCTATAAATATTTGATCAACGATATTATAAATAGAATTAATTATCATACTAATTACACATGGAATCGCAAATGAGATTATTAATTTATTTATTTTTTCTGTAGCTAAATCATTCTTTTTCATAATAAACATCCTCTCCTTTTTAATTAGCCTTATATTTTATAACATAAATTTTTTAAAAATGTAAGCAAAATTTTTGCTAAATAAACATATACTTTAATAATAAAAAAATGTTAAAATACAAATAAGGTGATTGGAATTATGAAGTTAATAATTAAAAATTATATGATAAATTTATTAAACATTTTATATTTAGAAATAATTTATCATATATTAATATTTAAAAGTTTTAGTATAAATGAAGTGTTGTTTATTCTTTTATTTAGCTTAATAAATACATTATTTATTGATATAGTTTGTTCAATAACAAAAAATAAAAATATAAATAAGTGGTTAAATATATTTATAAATTCATTTTTAAGTATTTTATTTATTGCTTATTTTACAAATTTTAAGTTTTATGGAAATACTTTAAGTATTTATTCTATATTTCATGGTGGACAAGTATTTGGTTTCTTAAGTGCCATAATTAAGGTTATTAAAGAAAATATATTTGGTATTATTTTATTATTTATACCTATTCCTTTAAATATTATATTACATAAATTTAAAGAGGCAAATGTTTTAAATATTAAGGAGTTAGTTATTAAAGGGATAACATTAATAGTCTTATTTATTTTAACTTTATTATCATTAAATATTGATGGTAATGAGATTTATAGTGCTAATAACTTATATTTTCATAAACATGTACCTAATCAAACTGCTCAAAAGTTTGGAATACTTACAACTTTAAGATTAGATTTAAAAAGATCTTTATTTGGTTTTGATGAAGATAATGTTACTACAATAAAACCTAATGATGAGATTATAATAGATAATTCTAAGAAATATAATATAACTGATATTGATTTTAATGAACTAGCAGTTAATGAAACAAATAAAAATATTAAAAGTATAGATGAATATTTTAGTACCATTACTCCAACTAATAAAAATAAATACACAGGTATATTTAAAGGTAAAAATTTAATTTCAATTACAGCTGAAGCATTTAGTCCTATTGCTGTTAATAAAGATTTAACTCCTACTTTATATAAACTTGTTAATTCTAGTTTTAAATTCACTAACTTTTATACTCCTGTTTATTACGTATCAACATCTGATGGAGAGTATGTTACTTTAAATAGTTTACTTCCTAAAGAAAGTGTTTGGTCATTCTCTAAATCAAGTAAGAATTATTTACCTTATTCTTATGGTAATGTCTTCTCTAGTTTAGGTTATAAAACTTATGCATTTCATGATGGAACCTATAAATATTATAATAGACATTTATCTCATCCTAATATGGGATATCAAACTTATATGGCTTGTGGTAATGGTTTAGAAAAGATTAAAGGGATGAATTGTAAGAAGTGGCCTCAAAGTGATTTAGAAATGATTAATGCAACATTTGATATGTATTCTAGTGATGAACATTTTATGACTTATTATATGACTATTAGCGGACACCTTGAATATAACTTTATGGGAAATAATATGTCTTATAAGAATAAAGATGCTGTTAAAGATTTACCATATAGTGATGCTATTAAAGCTTATATTGCTGCTCAAATTGAGCTTGATAAGGCTTTGGAGGAATTATTAAATAAGTTAGAGGAAAAAGGTATTTTAAATGATACTGTAATTGTTTTATCGGCTGATCATTATCCTTATGGATTAACTACTAATCAAATGAAAGAAATAATGAATATTGAAGATGAAAAATTTGATATTCATAAAAATAATTTAATTATATATAATAGTAAACTTACTAAAACAGTTGAAGTTGATAAATTAGGAGAAAGTTTAGATATCTTACCTACTGTGTTAAATTTATTTGGTATTGAATATGATTCAAGATTATTAATGGGAACCGATTTACTATCTGATAGTGATGGTTTAGTTATATTTAATGATCGTTCATGGATAACTGATAAAGGCAAATATAACGCAGCTACTAAGAATTTTACAGCTTATAGTGATGATGTAGATGATAATTATATTGAAGAAATTAATAACATTGTTTATAACAAATATGTGATTTCTAAGAATATATTAGATACTGATTATTATAGAAAAATATTTAAATAGGAGAAAATGATTATGGAAATTAAGGATATTATGCTTAAACATGAAAGAAATTATTCTAAATATGCAACTTTTGATAAAGAATCAATAAGATTTAAAGATTATATTCCTGATATTAGACCTAATTTTTTTAGAGATACTGATCGTATTATTTACTCTTCTTCATATACTAGATATATTGGTAAAACTCAGGTTTTTACTTTACCAACAAATGACAATGTATCAAGAAGAAGCATACACGTTCAATTAGTTGCTAAAATAGCTCGTTCTATTGGAAGGGCTTTATCATTAAATGAGGATTTAATTGAGGCTATTGCACTAGGTCATGACTTAGGTCATGTTCCTTATGGACATATTGGTGAAGCATTTTTAAATGAAATAAGTTTAAAACATAATGAAGGATATTTTAATCATAATGTTCAAAGTGTTAGAAATTTAATGATTCTTGAAAATAATGGCGAGGGATTAAACTTAAGTGTTCAAGTATTAGATGGAATCTTATGTCATAATGGCGAGTTAGAACTTCAAGAATATAGACCTAAAAAGAAAACAGCAGGTGACTTTCTAAATGATTATAATAATTGTTATAATATTCCAAAATATGTTAAAACTTTAGTTCCAATGACTTTAGAAGGTTGTGTTGTTAGATTATCAGATATTATTGCCTATTTAGGAAGGGATATTGAAGATGCTGAAAAATTAGGTTTATTTAATAAAAAAGATATTCCTAAAGAAATATCAGATGTTTTAGGAACAACAAACCGAGAAATTGTTAATGCGATTATAACTAATGTTGTTCAAAATAGTTTAGACAAGGATTATATATGCGTGGATGATAAAATATTTAATGCAATAGTTAATCTAAAAAAATTTAATTATGAAAATATTTACGATAAAATTTATACTAACGAAGAATTAAATGAAATTAAACATAAATTTGAATATCTATTTGATAATTTATTATGTTCTTTAAAGGAAAAAGATGTAAATTCCAAGATATATTCTAATTTCTATTTACCAATGAATAACGATTACAAAAATAATACAACTGATGAAAGAGTTGTTATCGATTATATTGCTGGGATGACCGATGAATATTTCTTAAACGAATATAAACACTACGAGTTAAGGTAGTGTTTATTTTATATTAATATTAATGTAACAGTCATTAATTAAAAAACTTTTTATTTCAGTATTATTATTTGTTTCGTAATATTTAATGAGTAATGATTTATACTGATCAATTTTTTCAACAGGAATTACTATTATTCCTTTTGATTTATTAAATTTAGTATTTGTATTTGGTTATCCATATAAAGCACCTCTAGTATCATTATATTACTTTTTTATTAGTGTGAAACTTTTTTGTATAAATTAACGTAAAAAGTTTCACACTATATTTATAGTATAAGGATTGGTTTTATATATTATGATGGCAATAATGTTACATTTTGTTATAATGCGCATAAAGACGAGTTTTATCATGAAGAAACTGTAACTGCTGAAATATTTATTTTAATGTTATTAAGGTATTTAAAATTATAAGATATTATAGTTTTTATAAAAATCAATATAACTGTCCAAATTGCAATGTGCAATATTTTTATGTGAAATATTTTAATAAAGAAAAGAGGTAATAAAATGTTTGATTTTAAATCATTCCCAATTAAATTAAGTGAAAATGCACTTATTGATGTAGTTTTAGAATTCGAGAAAGAAGATGAATTAAATGAATTTCCAATATCTACTCCACTATTATTAGTAATAATTTAGCCATACCAAAAAAAGAATTCTTAAGAATTCTTTAAATTTTATTAATCATTATTTTCAGTATCTATTATCTTTGAACAATTATCAATACTTTCTAATGTTTCTTTAAACTTACCTTTTTCCCCTGTTTCTTCGATTAATTTTTTCAATATATTTAATTCATCTTTAGTATATAATTCCATTACTATCACCTTACAAATCTATCAATTGTACTACGTACATCTTCACCCATACCTGACTCATTAATACTTTCTTTTAAATTTGTGATGTTATATGGTACGAGTACTTTATTGAAACTTCCATCTTCTTCTATAATTAGATACCTTGCAGTACCATAATCATTATAATTAAATCCCATTCCTGCTGCTCTTAATGTTATAGCACCATTATCATTATGTTCAAAATGTTCATGTCCTTCTATAATAATTGATGATGGATCTATTGTTGGTTTAACAAAATGTCCTTCGTTTTCATATATATCTTCTTTTCTACTATGAACAAGAGTTATTTTTTTACCACCACGTTCAATCACTATCTTGCTGTCATATTTCATAATATCATCAATATCTTCTTGAGTTAATTGCTTTCTTGTCCAGGCTGTTCTCTTTTTATCTTGTTCTACAGTATAAGGTGATAAAGTAGCCATATGTTCACTCAAAGCATCCATACCATCAACTGCATATATTTCATGGTTGCCATAAATACTTGTTACATTATACTTTCTTAATAGTTCTAAAACCTCATGAGGATTAGGTCCAAAACCAATATTATCTCCTAAAGAATATATTTCAGTAATTCCTTTACTTCTCATATCTTCTAAAACTGCTAAAGTAGGCTCATACATACCATGTAAGTCAGTAATTACACCAATTCGATTAGATTTTTTTTCATTATTTAATTGAATTCCTTTAACATTATTTAAATATGAAGAAATATCTTCGATATTTTCATGTTTATCATTATCAAAAGCACCTGATAATTCAATATCTTCTGGATTTTCAATCCTTGTGTATTGTCTTTGTGTAAATATTAATGGTAAATCATATAATAAACTATATCTAATAATTTCTGGTGTTACATTCATTCCTTTAGGTATAATTATTCCACACGGTTTTAATCCAGATCTAAGAACAACAGTTTCTGCATTATTACCACTTGGAGCCATACTTGCCTCTAGTATTCCCTTTTGCTCATATGAAATATCTTTATCAAAATCTGCCGAATGATCTCTAATAACATAATTAGATCCAACATTAGTTTCTGAGCCTAAGATATAGCTTCCCTCTGGTATATAATCATAAGCAAGAATTATTTTATTAGTTGGATTTATATAATATACTTGATTACGATGACTTATAGGTGAAAGGCTAATAAATACTTTGTTTTCGCCATCTTTTCCTTCTACTAAATTCTTTATATTTTCATAATCACTTACAACATGAGCATATAATGTATATTTGCAATTAGTCAAATCCAAAACATTTACTTTTTTAGAATAAGACCCTAAAACTGTTCCAATATTTTTACCATTTATCTTACCAAATTCAATTGCTGCTTTAACATCTGTTAAATTATAATTTGATTCAAGTTCATATAGCCTAACCATCATTTGTTGATATTTAAAAATCATTCTTCTAATAACATTTAAATAATTTCGATCTGAATATAATTTTTCAAATACTTTATCAAATACTTCTTCATTATTAAGTGATTCAATAAAGCTAGTTATTACTAACATATTTTCTATTAATTCAACCATTTCAACATTTTTTCGATTATTAAATTGTAATAACTTAAGTTTTTCTGAATTACCATACTTTAATAAAATATCACTTATTGCATTTGAACTATTTAGAAAAAATAATTCCTTCATAAACAGATCTTGAGCTATTTTAAATCCTAGTGAACTTTTTCTTAATAAAAAATTCTTAAATATATCATCATCTATTTTAGATTGAGCATTTCTTAAATCATTCAATGTATTAATTTCATTCTTATCTACTTTATAATCATCTGTATTAATATCATTTCTAAGGATTTTTGGAATATAATAATCTTCACTAGTTTCTTTATTAGAAAAGACATCTGAATTAAATAAATAATCTAATGAATCTCTAACATCCACCGGAATATCACTATAACTACTCATTATATTTTTTAATAAATTTGGATATTCTACATATTTAGTAATAAAATCTAAAAAACTTTTAACACTATAATGAGAATTCTTTGGTTTAAAATAATAATTCTTATAATACAACCATATTTTAGAAATAGAATCTATCTTATCTAATTTTAATAATTTTATTAATGTGGTTCCCCAAGTATTTTTATATCTTTTAGTATTAACTCCATAAAACAAAAATGAAGATAAATCCATTTCACATTTTTCAAATAAATCAATTATATCAAGTGATTTATCTAATAATTCTTTATTACAATTAGAAAAATCAAATATTCTCTTTATAAGTCTAACCTTATCATCTTTAATTACTAATTCAGTATCTTTCTTAGTTGCACTAACACTTTGTGAAGAAGAACTAGAACTAACATTAGAATGGCTTTTTAAAGGAGCTAAAACCTTAATAGCATACGATTTAATAATAGTAGATTGTTGACTAGATGTTAAAGTAGAATAATAATCATAATTAAGCAACTTATTATATTCTTTCAACTTATTATATTCTGTTTCATTTAAATACTTTATATTAGAAATATCATTTTTATCAGTAATATATAGATAATCCTTTTTAAAATTATCATTTATTTTCTTATAGTTCTTAATATTATTATTCATATTCTACTATCACCATAATAATGGTATCAAGAAACCATAAAAAATACAATTATAAGATATAATTCTTAATGTTCAATACACTTTAAATAAAAATATATATCTACAAAAGAAAAAAGCACTATCGTACGACAATGCTTACAATTCTCTTTGGTACTACAATTATTTTAACAATTTCTTTATCTATAATATTTTTCTTAACATTATCTTCGTTTAATGCTTTCTCTCTTATCATATCTTCAGAATCATCATCAGTTACTGTAATTGTTCCACGTAATTTTCCATTAACTTGAACACCCACTTGAATACTTGTATCAACTGTTTTTTCTTCATCATATGTTGGCCATGTACTTATAGCTAACATAGTATTATTTCCTAACTTTTCATTAAGTTCTTCGGTAATATGAGGTGCAATTGGATTTAAAAGTGTAATAAATACTTTATAATCAGCAACAGTTATTTTATCTAATTTTTCATATTCATTTAAAAGAATCATTAATGAAGATACTGCAGTATTATAATTCATAGATAATAAATCATTAGTTACTTTCTTAATAGTTTTATGAATATTTTTTTCTAATGTTTCACTATAATTATTTCCTGGTACTACTTTATCATATAAACGATAGACTCTATCTAAGAATTTTTTACAACCTTTTAAGCCATTTAAACTCCATGAGGCATCTTTAGTATAATCCCCTATAAACATTTCATAAGTTCTAAGGGCATCTGCACCAAATTCATTAATCATATCATCTGGATTAACTACATTACCTTTACTTTTACTCATTTTCTCATTATTTTCACCAAGAATCATACCATGAGAAACTCTTTTAGCAAATGGCTCTTTATTAACAACTAAGCCTTGATTATACAAGAATTGATTCCAAAATCTTGCATATAACAAATGTCTTGTAGCATGTTCCATACCACCATTATAATAATCAACTTGTCCCCAATATTTTAATGCATCTTTAGAAACAAATTCATCCTTATTATGAGCATCCATATATCTTAGAAAATACCAACTAGATCCAGCCCAGTTAGGCATTGTATCAGTTTCTCTTTTAGCCATCTTTCCACATTTAGGACATGGTACATTAACCCATTCCTCAACATTAGCAAGAGGACTTTCTCCGGTTTCGGTTGGTTCATATGATGGAACATCAGGAAGCACTAAAGGTAGTTCATTTTCTGGTACTGGTACCCAACCACAATCAGGACACTCAATCATTGGAATAGGTTCACCCCAGAATCTTTGACGACTAAATATCCAATCTTGTAAACGATAATTAGTAGTTTTCTTACCAATATGTTTTTCTTCTAAATAATTAAGCATTTTATCAATAGCAGTTTCTTTATCAAGTCCATCTAAGAATCCTGAATTAATATGAACACCATCACCAGTATATGCTTCACTTGTAACATCACCATCAATTACAGGTATAATATCTATACCAAATTTTTTCGCAAAAGCATAATCTCTAGTATCATGTGCAGGAACCGCCATAATTGCTCCAGTTCCATAATTAGCAAGAACATAATCACTTACATAAATAGGTATTTCCTTACCATTAACTGGATTAATTACAGATAAACCATCTAACTTAATACCTGTTTTTTCTTTAGAAGCATCTGTTCTTTCAATTTCATTTTTTAATGCACTTATTCTTTGATATTCTTTTAGTTCATCAATATTTTTAATTTTATCACTATATTTACTTAGTAATTGATGTTCTGGAGACATTACTACAAATGTTACTCCATATAAAGTATCACATCTTGTTGTAAATACCTTTAATTCTTCATCTAGTTCTTTAAATTTAAAATTAACCTCGGCGCCAATGCTTTTTCCTATCCAATTTATTTGAGCAGTTTTAATTTTTTCCGCAAAATCAGTATCTTTAAGACCTTCTATTAAACTATCGGCATAACTACTCATTTTAAGCATCCATTGATTTTTTAACTTTTTAGTAGTTAAAGAACCACATCTTTCACAAACACCCCCTGCAGCATCTTCATTAGATAAGCCGGTCTTACATTTAGGGCACCAATTAATTTCTTTTTCTGCTTTATAAGCCATTCCTGCTTTATAAAATTGTAAAAATTGCCATTGAGTCCATTTATAATATTCTGGATCACTTGTATTAATTTCTCTACTCCAATCAAATGAAATACCTAAAGATTTAATTTGATGTTTAAAAGTTTTAATACATTCATTAACCATATTAGCTGGATAAACATGATTTTTAATTGCATATTGTTCAGCAGGAGAACCAAAAGCATCCCAACCAATTGGGTACAAAACATTATATCCTTGCATTCTTTTAACTCTAGCCATTGCATCTAACGCCGTATAACTTCTAACATGACCTACATGTAAACCCGCTCCTGATGGGTAAGGAAACTCAATTAATAAGTAATATTTTTCTTTATCACTACTATTACTTGCTTCAAAGCATTTTGCTTCATCCCATTTATCTTGCCATTTCTTTTCAATATTTTTAAAATCCATTCCTACTTCCTCCTCTTATAAATACTTTCTAAAATATTTCCCATAATTCCATAAAAAACATATATGAGCGCTACTAATAAAACAAATCCATATAGTAATTGCCATATTTTATCCATTTCTATCATTGTACATAGTACCCCTGTAGAGCTTATTATAAATGCATTAATTATTGATAAAATAATACCTATTTTATTATAATCTTCTTTTTTTACTTTAAGTAGTTCCATTCCAATAAATTTTTTTAACTTATTTTTCTTTCTTTTAATAAAATAGTCTACTAAAAATATAATGAAAAATATAATAAATAAGATTAAAAATAAAAATAAATTTTCCATAAATATCCTTTCTATAACAAAAAAACGACTAATTCTAAAGGACGAATAAGCCGTGGTACCACCTTAATTTATACTTTTAGTTTTAATGGTCTTCACCTTAAACATCCGTTAAGTAAGTTCACTATCAATATTTGTTAATTTCCACCAATTATTAACTCTCTATAAAATATTTTTTAGTTACTACTCTTAACATCATCTGTTAAATAATAATTTGGCTGCCCAGGTTGGATTCGAACCAACGAAATGTTAGGGTCAGAGCCTAATGCCTTACCACTTGGCGACTGGGCAATTCAAAATACAAGTTTATTATACTACTTTAATACTTTTTAAATCAACCCAAAATTAAAAGTAGACTTTAAATCTACTTTGTTAATTTTAATACTTTTCCAACACTATTTTCATTACTTAATGTTGTTGTTGGATTTAAAATATGGGTAAGCTCATCTACAATGCATTTAATGGTTGTTCCTTTTACTCTAGCAGCTCCTGATGTAGGACTACCGCCTCCTCCAAATATTTTCATAATTTGAGATATATCAATGTTTCCCTTACTTCTAGCACTAATACTTATTGTATCTTGATCAATATAGGCAATTGCAAATGAGGCATCTACCTTATATCTTAAAATATAATCTGAACACTTGGCAATATCTTCTATTGAATAAATTATACCACTATCATTAGTATCGGCAGCAATACCTATTGAATAGGTAAAAAACTTAGTACTATCAACAAGTTTCTGCATTACTCTTTCATGTTCAAATTCTTCTAAGAATAAATTATTAACTGCTTCTGGATTAGCACCCCTACTAGTTAATTCAGATAAAACACTAAATGTTTTTGAAGTTAAGTTTTTAGTTAATCTATTGGTATCTAGTACAATACCAGCAAGTAAATAATTAGCTTGATCTGGCGTAATTTTAATTTTGGACATAAATAATAATCTTGATATTTCTTCACATGTACTAGAAATTGATGTATCAACAAATATATTAGGTGTTTTAATTGTATATTCATCAGTTTTATGATGATCAATAATTAGAATATTTTTAAAATTTTCTAAATAATCATTAACACTAATTAAATAGTCTTTATTAGCATCTACACAAACTAGTAAACTATTATCAGTAAGATAACTATCTAAATCCGCTATTCTTATTATATTATGTTTAACTTTAATTTCTTCTATTAATTTTTTTATTTCACCTGGTAACTCGTTTATATTATCGTTAATAATAATATAACTCTTTCTTTTATGTTTACCAGCTATTAAACTCATTCCTACACATGCACCAAGTGCATCATAGTCAGGCCTATTATGTGGAACTATAAACACTGCATCAGATTCAACCATAAGGTTATCTAATGTTAGTTTCAGCTCACCTGTATTTTCCATTTTTTAATTTTCCTCCTAAAAAAATATACATTAAATTAATAATGTATAGACTGATTATAGCATTTAATTTTAAAAAGTCAAATTTGTTCAAAAATCCTATATTTAACTAAAAAAATCACCATTATTTTCTAATAGTGATTTTATATTTAAACTACTTTTCTTCTTTTTTAGCAGTTGTTTTTTTAGCTGTAGTTTTAGTTGCAGTCTTCTTTTCAGTAGATTTAGCTGTAGTAGTTTTTTTAGTAGCAGTTTTTTTAACTTCTTCAGCTTTTTCTTCCTTTTTTTCTGCTTTTACTTCAGCTGCTTTAGGCATTTTACCATTTAAAGCATCTTTAGCAATTTTAACTAATTCAGTAAAATATTTAGGATTATCAATTGCTACTTCTGAAAGCATTTTTCTATTAATTTCAATTCCTGCTTTATTTAAACCATTAATAAATTGTGAATATGAAATTTCATTTTCTCTACAAGCAGCATTAACTCTTGTAATCCATAATTTTCTAAAGTTTCTCTTATTTTGTTTACGATCTCTAAATGCATAAGCTCCACTATGGAATGTTTGTTCTTGTGCAGTTTTAAATAATCTATGTTTAGATCCAAAATATCCTTTAGCTTGTTTTAAAACTTTTCTTCTTCTATTCTTAGCTACGTTTCCGCCTTTAACTCTTGCCATTTATACCACCTTAGATAACAGATTTTAATCTGCTAGCTTCTCCTTTCGCTAATGTTCCCTTATTTCTTCTTTGTCTAATTTGTTTACTAGAATCTTTAGCAGTTTTATGATTTCCACCAGATACTTTATAAACTAATGCTCCATTTTTTTTCTTTTTTAATACCTTTGATGAAGCTTTATGTGTTTTTTGTTTTGGCATAACTAAATCCTCTCCTTCTTATTTTTTTGGTGCCAATATCATAGTCATTGTACGACCTTCTAATCTTGGTTTAGCTTCTACTACACTTACTTCTGATAACTCATCAGCAAAACGTACTAGAACATCTCTACCTAAATCAGTATGTGCCATTTGACGGCCTTTAAATCTAATTGAAGCCTTAATTTTATGACCTTTTATTAAATAATTTTCAGCATTTTTCTTTCTTGTGTTAAAGTCACCAATATCAATAGTAACTGATAATTGATACTCTTTCATATCTTTATTATTTGCTCTTTGAGTCTTTAATGCTTCTTTTGCTCTTTTTTGTTTTTCGTATTTGTGTTTGTTATAATCCATAATTTTACCAACAGGTCTATCATTACCGGGGTTCATTAGAACTAAATCAAGTCCTGCATAAGACGCAAGCGTAAGAGCATCTTTTAAAGCTTTAGTACCTAATTGCTCTCCATTAGGACCAATTACCATTAATTCATTGACTTTAATTTGATCATTAATTAATAAGTCATCTTTTTTGACATTTGCTATTGTAAAGCACCTCCATATTATCAAAAAATGAATGCCAAATGCATTCATCCATATAAAAACCAATTCACTTTATTTCATGGCTTTTTACCTATCAGCTACTTTAAATTTTGTGCCAATCAGGTGGACTCTTGCAATCGCTTTCCTTTTTAGAAACAACTGTATTATTACATTTTTAATAAATATTGTCAAGTATCTTAAACAATATTTCATCATAATTTTATACATTTTGTTAAAAATTATTACAAAAATCAAAAAAAGATGATTACTCACCTTTTCTAAATAAACCTTTTCTTGATTTCTTTTCAGTTTTTTCTTCTTTATTTTCTTTAACTTCTTCTTTAGAAGATTTCTTTTTATCACTACTTAATAAGGCTTCTTTTCTTGATAGGTTAAGTCTTCCACGATTATCATATCCTAAAGATTTAACAACAATTTCATCTCCAACTTTAACAATATCGCTTGGTTTATTAACTCTTTCTTTGTCTAATTGAGAAACATGTACTAAACCTTCACAACCAGGCCATAATTCAACAAAACATCCGAAATCTTCAACCTTAGTAACTTTACCATTATAAATTTTGCCTTCTTCAACTTCTCTAACGATTTGTTCAATTCTTTCCATAGTTCTATCAATAACTTCTTGATTAGTATGATAAACAATAACTCTTCCGTCATCTTCAATATCAATTTTAACAGCATCTTTATCAGAAACAGTCTTAACACCCTCTGGAGAACATTCTAAAATAATCTTAGTAATCATTTCTCCACCTCTACCAATGACATCTTTAATCTTTTCTGGATCGATATTCATCATCTTAATCTTAGGAGCATATGGTGATAATTCTTTTCTTGGCTCAGCAATAACACTTTCCATTAAATCAAGAATTTGCATTCTAGCTTTTTTAGCTTGTTCTAATGCTTCTTTTAAGATTGCTTTAGTAACACCTTTAATCTTGATATCCATTTGTAATGCAGTAATACCTTTTCTAGTACCAGCAACTTTAAAGTCCATATCTCCCATATGATCTTCAAGTCCTTGGATATCTGTTAAAATAGTATATTTTTTACCTTTAGTAATAAGTCCCATTGCAATTCCCGCAACTGGTGCTTTAATTGGAACTCCTGCAGCCATTAGTGATAAACATCCTGCACAAATACTTGCTTGTGAAGATGATCCATTACTTTCTAATATTTCAGAGACAACTCTTATTGTATAAGGGAATTCTTCTTCAGATGGAATAACTTGTAATAGGGCTCTTTCTCCTAATGCACCATGACCAATTTCTCTTCTTCCTGGAGCACCATATCTACCAGTTTCTCCTACACTAAAATTAGGAAAATTATAATGAAGCATAAATCTCTTAGTGTCTTCAAGTCCTAAACCATCTAAAATTTGATGTTCTCCTATAGCTCCAAGTGTTGTTGTTGCTAAAGCCTGAGTTTGTCCTCTAGTAAAAACAGCTGATCCATGAGTTCTAGGAAGTAAATCAATGTAAGCAGATAGTGGTCTAATTTCATCTAACGCTCTTCCATCAGGTCTTACATGTTTATTAGTAATTAAATCTCTAACAACTTCTCCTTCAATATTATTAACAACCTTAGTAACATCTTTTTCTATTGTATCTACATCAGGATATTTTTCTAAGAAATAATTAATAGTTTCTTCTTTAACTTCATCAATTTTAGCATAACTTGCAAGTTTATCTTTAATTTGAACTGCTTCAAGCATTTTATCTTCAGCATATTCTTTAACTTCTTTTTCTAATTTTTCATCTATTTTAGCAAGCTCAACAGTTACTTTTTCTTGTCCAACAGCTTCAATTATACTTTCTTGGAATTCACATAACATCTTAACATGTTTTTGTCCAAACATTAAAGCAGCTAACATATCTTCTTCACTTGCTTCATGAGCTCCTGCTTCAATCATACAAATATCATTTTTAGTTCCAGCAACTGTCACAGTAAGTTCACATTTATCTATTTGTTCACTTGTTGGATTAATAATAAATTCTTTACCAATTTTACCAACTACTACTCCTGCAACCGGTCCATCAAATGGGATTTTAGAAATTCCAAGTGCTAAACTTGAACCAAATAATGCAGTCATTTCCGGTGAGTTATTAGGATCAACAGATAATATTGTATTAATAACTTGTACTTCATTTCTAAAGTTTTCATCAAACATTGGTCTAATTGGTCTATCTATTTGACGAGCAGCAAGAGTTGCAGCATCAGTAGGTTTTCCTTCTCTTTTAATAAACCCACCTGGTATTTTACCAACTGAATATAATTTTTCATTATAAACAACTGTTAAAGGAAAGAAATCACCAGTTCCTACTGTATCACTCATAACAGCAGCAGATAACACAACTGTATCTCCATATCTAACAAGTACAGCACCATCAGCTTGTTTAGCAAGTTCTCCAGTTTCAACAACTAATTTTCTCCCTAAAAAATCATAAACAAATTCTTTTTTCATTTTATCCTTCTCTCTTTTTCAATATAAAAAGACACTAAAAAATATAGTGCCCTTATTTTCTAATATTTAATTTTTTAATAACTTCACGATATTTAACAACATCATTTTTCTTTAAATAATCTAATAAGCTTCTTCTCTTACCAATCATTAAGTGTAGTCCTCTTTTTGAATGATAATCATGTTTATTATCTTTTAAATGTTCTGTTAAATTGTTAATCTTATCTGTTAAGATAGCAATTTGTACTGAAGTATCTCCAGTATTTTTAGCATCTTTAGCAAATTCTTGAACTCTAGATGCAATTTGTTCTTTACTTACAGCCATAATTAAATCCATTCCTTTCTATTAAACATTAATCGGTTATAACCTAGTCTAAATTCCGAAAGGAAAATCTAAACCACGTTAAAACTTCAACTAGTCATAATATACTATATTTTATAATGAAAAGTCAAACATAAATTTTACTATTTTCTCTTATTTATGTACTTTTTTACATTTGATTCACTTAGTAATCCATCTTCTACTACTAAATCTATAATTCCTTTATTACCAGAATTTAAAATAACTCTCAATAATTTACACTTTGTTAAATAATCAAGTTCACCTTTAAAATCAATTAAACATTTTAAAGCAGTATTTTCATCATTTTTCATAATAATTTCACTAGCAAATTCATTAACATTAAATTTTTCAGCAATTAAATCTTTTAAATTTTCATCTAAATAGTCAGCTTTACAAATAACTTTTTTTAATTTTATTATATCTTCATTATTTAAATTATGAGTATCAAGATAAGCTGAAAATGCATGATTATTTATATTATCAACATTTTTTAAAAATGCATCAACCTCACGATTTGATATAAGTTTTAATCCATTATTAGAAGCATAATTATTATACTTTTTAATTAATAATTGAATTTTTTTAGACTCATTAAGATAATAATTTTTTTCATTTTCACCATCATTACAGAAATATACTTCTTCATAATACGTATTTACTAAATCTAAAAATAATTCACTAATTTTACGTCCTACAACAATCATTAAAGCTTTTTCACTTATTTTTAGTTTCATTTTATTTACAAAAAAGCTAAAATACTCATCTGTCGGAGTAATATCATTATCATTACGATTAAAATTATAAGTATAAGCATATTGAAATTTATCCAATCCATTTTGATATACCTTAATATTTGTTAATTTATCTAACGGTGTAGAAAATTTAATACATTCCTTTTTTATTGGACATAAAATCTTTTTATCTACAAGTTCTTTTATTTCAGCAACACTATAATTTTTAGTTTTTAATTTAAATGAATCATCACATGCACATTTTATTTCTAAATTATATAAATATACAGCTCTACTATCAAATATACCAGTCATTGGTTTTAAATCAATTTCCTCAACAGGAATTGTAACTATTTTTGTATACTGTTTATTATCTCTATAACTTAGATATTCTAATAAATCATTACTTGTAAATTCAATATGAAAGAATCTTTTGGCAAGTAAATAATAATTTAATTCATTATTAGGATTATTTAAAAAATTTAAAATTTCATCGTATTCATTGCCTTCTCGTTCTGGCAAATGTACATTATTTAGTTGTTCAACTACATCTTCATCACAACTAATTTCTTTTAATAAATCTTTAAATTTAATTCTCACTTAAAAGCACCTTCTATCTTGTTTTAACTTTCACATCTTCTTTTTTAACATCACCAAATAATCTTGATTCATCACCAGCAAGTGCTAATGCATAGTTATATAAAGAATTTGTTCCAGCATATTCGGTATTAACTAATTTAAGATTAGTAAAATCTGTTAAAATTACAGTCCCATCTTCAAACTCTACTTGTACTTTGTCATCATCGTCCCAATCCTTCCATGAAACTACTTTTTTAACAAATACACCATTTTCATTTTCAATAATACAATAATTAAAATTATAATTTAAACTATATGTTTTATTCCAACCATATGCATCTAGTCTAGTACTTAAATTTTGTAATTTATCATAACTTATTACTCTTGAAACTTCACCGCCAGATAATTCAACTGCTAAATCATAAACATTATTATAATCAGTTGCTCTAACTAGTCCTACATTTTGTACACCAGTCAAAACTTGTAAACCATCTGCTGTTGAGTATTCAACAACTTCACCAGAATAATCTGAATAGTTATCAACTTTAGCAATCATTGTTCCTTCCCCATTATAATCAATAACTGCATTAAATTCTTTTACAGTATCAAAATTATCTCTATTTGAATTTAATTTACTACAGGTCTTAATTCCACCAAATAATAAAAATCCTCCAATAGTAAGAGCACTAACAACTAGCTTAGCATTTTCAAAACTATCACTACTATAATATCCCATATAAATTTCTCCTTAATTAGTGCATACTATAGCATTAAAACAGCGTTTTGTAAATATACCTAAATCTTTAAATACCTAATTTAATAATCATAATTAAAAGATATCATTTAAAATATTTCCCTAATTATTTTGTACAATATGTTATTCCTTCATCTGCATTATTTGATATAATAATATCTTTTATTCCACCATTTTCCGGCAAGCTATTACATTTTACTAGATAGAAATCTTGATTTTTTGATTTATAAATTTTAGATCCTCCATCATTAGCAGTAGTATATAAATCTATTAAAGAAATAATGTCATCTATAGAAATTGAATTGTTATTTAATTCCTCTTTTAAATTAATTTCATCACCATTTTCTTTAATAAACTTTGGATTAGGAAAAGTAGAATATATTGTTGTTTCATCATTTAATTTATAAATTTCATACATATCATATGTTTTTTTCTTTTCTTCATTTTCTTTGATTGAGCATCCAGTTAGTAAAATTAATGCAATAATAGTAATTATTATTTTTTTCTTCATTCTCATTAGCCTCCATTTTAAAATAATTGTACAAGATTTTAAAAATTATAAAATTACAATTTCAGTTATATCATCCAAATAAATTTTTTCGTTATCAATCATTTTAATATATCCATTAACTAAATCTAATGATTTAACTTTACCGGTTTTATTTATATATTTTCCGCCTTCTTTTTTTAAATCTGCGATAAAATAAGTAATCTTAATTTCCAAATGTTTATTAACATTTTCCTTTATTATATTTAAATTCACATTAAGTTTATCAACACTTTCTTCATCTAAAATATGTTTTCTTGTTGTTAATCTCGCTGTTTCTTCTATTTCTTCATCATAGCCAGTTAAGGCTGCAAAAGGAGCAAATTGTCCAGCTCTTTTGTCTATGCTCATTCTAGAATGATACTTAGGTTCATAATGAGGTAGATTAATAATATCTTCATATTTATTCATTATCCTTTATGTCCTCCTACTTCTCTATTTCGGTCAATAGCAGTTGATCCTTCTTCTAAATTCATTCCTTTAAGAATTGAGTTCTTTCCAAATTTGTTTTTTATATCAATAATTGCATGTTGTAATTTTTTATCATCTTCTTGATGTTTTTTAGTCTCCTCTTTTTCTAATGTTTTATCTATGGTGTTAAATAAATCTAATTGTTCAAAAACAAAATCATTTTTAGTTTTACTTTCTGCTTTTAAATTACATACTGTAATATTTATTTTTCTTATTAATAGATTTTTATTAACTATTTCATCATATAACTCAACACATTTCTCAGATAGTATCTTACTTGAAAATGTATAATAATCTAAATTAATTGTTCCATGAGCATTTTTAGGTACATATCTTCCATAATTATCTTTGATTATTGGACCATCATATTTATTTCTTATTTCTGGATTAGTTAAATTTGAAACATCATAAATTAAATCTAAAACTATTTGTTTTGTTGTTAATTCTTTTTTAGTTAAATCTAGTGCTAGGGAATCAATCATTTCTCTAACAATTAACTTTGATTCATCATAATTATAGGGACGATGTAATACTTGTCCAGAGGATAAACTGCTTGTTTCTGGTTTATATTTTTTAACATCTTCTATTTTTGTTGGCTCATAACCCCAAGCATGATCTATTAATAACTCCGCATTTACTCCAAACAAATTATATAAAAAGTTTTCATTTTTAATGGACATTAATGCTACATCTCCCATTGTGTACATTCCGTTTTCTTCTAACTTTTTGGCAATACCTTTTCCAACTCGCCAAAATGAGGTTAATGGTTTATGTTCCCATAAAATTTTTCGATAAGATATTTCATCTAAGGAAGCCATCCTAACACCTATTTCATTTGGTTTCATATGTTTAGCAACTATATCCATTGCAATTTTAGCTAAATACATATTAGTTCCAATTCCAGCAGTTGCAGTTATTCCTGTTTCGTTATAAACATCTTTAATAATAGTTGTTGCAAGTTCCTCAGGTGTTTTTTTATAAAATTTTAAATAATTTGTAATATCACAAAATACTTCATCTATTGAATAAGAAAATATATCTTCAGGTGCTAAATATTTTAAATAAATATTATATATTTTAGTACTATAAAACATATATTTTTTCATTTGGGGAGTTGCTATTATATAATCTAGTTCTAAAGTTTTATTCTTTTTAAGTTCACTATCAAGATATGATTTACCCTTAAATTGTCTATAATTATTTTCTATTCTTCTTTGATTATTTACTTCTCTAACTTTTTGAACAACCTCAAATAATCTTGCTCTGCCTCCTAATCCATATTGTTTTAAACTAGGAGTTATAGCAAGACATACTGTCTTTTCAGTTCTACTATTATCGGCAACAACTAAATTTGTGTTTAATGGATTCAGGTTTCTTTCAACACATTCAACTGATGCATAAAAACTTTTTAAATCAATACACATATAATATTTATTCATATCAATCACAATTAAATTATATCAAACAATTGTTTATATAACAACAATATTTTTATTAACATTAACCACTTTGTCCTCTTAGACAAAATGATACATTAATTATTTTCTTTCAATTTTTTTATTTCTTCTTTTTCTAGTTCTTTTAGTGACTTTTTTGGAGTCGGTAAGTCTTCTGGCATAGTACCACCATTTTTAGCAATTACTTCTCTAATATTTTTACCAATATTATAATGAGTTTCATTAGCATCTTTTTCGCCAGTTACATTATCTCTTTTTAATTTTGATTCAGTTTGAGATATACGGAAAAGATTAGCAGCTAACTCTTCACTACCCATATTATCAAGTATATCTTCTCTATATCTTAGTCCTTTTCTTTTTGCTATATCATCGGCAGATTCACCATTATATAAACCTCTATATCCCGCATTATGAAATTTATCAAAATTTTTAACTCCACATTTTTTAGCAACTTGATTTAAAGAATAATTTCCTTTTTTAGTTAAATTTCGTTGATAAAATCTTTTTTCATCTTCAGTTAACTTAGAATATTCTTTTTCAGTTATTTCTTGTTTTCTTGTTTGAATTGCAAAATAAGTTTGACCAAGTGCAACAACTTCCTTATTCGGACTTGCATTTTGAACTATCAAATAACATGCATATCTTGATAGTTTAAAATCCATTTGTTTTCTTTTAGCACCAGAGCCTATTTCTACCATTTTTCCCACTTGGGAAAAATGGTTTAGCACCGCATTATTACTGTTCTCACAAGCAATTTTAGCACTCTCAATCACATTACAAAATTTATCCCATCTTTTATAATTTAATGCAACTTGTAACTCACGTGCATACCAATATTCATTACCACATTCATCAATATGTTTTATATCTTCAAAAGTTTTTTCATTATATTTTTCTAATGTATCCATTGTTCCTTCTACTTATACCTATATTTATTTACCACTAACTAATTCTTCACATTTAGTTGTTAATCTATTATAAACATCCTCTTCAAAACGAGATTTGTTAATCTTAAGTAATTTAAGCATAATAGATGGATCAACACTTAATCTCATTAAAGAATCAGTTTCATCAGATTGAATAAAAGTTTTTTCTAATCTATGAATTGAAATCTCTCCCATTCCTAGTGCAAAAGCATATTCTTTTTGTGTCATACCATACATATTTCTTATTTCTTTAATTTCATTAGAAGTTAATAATTCCTTTTCTTCTTTATATGCATCAACTAATTTTTTATCATTTTCCATATCAAGTTTATGATTATTTATCTCATTACCCGTATTTGAATCAATCATATATTCTTCAATGATTTCTAACATAACGCCTTTTACTTTTGCTTTTCTTTTTCTTGTTTTAATAATACCTTCCATTTAAATTCTCCATTTCTTGCTATATATAATAACATAATAGTTTTGCCATATCAATTGATAAAGCACGAATTTTCGAAAAAGATTTAAAAAAAGAAAACACCTATTTAGTGTCTCCTCTATTCCATTTAAAATTAACTACTTCAGGTATATCTACCCCATTTTCTCTAATATATTCATTATGATATTTTAAAGTTTCTTCGCATTTATTAATAAGTGCTTGTTTCTTACTCTTATTAACCTTAACATACTTCATAGCATCTAAAATTAAATGATATCTATCTAATTTATTTAATACTCTCATATCAAAAGGTGTTGTAATAGTTCCCTCTTCAATATAACCATGAACATGCATATTTTGATTACATCTCTTATAAGTAAGTTGATGAATCAAGTGAGGATATCCATGAAATGCGAATATGATAGGTTTATCTTTAGTAAATAATTTATTATATTCATCATTAGATAATCCATGAGGATGATCACTATCTGATTGTAATTTCATTAAATCAATAACATTAACAACTCTTATTTTAAGTTCAGGAATATATTCTTTCATAATCTGAGTTGCCGCAAGAACTTCAACTGTCGGTGTATCACCAGCACAAGCCATAACTATATCGGGATTATTATCACTTGCCCAGTCAAATATACCGATCCCATTTGCACAATGTTTACTTGCTTCTTCCATATTAAGCCACTGATAAGAAGGATGCTTAGAAGCAATAATTAAATTAATATAATTTTTAGTTTGTAAAATATGGTTAGTACAAGAAAGTAACGTATTAGCATCTATTGGTAAATAAATTCTAACAGTATCAGCTTTTTTAGTAACTAAATGATTAATAAATCCCGGATCTTGATGAGTAAAACCATTATGATCTTGTTGCCAGCAATGACTAGTTAAAATATAATTTAAACTTGCTATATCACTTCTCCAAGGAATTTCCTTACACATTTTAAGCCATTTAGCATGTTGACTAGCCATAGAATCTACAATTCTTATAAATGCTTCATAACTATGCATTAGGCCATGTCTACCAGTTAATAAATATCCTTCTAATAAGCCTTCACAGACATGCTCAGATAAAATACTATCAATAACCTTACCATTTGCAGCTAAATACTCATCACTAGAAAGTAGCTGACCATTCCACTTTCTATTAGTAACCTTAAAAACATCATTAAATCTATTAGATAATGCTTCATCAGGTCCAAAAATTCTAAAATTATCATTTTTCTTTATAACATCCATTAAATAAGTGCCTAAATTTAACATATCGCTTGCCACAACAGTTCCATGACCATCAAATTTAACAGCATAATCTTTATAATCAGGTAATTTTAAATCCTTAAGAAGTAATCCTCCATTAGCGTATTTACTTGCACTCATTCTTTTATCTTTTTTAGGAACAAAATCTCTTATTTCCTTTATTACCCTACCACTATCATCAAATAAATCATCTACTTTATAACTCTTAAGCCACTTCTCTAATAATTTTAAATTATCCGGATTAGCATCACTCACGTTAATAGGAACTTGATGAGATCTAAATGAACCTTCTATCTTTAATCCATTATATTCTTTAATTCCGGTCCATCCCTTAGGAGTTTTTAAAATAATCATTGGCCAATAAGGTCTTTTACTATTATTACTTAATTTAGCTTTACTTTGAATAGTTTTAATTTCTAAAATAACTTTATCCATCGCTTCTGCCATTAATTTATGCATATCACTTACTTTAGAACCACTAACAATATATGGATGATATCCCATTCCTTCAAAATAACTAATAAGTTCTTTTTCACTAATTCTTGCTAAAATAGTTGGATTAGCAATTTTATAGCCATTTAAATGTAATATCGGTAAAACAGCACCATCAGTAATTGGATTAATCAATTTATTTATTTGCCAAGAAGCTGCAAGAGGACCAGTTTCTGCTTCTCCATCACCAATCACACAAGCCGCAATCAACTTAGGATTATCTAAAACAGCACCATAAGCATGAGCTAAACTATAACCAAGTTCCCCACCTTCATTAATAGATCCTGGAACATTTGGTGCAACATGAGAAGGAAGTCCTCCTGGAAAACTAAAGCTTTTGCATAGTTTATTTAATCCTTCTAAATCATTAGTTACTTCAGGATAATATTCACTATAAGTTCCTTCAATATAAGAATTAGCAACCATAGCTTGACCACTATGACCAGGTCCTGAAATATAAATCATATTTAAATCATACTTGTTGATAACTCTATTTAAATGAGCATAAATAAAATTTTGTCCAGGTGCACTTCCCCAGTGTCCCACTAACTTCTTTTTAATATCATCCATTTCTAAAGGTTTTCTAAGTAAAGCATTGCTTTTTAAATAAATCATTGCACAAGATAAATAATTAACTACTCTAAAATATTCATCTAATACTTTAAATTCATTATCCATAATCATTCTCCTAAATTAAAGATCTAGCTATGAGATAGCCTAAAACAAGGCAAATTAATATAATTAAAAAAGATAATATAAGTTCCAACTTATTCTTTCTCACACAGCCTCAATCCTATTCTTTAATAACTATAACATAAACTTTAAAAAAAATCTCAAAAATTTTGAGATTTCGATATTTTATAAACCATATCTTTTATTAAATTTATCAATTTGAAAATTATTACTATTTAATTGCTTTATTTTAGGTTCTTCTTTCTTTAATTCATTATCTTTATTAAAATTAAAATCTTTTTCACTTAAAATTATATCCCTATTTCCAAAACAGATTTCTTTAATATTAATATTTTCAAGTTCTCCATTATTTAAGCTTAGTTCAATTTCTAATGCTTCAGGAACAGTTTGAATTAAATTTGATATAGTTGGAACATATATATTTAGTCTATAATTATCTTTGTCTTGTTTAATATCATATTTATGAATATGTCCATTTAAAATAATTTTAGAAGAACTAATAATTTTATGAAATCCATTAATTTCATGGCACATTTGAATAGTTTCTTTTCCTATGTTAAGAAAACTATTAGCATAATTATCAATTATTACATCATCTCGGTACATACTACAAAATTTTATAAAATCAAATGCATCTATAAATTTAACACTGTAATCATGATTCCCACCAACACCAAATGTAATGATATCTTTATCATAGGGATAATCTAAGACAAAATGTTCAAGCTGTTTAAAGTATCTTTCTATGATTTGTTTTCCTTTAGAAAATGCTCCATCAATAAAATCACCACAAACTAAAATTATATTTATTCCTCTTTTCTTAGCATAATTAAACGCTCTATTAACTGCTTCAACATTTTCTAGTCTATTGCCATAATGAAGATCAGATATAATAAGAAATCTTAAAGTATTATTATTACCTATATTTAAAGTATTTCCTTTACCATATTTATTTTTTTGATTTCCTTTACTTATAATTTTTCCATCATAAAAATATTCTCTATCATAATTTCTATTAATTCCATGTACTTTTTTTAATTCAAAATATAAAGTTTTGTAATCTATATTTAACTTTTCACATATTTCTCTATTTGTTTTTCCTAAATTAATTAAATTTATAATATTTGTTGTTAATTGATTAAACGATGTTAAACCATTTCTTCTATTTTGTTCAAGAATATTGGAAAATTTTAAAATAATACTTGAAGAGAAATTTTCTCTATCTTCATTGTATTTAGACAAATTGATTCCTTTATCCTCAAAAATATTTCCTAATTGACGATATTCTGATGCTGTTAATTCTCTAAGTGCAGTATCTATTTCTTGTCCTGTATATTCATTGTAAAATCCATATATACGCATAATATCACCACTCACATTTGCTATGTACTTTAGCATTTTTTTATAAAAAAAACAAGCAAATATGAATAGGCTTGTTATTTTATTAATTTTAATAGTAAGTGACATTTAAAAATAGCAGTGTCACTTACTATTAGAATAAGAGTGTCATTTACTTTTTAGAATTCACCCTAGTGTTATAAATTCGTATCAATGCTTGGATTTGTAGTTTTGATTATAATATTTTTTGGTATATTTATCTAATTCATTTATAAGGATATTTCTAATTTCTTGTTTTGTAAAAATATTTTGCAGATAATCTTCTAAAATGATTTGTTCATAAAATTTAATTGCTTCTTCGATAGAGCCTGTTAATAGTATTTTAGTTATAAAATTAGAATTATCAGGCAATTGACAATATAAAAAATATAATTCAGCTTTTAAATCTTTATTTGTAATTGATTCTAAGTTATCAAATAAAGTAAAATTATCAAAGTAAAAATCAAATAATGCTTGTTTTCTAATATCTAAATATTTATTTAATATATTTTTTATTTTTAGGGCGTCTTCTGGTTCAATTTTTTCATTTTGAGTTAAACTATGATTATTTAGTTCTTCTATAAGTATTTCATTTGCTTCATTTATTTGTTTAGTCATTTTTTCAGCTAAGTCCTGTTGTTCTTTTGATGAAGTTGCAAATTTATCAGGATGCCATTTAATTATTAATTTACGATAAGATGATTTTAATTCTTCAAATGTATAATTAACTGGTAATTTAAATAGTTTTCTAGCTTCATAAAGATTCATTTTATTATCCATTTTATATTTTCTCCTTTTGTTGTTGTGTATTATAGCATATATATTAAGAAAATACAACTATTTAAATATATATATTTAATTCTAATAGTAAATGCACGTATTTTTAAAAGCGTGTTTTTACTTTAAGAAGTCACCTTTTCAAATATTTTGTAAATATAAATCTATGTATTTTTTTATCTTTGGAAGTGAATATTTATCCAATGTAAAACCAGAGGCTTTAGGATGACCTCCACCATTATGATGAAATTCACTCGCAATTACTGATACATCTACATTATCTTTTTCACATCTTAAAGAACAACTTAGTCTCTCAAAATTTATAATTAAAACAAAATCAATATCTTTATTTTTATCGCAAATATATTCTCCTAATAAAGAACGATATTGTTCATTAATAGTGACAGCCATTTTATAACCTTTATAATCAGTTATAACTATTTTTTCATAGGCTTTTTCAAAATAATTATTCATTTTCTTTTCATTAGATATAATTAAATCTTCAATTTCTTTAGTTATCATAAACTCTTTACTATCATCCAAAGAACAAATATATTCTATAAAACTAAATGGTTCCATGAGGGTAAATACATTAGTTATTTTATTACCTAATTCAAAGTTGCCATTTTTATCCCAAATATCATATGCTCTTACACCTTCAACAAATTCCTTATAAAATCTTTTATTTAACCTATCACTTAATGAATTTAAATATTGATAAAATAAATAAGTTGCGGATACTTTTAAACCATTAATACTGATAACTTCATTTATAAAAGAATAAGTATTATCACTTACACTAGATTCATGATGATCAAAATGTTTTAGATGTTCTTTTAAATAATTATTATTTTCTATAACATGGATGGTTTCTTTATAAAATGGTAAATCACAAATAAATATTTGTTCATAATTACTAAAATCTTCTTTAAGCAAATCTTCTAAATCATTTGATTCACAAAGTATGTAATCAATATTTTTAAAATATTTAATACCTAAAATTATGCTTCCCATTCCATCACAATCTGCTATATGAGAAATAATTAATATTTTATTATTATTTTGTTTTCTTATCATTTTTACCTGTGGATACCCTTTCTATTTAGACTCATACTTTTAAAACTAAAATCTTTGTCTATTTTAACATCTTTATTTTCATGCATAACTATTCCACAACAAGGACAAATTGGAAATAAATTATATATATTTTTACTTGGTATATATAATGATTCATTTATAACAGGTGTTAATTCATAACAATTAGTACAAACAAATATTGATGCTTCTTCTCCTATTCTTCCTAAGAGCCAACTAGCAGTACATTTTCCATTTAAAGTCGTGTCTTTTTCCATAATTATAATTCCTTCTTTTCTATTTCTTTTAAATTCAATTCATAAGTATCTTTAGCTATACCATCCCAACATTTCTCTTGCATTTTTACCAACTCGTTCAAATTTTTATTTATCATTTATTATTTCTTTATCTTGGCTTGTTTTTAAATCGGTACCATTATAGACATATCAGTAACCATAGTCTTTAAATACCTTTTTCATTGCATTATTTACAGCTATACATTTATCACAGTCATTATAAACTTTAATAAATCTAGAAATTATATTATCTATTACAAATTTATTACTAATTCTTTTTCTTTTTTCAAAATCAAATCTTGTATGCATAGTAGCAATACATGGAATATTTAATGTTTTAGCTATTTTTACTCCTAACGCACCTATTTGTAATGGTGAATGAATATGAATTATGTCAAATTTTTCTTCTATTAATGTTTTATATTATTTATTCATTTTGGTTTAAATAAGGGATACACGATATTCAGTAACTGGGACTTTATATGGTCTATCTTTATCATCACAAACACTTTTTGTATAGGGAACAACTACAACTCCATCTATAGTTGGGAAAAATGAATCTAGAAATAATCCTATTTTTAATCTTTTATTGTTCATATTCATCCATCTATAATAATTAAATAAAATTTTTTAATAAAAATCAATTAAAATTAAAAAAATAAGGAAATTAATCCTTATAAATATTTATTCCAATTATTAGGTAAATAAACTATTTCGTTATTATAATTTATTTTATCCCATTTGTAACCATTTGCATAGCCAGCATTTTTAACAAGTAACTCACATTTTGTTCCATAAGGTATTGCTTTATATTTAGGATATTTAAAGCCAATACCTTTTCGGCACCACACTCCACTTTTGGCTGTTATTATTATATAATTTTTTCTTACTGGTTCTTCTTCATTATAATAAAGTAATTTATATTCATTAGTTTTTGCTACAACATTATCATTATAAACATAAACATGTTTTCTAGGATTTACTCTAGCGCCATTTTTCCAAACTATAAAATGCAAATGATAGGCTCTATTTTTACCACAGTAACCACTATTTCCAATTTTACCTATTATTGTGCTTGCCTCCACTTTATCTCCTACTTTTACTTTAATGCTATTTTTAAGCATATGACAGGTTCTTGTTTTATAACCATCTATATATTTAATTGTTACGTAATTGCCACTATCACCGTAATTTAATGAATTATTTTTACCATCTACTACTTCTGTAACAATTCCATCACCGCAAGCATATATATCAGCAGTTCTACCACCATATTTGTTATTCCATCCTAGATCGTTAGCTAGGTGATAAGAACTATAGTCTTGAGTTATCCCTACAAATTTTAGGGGATATTTTAATTTAATCATAATATACCTCTTTCTTAATAAATTAAACTAAGAAACTACATCTATAATATTTAATGAATTATTATAAATTTTGTATATTATAAAAACACAATATTTGATATGTATTATGTTTAAAAATGTTTTTGGTAGTGTGTTTGAAAAATATTTTGCATAAAAACCCATAAAATGGGCAAAATTTACTATTTATTTTGTTCTAAAAATATTGATTTTTTTATTTTTAATAGTTTTGCCTATTACAATATTCGGATTCTTTTTAATTAAATAATCACTGATATCTTTAAAATTTTCACCAACTAAAACAGTTGAATAAATTAATATTATAAAATTATTATTACCAACTACAATATGTAAGTAATCATTTAATTTGCTATGTTTGTTTAGCACTAAATTATTTTCTTTATATATTTTTTCTATTTCAGAGTATTTAAAAGAATAAATTTTATTATTTTGTTTAATTATCATGTAATTATCAGTTAAAAAATAATATCTTTCATTCCAATAATCAATATTACCTATTTTATCTAAAAGATTGTTGTCAGTTAAGTTTTTTTTTATTTGTTTTAAAGTCGCAAATGTTTCTATTCTCTCGAATGATCTTCCAATTGTAATTAATCCAACAAAAAATAAATAATAGTAAACATTATATTTGATACCAACATATAAAAATATAATAAGCAAAATTAAAGTTACGCTTACATAAACAATTATATCACTTTTACCAATATCGATATATTCATCTAATGTTAATTTTTTCTTTTCCTTGTTTTTCATTTTTCTCTCTTTACTATAATTATAATCTAAATTATCAAAAGCAAGTAAATTTTTTTATTATAAAAGCCTTGAATCTCAAGGCTTAAAAATCTAAATGGTCGAGAAGACAGGATTCGAACCTGCGACCCCTACGTCCCAAGCGTAGTGCTCTACCAAACTGAGCTACTTCTCGATAAAAAAGCCTTTCGGCTTTAAATTTACTTTATGGTGGCTTCAACGGGAATTGAACCAGTGACACAAGGATTTTCAGTCCTCTGCTCTACCGACTGAGCTATGAAGCCATCATGGCGGTTCGTACGGGATTCGAACCCGTGGTCTTCTGCGTGACAGGCAGACGTCATAGGCCTCTAGACTAACGAACCATGGTTGCGGGAGCCGGATTTGAACCAACGACCTCCAGGTTATGAGCCTGGCGAGCTACCGAGCTGCTCTATCCCGCGATAACTATATGGCGGAGAAAAAGGGATTCGAACCCCTGCGCCGTTGCCGACCTCCTGGTTTTCAAGACCAGTCCCTTCAACCAGACTTGGGTATTTCTCCGTTTCCTTCTTTCAAGGAACAAATAGATTATATCACACTAAAAAAAATTAAGTCAACAATTAGAAACATTTTTTTTGTATTTTTTCATATTTCTTATTATTAATATGTTTATTTTTATAAAATATATCTATTTTTTACCTAAAAAATGATTTTTTTTGAAATTTTTTTTGAAAAAGTATTGCACTAATCAAAATTATTTGGTATATTCAAGTAGTCTTAAGTTTTTAAGACAAATGTGCCCGCCCGAGTGGCGGAATAGGTAGACGCACAGGACTTAAAATCCTGCGAGCATAATAACTCGTGCCGGTTCAAGTCCGGCCTCGGGCACCATTTATATATTTAGTCGGGCGATTAGCTCAGTTGGTTAGAGCACCTGCCTTACAAGCAGGGGGTCGTAGGTTCGAGTCCTACATCGCCCACCATTTAATTTGCCGACATAGCGTAATTGGTAGCGCAACTGACTTGTAATCAGTAGGTTGGGGGTTCGATTCCCTCTGTCGGCACCATTTATAAATGGGAGGATAGCGAAGTGGTCAAACGCGGCAGACTGTAAATCTGTTCCTTCGGGTTCCATAGTTCAAATCTATGTCCTCCCACCACTTTTAAATAATTGCCTCGTAGCCAAGTGGTAAGGCATCAGACTTTGACTCTGACATTTCGGTGGTTCGAGTCCCCCCGAGGCAGCCAATTTAAAATGTCCTGTTAGCTCAGTCGGTAGAGCATTTGACTTTTAATCAAAGGGTCTGGAGTTCGAATCTCCAACAGGACACCATTTGAAATATTAACCTTCTCTATTTGAGAAGGTTTTATTATGCTTATTTACAATAATAAAAGACAACCTATCAAGGTCGTCCATTAAATAATTATTGCTTTATTATGCAAATAAATTATCTTTATATTTAATATTATATTCACTCATTAAAAGGCCAAAAGATTTATCATCTTCAAAAATATATTCTAGATCATTATTATAAGTTACGTCAAATGGATTAGCGTTAGAAGCAATATCAAACCTAGCACATTTATTTCCAAATATAACTTGAATTTCAACTATATCCTTTTTATATTGCAATCTCTTCTTTTTAAAATTATCCAATAAATCTTTATTTAATTTAATTAAACATAAGTTAGCATATAATTTATTTCTAATTATAGTAGGTTCATAAGGAATCTCTTCTCCATTACTTTTTACGTTAGAAATATAGAAGTTTTCACATTCTTCTTGATTTAAAGAAATAACATCTCCATTTTCAAATAATATATTAATTGCTTCTATCTTCATTCTTTATCCACCCTATAATAAGCATATCATATATTATTAATTATGCAATCAAAAATACTTTATTTTTTAAAATTTTTATGATATATTATTTTTGCAAATGAATTATTTTGCGCTCATAGCTCAATTGGATAGAGCGTTAGACTACGGATCTAAAGGTTAGGGGTTCGACTCCCTTTGGGCGCACCATTAAAGAATTTGTTCAAACAATTCGAACTTTAAATATATTTCAGTCTAAAATATGACTGATTTTTTTATGTATTCCCGACTTTGTAAACACTATCATTTAATAAAATTAATTGATAAATAAATGAAATTATGCGGTTATGAATATCTAAAGAGAACTTATTAAAATAAAAAAAGAAGTCCATTTAATTTTGCAAGTAAATGTTTCCTCTAATATGTAAACATCAATATTTCTTGTAAGTTTTTGGCAAAAAGTTTTGTATTTTTTTATTGATTTTTTTAATTATTTAACATATTATATACGCAAAAGGAACAATAATATGACAAAAGAATATGAAGAATTAGCGTTATCTTATTTAAATAGTACTTTTTGTATCAAAATAATAGAATATATAAAATCAAGAGATGATTATCCATTATTTAAAAACTTATATAAATTAATTAAAATAAATAATGATGCTAGTTCAGTAGATTTTAATAAAATTAAAAATATGTATAATGAATTATTTAATATTAATGATATAATTTATTATCCTAAGAATTTACCAGTGTTTAAATATTTTAGAGATATAAAAATTAAGAATTTAGAAATGATATCTCCATTTGATGTACCAATTAATTATATATATAAAGAGGAAATGACTTGTAGTGTTGAAGGTGGTATAGTTCCATATAATAATAAAAACTTTAGATATGTTAGAAAATTAAATTTAACTTTAACTAAAGCAGTATTAGAATCATATGCTCATGAAATTGCTCATACTCAGCAAACTTTTATGTCAGGAGTTAATAATGAAATGATTCCAATATTTATGGAAATAATTGCTAGAGATTATATAAATAATGATGATTATATGATTAAATTAAGATTTAATAGCTTGTTAAATAATTTAGATTTTATTATAAATAATCCTTTTCCTCATGACGAATTATTAATAGTTCAAAAAGATGATGCCATTAAATATACTGAATCTACATTAAAAGCTTTTATGCTCTACTTTATTTATACTAATGAACAATTATCAAGTAAGAAAGCCCAAATTATAGATGGAATTCAAGATTGTTTTGATAATAAATTAAGTGTTAGAGAATTTCTTAATAAAAATGATATAAAAGAAGATAATTATAAAAACTTATCATTAATAAAACAATATTTCAAATAACTTACCAAAAATTGGTAAGTTTTCTTTTTTATTAACCATAATAAAATGAGTGATAATATGTTAATAAATGAAATTAAAAATAACTATAAAGATGTTCCTGATTTAAAATTAAGAAAAATTAAATATAAATTATCTAGTATCTATATTTTTTATGTAGAAACTATTTGTAGTAGTGAACAAATTAATAACTTTATATTAAAAAATATAACTAATCCAGTTAAGAAAAGAAATATTAATAATATATTAGCAACACCTAATTTAGTTAAAATTAATAAAGATGAAATAGATAAATATTTATTTAATGGATTCTCTATTTTAATTTATAAAAGTAAAATATTTGCACTAGAAACTAAAGCTAATTTAGATCGAAGTATTAATACTCCTGAGATCGAACAAGAACTATATGGTCCAAAAGATGCATTTGTTGAAAATTATCAAAAAAATATTGGGTTAATAAAACGAAGAATTAAATCAAAAGAACTTAAAATAAAAGAATATAATATCGGCAAATATACAGATACTAAAACCGGCTTATTATATATAGAAGGAATAACAAAAGAAGAATATATTAACAAATGTAATGATATTTTAAAAAGTATAAATATTGACGGAATAATAGATGCCGGCGAATTAAAAAAATATATAATTAACGAATCATCTAACCTATTTCCTAAAGTAAAACTAACCGAAAAACCAAATTCAGTTGCTCATTCCCTTTTAGAAGGAAAAATAGTTATAGTCGTTGACACTTCTCCATTCGCTATAATAGTACCAGCAGTTCTAGCCGACTTTATTAATCCTATTTCTGATAATTATATGTATGCAAATAATGCTAACTTTACTAAAATTTTAAGATTACTTTGTCTTTTTATAACCGTACTAACACCAGCATATTATGTAGCAATTGCCAACTATAATCAAGAAACAATCCCCTCTAAATTATTAATAAGCTTTATTACTCAAAGAGAAGGTGTTCCATTTCCAACTACCATTGAAGCCCTCATAATGATTCTAATATGTGAGATATTAAGAGAAAGTGATATTAGATTTCCCTCAAGTTACGGATCAGCCATATCTATTTTAGGGGCTTTAATAATAGGAGAAGCAGCAGTTAACGCCAGTATTGTAAGTCCTATCATGATTATAACTATTGCCTTAACATTTATAAGTAGTATGGTATTTAATAATATTGAACTTAATTCAGCCCTTAGATCTTGGCGATTCCTAAGTTTATTTATAGCATCACTTTATGGTTTATATGGTGTAGCTATCTCATTGATTCTATTAATAATAAATTTAACAAGTAATTATTCATTCAATTTATCATACAGTTTCCCTGCTGCCCCATTTAATTTTAATTATTTAAAAGAAACCCTAATCGCTATAAAACAAAAAAATAATACTAAAAGATCTAAATATTTAACAAACAATATTAGAAAGCAAAGATAATATGAAAAAAATAATCTTAATTATAATTACTTTATTTTTAACCACCGGTTGTTTTAACTATCTAAGTCTTAATGACATAGCTGTTGTTTCTTTAGTCCATATCGATTATCAAGATAATAAATATATATTAACAGTTGAAATAAGAGAAAATGAAAAAGATAACCCTAATGCATCAAGCATTTATACTAATCAAGGAATAACACTTGATAATACTTTTGAAAATATCGGTTTAACTATAAACAAATTCTTATATCTAGTAGACGTGGATACTATAATACTTACTGAAAATGTTCTAAATCAAAAATTAGAAACAACACTAGATTATATAGCCAGAGAAAACTACATTGGTAATAACTTTAATATTATAGTATCAAATGATGATATAAAAGAAATAACTAAATTAATTAAAGAAAAAAATAAAATAGCAGGTGCATATATAAAGGATACTATTACTAATGATTACAACAACACAATTGATATTAAATATAATAAATTCATTAAAACTTATCTTAGTGAATATAAAGATATGATTTTACCATTTGGAAAAATTGTAAATAATGAATTTACCTTAAATGATGCTATTATATTTAATCATAATAAAGAATCAGTAATAATAAACAACGATTATATTAAAATTTATAACTTACTTAACTATACTACCAAATACTCTTTATTTAAAATAAATTATAATGGAGGAAATCTTATATATAGAATTAAAGAGGTTAATACTAAATATAAATATGAAAATAACAATATAAATATAACTATAGATATTAATGGTAACTTTAATGAAATAGATAATATAAATTTAAATAAAGATAACATTGAAGAATTAATTACTTTAACTAAAGACTCAGTATATAATGAAACAACATCTTTTCTAAATATTCTTAAAAGTAATAATATTGATGCTCTAGGTTTTAAAAAAATAATTTACAATAAAACTAAAAATAAATTAGATAGTATAAAAGAATTAGATTATAATTTAGACATAAAAATTATTTTAGATCGTGAAGAAACAATCTTTGAAAATATAGGAGCTAAAAAAAATGAAATATAATAAATTAGAATATAACTCAGCCTTATGTTTATCTAGTATATCTTTATTTCTAGGAATAGGTATAAGCAAAATTATTAATTCAATTGGAAGTAATTCATGGATATCTATCATTCTAGGAACAGCTATTGGATTACTTATAAATTATATTTTCACTAAATTACCAGAAAAAGACAATAAAATATTTGTTTATATATATAGTACTATTTTATTAACTTTAAATTTATTTTTAATCACTAAACTAATATCTTCTATCTACTTAAATAGAACTCCCGATATAATTGTATTTATTCCTTTAATAATATTAATATATTATATATCTAATAAAGGAATAAACACTATATTAAAAACATCTTTAATAATTTCATTTATTTATACTTTAATTTACTTAATTCCTTTAACTGCACTTGCACCTAAAATTAACATAGATGAATTTATTCCACTACTAACTTCAAATATTTACGATATCATCAAATGTAGTTTAACCTATGCTTTTATAAGCACTACCCCATTTATCTTATTTCCTAAGTTTAAAGAAAATTACAATTACAAATCTTATCTTTTATCATCAATACTTGTATTAATAATTTTTGTTATCATTATTGGTAATTTAGGAACAAATTTAGCTAAATTATACCGTTACCCTGAATATATGGTATTTAAAGAAATATCACTTTTAGGTTTTATCGAAAACATCCAAAATATCTTATCTTATTTATGGTTATTTTGTTCATTTATTTTATCCTCTATGGCAACATATAACATAAAAAGAGTTTCTAATAAAAAAATATTAATTATTACCCTATTATTAATAACATTTATTCTTAATAACGTATTATTAAAAAACTATATTTATATTGAATATATAACTAAATATTATGGTATTATCTTATTTTCTATTTTAATATTATTTCTTATATCTAAAATATTTTCTAAAAACAAATAAATTGTAATTATTTCTTTCTTGTGATAACATACCTTTTAATCAAGGGAAAGTGATTATGAAAAATAGATAATTATTTACATTATAAAAAATTAAAAAATTATCCCTATTTAAAAGTTAATATAACGATTGACATCCAAACGTTTATTTGCTATAATGCAAAGAAATTAAGGAGGATTTATAATGACTAAAAAAAGAATTATAGCATAAGCACTAGCAATTACAAGTTTATTTGGTGTTTATAAAGGATGTCATAAATTAGGAGAACATATAAGAGAAAATTATTTAAATGAATCTTTTTCAGATTCTACTTTAAATAACGAAACTACTATTAATGAAACATTAAGTGCCATAATACCTACTGAAACAACAATTATTCCTGAAACAACTTTAGTTGAAGAAACTACACCTGAAACAACATTTATAGAAGAAACTGTACCAGAAACAACATCTAATTTCATACCAGTATTTATTCCTTCTTATGCAACTGATGATCTAGCATTATTTGATGATAACAACAACGTAGTATATATGGTTGAAAAATATGAAAAACTAACTGTTACTAAGATATTTGAAAATAAAGTTGAATGTTTAACTACTGATGGTTATTCTGGTTATACAGATTTTTATTTATTAGAGAAATTACCAGAAACTTATGCTGAGGTAGATATTAGTATGCAAAAAGTATATTGTTATTATCAAGGTGAGTTAGTACTTGTTGCCGATTGTGTAACGGGAATTCCCACTTATGGAACAACTAAAGGAACGAATAAAGGATATACTGAGATTAATGGTAAATCTTACAATACAACTTTAATGCTTGATACTCCCGCAGAAATATTTATTTCCTTTAATCCTGATGGTGAAGGTTTTCATGATTCGAAGCGTAGTCAATTTGGTGGAGACATTTATTTAACTAATGGATCACATGGATGTGTTAATATGAGACTAGAAGATGTTAAAGTTTTAGATAAACATTTAAAAGCAGGAGATCACGTTTTAGTTCATAAATAAAAGGCTTACAATTTTGTAAACCTTTTTGTTTTAGATTAACTTACCTATTACTCCGTAACTTACAACCATCATAATTACGCTTGCCATAATAACTCCTAAAATAGCAGCTAAAAAAGCTTTTTTCTTATCCATTCTAAGTAATGTTGCAATTAAACATCCTGTCCATGCACCTGTTCCTGGAAGTGGTACTCCAACAAATAAGACCAATCCCCAAAAACCTAATTTTTCAATTTGGCCTTTTTTCTCATTACCTTTTCTTTCACAAAAATCAATAAATTTAACTAATATTTTATGTTTTTTCATGAACGCGAATACTGAATCTAAAAACCATAAAATTAAAGGGATGGGAATTAGATTACCAATTATTGAAATTATGTAGGCTGGTACTGGAGGAATTTTTAATAAGCTTGCTGCTATTAAGCCACCTCTAAGTTCTAAAATTGGCATTAAAGAAATAACAAACACGGTTATATATTTTCCTATCATAGCTCCAGAACTAGCACCAAATATTCCTATTATAAAATTAACTATTTTATCTACCATTTATATCTTCCTCACTAAATATATTCTCTACTGCTTTAATAATTCCTAATTTACCATATTCAAATGTAAGAGCACCTTGTAAATAAGCAACAAAAGGCTTTCTAATTGGAGCATCACAAGAAAGTTCTATACTAGATCCTTCAGTAAATGAACCACTAGCCATAATAATTTGATTATCATATCCTGGCATATCAGTTGGAACTGGTAAATAACATGAATCTATTGCACTTCCCATTTGAATTCCTTTAACAAAATTAATTAACTTTTCTCTATCATTAAATACGATTCCTAAAACTATATCATTAAGTTCTTTGTTAATCATATCACAACCTAATAACTTTAATAGTTCTCTAGCAAATACCTTAGTTTTTAAGGCATTACCAACAACCATTGGTGCTTCATATATTCCAAGCATAAAGTTTCTTGTTTGATTAAGTGATGGTCCTACTTCCGCACCTAAGCCAGGAGATGTTAATCTTTCACTGCACAAATTAACTAAATCACTCTTACCACAAATATATCCCCCGTTATTAGCAATTCCTCCACCTAAATTCTTAATTAAAGATCCAACAACTAAATCAGCACCAACTTCAGTAGGTTCTTTATATGAACACATTTCACAATAACAGTTATCAACCATAATTATTACATCTTTATTAATATCTTTAATAAACTTAATAACTTTCTCTATTTTATCTATACTTAAAGTATCTCTTAAACTATAACCGATTGATCTTTGAATATGGACCATTTTAACATTTAAACTATCTTTAATTTTATCATAATCAAAATCATTATTAATTAAATCAATATATTTGAAATTAATACCAAAAGATTTTAATGAACTAGGATTATCTTTAATTCCAATTACTTCATGCAATGTGTCATATGGTAAGCCAGAGATTGATAGTAGTATATCACCTGGTCTTAAAATTCCAAAAAATGCAGTTGATAAAGCATGAGTTCCACTAACAAATTGGCATCTAACTAAAGCCGATTCACATCCAAAATAATCAGCAAAAACTTTTTCTACTTTATCTCTACCAATATCATTATAACCATAACCAGTTGATGAATTAAAATCAGTTGTTAACACTTTTTCCTTATGAAAAGCATCCAATACTTTTTTAGAATTACTATAAACTATTTTATCTATTTCTTTTAATTCATTTTCTATATTTTTATTTACAATATCTATATATTTATCTAACATCTTCACCACTCACTTTAATAATTTGATCTTTTATTTCTTTATTTATACATACTTTATATATTAACTTAGCTAAATCTTCTTTTTTAATAAATTTAATATTTTTCTTATATTCTTCATCCATTAAATTTGTTACATCTGTATCTATCCAATCAGGACAAACACAGTTGATATTAAATTCAGGTAAATATTTAGAAAAGTTATGAGTTAATGAGATTACTCCTGCTTTAGAAGCATCGTAGTCTATTGATTCAGGATAATAAGTATTTATAGCATTAGTACTTGAAATATTAACGATACTTCCTTTATCCATTTTATCTATAGCGTATTTAGTAACTAAAAATGTACCTGTTAGATTTGTATGCAATATACGATTAAATTCATATGCACTTTTATCTTTTAAATCTTTATCATCACTAATGGCAGCATTATTAATTAAATAATCTAGGTGATCTATTTTATCAAACATATCTTTTACTTCATCTTCATTTGATATATCGCATTTAATTACTTCAACATTTACATTAGTAATACTATCAGCAAGTTTATAGGCTTCTTTTTCACTATGAATATAATTAATTATAACATCTACTCCATTTGCTGCAAAAACTTTAATTATTTCAGCACCTAATCCCCTACTAGAACCAGTAACTAATACTTTCATTAATATCACTTCATTTCTCTAATAATTCTATCAAACTAAACTAAAAAAATAAACCATAACTAATTTATGATTTATCTTAAATATATTTATAATTATAATTCAACATTTTCTTGTTCTAACATATCTTTAAATTGAACTTTAAACTTTTCTATTTCTTTATTTAAACTATCTGGATAAATGTTTTTAGCATTTTTAACAGCTTCATAAATATGTTTAATTCTTACTTCAGGTGAATTTTCAAATACAGCATAACTAAATGCATTAGCAAGTAGTGTTAAAGTTATATCAGGATATCTACTAGCAATTTCATATACTCTTTTATACTCACTTGTCATATCTACTAAAAATGCAAATATTTTTTCTTTTTGAAAATCAGTATAAGCAAGTTTTACACCCATTTTCTTTTCAAATTTAGGATATGTCCCCATAAGAATTTTTACAACTGTTTCAGGATCACTTTCCGCAATATCTATTTTAATAAATCTACGAAGAAATGCTCTATCTCTTAGGATATATGCTTCATATTCCTCTGTTGTAGTTGCACCTATCATTTTAATAGTTCCACGATCTAAAAATGGCTTTAACATATTCGCAAAATCAATATTATTATTAGGATTTTTATTGACTAATAGATGAACCTCATCAATAAAAAGAATTGTATTAGTTTTAGTTTTTAACTCATTTAGCAATATTTCTAATCTAGCATCAGTATTACCATTTTCAGTTGTACTACCTAAAAGTGAGGTAATATTAATTTTAATTATATTCCATCCTTTTAAAGCATTAGGAATATCTCCTTTTTGAATACGATAAGCAAGGCCTTCTACTAATGCTGTTTTACCAATACCCGGTTTACCAACTAATAATGCGGCTTTATCAGGAGTAATTAAGGCTAAAATCATCTCATTAATTTCCTTATCTCTTCCAATAGATGGATTAGTAATATATTCTTTTTTTGTTAAATCTTCTCCATATCTTTCAAGAATACTTATTCTATTTTCATTATTCATTCCATTATTATTTGCCTCAGTTGTTAATGTTTCAATTTTTTCATTCAAAGTCTCTAATGTTTCCATTTTCCATTACTCCTTTTTAACGTAGTTTATTATATCTAAATATGATTAAAATGGCAATATCTTCTTACTATAACCATTTTGAATGGCATAACAGTCATGTGTTGCAATAAACGCTTTATTATCATATTTTAAGATGTGATATTTAAAATTATAATATTCATCAAATGGAAGAATAACTAATAATGTAGGCTCTTTTTCAATGAATATTCCCCCTTTATTACCTATCTCAGTTACGCCCAATTTTAATTCATTAATAATATATTTTTCTAAATTTTTCCAATTTTTACTTTTAATATAAATCATTTTACTATCATTAATACCTAGCATTACAATATCAATTATTTTTGAAGATACAGTTAAGATAAAAATAGAATAAATAATTTTTTTAATTCCAAATAAGAAAGCTCCACTAATAATAATAATCGTATTAATTATACTATTGCACTCACCTATTGAAATTTTAAAATATTTATTAATAATAGCTGCTATAACATCTGCTCCACCAGTATTAAAACCAGATCTATATATTATTCCATTAGTAATTCCAATCCCTATTGAACAAACTAATATTACTAAAAAGTCATTTTTTAGATATCCTTGTAAATAAACAGAAAATGGGGCAGTTATAGTAATTAAGGTCGTAAAAATTAAAGAACCAAAAACAGTATACAATAATTTATCTTTTCCTAACGCATAATAAGAAATTACAACCAATATTACCGTTATAATAGTTAAAAATAATGTTGTCGAAATTCCAGTTAATTTATTAACAACTATTGCTAATCCACTCATTCCCCCAACAACAATACTATTAGGTACTAAAAATACATTGTACATAATCGCATATAAAAATGAAGCAAAACAAAAAAATAAAAATCTTATTATAAAGTTTTTATTATCTACTTCTTTTAAAATGTCTATTTTTTTTGTAAATAATTTAAATCTTTTCATATGACACACCTTATTATAATATTACTATTTTTTTGAATTATAGTAAAGAAAAAAACACCCGAAGGTGTTTTTATTTGCTATTATTCAATGATTTCAGTAACTGTACCAGCACCAACTGTACGTCCACCTTCACGAATTGAGAACTTAGTTCCGTTTTCTAAGGCAACGTTAGCAATTAATTCAACTGTCATTTCTACATTATCACCAGGCATAACCATTTCAACTCCTTGAGGAAGTTCAATTACACCAGTAACATCAGTAGTTCTGAAGTAGAATTGTGGTCTGTAGTTTGAGAAGAATGGAGTATGACGTCCACCTTCTTCTTTAGATAATACGTATACAGAAGCTTTGAATTTTTTATGAGGATGTACTGAACCTGGTTTAGCTAATACTTGTCCACGTTCAACGTCTTCTCTATTGATACCACGAAGTAAAACTCCAGCGTTATCTCCAGCTTCAGCATAATCTAAAGATTTTCTGAACATTTCGATACCAGTAACAACTGTCTTTCTTGTATCTTTTAATCCAACGATTTCAACTTCGTCGTTAAGATTTAATCTACCTCTTTCAACACGTCCAGTAACAACTGTACCACGTCCTGAAATTGTAAATACGTCTTCAATACTCATTAAGAAAGGTTTATCAGTATCTCTATCAGGAGTTGGGATATAATCATCAACAGCAGCCATTAAGTCTTTGATAGCTTGTACGCTTGCTGGATCTCCTTCTAATGCTTTTAATGCAGATCCTCTAATAATAGGGCATTCTGGATCAAAACCATATTCTCCTAATAATTCTCTAATTTCCATTTCTACTAAGTCTAGTAATTCTGGATCATCAACTTGATCACATTTGTTCATGAATACTACGATTCTTGGAACTCCAACTTGACGAGCAAGTAAGATATGTTCTCTAGTTTGTGGCATAGGACCATCTGCAGCTGAAACAACTAAGATAGCTCCATCCATTTGTGCAGCACCAGTGATCATGTTCTTAACATAGTCAGCATGTCCTGGGCAGTCTACGTGAGCATAGTGACGTTTGTCAGTTTCATACTCAACGTGAGCAGTATTAATAGTAATACCTCTTTCTCTTTCTTCTGGGGCTTTATCGATATTTGCATAATCAACAAAGTCTGCTTTTCCTTCATCATGTAAAACCTTTGTAATTGCAGCAGTTAATGTTGTTTTACCATGGTCTACGTGTCCAATAGTACCAATATTAACATGTGGTTTACTACGATCAAATTTTTCTTTTGCCATTTTATTTTTCCTCCTATTTCTTTTCTTTCTATAAAATTATTTTATCTAATTCTTGAACTTTATTCAAGTATTATTCAATTAATTTACGCTATTTTTCTTAATGATTTCTTCAGCGATTGATTTTGGAACTTCTTCATAATGATCTTTTTCCATTTGGAAGTTAGCACGTCCTTGTGTATTACTTCTTAAATCAGTCATGTAACCAAACATTTCTGATAGTGGAACAAGAGCAATTATTCTAATTGAGTTTCCAATTGATTCTTGTCCTAGTGGTCTACCACGACGAGAAGTTAAATCTCCCATTACATTTCCCATGTATTCTTCTGGAGTATCAACTACTACTTTCATGATAGGTTCTAGAAGTACTGCTTTACATTTTTCTTTAGCAGCTTTTAATGCCATTGATGCAGCAATTTTGAATGCCATTTCTGATGAGTCTACATCATGATATGATCCATCAAATAATGTTGCTTTAACATCAACCATTGGATAACCAGCAAGGATACCACCAGCCATAGCTTCTTGTAATCCTTTATCTGTTACTGGAATATATTCACGAGGAACAACTCCACCAACGATTGCATCAACGAATTCATAACCTTTTCCTGGATTTGGTTCAAATTTAACCCAAACATGTCCGTATTGTCCACGTCCACCTGATTGTTTGATATATTTACCTTCACAATCTCCAGCAACTGTGATAGTTTCACGGTATGCAACTTGTGGTCTACCTTGGTTAACTTCTACACCAAATTCTCTTCTCATTCTATCAATAATGATATCTAAGTGTAATTCACCCATACCTGATAATACAGTTTGACCTGTTTCAGCATCAGTTTTAACTCTTAATGTAGGGTCTTCTTCAACAAGTTTTTGAATAGCAATTGCCATTTTATCTTGATCATTTTTAGATTTAGCTTCAATTGCAATATCAATAACTGGTTCTGGGAATTCCATACCTTTCATCTTAGCAAATGCTTTTTCATCACATAATGTATCGGCAGTTGTAGTATTTTTTAAACCTACTGCAGCAGCGATTTCACCAGCATAAACTTCAGTGATTTCTTTACGTTGATTTGCATGCATTTGTAAGATACGTCCGATTCTTTCTTTAACTCCTTTAGTTGAGTTAAGTACATATGAACCTGCTTTTAACACACCAGAGTAAACTCTGAAGAATGATAAACGTCCAACGAATGGGTCTGTCATAATTTTGAATGCTAAGGCAGTAAATGGTTCAGAATCACTTGGATGTCTCTTAATATCATTTCCATCTTTATCTACGCAATCAATTGCTTCGATATCTGTAGGTGCTGGTAAATAATCAATAACAGCATCTAATAAGGCATGAGTACCTTTGTTTCCTAGGGCATCAGCACATAATACAGGGAAGAATTCAACAGCTAGTGTTGCTTTTCTAATAGCACTCTTTAATTCAGCTACAGAAATTTCTCCACCTTCTAAGTATTTTTCCATTAAAGCATCATCAAATTCAACAACTGATTCTAATAGAATAGTTCTGTATTCTTCGGCTTTATCTTGCATATCAGCAGGAATTGGAATTTCTGTAACTTTTTGTTGTTCAGTTCCATCATACTCATATGCTTTCATTTCAACTAAATCAATATAACCAGTAAAATGATCTTCAGCACCAATTGGTAACATGATTGCAGCAGCGTTAGCGCCCAATCTATCTTTAATAGTTTTTAAACTATAATAATAGTCTGCACCCATTTTTTCCATTTTGTTAGCACAAATCATTCTCGGAACTTTATATTCATTAGCTTGTCTCCAAACTGTTTCAGTTTGAGGTTCTACACCAGCTTGAGCATCAATTAGGGCAATTGCGCCATCTAATACTCTTAAACTTCTTTGAACTTCAATTGTAAAGTCTACGTGTCCTGGTGTATCGATTATATTAAGTCTATAACCTTTCCAGTGTGCAGTAGTTGCAGCACTTGTAATTGTGATACCTCTTTCTTGTTCTTGAGCCATCCAGTCCATTTGAGATTCACCATCATGTGTTTCACCTATTTTATGAGTGATACCTGTTAAGAATAAAATTCTTTCAGTTGTAGTAGTTTTACCAGCATCAATGTGAGCCATTATACCGATATTTCTTAGTTTATCTATTGAAACGTCTCTTGCCATAGTAACCTACCATCTATAATGAGCAAATGCTTTATTTGCTTCAGCCATCTTATGAGTATCTTCTCTCTTCTTAGCAGCTCCACCAACACCATTTGATGCATCGATGATTTCAGCAGCTAATTTGTTTGCCATTCCTCTTCCTGGTCTTAATCTTGAATAATTGATTAAGTAACGAAGAGCAAGTGTTTGTCCTCTTGTTTCACTAACCTCAATTGGAACTTGAACGTTAGATCCACCAACACGACGTGATTTTACTTCTAATGCAGGAGTAATATTTTCCATTGCTTTAGTAAAAACTTCCATCGGATCTTTATTTGTTTGTTCTTTTATTTTATCAAATGCCTCATTAACAATTCTTGTAGCTGTACCTTTTTTGCCATCATTCATAACAGCATTAATTAATTTAGTAACAACTTTTGAATTGTATATAGGATCTGGTAAAACATCGCGTTTAATTGCACGTCTTTTACGCATATTTTTTCCTCCTTATTTAACTATTTTTTCTTTGGCTTTTTAGTACCATATTTACTTCTTGATTGTTTACGATCATTAACACCTTGAGTGTCTAATGTACCACGAACAATGTGATAACGTACACCGATAAGGTCTTTAACACGTCCACCACGAACTAAAACAACACTATGTTCTTGTAAGTTATGTCCTTCACCTGGAATATAAGTATCTACTTCACGACCATTTGATAATCTTACACGAGCATATTTTCTTAATGCTGAGTTTGGTTTCTTTGGAGTTTTTGTACCAACACGAGTACATACACCTCTCATTTGTGGATGATCAGTTGCTGTAGTCTTTCTTTCCATACTATTAAAACCGATATTTAATACAGGACTCTTTTTCTTTTTAGTTTTGTTTTTTCTTCTTGTCTTAACTAATTGGTTTATTGTAGGCATTTTAATACTTCCTTTCTATACACACATCCCGGTGTGTTGTATTACTTATAAATCAAGGTTCTATGCAACATAGAACCAAAATTTAAAATGCAAATATAATATACCACTTGACTATTGTAGTGTCAAGCATAAGTTTGATGTTTTGAGTAAAAAATATTATATGAATTTTTGCTACTTTTATATTGACTAATTATTTTATTATTTGATATTCTATTACTCAAGGAACATTTAATTGTTTAGGTGATTACCTTATTTCTATATTTTTTATATGAAATGAGGTGATCTTATAAATAAAAAGTTATTATATTTTATAATTTTCAATTTATTTATAATTGTTTTTATTTTACTTTTTATCATTATTAAAATGATTGGGTTAAATTAAAAACACCAAACACGGGGTTTTGGTGAATACTAAATTTTTTAGGCAATCACTTAACATCTCAAAATTAAGTGTTCCTTTTTTATTCTATGTAAGTCTTCCTTACATATTCATTGTAGCAAAAATTTAACGGATTTTCAATATGTTAAAATTATAAAAATTGCATATTTTTACCAATTAACTAATTGTTGTTCTAATTTTAAATCAATTTTATATTTATCTTTAGCTTCTTTTTGAACTAATTTAATTAAATTTAAAATGTCAGATGATGTGGCATTATTTTTATTAATAATAAAGTTAGCATGTTTAGTACTAATTTCTGCTCCACCAATGTTTTTTCCCTTTAGACCTAGTTCTTCAATTATTTTACCAGCATAATTTCCTTCGGGGTTTCTAAATACACTACCAGCTGATGGATATTCTAAAGGCTGACTATTTTTTCTTTTTAATAAATTATCCTTTATTTTGCAGTCTATTTCATCATGATTACCATTTTCTAGTTTAATATTTGCAGCAATACAAATTAATTTTTTATCAATTTGAAATATTGAATATCGATAATCGAATTTTAATTTTTCTAATGGTATTTCTTCGATTTGTAATTTCTCATTTAACACTATAACACTTTTAACAATGTTGCTCATATTACTTCCATAAGCGCCAGCGTTCATATATATAGCACCACCAATTGTACCTGGTATTCCTGCTGCAAACTCTAGCCCAGTTAAATTATTTTTAATGCTTTCCTGAACTAATTTACTTAAAATCATACCTGATTCAACATATATTTCATTTTCTTTAATTTCAAAATTATTTAATTTATCTAATTTAATAATTACTCCATTAAATTCTTTATCACTAAATAGTGTATTACTTCCTTTTCCCAAAATAAAACATTTAATATTATACTTGTTAATTAATTTTAATAATTGTTTTAAACCGTTAATATTATTTGGATAAACAACTAATTTAGCAATACCACCTGTTTTGTAAGTTGTTAATGTTGATAATGAAATATCTTTTTCAATTTTTCCTAAATTAAATTTTTCTAATTCTAAAATAAAATTATTCATGATTAATCTCCTTCTTAATTATATGTTTATTATACTAAAAAAAGGAAAGCATAGTTTTCCCTTTAAATTAACATTCTTCTGTACAAGTACTTAATTAATTAACATATCCTTTGGTTGTATATTCATTACATTTTATGTATGCTTTATATTCAAAGATACCCATATTTGATGTTGTTTTAACATAACCATTACACTCTTCTTCATTAACTTTATTTGTTAAAGTACTATCATAATTTGATAGATCTTGTAATGAGATTGTTTCATTGTTTTTTAAAAGTCCTGGTTTTTCCCCATAATAAGCCTTAGCAATATCAGTCATTTTCTTTTCTAATATTTTATAATCTTTATTATCATTTTTTATTTTCAAACCAATTACCGTTAATCCACCAACTAATATTATTATCAAAATCACCCAAATAATTATATTTTTCTTCATAGATTACTCACTACCTTTACTATTATTCCACTAAGAGAACCAATTTCAATATAAAATTTATATATAAAATAGATAGCTATTAATAAGACAAAAATAAGAAGTCCCATAAGAAATAACATCATTTTAAAGCCCCAACCTTTACGATTCAATTTCATATTACAATCACCATTTTATTATATCTTTTCATCTGAAGAAACAATAATGTGTCCCTTAAAATCAAGAGGCTTTTCATCAGTACCAGTTTGTTTTTGGTTTTTTAATGTATCTTCAAATTTTAATTCTAATTGATAATAATAAATACCATCTGATTTAGATATAGTGCTTACTTTTACTAATCCACTATTTTTATCTACTAAAGTATAATCATTTACGGGTGTTGATGAACAGTTGCTACCTAAACTAGTACAAGACAATAATCTATATTGTAAATAAGAAGCACCTAACCCATTAATATCCGTTGTTGCTGTATAAAAATTACTACTATCAACATAAAGATTAATATCCAAACTTATAGTTCTAGAGCTTTCAACCTTTATCTGAAAATTTTTAACTCCTGACCAACCAGGAACTATATTTGTTCCACTTAAAATAGAACCATTGGAATAAATAACTTTTATATCCGCACTATTTAATTTTATTGAAGTAGAAGTATCATTTCCTGAATTAAGAGACTGATAATACGAATATGATACCAGCATTCCAAATGTAATTATGGTGATTGCCAATACTATTGAGCCTATCAAAATACTTGATTTTTTCATTCAATATTACTTCCTTTCTAATTAATTAAAAAAATATAATATACCTTTACACTATAGTCTATATAAAAATTATAACTTTAAATATATTTTCAGTCAATATAGATTTTTTATACTATTTTAAAATTTTATTAATTTAAAACTGATCTTTCTTCATAAATATTAGTTATTTCAATGTATAACGCTTGTCTTCCCATTGAATCATAACTTTTATTAAATTTCTTTCTTGATACTTTAATTGCTTTTTCATTTTTTAAGGGATCATTAATGTAATAATAGTTTTTATCCATACCAACTATTACTACAACATGGGCATTTTTAGGATAAGTATAAGTTCTTGATTTATCATAACTAAACCATTCATAAATATCTTTGGCTTCACTATAATCAGTTGTTGTCCATACTAAGACAGGATTACCATTTTGAACATATTCTTCTAAAGGTAATTTATCATCAGAAGTATAAACATGACCTACTGTACCTTCGGGAAGTTTATCTTTAAAAATGGTATACAATGAATTTTTTATTACTGGTAAAAATGTTCCCCATCCTCTAGAAGAATCGCCAGGATCTCCAGCATAATATTTACTAGGATCTGGTCCATATCTAAGACCATCTTTTTCATAAACTTCTTCCTTTGGTAAATAATTATCAACATATTCTTTCATGTCAATATCAATACCGTAATGTTTTAATAGCATTGTGGCACTAGCTGCTTCACAACCATTAGGATAATCAGGATTTTGCTGTACTAATGGAAAATTGTTAATAATATAACTATATTTTAAACTACTATAATATTTATTTAATATGTTTTCATAATCATAAAAGCTATAATTGTTATTTTTTTTTGAAAGAATTAATTGGTTAGTATAATAATCATCCTTTAATGAAGGGATTATAGCTTGTTTTAACTTGTCTTTTTCTCTTGAATATAATCTAAACCATATATAATTATTAGATATTACTCCTATTATTATTAAAAAAAGTATTAAAATTTTATATTTCTTTTTCATGTACATCACACCTTGATTATAACAAAAAATTATTAAATATAACTATAAATTTAAAATATTTTACATTAATATAACCAAAATGTTAATTTTTTCATTGTTATATGCTATAATATTAATCAATTGATGGAGGTTATTATGAATAAAGAATACTTTTGTGTGAATAATAATGTAATTGTAAGTGATGAAAATGGTAATCAAAGAGTAACTGAATATTATGACAATTTAAATAAAGTTTTAATTCAGGAAAATTTAATTGAAGAAATAGAAAAACGTATAATAAAATTAACTTCTGAAGCAAATAAATATAAACATCGAATTTATCTTCCAATATTACCATTCGGTTTAGTATTTTTAGGAATCCTTCATTGTTTTATTTATGATTTAATATTTCCCGAATCAGTTATTAACTATCCTTATAATTTTTTAGGAATCTCTATAAGTCCTAAAAATGCAGTTCTTTTATATACAACATTTGTATGTCTTTTAATAGGTGGACTTTCTGATATAAATCAATTTTATTATTTTAAAAAAGATAAAAAGAAAGGTAATGGTATCGCACAGGAACTCGAATATTTAAAGAAGAAATTAGAAGAAGAAAAACAAATCTTATCAAAATTAAAAGAAGATAAAAGCAAATATTATACTGAAATGGAATATGTACCTAGAAAAGTTGATGATATAAAGCAGTTAAAAGCTCTTAGAGATAGATTAAGTTTATTATATGATTTAGGTTATAATGAACAAAAATATAACCGTTGGTATCAAAATGGAACTTTAGATGAAAAGTTAGAAAGAAATTATAATCAAAGTGAAATTAAAGTAATAAAAAAACAATTAGAGCAAAAAGGTAAAACTTTAGTAAAGTGAAATAAATAGATCATGGTATAAAGCGTACTATGATTTTTTATGATTTCTAAGTTGAAATATGCATACTTAACTTATATAATTATGTTAGAGGTGTTTAGAGATTATGGAAGAATTTGTGAAGAAAGTTTATTCTAAGGCATTGCTTGTTATTGGAATTATTATATGTCTACTTGGAATATTAATTGGTGGGTTATTTTACTGGGCATTAAGTAGTCAAGAAGCAGTTTATTTAGATAGAGTTACAGAAGAATTAACTTATGCTAAGATCGATGTTGATTTACTTGATGATTATTTTGCTACTCAAAAGGAAGACACTAAAGTTTTAAAATATTATTTGGCTTATGATAATCAGAAAAAACCTTATGTTGTAGTTTTAAATGATACACATTTAAATTTTTTAAAAGATATTCAAAATTATTCTTTAGGACTAACAGATATTAAGCCAGAAACATTAACTATTTATGGGCAAGCTAAAAAAATAGAAGATAAAGCATATGAATTATTAAAAGATTATTTAAGTGATGATGATTATACTTATACAGTAGATCAAGTTAAAAATGCGGTTGGTGATTATTATTTAGATACATATTATAATCCAGATGAAGATATTAATTATATGCTTATCTTTAGCGGAATAATTGTTATAGTTGGTTTAGTACTTATAATTATTTATGTAGTTAAAATTAATAAGAGTAAAAAATTATTAGAAAAATATAGTGATAAGATAGAAAAAGTTTTAAATGATGTAGATAACGGCAAAGGTATTCATAATAAAATATGTAAGGTATTCTTAAGTAACGATTATATTGTATGTTATGATACAGGATTATCTGTTATTGAAGTTAAAGATTTATTATGGGTATATCAATTTGTAATGAGACAAAATGGAATTGTTACAAATAAGATACTATATGGTGTTAATAAATTAGGTAAAAGTATTACAATTACTAATGTTAGTCCAATAATTCGTAAACAAAATAAAGCATTAGAAGAATTATATCAAGATATGATGAATATGTATCCTGATGTATTATATGGGTATAGTAAAGAAAATAAAGATAAAGTTAAGGAATTAACTAAAAAGAAATAGTTATTAGGAGATATTAATTTATCTTCTTTTAATTTGCGTTCACTATTCGTTCACATTTAATTTCATTAAAAAAAAATAGTCCTTTATTAAGACTACTTCTCAAATTCTTTTCTTAATGATTTGAATTTTACAGGTCCCGATTGAGCGTTATAATAACTATTTGTGTTTTCTTCTACAATTTGTTTTGGATAATTAATTACAAAAGTTTCAACTTCTTTTGGATTCATTTCTTCAATTTGTACTTCTGATTTTAAACTTTCCAATTCTTTTTTCAACTTTTTTATTTTTTCTTCGGGTTATTCTATACTTTCTTCTAATTTCTTTCGCTGATTTAAATTATATTTAAATGTTCCAAGTTTTATACTAAGATATGGACATACTAACACAATTGCCAATGAAGGAAACCCATACATGCACTTCATAACATTAAAATCTATAAATGCATCACATGCAAATATAAAAAATATGATCGACAAAAAATAAAATATTTTTTTAGTTAACATAATATCATTATAACTATTTATTAATTTTTTTATTCTATCTATTTTATTTTGCTCGTTTTCAATTTCATTTTCTTTTTCTAATATAGCTGTTAATTGTTCTTCATTAGCATCAGTTTTAATTAATATATTCTTATCTTTATCGTCTTTAATTAATCCTACTCCAGTTGTTTCATTTAATTCAAAATTATTATACATTTAATATTCTCCTTTCAAATTGATTTTATAGTATCATAATTGTTCAAAAAAATATAGTATATAATTATTAAATAAATTAATCTTATGAATAAACGAATATTCATAATTTTACTCTTGGTTATGATTTATTTATGTGTTATTTTATTTTTTATGAAACATTTAATTGTTTAGGTGATTACCTCTGCTCTAGTAATAGAAAGAGGTGGTTAATGTGAATAAAAAACTATTATATTTTATAATATTTAATTTATTTATTATTATTTTTATTTTATTATACATCATTATTAAAATGAATGTGTTAAAATAAAATCACCATAAACACAGGAGGTTTTGGTGATAAACTTTTATCAAGGGTAATCACTTAACATTCCAGATTAAGTGTTCCTTTTTATTTTATGTAAGTCTTACTTACATATTCATTATAGCAAATTATATTTTGAATTTCAATTATAACATATGCGAATATTCATAATTTTATTCTTGATTATCATATATTTATATGTTATTTTATTTTTTAGGAACATTTAATTGTTTAGGTGATTGCCTCTACTCTAGTAATAGAAAGAGGTGGTTAATGTGAATAAAAAATTATTATATTTTATAATATTTAATTTATTTATAATTATTTTTATTTTATTCTACATCATCATTAAAATGATTGTGTTAAAATAAAAACACCATAAACACGGGGTTTTGGTGATATAACTTATTATAGGTAATCACTTAACATTCCAGATTAAGTGTTCCTTTTTATTTTATGTAAGTCTTGCTTACATATTCATTATAGCAAATTATATTTTGAATTTCAATTACGAAATCAACGAATTTTCAACTTTCAATTTAGAAGTAAAGAAGAAGATAGTTTTTTAGGCTATCTTTTTATATATAATTACTAAATCTATTATATTCTTCTTTTAAATATTTAACTACACTATTAATATTCTTTTTAAAGATAATAATATCTATTAAAGATGAAATACTTGAAACAACAATTATAATTCCTAAACTAATTGTAATAGCACTTACGCTTTCTACTGGGTTAATTAATAAAATAACACCACATATTACAGTAATAATATTAGTAATTAATGATAGGATAAAATATGATTCATCTTTCATGTAAATATCTAATCTAATTTTAAAGATACCTGATATTAAGAACCATAGTCCTAAGAATATTGGTAATATTACTTTTAATGTAACTGGATTTAAAATTATTAAGATACCAATTAAAGTTAAAAGAATTGCATATAGAAATACATTAATAAAGATATTATTTGTTTTAGAGTCAATAATAAATAGATAAATACCTGATACTACAAGAGATGCTCCAATAAAATAAGATATAATATTAAATGATATATCTGGTTTAACTATTAAGATACTTCCTACTAATAAGAATACGATTGTTAGTATTATTCCTGAATTTAAATACTTGTTTAATTTGTTTAACATTTTTTACCTCTTTCTTTTTTATTTGAACAAGTTTTTAATTCTTGTCCATAGATTTGTTTTAGATGTTTCCTCAGTTATGTTTGTTTTTTCTTCTTGTTTTTCTTTACCATCTAACACTATTATAAACTTAGTTTCATCATTTATGCTAGTACTTTTTGATGCATATGAAGTATAGTTGTCAGCTAGTTTACTTAATGCTTCTACTCTAGCTTTTGATGAAGCAATAGGTCCATTAACTAATGCTGATATTTCTTCAATACCTTCTTTGTTAAATGTTGTAATACCAGTTGATAATGTGTTCATATTTGAATCGATGTAATCAATGTTTGTATATAATGTATTTAGTGATGAAGTAAATGATTTAATGGATTCATTTTTAACTTGATTAGATAAGGTTGGGGCTAAAGTATTAACAATTGATTCAGCAGTACTTATAGCTGTTTCTTCAGCAACTGTTGATGCTACACTTTTAGAAACGTTTTCAGCAATATAATTAGTTGTATTTGTCGTAAGTGATGTTATTTCTTGTTTTAAAGTTAAAGCAAATGCATTTATTTTATTGATATCATAATTATTTTGAATTAGATATGCGCATGATTCCATATTCCCACTTACACATAACATATAGTTATTTAAAGCTTCTTCACTACCTAAATAAGATAATAATATTTTTGATACAGTTTTAGTTGCTAAGTCAGTAACATAAGTATCATTTGAATTTTTTAAATTTTCTTCTACTTTAATCCAAGCACTTTCACTTAATTTCTTTTTATAATCATTAGTAAAAGTATTTTGAACAGTTTGCATAGTTTGAGTTCTAATACCAGCAAGAGTCTTTTCATCTAAAGCATCTTCATTATTATTTTTTAAATTAGTAATTGATGATGATAATGAATTTTTTAATTTATTAATTCCTTTAGATAGGTCACTAGCGCCATTATCAATCTTATTCATATTAGTTTGTAATTCATCTACTTTAGAATTTAATCCATCTAATTTATTAAAAACAGATAAGTCAGCATCAGAAAGTAATTTATTAGTTGCAACAAAGTACATTGTTGGTAATTTAAATTTATCAGTTTCATAAGATAGAGTTAATGTATTTAAAGTAGATAATTCGCTTATATTTAAACTTCTATTTAAGTATGGTGAAGAAATACCAACAACCATATTTTTATTTCCACTAGCAACTACTTTACCATTATTAATTTTAATATTTGTAACATTACTATCTAGCATAGTTCCCATAGTTACTAAAAATGGTGTATACATAGTTTCTTGTTTTCCATTAACTAAAGCATTATGTTTTTCATTATTAGTAAAATTAATTACGATTTTAATTTTACCTGATTTATCTAAGATATTATCTAAAGATTCTTCTTTTCCGTCTAGATAATATTTAATATTTACTCCTATTGGTAAAGATTTTTTACTTGTTCCTTGATAGAATACATCTTTTCCAAAGGCATTAATTGATATATTTTTATTTAATTTAGTTATTTCATCGTTTGATGAGATATTTAAAATATCTTCTAATTCCGTATAATCTTCGATGGTATCTAATTTTTTAGTATTTTTTATTTGTTCATTAACAGTCGTACTAATAACATTACCATTTTCATCTATTTTAGAATAAACAGTTTCATTTTTAGTATTGGCAAAAACACATAAAGGGCTTAGCATAACAACTGTTAATGCAGCTAAATTTAATTTTTTCATTTTATTTCCTTTCATATTAGTTTTATTTATTAATTTATCAAATATAAGTAGAATTGATGGTAAGATAGTTAAAACGAATAACATACTTATTAACGCTCCTCTACTTATTAAGTTACAAATTGAACCAATCATTTCAATTTTAGAATATACTCCTACTCCAAATGTGGCAGCAAAGAAACATGCAGCACTTACTAGAACAGAGTGTCCACAGTAATTTAAAGTATTAATCATACATTCTTTTTTACTCTTATTAGTTTTACGATTATTTACATATGTTGTAGTTATTAAAATAGCATAATCAATTGTTGCACCTAATTGAATTGTTCCTAAAACGATTGGAGCAATAAATGGTAGAACACTTCCTGTAAAGTATGAAATACTCATGTTAGCAAGGATTGCTCCTTCAATAGCTATTATTAATAAGAATGGTAAGGAGAAATTCTTTAATATAATAAATAGGATTAAGAAAATACATATGATTGATGAATAGTTAACATTTTTAAAGTCAGTATCACAAATAGTTACTAAATCCTTCATTAAAGCTCCTTCTCCAGCAACTATTCCATTTTTATCATATTTCTTTACTATCTTATTTATTTCTTCGATTTGATTATTTAATTCATTAGTTGCAACATCATATTTAGAATTTATTAATATTAAGTTATATTTATCACTATCAAATAAGTTAATCATATTATCTGATAGACCATATTCTGAGAGTTTTGTTGTTGATAATGTTAAGTCAATTCCTTTTAATGATGATAATTCATTAGTTAGATTTGTTAAGTCATCTATTTTTAGATTTTTATCTACTAAAATGATTTGAGGACTAACTATATTATATTTTTCTTTTAATAATTCATTTGTTTTAACACTTTCTAAATAACTTGGAAGTGATCTATCTAACTTATAATATACTTCTACTTTATTATTAGCTAAATAAAGAGGTATTAAAAGAATAATGAATATTACAAAGAATGCTTTGTTGTTGTTTACTATAAATGTATTTATTTTATTAAAGTTTGGCATTAATTTTTTATGTTTTGTTTTTGTTACTAGCTTATCAAAGAATAGTAATAAACTTGGGAAGATAGTAAGTACTGAGATAATTCCTAGTAATACCCCTTTAGCCATAACTATTCCGAGGTCAGTACCTAATGTTAACTTCATTGTACATAAGACTAGGAAACCAGCAATTGTTGTTAAGGATGATCCTACTACTGATGTAAAAGTTTCAGAGATTGCTTCTTCCATTGCCTCATCTTTATTCATTTTTTCTTTTTTATCTTCATAAGCATGATATAAGAATATTGAGTAATCAGTTGTTACACCTAATTGTAAAACAGCAACTAAGGCTTTTGTTATATATGAGATATCTCCTAAAAATACATTTGTACCAAAGTTAAACATGATAGCCATTCCTATGTTAGCTAGTAAAAGAATTGGTACAACATATGAATCTAAAGATAACTCAAGAACTAATAAACAAAGAACTACAGCAATTATTACATAAACAGTTATTTCTTCATTAGATAAGTTCATTGTATCTAAGACCATTGAACTCATACCACCTTGCATTAATTTGTGATCTGTGATGTTTCTTATTTCTTCTACAGCATTAATGGTTCTTTCATCACTTGTTGAATACTTGAAAGTTATAAACATTAAGTCAGTATTATCTTTATGAATTTTATCTTTAATTTCTGATGGTAAAACATCAATTGGTATGTTAGTTCCTAATACATCATAGATACTTAAAACTTCATTTACTCCTTTAACTTTAGTAATTTTATCTTTTAAGTTTAATATTTCTTTAGGAGATAAGTTTTCAGCAACTACTATGGAATAAGAACCCATATTAAATTCGTCTGTTAATATATCTTGTCCTTTAATAGTATCTATTTCACTTGGTAAATAAACTAAGATATTGTAATTTATTGTTGTTAGTTTCATACCTATAAATGATAGAACTAAAAGGATACATGATAACACTAATACTTTTGTTTTATTATTAATTATAAATTTATTTATTTTTTTCATTTTTCCCTCCACTTAATAATAATATACTTATGAAACTAAATTAACACCAACATGTTAATATTTTTGTATGATAAACAACATATTTATGAATATGTATTAATAAATAATAGACTTATGTTGTTTTACTTTTAATTTTTAATAAACTGATGTATCATTAGATTGGTGGATTAAATGGAAAAGAAAGAAGATTTAAGAATTACTAAGACTAAAAAGTTATTATATGAAGCTTTATTAAAGGAAATGGAAACTAAGGCGTTTGAAGATATAAAGGTAAACGATTTATGTGCAATAAGTATGATTAATAGATCAACATTTTATTCTCATTATAATGATAAATATGATTTATTTGTTGATTTACTTAATACTTTAAAAAATGAATTATTTGATAAATTAGATGAAAATAAATTTATTGTTAGTACAAAAGAATATTATATGGAACTAATTAGATTGTTACTAGACCATTTAGAAGAACATAAAAAAATCTATTACTCAATAATTTTAAGTAATAGAAATAGTTTAGTTGTTGATATCATTTTAGATACGACTATTAAAGATATTAATAAGAGATTAAATATTAGTAATATTAATAGAAAAAGTATTCCAGCTGATGTAATTATTAATTTTTATTTAGGTGCTGTTTCAATGGTTGGACTTAATTATTTAAAAAGTGATAATAAATATAGTAAACAAGATATTATTAATTATTTAAGTATATTAATTCCAGATAATATTTAATAACTATTTGAGTGTCAATTGCCTCTCCAGTGGTGACACTTTTTAATTTAAATAATTTAGTTTTTATAAATATTTATTAAATTAATTTATCTTTTATACTAATTCATAATTTCTAGCTATAATTCTTTTATCACTACAATATTCAATAATGTATTCATTATTTTCTCTACAAACAATTATTCCAATTGTTTTATCTTGATTTGGTTTCTTTAGATTCTTATCTATATAGTTCATATATACTTCTATTTGCCCAATATGTTCTTTCTTTAATCTAGTAACTTTTAGTTCTATAACAACAAAACAATTATATTCATAATTAAAAAGTAATAAATCTATGTAGTTATAATTATTTCCTATTTTTATAGGACATTCCTTTCCTATAAAACAAAAGCCAGTCCCTAATTCTTTCATAAATGATTCAATATCTTCCAATATGATTTGTTGTAAAATCTTTTCAGATATTTCATCACATCTATTTGGATTTTTAATTAATATTGGATTTTTAACTAAGTCAGGTAATAATAGCTCTTTATTTGCAATAAGTTTAGTCTTAGCACTTTCACCTAGTCTTTCATATTCTTTTGATTTAATTCTACTTCTTAGTTCATTTCTACTAAAATTATTATTTGTTGCTAAATTAAGGTAATATAATAATTTATTTTTATCTTTTATCGATAATAATTCTGTATAGTGACTCCACGTTAATTGTGTCGCCATCGGCGACACTTTAAATCACTAAATACTTTATAAAATTGTTTCATCCTAAATAATGTACGGCGATTATATTTTTTACCTACTTCTACAACTAATCTTTTAGAATATTCATCAATAATATTATCGCCATATTTACCACCTGCTTCGGTTAATAGTCTACCTATTTCAAAATAAGTATTTACAGTATTTCTTTCTTTTGAATAATCTTTTACTTTAGAGTATATTTCATTTTATCTATTATTTTATTTTTTATTTCTTCGTAATAATTCATTTTATCCTTCTTTCTAATTTATTTTTTCTTATTATCAATATTATTTGTAGCTAATACACGTAACATTATCATCTAACATAAGTAGATTCATTGGTTTATTTGAATAATTTTCTATTAATTTAACAACATTAAGTAATATTTCATCATTACCAACTAATTCATATGAATAACTTAAACTTATAGATGTCAATAACCTTAATGCTATAGTTAACCAACTATTAACATTATTTAATTTATTTAAAGATACATAAGTAGTTAAAGGAGTATTTTTAATAATCTCACCTGTTTTATAATCACTATAAACATACTTTTCAATTAAAAAATTATTATTATCTTCATAAGTTTGTAAAACAACTGAAGCATATCCTATTTTTTTATTATTCAAAATTAAATTATTTTTTAATTCAAAACGAAAAATATATGAATTACTACTAACTAATAATTTATTATTATAATTATTACTAATATTAGAAGAATCTATAAATATATCAATAACTGGTTTATTAGGTTCGTATCTCATGTATTTAAAACTATCATTAGTTATTACATAAGAATTAATAATATAATTAATTTCAATATTAAATATTTTAGATATAATAGTTTTAAAATATATATTATATTTATTAAATAAATATTTAAATACTTCTTCATTAATTATTGGTAAATGAAAATCATTATTACATTTTAAATAATTATTAGTATTAATTAACTTAAAATTATAATTTAATTTATTTAAATCATATATTGTTATTAATTTTGCCATAAATTTTATTCCTCTCTAAAAAGAGGAAATATTTTCCTCTTCTATATATATTTAGTATAAAGTTTACTAATTTACTTGTTTTTTTCATAACTTTCTTTAAAAAAAATAAGACTTTATTAAAATCTTATCTTTATTCGTAAATATACATTATACACATATATTTTAACTATATAACTTTCTCAATTAATGTTTTGTAAACAAATTACATTTTTATCCGATACGGAACGCAGGGGCTACTCCATAACTATTATTTAAACTAATCATATATCCAATAGTACCAGTAGAATCAAATATATTTAAATCAGCTCCGGCACCAGATATATAAGTAATTCTGTCACGAAGCCACCAATTAGAAGCAACATTATTATATTTTTTAATGGCACATGAACTATTTGTAGAACTATCATAATTTTGAGATGAATAATAATCAAGTTGTCTAGTTGAAGAGTCATACATACCCATGACAATATTTTTACCAGTTATTTCTGATTCATTTATTAAAAATATCTTGTCGCTAGTTGTTGCAGTTAGAACAGAGCCGACTGGACTCGCCCCAGCAATTTTTGCTGTCACAGCTACAACATTTGTTGTAATTAAAAGTTCTCGTAAATCTGATGGTAGTTTATTATAGAAATCATTATTTAGATACGTTCTAATCTCGCTATCAACATATGTTTTAGTATTTTCATTGGTAAGACCAGTTATTCTATTTTCTACTATATCCACGAATTCCACTACAAATCCACAAGCAGTCTCTGAAAAATCAGTGCCATTACATTCATTAGGAGTTGTATTATTGGCTACTCTAACAGTATAATTTTTGCCATCTATTTTTACTTCTTTTTCAGATCCAACTGAATATAATGACATATTTCCAGACTTAACAGTTTGTGCAATTGTAGACCAAGAATCACGAGCAAATTTTGGAGTAGTATATGCTTCATCCGTATTTTCTACAGTTAACTTAGCGTTCAAAACTAATTGGCCATTTTTATTTTGTATTTTACTTGATTTAGGAAAATATAAATTTAAACGATAAGCAGTTGATCCATTCGTATTAGCTGGAATAGTTAATTCACTCAATATAGCTTTACCTGCTGGTATAGTTGGAAACATACTTTTCGATTTCACTGTTGTTGAATAATTAGAGCCACTTTTTACATCATAATAAAGAACTCCATCATTTGCTTTATCAATAAATGTATTTAAATCTATAATTGTTTTTAAATACAATTTAAATGAACTAGTTGATTTGTTTTTTACAGTTAATGTAAAGTCTTTATATCCTATAGGACTATCACTAGGTACCGCATCACTTACACTTATCGTATTTGTTGATGTAAAAGTTGCAGTTAATTCTGCACCACCAATTGTCATAGTAGATGTTGCCTCTCCAGTATTAGCAATTTCATAATAAGCATATGTAATTCCAATTAAAAGAGAACCAAAAGTAATTAAAATAAATATTAATATAATCAAATATAAATGTTGACTTACAAAACTAGATACTTTCTTCATTTTAATATTTTCACCTTCTTTTTAATTATATATTATTTTTTATAATTCTGCCATATATTCAAGTAATTTTAAGAACATTGTTATATATTTAGGATGTAATCCTTTTCTTTTTAACTTACGAATACTAATTCTCTTCTTTCTTATCTCCTCATCACTAAATAAAACTTTAGCAACTTCTTCTTTTAAAGTTGTATCTATTTGTAAATCTGAAAGAATAGCATCTAAATCTTCATTAATAATTCTTTCTGCTTCTATCTCAATATCTTTTCCTTTACAATTAATCGATAATTGATTATTAGTTGGAACATTTAAAATAGATACTAAAAAGTCATTTTCTTCTATAGAGTATTCAAAATTATCATATTTTTCTTCACCTATATAGACAATAACATCACTAGGTTTACGAACATTTCTAAATCTTATCTTATAGTTTCTTGTTGGCATAATTACTTTAGGATTACCACTTGTCGGTCTAATTATTACGGTATAATTATTTAATTGATAATTATAATCTATATCAGTTATTAAATAAGCTCCTTTTTCATAATCTAAAGTTATTCCATCATCTTCATAAAGTTTATAAGTATTACTTTGACCTGGAAAGATCTGGATTTCTAAATTTTTTGGATTTGATGTATCATTAAGATTTTTTTCATCTAATATTGCTAGAGGGATAATAGTTCCTCTTTTAGCAAATACGGGATAATCTTCATCTTCATAGAATGTTACATAACGTTTTCCTCCCATAAATTTTTTACCAGTTTTAAAATCATACCATATCCCATTAGGTAAAAATATTCTTTGAACTGTCCTATTCATAATAACATCTTTTTTATTTGTAATTGGAGATATAAATAATTCACTACCAAAATAATACTCATTTTTGTAATCTAGTTCATCGTATATTTCAGGATAACGATAATAAATTGGTTGAATTAATGGCAAACCTGTTTGACTATATTTATAACTTTCTGTATATATATAAGGTATTAAACGATGTCTTAAATTTAAATAATCTTTTACTATAAGATAAGTTTTAACATCCCATAACCATGGTTCTCTCTTGTAATAATGTGAAGAATCAGAAGAAAATCTTAAAATTGGAGAATACGCACCTAACTGAACAAAACGCATATAAAGTTCAGGATCTTCAATACCTAATTTATATCCACCTATATCATGAGACCAAAAACTAAGTCCAATATTTGAAGATTTAGAATTAAATTCTGGTATTAAATTTAAGTTTTTCCAGCTTACAATCGTTTCTCCACTATAAAGAATTGGATATTTATGAGACGCAATTAAGCCATTACGCGAAAGAATCATTGGTCTTTTATTATAAAATCTTTTAAAATCATAAGTATGATATCGATTTAAAGTTCTAAGTATCCCTATATTTTTAGGATTATTATAATCAATCCAGAAAAAATCAGTACCAAAGTCATATAGTGGTTTGATTAATTCATCAAAATAAGCATTTAACATATCAGGACTATAAACATTAAAAGGAATAATTCCATCTCCTTCATATTTTGCCTCTTGTTTAAATCTAGAATAAGCAATTTCATCAGGCGATATACCTTCCATTGGATTAATATTTAAACCTATATGAATATATTTATTATGTAAATTATCAATTAATTCTTTAGGATTGTCAATTAAATTATAATTAAAAGTAAAACCAGCAGATGTTCCTTCATGCATGATATGCCAGTTTTTATTTAATAATAAAATAGATAAAGGTATATTATGAAATTTAAAATTTTCTATAAGCTCTTCTATTTGTTTATCCGTATAAGCTACATTCTTGTTCCACCAATTACCTAAAGCGTATCTAGGAATTAGAGGTGGTTTACCAGTTAATTTAAAATAATCTCTTAAACAAAAGCCAAAATCTTTACGATATAAAAATAAATAAGTATCTATTCTTTGATCGTCTCTTTTTATTAAAGATCCATCTTCATTAATAATTAAAGATTTACTATCATCAATAGAAGCAAAACCATCTGTAGAATATAATCCTTTTTCAAAAGAAACACTTCCTTCCAAATTATCCAAAGAATAAGATGTTCCCTTAAAATTTCTAGCCTCAGGGGCACCAAAAAACCATATTTTATCCGTATTGTTTAAACCAACTCTTAAATTAATATCTGGGGCAAGTTTAGTTCCATAAAAAGGCTTTTCTTTTTGATATTCTAGTTTAAAATAATTGGTTGAGATAGTTAAATATTCCTTTTCATTTTTAATAAAAAATTTAGGAGGATTAAATTTTCTAAATGATGCAAACTCAGTAGGTCTATTTTCAAATCTTCCATCTGGAGAATATTCTAGTCTAATTAAAACTTCACTTAATATAGTAAAACGATAATTTCTACCTACTATCATTGTTTCATCAAATGATTTAGCATCTTCATAATTTCTTATTAAAAAGTGATCCTTTAATCTTGTCATGGTAACCTCTCTATTCTTTTTAATGATAGCATAAAAGAATTAATTTGACAATTGAAATAATTATGTTATAATAGTGAGTGATTTGAGGCAGGTATATGCTTATATTTAATTGTTTATTTGAAATAACTTTAGTAACTTAAACTGCCTAAGGGAAAAAGATAATAAACTGTTAGATAGTTAATAAGTATAAATAACTCTTATCAAATATATAGAAAGGAGAACTAAATATGTCAAGATATACTGGTCCTGTTTATAAGAAATCACGTAGATTAGGATTTTCTGTTTTAGAAAATGGTAAGGAACTTGCTAAAAGACCTTATGCTCCTGGAATTCATGGAACAAGTAGAAGAAAAAAATCTAGTGAATATGGAATCCAATTAGAAGAAAAACAAAAATTAAGATTTATGTATGGATTAAGTGAAAAACAATTTGCTCGTACTTTTGAAAGAGCTGGTAAGATGAGTGGTATCCATGGTGAAAATTTACTTAAATTACTTGAAAGTAGATTAGATAACATTGTTTACCGTATGGGTCTTGCTAACACAAGAAGAGGTGCTAGACAACTTGTTAACCATGGTCATATTACTGTAAATGGAAAGAGTGTTAATATTCCTTCTTATACAGTTAAACCTGGTGATGTAATTAGTGTTAAGGAAAAATCTTTAAATCATCCAGCAATGAAACAAGCTTTAGAAAATGTTGTTGCTAGAGCTAAATTTGTTGAATTTGATGCTAATAAGATGACTGGAACTTATGTTAGATATCCAGAAAGAAGTGAACTTAACGCTGATGTTAATGAATCATTAGTAGTTGAATTCTATAACAGATAGTAAGAACGAAGATAATTCGTTCTTTTTTATTTGATTTTTTACTGTTTTATGCTACTCTATTTGTAAGGGTGGTTAATAATGAATAAAAATGATATAGAAATAATTAATAATATTTTAGATATTGATAAAAAGATTTATACAATTTATGCAAAATTAAGTGAACTAGAAGAAAATGAAGATGATAAATTATTTAACAAATATAAATATATGCTTAAAATATTAATAGCAAGTGAAAACAATTTATATAACAATTTTAATAAAAGTTATGAACATTTAAGTGGATGCTTAGAATATATTAGTTCTATGGTAGCACCTGATTTTAACGCTAGCCCTATTTACGCAATATGTGATTATGAAGATGTCAGTCTTTTAAATTATTATAGAATATATCAAAAACTTAAAATGCTTTTAATGAACAACAATAGGTTTATTGCTGAAAGTTTAGATGATGATCTAAAAATATTTGAATCTAATAAAGATGAAAGTTTAAATTATATAAAAATTATGAATTATAATTTAGCATACGAATATCATAAAATGAATATGTTATTTCTAAGTGAATGTGATGATTTAAGAGTTGTTAAAAGAAAATATACTTATTCTTTCTTATCACCTTTAATTGAAAATGAAATGATAGATGATGATTTCGTTGTTACTAAATGCAACTTTTGGGATAATCTTAGAACAAATTCTAAATACAATATATTTGAAAATTATATTTTTACTAAATTTGGAATGGAAAATGCAAAAACAGATTTGAAAAATTTACTAGAATTTACCTTAATTGATGATTTTGACATCCTAGATTGTGAATTATCGGAAGATATGGTTGAGTTCAATTCAATAATTTGCTCTTTTAAAACAAGTTTATTATTTCTAAGTAATAAAGATATTATAGAACTTAGAAAATGGATAGTGTTTCTCAGCAATGATATTTTAGATGAAGATGATGTTAATACTATTGAAGATCTAGAAAATTTAGAATTTATAAGTGATGAGATGGAAATGAAAATTGAGCGATTAGAAAATATTAAAGATTCCATAGAAAATATATTGGACAATATTAATATTTATAGACAACAAGCAAATAAAGATGGAAAAGGAAAAACGTACAGATTAGGATAGATATATTATCCTTTTTTTTTCATGCAAAAAAAGCAAGAAATTAATCTTACTTATAATTTTATACAATAATTATATTGCTAAACAAAACTTTGAAATGAAATAATAAATCAAACATTCTTATTAATTAATGTGACTAGCCATATGATTTCTTTCATAAACTAATTTTTTAGCATAAGATTGAGTTCTAAATACAGGCTTTAATGAACCAATATCTAAAGTATATACTTTTCCATCTGGACTAATTGCTGGTTCTTCAAATTTAGAATAAGTATTTTTATTTAAAATATTATTTCTATTTAAAACATCAATATAAATTCCATTATAATCATATACCAATGTTTTATATATTTCAGTATGTTCCATACCTGAATCATAATCGCAATCATCAAAATCTCCAGATGGTGTATAACATATAATTCTTGCCTTATACAAATTTTCTTTTACATAATGTTTATTACTCATAAAAATCGCCTCGTGTCTAATAATAGCACTTTGATATATAAATCTCAAGTTATTTGTTATTTTTTTTAAATTCGTCGCAAATTTTTATTTGTTAATTTTTAATCTCAACTGGAATAATACTTGATTTTAAATATTTTAATTTTTATAATATTAATATGGAGGAAGAATGAAAAAAGTAAAATTAGATGAAAATCTATGTATTGGATGTGGAATGTGTGTAAGCACTGCTCCAAAAACATTTGACTTTGACGAAAATCATGCAAAAGTTATAAATAATGAAGTAACTAAAGAAGCCGAAGAAGCAGTTGATTATTGCCCAGTAGGTGCTATATCCATAGAAGAAGACAATCAATAAAGTCTTCTTCTTTTATTAATATATTAAATGTATTTCTATTAAACTTATAATAGTTTTATATAAACCAATAAATAGCCTTAAACTTATCTATCATAAATTAAAGGATATGAAATAGCCAAATCAATTAAGAGATATTTTTATTTTAGTGGGCATCTAAAAAATTACCTATTAATAAAAAAACTAGGCAAGTATTTCCTAGTCTTCACTATCTTCAATAAAATTTATACTTTTATGAGGTTCATTAAAAAGTAAATCATTATAATTTTGTTGTCTTAATGCTTCATAAACAACTATAGCAACTGTATTAGATAAATTAAGTGCCCTTACCTTATCAGTCATCGGTAATCTTGCACATCTATCTAAATGAGGTTTTAATAGTTTTGGTGGAATTCCCGTAGATTCCTTACCAAAAAAGAAATAATAATTTTTTCTTTTATCAGTATAATCATATGATGTATGCGGTTTATGACCATATCTCGTAAAATAGTAAAACTCTCCATCATTTTTACTATAAAAATCTTCTATATTTTCATAAACAAAATAATTACAATCCTTTATATAATTAACACCACTTCTTTTAATATAACTATCATCTAAACTAAAACCTAAAGGCTTAATTAAATGTAAAGTTGTATTAGTTGCAACACATGTTCTCATTATATTTCCCGTATTACCAGGAATTTCTGGTTCAAATAAAACTACATTAATCATTTTTATCAATCTCCCACTTCTCTATTAATTGTAATAATCTATCACTTCTTAAAATATGATTTGTACTATCAATATAATCAACAGGTTTTCCGTCTTTATAATAAATAACAGTTGGTAAGGTAATATCCTGATCAGTTATTATATTTAATTTATCATTCAAATCATCTACCTTTCCATTACTCACAACTTTAGTACAATCAATATAAACAAATTTATTAGTTAAATTATTATTTTTTAATATTGTATAGGTATCTTTCTCAAAACTATAAATGTCCTTATTACCAATATAACTTATATATAATAAACCATTATTTCTAATTTCATTTATTCCACTATTAATATCTTCAAAATTATAATTTTTAATTTTATTAACTATATAACTTTTATTTTCTTTACTATCATTAAAGTATTTATAAACATTGCCAATTACCAACATTATACATGTACTAACAAATATAATTATAAATAATAAAACGTAATTTTTCATCTTTTTACTCATTTTTAAACACCAACCAAATATATCATATCACAAATACGTTAATAATTTAAATTTAAACTTTAATTGTTTCACACATTTCTGATTCATTACCGGCGTTATCTATTGCATAGGCACAAAATGTTCTTCCACTTACATCTTCCAAATATAAAACATTTTTTAAAATTCTATCATTACCATCTTTTCTTACCGCACCTGATCCACTTCCATATGGTTTTAACCAAGTTTGATATTTATATATTCCAGTCCCATTATCATAACCATTGATGTATACTCTAATATTCCAACCTTTTATATCTCCATACTTTAAATCATAGTAACCTAAATTAGTTACACTAAAAGATGTAATCGTTGGAGGAATATCATCATACCACTCCGGTCTAATATCCAAATCACTTTGAACAGTATACGTCTTTTCTTTAAATGATCTTATACTATATCCTTCCCTGTCATAAACACATATCTTTAACTGTGTGCCATACTCTATCTCAGAATTATAATATTTTATAACATGATCAGCCACTAAAATATCATTTAACCATATTGAAAAAGTAAATCCCTCTAAACCAGAACTATACAAATTATTTTGAATAACCGAATTAACATCTATAGTAAACTTTTGTGTATCCCAATTTGCAATATATTTTAAATTTCCAATAGTTCCATTGGAAATATATACATCATTTTCTGGTATATCACCATTACTTCCAGTCCAACCAACAAAATTGCTTCCAACTTTTTGAGGAATTCCTAAATTAAATGCATCTTCAATAGTATAATTTTCTATCTTATCACTCAAATATCCACCATTTAAATTATAATTTATATTATAAATATTAATACTCCAATTAGCATATAACTCTTTATTATTTATGTTATCAATATTATTATCAACACCATAATTTACAAATGTATACCCTTCTCTTGTCGGTTGAGGTAATACAACTTTATTATTTTTTACAATGACTTTGTCTAAATCGGCATATGTTCCACCATTCCCATTAAGAACAAAATTATATTTTTTTGTTTTAAATTTAGACTCATTATCATAACTAGAACTAAAATATGAATAAGTTAATTTAACATCTAAAATAATGGCAAGTACTACAAAAATTAACTTAAATAGCTTCTTCATTTTTCATCTTTTCACCCTTACTACCATAACAAATATCTATAAAAATTAATCCAGTTGCAATAACTAACAAATATTTATGATTATAAATAAAATCTGCATAATATCCTATGTAAGGTATCGACCAATTTGTTCCTTTCCCTAATATTTGATATTCTGAAACTTCATTTATATCAATTGTTTCACTATTATCACCTTTAGTTATAAAAGAATTATCTAAAATTTTCACAATTCGATGAGATATTATAATATCATTTAATTGATATACTAAAATATCTCCTTCTTTAAAATCTTTAATTTTCTCTTGTTTATAATAAAGAATACCACCTACTTTTAATGTAGGTTCCATTGATCCAGATATTACAACTAAAGGTTTTTCGCCCCAAATAGATGGTATAAAAATTATTAAATAAATACTAATTAAAATATAAAGTAGCTTAATTATTATATTTTTTAATAAATTTTTCATATTAATTTAATTATTTAATCCCATAAATTTCTAGCTGCATCATATTGTACTGTATCTAATCTAACAGTTAATGTATATGTAGCATCATCAAATCCACCTCCATTAGAAGTAAATGTAATAGTTTTACCATCTTCTGAAGTTATTTCATTTAAGTAAGTCGTTGTATTTTCATTAAATTTAATACTTTTAATAAATGATGTAGTCTCTTCACCAGCATCTAATACTGTTTTATTATCCTTAGTACCATAATAATAGTGTCCATCATTTCCAAGAGTCCAACCTTCTCCAAATTCAAGAACTGCAGCTCTTTCATCATTATTAATTATACCAACTAGTTCACTTCCATCTGCAGCTATCCATTTTTCTTTAATACTTGCTCTTACAGCCATAGGTATACTCCCAATATTAGTTACCTTAATAGTTTTTTCTGCAACATCTCCTGGTTTCCAATTAGATGGAGATACAAATTCTTGAAATATCTTAGTTTGATAAACTCCCGTTTTAATTGTATTAACAAAGCTCTTTGTTGTTGTAAAATAAGCTAGTGTTCCTCCAAGCACAGTTAACATTCCCAGTGCTCCTACAACCAACAATTTCTTTTTATTCTTATTATTTTCTTTAATTTCTCTCATATTTTCTCCTCCTAAATAACTTTTTCTAATTCAAATATAAATACCAATTGTTTATTCGTATTCTTTTTACAAGTTATAAGCGTTAAACAATTAACATCATTGTTTTTTATAATTTGAACAACTCCTGTTTTATCCACTTCATAATAATTAACTAATTTATAATCATATTTATTTTTTAAATAATAAACACTAGCTATATCACCTATTTCTAATATATATAAATTTTTAAAATAAGATATATTACTATTTCCAGAATGACTAGCTAAAATCAGATTACCTAAATTCACATCAGGCATATCTGAAGAACTAATAACCATAATATTTTTATCAACATTATTCTTATTTGAATCTATACTATAAAAACCTCTTTTAAGTTTTATCTTTTTAATTTCCAATATTCCAACATATTCATCTTTTGTTTTACCAATTAATTTATCTTTCACAGTTTCACTATATGTACTAATATTACCTTCATTTAATATGTTAACACTATTATTTTTAGTCTTAAAACCAACAATTATTATAAAAGAAATAACTATTAATAAATAACAAACACTAATAATTTTTCTTTTCATAAATAATTATTCCACTTGATAATAAAATAATTAATTCTAAAATAGTACCTAAATAATTATTTTTTAAAGTATCTGGTACAACTACTTCCATTTTTTCATTAGTCATATTCATCTTTACTATATCTTCATTATTAATAATTGTAAAATATTGTTTTTCTTGGCTTAATTTATATCCCGGTGCTGCTAACTTTTCTATAATATAATATTGTCCAACAGGCAAATTTTTTATATAAATTTTACCATTATTATCAGTTACACCAGAATATATTAATTCATCATTTAAACTATATATTTCTACTTTAGTATTAGAAATAGCATCACCTGTAACTAAATCAGTTTTAGTAAATTCTAATTCTCCCTTTTTTAAATAATTATTTATTTCTAATTTATAACTAATCTCTTTGGTATACTGATCTTTATACTTTAATTCAAAGTAATATTTTTTATTATCTAGAATATAATCTTTTAGAGTATCTAGTTCTTTAATATAATATTTACCTAGATACAAATTATCAAAGTTAATCTTTCCTTCTTTATCAGTTATCTTTTCTAATATAAGATTATCCTTCTTATATATTAAATCATGATTTTCATCATATATATTTTCATGAGCGTATAAACCAAATCTAACTCCCTTAAGTTTTTTAGTACTTTCATATATTTTACCATCTATAGCATCTAAAGTTTCACCACTTTTAATTATTTCAGCCTTACCTTTAACTCTTTTATTAGCAAATTTAATTTCATATACTAATCCATATTCATTATCCTGAATATATTTAGTATTATCATCTATTTCAAATTTAATAGTCTCTTTATTCCATAAATAACCATCAATTTTTTGATCAACCTCTTCTATTTCATATTTACCATTTAAAATACTAAAAGAAGTAACAATTATTCCATCTTTATTAGTTTTAAATATATCAGTGTTACCATTCATTAAATACTCATTTGTATCTAAATTTTTTATTTTAAACTTAATATTTTTAATAGGAATAACTTTCTTTGTATCAGCATCTATTTTCTTAATAAGTAATTTACCACCACTAACATTAACATTGATATTACTTTTAACTGAATCATATTTTCCAACTCTCATAACATTTTGATTATTATTATCATAATAAATTATTGGTGGAAACGAATACTTTTCAGCATTTTTTTCAAAACTAATATTATATTTACCAACCATTTTAGCTTTAACAATCAAATCATTACCATCTACTTTAGCATCTATTTTATCACTTACAATAACTTTATACTTAGATAAAATATTATTTTGATCATTTAACCTAATTTCTTCTCCTAATTTAATATCTAAATTGCTAATGCCAAAATCAGGAACCACATTATGTTTATCAATTAAATCTTTTATTTCGTTAATTTCTTTAGAGTACTTAGTTATCTTCTTTCCATCTAATTTATCAGTAAAATAAATATTATATCCATTAGGTATAACTTGCCATATCATATACTGAGTAGCACTATACCATTTTAAATCTTCATGATTAACAAAAGCATCTCTATATCCATATCCATAATAAGCAATTAGATTTATTTTCTTCCAATCATCTTCACTTATCTTAGCAAATTCATATTGATTAGTATCATTTCCAACATAACTATTATTCTTATTTATTGAAATCCCCGGTTCTACACAATAAACAAATTGTTTATCACTATCTCTAACCATAAGAGATAATTGTTGATACTTTCTAGTTCCATTTTTTTCTTTAATTATATAATCATTAGGAATCCATTTATATCTTTCAATAATCTTATCATTATAAACATTTGCATATACAATACTTGGTAAAATAAGTATTAACAATATTAAATATTTTAAAATCTTCTTCATTAATTCTCCTAATCTTGCTCCATTAAAAACTTATTTTTAGTTTTTTTCTGATATTAAAATATTTAAATAATCAATTTTTAAGTCTATTCTAGAGATTTCATTTATAATCTTTTTTACATTAGATAAAGATGTATTTTGAGATATATAAATTATATCTCCAGAACCGACCTTATTAATATTATCTATTATGTTCTCATTCATATTAATTGAATATTGTAATAAATAATATTCTTTTCTTTTACATAACTCTAAATTTGATGAACCAACTAAACAAATATTAGAATTAATTTTTTTACGATTTAGAATTGAATTTAAATTTGAAAATAACTTTTCATCAGTTTCTCCATTAATATATGTATTTTCTTTATCAAATACATCACCTACTTTTCCTACTAAAGTAAATTTAATATTATTATCCTTAAAATAATTTATAACTTCATCGTTATGATCAACTATAAACGCAACCATATTCTTTTTAGAATTACCCTTTATAATAATCTTGTCCTTATTATCATTTAAACTCATCTTAGGAGACGTTGCTGTATATATTAAGTAAAGATCATTAAAATACCCATAATTTTCCATTTTGTTAAATGATTTATCTACATCAACCTCTTTTCCATTAACACCAGGAATTATAGTATTATCCTCTATAACCGCATTTACATATTCAACTGCATAATCATCCTTAACAGTTACAATTTCCCTCATAATTGGATTTTTATTATTAATATAAATCATTACTTTATCTGTAAAATAGAAACTTACAACTACTAATAAAAGAACTAACAAATATTTTATTTTCAAAATTTATTCACCACTTAATCTTATGTTTTTAATTACTTAAATATACTTAGCTTAACTACTCTTTCTCTTCTTCTTCATCTTGTTTAGGCATATTAGATAAAAATGCTAATCTTTCAACTACAACTTCAGTTGAATATTTTTTTTCGCCATTAACTTCATAAGTAGATGTCTTAAGCTGACCTCTAACTGCTACCAAATCACCTTTTTTGCAATACTCTTTAACCCTTAAAGCAACCTGATCCCATAACGTGCATCTAATAAAATCAGCTTCATATACTCCATCAGAATTTTTATAAACCCTCTGAACTGCTAGAGTAACATGACATACATCTTTTTTATCATCAGCTTTTGTAATTTCCGGATTAGCAGTAAGTCTGCCTATCAACATAACCGTGTTATACATCATATTTCCTCCTTTCACTAACATTTTTACCACAAATAATTTAAGGTATCAAAAGATAAAAAAATAAAATTTGCACCTAAAAAAGTACAAATTTTAAATATCTTCTAAACAAAATTTTTAATTTACCTAATCAAATTTATAAAAACAATCACATTTAAATATTTTTTAATAATCTATTAAGTTCAACTGCATATTCAAGAGGTAATTCTTTTTTAAAATCAGAAATAAACCCTAAAATAATTAAATCTTTAGCTGCATTTTCACTTAATCCTTTACTCATTAAATAAAACAATTTTTCTTCACTTATTTTAGATACCGTTGCTTCATGCTCTAAATAACTAGAATCATTAAGTAATATATTAGTTGGAATAGTATCACTAACTGATTCATCATCTAACAAAATAGTATCACATTTAACACTTGCCTTAGAATTAATAGCTGACTCGCATATCTTAACTAAGCCTCTGTAATCAGCCTCTCCTCCATTTTTAGCAATACTTTTAGATATTATATTACTACTTGTATTCTTTCCTATATGAATCATTTTAGCACCAGCATCAAGAATTTGGCCTTCCTTAGCAAACGCAATAGAAACAGAATTTCCCTTAGCATAATCCCCTTTTAATATTGAACTAGGATATTTCATCGTAACTCCACTACCAACATTACCATCAAGCCACTCCATTAAACCATAATCATCTACTATTGCTCTTTTAGTAACTAAATTATATACATCATTACTCCAATTTTGAATTGTACTATATTTACATTTAGCGTTCTTACCAACATAAATTTCAACAACTCCAGCATGAAGAGAATTCTCAGAATGTGATAAAGCCGTACAACCTTCTATATATGAAAGTTCAGCATCATCATCAACAATTATAATGGTTCTTTCAAATTGTCCCATCGTAACTTCATTAATTCTAAAATAACTTTGTAGTGGTCTATCTAATTTAACCCCTTTAGGAATATAAATAAAAGATCCACCACTCCACATACAACCATTTAAAGCTGTAAATTTATTTTCATCATATTTAACTAAATTATTAAAATATTTCTTAAATAGTTCAGGATATTCCTTTAATGCTTCATCAGTAGATAAAAATATAACTCCATTATTACTATTTAATTTATGATAAAACACTTCACTTTCAATCTGATTAGAAACCCCACATAAATAAGTATTCTCAGCTTTAATTACTCCTAAATCATCGAATGTTTTCTTAATATCTTTATCAACATTATCCCATGAATCAGTTACATCACTTATCTTTTTATAATAATTTATTTTATCAAAATCTATATCTAGTTTAGGACCAAAAGAAGGATTATCTAGTTCTAAAAACTTTTCAAAAGACTTTAATCTAAACTCAAGCATCCACTTAGGCTCCCCTTTACTTTTAGATACCTTTTCAATAAATTCTTTATTCAACTTCATATTTCATCACATCCATTATTATAAACACTTTACGTTATTTTTACTAGTTACATATACATCTTTCATAAATTTTACCACTGGATCACCAACATCATCCAAACTCATTTCTTTTACACCTAAATAATTAATAAATTCACCCACACTCATTTCATTTATTAACTTATGCATTTTTTGAATTTCATTCATATAATTATTATCACAAAGATATCTAGTAAATAAATGAATTGCCACAATTAAACCAACCACATATTTTAACCCACCTAAAAGATTATAAAAAATATCTAACACCTGTTTTTCTTTATTTTCTATATCAACATCATCTAAAGATTTAAATTTATTTTTCATTAATTTATTAAAATTATTTAAATCTTTATTATAATTACTTTTATCAAAAATCATTCCATATGATTCTTCACTAACATCACTAAATTTTTGATATGTAATAATTATCGGTAATACTTTAAACCAACCAGCGGCACAATTTATACAATTAATAATTCTAGTTTCAAAATTATAAATCATTTCCATTTCATTATTAGATAAATACGCAGCAATCATCTCTTCAGTCATAACTAGTGCTTCTGTAAACCAAAATCTTGTAAAAGTATCATATTTATCGTGTCTATCTTTGTAATGTGAAAGCTCATGTATTAATGTAAAAGCATCATTTAAAGAACCCTTATTCTTTATCCATATCGTATTGCCATCCTTTGAACAAAAACCATCATTGTTCATTATTTTTCTTCTTACTTCTTCAACCATTTTCTCATAATCTCTTGAATCAAAAATAATAATTCCTTTATTAATTAAATCTTCCAATTCAACATTAATATTAAATGTTTTATTAAAATTATTTACAAATTCAAAAATATTTGAAATATTATAAATCTTTAATTTTTTAGCTAACTTATCTATTTGTTTTTTATCAAATACAATATTTTGTCTATCATATTCTATTTTAATATAAGATAATAAAATATATAACATATCAAAATTTTGAACAATAAAATCATTCTCATCAGCAACTAAAAACATTCTTAAATAATCTACATATTTTTCATTTATCATCTTATTTCACCTACATTCTATTTTTGTTCCTAACTTTACTATATATAACAATTTCCTCAATTATTTTTTTTACTGGATCGCAATACTCTTTTTCATTATTTAAACATTCTAATAAACCAAAATAGTCAAAAAAATTCTGTACGGAACAAGTTGAAACAAGTTTTTGCATTTTTTTAATTTTCTCCGTGTATTCACTATTTTGTCTAACTTTATACATAATATGAAGCGCATTTATAAATGCCAAACTATATTTTATATATCTTTCAATTTTATTAAAAAACAAATCACTATTATTATCTTTAACAATATTATTATATAATAAAGCAAAATTAATCATATCAAATTCATAATTATCCTCATCCCATACTTTAAGATAATTTTCTTTAGTTATATTACCATATTTTTTACAAACTAATGCAATTTTTAAATAGATAATTATTCTTTTAAAATGTGCATTTATCAAATTTAATCTATATAAAGAAATATATTGTTTTTCAACATTTAAACTAGAATCTAGCATAATAAATTCCTCTGCAATGGCCATGGTTTCACTATACCATTTTTGAGTATTATAATTTATCTTACCATTTGCATTTAATCTTGTTCTAAAATGAGACAGCTCATGTACCAAAACAATTGCATCTGTGTAAGAAACATTGCTATTTACACTAACTAATCTATAATTACATGATCCCTGTAAATTTAATCTACTCCTATTATTTGTTAAATTATCAGTATTTTCGTTATTGGTTTTCAATACAATTGTTTTATTACTTAACATATGATCAAGGTTTAATTTTATATCATATTTTTTAAAATACTCTTTTACAAACTCAAATATTTCAAAATCACTATATGACGGCATAATACTATCTAAATAATCCATATAATCTTGGCTACATTTATTAGGCATAATTTTTAAATACTCGCAAGCAATTTTGTACAACCATCCATAATTGTTAACAAAAAAATCATCCTTATTTTTAGCAAAATAGTCATTTAACATTTCTTCTATCTCATGTGTATTCATATTAACCAAAAATATCACCTCCATAAAGTAATTCTACTGTATAAGTATAACAAATTATTTATATAAAATATATCAAAAAGAAAAAGTCCTAAAAGGACATTATTTCTTCTTTGTTATTTTTTTTATAGCTTCACCCGCATTACCTTGCTTAAAAGCATCCATTACTTCAATAGGTATAGCAAAAATAATTGTATTAGATTGGTCTGATGAAATATCATTAATAGTTGATAAAGTTCTTAAATGTAACGCTCCCGGTGTAGATGCCATAATTTTAGCAGCTTCTGCTAAATTTTTAGATGCTTCTACCTCTCCAGCAGCTTTAGTAATAACAGCCATTTTTTCTCTTTCTGCTTCTGCAACTTTAGCAATAACTCTCTTCATCTCTTCAGGTAATGAAACATCTTTTAATTCTACATTTTCGACTTTTATTCCCCAAGGATCAGTAGCTAAATCAACAACTTTACAAATCTCTTCTGATATTTTATCCCTTTCAGATAATAACTCATCTAATGATACTGCACCAACCGCATTACGCATAGTTGTTTGAGCAAGTTGAGCAACTGCAAATCTAAAATTCTCAACTGCCAATATTGCTTTAGATGCATCAAAAATTTTATAATATAAAACCGCATTAATTCTTATTGATACATTATCTTTAGTAATAGCATCTTGTTCCGGCACATCTACTGCTTTAGTTCTAATATCAACCTTCTTTAAAGATTCAAATATTGGTAAAATAACATGCCATCCCGGATTTAACATCTTATCATATTTACCACATCTAAACTTAATACCTCTTTCATATTCATCAATTTGTCTAATAGATGGCAAAATAATAAAACATCCAATAATTACAATAATAACTAAAAACATTTTCCATACTCCTTTCACTATAAGCATATCTAAATAATTAAATAATATCAATAAAAATTGACTTTAAGCTCAAGATAAACTATTATTATAATAGGTGAATAAAATTGAAAATATTTAATAAAAAATTAGATCATAACGACAAAATTAATTTAGTTGTATCAAGTATTATATTACTATTGGGTTTTATCTTAATTTTATTATCTCCTGCAACCGATTATGCTCCAATAACTATGTTATACCTAACATTTACTGTTTATGCCTTGATAAAAATTCTAGAATATTTCTTAACAAAGCCACAAGATGATAATGAAGAATTATACACCACTATCGTATGTGCCATTGCTGCCTTTAGTGGTTTCAAATATATTGATTATAATCCTCCAATGGTTTTATCCCTAACCCTTGCCGTATGGGTATGTGCTATGGCTATCATTAAATTAATTAAAATTGATTATTTACATGATCGCAACGATAAAATGATGTACATTAATTTAGGAACATTCTTCTTATTCTTATTATTAGGACTTTTAACAAGTATTAACTTATACTTTAGTGAAACAGTTCAATTTTTAATGTTAGGTTTCTTCTTTATTTGTGTAGGAATATTAGATTTAACAGAAGACTTAATAAGAATCTTAACTGATAAAAATATCATTTAATTAACATATCAAATTCTGGTATGTTTTTTTTATTTTACATGTTATAATTTACCTGTGATGTGATATGAAAATAATTAAAAATTTTAATGATTACGAAGTACTAAGTACAAGTAATGGATACAAATATGAAAGATGGGGAAAATATTATTTAAAAAGACCAGATCCTGAAATAATTTGGCCTGGTAACGAGAATATTAAAGTAAACGCTGTTTATGAAAGAAGTAATACCGGTGGCGGTAATTGGACTTTAAATAACGTTCCATCATCTTGGACTGTTAATTATAAAGATTTAAAATTTAACCTTAAACTTATGGGTTTTAAACATACTGGATTATTCCCAGAACAAGCCTATAACTGGGATTTAATAAGAGAAACAATAAAAAACACTAATCATAAATGTAAAGTTCTAAACTTATTTGCCTACACAGGAGCAGCCAGTATTGCTGCATTAAAAGAAGGTGCTGAAGTTGTCCATGTTGATGCATCTCGTGGAATGATTGATTGGGCTAAAGAAAATGTTAAAGTAAATAATTTAGAAAATGAATATATTAGATTCTTTGTTGATGATGTTAAAAAATTTGTTAAAAGAGAAATCAGAAGAGGTAATAAATACGATATTATAATTATGGATCCCCCTTCATTTGGAAGAGGTTCTAAAAATGAAGTATGGCAAATTGAAAAAGATTTATATGATCTAGTTAAAGATACTGCATCTCTACTAAGTGATGACGCTTCTCTATTTATTATTAATACTTATACAACCGGACTATCCAAAACTGTACTAGAAAATATCTTAACACTTACCATTCCTAAAAAAGGAACTATTCTATCAGAAGAACTAGGCTTTAAAGATAATCAAGGCTTAATCTTACCATGTGGAATCACAACAAGATGGCAAAAATAATGAATTAAATTTAAATACTTTAATATACTTAACTAGGAGGAAATAATGGAAATACTAAAAGTTTCAAGTAAAAGTAACCCTAGTAAAGTAGCAGGGGCAATTGCCGGAATATTTAGAGATGGCAAAAATGAATTAGAAATCCATACAATTGGAGCTGGAAGTTTAAATCAAGGTGTTAAAGCAGTTGCTATCGCCCGTGGTTTTGTTGCTCCAAGTGGTAAAAATTTAGTTATTATTCCTGCTTTTTCAGATATCCAAATAGATGGTGAAGAAAAAACAGCTATAAAATTAATTGTTGAATCAAAATAAAATACTTCAAAATCGAAGTATTTTTTTTCATTATCTAAAATGGCATTTTAAAATTTCCATTGCTCATCATTTTCATCATTTTTTTCATTTCTTCAAATTGTTTAAGTAATCTATTAACCTCTTCTACACTTCTTCCAGATCCTTTTGCAATTCTTTGTTTTCTTGTTGCTTTTAACACTTCTGGATGTCTTCTTTCATAAGGTGTCATAGATAAAACGATAGCTTCAATATGAGCCATATCTTTAGGATTAATATTAATTTGATTTAATCCCATATTTCTTGCACCCGGAAGCATCTTTAAAATATTTTCAAGTGGTCCTAACTTTCTAATTTGCTTTAAATTAGTTAAGAAATCTTCTAAATCATAATCACCCTTACGCATTTTTTTAGCTAAATCCTTAGCATCATCTTCACTAATTGCATTACTAGCTTTTTCGGCAATAGATAAAATATCTCCCATATCTAAAATACGATTAGCCATTCTTTCAGGATAGAACTCTGTTAATCCATCTAATTTTTCCGAATCACCAACAAACTTAATAGGAATATTAGTTAAATGTCTAACTGATAAAGCCACCCCGCCCTTCGTATTACCATCTAACTTGGTTAAAATAGCACCAGTTAATTTTAATTTATCATTAAATCCATTAATAACATTAATTGCATCTTGTCCCATCATTGCATCAATAACAAGTAATATTTCATCTGGTTTAACAATATTCTCGATATCAACAAGTTCATTCATTAAATCATCATCAATATGTAATCTACCAGCCGTATCAATAATTATATAATCATTATTATTATTTTTAGCAAACTCTAAAGCTTCTTTAACTATTTCTCTAGGATTTTCTTTTCCTTTAGTAAAGACATCCATATTTAAAGACTTACCTAAATCACACAACTGATCAATAGCAGCCGGTCTATAAACATCACACGCAACAAGTAATGGTTTCTTATTATTCTTCTTTCTTACTAAATTAGCTATCTTAGCACAACTTGTAGTCTTACCAGATCCTTGTAAACCAACTAACATAATAATTGTTGGCTTTTTATTAACTTCAAGAGGAACATAATTATCTCCAAGTAAACTTATTAACTCATCCTTACATAATTTAATAAATAATTCTTCTGGTTTTAAATTCTTACCAACTTCTAATCCTAAAGCTTTCTCTTTAACATTTCTAGTAAATTCTTTAACAACCTCATAGTTAACATCTGCTTCTAATAATGCCATTCTTATTTCTTTTATTGCATCACTTATATTGTCTTCAGTAATTTTACCCATACCTTTAATATTTTTAATTGCATTACTTAATCTATCACCCATGTATTCAAACATATTATCAATCCTCTCTAATTACGTATAACACGTATTTATTATATTAATTTACTACCTTAAAAGTCAAGAAATATAACAAAAAGAAAAGACTCACGATGAGTCTTAACCTATTTAATTTTTTTCTTACTATATTCTTTTTTATATGATTCAATATATGATGATAATCTTGTTTTCATATTAGTTAAATCAATAATTTCATTAATTTGTTCAGTTTTAACATAAGCTTCATTTAATAAACTAATAAACTCAAAGAAATTATTTCCTTTAATTCCCGCTAATACATATAATTCAAACAAATAATAACATTTTTTAAACATTTCAAAAGTAATAAAATCATTTTGTAACATTGCTGCTTGTAAATTTTCACTATATTTTTCTAAATTATTATTTTCATTAATATATGCTTTTGCATAATTACTTATTAAATAATTTACTGTATTAACTACATTATCATATACTTCAATTTGATTATCTTTATCATTAGCACTAACTGTTACATTCGCATTTCTAAGTGCTAAATAAAGTCTTAATGGTTCTTTAGCAAGTCCTGTACTACAAGCAGTATTAATTTTAAAGAAATAATCCAAATAAGTATCAACATTAACATTATCATTAACTAATTTTTTTTCTATTTCAAGAATATCCTTTATTGATAAAAATTGTTTATTATTCATAATTTATTTTCCCCCTCAATGAATAACTGTATTATAGCATAAATTTAATGAAAATGCAAACAAAATTTCAATTTTATATTTTAATCCAAAGAAAAAGTAGATTTCTCTACTTATTTACAATCACAATCATCGCAGTCGCAATCATCGCAATCACAATCACAATCATCGCAATCACAATGTTCACCACAACAACATTCATCATCGAATTCGCCTAAAGAACATAATGCCATAAATAAATGTAAAAATTCTTCATTATCCATTTTCTTTAAAGCATCACATACTTCATTTTTTAATTTAGTTACATTATCTCCTTCAATTATATCTTTAAATAATTCTTCTTTCATAAATACTCCTTTTCTAAAATTATTTTACCCAAAATTTTAAATATTATCAATTATAAAATTGTTTCTTTTGCAATCATTACCTCATTATAAATATTCGGATTAACATCACTTACAGACTTAATAGCAAGTTCTAAAGCCTCACTGTATCTTCCTTCATAAAAATAATCTTCTGCTCTATTTAACGCATTATTTATTCTATTATTGAATCTAAATCTATTGCTATAAACTATTGTTGACTCTGCTAAACTAGCATTCTTAATTGTTTCAGTCGTATTTTTATGTAACTTTAAAACCAAATCTCTAGCCGTATCAACTCTTAAATTAAGAACTCTAATTGAAATAGGCTTCTTATTTAACTCTTCAATCATATTATCTAGAGCATCATTTGCTTCACTTAACTCTACATAATAATCCTTTGGAATAATTGGTAATTTAAAACTTTCCATCTTTTCTTTACTAGACTCTAAAATATTTTTAATTTCATCTAATTGTTCCCTAGCTCTAATTTCATCATCTTTTAAACTACTTAAAAATTTAACAGTTTGTTCAACTTTTTCTTCAGTAACATTAACTCTACCATTAATTAATTCTAACTCTTTATATAATTGAGAATAAGAAAAACTTTTATTTCTAAAATTTTCTATTATAATATCATAATCATTTTGAATATTTTTAATACTTAAATTAAGTTCATCGATAACTTTAACATCTTCTTCACTTAAATCATAACTATATTTAATATCTTCTATTTTACTTGATATATTCTTAACTATTGTACTTAATTTCTTATTTTTAATAGCAATCTTCCTAGATAATGAATCATAATTCTTTTTAGCGTCTCTTTCTTTATCAAAATCAACATATAAACTATCAAAATAATCCAAAATAGTTTTTAGTTCAATGATTGAATCATTAACATTAAGTACTTTTAATCTATCAAATATATCAGCAAGTTTTTTATCCGCTTCACTTATATTATAATCGATATTTAAATAATCTAGTAAATATCCTTCTTTAGTCATTTTTTCATATACCTTTTTTATGTCTTCAATCTTGGCTGGTATTAATTTTTTACCCATTAATATAATAGAAGATGCTTCATCAATAATAATTCCTATATTACCAATGTTATCAGTAAGTGCTTTAACAATTTTACTTGCTTCACTATAATCATTATTTTCCATTGCAAGCTCAAAAGCATTAAATAATTTATCTATATTTTCAAACTGTAATTCAATTGTATTATTTATTCCTTCATAATCACTAGGACTATTATTGTATTTTAAATAAATATCTCTATAATCTTTTTTTAACTTAGTAACTATTTCTCTATTTTTACTTTCAGATAAAGTTATTTCTTTAATTTCTTCTAATAAAAATTCACTTTTAGATTTTATATAATAAATTTCTAGCTCTAATTTAGATGAGTCACTAACAAACTTCTTATAATCTTTAGCACTTATTAATTCTTCTAAATCATTTAATCTTTTGTCTAGAGATGGAATATCTACTTCTTTAATCTGTCTATATCTTTCTTTCCAATTTTCATATTTTATTTCTAAATTTTTATTATTAATTAGTGATCCAACTTTATTTAGTTCTGTAAGAATATTGGCAGATATAATTAAATTTTTATCTAATTCTAAATCAGTAAGGATTTGCTCTAATTTTTTCTTATTATGTTTATTAATAAGTACTAAAACAACAACGACTAAAACAATCGCAATTATTATGTATACTATTCCTAATACTATATAAGTTTTATCTTCCATCTTATATCATCCCAACTATATATTATCATACTTTAAAAAAGAAAAAAACTACCCACGCGTAGTTTTAATTTAATTTTCTATATTTAATATTTATATTGATAAAACATATGGATTTGATGAACTTCCATCTCCAGAAGAAATACTAACATTTGAAGATAAATAAAGTGATGGAAAAACATCTGCACTTATATATGTATAAGCCATGTGAGCAGTTCCTAAGCTAAAAATATAAAATACGCTTTTATTACTAGAATATGATGATGATAATGTCCAATATGTACTTTGTTTGTGTAACCAATTATTATTTTTACATTTGGTATCAGTATAAATCATTGATGAAGCATTTGCTTTTACACCTGTTCTAATATCATTTCTACATTCATTATCTGTTGATGCATATCCATAATCGCTAACATATATAAGTCCAATTTTACCTGTCCATGTTGTTGAGAAACCATTATATACTTTTGTATTTCTTTCTGCATTATATTGATCTTTAGTATTTAAATTATATAGAAAATTTCCCGTCCATACATTACCTCCAATATTCCAGTTACATGCGCTAATCATTTGTTGATAATGTAATTTTATAATTTTATTATAATATAAAACTCCTTTTTGTTGAAAAGTTGGGCCAGAAGATGTATAAATAGAATTATACCAGTTTGTTTTATTGGCAGTTAAAGTAGTATCTAAATAGTCTCCATTTAATTCTTTCATTAAATCAGCTTCTGTCCAATCATTATATCCATAATTATTGTTTCCAGTTGCATCCCATGAAAATACACCTAATAATTCATTTCTTACTAGTTTTAGTTTTTGACTAGTTACGCCATTTGAATCTGTTATATTAAATATTCCAATAATTCGCCATAACTCGTCTGTATTACCAAACTCAACATAGTTATTCGGATTACTTCCACTATATCTAATATTGGCATCTTTAGTATCATCCATTAGTAATCCATTATTTTCTTTATCTTCATTATATAATTTTGTTATATAATCTACTCCTGTTTCATTTTCATAGTTTACTACTATTTCTCCTGTAAAACTTTTGCCTTTTTCAATGTCTTGATTAATACCTGTATCGGGAAATTGAATTTTTAAATTAAAAGTAATAATTTGATTTGACGTTCCTGCTTTAAATTCCCCGTTTGCTATTTCTAAATAACTTTCAATATTATTTTTTATAAAGATTCCACTGGTATATCCAGTATCTGTTGTATTTCCTGGAATTGTTTGATTACTTGTTCCTATTAAATTACTTGTGATATTTGCATTTTGATTCGTCCTCTTTAAGTAATAATGTAACTGACCATTACTAAATTCATTTGTATATTTTATTCCTACTTTATATGGCATTGTTAGTCCACTAGTTGTATTTGTTCCCGTTAATGTGAAAGTTTTATCTATTATTATCTTATTACTTGGTTGAATATCTTTTGATACTAACAAACTACTTTTACCATCGGCATAACTTATCGTCATCTTTCCACTTTTTACTTCTACTATCGATGTACTTCCTTTATTATTACTGGCACTAAAAAAAGCATATGTTATTCCCGAAAAGATCACTATAAGCATCACTATTGTTCCTATCATTACATATACTTTTATTTGTTCTTCTTTATTATTCATATAAATCACCATATCCTAGTGAAATTATACCTTTAAATACCCCCCCGTCAAGCAAAAAAAAGATTTAATTGTATTTAATTAAACCTTTATCTACTTCCTCTAATGCTCTTCCTAATTCTTTTTTATTATGATATTCATTTAGTGGAAGTTGGTAGTGTCCAGTTTCCTTCATTTGGATACTTCTTTTAGCAACGATATGTACTAATTTGTATTTTGAATCAACATAATTTAGTATTTTATCGATTGATGGATATAGCATATTTATCTCTCCTCTACGTTATAAATATACTACATTAAATAATTAAAAAATATATTTTTATGTATAAATATACACTTATTTGACAATTTTAATTATCTGCATTTACAACTATAATCATACACATTACAAATTTCATCTTCCTCTGAACAAGTGAAACATGGTGTACAAGTATGATGATATATGTGATGATTAATAATTCTAGTATGAATTGGTTTTACATGTCTAACCTCATGACATATTTCACGATGACATACTCTTTCACAAGGACATTCATAAATTGGAGCCTGCATAGTATTATCCATCATTTGGTCATTCATCATATAGTCGTCAGCACATCTTTTTTCCTTCATAAAAAATACACTATCCTTTCTAGTGTATTTTATGTATATTTTTATTTTAGGTTATCTTTTACTAAGAAATTTTCCTTTATAATTATCATCAACAACTGGTTCAGCTGTTTCTGATTCTTTTCTTACTTTATATATTGCTGTTCCTACTAGAGTAAAAGCAGCTGTTGATGCTAATACAGCGCCAGCCAAAACTTGAGAAATCATACTATTATCACCAGTTTTAGGAACATCAGTAGGTTTTCCAGGTTTAGTTGGAGTTACAGGAGTTGTAGGAGTAGTAGGCTCTGTACCTTTAGTTGGTTCTGTTGGATCAGGTGTTTTCACATATTCTTCATAACATCCTTTATTTTGACATCTATAAATTATTTTATTGCCTTCTCTTGTTCCACCATCCCATTTATGACCTGGTGCAGAAATAGTATGAGACACTCTCTTTTCTTGTTCACACTTTTTACAATGAAAGATTTCAGTATAATGTCCATCAGTAGTACAAGATGGAGCTTTTTGATCAGTAACATCATCGGCAGCTCCCCATACATGATCACATTTCTTTTGACTATTATTTTTATTTTCATCATCTTCTATACCATTTGTTGGTTCTGTTGGATTACTTGGTTCCGTAGGATTTACAGGATTAGTAGGTTCTGTTGGTTTAGCTGGTTCTGTTGGAGTAACAGGATCTGTTGGCTTTACAGGATCAGTTGGTTCAGTTGGTTTAACTGGATCTGTTGGCTTTACAGGATCAGCTGGTTTAGGATCTGGTTTAACAGAAGGTGTATCATCTGGAACCAATTCACTTATAGCTTTATCAATATCAACCTTAGAACTCATATCAACATCTTCAGCAAAAGCTCTTGTTTTAGGTAATACAAACATAATTGAAGCAAGTGCTAAAGCATAAATTCTTCTTTTTGTTTCTCTTTTCATTTCATTAATTTTCATTTTAAAACCCTCTTTCTTTGATTACGGTTTATATTATAGCATAAAAGTAAAGAAAACGCAAACATTTTTTTGTTTTATTTTTTCTCATATTAATTTATTTATCAATATAGAAAAAAAGATATTATATTCTATGATTTTTAATGTCTTCTAATCCTTCTAATTTTAAATTAATTATTTCTTGTTCTAATTTATTTCGATATTCTTCTAAATCGGTAACATTTTCCACTTTAAATGGAGTACCAAATCTTAAATTTAAATGATTATCTTTAAAAGTATATTTACCAGTAACGGCACATGGAACAATTGTGGCTCCGGTTTTAGCTGCTAGTGATACTGCACCAAATTTAATTGGTAATAACTGAGATAATGCATACTCCTCTTTAGTTATAGTATTATTTTCAAGTAGTTGTTCCAAATATGGATAAATATTTAATGCATTTTCTTTATATTCTTTTAAAGTAATACGATTATCTTCTAATAACTTATTTAATAGATTTAATTCAGATATACATACTTGATTATTCTTTAGTGTTTTAATAAAATCTTTATAACTTAATTCATCTTGGTATAGTTCATATAATTTTTTGTTTATTTCTTCTTTACCAAATACTTGATTTCTTGTTCCTTCAGGAAATAATCCAACAATATATCCATTTTTAAGTAAGTTTATTGTTTCACTTTTAGCAGTTTCATCATGTATTTCTCTATCTACTCTAATGCATCCAACTGTTTTAAAGAACCAACCAAATTTTCCATCTAAATGTTCTTTTTTAGCCATGTAATGGATCATTCTTTTAGTAGATAAAAGGGCCGTATTTTGATCAAATAAATGAAGGTGATTAGAACAAATTATAACTGGTCCCTTTATTGGAATTACTTCTTTATTAATAATTCTTGGATGATAATATAATTTATATATTGGTTTTAGGATTGTTAAAAATATTTTATACCCTATTTTATGAGGCTCTTTCATCTTTTTTACCATACTTTCTAGAACATTCTTCTTCTAATTTTTTAAAGTTAACTTTACCTATTAAGGTTTTAGGTACACTCTTAATATAATTATAACGATAAGGCATTGAATATTTAGCAATAGATTTTTCACAGAATTTTTTTATATCATCTGTTAACTCAGCACTTTCATTATAATTATCTTTTAAAACGATATTAGCAATAGGAACTTGTTTTTTATAGGGATGAGGTATTCCAACAACCACAACATCTTCTATAGCAGGATGTTCTCTAATTATTTTTTCCATAACTGATGGATAAACATTATAGCCATTAGTAACGATCATTCTTTTTAATCTTGATTTAAAGAAAACATATCCATCTTTATCAATGTATCCTAAGTCTCCTGTATGTAAATATATTTTACCATCTTCATGCATTTTTAAAGTGTTTTTAGTTTCTTCTTCTTCATTTAAATATCCTAACATGACTGATGGACCGGTAACGCATATTTCTCCTACTTTATTGTTTCTAAGTTCTTTAGTTGTTCCTTCTTTACAAATAACGATATTCATATCAGCTAATGGTTTACCTACACAATTTTCTTTAAAAAAGAATCTTGGTGTTAATGAGCATGCTGCAGTTGATTCTGTTAATCCATAACCTAGTCTTATTTCAGCAATAGATCCATGTTCTTTAAAATAATTATTAACTTTATCATTTAATTCTTTAGTTAAAATATCTCCACCACAAATCGCGTTTTTAACGCATTTTAAGTATTCTGATTTATCTTCGCTATGAGTTAATGCTTCAAACATTGCTGGGACACCTATTAGAAATGCTGGCTTATATTTTTTGATTAATCTTACAAAATCACTTTGTTTAAATTTAGGAACAAGTACGCATCGAAGTCCGTTAATTAATGGAGTATGTACGCTAACTGCTAGTCCAAAGCCATGGAATATAGGTAAAATTACTAAGGCTGAATCACCAGTTCTAGCACCTGTTTGATTAGAGCATTGTTTAGCAATAGCGTTAAATCCTAAATTAGATAAACGTACTCCCTTTGGTTTACCAGTTGTTCCACCGGAATAAAGGATAACTGCTTCATCTTTTGCTTTAACAGGATAAATATAATCTCCAAAATATGATTCTCCTAAAGTCATAAACGATTTCCATGAAAGTAGATCTTCATCATTTAATTTTAATTTTTCTTTTTTATTAATATAATTTGTTACATCTGTATAAATATTAATTAAGTTGCGATAAGCAAATGACATTTCTTCTGTTACATTTGAAATAATTATTTTCTTAGCACCTGCTTTACGAGCTGCTTCTATTACTTTTTCAGCAAATAAATCAACTGTTAAAATGTATTTACTTTGGGCGGCATCGATATAATACTCTACTTCATTAACACTTGCTAGTGGGTGAATCATGGATGCAACAGCGCCAATTAAATTTACTGCATAAAACATAATGATTGCTTCTGGCATATTAGGCATACAAATTGTTACTTTATCTTTTGGTTCAACACCTATCATTTTTAAACTTTTAGCACATTTGTTAATAAGTTCATAAAATTTCTTATATGTTATATTATTTCCATAGTATTCTAATGCATAATTATATGGATAATCTTTAACTATCTTTTCTACTTCATTAATCATTGATCCTGTTGGATAATCTAAATGATTAGTAGAGTCATCTCCCTTTTTTAATTCAATGGATTTTTCTTTATTAAATATCTTTTTTAAATAATTCATTTATTTATCACTTACTTTCTTAATTAAATCTATTACTTTATCCTCTAAAACTTTCGTTTCTTTTTCAATATCTTCAGTTTGAGGATAATATGCTTTACCATATATAATTTTTAATTTACCTCTTTTATAATTTCCATTAATGGCAAATGGGACTATTTTAGATTTTGCTCTTATGGACATTACTACTGCACCTTTTTTAAATGGCATTATTATATCTTTAGTACGATTTATAGTTCCCTCTGGGAAAATACCTACTAATTGTTCTTTATTTAGTATATTAACACAAGTAGGAATTACAGATTTATCATGAATACGACGGTTTACAGGAATTATTCCAACAGCTTTAAAAAAGTATTTTTTTATTCCTTTCATTAATTCATCTTTTGCAACGTATCTTACTGGCCTTTTAGTACCCATTCCAACTGTTATAAAATCTAAGTTATTAGTATGAGTACCAGCTAGTATACATCTTCCTTCTTTGGAAATATTTTCTTTGTTGATAATAACTGGTTTATAAACAATTTTAAAAATTAAATAGACTATTGGTCTTAATATTTTATATAATATCATCTTATTTATCACATAAAATATTTTAGCATAATTTTAACATTAATAAAAGGACTAACATTTATGTAGTCCTTGCCTATGTGAGTCTAAGATATTTAAGGGTAAAATAAGAATAAAGAAAGGTTAGAAAGAAGAAAGATTATTATCATAAACTCTAATATATGGTATTCGAAATAAATTTATTTGAATATTATGATGGCCTATTTATTTTTTAATAAATCACGAATTTCTTCTAAAAGAAGTATTTGTTCATCTTTTTTAGGTGGTTCATCTTTTTTATCTTCTTCTTTTTTCTTTCTTTGAAAACTATTTATTAATTTAATAGCTACAAATATACACCATGCTACGATAAGAAAATCAATAACTGTTTGAATAAAGTTTCCATAATTAATAGTAGCATCTTTAAATTTAATTGATAAACTAGTAAAGTTAATTCCACCAATAATAATTCCTACTAAAGGCATAATTATATCATTAACTAAGGATGAAACTATTTTACTAAATGATCCACCAATTACAACAGCAACAGCTAGGTCAACGACATTACCACGGGATATAAATTCTTTAAATTCTTTGATAAATTTTTTATTTGATTTAGCTAATTTTTCAGTTGCTTTTCTAATATTTTTTTCCATTACTTTATTTTTCCTTCCCATAAGCCATGTTTATTGCATAAAGCATAAACTTTAATTTCTTCGCTATAGGGAAATACGAAAGCAATTTCATCTTCTGGAGTAAAATTATATTCAATTACTTCATTATATCTCAAAATATATATTTTAGATATATAGTGGTCTTCTTCCATAACATGATCCATTGTTATATAAAGTGAACGATCTTTTTTTATCGCATTAGGAACATGGACATTGTTTTCTTCATAAAGTGGTTCTAATACTTTCATTTCTTCTCCACAACAAGTTATAGTATTAGTATTATTTAAAACTCTTACTGTGTTTCCACATTTTTCACATTTTTTTATTATTAATTCTTCTATTTTAATCATCCTTTCGTAATTATTGTAACACTTTTAAAATAAATATGGTATACTTTAATGGTAATTAAGTCCTCGTAGCTCAAGCAGGATAGAGCAATCCCCTCCTAAGGGATAGGTTGGCAGTTCGATTCTGCCCGGGGACACCAGATTGATAGGAAACTCGAACTTTTATAAATTCGAGAGTAATAAATTACTAACAGAAATGTTAGTTTTTTTGT
>CAKOMY010000002.1 GCA_934096815.1 uncultured Bacilli bacterium | reverse complement strand
TCCTACTGCTACTCCTATCAAAGCAAGAAGTCCTACTGACACTATTATTTCTACTAACGTAAATCCTTTTTTATTCATAACAAATCTTCCTTATCTTATAATCATATTATAACAAAAATCTCAAAATAAAAACAAGAACAAATAAATTCTTGCTTTGCCATAATTATTTAATTGATAAGCTAGATTTTTGAGATAATTGTTCTGTAAACTCTGCTAATGTATTATCAATATCTATATGTGATAGTAACCAATTTAATCTATAAGCTCTGTCGCCAAAATAAGAAATTTTAACTGCATCTCTTGTTGAAATGTTTTTATCATTTAATGCATCATTTATTCTTTTTCCAAGCAAAACATCAACCGCAGCCATTTCAATTGAAATTGACTTTTTTTTCATAGGCTTAACCACTAATTTTCTTGATAAACGATCTCCAACAAAATCCATATATTCTTCAAAATTATTTACTATAAAGGCTAATTGTTCCTTTCTTTTAGCTAAATGTTCCAAAAATTCATCTTGATTAACTACAACACTATGCATACTGCGTATTCTATTAACTAATATTTCTATTTCATTATTTATAACTTCAATTATTTCTTCACTATATAATTCTTTCATACCTACTCCTACAAATTAATATTACCATAAAATGACAAAAAATATATGTAAATTTTATGTAATAAACCTATTAACAAATTTAATGTTAATAGGCAATTAATTATTTTTTTAACTCATCTATTTTAATGCTTCTAGTATGCTTTATTGCTTCCCACTTATTGTATTTTTTAACAAATACTGAAATATTTATTGGAATCCAGCTTAATAAAAATATAGAAAACAATATAATTGTTGCTGTCATTCCCTTAAGGTCTTTTTTCTTATATAGTAATGCGAATATTTCTATAGCAATCCCCATTGCAAGTAAAACACAGAAAAACACAATATTAGTGGCAAAAAAATATGAAAATATATCATGTAACTGTATTCCAACTATTTTAAATATTAAAAGTAATACAAGGTTAAAGAATGAAATAACTTGCATTAGTGGGCCTAAATATACTAAGGACATATCTAAACTTGCAAGTCTTCCTGTTTTAAGAAAGTTTTTAAATAATTTAGCACTATATCTATTCATACACTGAATAATACCAGCACTCCATCTTTTTCTTTGCTTCCATGATGCGCCAAAATTAATTGGATATTCATCATAAGTTATAGCTTCTTCTACAAACGCAATTTGTTCATTTTTTAAAGCACACTGTCCAGTAAACTCTACATCTTCTGTTAAAGTATATGTTTCAAATCCATCACGGTCAATAATATCCTTACTAATCATGAATCCAGTACCATTAATTGATGCTGAAGAATCAAATGCCATCCTTGACTGATTAAAGAAAATATTTTGAAATAAATAAAATATTGTGTAACTACCACTAATCCAGTTATCTTTTGGATTTTTACTATCACGATATCCTTCTGCTACTTTATACCCAGAATTATAACAATCATTCATATGTTTTAAGAAATCTTTATGAACTAAATTATCAGCATCAAATATAACATATGCATCAATTTCTTTATTATCTTTTAATTTATCAAACGCAACTTTTAAAACATCACCCTTAGTCTTAGTAGGCTTATTACATTCTATTACTGTTGCTCCAGCATCAAGAGCCGCCTTAGCAGTATTATCTGTACAATTATTAGGAACAACAAAAATTCCATACTTATCCTTCGGATAATCTAATTGCTTTAAACTTTCTATTAAATTACCAATAACCTGTTCTTCATTCCTAGCAGCAACTATAATTGCAAAAAAACTTTTCTTTCTACTCTTTTTAAAATTAACTTTACTCTTTTTAATTATTCCTAAAAACCCACTTACGGCAAAATATAAACCATAAATTAGTGTAATATAGAATAATATGTAATAAATTGTTTTTACGATAATTATCATACTTCTCACACCCAAATCATTATATAATATTTTTTTAATTTTGTAACTCTTTTATCATCAAATAAATTTATTTAATAATAAATCTTCTTTTTCTTGAACAAAAAAATTATAGAAAACACTAATATATCTAACACATAATCCAAAATTATATTCTCATAATAGTTAATCAAAATTGAAAACAAATAACTTTTTTATTTTCATTTATCACATATTTATATAAATTAACTATTTATCAATTATACAATCTATTATTTCTTCATCCAATATATTATTATTTATTATATTAGTTTCTTTAAGAAAATAATAGTTTCTTAATATTCTATTTTATTTTTAATTACTTCTTATTTTCATAAACATTTTTATTTATATAAAACTATATATATCGTATTTTTTCTTCCATGTATCACCTTTTGATATCATAAATATCATCTTTATTATATCACGGATATTTTTTATTAATAGTATTTTTAAGTAATTTATGTAAATTAAAATGTTAAATATCATATTTTTTCTTATTTTTAACTTACTAAAAGATCTAAATATTTACTATTTAGATCTATAACTATAAATTACCCAATTCTAAATGCAGGAGATATTCCTTGCTTTGTATTTGGACTTAAACTTCTATACCAATCACCAGAAGTATTAATATACATGAAAGTACTATTAGTTGTATTACGTAACCACCAAATATTATTTATTCCATCATATTTTTTTATTAATAAACTAAAATTTTCAGTTGTCACCTTATTTATAGAATAATAATCTAATTGTCTGCTTAAATTATATGCACTATCTGTAGAGGAAACATAATTAGTTTTACCATCTGTTAGTATTTCTCTAGCACTTAATAAATATATTTTATCATTAGTTGTAAAATTTGTAGTATCGTTTGAACCATATCCTGAAATAACTTTTGTTGAAATAATAGCATCTTGTAAATTTTTTGGTAACTTTAAAAAGAAAGAATTATTTAAATACGTTCTTATTTCTGATTTTTCCCATCCTCCTACATTAGTTTCCGTACTATTTATCTCCTTTAATTCTACTATATCCGTAAATTCTACCACAAAACCACAAGCTGTTTTTGAAAAATTTGTATTGCTACATTCTGCTGGCGTTGTGTTATTTGCAACCCTCAAAGTATATTTTTTATTATTAATTGTTACTTCTTTTTGAGATCCAACTGGATAAGCATCACCTTCTCCAGCTTTAACCACTGTGGCAATTGTTCCCCAAGAATCATCCGAAAATGTGGTTGGAATTGGAGTTTCTCGGTTAATTTCTAAAAATCCATTAAATGTAGCCCCTTTTTCACTATCTTGGTTTTCGCCGGTATCAGGAAATTGGATTTTTAAATTAAACGTTATAGTTTGATTACTAGTGTTTGCTTTAAATTCACCATTTATTAAATCTAAATATTTACTACCTTTTTTAATCGTTCCACTAGTATATCCTGTTTCCGTAGTATTTCCTGGAATTGTTTGATTTGCTGTTCCAATTAAATTACTTGTGATATTTGCATTTTGATTAATTCTCTTTAAATAATAATGTAATTGTCCATCTGAAAAAGTTGATTTATACTTTAGTCCTACTTTATATGGCATGGCAAGTCCACTAGTTGTATTTGTTCCTGTTAATGTAAATGTTTTATCTATTATTATCTTACTACTTGGTTGAATATCTTTTGATACTAATAAACTACTTTTACCATCTGCATAACTTATTGTCATTTTACCACTTTTTACTTCTACCACTGATGTACTTCCTTTATTATTGCTAGCACTAAAAAAAGCATATGTTATTCCTGAAAATATCACTAGGAGCATTATTATTGTTCCTATCATAACATACACTTTTATTTGTTCTTCTTTATTATTCATATAAAATCACCTTATCCTAGTGAAATTATACCTTTAAAAGCCCCCCCGTCAAGCGAAAATATGTTCTATTTTTACAAATGATTTAATTCTTTAATAAATTCAAACTTATCTAGATCTTCTTGAACGTAATTCACTTGTAGGTTGTTGCATTTTTTTAAGTTCTATTTTTTTAATTTCTTGCACTAAAAGCCTAATATTTCGCATGTAATAATTAAGTTCAGTTTTAGTAAAATAATCCGCATATAAATTAAATATCATATTACTTAAATTGCTTAATTCAGTTAAAATAAGAGTTCCATCAGTATCAGTTCCTTCATTATCAATAAAAATTAATATTTTAGAAACTAATTTAGAAAAATCAAAATTAATATTAGATTTTATGAATATTTTAATTATTCTTTCATCTACGATAGATACTTCTATATTATTTAAAGTTAAAGGATAACTAAAGAAATCAAATGACTCTTTAAATTTATATTTTTTCTTATTTTTATATAACTTGTACATAATTTAATCCCCCATTAAATCATTTCTTTTTTCCCTTGTTACTCTTATTTTCTCACTTTTACGATACTCATCAATTTTTTGATGATTACCAGAAAGTAAAATGCTTGGAACTTTCATTCCTCTATATTCTTCAGGTTTGGTATATGTTGGATAATCTAGTAAATTATCATTAAAACTTTCACTTTCCAAACTTTCTTTATTAATAACTCCACTAATTAATCTAACAATAGAGTCTGTTATCATCATGGCAGGTAATTCCCCACCTGTTAAGACAAAATCACCAATACTGATTATTTCATCAGCTAAGAGTTTTATTCTTTCATCAAAACCTTCATAATGACCACAAATTATTATTAAATGCCTTTTAGTACTTAATTCTTTAGCTTTTGCTTGTTTATAGGTTGTGCCAGTTGGATCCATAATAATTATATAAGAATCTTTTGTTTTAATAGCGTCTATTGCTTCATAAATAGGCTCACATCTTAAAACCATTCCTGCTCCTCCGCCATATGGAGTATCATCAACCATTTTATTATTTAAAGGTGAGTAATCACGGAAATTAATTATTTCTATTTCTACTTTTTTATCATTAATTGCTCTTTTAATAATAGATTCAGTTAAAAAACCATCAAACATATTAGGAAATAAACTTAATATACTTATTTTCATAACATTAACCAACTTACATCTTTAACATAAATTTTTTTATTTAATTTGTCTATTTTTTCATAAAAACCTTTAAGTGGAATATAAAATTTATTATTTACTTTAATTAATGGATTTATTTTATTATCATCATAATCGGTTATTATGCCTATTTCCTTATTATTAGATATTACTTTATAATTAACTAATTCACTTATTAAATATTCTTCGTCTGATAAATTTAAATCTTCTTTAGCATAATATACTTCGTTGCCAATTAAATATTCTATATCATTGATATTTTTGATATTGTTAAGTTCTACTAAATAGTTATTTTTATGAAAACGAACACCTGTTATTTCATAGTTTTTATCTTTAATTATAATTTGGTTATGAACTTTAAATACTCTATCTGGCATTTCGAATTTAGATACTATTTTAAGTTCTCCTTTAATTCCAAATGTATTAACTATTTTACCTATATAAATTTTTTCCAACTTAATCACCTACTTGTTATTCCAATATAATTATCTATTATTAAAGAATCAAACATATTATTATAAGTTTTTAAACTGTTTTTATTATTAACGTAATAGCCAATAACGATATTTTCTTCTCTTAATTTATTTAATTTTATTTTATCATAATATTCAATATTGTAACTTTTAAAGTCTGATTTAATAAAATAGAATCCTAGATTAAAACCTTTATGTTTGGTTATAACTTCTCCTACGATATAATTTTCACGATGTTTATTTAACCACATTATTATTTTGATATCAGTTGATAATAGAGCAAATTTACCAGAATAATTATCCAATAATTTAAATAATTCTTCATTTTTAGTATGTATTTTTAAGCTTAAAATAATAGGAACGTCTTTGGTTAGTTCTAAGACTTCAGATAATTTAGGAATATGATAAAAAGACAAATATGATATTTCATCATAAGTCATATCTTTAATATTATCTTTTTGATTTTGAATTCTGGTTAAACAATCATTTTCACAAATAATTAATTCTTTATCTTTGGTTTCACATACTGTTAAATAGATAGCTTTATTTTTACGGATTGCTACTTTTATTGCTTCTAAAGTATTTTCATAAACATTTTTATTATCATATATTCCTTTATAAACAAAATAACGAGATTTTAAAAACGATAGATCTTTCATAGTTTACCGCCTAATTCATACATTAGGATGCTAGCAGATACCCCGGCATTTAAGCTTTCGCATAAGGGATTCATAGGAAGTTTTAAATTTTGATCGGCAAGAGCTTTAACACTATCCTTTACTCCACTAGCTTCTGAGCCAATAATAATAGCATGCTTATTATTTTCTTTTTGAGGACTAACTCCAGTAACTACATCTGTTGAATATATTTTATAACCATTATTTTTTAGGATATAAATATATTTTTCAATATCATCTATTATTATGTTTATGTTAAAAAGCATTCCTTCACTTGATCTTATAACTTTTCCGTTATATACATCAACACACTCTTTTGATAAAATAATTGTTTGATAATTAAAAGCAACTGCTGAACGAATTATTGTACCTAGATTTCCAGGATCTTTTATGTTATCTAGTATAACTACATTGCCAACTATTTCATTATTATTTTCAATTTTACAAACTGCTAGTTCTTTAGGACTACTTGTTTGATCTGATAATTTTTTCATAACTTTTTCAGATACGTAAGTAGCATCAAATCCATAGGTATTTGGCGTTCCTTCAAGCAAAAATAATTCTAAAACTAAGTTCTTTTTTAATGCTTCTTCAACTAAATGTTTTCCTACAGCAAGAAACTTGTTATTAATTTTACGGTATTTTTTATCATGTAATTTAGCTATTTCTTTTACTCTTTCATTATTTACTGATTCAATCATTTATTATTTAACTCCTTTCTTGCTTGTTTATAATAGGGATAATATTTAGCTACTTCATTCCAAAATGCGGGTGAATGATCCATATGTTTAAAGTGACATAGTTCATGAACAATTACATAATCTATTAAATTAACATCTTTAGTAATTAGTTCGGTATTTAAAGTTACAGTCATGCTACTTTTATTACATACTCCCCATCTAGTTTTCATTTTACGAACTCTTAAAGTAAACTTAGGCAAATCATCAAACATATTCATTATTCGTTCTAATCTAGTTCTAAATACATCATAACATAGACTGTATATGTAATTTACAGCATCTTCTTCACTTTTAGCATAAATATAATTATTATCTATAAATGTTTTATCATTTTCTATTAGAGATAACTCGTCACCTAAATACATTATTTTATTAGGTTTTAATTTATTTGCTTTAAGTTTATTATTAGCCTTAACTATAAAAGCTTTATTATCATTTATTATTTTTAATATTTCTTTATTAGTTGTATAAAAGTTAGCAGATACCTCTATTTTATTTTCTTCTTTTACTCTTAAGTATAAGTTTTTAATTCTTTTACGATTAACAATTATTTCGAATTCTTCATTATCAATTATAATTTTATTATTCATCATCGCCACTACGATTAGTAAATTTAAAAATTATAGGGGTGCCAGTAAAATCAAAGTTTTCTCTAATTTGATTTTCTAAATATCTTTCATAACTAAAATGCACTAGATTTTTATTGTTAACGGAAAATTCAAATTTAGGTGGCTTTGTTCCAGTTTGATGAACAAAGTATATTTTTAAACGTTTTCCTTTATATGAAGGTGGTTCATGAATTAGAACTGCTTCTCTTATTACATCATTTAAAACACTAGTTTTAACACTTCTAGTTAAGCCTTCATATGCTTTAATTACTTCTGGCATTAATGTATGAATTCTTGATTTTGTTTTACTTGATAAAAATACAATAGGTGCATATGGAGCAAATTGAAAGTTATTTCTAATTAATTTTGTCCATGTTTTAATAGCTTCATCTTTATTATCTATTAAATCCCATTTATTTACGCATATTACAAGAGCTTTACCTGCATCAATAGCGTATGATGCTATATGTTTATCATGTTCAATTATTCCTTCTTCGGCATTTAGAACAAGAACACAGACATCTGATCTTTCAATTGCTTTAAGACTTCTAAGCAAACTGTATTTTTCAATATTCTCATAAATCTTACCTTTTTTACGCATACCAGCTGTATCAATTACGATATAATCATTTTTTTCATATGTAAAACGAGAATCAATAGCATCGCGAGTAGTTCCAGCAACGTTTGAGACTATTGAACGTTCTTCATTTAATATGGCATTTACTAAACTACTTTTTCCAACATTTGGTCTTCCAATAAGGGAAAATTTTAAAGTAGCATCATCTTCTTCGGTTGTATATGGATTAAAATCTTTTGTAATCGCATTTAATAACTCTTTAATTCCTTTATTATGTTCAGCTGATACGGGATAATACGCATCAAAGCCAAGTTCATAATAATTATAAACATTGTTATTCATATGTTTTTCATCTAATTTATTTACAGCAACAATTACTTCTTTATTACTCTTTTTAAGAAGACTAGATATTAATAAATCATTACTTGTTAAATCTTCTTTACCATCTATAACAAATACGATTAAATCTGATTCATCAATAGCAAGTTCGGCTTGCATTTTAATATTTTCATTAAAAGTTGCTTTTTCTAAATCAATTCCACCAGTATCTATTAAATTAAAACTTTTATCTTCAAAGTTAACTATTCCATAGATACGATCTCTAGTAACACCGGCTTGATCATCAATTATAGATTTTTTTTCATTTATTAATCTATTAAATAATGAACTCTTTCCAGTATTTGGTCTTCCAATTAAGGATACTGTTTTTCGCATAATTAATCACTTCTTTTTCTAATCCATATATTATCATAAATTAGGCAAAATAAAAAGTAAGTTTTGTTTGCTTACTTTGAATTTAATTGTTTAACTTTATTTGAAATATTATTAACGTGCAAAGATATAGACTTGCCTGCTTCTAATATTTTATTAATTTGTTCCTTTAATAGTTTATAATCCATAGAATCATATAATTTAGAATCAGTAATAACTTGGTTAATTCTATCTTTAACAATTAAGTTTAAAATTTCTTGGTTAATTCCTTTGCAAGAACCTAAACCTAAAATATTTAATGATTCTTCAATATTATTATCGCTAACTTTTTGAATACAATTAACATTTTGAAATAAATCTTTAATCATATATTTATTAAGATATTCATACATCCTAGTTTTACTAAAATCTCCATGATATTCATGTTCTTTATCAAGAAATTCAATACCAGAAAGTAATCCGTATTTTGATATTAATGTATGAGTCTTTTGATCTATTAACCATTTTACTGGTAATACTTCTACCCAAACATAAGCACCATCTCTATATTTAACACCATTTGAAAGCTTGAATTTAACGCAACAAAAATCAGAGTCAGCTTTTATACGAATATATTTCTTTCCTTGATATTCGTATTCTTCATAGGTTACAGGTTTAAATCCTGTATCATAGTCATTATATTTTACAAAATCAAATGTGTAACTTCTTCCTGTCTTATTCATTCCTCTATTATACTCTGACTCTAGTATATTTTGCATTCTTGAATCAGCAGCATTTTGAGGGTATTCTCCGAATTCAACCTCTTCTATTCCATTGTATCCCTTCACTCTATTTTGGGAGATTTGGGAAAAGAATACAGAAGATTGCAATGCTGGTCGAACTGCAACATAGCGTACATACCTGTATAAGGCAGCCCTATCACCATCCTTATCGACCACGCGGACATCATTATCGCCATCATCAGATCTAGTCCAAAACCAACTAGTTCTACAAGTTAAAGATCTATCTTCATCTATAGTATCTTTATATGAACAACTGCCAGTTAAAATACATAAATCTGTAATTGCAGCTTTTGTTCCATATTTTTTTAGAACTTCTAATTGATTTTCTTTGCCATTTCCCCATATTTGTTCTTCACTAAGTAAAGTTAATTCGAAATTTTTATTCATAATATTTCACCTTTCCCCTTCAAATTACGCATATTATAGCATATAAGCACTAAAAAAGCAAACATTTTTTCTTGTTTGCTTACTTTGAATTTAATTGTTTAATTTTATTTGAAATATTATTAACGTGCAAAGATATAGACTTGCCTGCTTCTAATATTTTATTAATTTGTTCCTTTAATAGTTTATAATCCATAGAATCATATAATTTAGAATCAGTAATAACTTGGTTAATTCTATCTTTAACAATTAAGTTTAAAATTTCTTGGTTAATTCCTTTGCAAGAACCTAAACCTAAAATATTTAATGATTCTTCAATATTAAATTTTTGAATATAATTAACATTTTGAAACAAATCTTTAATCATATAGCTATTAAGATATTCATACATTTCAGTTTTACTAAAATCACCTTTATAATCAGTTTTTTCATCAAGAAATCTAATACCAGAAACTAATCCATATTTGGAAATTAAAAGTCCTTTTCTATCATCTATTAGCCATTTAACTGGTGATACTTCTACCCAAACATAATCACCATCTCTATATTCAACACCATTTGAAAGTTCGAATTTATTGCCATTAAAATCAGAGTTAGCTTTTATACGAATATATTTCTTTCCTTTATATTCATATTCTTCATAAGTTACAGGTTTAAATCCTGTTTCATATTCAATAAATTTTACAGAATCAAATGTGTAACTTCTTCCTGTCTTATTCATTCCTCTATTATATTCTGACTCTAGTATATTTTGCATTCTTGAATTAGCAGCATTTTGAGGATATTCTCCGAATTCAACCTCTTCTGTTCCATTGTATCCATTTACTCTGTTCGGGAAGGTTAAAGAAAGAATTGCAAAAGATTGCAAAACAGGTCGAATAGCACAACAACGTACACACCTATGGTAGCTGCCCAAAAGACCAAACTCATCAACCAAACGAACGTTATTATCACCATCATCAGATTTGGTACTAAACCAACCAGTTCTACCAGTTAAGGAGCTATCTTCTTTTATATTATAAGCAGTATCTTCAAATAATTCACAACCTGTTAAAATACATAAATCTGTAATTGCAGCTTTCGTTCCATATTTTCTAATTACTTCTAGTTGAGATACAATTCTATTTTCCCAAATTTGTCCTTCACTAAGTAAAGTTAATTCGAAATTTTTATTCATAATATTTCACCTTTTCCCCTTCAAATTACGTATATTATAGCAAATAAACACTAAAAAGCAAACGTTTTTTCTTGTTTGCTTACTTTGAATTTAATTTTTTAACTTTATTTGAAATATTATTAACGTGCAAAGATATAGACTTGCCTGCTTCTAATATTTTATTAATTTGTTCCTTTAATAGTTTATAATCCATAGAATGATATAATTTAGAATCAGTAATAACTTGGTTAATTCTATCTTTAACAATTAAGTTTAAAATTTCTTGGCTAATTCCTTTGCAAGAACCTAAACCTAAAATATTTAATGATTCTTCGATATTGTTATTGCTAACTTTTTGAATATAATAAACATTTTGAAATAAATCTTTAATCATATATTTATTAAGATATTCATACATTTCAGTTTTATTAAAATCTCCATAATAATTATGATTTCTATCAAGAAATCTTGTACCTGAAACTAATCCATATTTGGAAATTAATTGCTTGTTTTCATCATCTATTAACCATTTGACTGGTGCTACTTCTACCCAAACATAATCACCATTTCTATATTCAACACCATTTGAAAGCATGAATTTACCGCAACCATAACTAGAGTTAGCTTTTATACGAATATATTTCTTTCCTTGATATTCGTATTCTTCATAGGTTACGGGTTTAAATCCTGTATTATCGTAATAATCTTTTACAGAATCAAATGTGTAACTTCTTCCTGTCTTATTCATTCCTCTTTTATATTCTAACTCTAGTATATTTTGCATTCTTGAATCAGCAGCATTTTGAGGATATTCTCCGAATTCAACCTCTTCTGTTCCATTGTATCCCCTCACTCTATTTTGGGAGATTTGGGAAAAGAATACAGAAGATTGCAATGCTGGTCGAACAGCACCATAGCATACACACCTATATAAGTAGTCCCTATCACCATAATTATCGACCACGCGGACATCATTATTGCCATCATCAGATCTAGTCCAAAACCAACCGGTTCTACCTTTTAAAGAACTATCTTCATCTATAGTATTTTTACATAAATAACTACCTATTAAAATACATAAATCTGTAATTGCAGTTTTTGTTCCATATTTGCTAATTACATCTAATTGTCTTTCTTTATTATTGCCCCAAATTTGTCCTTCACTAAGTAAGGTTAATTCAAAATCTTTATTCATAGTATCCTCCTAAATTAAGTAATACTATAACATATCCAATATATAAAAGCAAATTTTTTAAATACGATTTTTTTTAAAATAATTATGTAAATTTAATTTTCAAAGTAAATGAACATTATTCTAACCAGTTCAATAAAATCCATAGTATAATTTTTTAAAATCTTGTTCAACCCTTCTTCAATAAATTGTTTTCTTAAATTAAGATAACTTGATAATTCGTTTATATTATCGATAATTATTTCTTATTGCAACTTAATTTAAATTGATTACAAGAAGTTGTTTAATAATATATTTTTTATGAAATTTCGTTTGTTTTACATTGACTACATCATATCCTATTTGTTATAGTATTACTCAGGAACATTTAGTTGTTATGGTGATTACCTTTTTTCAAACTTTAATGAAAGAAGGCGATAATATGAGCAAGAAAGATTGTTTAATTTTTATCTTACTTATAATTATAATATTGTTAATAGTAGTTATTTTATCTAAATAGCTATTAAAAACAAAAAAATCACCTCAACAGGGAGTTTTGGTGATTTCTACCTAAATAAGGTAATCATCTAACTATCCAAATAGATGTTCCTTTTTTATTTTATGTAAGTCTTCCTTACATATTCATATTATCAAATTTTATATATTTGTGCAAGTACATTGAATACGTTGCTTACTTAGAATTTAATTAAAATGTTTTTGATGTTCTTCGTATAATTTTTGAGTTATAAATGAACTATTTGCATACTGATTCACAATATCCTGTAAACATTCATTTATAAACATTGATATTATTATCAATCTCGTATTATTTTTAGGAATAATATTTGTATGATTTGTAAAAATTTGTGATTCTTCTTGAATAATATAGGAATAAATATTATTAAAATCATTTCTAGATTCTAATTGTGCCATGCTCAAAATACGATTATAAAAATCAGTTATTTTATTAAACAATTCAGTAAAATCTATAGCATAATGATTAGAAATTTCATTTAATTGTTCTTCTATAAATCGTTTCCTTAAATTAAGATATTTTGATAATTCATTTATGTTTTCAATATTTATTTTGGAATAGTCTATATGCATAACTTACGTCCCTCTCAATTAATTGTTTCTTATTATAACATAATTAAGATTAATTGCAACCATTTGTTTATTTGAGTTGCGGTATTTTACAAAAATCATACTACGTTTTTAATAATTTATTTAATAATATTTATTAAATCTTATTTTTCACGAAAATATTGAGTTTTATTACATGCCAACATTGAACATCGTTAAATGTTCATTTTTATAGTTTTAAGTTTTTTATTTATTTATAGTTTAAGACATAATTGTTTATATTTTTCTCTTATCTCTATTTCTTGCCATTCTTTAATGCCTGTATGTGCATATGCTAGTATATTTTTTATTCCTCTTGCAAACTGACTCATCCATACTATGACCTTTCCTCTTAATGATTTACTTGATTCTACTATTTTTATACTTAATAGTTTTTTATTTACTTCTTCTGCTAATAAACTAATATGCCCTAAATGTATTGTTAAAAATAAATTAAGATTATTTATTCCTTTTAATGTTCTTAATCTTATATTCTCAAATTCATATTCTTGTTTTTTGCTCTAAAATATTCTTCTATACGCCATCTTGAAAAATACAATCTTACCACTTTTATTACATCTTCTTTATTATGTATTTCTCTATTTGTAAGAAGTATTAATGGTCTTTCTTCACTTAATCCATAACAAAATACTAATTCATAATCTTTCTTATTATAAGGTAATGTAACCCTTGTGTGTGATACATATACTTCATGTTCTTCATTATCATCAAACCATAAAGTCATTCTTATTTTTCCTTTTCTTTTTAGGGCTTCTTCATATGCATTTTTCTTTTTTCCTTTAAATAAGAAAACTCTTCGATCATTCATTCTTATAATAAAATGATTGTCATTCATATAGTCGATTATTTTATTATCATCATAACCTCTATCAAAAACTCCAGTAAATTTTCTTCCTAATACATTTTTTACTGCATCTATACTTTTCATTGTATATTCATTCATGCTTTTAAATTCTTTACTTTTACATGAATATATTTTGCTATATACACTTACTGGTTGTTTTTCTTTTTTAGTTAAAATTACTGATTCACAAACGTGATATCCTTTTGTAATCTTTTTATCTAAATCAGATGCATCAATTACATCATCTAAATCTTCAAATTTTTTTCCATATATTTTAGATATATCAGAATCATCAAATAAAGCAACTGGTTCATCTCCATATACATCTCCAATAGTTTCAATATAATTTTTATAAACCTTATCCGTATCATTAAAATTATTTAAATTATTTAAATTATCACATAGTCTTTCAATTGTATTTTTTAGTTTTATATTTTCATTTAAACTTCTAGATATATTTGATATTAAACAACTACCAGATGATGCAATTCCATATTCTATATCTTTTATAAATTTAGTTATAGGTTTATTTACACCATTTGAAATTTTTTTACAAAAATTCATTATTTCTCTTTTCATTTCATATGTATTTGCTGTAAAATTATTCATGTAGACACCTCCGAATATTTTGTTTACCAATAATTTTATTTTTACAACTTAATTATACTAAACAAATGAGGTGTTTGCCTTATTTTTACATTAAAAATCAGAGAAAGTTTTCCACAATCTCTGATTTTTTTACTTTAATTTAAATTTTACCGGAACTCAAATTTGTTTAATAATACACTTTATGATTTAATTCTTATTTTATAGTTTTTTTGTTTTCATTTTGATCAAGTAATTCTTTATCAACGTTTAAAACAATATATAGTACAAGAGATGATACTGATTTAAATGATTTATTAATGCTATGTAAAAAAGATGCAATGATTTCTATTTCATTTCCTTTTATATAATCAACAATTTCAGAAATTTCATGTTCTTTTATAAAATCTTTGTTTAATAAGGTTTCATAATAAAAATTTTGAATATTTTCGACCAATTGATGACCATCAATATTTGAATCACCTAACAATTTGTAAATTTTTCCTGAATAAATTGAAAGACGTGAATCAAGATAGTCTCTTAACAATATTTCTCGTACATTTTGTGTACCATTTCCCATTGAATTTTTTATATTTTCTTTTTCCATTTTCTAATTTCCCCTAATTGCTTGTATTTTAGCATACTTCAAGAATAATTGCAAGCATTTGTTTGGTAATATATTTTTTTTAATTTTCAAAGTAAATGAACGTTATTTCAATAAGTTCAGTAAAATCCATAATATAATTTTTAAAAATCTTGTTCAACCATTCTTCAATAAACTGTTTTCTTAAATTAAGATAACTTGATAATTCGTTTATATTATCGATAATTATTTCTTATTGCAACTTAATTTAAATTGGTTACAATAAGTTATTTAATAATATATTTTTATGAAATTTCGTTTGTTTTACGTTGACTACATCATATCCTATTTGTTATAGTATTAAGCAGGAACATTTAATTGTTAGGGTGATTACCTTTTTTCAAACTATTATGAAAGAAGGCGATATTATGAGCAAGAAAGATTGTTTAATTTCTATCTTACTTATAATTATAATATTGTTAATTGTAGTTATTTTATCTAAATAACTATTAAAAACAAAAAAATCACCTCAACAGGGAGTTTTGGTGATTTCTAACTATATAAGGTAATCATCTAACTATCCAAATAGATGTTCCTTTTATTTTATGTAAGTTTTCCTTACATATTCATATTATCAAATTTTATTTATTTGTGCAAGTATCTAATAACGACAATCCGTAATAAAAAATTTTTAAAAAATAGTTAGGCAACACTAACTATTTTAATTTGATAACTTCCAGTAGGAGATGAAATTTCTACTGTATCTCCTTCACTTTTATTAATAATTGCTTTACCAATAGGTGATTCATTAGAAATCTTATTTTCAAATGGGTCTGCTTCCATTCTTCCTACGATATGATAAACTTCTTCTTCGTCATCATCAACATATTTAATTGTAACTGTTGAACCAACATCAACTATATGAGAATTTTTCTTTTCAATAATAGTTGCATTAGCAAGCATAAATTCAAGTTCTTTGATTCTTCCTTCAACTTCTGCTTGTTCATTTCTTGCAGCATCATAGTCGGCATTTTCAGATAAATCTCCTTGGCTTCTAGCATCTTTAATTGCTTCGATAACCTTTGGTCTTCTTACATTTTTTAATTCATTTAATTCTTCTTCAAGTTCTAAAAAACCATCACTTGTTAATAATATATCTTTCTTTGACATTAATATCAAATCTCCTTCAAAATTTACAATAACAAGAATATACTACAAAATAGACTCTTTGTCAATTGTTTTTAATCTCATGATATCGTCTTTACATAGAGGAATGTCTGTTTTAAATTTAACAATCATTTGAGCATGATTTGCTTCTTCTATTAAATTCATATCCTCATCATAAATATCTTCTATAGTATACTCAGTTTCTTCAAAATTAGGACTAATAAATTCAACTATAGTACCTTTTTTAAAATAATTTCTTTGCTCTAAGGTAATTAGCCCATTATCATTGCTTAATACTACTCCTAAAAAATCTTGATTAGATACTTCTCTATTACCATTATAGTATTGATCTTTATAATTAGGTAATCCTTTAAAAAATTGGGGATTACTTTCTCTATTGGCACATCTATTTAATACTTTAAGATAATAATTAATAGTTTTATCATTTATGCGATTATTTATAACATCATCTATAATTTTGCGATAACTAGATAAAACAGTGGCAATATAGTAAATACTACGCATTCTTCCTTCAATTTTAAAGGAATTAACACCAGCATCTATCATATCTTTAATGTAAATAGCCATATTTAAATCTTTAGGACACATTTGATAGTTTTCTCCTAATTCGTTACCATTTAAATCATCAAGAGCAAAATTCCAACGACACACTTGGGCACATCCTCCACGATTAGCGTCTCTATTGGTTGCATAATTGCTCATAATACATCTGCCACTAATTGAAGTACACATTGCGCCGTGAATAAATGCTTCTAAGTCTAAACCAGTATAATCTTTTATTTCTTTTATATCTTCTTCACTAGCTTCTCTTGCTAAAACTACTCTACTAGCTCCTAACTCTTTATAGAAAAGAGCGGTTTCTTTATTTAAAGTACTTGCTTGGGTTGAAACATGAAGTTCCATTTTTAGATTCAATTCTTTCCATAAGCTCATTATATAAATATCACTTACAATAATTGCATCAACATTAACACTATCTAAAAATAATAGATACTCTTTTAAACCATCTATATTTTCATCATGCAAAACGATGTTTACTGTAACATATACTTTTTTATTTAAACTATGAGCATAAATAACAGCTTCTTTTATCTCTTCATTAGTAAAGTTTATGGCATTAGCTCTTAATGAATAATTTTTACCGCCTATATAAACTGCATCAGCACCATATTTTAAAGCAAACTTTAATCTTTCAAAATCACCAGCTGGGCTTAATAACTCTATCATTGTAAATCACTCACTTTATATACAGTTTTATTTTCATAGAACTTATTATCATAATCTATTTTTTTACCTTTCAAAATACCAATAACATCTTTAGAAGTTAATCCATTAGGATCAATATAATACATAAGAATTTTATCATCATTAATATGTTCTAACTCAGGTATTAAATTAAAATATTTATTATAGAATAAAACTGTTCCGTATTCATTTTCTTTAGCTAAAAATTCTACAGCATCATTTTTTAAAATGGCAACATCGGTATATTCAGTTTTAAAAGTATCACTATAAAATTTTAATAAAGTTCTTCTTGAATACATAGCCATATTAAGTCCTAAAATAGGTAATATAACTTTTTTATTAACATTATCTAAAACTATTTTTAATTCACTTTTTTCTAATTCATTAGCAAGCATGCAAGATATAATGTTATCCTTAGATAGCCAGTAATTGATTGAATGATAATTAACTGCAAAATGGGCTTGATTCCAAATTAAATTTATATTAGTGTCTTTAAGCATTTGATATATAGCAATATCTTCATAAATTATTCCATTTACAAAACATAATTTAGGGATAATTAATTTAAAGTTATTACAATCTTTATTATCTAGAACTCTATTAACAAGTAGATAAACATTTATATTATATTTTTCTTTAATGTTTTTTATTTCATCTAAATTAAAGGTATTATAACCAATACTATAACATGATAAAGGAAAAAGAAAGTTTGTTATACCTTCTTTATAATATTCTTCAATTTCTAATAAATTGTTTATTCTAATTAATAGTTTATTTTTCATTATTCTTTTTAAAGCTTACTGATAAGCCATCTCCAATATCATAAAATTTAGTAACATAATCTTTATTGTTATTTAAAAATTCAATATAATTTTCTATTTTAGTAACTATTCCTCTAACATTTTTACTTTTAATAGATGCTTTATCTTTAACTAAACCATGAAATTTTAAGTTATCAGTAATTATTACTCCACCTGGATTTAAATAATTACAAAATCTTTCAAAGTATTTAATATATCCACCTTTAGCAGCATCAATAAAGATTAAATCATATTTACGTCCTGTTAAACTTACTTCTAATGCATCATTATATACTATTTCTATTCTTTTATCTAAACCACAAGCATTAACATTTTTAACTGCTTCACGATATCTTTTTTCATCTTTTTCGATAGTTGTTATTTCTACTGTATCTGTTGCATTAGCCATAAGTATTGCTGAATAACCTATTGCGGTACCTATTTCTAAAACAGTCTTAACATTATTAAGTTTAATATATTTCATAATAAATTTAATAGAATCAAGTTCAATAATAGGAATATTATTTGCTTCAGCATATCTTTCCATTTCTAATATTGTCTCTCTCACAGGGAACACTTCCTTACGAACTAGATTATATCATAGGTTATTTAAAAAATGCAAAAAAATAAGAAAAGGAACTATTTTGTAGTTCCATTATGATTAAAATTTATTTTTTTAATTTTAGCAGGTGTTTGAATATCACTTACTAATGTTTCTTCATCTGTTCTTTCAGGATAATTTACAGTTGCAAGTTTTATCACATCTTCATTTGTTAGATTATTCTCATTATAATTACATTTTTCTTTTAAATTTTTAAGTTCTTCTTCTAAACTTTTAATTTTATCCTCTGATTTTTCTATCCCTTTAGGCAATTCTTTTATGTAAAATTTGTTTTCTGCAAATGTTCCAAACATACGGTATGATATTAATTGAATAAACATTGTAATTATGCTTGATGATCCTAAATATATAATTAATCCTTTTAGTAAACTAACTTCAGCTAATATACCTAGATTCATAAAAATACTTGTTAAAATTATAAATACATTTACTCCCCAAAATCTCTTTTTCCATTTAATATTTTCTTTAGATGTCTCTAATAGTTCTTTAAACATTGTTAGATATTTGTTTTTTCTCTCTATTTCATTTTGTAATGACAAAATTTTAACTGTATCTTCATTTTCACTAGATTCTACTATTTTTAATTTCTTTTCATAATCTACTACTAATCCAACATTTGTTGTTTCATTTAAATATAATTCTTTATTCATATTATTTTTTCCTCTTTCTTTAATTTGAATCGTATTATAGCAAACGTTTGTTACTTTGTTAATTAAAACATCTGATGTGAACTATTTTGTAGTTCCATTATTGTTAAAAGTTATTTTTTTAATTTTCGCTGGTATTTGAATATCGCTTACTAATGTTTCTTCATTTGTTCTTTCGGGATAATTTACCACAGCAAGTTTTATCATTGCTTCATTTGATATTTCATTCTCATTATAATTGCATTTTTCTTTTAAATTTTTAAGTTCTTCTTCTAAACTTTTAATTTTATCCTCTGATTTTTCTATTTCTTTAGGTAATTCCTTTATAATTAGTCTATTTTCCTTAAATGATCCAAAATGTTTTTGGGATATCGTATGAATTATAGACATTCCACCAACAGATATTGTTAATGCTATAAAAATATTAAAACTATTAATCATCAAACAAATTAAATCCACATCACATATTAAGACGAGACATTTTAAACGTATATAAGCTTTAGCGTCAGATAATACGTTTTTCATCCTTACTACACTTTTATTTTCACTTTCTATTTCATTTTGCAATTCTAAAATTTTAACTGTATCTTCATTTTCATTAGATTCTACTTTTTTTAATTTTGTTTTATCCTCTACAACTACTCCTACTTTAGTTGTTTCATTTAAATATAACTCATTATTCATATTATTTTTTCCTCTTTCTTTAATTTTAATTGTATTTTAGTAAACATTTATTACTTTGTCAATTAAAACATCTGATGTGATAGTGTTTCTATATTCTAAAATAAATCATTTATTATTGACTTAATAATTTAATTTATTTATTATTAAATTAAATTAATTATATTGTACTTTTTTAAGTACTAATCCCCAACATATTCTACACTAACTGAATTATAATTCAAAAAATTTTAAAATTTTTTTCATCATTATGATAAAATACAATAAAAGGAGTGGACAAATTTGAAAATAAAAATGCAACATAATAATGAATTTAAAAATAATAGTACATTAGAGTCAAGACTAGAAAATTACATAAAAGATAAATTTCCAATTGCTTATATTATTTCAAAATCTGCACCTATCTACCTATTAGGAGGAGCTATTAGAGATTTGATTCTAGCAAAGAAACCAAAAGATTTAGATTTTATAGTATTAGGAAATGAATATTCAAATTCTATCCTAGAAATATTTCAAAAATATAACATAAATTTTTCCTATAATCGATTTGGTGGATATAAAATTAATTATCATGATACTCAAATAGATTTATGGACGAATAATGATTTGTATTCTGCTATTCAATATAATGTGGATGGACTATTTTTTTATTTAAAAGATAATATATTATTATCTTTTACATTCGATGATTTTAAAAAAAATGGATTAAGATTAATCAATAAAGATAATAATATTGAAAAGGGAAGAAAAGAAAAATTAATCCAATTTGAGCAAAATTTTAAGAAGATACAAAATAATAATATTAATTAAAGAAATTTCACCTTCATTGGTAATAATTCCATTATCATTGGTCCAGCATTTCATTAATGTCTGCGACATCACTCTCTAAATGGCTTATCGCCATTAATCTTCACAATCTTATTTTTTCATGGCTTTAGTATTGATGAAACTTTCTATCTCATTCAATAAAAGTTCCCCAAAATGATTTCAATCAATTTGAGTTTGATCTATTATATTTAATATCAGAAACATAGTTTTATTTATAAAGTCTTTAGTACCTTCTATAAAAATATATTGTTTATCTTTAAAATACTAATAAATAATACCTGTTAAAACCTCATCATATTTCACAATATCTACACAAGTTACATTATGATTTCTTTCATTAAACATTAATTCAAATCCTTTTTTCAATGATGCAATTTTTTAATAGGATTTCTTACTGTTCCCATACTGTCACCTTTTCTATGTAATAAAGTATCATAAATCAAACGATTCAAATACTATTCATTATTTTCAAACTATAATCTAAACGAAAAAACACCATTATATGGCGTGTTTTCGCGTTTGAGTTTTTATAACATCTTAAACACGAAATTTCTATTATATAAGAAAAGGAACTATTTTGTAGTTCCATCATGGTTAAAAATAATCTTTTTAATTTTAGCAGGTGATTTAATATCGTAACTTAATAATTCCTCATTTATTCTTTGAGGATAATCTATAATATTTAAAGGTTCAACATATTCATCACTAATCACAGTTTCATTGTAATTACTATTTTCTTTTAATTTTTCTAACTTTGTTTCTAATTCTTTAATTTTTTCTTTGGATTGTTTTATTTTTGTAGGCATTTTTTTTATACAAACATTATTTTGTTTAAATTTTCCACATGATGTTCCCCATAAGCAAAGAGTAACTATTAAAGCATTATCAGCAATTAAAAGAATCCAAGGGCAACTCCAACCCCATTTGAACATATCAAAAATTGTCGCTCCTTCTAAGTAAGCAAGTATCATACTACAAACAATTGTAAAAACTTTAATAAAATTTTTTAATTTTAATTCAAATAATGTATCTTTTAACATATTTACATATTTATTTTCTCTTTCAATTTCATTTTGTAAAGATAGAATTCTATATGTGTATTCATTTTCACTAGATTCTACTGTTTTTAATTCATTTTCATCTTGTACTACTACCCCAACTTTAGTTGTTTCATTTAAATATAATTCTTTATTCATATTATTTTTTCCTCTTTCTTTAATTTATATTAAAATCATAATTTTTAATTTTAACTCCTTTTAATTCTTGTTCTGTAACCTGATCTTGTTTTAAACTAGTAGGATAAACAATCCTAGGTATTTCAATTTCCTTACTATTTGAGATATCAGTTTTGCTAAATTGAACTATTTTTTTCATTTCATCTATTTCTGCCTGTAATTTATTAATATTTTCTCTATTGGTCTTTATTAAATTAGGCAAAATTTCATTTTTTAAGTGGAAATTTTCCTTAAAAGATTTATATTTAAGTTCCATTATCACAGTTGAAATCACATTTATAGTTGTAAATATAAATTCAGCAGTAGAAATAGAAAGTATACTACTAGAGGTATATGAAATATTTATAAGCCATAGCAAAAATATTTCAGTCACAGCACTAATCATTAATATTTTATATTTTTCTTTTATATTATCATTAACTAAATCCAAATCATCAATATTATCACTTAATTTATGTTGTTCAACTTCTAACTCATTTTCTTTTTGTATTATTTCCGGTAATTTTTCCGCATTTCTTTTAGTTTCAACTAAATGAATATTATTATAATCATCATATAAAATACCAGTTCCAGTTGTTTCATTTAATAACAATCTTTCATTCATATAATTCAACTTCTTTCATAATAATACTTATACTACAAGATAACTGTCAAAAAGTCAATTTATATAAAAAAGAAAAAAAGTATAACTTAATATACTTTTTTTAATATTCATACCACAATCCATCTTTTCTTAACTTAGCAACAATTTGTGTATGTTCTTTATAAGTAGATGCAAAATATGTTTTTTTATTCTTATCAGCTACAAAGTAATAATAATCATGTTCTTCCGGCTCCATAACTGCATTTATTGAGTTTAGCGAAGGACTATCAATAGGTCCTATAGGTAAACCAGTAAATGAACAAGTATTTTCACTTCTTGTATTATATTTATTACATGATTTTAAATTATTATTAGTTAAATCTTTTGAAAAATCTTTATTAACTGCATAATAAGTTGTAGCATCAGATCCAAGTGTCCATCCTGCTTCTATTCTATTATAGAATACTCCTGCAACGCCTGCCCTATCATCAGAATTAGCACCCTCTAATTCAACTATTGAAGCAAGTGTAAGTAATTCATGAACACTAAATTTACTAACATTTATATCATCTTTATAAACCTCTAATTTTTTTCCCATTGTATAAATCATCTTGTTTAATATTTCTTCAATAGTAGAATTCTTTTTAAAATCATAAGTATCAGCAAATAAATATCCTTCTAAAGGATGATATATTCCATCTTGTTTAACTTCATCGGTAATAAAGTCATATGTACTAATCATTTTATTAACAAATTCATCACTATCAGCAACCGCAATAACATCACTTGCTTTATAATCAAAATTATTTTCTATAACTTTAGCATAATCTGCAAGTCTTTTTCCTTCAATAAAAGTAACTTGAACAGTTTCTGTTTCCAGTGACTTATTTTTATGAAGTGTATCTATTATCTCATTAACACTCATGCTTTTAGATAAATTATATGTTCCCGCATATAATTCTTTATTTTTATTTAATTTAATATATATTTTAAAAACAGTTGCATTTTTAATTAATCCAGCATTTTCTAAATCATCAGCAATTTTATTTTTACCGGTATTATTTTTAATCTCAAATTTGATTATTTCATCACTTTTCTTATCTACTGGAGATAAATAATAATCACTTGCTACAATAAATGAGACAAGCACAACTATCACAATTGCACAAATAACTAATATTATTTTATTGATTCCTATTTTTTTACTTTTATCAGTATTTTCTTTATTTACTTTCTTCTCCACTTTCTTCACCTATTTTTTCCTGTAATGAAGATAATAATCCTTCAATTACTTCCCACTCTTTATCTGTTTCAATTTGTCCTAAATTTATATCTTTCCCACTTGGATCATACGTATTAGCATATACTTTTATTTTACCATTTTCATCTAATGTATTATCTGTAAAAATTATATAACTTTTTTTAAATTCATCAGAATCAAAAGTAAATAAAACATTACATGTTAATTCTTCTCCTTTATTATTTTTTATCGTAAATGTTCCATTAGCATTATTCATTTTTTCTCTTCCCTTCTTAAATATGTATCTAATATGATAGCAGCAGCTGTATTATCAATATGTTCTTTTCTTTTCTTTCTTGACATATCATAATCAAGTAACACTCTCTCAGCTTCAACAGTTGATAGTCTTTCATCAATCAATTCAATCTTTAAGTTAGTTTTTTCTTCTAATAATTTTTTAAAATTTAAGCTTCTTTCACTTGCAAAACCAAGTGAGTTATTCATATTTTTTGGTAATCCCAAGACCAAATTTTCAATTTTTTCTTTATCAATTATTTCTAAAACTTCATTAACAGCATCTTCCATATTATTATATTTAATCAATTTATAAGGTGATGCTATAATTCCTTGTTTATCTGATATAGCAAGTCCTAGAGTTTTAGTACCTAAATCCATCCCTAATGTTCTCATTTAATAAAATAATTCTCCACTAGCAACGAAATTAACTTAACTTTTTCTATTTTAGCAATCTTATCTCTAGCTTTTTTATAATTTGTTATAAACATTGGATCATCTGTAATTAAATATCCAGTTATTTGATTTACCGGATTATAACCACTTTCTTCTAAAGCCTCAAATACTTCAAAAAAAGTTTTACTAACTAAAGCACTTTCAATTTTTCTTTGGTCAAACAAAGATGTATTATCTAACATACTACCACCACTCAACATATCAATTATAACAAAATAAGAATGAAAATGAAACAAAAAACACCGATAAATTTATCTCTATCTAGTGTCTCTTATATAATATTCTTTATCTTCTTTTTAAAACATTATTTTGATTAGATAATGTTCTTTCATTTGTTAGTCTTAATACTTTTGCATCAGCACTTGGAGTATTATAATAACCTCCAACTTCATTTTTTCTTGATGGAATATTAAAAACATAATCACGAGAAGCAGTTAAATCAGTTTCAACATAATTTACATTCTCTTTCATTTCACCAATTTCTTTTTCTAACTTTTTAATTCTTATTTTGGATTCTTTAATTTTTTTAGGAATATTTTCATCACGAATCTTAGTTAACTTATAAAAATCTCCCTCTTTTATATTACTAGCAATACATACAATTGGTGTTATAACAACCCCTGTAAGAATTAAAGTAGCCCATAAAATTGGATTAGATATTTTAACAACTGCTGCTGCTGCAAGTTGGAATCCAGATAATAAAGCAAAACAGCTAGACATCCATATTTTATTTTGAATACGATTATTAACCCTTTTTTTACACTTAGAAAGCTCATTAACCTTTGTTCTTTCTAATTCCAATCTATTTTCTTTTCTAAGGATTTTATTCATATCAGAACTATTTCCTTCTAAAGTAACAACCTTAACATCACCATCAGTAACAATACCTGTAGTTTCATTTAATGAAATAACATTTTTATTCATAATATTTCACCTTTCCCCTTCAAATTACACATATTATAGCATATAAGCTCCAAAAAAGCAAACATTTTTTCACTTTATATGTTTGCCTTTAAATTTTAAATTAAAATCTACATATTTTTAATTTTCACTTTATTATTTTCTTCTCTTAAACTTTTATATTCTAATAGTGAATCAGTTAATGCTACAATTGATAATTTATATGCCATATCTTCATCATATTCTGATCCTCTAGGTATATGCTTTTTGTATGATATATTACCTATTACTCCAAAACTATTACCAATGCTTAAATTTCTAAAGAAATAACTCCAGATATAAATTAAACAAGTATTGGTATATTTTTTAATTCTTTCCTTCCAACTATCGTCAAAATCAAACATATCTTTTATTGGTAAAAACACATTATATAAATAATCTTGTATTTTTATTTGATCATAGTCTAATATTTTTTCATCTAAAACTAACATTTTTCCCAAATTTGCTAAAGTATCCTCAGCAACACAAGATGTGTACGGAAATGACCAAGCATCATTATCTGGAGTACATGATAAATATTTTAAATGTTTTTTATAATAATCTTTATCACATAATTTGATAGATATAGGATTAGTTGGTAATAAAATTTTTACTCTTTCTAAAGTATCTTTTTTATCATTAGCGGCTTCGTAAAATTTTCTTATCACATAATCATCCTTAATATAAAGGGTAAAGTCTTTATTAGTAGGAATTAATAATGGACAAGAACATTTAAAATTTTTATTCAAAAATAAATTGTTACAAGAAAGTTGTAAGGGCAGATTATTATTAAAAGAATATTTTTCAAAAATTTCATAAAAATACTTCATTGGAATTCCATCTGGAAATACATTAAAATTCACTTCATATAAAGATTTTAATAGTTTTATAAAATATAATGTTTCTGGTTCTTTTAACCTAACTCTTAAATCATATATTATTTCAGAATGCTTATTTTTCTTAACACCCATTAATAATTTATAATATTCAAAAAATTTTAGCTTACAATCCATACTAGAAACATATATTTCATCATTTTTATGATGTTCAAAATAAATATTTAGACCATCTTTATATTCAAGTGATAGTAATAAATCTAAATATTTATTGATAATATTTTCATATTGTAATCCTTCTTTATTATCACTATTTTCAATATCGTCTTTACTTTGCATAGTCAAAATTTGATGTATTGATTTTATAGCAACTTTTGGCATTTTTTTATCATAGAATATCGCTGATTCAAAATTATTAAACATTTCAACTTTATAACCAATAATTTTTCTATATGCTTCTTTTTCATGCATATCTTCTAATGAATTATAATACTCTTTAAAATCATTATCAAAAGGAAAATAAGTATAAACATTAAAAATTATTTTATATAAATCAACAAAATCTAATTCATTAATTAAATTTCTACCATACTTATTAAATATATTGTAATACATTTTAATTTTCATTAGACTATCAATGATTTCTTGCTGCATAGTTTTATCTTTTATTGTACTGTTAACAATTAAATTAAGTTGTTCTTTTAACTTGTCTATTAAGTCTCTATTCTCATAAACAAAGTTATCTATAATTATTTCCTTGTAAGTTGCTTTATCTGCAATTGGTAAATTGTCATCAATGTCAACTGAAGAATTAAATAAATCTTGATAATCTTTATCAACTTCAATACATCTTTTTTTTAATTCTTTTTTTGTATTTTCATCTATGTTTTTAGGATAATTAGCAATAGCTTTTGTACTACAATCAAGTATTCTTTGTTCAGAATTTGAACATAAATCACTTATAGTATTAATTTGATAATCAAGTGATTTTAATATATTAATCTTTCTTTTACCTAATAAATGTAACCCCATATGTTGAATTAAGTAAGCTTTATCCTTTTTTATTTTATGTAATGCAATATATTTATATTTTAAAGTTTCATTAATATTCTTAATTTTATGAGAATAATACACTAATTTTTTACTATCAATTATAGAACCAACACTATCACTTATATGATCCTTAAGCATAATGTTAAGAGTTAACTCTATATACTTATTAAACTCCTCAAATATCCTTTTATCCAATATAATATAATTATTTTCAGTTTTATAAAATTGTAAATATTCTTCTTTTATTTTATTAACATATTCTTGTTCTTCACTTGTTAATTCTTCATATGAAGGTATTTGCAAATAAACTTTATTAGCTATATTTTTATTTTTACTTTTAAATATATAATTCCAAAGCATCTATATCTTCTCCTTAAATTAAATTATATGATACAATGATTAATATTTAAATTCAAGAATTTTTTAATGAAAACTAATCTAATTATAATCAAACTATATATTTTAACTCCTTATTATAATCATTTATGTTACCAACCACTCCATAAATTATTATTTCTAATTCCTTAAATTTAAACAATTTTTGATTATAAATAGAATCTAAAATCATTATAAAATCTAATTTGCTATAATCAACACCACTATTTAACACATAGTTAATAACACCTAACTTATAATTAGTACTTTTCTTTAAATAAGATACATAATCATAATTAAAAGAAGAAATATAATAATTATTTTTAGGATTTTCTAAATATTTAGTTATATCAATCTTTTCTTTTAATTCAATTATCATTACTTTATTCTGATATCTATTAATTACATCTTCTAACTTAGGAATATCAATATTCTTATTCCTTAATTCTTGATAAGTAAAATTTTTTAATAATCCTTTAATTCCAAATACTCTTGATAAAAAAGAGTCATGTAGCACCACTGGAATATTGTCTTTAGTAAGTCTAACATCAAATTCTATTCCTTGATACCCATTATTAAATGCATTATCAAATGCCTCAATTGTATTTTCTTTAATATTATCATCATACAAACCACGATGCGCTATAAACATAAAAAATCACCTTAATATATTTTATTAAAGTGATTCATTATTATTGTCATCTATTATCTCTTTAGTTTTCATTAAATCATCTAAAGCATCTTCAATTGATGTAGGTTCTTTTTCTTCAAATGCCTCATCTATAGCACTTTTTTCCTTTATTTTAGGCATATCATCTTGATTTTCAACTGCATCTATATTTTCATTACCTTTATCTTTCAAATTTTCTTCAGCGTTTACTTTTTTCTTTTTATAAAAGAAGATAAAGTAAGCAGCAACTCCAATTATCGTTAATCCACCAAGCACTAATAAAATTATCAAAATAACGTTAGAATTATTATTTTTCTTATCAGTTGTACTCGGAACCAAAGGTGCTGTAGTTGTAGGATTTTCTTCAATATATTCCTCTCTTAAAACAGTAATATTATAAATTTTAACCTCAGTTTCTTCATCATTTGGTGTTACAGTAATTGTAATAATATTTTCTCCAACTTTTAAATTATCTGCTCCTTTAATTTCAACTTTCGCATTTTCATCTGCCGGAACAGCATTTATTTCTAACTTTTCTACTTCAAATGGAACACTTAATGTATAATCCAAAGTATTTTCATCAAACTTTTCATTTATATTATAATCTTTAACGCTTAAACTAGCTAACTTATTTGATCCATCTGTAGTTTCTCCACGATAAATTATAAATTTATATTCTTCAGTTGTTTTTCCATCTTCACTTGTAAATTTAAATAATACTTCATTCTTACCTTGAATAGTTTGAATAATTGTATCTGATGAACTAGATACTGTACACCCTACTGTACATTCACTTGTTAATGTTACTCCTGTTTGTTCAGTATTATATACAAGTGTAACTTGTCTTATTGTATCCTTAGTATATAATTTATATTCATGAGTACTAGGATTAAAAGCAGGTTTCATAGTCGAATTTTTAAAACTCATACTTGTTACTTTAGCGCTTGTATTTTTAGGTTTAGTTGTTGTAGTTGTAACACCTTGTCTTAATGTCAAAGTCTTTGAATAATCATTACTAGTTGTTACTTCATTAGCACCTTTTTTAAATTTAATATTTTTAATAACAAAAGAAGTTGTTGTACTTACCTCACTTAAATTAGTAACTGAAAATGAACCAATTATTCCATCCTTTAGATTAGCGCTTGATACTATAAATCCCTTATTTCCTGAATAAGTTTCAGTAGTAGAATAATCATTACTTGTGCTTCCAGCAAATTTAAGAATACCTGAATCATAGTTTATTTCAAATTCAACTTGGTCAAATTCATCACTACCAACATCGCTAAGTTTTATTTCATATTTACCAGTTTCATTTGTTTTTAATGTTGATACACCAGTAACTTCTAATGATGCAGCATCAACTGATACTGCACCTATTAAACCTACCAAACTCCCTATCAATATTTTTTTAATTTTCATTTACATACCTCTTTACTATATATAAGTTTATCATATATTTTTAGAAAAACAAATACCTATTTTTTATACATTATATGACTTTATTTTCGTTTATATGAATATTTGCAATATTTTGTTTGTTTATCATTTACTTAGTTGATATTCTAATACCTATATAGACATTTCTTAAATTGATAAGCCCATAAGTATAATCCAATTTAATTTTACCTGTTGCAAATATGATATCTTTAATATAAACTATTTTTCCAATATAATTATTTATTTACAAAATTTTTATCAATATCTCATTAATCAAATATAAATATTTAGGACTTATAAATACATATCCATCTTTAATAATTAATTCTTTATTCTTAATTAAACTATCTATATCATATTTATCTTCAAATTTAACCCCATATTTGTCCTCAAATTCTTTTAAATTAATTCCTTTCATCTTTCTTAATCCAAGCATAACCTTATCATACATTTTATCTTCTAAACTTAACAAGCTTTCATTTAAATGATAATCCCCACTTATATATCTACTTAAATTTCTAGTATTATCATATCTAAATCCATCAATATAACCTGAAGCACCAAGACCAAATCCATAATACTCTTCATTATTCCAGTAACTTAAATTATGTCTTGATTCATACCCCTTTAAAGCAAAATTACTTATCTCATAATGATTATATTTATGTTTTTTTAAATAATTAATAATAGTAAAATACATTTTAGAATCTAAGTCTTCATTTATAGGATTAATTCCTTCATTATATATTTTAGTATGTTTTTCTATTTGTAATGAATAAGTACTTATATGATTAGGTTTTAACTTAACTAGAAGCAAAAGATCCTTTTTCAAAGTTTTAATATTTTCTTCAGGAATTCCATAAATTAAATCTAAATTAATATTATTTATTCCCTTATTTCTTATCATATTAATTTTATTTTGAATATCTTTAAACTCTACTTTTCTTTCCATAAAACCAAGATTATCTATATCAAAAGACTCAATACCAATACTTAATCTATTAACTTTATTTTTAACCAATATATCAATTAATTCTTCATTTATATCACAAGGATTACATTCAAAAGTATATTCATAATCTTTTTTTACTTTAACATCACTTAATATACTAAACAATTTATTTAACTGATTACTATTTAAACAAGATGGCGTTCCTCCACCAATATAGACGGTTTCCATCTCTTCATCATTATAGTATTCATCAATTTCTTTCCTTAAAACATCTAAATATTTGTCTATCATTTCATCATTCTTAAACATTTTACAAAAATCACAATAGGAACAAATATGACTGCAAAATGGGATATGAATATACATGTGTTTCATTTAATTCACCTCTAACAATTATAAAAAGATAGCATTTATAGGTGCCATCAATTTATTATTTTATTCTTCAACATAATCTTTCAAATAAGTTATTCTTGCGTGACCATTTCCTAACTTAGCACACCTGCTTACAGGATTAGAGGAATAACCATTTGGACAATTTTCAGTATCTCTAAGTGTTGAAGTTCCATGAACATTAACAGTATATATTCCATCATCCTTACTTTCTGAACATCCAGAGCAAAACATAAATCTTTTCCCAGATAGTAAGTAGGTTGAATTAATATAGCCAGAACCGCCGCCACCATTATATTCCTGTGATCCAATAACACCGCCGCCAGCTCCGCCATAGAAGCCGCCTCCGCCAGCCGATGATGATGTGTTAGCACCATAACCAAATCCAGCATTTTTATTTCCACCAGCGGTTTGCGATCCACCTTTAGCTTGACCACTATCACCACCTGAATTTGTCGCTCTTCTCGAAGATGTCCCAGTATAACCGCCACCGCTGCCATAAGTCATACCAGTAGTCGATGTAGATGTTTTATCTACATAGCCACCGCCTCCGCCACCAGCAACCATTATAATTGAATCAATATTATCAGCTAAATTCTTTAATAATCCGCTTTTCAAAGCAATATGGGTAGCACCGCCACCACCTCCGTTAGATTGAATTACATTTCCAGAACCCGTTATATACCTACTTCGCGTTCCACCACCATTATATCCTCCAGTTCCTCCATCAGTAGTACTACCAATATAAATATATAATAATTGACCTGCAGTTAGCTTTGCAATACCTTCAGAATAACCACCACGTCCACCATGATGTCCCTGTGCACCCCATGTTTCTAATTTATAATAACCAGTTTTATATATGCGATAAGTATAATATGGAAAAGGCTCATCAGTTGAAGGATCTTTATATTCTAAATTTGTTACATATGCATCAGCTGGAATATCCGAAGTTGTAAAATCAACTCTTACCTTTGTAGGTAAATCACTTACATCTTGTAAATTCAATGTCCATTTATCATTTAAATAATTACATGTCATTTCAGCTTTACCTGTTGTTATTTCACTTGTTCCACTATATGCCTTAACACTTGCTGTATAACCACAACCTGTCGGCATTTGATTAACCTTAACTCCATCAACATATGCAATAATATCAACATTATTACCAACCTCAAATCCAGATGTACTAATCTGATTTTTTAGAGTCAAATCATTCCATGTATAACCAGCATTTAAATTTAATTTAATATATAAATTTTCACTAGCTTGATTTTGAGTATAAATTTTAATAATTTTCGCATTATTCGTTCCAGCATCAATAGAACCACTTATTGATTCACCTTCATCATTCCACGTTACAGATATATTTTTATTATAATCGACAAATGAAGTACAATTTGAATCAGAACAAATATCATATATTAATTCGTATTTTGTACTAATATTATTTAAATTTGTTAATGTAATATTAAATCTTTCTATTTGATTAGCTTTTAACTGTAAAATTCTATCATCAGATTCACCACTATTTGTAGTCATATTATAAACTAAACCATTTATATTAATATTTATTAATTCAGTCTTTTTATTTTGATTAAATACCGATACAGAATAACCTAAAGTAAATATAAATCCCAACAAAGCAACATAGGCTGTTAAAGTTTTTAACTTTTTATTAGAGTTAAAATCATTAAATAATTTTCTTATATAATTTTTTAATTTCATATTTATGACCTCTATCCTTACATAATTATATAAAATATTTAGTTCATGCGTCAAGCAAACAATTATCTATTTACAAAAAAGATAGTATTAAAAATAATACTATCAATTAGTTGGTAATTCCGCCTCAAAATTATTTAAATAAGTAATACGTGCATGACCGTCGCCTAGTTTTGTACATTTGCTTATTGGATCAGCAGAATAACCATTTGGACAACTTTGAGTATCCCTAATTGTTGAAGATCCGTGAACATTAATAGTAAATATTCCATCATCTTTACTTTCTAAACATCCAGAACAAAACATAAATCTTATTCCAGATAGTAAATAACTAGAATTAATATAGCCAGAACCACCGGCACCATTATATTCAGTTGATCCAACAACACCGCCACCTGCTCCGCCATAGAAGCCACCGCCACCAGCTGATGCTGAAGTGGTAGCACCATAACCAAATCCAGCATTTTTATTTCCACCAGCAGTTTGCGATCCACCTTTAGCTTGTGCACTATCACCACCTGAATTTGTTGCTCTTCTCGAATATGTCCCAGTATAACCGCCGCCACTGCCATAAGTCATACCAGTAGTCGATGTAGATGTTTTATCTACATAGCCACCTCCACCGCCGCCAGCAACCATTATAATCGAATCAATATTATCAGATAAATTCTTTAATAAACCACTTTTCGTAGCAATATGAGTGGCACCTCCGCCACCACCAGAAGATTGAGTTACATACCCAGGTCCAGTTACATATCTTCTTCGCGTTCCTCCACCATTATATCCTCCTGTACCACTAGTAGCACCACCACCTACATAAATATATAGTAAATCTCCTTCATTTAATTTAGCAACACCAACAGAGTACCCACCACGACCACCTTTGTGTCCTTGTGCACCCCATGTTTCTAATTTATAATAACCAGTAGTGTATACCCTATATGTATAATAAGGTTCTGTTACAGTATCAGATGGAGCAATATACTCAAAATTAGTTACAAATGCATCATCAGGAATATTTAACTTGTTAAAATCTATTTTTATTGTTTTAGGTATTTCATCAACATCTTTTAAATTTAATGACCACTTTCCAGTTAAATAATTACATGTCATATATGCCTTATTTGCAGTTATTTCTTTATTGCCATTATATATTTTAACAGTTGTAGAATAAGCACATCCTGTAGGAGCCTCAGTTGCCTTTATTCCTTCAACATAAGCTATAATATTTAAATTATCAGTATTATCTATGCCAATTGTATTAATTGCTATGTTTTCACTTACTTTTTCTTTTTTATTTTGAATATGTATAGATAATTCATAACCAGAATAAAAAATAATTGTCATTAAAACACAAAAAATTAATATTTTTATATTCTTTGATTTATTTATAAAACTTAAAAATTTATTTTTCACATTCGTAACTCCTATTCTTAACTAATTATAAAATATATTTTATACTAGAGTCAAGCAAACAGCTGTTTATTTTTAATTAATTAATTCATTTAAAAACTTTTTACTTTTTAAATATAATCCAGTATATCTATCATAATATGTATTAACAAAGTAATTAATATTTTTAACTACGTTATCACTTATCTTTAATTCACTTATAGATTTTATATCAACTAAATAATACATTCTAAGCATTTTTAAAGTTTTACTATCATAAATAATCTCATTAGTATAACAATTTTTACAAATATATCCTCCTGCATCAGGATCTATCGTAACTATATTGCTTTTCTTTCCACATTTACAACATGTATTAAAATCAAACCCAACTCCCAAATAATCTAAATATTTAAGTTCTAAAATATTTGTCATAACCATTGGATTTAATCCTTCATCTATTTTATATAAAGTAGTAACTAATAAATTGTATATTTCTTCATCATTATTTTGTTTCATAACCTGAGTTGCTAAATCAATTAAAAAAGACATATAACTTATCAAGATTATGTCCTTTTTTATATTTTTAAATTCACAAATTATATCGGCACTTTTTAAAGTACTTAATTTATTATCGTTATAATATAAATAGAAAGAACCATAAGTTAAATTAACTGTAAAACTTCTAAGAGGACTTTTAATATTTTTAGCTCCCTTGGCAATCGCACCAATCATTCCCTCTTTAGTTAAAATATTAACTATTTTACTTGTTTCACCATAATTAACGCTACTTGCTATAATTCCTTCTACTTGCTTTAACATATAATTCTAACCTCTTTTATATATCATATAATATTTAATTTCGCCAGTTTCTTTAAATTTATCCCAAGCTTCTTTTTTTGTCATATAAATTCCCTTTCTATTTATATATTGGGAACTTAATTTATCTTTTATTCACTTTTTTGTTCACTTTTTCTTGAAATAAATAAATGATTGAATTTTGATTAATTGGAATATCTTGTTCAAATAATTCAGCACAAAGATTTATAATCATTTCAGAAGTAAGTTCTTCACCATTATAACTATAATGAATATTTTGAGTTGCTTCTTCCATACTTTTAAATTCATATGTTCCAATTATAAACTTATTTAAAAATTCATTTATAACTGTCATAACAGTACCAGATATTAACCCACGTTTATTAGAAATAATCATAAATAGTTTAAACTTTTTTATAGTTACATGAGTAGCACGATAAAAATCTAAAATATTTTTATATTTTCCATTTAATATGGATAAATATACATCTTCACATAAATTTTTAAAATCCAATTCTCTTATTTTTAATTGTCTACAATATTCCTTATATAAATTTATAATTTCAATATTGTTTTCCTTATAAGCAAGTTCAATTAATGATTTAAATGTTCCTTGAGTCATATTATCTTTTTTAAATATTTCATTTGGATAATAATCAACACCATCAACAAAACCTCTCAAAACATGTTCTATTCTTGCATAGCGTGCTTTATTATTTTCATCCATTCTCTCATCTTGTTTTTCTTTAATTTTTTTGTTTCTTAAAAGCATTAATTTTTCTAATTTAGCATATACTAACTCTTGCTCTTCTGGATGATTTTTTGCATAAGATGAAACACAATTTTTAATAGTTGTTAAATTTACTCCATCATTTATAGCTAAATAATCTTTATCATCTTTAGCACTTAATAACATATTTACTAAAAACGGTTCCTTTTGAGTATTATATTCTATTAATTTTTTTTGACATTTTCTAGAATAAAATTTATCCAAAATACGTAACTCATCTTTACTTGGTTTTGGTTCAACAACATTTCTTTTAAACATATTTAAATATGTTGAGATATTACCTTTAGTAACTCCATATTTTTTTGCCATTTCATCTCTTACATTATCACCATATTCTGTTTCTAATAAACGATAAAATGTATCTTGTCCTATCTTAATTTGTTCTAATCTTGTATATCTTGCCATAACTCATATCTCCCTTTTTATTAAAAATCTTTAAATCCTAATTCACTTAGGTATCTTTCCTTATCACGCCAATTTTTAATCGTTTTAACGTATAATTCTAAATAAACTTGTTTGCCAAGCAATTCTTCCATATCACATCTAGCTAAAGAACCAATTTGTTTAAGCATTGATCCTTGTGATCCAATAATTATCTTCTTTAAATTATTTCTCTCAACTATTATATCAACATACACTTCCATTAAAGAGCCTTTATCTTTTAAATGAGTAACAACACATGTAACTGAATGTGGTACTTCCTCCTCAGTTAAATTAAGAACCTTTTCTCTAACAAGTTCTCCAAGCATAAATTCAAGCGATGTATTAGTAATTGTTCCATCATCATAGTATTTAATTTCATCTGTTAAATACCCTTTAATTACCTTAATTAATCTCTCAACATTATCATCTTTTAAAGCACTAATAGGAACTATATCACTAAAATCATATAACTCTTTATAATCATTTATTGATTTTAATATTTGTTCATCACTTAATTTATCTATTTTATTTAAAACAAGAATAACCGGTGTTTCTATATTTTTAAAAGTCTGTGATATAAATTTATCTCCTCTTCCAATTGGTGCTGATGCATCTACAACAAATAAAATTGCATCTATATCTTCTAAAGATTCATAAGTTTGTTTATTTAAATATTTTCCTAATTTATCTTGAGGTTTATGAATTCCTGGAGTGTCTACAAAAATAATTTGTGTTTCTTTATCATTATAAACCCCTTGAATTGCGTTCCTAGTTGTTCCAGCAACATTAGAAACTATTGCTATATGTTTTTTTAATATTGTATTCATTAAGGTACTCTTACCCGTATTTGGTCTACCTATTATACTTACAAATCCACTTTTCACGTTACCACATCCTAATATATATTTTCGATTAAATTACCCACTTTTATTATTCTTTCTTCTCTATTTATATCATATAAAAATATTTCACAATCATTTTCATAAAATTCCTTAATCATATTTTTATTAATATTTTTTAAATCATTTAAATTTTTAGAACTTGTCATAATATATAAACTATCAAAATCTTTTTTTCTATAACCATGACTTACTGCGTTTGCTATTGCGGCTTCCTCTGCATAAATTGTACTTCTAAAAATATCATTTTTAACAATAACACCTGCAAATAACTTTCCATCGTTCATCTTTGCTACAGCGCTATAGTAAATACTATCATGAGGAGCATAACAATTACTTAATAATCTTTCTAATTCTCTTATCATTAGTCCTCCAATTTAAATGGATAAGGGCAAATATCTGCTACTGTAAATTCTTTACACTTTCCTCTATTATTATAGCAAAAAACCTTAGCATCAGGCAAGAAATATTCATGTAGCAATTCCCTGCACATAAAACATGGCATACATATTCCTTTGCTTGAACCCATTACATGTATTTCTTTAAAATCTTTAACGGAAAATCCTTCACTAAATGCATTTGCTATCGCAACTTGTTCTGCACACATTCCACTTTTACCATCTTTATTTTCAATATTTACTCCTATTACTTCTTGATTATTTTGCATAACAATTACACATGCAACTTTATAATTAGAAATATTAGCATAAGCATTTTTCATAATTAATTTTAAATTATCTTTCATAAACTCTCCACCACTAAAATAATTTTAAGAATAAAAATCATTAATCCAATAATAGCCGATGTTATAGCAAGTATTAAAACTGTTCCGGCAACTGTATCTTTAACAACTTTAGCCCTTTCATTATAATCCTTAATATACATATCAACTAAGTTTTAAATTGTCGTATTAATTACCTCAGCTGCTAAAACCAATCCTATTAATAAAACTAAAATAATCCATTCAATCATGCTTATCTTAAGTAAAAAAGCCATAATAACAAGTATTGCGACACTAACATGAATTTTCATATTAGGTTCATTACTAACAACATCATCTATTCCTTTAAATGCATAACCAAATGATTTTTTTAATCTCTTAATCGATAATACCTTTTTCATTTAATATTTTCTTCTGTAAATCAAACATTTCTTTTTCTTCTTTTTCTCCTAAAGTATGATCATAACCAAGTAGGTGTAAAAGACCATGAATACATAAAAATGATAATTCTCTCTTTTCACTATGACCATATTCTATAGCTTGCTCTTTCATTCTATCTATTGATACATATATTTCTCCAAGCATATTAACTGGGCCTTGTAAAGCTCCATTATCATTAAACGCAAAAGATATAACATCAGTTGGTCTATCAATACCTCTATACTCTTTATTTATCTTATGTATCTCTTCATTATTAATAAAAATTACTGAAAAATAAACATTCTTAAGTTTTAACTTATTACAAGCAAAATCAAATAAATCATTTAAATAATCATATTCTTTATAACCATATTCATCAATTATATCATAACTATTCATATTACCACTCCATACAAATTAAGTATTATTATCACTAATATCGCAATTATTAACACACATATTAAATTTAATAAAAAACTATTTTTTACTCTTTCACTAGTCTTTTTAAATATAAACTCACTTACTAAATAGAAAATATACCCAACTACTCCACCAACCACATTTAAAATTATATCATCTACATCAAAGCTTCTACCTAAAAGTAACTGAATAGTCTCAATAGTTGAACTAACAATAAGTGTAATTAAAAAACTATAAGTTATATTTTTAGTCTTACAGTAATAACTAGTATAATAACCAAATGGAATGAATAAAACTACATTGCCTATCACATTACGATAAAATAACTTAGATGTAACACTATATCTAAATATTTCTTTAAAAGGAATAAAATTATTACTATAAGAAGAAAAATCAGTCGCTGTTACTAAACTAAATAACATTATAACATAAGCAATAAACACTAAATTAATTATCTCTTTATATATCTCTAACTTAGTACGATTTGCCAAGCTATAAGCTATCTTTAAACATATTGTAGTAATTATACATAATAATAAGATAGGCCATAAATCAACTATAATTTCAATTGCTGCTTTGGGTATCACTAACATCACCTTTTTCATAGTACTGGTATTCATTAATAATCTCATTACAAATAACAAATACTCTATAATCTATTGTACTATCATTTATCTCTTTTTTCAAAACTTTTTGACTACTAATTGTTCCAATATTACTAAATTTTTCTTTAATTTTATCATTTACTAAATTTTCTACCTCTTCATCACTTAAAATATGTTTTTTATATCCATATTCTTTCTCTTTATAAAACTTAATTTTTAATCCTAATATCTTTATCTCTCTAATATTTTCTTGACTAAAATATTTATATTTATTTTTAAAAAAGATTTTATCATTTATATTTATATTAAATCTAGACTTACCAGTATATTCTTTTTTATTTTCTTCTTTTGGTATTGATAACTGAACGTTATACCATACATTACCATATACATATCCTGTTGCTAAAGTATTTCCTTTAACTTCTTCATATAATTTAATTTCTCCACTAATTAAGACATCCCCTTTTTTAACATATTCCCCACTTCTAACTAAATTAACTCCTTTAGTAGATATAATCTTAGTAATATAAGCATCTTTTTTAGCAACTATATTTCGGTATCCACTTTCTTTATTTATTTCTTTAATTTTTCTTTCTTCACATCTAATTATATATTTCATCCCATCTTTAGTAATACTAATCCATTCTAATTTATCTTTATTATTATTTAAAATATTTTGTTGTATTTTATCTAATTCATTAAAATTATAAGCAAAAGAATATTTCTTAACATTATTGTTATCTAATTCTTTATATATTAACTTGCGAATACTAGATGATGAATGTATTACTTCTATATCTACAATATAACTAGTTATTATGTCAATTAATATAAAAGTAAGAATAAATATTATTATATAAAAAATATTATTTTTAATTATTTCTTTAACTTTATTAATTCCAACATAACTGATTATCTTAATCTTAGAATAATAATTTAATCTTTTAATGTTTTTATAATCTTCTAAATTTATTATACATGTGATCTTATTATCATCTATATAACTTATACTAGATAAATAAATCTTTTTACTAATACACTTATTTATAAATCTATTAATACTACCGGTTACTTCTATTTTAATTTTAATTTGTTTATTCATAGAATACCCCTATAATATTACCAGAAATAATTAATTCTTTTTCCTGCATATGTTTTATTAACATATTACTACCTTTAATCTTTAAATTAAAATTATCAAATTTAATCATTATTAAATTATTATTAAAAGATAATATATCTTTATAATTATATAAATAAATATTATTTTTATATAAACATATATAATAATTATTATTTCTTAATGCATTATTAATTATCTCTAGCATAGCTTCACCTATAAAATTATATGTCTTAAGCAAAAGAAAACTACTGATTTTCAGTAGTTTATATTATACATTATATGAAATCACACCTAATTTAGCATTAAATGTTCCACTTTCATAAGTTGATGATAAATCTTGCCAAATTATAATTTTAAAGTATTTTGTTGTATTTTTTGATATAAGTTTAGTTGTATTTAAAATATATCCTGTTACACCCTGTTCTGTTGTATCAGTATTTACTGTAAAACTTGATAATAATTTATTAGTATAAGTTGTTGTTGAACATGCTGAATCACTACATTCTGCAAACGCTATATGAACATCAGATGCCGGTAAAGTACTTGTTGTATAAACCTCTAAATTTATATATTCATTTAAATCTACTTTATTACTATTTTGAACAGAAAATATATAAGGAGTACATGCTAATCCTTCAGTATTACTAATTGGATAGTTTTTACATAAACCAAGAGTTCCACTAACCTCAGTTAACTTTAAATCAACTGTTGATGTCTTAACATTAATAATTGGATTAGAATCATTGATTGTTATATCAAAAACATAAAACGCATAACCAATTCCTAAAACTATAGAAAAAATACCTAAAATTATAGAAAATACTATTACTATTGTCTGATTTTTAAAAAAATTCTTTTTCATATATCAATTCCCTCTCATAAAATTTGCTATCCTCATAATAAATTAATTAAATAACCTACCATATAAAAATTATACCTTGAACACATTAATGCGTCAAGTAAACAACTAATAAAATTTTATTGAATTTTATGGATTTAAAATATAAGGTTTTGTTTTTTCACCTGTTCCACTTGCTATTTTGATATTAGATTTTAGATAAATTGAGGGGAAAACATCGTTGGAATCACCAGTATCATTGAGGTTGGCTGCTCCATTATCACGCACAACAAACACGTCATCCGAAACACCGTAATATGGAGATAGTGTCCAATACCAACCAGACTTTTGTAACCAATTATCTAATTTACATTTTGTATTAGTATAATCATACTGATTCTTGGTTGAATCATATACTACGCCAGCTCTTAAATTTTCTCTACATTCACTATTTGTCGATGCATATCCATAATCACTAGGATATATTAGTCCTACCTTACCTGTCCATTTGGTAGGACGACTATTTTGATAGACAAGCGTTCCTCTTTCTTTATTATATTGTTCTAATAAAGGTAATCCATATGGTGCAGAACTTGGGTTACTATAATTATTTCCTCCTATGTTCCATACACATTCACTTATCATATTTTGATAATTAATTTTTATAACTTTAGTATAGTCAAATTCTCCATTTTGTTGAAAAACAGGTTTTCCTGATTCCTGATATAAATTATACCAATTAGTCTTGTTTGCAGTTAATGTTGTATCTAAATAATCGCCATTTAATTCTTTCATTAGGTCAGCCTCTGTCCAATCATTAATTCCACGATAATCATTAGTTTGAGGATTTAATTTTGCATCCCATGAATATGATCCTAAAGAGTCATTTCTAACTAATTTAATCTTTCTTTCAATATTGCCTTCTGAATCTGTTATGTTAAAGATTCCAACTATTCTCCATAGTTCTCCTGTGTTAGCAAATTCAACATAATTATTTGGATTAGCACCTGTATATCTTAAGTTTACATCACTTGTATCATCAATAAATAATCCACTTGTTGATACTCCATTTGTCTTTGTTTCTTTATCATAAAGAGCCATTAAGGTATCAGTTGCTGTTTCTTCGTAATTGACAACTATTTCACCAGTTAGTGTTTTTCCTTTTTCACTATCTTGACTTACTCCGGTATCAGGAAATTGGATTTTTAAATTAAATGTGATTGTTTGATTTGATGTGTTTGCTTTAAACTCTCCTGTTGCGAGTTCTAAGTATCTATTACCTTTTTTAAGTGTTCCTGTAGTATATCCTGTTTCAGTGGTATTTCCTGGTATTGTTTGATTTGCTGTTCCTACTAACGTGCTTGTTACATTTCCATTTGTGCTTGTTCGTTTAATATAATAATGTATTTGTCCATCACTAAACTCAGATACATAATTTAGTCCTATCTTATATGGCATCGTTAGTCCACTAGTTGTATTTGTTCCGGTTAATGTAAACGTTTTATCTATTAAAATCTTATTACTTGGCTGTATATTTTCACTTGATAATAATTTACTAGATCCATCGGCATAATTTATTACCATTTTACCACTTGTTGCTGATATTAATGATGTACTTCCTTTATTATTTAAAGCAGTAAAATAAGAATAAGTTATTCCAATAAATAACACTATCATCATTGCTATTGTTGATAAAACCACAATTAGTCTTACTTTTTGTTCCTTCATTCTTCTTTATCCTTCCTATATCATAGTCAAATTATATCGCCATTTACCCCCCCGTCAAGCAAACATAGGTTTGTTTTAAAATTTTTTTAACTACACTTGACGGGCCATAGATAGTGTAAAATAAATTGCACATTATTTAAAGGATATTAAAATAAAATAAAAGAAGACTATTTCTAGTCCCCTTAAAATGTTCATTTATCATTAGTTTTTGGATTCACCAACACTACTTGACATTGAACCACTTCACTTCACTATATTTTATATTTTTAATCAAATAAACTTAACTGTGAAGACTGTGGCATATTTTCTAAAACATCAATTGTTTTTAATTTTTCTATTATAGTTCCAGAAACTTTTGCTCTTGATTGAAAGTCTTCAATACTTACAAACTTACCTTTTCCTCTTTCATTAACTATATTCTTAGCAACTGTCTCACCCAGTCCATCAACTGATAAGAAAGAAGGAATGATAGTATGCTCATCTGCAACTTGCCATACTCTCCAATCACTTTTATATAAATCAATTTTAGCAAATTTTATTCCTCTTGCTGATGCTTCTAAACATACTTTTAAGCATTCAAGTAGTCCTAATTCTTTACTAGTTGCATTAAATCCTTTATTTTGAATTTCCTCAACCCTTGCTTTTATAGCATCATAACCTTTCATCATAGTTTCGACATCAAAATCAGTCGCTTTACATGATAACCAAGATGAATAAAAATATACTGGTTTATGAACTTTAATCCAAGCAATTCTAAAAGCACTTACAACATAAGCTGCAGCATGAGCCTTAGGGAACATATACTTAATCTTATTACATGAATCAATAAACCACTCAGGAATATTAGCATCTTGCATTATCTTTTTAAAGTTTTCCCAATTTTCTTTTTCCTTTGGTTTACTTGCTTTACCTTTACGTACAAATTCCATAATTTTAAATGCTTTAATAGGTTCAACACCATGATACATTAAATAAATCATAATATCGTCACGACAACCAATAACTTCACTAAAAGGAACAACATTATTAATAATTAAGTCTCTCGCATTACCAAGCCATACATCAGTTCCATGAGAAAGTCCGGCAATTTTAACAAGTTCAGCAAATGTTTTAGGTTTAATTTCATCAACCATGCCAATTGTAAAGTTAGTACCAAATTCTGGAATACCTAAAGTACCAGTTAACGCTAATATTTGTTCATTAGTTACCCCTAACGCTTTAGTTGATGAGAAAATACTCATAGTCTCAGGATCTGATAAAGGTATTTTACTTACATCAAGTCCTGTTTGTTCTTGAATAATTCTAAGCTGAGTTGGATCGGTATGACCTAAAATATCCAATTTAAGCAAACATTCTTCAATTGAGTGGTATCCAAAGTGAGTTGTACGCCATGCATTATTAACATCTTCTGCTGGATATTGAAATGGAGTAAAATCATAAACTTCTTTATAATCAGGAACAACTACAATTCCACCTGGATGTTGTCCAGTAGTTCTCTTTACCCCAGTAACACCTTTGGCTAAACGTTCTATTTCAGGATTACGCATCATAATTCCTTTATCTTCCATATATCCTTTAACAAAACCAAATGCGGTTTTTTCTGCAACTGTACCAATAGTACCAGCACGATATACATTATCAACACCAAATAGTACCTTAGTATATTCATGAGCAGATGCTTGATTTAAATCAGAAAAGTTTAAGTCGATATCTGGAACTTTATCAGCATTAAATCCTAAAAAAGTTTCAAATGGAATATCATGACCATCTCTGTACATATCTTCTCCGCAATTAGGGCATTTCTTTTCTGGTAAATCAATACCACATGAATAAGTTGCACCAAGTGGTTTACCATCATCATCATTAAAAATACTTGTCTTACATTTTAGGCAGCGGTAATGTGCTGCTAAAGAATTAACTTCAGTAATTCCCATCATTGTTGCAACAAATGATGAACCTACTGATCCTCTTGAACCAACTAAGAAGCCTTCATCATTAGAGTGTTTAACTAATCTTTGCGCAATTAAGTAAATTGGATCGAAGCCTGCACCTATTACTCCACCAAGTGATTTCTTTAATTTTTGTTCTATTTCTTCATCACTTGCTTCTTCTTCTAAGTGCTCTTTAATATTATTTCTGACTAACTCTTTAACAGCATCTACACCTTTTAATATAACTTCATGAACATCCTTAAATATTAATTCTTTTAAGTTAGGTTCATCTTCACTATGAGTTTTTAATAAATTTTCACGACAGACTTTATAAACAGTTTCTCCATAAAGTTCTTTAGCAATTCGTTCTTCGATTAATAATGGAAGTGGATCACCATACCAATCAGTTGCTCTACCATAAACTAAGTCAGTTACAACTCTAGGACAATCTAAATAAGTTTTACCATCATCAGCTTTTACTCTAGGTGAAAATGGTGTTCCACCCGTATCTGGAATAACTTCTATTTCATCAATCATATCACATATCTTATTTGTATTAGTAACAACTATTTCATATGCAACATCTTTATCTAAAAAGTTAAAATTATCAAGCATTTCATTTGTTGTTCTATAATGTTGTGAAGGTATTTCTTTAATGCTAGATTTAGCTAAATGATGTTTACCAAAATTAGCCTTAGTATTTATAATTATTTGTCTATAAATTCGATCATCTTTATAAAAATGATGGACATCTCCAGTAGCAACCATTATTTTACCAGCATCTCTTACTGCATCAACAACTTTCATAATATTTCCAATTAATTCTGCATTTGATGAAAAATCTCCAGTATCAACTAAATGAGAATAAACATCTGGAGGTTGTACCTCAACATAATCATAGAAATTAATTAAATTAGTTAATTCTTCTTTATCTTTTCTTCTAGCTTCTTTAAATATTTCTGAATCAAAGCATCCACTACCAATAAGTAATCCTTCTCTTAACTCTTGTAATACACTTCTTGGAATTCTAGGACATTTAAAGTAATAAGTTGTATTAGCTAAAGAAACAATTTTAAATAAATTCTTTAATCCCTTTTGATTTAAAACTAAAGCATTAAAATGATGAGTTGCACCAAACTTATATAAATTTTCTTTAGAAACTAAATTATCTAAATCTTTTATTGTTTTATAGGTATCTTTTGGAACACGATCTAACATTTTCCAAAATACATAAGCTGTTCCTTCAGCATCATAATCTGCTCTATGATGAGCATCCTCGTTCCAAGGAACTTCATATCTTTTAACTAACGCTGACAAACTGTGTCTTGTTAAATCAGGATCTAACGCTCTTGATAGTTCTAATGTATCAATAACGGTATTATTAAATTCAGGTAATCCATATTTTTTACAAGCCATATCAACAAAAGACATATCGAATTTCGCGTTATGCGCAACCATCGGTAGTCCTTCTGCCCACTCTAAAAATCTTTTAGTAACATTTGCTTCATTATCAGCACCAGCTAAATCATCATCAGTAATGCATGTTAAATCAACTATCTTTTGTGGTAGTGGTCTTCCTGGATTAATAAACTCATCAAACCTATCAATTATCTCACCACTAGCTATCTTTACTGCACCAATTTCAATCATTTGATCTTTACCACCAGCGTTAAAACCAGTAGTTTCTGTATCAAATACAACATAAGTAGTACTTCTTAAATCATCATCTTTTGCTCTAAAAGTGATATCAGCTGAATCATCAACTAATGTAAGTTCAGTACCATAAATACCTTTAAAATGTTCTTCTTTAGGTTTACCTTTATTATAATTTTTAATTATTTCATAACAAATTGGAAATGCTTGACAACCACCATGATCAGTTATCGCAACTCCTTTATAACCAAATTTTATCGCATTACTAACAAGTTCTGATGTATGTTTATCTAAATCAAACTTAGTAACTCCATCCATCTGACTCATCATTGTATGAGCATGTAATTCAACTCTCTTAACTTCAGCATCATCAACAAACTCATCCTCTTTACTAGGAATTTCCTCTATATCTCTTACATTAAACACTAAATCTTTAGCAAAAGTATCATTTTTAATATATCCTCTAAAAGCATACCATTTTCCTTCTTTTAGACCTGCCTTATATTTATTAAATTCATCATCTTCTCTTGTAAATATTTTAGCTAAAATACTATCAGTTTTATCACTAATCTTTAAAGTTAATATTTTAAAATTACTCTTATTAGATACAAATTCTTCTATTCCAAAAATATATGCTTCAACTGTAACATTATTTTCTTCTCCAATAATATCTTTAATTTCCGTAATCTTTTTAGATTTAATTTCTTCACCCATTATAATTTTAAATTCAGGTTCTTTATTAACAATTATATCTGTTTTACTATTTTCTATTTCTTCTTTTATTTCTTTTCTTTTTTCATCATTAATAACAGGTACTAATTCTACTTCAGATATTCCTAAATTCTTTAGATACTTACTAAATTCATCATTAAAAGAATCTATTAAATTAGCTTCCATCTTTGAAATAACTTCAACACTTATTTCATTATTTTCTACCTTAAAATCATTATTAATGATACTTTGTAGAGAAACGTTATCAATAACTTTTTGATCTAAAAAATATTTAAAATATTTAATAATATCTTCATCACTTATATTGCTATAACTTATTTTAATATCTATCGTATTAACATTTTCAATTCCGTCTTTAGCCTTATTAATTAGTTTTATCATTGATTCTGGATTAATAACTTTATCACTTTGCAAATATACTATCCAAGATTCTTTTTGTTTATTTATAACAACTTTAGAAACTTTTACTCCTTCAAAATCATTTATTTCTTCAAAATTTATTTTATTAAAGAATCTCATTAATTTATCATCCATTATTAATCACCCTTGAATATAATTATACTTAAAATCTAAAATAAAACAAATACTTTTAAGGTATTTGTTTAAACTTTTTGTTCTATATTATTATATTTTTACATTTTTTGGATAGGTAAAGAAAAATTGCAACATTTGTCTTTAATTCTTTTTACTAATCTATTACATGTATATAAATCATATAACTTCACAGCTTTAATTATAATCCTATTATAATCTTTATTTAGACACAACAACTAATCTTTTAATAATTGTTGTCTTTTTAATGCATAAATATTTTCAGGTATTTTGTTAATCTCTATTATTTCATAATTATTAGGCGAAACAGATATCATATTATTGAAATTAACTACTCCTAATTTTACATCATTTATTTTTATAATATCAATATTATTTTTCATATGTAAGTGTTTGTCTTTAGAACTAGATAAAGGAGCATAGTAATCGCAATTATTTACCACAAATAAAATTCCAATAAAAGATCTTACTTCTTTTATGCTAGCATTATATAATTTCCCATCTAATTAGAGTTTGCTCTCTAATCTATTTCTTTACCTTCCATTTACGGCTAGATACATCACTTTATCAAGTACTATTTACGGCTAGTTTCACTACTTTATTAACTTCCACTTTTATAAGCTGTATAGACTCTCTTTTTTTATTTAAAATTTATAATGTTTTTTTACTTTTTAAAAATTTCTTCAAAATCTTACTAACTGCTCTTTTCTCAATCCTTGAAACATAACTTCTTGATATTTTCATTTCTTTAGCTATTTCTTTTTGTGTCATTTCTTTATTATTAAATAAGCCATATCTTCTAATAATTATTTCTTTTTCTCTCTTAGATAATTCATTAATGTATTTATATAATAATTCTATATTATCTTTAGTATTTAAATCATTAGCAATATCACTACTTTCTACTTTAATAACATCAATTAAATTAATCTCATTACCATCTTTATCATAACCTATTGAATCATTTAAAGATATATTATTTAAATGTTTTTTATTGCTTCTTAAATGCATTAATATTTCATTTTCAATACAACGAGCAGCATAAGTAGTTAACTTTACTTTTTTATTTATTTTATAAGAATCTATCGCTTTAACTAATCCTATAGTACCTATTGAAATTAAATCATCTGGATCATATGTAGAATTTTCATACTTTTTAACGATATGAGCAACTAATCTAAGATTATGTTCTATAAGTTTGCTTCTTGCTTCTTTATCACCCATCACCATTTGATTCAAATATCTTTCTTCGTCTTTTTTATTAAGTGGACTAGGAAAAACATTAACCGAATATGAACCTGTAAAAAACATGCAACTTTTTAATATTAAAAATAAATAATTTAACAACTAAATCACCAATAAATTATATGCTTTAAACAAAAGAAAAAACCTTAAAAAAGGTTTATTGATTATCTTCCATATCTATTTTATCTATTTCATCAGCTAAATCCATTTGATTTTCTAATAAAATTTTAAGTTTTTTCTTAAACATAATTATATTTCTTTTTAATCTTACACTTTCAAGTTCAGTTTTTTCAGCCTGCATTAATGCTTCATTAACGATACGTGATGCATTTTTCTTAGCATCATTTATTAGATTATCTGCTTCATCTTTGGCTAATTTTTTCATTTGATTAGCACTTTCTTCTGCCATTAAAATAGTTTTGTTTAACGCTAATTCTAAATTGTCATATTTTTCAAGTGACTTAGAAAGTTCATTTATTTCTTTATCTTTTTGTTTTAACTTAGTAAGCATTGATTCGTATTCAGTAACCACTTCATTAACAAACTTATTAACCTCTACCTTATTATATCCATCCTTTGATGTGCTAAACTTTTCCATAATTTCACATCCTTATTACTAAAAATCTATTTCATCCTCTACTTTTTTTGCTTTTTCATTTTCACTCATTTTGCCTTGAACTGAAACATTTTTAGGAGTACATAAATATATACCATTTCCAAGTTTTTGTAAATCTCCTCCAATAGCATAAATACATCCAGTTAAAAAATCAATAATTCTTTTAGCTTGTTCACTAGTTACCCTTTTTAAATTAACAACTACACTGTTACGTTTTTTTAAATGATCAGCAATTGTTTGGCTTTCAGAATATGCTCTAGGTTCTACTAGAATCATTTTACTACCACTATTTGCTTCTTCTTCTTTATAATTTTTTTCACTTATTGAATAAAATTCTTCTTCAACATTATTATCTCTTTCAGTTTCTTCCTTAAATAAATTACTTATTTTTAAGCCCATAAATAATTCCTCCTCGTACTATAATAATATCTTATCATAAACTTAATTTAAATTAAAGTTTAATTTTTAGATTTTCTAACTTTTTTCAAAAGTGTGTTTAAAAATTTATTTAGAAAATGTTTAAAACAAAATAAAATCCCTAAAAATAGGGATAATATTAACAAAATGGTGTCTCCGGCGCGATTCGAACGCGCGACCGTACGCTTAGAAGGCGTATGCTCTATCCAGCTGAGCTACGGGGACATATCTCAAATGAACAAATTAATTCTATAATATTTTTTAACATAAATCAAGTATTTAAATATCAAAATCTTCTAAAAAAAGAAAAAACTGCTAATAATTAGCAATTTTACCCATATAATCTTTTCAAATAAATGATATTCCCGTCATGTTCTAACTTAATTAAGTCATCATCATCATCTTCTGTTATTTCTTTTCCATATTCACTTGTTAAAGGACCAATATTAAGGATTTTCTCTTTAATTAAAGGAAAACTCAAATATAAGTAATCTCCAACAACTGGTTGATCACTATAAAATTCTATATTAATATTATAACTATTTTTAGAATTAACGTCACTTAAATAATAATCAAATCCATCAATTTTTTTAACTAATAATTTTATCATAATGATTTACCTTTCTTTTAATTAACAATTCCAATAGTTTTTTATTATATATATTTTCCCATGAACAATTATTAGCTAAATTAATATTTTCTATTTCCAACGCATTACGTAAAAAATATTTAGGTAAATATGCTAAACTAGGTAAATTAACACTCATGATTATTTGGTTAGCAGCTAAAAACATTTTACCTGTCTCTTTTAAATTAGGTAGTGATATATATTCAAGGTCTTTATTTCCTATTAAAAACATATCACCCGTTTTTTCTAAATTATCTGCTTCAAACATTCTTAACCTTCTTGCTTCAGCCATAAAATATTCACCTGCTTCTTTTAAACAAGGAAGCACTGCATAAATTGCTTTATCATCTGATTTAAAGAAACATTTACCAGTATAGCATAAACTAGGCATTATAATTGATTTTAGTTCTCTATTAGAAAACATAAAATCATTTCCTACTTTTTGTAATGAATTAAATTTTATACTTTGAACTATAATATTTCTCTTTAAGAAATCATTACCAATTATAATCGTGTTAGATAAATCAACAACTTTTAGATTGATATTATTAGCTAGGAAATAATTACCTATAACAACCGTACTATCTAAATTAAATTGTTCTAAATCCGTATTAGCAAACAATACATCATTACCTATTTCTCTAACGTTATTAAATTCCATAAATTTTAAATATCGTCCAGAAATTAAAAAACAATCAGGCAACTTAGTTATTTCATTATTTTTTATTCCAATTAATTTATTATCTAAAGACAAAGTAAGTTCAAAAATATTATTTTCTTCATTGGTTATATAAATATTTTTATAATCTTTGTTTCTAACTATTTCTATATTTTTAATTTTACCAACAACTTTACTAAAACTATCTCTTAAATTATTATCATAAACATCTATTTTTTTATTAACTAAATCAATTATAAAATAATCCATAATAATATACTTTTCCGGATCATATTTAATCACATTACCATTATCAACTATTATATTATTTGTACAATAATAAATATCATTTAATTTATAATTATATTTGTAATACTCTCCATCTATACTAATATAATTATCCATTTGAAATTCAGAATTTTCATCATAAATTTCTCTAATTCCGTAGGCTTTATAAAAACTCATTGTTAATCCCGGTATAATATTATCTAAATTATTATCGAAAGTAGAATCCGGGTTATTAACTATTTCGTTATAACGATTTTTTATTGATAAATGATTATTTTTATCTCTTGTAAACTGAATTGATATTACACTTGTTCCATATTCGTCTTGTCTATCTGGAATAAGAAAATCTTTTCTTTTAATATCTAAAACGTTCTTCTTAACAGCAAAAAATACATATTTGTTTTCTAATCTTGAGGCTGGGTCTAGAAAAGTACACAATTGTTCTCCCAAAATAAAATATTTTTTAAATGAATTAACTTCTTCAACTGTTTTACATTCAAACAAATCATATCCAGCATCATCTAATAATTCTTTAGGTGTTTTGCTTACATCTCTTATGTCATATTCATTTTTAAGCCCTGCATTGCTATAAACAAAATCATTAAATTCTTCTTCTTTATGATTTTCTTTAATATCGTTATATAAGCTATCTTTTACATAATAAAAATGCTTATTTAATATTTCTACTAATTTTCCAGGCATATTTAAAATTGTAGGAAAACACTCCCTACAATAATGCATCATTTGTTCACCATATTTTTTCTTTATATATTTTAAATCTTTACTTAAATCCATAATTATTTCAAATATTCAGCAATTACTTTGCCAACATCGTCTCTTCCCTTCTTATTTACTGATGAAAAATAAATAACACGATCATTTTCATCTAAATTTAATACAGCTTTTATATTTTTTAAAGTTTTATCTCTATTAGAAGGTTTAATTTTATCATATTTATTAGCAATAATAGTTACTGGAATATTATAATATTTTAAATAATTATACATAAGTACATCATTTTCAGTTGGTTTATTTCTTCCATCAATTATCATGAAAACATTTCTTAAATTACTTCTTGATTTTAAGTATTCTTCAATCATTAAGCCAAACTTTTTTTGAGTTGCTTTACTAACACTTGCATATCCATATCCCGGAACATCTACTAAATAAAATGACTCATTACATAAATAAAAATTTAAAGTTTGAGTTTTTCCAGGAGTTGCACTTGTCCTAGCGTAATTCTTTTTACCTATCATGGTATTAATAAAACTACTTTTACCCACATTTGATCTTCCTACCAATAAAAATTCAGGTTTGTTATCAGTTGGATACTGACTTGTTCTAATTGCTATAACTTTTAAATCACTTGTTTCAATTTTCATATAATTTTCCTCAATTCAATTAAATAAACTCTTAGTTTACACTTTAATTATAATAAAGATGTTAAAAAATTGCAAATTTGTAGAAAAAATCTTTATCCTAAAGTATAATTATTTATGGGTGATACATATTGTTATATCCAAATAATATTAAAAAGAAAGTTAAAAAGAATATATCTTTTGCTAATAGAGGAATGGATTTAGAAACTCTTATTAATGAAGCCAATGAATTTTATTTAAAGAAAGATATTGCTGTTATTTATAAGAAACCTACCCCTGTTAAAATAAAAAAAGTAACATATACTAATGATATACCTAAAGTTGAAGGATACTTAAATCAAAAATCCACTTTAGATTATGTTGGATTATATAAAGGAAAATATATTGATTTTGATGCTAAAAAAACACTGAATTTGAATTCATTTCCTTTATCTAATATTCATCTTCATCAATTAAATCATATGAAGATGATAATTAAACATGAAGGTATTACATTCTTACTTATAGATATTCAAAATAAAGTATTTTTACTTAAAGGAGAAGATATTATAGATTTTATTGAAAATAATAATAAAAAAAGTATACCCTACTCTTATATAGAAGAAAATGGTTATCAAATTGAATATAGTTATAATCCTATATTAAATTATATTAAAACGATTGATAATGTTTATTTTAAAGGAGAAATTAAAAATGAAAAAAATTAAAATAAAGAAAAGAACTAAAAAAACAAATACTAAAGCAAATAATTCTAAAGGTAATTTAAATGCTTTTAAGAAAAGATTTAAAAAAAGTAATCTAGGAGAAAAAATTCTAATAATTGTAATGCTTATATTAGTTTCAATATTTATTCTAGGCTTTGTGTTTGCTATTTATATAATAATATCAGCTCCTGATTTTGACGCAAATAGCTTATTTACTAAAAACTCATCAATACTACTAGATTCCGAAGGAAATGAAATTGCTAGACTTGGAACTGAGAATCGTGAAAGAGTTACTTATGATGATTTACCAGAAGTATTTGTTGATGCTCTAGTAGCAACTGAAGACTCAAGATTCTTTCAACATAATGGAGTTGACCTTGCTAGATTCTTAAAAGCAACTATTGGACAGCTTGCTGGCAACTCTGGAGCTGGTGGTGCATCTACCCTTACAATGCAAATTGCTAAACAAAGAATTAATGGTTATGAATCAAGTGGAATTAAAGGTATTGTTCGTAAGTTTACTGATATGTATATGTCTGTGTTTAAATTGGAAAAAACATATACTAAAGAACAAATAATTGAATTTTATGTAAACATTCCTAACTTAGGAAGTGGTTCTTATGGGATCGAGCAAGCAGCTCAAACTTATTTTAATAAATCAATTAGTGAAGTTAACTTATCAGAAGCTGCCTTACTTGTTGGATTATTCCAAGCGCCATCTGCATATAACCCTATAAATTATCCCGAAAAAGCTGAAGCAAGAAGAAATCAAGTATTAAACCTAATGAAACGTCATGGCTATATTAATGATGAAGAATGTGAAATTGCAAAATCAATTAAAGTTACTGATATGATATATCAAGGAAGTCGTTCCAAAAATAAAAATATTGGATTTATAAATACAGTTGTTGAAGAAGTTGTTAAACGTACAGGTAAAGATCCATATTTAGTATCAATGAAAATAAAAACAACAATGATTCAATCAAAGCAAGATGTTTTAAATGATTTATATGCTGGAACTAATAAAAATTTAAAATGGCCTAATGAAAAAATACGTGCTGGAGTCGCAGTAACTGATGTAAACACTGGTGCTATTGTTGCAGTTGGAGCAAACCGCCAAAACGATGAAAGAAATTACAACTATGCTACAATGATTAATCGTCATCCCGGTTCAACTGCAAAACCAATCTTTGATTACGGTCCTGCAATAGAATATTTAAACTGGGGTACTGGTCAAATGGTTGTTGATGATGAGTTTACTTATAGTAATGGTGGATATATTAAAAACTGGGATAACCAATATAAAGGAATAATGACTATTAAAACAGCACTTGCATCATCAAGAAACATCCCAGCCTTATATGCATTTCAACAACTAAATCAAAATCAAATTAAAACCTTTGTTACCGGTTTAGGAATTACTCCTGAATATGAAAATGGTTATATTAATGAAGCACATAGTATTGGTGGCTTTAATGGAGTTAACCCTCTTCAAATGTCTGCAGCATATGCTACATTTGCTAGGGGTGGCATTTATATCGAACCATATTCATTTACTGAAATTGAATTTTTAGATACCGGCGAAATTTATACAGTAACACCTGAAAAAAGAACTGTAATGAGTGAATCAACTGCTTTTATGATTAATTCAATCCTAACATATGCTGTTAAGTCAGGAAATGTATCAGCAGGATCAAAATATGGAACTGAAGTTGCTAGTAAAACTGGTACATCAACTATTCCAGCATCTACTAAAAAAGGTTGTACAGTTAAAGGAGATATAATTGGCGATTCATGGCAAGTAACATATACACCAGAATACTCTTATGCAGTATGGGTTGGATATGACCAAAATAAAGGAGATACATGTCTTGTATCAAGTGTTGGAAACACAGTTAAAAAAGGAATTGTTAGAGAATTAACATCTAAAATAAATAGTACAAATAAAACATTTACTAAACCATCATCCGTTGTAACTGCAACAATCGAATTAGAAACAAATCCAGTTCAACTTGCTAGTGAATATACTCCAGATAAATTAAAAAGTGTTGAATATTTTAAATCAGGTGCTGAACCAGATACTGTATCAACAAGATTTAGTAAATTAAACGCCCCTTCTAATTTGAAAGCAAACTATGTTGCTGGAACAAATTTAGTTACCCTAACATGGAATGAAGTACCAACACCTGATGCCGTAAGTGATTCTTGGTTAGATAATTACTTTAAAGAAAATTATGGGGTTTGGGCTGAAAAATATTTAGGAAAACGCAAAGAATACAATACTTCTACTATTGGAACATTTGGTTATGATATATACGTGAATAACGGAAGTGGTTATAACTATGTAGCATTCTCGACTAGTTCTACATATACCTATACTGGAACTATTACAAGTAACACTACATTTATGGTTAAATCAACATATTCAATATTTAAATCAAATGCATCTGAAGGAACAACTGTTACTATTAGTGCAGTAAATGATAATCCTGAGTCAAGTGATTTTGAAACTGAGCTTAATGGCATATCTGGAATGACAGTTGCCGAATATTATAAATTTATTAATAACAATAAACCACTAAAAGTTACATTAAAAGGTAAGGATATAAGTGATAAAGCAACTTATACAACAACATGTATTGAAGAATTAACTGGCGAAGAATGTAATGTCACATCAATGGATTGCACAACAAGTTATATCCTAAACCATAAAGCTTTCTATGATGGTAAATCAAGTGGTACTATTCAAAGAACACTTAAAGCTGGATGCTAAAAAACAGTTAGAATCACTTCTAACTGTTTTTCTTATACTTACAATAATTTTTAAATTTACAATCTAAACATTTGGGATTTTTACTAGTACAATAATATCTTCCAAATAAAAGTATTTGTTCGCTTACTCTATTCCATTTATCTTTTGGAATTTTTTTCATTAATTTTTTCTCAATAATTGTAACCGAATCATTTATCCCTGCAAATCCAAGTCTTTTAGAAACTCTTTCAACATGTGTATCAACTGGAATACTAGGTTCATTATAAATATTTTTAAGCACTACATTTGTAGTCTTTCTACCAACTCCCGGTAAAGATTCTAAATATTTTCGATCATTTGGAACTATCCCATTATAATCTATTAATAATCTTTTACTAACAGTAATTATATATTCGCTCTTTTTACTATATGATCCACAAGACCTAATAATATCTTCAATATCTTTCTTACTCGCATTAGCTAGACTATTAATATCATAATTTTTAAATAATTCCTTTGTAACAATATTAACTCTTTTATCCGTACACTGAGCACTTAAAATAGTTGCAATTAATAATTCAAAAGGACTATTATAATCTAATTCACATTTCGGATTAGGTATATAATAATCTAATATATCGTATATTTCCTTATTCATCTAACCAATTATAATCACTTATCTCTTTTACATTCTTATCTAATGCATTTCTGCTCTTCAAGTGATTATTTACATCCTCCATTGTTTTAAATCCCTTTTTAGTCCAATCATAAATTATCTTATCTATATATCTTAAACTAGTAACTCCATTATAAGTAGCTTCTTTAAGTGCCCCTAAAATAATTTCTTCACTAACATTTTTATCAAGCCAATCATTAATTATTTCATACTCCATTGGTGATAAAGACCTTGAAAACTCTTTTTCAAACTTTTCAAATATATTATTATTTACAACTACTTTATTACTCTTATTTACATTATTAACCATCGTTTTATATATAGTATCCAAGTTAACAATTTCACTAACCACATTACCATTTTTAATAACATCAATATTTATTAATCCTTTATTAGTTAAACTTGTAAAAGAATCTAATATCTTATTAACACTAATACACGTTATTTTATTTATTAATTCTACATCAAAAGTAGGAGAATCTTGATTCATAAAATAAATTAACATTAAACATTCCTCTAAAGTTAATTTATATTCAAATATTAAAGGAAAAAATTCTTTCTTAATTATATAATCTTTTCCTTTAATTAAGCTTTCTAAAAAATTACTATTCATTAATTATCACATCCAGTTTTTAATTATATATTTTTTAATTATCTTTTTATTATTTTTAAGTTTTCCATTAAGTACATTTAATAAAACATCATCATATATCTTTTTTAACTTAGGAGAGCCATCCATATCAAGTAAATTCATTATATCATCATTCGTTATTTTTAAATCACTTAACTTATGAATAGGCATTTGTTTATCCATTTTATTAATTTCTTCTTTACTAAAACCTAATATTTCCCCACCAACTAAGCATACATATAAACCATACTTAAGTAAAGATAAATTATCTATTTTACCATTATTAACAACTATTCTTATTTGTTTTATCATTGTAAGTGATTGTTTCGTAAAAGGATATTTTGAACTAAAATCTATTTGAGCCCATATTCCTAAAACGTCAGATACTTCAACTATTTTATCATACTTTATATCTAATTCATCTAATAAATCTAATTCTTTTAAATATTCTAATCCTTTACCCAAATTTTTAGATGAAAATATTTTCTCTAATTCTTGTTTTTTTCTTGAATAACTAATATCTCTTAAAATTTCTTTATTATTTTTAATATATTTAGCAATATCATTATCTAATTTAAAATTAAGTACTATTGCAAATCTAATAGTTCTAAGTATTCTGACAGGATCTTCACTTAATCTTTTATCCGCATTTCCTATTGTCCTAATAATTTTATCTTGAATGTCTTTAGTACCATTTAAATAATCAAATACTTTTCCATCTCTATTCATACATAATGCATTAATAGTAAAATCTCTTCTTTTTAAATCAACTAATAAATTATCTACATATATTATTGATTTAGGTTTGTGATTAATATATTCTCCATCCATTCTATAAGTAGTTATATCATAATTATATTTTCCAATCTTAAGAGGAATTGAGCCATAATTATTAACTCCCTTTTTTATTTTAAATACTTTAATAATATCCTTAGGAAGAGCGTTAGTACATATATCTACATCAAAAGACTCTATTCCTAGTAAGTAATCTCTAACATATCCACCAACAACATAAGCCTCAAATCCACTTTTTTCTAGTTTAAACAATACTTTTTTTATTTCATTATTCATTAGTTACCTCATCAAAATTATACCAAATTATTAATGCTTTGTGAACTTAACACATGTTTCTTGACATTCCTCTACGTATAGATGATCCAACTGCTCTACCAAGCTCAAATATTGTATTAATAAATCTTGATAAAGCATTAAGAATAGTTCCATTAATCGTTTGTCCACCTGTAATTTTATTAAGTTCTATGTCCTTCATTAGTTACATTTAAGAGGACGAATGAAACCATCTACAACACCAATTAAAAAAGTAATTAAGCCACCAATAATAGCTAAAACAGAATAATTAGCTTTTCCACCAGTTACCCTATTTAATTCATAATCATTCATCGCACTTCTCCTTTCTATCATTTAAAATATAGATTATTTGATTATAATTAATATCATCATTAAAATGATTTACATAAATAATTGTCTTATCATTATAAACCTCATTAATCTTATTAATTATTTTAATTCTTTCTCTAACCGCAATCTCCGAAAATGCTTCATCTAATATCAAGATATTAAAGTTTTTATATAAACTTCTTGCAATAATTATCTTTTGTTTTTCTCCACCACTAAAATTATCTCTAACTATCGTATTTAGCTTATTTTCTTTCTTATTAATAGCATCTTCTAAATTAACTATTTTAATTATCTTATTTAGTCTATCTTTATCTAATTCATTATCTAAAATAATATTATTAATTATTGTATCTTCAAATAAATAACTATTTTGATTAACATAAGATAAATTATCTAAATAACTATTATAGCTTATATCATTAAGATTCAAATTTCCTATTATTATTTTTCCATCATAATCAATTATATTCTTAGTTAAAATATTAATTAAAGTACTCTTTCCACTTCCATTATTTCCGTTAATTAACACTTTACTTCCCTGTTTTATTTTAAAACTTTTATTATTAATTATCTTATTTAATCCTATATAATAATTTAATTTAGAAACAATAATATCACCATTATTAAATAAATATCCTTCACTTTTATTATCGCATTCCAAATAATATATTCCACTTATTCTATCAATCATCATCTTTAAATATTTAATAATTGGTTTAATTGTAATCAAATAATTAAAGGTATCTTTTAAATAATCAAAATATAACAAATAAATCATAACTATTTTTAAATTACTACTTAAGCACCCCAAAATAACAATTAAACTTAAAGAGTTAACTGTTTCCATTAACGTATTTAAATAATTATTATTTCTATCTAATAAATAATTTGCTTCTGTCACATTTTTAGAATATATATCTAATTTCTTTTTAAAATAACTATTTAAATTTAATGAACTAATAGTAATAATTTTTTCTATATACTCACATATATGATCCATATAATTATTATCTTTATCCATTAAGTCATTATAATTTTTAAGAATAATTTTATTTAATTTAATACTTATTAAATAAGCAACTATGTAAATAGATATAACTATAAATGTAAGTTTCAAATCTAAATATAGAAGAATAATTAAGGAAACTAAACCTAAACTAACATTTAAAATAAAATTAATAATTTCAGTACTTAAATAATTTTTTATTTTATTTAAGTCTTTAATTCGGTTAGTGATATCACCTACAGATTTTAAATGCAAATATTTATAAGGGAGATTAAAATATTTTGATAAGTAATTGTTAATTATTTCTAAATTTATTTTTTTATTTAATTTAATCAAGCATTCATTTTTAATAAAATTAATAATTAATTTCATAAGGATAATGGTAATAAAAATATTTAAATATTTATTTTCTAATAAAATATCTTTAATTAATATTGACTGAAATATACTTAAAAATATTAATATAATTGTAAATATCAAACATATTATTACTTTAAACTTATTTTTATATGCTAAATTTTTCAAGTAATCTAAATAAACATTTTTCTTTTTATATCTAACAATCTTCCCATTAGGAATTAGTTTTAAAATATATCCAGTAAATATTTTATTAAACTCTTGATAAGTATATTTAGTTAGACCAACTGCGGGATCCATAACTACTACATTATCTTTATTTTTTTCATAAACAACCATAAAATGATTAAAATTATTAATTCTAGTTTGAACTATATATGGTGGAGATACATCTTGATTAATAATTCCTACTGAATCAAAACCATATTTTAAGGCTGCCATCTTAATATTATAAAAATTAGTGCCTTTATTATCAGTTAATGTATCACATCTAACTACTTCTAATGGAACAAAACCATTATAATATTTAATAATTGACGCTAATGAACTAGCCCCACAATCTTTTTCTTCTTCTTGTCTAACAATATATCCTTTCATTTAATCACCCTCTATATATATATTTAGTATAAAAGTATCAAGTTTACTTGTTTTTTTTACAATTTTTTTTAAAAAATTTCATTTTATGACACTTTCTATTTTCTTTAAATTTAAAAAATTCCTAACATCGTAAGTAAGTGTACAACTTTAATAAAATAACAAGTAAATTGGGTTACCTTTTACAATATATATTATAGAAGCGCCAAGTAAGGTGTTTTTAGTACGTACGAAAAAATATATATGGAAGGAGAAAAAATTATGTTTAATTTAAAATTAATTTTAAAGTATTTAGCTAAAATATTAATATTTTATATTTAATGAAAAATGCGGAAAAAAAAGTCGTAAGTTGAAAACGTATTTTAATGATAAAACAGTTTATGCTACTAGAATTAATGAAATTAAAAATGGTCTTATTATAAAACCATCAGGTGAAATAATTAAGAAAAAGAATTTCCAAATACCGTTTATAGAAGATAGAGCCTTTAAACATTTATGTAAGTTAGATTCTAACATTATAATTAATTTATTAACTATAACATCTAAATATGCAAATATAACTTTAGAACAATTAGATTTTACTGACACTACATTACCTAATTTAAAATTTAATGATAAAAAGATGACAACGGATACATTATTTAAATTTGCTAATAATACATATGTAAATATAGAAGTAAATACAAGTTTAAATAAAAGTACTTTAATAAAAAATATCCAATATATTTATAGATTAATATTAAGTCAAGAAAAAATTGGTGAAGAATTAAATTCGGTAAATGTAATTCAAGTTAATATCGATTTATATTCAAGAAAATTTATGGGAGGAATAATAAATGTATATAATTTGAAGAATAATTTAAATGGAGGTATACATCCAGAAGCATTTACTATAATTCATATAGGACTTGATAAATTATTTGAAAATCCGTATAATGAGGATATAGATGACTGGACAAGGCGTTTTTTAAATATGCTAGTATCGATAGATGTAAAATATACGGAAGAATTAGCAGGAGATTATAAAGATTTAAAGGAGGTTGCCAAAATTATGAAAGAATATTCAGAAGATACATCTAATTTAATATATTATAATAAAAAAGCAATGGAAGAAAGTATGAGAAAAACTGATCTTAAATTTGCTAAAGAAGAAGGTATATCTGAAGGATATAATGAAGGTCATGCAGAAGGTTTTAATGAAGGCCATGCAAAAGGAATTACAGAAGGTATAAATCAAGGAGAAATTAAAAAATCATTAGAAATAGCAAAAAAATTGTTAGAAAAGGATATATCAATTGAAGATATATCAAAAATAACTGAATTAAGTAAAGAAGAAATATTAAAGTTACAAGATAACTAATAATATTTCTTTTTTTATTTTATCCAATTTTAAATAAGTCCTAATAGCCTCAAGTAAGTGCACAACTTTAATAAAATAACAAGTAAATTAGGTTATTCTTTACAATATATATTATAGAAGCACCAAGTAAGGTGTTTTTAGTACGTACAAAAAATATTAATGGAAGGAGAAAAAGTTATGACAAGATTTAAAGTAATTTTAAAATTATTATACAAATTATTTTTCTTATTTATATAATCAATTTATCATAAAAATTAAAAGTACCTAATATAATTAACTGATATGGAGGAATATAATGATTAATAAACAAAAATTATGGTTTTTAACATTATTTAGTATTATTTTAGTACTTTCAGTTTACTACGTAGCCATGGATGAAAATACTCTAACTAAATTAACACCATCACCTGTTACAACAAGTGAAGTCTTAAATATAAAAGAAGAAGATACTTTAAGTGCCCTACGTGTTGAAGATGACGATCAAGATCAAAAAGTCATTGCTGAATTACAAGGAATTCTTTTAGATCAAACAGTAAGTGCTGAAGAAAAAAATAATGCTTATGAAAAACTAAAAGGTATTAATAGTACTAAAAGTAAAGAAACAAAACTAGAATCATTGATACTTAAAACTTATAATTTAAAAAGTTTTATTAAAATTAAAGATGATCAAATAAGCGTAATTATTTCATCTAAGAATAAGAATATAACTGATGCTAATAATATAATAAGAACCATCCAAAAAGAATTTGAAACTCAAAAATATATTACAGTTAAATATCAATAATATTAAATATTCACTAAAGACCCTTTTTAATCATAAAATATGAGTGAGAAATGATGGAAAGGAAGATATTTAGTGGAATTAATCCTGACTAAAAGAGAAAAAGAAATTTTTAATTTATTGATAAAAAATAAAAATACAAGAGATATTTCTAAAGAATTACATATATCCGAAAAAACAATAAGAAATCATATATCTAATGTAATTCAAAAGCTAGACTGTCAAAACAGATCTTGTGCTATATTAGAATTAATTAAATTAGGTGAAATTAATTTATAAGTCGACAAACAAACGACTTATATTTTTTTAATTGCATATAATTAAATGGTGGAATTATGTTAAAAAATAAACTTAAAAAAAGAATATTTCTTATTATATCATCTCTTATAATTATTTTTATTGTCTATTTATTTCCAACAAAGAAAATAGAAACAATAAATAATATCAAAAAAAATTATAAAGAAACCTATATTTATTTACTCGATCAGAATAACTATGTTGCTAGAGTTAATATTATTTTAAATAAAAATGATAATCTTAATAAAATAAAAGAAATAGTTAACTATTTAACAATTGATAGTAATAAATCAAATTATATAAAAGAAGGATTTAATCCTATAATACCTAAAAATACCAAATTATTATCTGTTGATATCGATAATAATATTGTTAAACTAAATTTTTCTAAAGAACTACTAAATACTCCAGATAATAAAATTGATCAATTAATTTCTTCTCTAATTTATTCTATTACTAGTTTAAATAACGATTATAAATTATCTATTTATATTGAAGGAAATATTTTAACTAAATTACCAAATAATAAATTAATAGATCCCATATTAGATCGAAGTTATGGTATTAATAAAGTGTTTAACGTAAATAATATTGTTGGAACTACCAAAACAACTATATTTTATTTATCAAAACAAGATGACTATTACTACTATATTCCCATAACTTTAGTAAATAATAATCAAGATGATAAAATAAAAATTATTATTGAAGAAATGGCATCTAAAAGCGTTTATAACACTAATTTAATTAGTTACATCAAAGATATAAAAAAAGCCGCTTATGAGATTAAAAATGACTATATTGTTCTTAATTTAAATAGCAATAATTTTTCATCTAAGGAATTAATTGAAGAAACTATTTATACATTTAACCTATCCATTAAAGAAAACTATACCATAAACAAAATAGTTTATTATATTGACGATAATTTTTATAATTCTTATGACATTTAAAAAGCACATAAACAGTGCTTTATTTTCTTATTTAACTAATTTTTTTACAAAACTAGAAGTATTATTTTGTCTGTTTAAAATCATTTCATTAAATTTATTCGGATCAGGTGAAATATATCTAAGTAGTAATAAATACTTATTTTCAACTATATCATCTAAATAAGCATTTCCCTTCTCTGTCATAACTATCATACAATTATCTATAGTAATTAATTCTTCATCTAACATATAGTCTAACAATTCATAATTAGTTATAAAACAGTTATTATATCCTCTTCTTAACATTAACAACATACTTCCAATTTCTAAACAATTCATATTTTATCTCCTCCATTTATTATATTTAGAAATTAAAAAAAGTAGAAATATAACGCATTAAAAACGTCTTTACTTCTACTTTTTTTAAATCTATATATAAATTATACTAATATTTTTACAAAATTACAAGTAAATTATTGTGCAGTGTATCCGCCATCAATAGGAACAACAGCTCCTGTTATAAATGATGCTTTTTCACTTAATAAATAAACAATTAAATTAGCAATTTCATTATCTTTTCCTAATCTTCCAATAGGCATTTGATTAGCCATAACCTTTTTCATATCATCAGGAACTTGACTTAAAATTGGTGTATCAACATAACCTGGTGCAACTGCATTAACTCTTATATTATCTCTTGCATAAGTAAGTGCAAGTGATCTAGTCATTTGGTTAATTGCTCCTTTAGTAGCTGAATAAGCAAAACTCATAGTTGTACCTACTAATCCATACATACTTGATGTATTAACAATGCTTCCGCCACCATTTTTAAGCATTTCAGCAATAACATATTTATTAGCTAAGAATATTCCTGTTTGATTAACAGCAACAACCTTATTCCATTCTTCTAAACTAACCTCATGAGCCTTATTTGGTCCACCACCAATTCCAGCATTAGCAACTAAGTAATCAATATGCCCAAATTTACTTATTGTCTCTTCTACTAAAGATTTAACATTTTCTTCATTTGAAACATCACATTTAATTCCTAATGCATTTTCACCTATACTAGATGCAATTTCTTCAACATTATCATTCCAATCTGCAAGAACAACATTTACACCATAGCCAGCTAATTTTTTAGCAGTAGCAAGCCCAATACCTGATGCTCCACCTGTTATAATCGCAACTTTACTATTTTCCATTTTCATCTTCTCCTTTTTTATCTTAACAAATTTATTATAACACACAAATAACAAATTAAACTAAAAAAAGATAACCTAACTAGAGATTATCTTAACTTACTTTTATCATCTAAATTATATTTGCTTATTAATTCTTCAACACTATAACCAAATTTGTCTTTAAATTCTTCATCATTAATATAGAAAATTTGATTTAGTTTACCATTTTCATCAGTAAGATTTATTCCTAATTCCTCACTTAATTTTATTTTAGTTATAAATTCTTTCAGTGCACTTACATGTGTAACTTGTTTATTTAATTCAGTGTCTATCTTACGCTCTAAACATATATTTTTTATTTGATTAAAGTCTTTTAATAGATTAAATCTCATACCAATTTGTAAAAGCAATTTGCCTTGTTCACTTTCAGGTAAACATTTTTGTCTTTGCGTATCAATCCATCTTCCTAAATTTATTTTGCCATTATTATCATAATTTTTTCCATCATTGGTTTTAAATGTTGCAGGAATTTCCAAATTCCCATGTAATTCATAATATTTTTTAGCATATTCATACATTTCTTTCCATGGTAAAGTAGATTTTTTATTTTCAAATCTCATTCCGATTTGAGATAATAATTTTCCTCGTTCACTTTCAGGTAAGCATTTCTTTCTTTGTGTTCCTATCCATTCACCTAAGTTTAACTTGCCATTTGGATCATAAGTTACTCCATCATTCGTTTTAAATTTTTGAGGTATTTCTAAATTTCCATATGCTTCATAATATTTTTTAACATATTCATACATTTCGTTCCATGGTAAAGTAGACTTAGCCTTTATGCATTCAAAACGCATTCCTATTTGTAAAAGTAATTTACCTTGCTCACTTTTTGGAGAACATTTTTGTCTTTGATTTGATATCCATTTTCCTAAATTTATCTTGCCATTTGAATCATAGGTAGTTCCATCATTGGTTTTAAATTTTTGAGGTATCTCTAAATTTCCATATGCTCCATAATATTTTTTAGCATATTCATACATTTCTTTCCATGATAAAGTTGATATTATATTTTCAAATCTCATGCCTATTTGGAAAAGTAATTTGCCTCGTTCGCTTTCAGGATGACATAAATGTCTTTGACTTCTTATCCATTGACCTAAGTTTATTTTACCATTTGGATCATAAGTAGCTCCATCATTAGTTTTAAATTTTGCAGGAACTTCTAAATCTCCATGTGTTTCATAATATTTTTTGGCATAAATATACATCTCATTCCAAGGTAAACTAAATCGTATCCTTTTAAATCTCATACCTATTTCTAAAAGTAATTTACCTCGTTCACTTTCTGGTAAGCATCTTTGTCTTTGATTAGTTATCCATCTGCCTAAATTTATCTTACCATTTAGATCATAATTTACTCCATCATTTGTTTGAAACTCTCGAGTTATTTCTAAATCTCCATGTGTTTCATAATATTTTCTGGCAAGTTCATAATAATCATTCCAGGTTCGATTAATTCTTTTGTAATAATCACTCAAGAAATTAAATATGTCTATGTTTTGGATTTCAATGTTAAATTTAACTTCAGGAATATTTTTTCTTTTGTTTGTTCTTCCTGTTTTTTCACTTTGTTCTTTAATTCTATCCTTAATGTTATTTTCAAGCTCATTCATATAAGTATAATTTCCAGCTAAATCAATAATTACAGGATTATTATTTCGATTAACGGCTAAAGCTCTACCTAATTGTTCAAAGAAAACAATATCTGATGATGTTCCTCTTCCCATAATAACTCCATCTACATTTGGAGCATGAATACCTTCATTATATTGATTTATAGCAAACATGACTCTTAATTTATTACTTACATTATTACCACTTAAATCTACATCTTGGTAAAATGCTTCTCTATTTTTCTTTCCATCAGTTCCCATCTCACTTGTTGTTGAATAAAAAACAATATTTTCTTCAGCAGTTATTTGTTTAAACCATTCTATTGCTTCTTTTTTAATTGCTTCAATATCGTTGACACCTTTTTCTGAAAATGGTGGACAAAAATATATTAATTTAGAATTTGAATGGATTGTTTCTTTTATGATTTTACTTATATTTGGTGCTTCTGTTATTCTTTTTCTAGCTATTTCTAATTCTTTTTTATTTTCTTCTTCTAGACCTAAAGAACTTGTTTTATTCTCTAATTTTTTTAGTATTTCTTCTAAACCAATTACACTTGTTTTATAAGTTATATTTTGGGATAATATTCCATCAATTATGGCATCACATAAGTCATATCTACTTATTATTTTATTAGAAAATAATTCATCAGTTTCTGGATTTGCCATATCTCTTTCATATGAAGTATTTCTATCTCTTATAGTATAAGCTGTCATTCCAAATATTTTAATGTTTGGATGAGTTTCAATAAATGTTTTAGTACGAGCTCCCCATATTGGTGCTCCTAAATGGTGAAATTCATCTAAAATTAATAAATCACAATCGATATTTTCCATCTCTTTTAAAGATAAATTAATCAAACTTTGATAGGTTCTAAATTCAACGTTAGCAAAATCTTTTTCTTTATTTAAACCGGACTTTCTAATAATGTTTTCCAAATGTTCAATTATTCCATTTGATGGAACTATATATACAACTTTTTTATTTTGATTATGATATGCTAAATTTAAGGCAAGATAACTTTTACCAGTACCTGTTGCATGAACTATCCCGACAACATCTTTGCCTCTTTGATAAGCATCATCTATTTTTCTATAAGCTACTTCATTATGTTTATATAAATCTAAACTTTTATTCATTTAAATCACTTCCATTTTTTTACTTTTTATTTAAAAATTGGATATTTTAACATTTAATTATTTCTTGTTTTACAAGTATAATTTTAACATAAAAATTAAAAAAGGTAATCACATAGATTATCTCTTTATCAAGCTTTTTCTTTTATTTTTGTTATAAATATATTCTTCTATAGAAAATTGATGTTTTAAATCTTTAACATCATCAGCTATTTGTAACTTATTAAATAAACGCATAAACATAACATTAAAGGGAGCATAATAACTGCCTGAATTACAAAATTTAATCATTATTTCACCAACATTAGTAGTTCCATTTAAAAATCCAAATATAATAGATTTAGGTATAAATTCTATTTCAAAACAATCATCCATTTTTCTAATCATTAAAGTATTAGCCTCGTTATGACTTACTTCATCACTACACCAAGTAATAATTTTATTATCTCTATCATATAGTTCCCCATAATGGAAGGTATCATTTATATATATGCGATTACGAATCTCTTGATTATATTTATTTATATCATAGCAATTACTAAAAATATCATCATAAGTACTAACATTTATATTCTCTATATCAGCAAATAAATCTTGAAATGCCGAATATACTGCACCATTTTCCTGTGTAACAGTAAACAACATATTTTTAATTACTTTACTACCATCCATAATTATCCAATACAAATCACCATTTCCACCAAACATCATTTTAAGTCTAACATTTCCATCAATTAAAAATATATCTTTACGTCCAAAATTAGTTTCCTCAGTAATAAATTCCATTCTAAACCTCCAACTATAGATAGTATACTACATCAAATTATCAATTAGTGCAAATTTAATTCCATATTTATTTGATAAAGCTTTTAAAAAAAACAAATATGAAACACTTTTTTATTTATGTAATTTATCATTTTCTAACTCATTTAACATTTTTTCTTTTATTTTATCAATATCAGTAAAGAATAAATTTGTTCCTTGTATCTTCATAGCAAGTAATGAGTTAAAGTTGTATAATATTTTACTTTTTAATGTATCAATTACTTTTAATGGCTTTCCATCAACAATATGTGGATAATCAATATATTTTTCTAAAGTAGGAAATGCATTTTGAATTAATATAACAGATTTTTTATTAGCTATTTCACTTATCATTATAGATTTACAACTACCATATTTTTTTATTTTCTTTTCAATAATTGGCTTATATTTTGATACCTTACTACTTGATGGTATAAACCATAAAATATCTCTATCTTTAATAGTAAAATATGTTGGTCTAGCCTTTCCATTTTCATGGTTAATCATCAATCCTTTATCATTTATTTTATCAAAAAAATCATCTTTAATATGATAAATGTATCCCGTTTTAATTTCCAAAACAATCACACTTTCACCGAAAATATATCATAAACCAAAATAAAACTCCATCATTATTGACGAAGTTTTATACATTTTCGACCGGAATAATTTATTATTCGCACCATCCGGGAGCGATTAACATTTCGCGACTGGAATAATTTATAACCCGCACCATCCAAGAGCGGCTAACATTTTCTTCGAGTACTATCTCAAGTACATAAAGGTATACTATAATTTTAACGAAAAGTCAAATAACTCTAGTAGCATACATTATATTATATGTTCATTTATCTAAAATTAAACATAAAGACTTTCTATTCACATTTATATAGTGATTCAGCATAGTTATCATTGATTTTATCTAAAGTTGCAGTTGTTAAGTGTTCACTGGCAGTCTTGCAAATTCACTACTAATAATGAAGTTTATAAATTAATTTTCTCTTTTCAAAACCAACTGCTTAGTTTTCATATAATCATCTTTTTTAATATCTTTTTCAGTATATCTTTTTTCTTAGTCATTTCTAGCCTACCTCTCACTAGTATAAGTATATTATTTGAAATTTTAAAAATCAATAAATAAGCTAATAAATATTAAACTATTTTTTTCATATGTTAATTTCAATATAAAATTGTTGTTTAATCAGATAATAACATGGATTTTTACGCATTTTTATATTAGTACTGACACATAGCTTAAACCAATTTACAACAACTGGCAATCTTAAAAACACACATATTATTTTATTTTCAGTTTCCAACTATAATTTCCTATTTCACAAATAATGTAGGCTTAAATTTGTGATATTTGCTATCGCACTTTATTTTTGAATGATTGTATATTTTATTATTTGACAGTAATATTTTCTCTATGTTCCACTCCTACCATTATTCCTCATATCTAACCTCATTCATATAATTAAATCCACTTAAGTAATAATCATCTGAATATTCTCTTACTCTATTTTCCATAACATCATTTATCGGTATGAATATATAATCTTTCAACACTACGTATTTATATGTAAATGTTAATATTTCATCATAATATCTAGTTAACATATTAATTTTTACAGTAGTAATAATTCTTTTATTTAAATCATTATCAAAGTAACTCATTAATTCATAAAAACCTTTATCTGTTTTAAGAATTCTCTCATTATATATTCTAATTATTTTTTCACCTTCATAATTACCACTTATTTTTTGAATAGTTGGATATTTTTCACTACCATAATTTTTACTATACAAAATATTATCTTTTACAAAAACATATTCAGACATATAATCATAATCAATCTTTTTACCAAGAAATTCTGTTGAATATTCCCATTTAAGATAATCACTTAAATTATAATTAGCATTTAAATACATATCATAACTATCATTTATTTTATTATCTATATTACTATCATGTAATGTATATATAGTATCATTGTAATCATAAAACTTTATATCTGGTCCAGCATCAGGAGTAATATTCATAATCTTAATACTTTTATCTATATCATATACTTTTTTGTAAACAAATTCGCCACTATCTAATTTGCTAGGATTAAATATATATATAGAATTATTACTTATAAATGAATACTTATTAAATAAGGTGTCTTCTGTTAAAATTTTACCATTATTTATCTTATTATACTCCTTATCAGGATATTTTTTCTTAAGTACATCAATTATTGAAACTGCTTCCGGTGGTGTATGATCATTTAATTCTTTTTTACTATTTTTAGTAATAAAAATAGTAATAATAATAATAATAATAAACACGATAGATACACCAACAACATAAATTATTTTTTTACTATTCATATAATCATCCTATTTTTCTATATATCCACTCGTTTTTTGTGTGTACATATCATCAGTTATAGCTTTATATCTTTCCCCATCATAATCATCTGTAAATCCATTATAAGCTTTATATATTTCATTAGTTTCCGTATCATATACTCTTTCATAACCAAGAGTTGCATCACTTTGTTTTTGACTCATAATATCAAAAGACTTATTTCTCTTATTCCAAGAATCCATTATACCATCACTTATTTGATTACCTATTGCACTAATTTGTTGGAAATTCTTCATAACAGCATCTTGTTGTTTATTAAATCCATTTATAAATGTGTCGGTAAAATTAAGTGAAGAACAAATAGTATTTAACGTATCTTGCCAATCAATAAATTCGTCTTTAGGTGCAGTAATAAAAATAGTATCATAAACATTTAAATATTGTATATCTATTTTTTTGCCCGAAATTATATTTTCTGTCACATAATAAGTACCAACATCATACACATAAGCCGTAAATATTCCTTCTCCTTCTTTACCATTTGCATCTTTAAATGTTGCCCTTAACATATCTCCACCTAAACTGCCTTTGCCTAAATTATCAATTACTGTAAATTCAGTTAATGTTGGAAATGTAAATGTACTAGTATTATTTAAAGTACCTAAGTCATTAAATATTTTATAAAAACCAAAAGTATCTTTAGTAGCTATTACACTAGTTTTAGCAAACATATTATTAGGATAATATTTTTGTTGCCATCTTTTCGCATCTTCAGATTTGTTATAACCCTCAGTTTTCATATTAAAGAAAAACTGATAATTAGGATTTTCTGGATTATATACTTTAATTGTATAATGAATATAATCACCTAATGTATCAACTTTCCATCCTATTGGTTTTTTAATAGAAAACTCATTTGTATTATAATCTTCTAGTTCTATTTTACTAGCTTCTGACTTAACTATTTTTATATTTTTATCAGGATTATAAAATAAACCTTTATTGCTACCTTTGTTGACTATAAAAACACATCCTATAGCAAAAATAACAACAATACCAATCATAATAAGATTTTTTTTAGAAATATTTAGTTTTCCAATCTTCATAAATTCTTCCTCCTATCTTTATCATACCTACTTTTCTATATATCCACTTGTCTTTTTTGAATACATATCATCAGTTATAGGCTTATATCTTTCTCCATCATAATCATCAGTAAATCCATTGTATGCTTTATATACTTCATTAGTTTCAGTATCATATACTCTTTCATATCCAAGTGTTGCATCGCTTTGTTTTTGACTCATAATATCAAAAGATGCGTTTCTCTTATTCCATGAATCCATTATTCCATCACTTATCTCGTTACCGATTTCTCTAATTTTATTAAAGTTTTTCATTCCTTCAGTTTGTACTTTATTAAATTCATTAATAAAAGAATCTGTAAATGTAAGTGAGTCAAAAATAGTAGTTAATGTTTCTTCCCAATCAATAAACTTATTTTTGGGGGTTGTAATCATAATTGTATCATATACATTTAAATAATACATATCTATTTGTTTACCATAATAAACATGTTCATAAATATAATAAGGTCCTGGATCAAATACATAAGCCGTAAATATTCCTTCCCCTTCTTTACCATTTACATCTTTAAATGTTGCTCTTAGTATGTCTCCACCAAAAACACTTTTTCCTAAATTTTCACTTATTTGAAAATTCTTTATCATTGGTAAAACGACTACATCAGTAGTTTCAGGTTCACACATTTCGGTATACATTTTGAAAAATCCTTCAGTTGTTTTTTCTTCTATATAAGGTAGTTGAGCCATAGGACTGTTTGGCATAGAATTTTGCCAATATTTCTTACTATCTGCAGATTTTGTATATCCTGATGTCTTTAAATTCAAAAATACTTGATACATAGAATTATTAGGATCATATACTCTAATTGAATATTGATCTTTACTTCCTGCTGTAATGACTTTCCATCCCTTTGGCTTTTTAAGAGTAATATCACCATTACTAAAATCTTCAAATTCTATTTGACTAGCATCTGACTTAACTATTTTTATATTAGAATCAGGATTATAAAATAATCCTTTACCATTTCTGCCACCTTTAGTAAGCAAAATAATTCCCCCTATAATAACAAAAACAACAACACCTATTATAATATAATTTTTTTTAGAAATATTTAGTTTATCAAGTTTCATAATATCAAATTCCTCCTTTATATTTAAAATTATAATTTGAAACAATTCAAAGAGCAACTAACTTGCCACAAAAATCAATGTTTTTAATGGAAAGTCATTTTAGCATAAATTAAAATATAGTATAATAATAATTAAGGAAGTGATAATCTATGAAATTTAATGAAATATTAAATAGATATCTAAAAGAATTAAATTGTTCTTCTAAAAAATTATCTACGAAATCAGGATTATCAGAGTCTGTCATAAGTAGATATCGTAGTGGTGAAAGAACTCCTTTAATAAAAAGTGAACAATTAAATAAATTAACAACAGCACTTTTTACTATTGCGCAAGAAAATGAGCAAAACCAATATTCGCTAGATAAAATTCAAAAAGATTTTAATACTACATTAGCGAATAATAACTTTAATTTTACAACATTTAGTAACAATTTAAACACATTAATAAATACACTTAATATAAATATAAATGAAATGGCAAAATATATTGTATTTGATGCATCACATATATCAAGAATAAAAAATGGTAAAGCTAAACCATCTAATCCAATAGAGTTTTCTAATAAAATATGTTCATATATTTTTTCAAGGTATAAAAGTGCAGAAGACATATACAATTTACAAACAATAATTGGATGTAAAAAAAGTGATCTTTCTGTCAATAATTATTACAATACTCTATTTTCTTGGTTAACCAGTGAAACAACATCTATTAAAAATCAAACATCAGATTTTCTATATAATCTTGATTCATTCAATTTAGATGACTATATAAAAGTAATAAAGTTTAATGAATTAAAAGTTCCAAATATTCCATTTTATAAAGCTAAAACTAAACACTATTACGGATTAGAAGAAATGAAAAAAGGAGAATTAAACTTTTTTAAAGCTACTGTTCTCTCTAAATCAAAAGAAGATATTTTCATGTGCAGTGATATGCCAATGGAAGACATGGCAGAAGATATTGATTTCGGCAAAAAATGGATGTATGCTATTGCAATGTGTTTAAAAAAAGGACATCACTTAAACATTATCCACAATTTAGATAGACCATTTAAAGAAATGATGTTAGGACTAGAAAGTTGGATTCCAATTTATATGACTGGACAAATTTCTCCTTACTATCTAAAAGATAATAAAAATGATATATATAATCATTTCAATTATGTTTCAGGAACAGTTGCACTAACTGGAGAGTGCATTAAAGGTCATCATAATAAAGGAATGTACTACTTAACCACAAACAAAAAAGAAATTGAGTATTATAAAGAAAAAAGTGACTTACTTCTAAAAAAAGCGAAACCACTTATGGAAATATATAGAGAAAACAATTCAAAAGAATATGAGTTATTTTTAAGAAAAGATGAAAACTTAATATGTGATAGAGCAAGATATCTTTCATCACTACCTATATTTACTATTTCTAATGAATTACTTATTAAAATATTAAAAAGAAATAAAATAAATTCCAAAGATATTGATAAAATAATCAAATATAAAAATGATGAACTAAAATACATAAAAAATATTACCCAAAATAATAAAATTAATGATTATATCTATATAATTAAAGAGGATGATTTTAAAGAAGATTCACCTTCCCTTTTATTAGATAATTTATTTTATAATAAAAAAATTAACTATACCTACAAAGAATATATGGAACATTTAAAATTAACAAAAGATTATGTAAAAAGCGAAAAGAATTATGAGATAAATTATATAAAAGAAAAAACGTTTAAAAATATTACTATATCACTACTTAAAAATAATTATGTAATTATTTCAAAAAGTTCTAATCCAACAATACATTTTGTTATAAAGCACCCTAAATTAATTGAATCAATTGAAAATTTTAATCCAATTGTAAAGGAATAAATATATGAAAAGAAGAAAAATAAAAATCAAATGGAAAAATATAATACCTATTCTAATAATTATTACATCTATTATAACATTATTAATATCCATATATAATATAATTAAATGGAAAATAGATTCAGATAAAACAAATTACGAAATAACTAATATTCAAGAAAATATAAATATAGAAGAAATACAAGACACCGAAAACACTGAAATAATTGAACCTGTAATAGAAGTTCCAAAAGAAAATCCTTATTGGGATTATATAAATATGAATATGATAAATGTTGATTTTAATGGTTTAAAAAGAACTAATCCAGATGTTGTTGGCTGGTTAAAGGTAAATGGTACAAATATAAATTATCCTTTTGTTCAAAGTAGTGACAATGATTACTATCTAACGCATAGTTTTAATAAATCTTACAACGGAGCTGGATGGGTGTTTTTAGATTATAGAAACAACGGCACTAATAACAAAAACACTATTATCTATGCTCATGGAAGATCTAATAAAACTATGTTTGGAACATTAAAAAACGTTTTAAATAACGGATGGCTTAACAATACAAATAATTATGTTATCAAAATATCTACAGAAACAGAAAATAGTTTATGGCAAATATTTAGTGTTTACCGCATACCAACTACTAGTGATTACTTACAAACAAATTTTAATGATGAAACAGAATATCAAAACTTTTTAGATATGATTAAAGATAGAAGCAGTCATAACTTTGATACAAATGTTGCATCTACTGACAATATACTTACTTTATCAACTTGTTATAATAATAGTGATAAAATGGTTGTTCATGCTAAACTTATTAAAAAAGAAAACAAATAAATAATAGCTAAGATATGTTTATCTTAGCTATTTTATAAAATAAATTTATTATTAACTGTTATTATCTAATTCAAATATTGGATATGCATTATATCCTTCATATTCATAACTAGAATCTATTCCCTTCATAAAAACCTGTCTATCATTAATTTTATCAGTTAAGGCATTTTGAAGTAATAATCTGATTTCTAAATCTTTAACTGGGCTTCTTTCCATAGCAAGTAAATAATCTTCTTTATTAACCTTGCTCCAATCAATTACTTTCTTTAATTCTTTCTTTAATATTAAATTTAACCAAATACGAGTACTTCTGCCATTTCCTTCTCTAAATGGATGAGCTATATTCATTTCTACATATTTTTTTATAATATTTTCAAAAGTATCTTGAGGCATATTATCTATTTTATGTAAAATATCTTCTAAATACATACAAGATGCAAACCTAAAATTTCCTTTAGCAATATTTTCTTTTCTTATTTTACCAGCAAATGAATATATATCATCAAATAAATATTTATGAATACAAGCTAATCCTTTAAATGTTCCTATTTCAAATTCATCTATTTTATTTGTATCAAATAATTCTAATGCTTTTAGTTTAGTAATTCTTTCTTCTTCATGAGCAAGATTCAGAAAATTAGTAATTCCTAATTTATTTTCTAACATTATATACCTCCAATAATATACTTATATTATACTATAAAAACATTATATTACTATTAAATACAATCAATAATCCTCTTCTAAAATATTGTTTAACAATTAAAATAACTCATTATCTACTTACTTTTTTACTAATACCTTTTTAAATTCATTTTTCTTTTCAATTTTATTATTAATAAAAGAATAATGTACGACCACTATGTTATCATCAAATATTTCAGCGGTTAAAAATCCAGGTCTAGTAGCATTTTTATCAAGTTCTGCATTTGATAAATTTATAACTGGATCATCACACATAGCCGGAATAAAGATTCTTTCTCCTTTGCCGCCAGTTTTTACTTTTATATGATAATAATGTGAATGTCCTTTAAAACACAAACATTCAATAGTATAAGGAAGCCTTAATTTATATGAATCTATAGTATGTTGTAAACTAATTATATTCCCATCCCAATTTATAAATGATTTTTTTAAATCTAAGATATTTATGTCGTCTCTTGATGATAAAATTCCTCTTACAAATGGATGCTTATTTATTGCCCTATAATCATGGTTTCCAAGTAATGCATATGTTTTAATATTATCATCAAAAGGATATTCATTAATAAAATATTCTGCCTGTTGTAGAACATTTAAATCATTTCTAGGCTTAACATCTCCTTCAATAATATCTCCACCATTTAAAATAACATTAAACCCATTGGCAACAGCAAAATCAAACATACCATATGTATAATTCATATTTTCATAAATTGAACAATAATGTGCATCACTGTTAATTAATATTTTTTTATTACCAATACATGTTTTACATAAAAGTTTATTTAATTCTTTATCATATTTACCAGTAGAATATAAAATACTTAATAAAATATTATTTTCTAAATAATTAAACTTTTCCCTTAAATAATCAAAATCATGACGCTTTTCATAGCAATTACATATTTGTATCTTTAAATCTTTATTTAAGTCTTTTAAACTTTTTATCATAATATATAACTTCTTTCTTAGAATTTATAATAACAAAAAGTAACAAATATAATCAAGAAAAAAATTTTTTTAATTAAGATTCAAAATCAATAAATTTTTTATATTTCTTTCCACAATTATTACAAGTAAGTGAAACAGTTATCCAAGTAAATGCATTAGATATATCTTTAAATCCAAGTTCTTTTAATTCATCTTTATCAGAATATTCGTATTTTATAGAAATAGAAAAATTACTATCCTTACAACGACTACAATTAAAAGGTTTAATTTTAACTTTATTCTTATTAATTATTCTTAAAGTATTATCATCTTCACAATTAGCATCATAACCATCTATACAGCTATTAAATACTTTAATTAAACGACCGCACTTTAAACATTTTGCAGTTAAGGATATTGAATCATTTTCTTCACTCAAATAAGTACCAAGAATAATATTCTTTTCAATCTCACCATTATAATAAATGTTAAAAGCATTAGTTTCACAACAATTAACACTTCCTGAAGTAATATCATTTTTAATATAATCAATTTTAAAAAAGGGTTTTATTTTTAATGGAATCATTTTAATTTCTCCCATTATTCATTTCTATTTATTATAATCTTTTTTATCCCATTTTGTAGTATAAATATTAAAAGCAGCAATAATCATTATTGGAACAGTTGCTGGTATAAAATATCTAGGAGATACTTCTACTAATAAATGAGATAATATTAGTCCTATTTCTAATACCATTATAAATAATATATCATCTATGTTTTTGTTTTTTCTTAAAATTGTATAAATATTTGATAAAAGTAAAATAAACCAAAAAATATATAATATAATTCTTATTATATTTTTATTTATATATGTACCAATTGTATTTTCATAAGTATAAAATGATAAATTAGATGTTAGTATTGAATATTTTTTAGCATATAATTTTATTATTTTTAAAATATTATAACTTTTATAGTTTTCTATTGCTTTATTTTTAAAATATTTATGTATGTCTGATGGATTAAAGTTATCGCTAGCCATTAATTCATTATATTCATCTGATGAAAACCATGCACCATTACTTTCTAAATTTGATCCAAGATACAAAGTCCAACCGCTACTATTATCTATTTTATATTTTGTTTTATTACTTACTATTTTTGTATATGAATTATTAATGCCTATAAAACATAATAGTATTAAAATAAAACTAATTAATTTATTCTCATAATTAGATTTAAGAAAAATAATTAAATATAAATAGTATAAAAATAACGCTATTATTAATATTATAAATATTGGTCTAAATGAATTACTTATGCCTAAATTTATTCCTAATAAAATACTTAGTAAAATAACATTTATGGTTTTATTTTGTTTTATTAAACATGCAAATATATATAACGAAACAATAAAACATAAGTTAACTACAGTAATTGGTAATGCTTTCATACACCATAATATTTGAAATGGATTTAATAACCAAATTATCATTAATAATATACCGAATTCTTTATTTTTAATTTTTTTACCAAATAAATAGGCAAAGTAAGATGCAGTTATGTCCATAATTATATTTAATATTACTACAGTAATAAACTTTGTAGTAAATATTTTCATAAAGTTGCCTAGTAAAAATATATAAGAATATAAATATGGAAACATTGCTATATATCTGTTATTTAATGGAAGATCTAAGCTTAAATTCATAGCGTTACTATAAAATGTTGCTTCATCACTAAATACTTCTCCATAATTAAATAAGAGCAATAAAAGTCTTAGAACTATACTTATAACTACTAAAAATATTATCAGTTTTTTATTTTTTAAAATATGTTTTGTAATTGAATACTTTTTTTCTATAAAGAATAAGAACACTATAAGAAGTAACGATACTATAAATAATGGTAAATCATTTTTTAATCCACTTAATATTCCTACTATTAATATTAAAAATGTTAGTATCAAATATATAATTTTTATTATATTTATTATAATTTTTTTCATACACACCTCACAACATAGATAATAAAATTATTATTTTTTTTACTTTCTATAATCTTTTAAAAAAATAGGACACTATCCGAAAATATCCCCTTACAAAAATGATTTAACATTTTTTCCTTACATAGATAACATATCATAAATATTTATCTACGTAAACTACTAAAGCAAATTTATTCTTGAATATGTATAAACACTTTCGCCATTATAATAAATGTTAAAATTATTCATTTTGCAACAATTAAGGCATCCTGAAGTAATATCATTCTTAACGTAATCAATTTTAAAGAAAGGTTTATTTTTAATGGTATCAGTTTTAAATTCTCCTACTATTTTGTAATATAAGTTAAAATTGTAAATATAATTAATTTTCTTCTATGTTAGAATGTTTTGTGTTCATTATAATATTTTATAAATTATTTATAACTTCTTTATATAACTCATCACTAATATCTTCAATAGTTCTTATTTTACTTTCTTTAACACAATTTATTATTTTATAATTATATATTTCAGCTAATTCTAAGTAAGCTTTTTCTCCTTGTTTTAAATACTTTTCATCTCTTTCAGCATCATCTAACAATTCTTTTCGATTTCTTTTCATCTCTGTTCCATACTCAAATGGCAAATATAATAAATATATTTCATCAGGCTTTTTAACTTCTAAAACATCATATTCCAATGTTTCTATTTTTTTATACATTTTTAGACGTTCTTCTTTATTTTCTATCATTCCACCTCTATGTGCCATATTACTTGGTGTATATCTATCCAATATTACTATATAGTTCTCATTAAGATATTTTTCTATTATAGGAAAATTATATCTTCTATCTGCCGCATATAAACAAATTGCAGTTAAAGGATCTACTTCTCCTCCACCTTCTTCAAAAAAACTATGGTTTTCTTTTAAATTATCTTCGGTCATTTGTGGTTTTCCTAGTAAGCATGCTCCTATTATTTTACCTGTTGCAGTTTCATACATAGGAAAAGAAAATCTAATTACTTTATTACCATTTTCTTTTAATCTTTCTACAAGTTTTTTAGTTTGAGTTTCTTTTCCAGAACAATCAGTTCCTTCAATAACAATTAGTTTACCCTTATTCATTATAACCTCCAAAACTACACTTACATTGTACCATAATTTTATTTATATTAGTATGTATACTATGTCAGTTGTTATCGGAAATTTTTGATATCACTATTTCTTTTAATTTTTAATTATTATTGATATAATATTTAAACAAGGAAGTGTGCACATGATAAAACAAATAAAATTGCGAAAAGATGAAAAAGAAAAGCTAAATGAAAAAAGAAAATATTATTTAGTTGATGCAAATAAATTATATTTTATTGATAAAGAGGATAATTTCGTATATCTTGATTACTACTTTGAGAAAAACGATGTTAATGAAAAATATAGAAAAGTATTATTTCAAATTGTTCCTCTAAAAAACAAAGCTATTGAATTTATTTCAGGATTAGAATTTGATACAGCCTTTCTTAGTAAAGTTGATTCTCCTTCCATTTTTTTAAAACCTTATGTAGCAGGAAATTCAAATTTAGTAAAAGTTATAGAAGATGATGCTATCGGATATCAGGAATATGAAGGAATAGTATTTAATGCAGATATAAAAAGTAAAAAGAATTATGATTATATAATTAATTTTTTGAAAGATATTAAAAACAATGATGAACTAGATAAGTATATTAGGTCAATTTCTTGTTTTATGGCTGATGGTATAATTTATACAAAGGAAAGAAGAATTATTAATAGTTTAAATAATCAAATTATTGAATTAGATATGTCTTCTAAACCAAAAAACTTACATTTATTTTAAACCACTTATGTATTTTAACGATTACAAATATTATTTGTAGTCTTTTATTTTTCTACTTTTTTTCAATTTTTATAAGATTTTTCATTATTATTCACATAAAACAAAAAGCCAAGATTTAGTTCAAAACCAACCTTGACTTTATTTTATATTTATTATTTATTATTTCTTGCTTTAATTGCAGCTTGTGTTATAGCCTGTATAAACTAGTGATTACTATTCTTTTTATTAATAGCGGCACAAAGCATTGCTTATATTACCTAGAGATTTCTACCTCTTTTAATTATACTAGCCTTTGCCACAGCCCTAATTGGTAATAGATTAAAGAAATTAATATAATTTCATTTGCACTAATTAATACCACTATTTTGAATTTGACTAAAAAAATAAATACTATTTTATGCAAAACACTTTTATCTTTAACACACACTAATTATACCATCAAATTTAAAATTACACAAAAAAAATAAGCCTAAGGAACTATGAACTAATCACATTCCTTAGGCTTTTATATATAAATATCTACCATAATATTTTCTTTTAACTTTTTTGCTCGTTCTAATCCACATGATTGTAATCTCTTTCTATATTTTTTTATATCATCATTGGTAATCTCAATAGTAGTTAAATACATATCCTTTGACTCGGTATTTTGATTATAGACATTATTACAATTATTTTCTATATCATAAATATCTTTTAAATAATTTAATTTCCATTTAAATCTTCCCTTTTCTACTTTTATTTTTTCTACAAAAGTTTCTATTAACTCATCTGATATTTCATTATTTCTATCATATTCTAAATTATCAATAATATTTTTCTTTAAATGAGATAGTTTATCTTCTAACTCTTCTTTTGGAATTACTTTATTTTTTTGAGATTGTTCTATTTTTTCTTTCAAAATAGCATTGTTTTTATCAATATCATTTTTTCTTTTTATGTAATTATCCTTATCTATTAATTCATTTACATACATATCAACTATTCGTTCAAGTTTATTATTATTAGATGATATTTTATCAGCATATTCTTTTATTTCATCATCCATAAACTGATTTATAGAATCATTTTGAATTGTTTCATCAATAATATCACTTGCAATATTCATTATTCTATCCTTATTATCCCAAATAGTATCAAATATAATATTTGCCATTAATTTTAATTTCCATTCTACAACAATTGGTGTTGAACATGCATTATCAGGATCTAATCCTTTTTTAATTCTATAATTTACTGAACCATTATTTTTTTGATTATAACATTGAAAATAAAAAGTCCAAACATCTCTTTCAGAATTTTTATAATAAGTTGATTTATTAAAACTAGAACCACATTCACAAATCAATTTTTTAGTCCAAATACTTTTAGGTGAACAACAACCATGACCTTTTTTTCCTTCTTTAATTACTGAATGTTGTTCTAACATTTCCTGTACTTTTTTAAATTCGTCCTTTGTAATAATTGGTTGATGTTTTCCCTCAACAGTTATTTGCTCTACTTCACCTCTATTTTTCTTTGGCTTTTGTTCTAGATAATCTGGAATATAACTTTTTCTATAAATTATAGTTCCAGCATAAAATGGATTTCTTAAAACTCTAACTATAGATGAAGCACTCCACTTTTTTAATCCTGTCGCTGTTGGAATATCATTTAATTCAAGATATGCTTTAATATCAGTACTTCCTTTTCCTTTTAAAAACATATCATAAATAATTTTAACAGTTTTTGCTTGTTCTTCATTGATAATCATATCTGAGCCAACTCTATCATACCCTAAAATATTTCCAGTACCATAGAATACTCCATTAAGAAAAGATATTTTTTGACCTGCTTTAACTCTTTGAGAAGTTTTTTTACTTTCATTTTGAGCAAGTGTTGCCATTATTGTTAATTTCAATTCCCCATCTTCATCATTAAAAGTCCAAATATTATCCTCTGTAAAATATACCTCAACACCTATCTTCTTAAGTTTTCTAGTTTCTTGTAATGTATCAACCGTATTTCTAGCAAATCTAGATACTTCACGAGTAATTATTAAATCAAAATGTCCTTCATGTGCATCTTGAATCATTTTAATAAATCTTTTTCTTTTCTTTATAGATGTTCCAGTTATACCTTCGTCTATGTATCTCTCATATAATTCCCAATCTGGATGTTTTTTTAATATCTCATCATAATATTGTACTTGATATTCTAAAGCTGATAATTGTTCTTCATGTTCCGTTGAAACTCTTGCATAAATTGCAACTTTTCTTTTCATTCATTTCACCTCACACATAAAAAATACCATCAATTAGAACATTCTTGAAGTTTGCGATTTAAATGTGCGATTAATGTATTATATTCTTTTGAACTTATTAAATTATTTTTATACAAAATAGTAAATAGTGCCTCAACAATTTTTAAGTCTAATAACTTTTTTGATTCATTATTCAATAACTTATTTAATTCAGATTTTTTTTCAAAAGAATTATCCATTTAAATTTTCCCTTCTAATTTCATTTTCAAGAGTATTTTTTAAATGAATTTCAATGATGTTTTTTCCATCTTGATTATTACTAATTTCAACATGATAAACATTATTATCTAACTGACCATTTATTAAAGATTTTTCCATATCTGATATATCTTTGTTAAGACTTATAACAGAATAGGTTCTATTATTCTGTGTCTTGTATTCAAAATTAATAACACTATCTTTAATAATATCTTTAACTTGATCTATTGCTTTTAAAAGAGTTTGTTCTTCGGCTTCTCTTTGTTCCTTATAAAAATCTTTAGCACTCATATTTATTTCATCATCAACTTTTTTAAACCTACCACCTATTGGTGATTTTATTTGTTCTACTGTGAAATATGTATTATCAAGTTGTTTTAATGAATTAACTTTTCTTTCAATCTCACCTTTTTCATAACAAGAAAACTTATTATACATAACAGTATCTCTAAAAACAGGATAACCTATTATAGGAAATATTATAGTTTTATAATGAAGTTGTTTTACTTCATCTGGTGTAAGTAAATCTCTTGCCATTAAAGAAGTTGATTTATTACCATTGTAATCTAGTAAACTAAGTGACTGGCTTATAGAACTACTTGATATTGTTGTCTTACCTAGTCTTTTAGATATTTGTTCTGCTGTATCTTGTGTATTTGTTTTTAAATAAATTAGACCACAGTTATCCAATATTATTTGTGCTACTTCTTTACCATACACATTATCAAGTTGTGAAAAAGATTGAATGAAGAAGTGAAATCTCATTCCTCTACTCCTTGCAACTGATACTAATGCTTCAATATCTGCAAGTGGTGGACAATTCGCAAACTCATCAAGTAACCAATCAATTTGTACTGGTAACTTTTTATTTTCTTTACTATTAGCAAGTTTTACTAACTCCTTATATAATAGTCCTACAATAATTGTAACTAATGTAAAATACACTTTATCTTCATCTGGCACTATTATAAATAATGCTGTTGCTTCTCTACCTAACAAATCAAAATCAAAGTCAGAATCGGATGTAACATTTGCTACATTAACATCATCAAATAAAGACATCTTTTCACCAAACACTGCTGTAATAGATTTATAGGTATTATCACTTGCATTAAGTATTGATGTTAAAGAATCCTTGCTTTTACTTCCATAATCTTTTCTATCAATATATGTTTTAAACTTATTAAAATTTTTCTCTTGCATTGAACTGTTTTGAAACTTACGAATAGATGTCATGGTAATCTGATTTCTTTTTATATTATTTTTCTTATATTCTTCTAAAAAGAACCCTATTAAACCTTCTAATAAATTTCTTGCACTATTATTCCAGAACGGATCTTTTTGTTGAGTTTTCTCCTGCATTATCATAGTAGCAAGTGAGGTTATTAATCTATTAGTTTCAGCAAGTGAAGTCATTGCCAAATTATTGTATTTAACTTTATCTTTTTTACTTACAATAGACTTTTTTTCATATTCAATATACTTTTCATATTCCTTAATAATTGGTTCTAATATATTAAAATGATTAGACTTTTCTGGATGTCTAAAATCAAGCGTCAATACATTATATCCATTGTCTTTAAACATTTTTGAAGTTGTATTAAAAATTTCGCCTTTTGGATCAGTTATAAAAACACTCCTCTTATTCTTTGCAGTAGCAATAAAGGAACACATAGGAATAACAGCAGTAACTGATTTACCACTACCAGTTGAACCAAGATAAGTGTAGTGTGGTGTTTCTCTATCAAACCAAACATATTTAAAATCTTTACTAAACCATATAGGTACACCAGATTCTTTAATGTTACTAATTTTTTCTTTTTTAAAGTTTTTCTTAATTTCATTAAAAGTTGAAAATCTTGCCGATCCATATTCATTATTATTTTTTACTTTATGTTTTGATATAGCTGGTTCTATAAACATAAATCCTACTATAAACAAAAGTAAAAGAGCTAACACAATGATTAGCTCTAAAGACATATATCCTCATCAATAAGTTCTTCAATATTATAAATATCATAATTGCATATCATTTCATCAACTTGATCTTCAATATCTAAAACTATTTCATCTAAACTTTTATTATCATAAAATTTTACTTTATCCTTATTAGAATTTTCTAGTGCTACCCTTAAGCTTCCAAGTATGTTTCCTTTAATGGCACTATATAAATTATTTATTTCTAAATTATCTAATTCATTATTTATTTCATCTAATGTCATATTCTTCATTCGCCCCTTTTTCTTTTCTTATTTTTAATAGTTCTTGTGATTTAGTTAAAGCATCATTAAAGAGTTTCATTTCATTATCTAATAAATCACTATCATCTAATTTATATTTAGAATAATCATAATTACTTTTTCTTAAATATTCTAAAAAATCATTAAGAATAAGTGATCCGTCTTTTAAGATTTTATTTTCTAAAAAATTATAATACTTTTTTATTTTTTTATAATGCTTAGTATTCTCATTAAAAACTAAATTATTATATTTATAATTTTTATATTCATCAAGTGGCACAGGCGAAGATATAAATCTATCTCCAACCCAAGAACCAACAAACTTTTTATTTTGGAAATAATAATCTCCTCCACCTTGTTCGTTACCACACCCAATTAATAGTGCAAATGAATTTATTTTACAAGCACAAATTTTTTTCATATTTCTATCTATCCAAAAATTTTGTATAGGTTGCTTGAATAAATCAACATATTCTTTTTTATCTAAATTATAAACATATCTAATATTGCTATTGCTTTTACTCACAACATTTTTAAATCCTTCAGCATAACTATATATAGTATGATTTATTCCTAATTCTTCACTTAATTTTTCAATTATATTCGCAGTATTGCTACTATCTGTTGATTCAGCATAATCGCCTACATGAATAACTCTATCACCTTTCCACTCATTACTTAATAATCTTAAAATATCATTACAATAATCATTACTAACATAGGAATGTTCCATCAACTTATATCCATGTCTATTTCTATCACAAATTTCTTTTTTATCTATATTTACAAACTTATAATATTGTCCCATCTTGTACCTCTTTTTCTTTTCTTTTTCTCAGTTCCTGTTCTAGTTCTCTTTGCTCAAGTGTAACAATAAAATGATTAGAATTATATTCTCCATTTTGACATAATATAAATTCGTTTTCTTTTTCTTCAAACATCCAACGGCCATCATAGTCTGGATTATTCAGATCTATATCAGTTTCGTATTTAATAGCATCTAAATCATTAAAATCTAAATCATTTTTTATACTTTCAATTTCTTCTTTAAACAACTTTTTAGCATAGGATAAAGATGGTGTTACAGCTATTACATTATTAAGTGATTCATCATTGCAAACACAATTACTTGTAATAACATAGACAATATTTTTTGAATTTTTTTCTATTTGTTTTATTTCATTATCTAATTTATTTAAAAAATGAACTCCATCACTACTCATTCTATCTTCATCCCAATATAAATTATCTACATATTCCTTCAACTTTTTCCAACTATTGTTATCTATAATCATATATCATTCCTCCTTCGTTTCTTTAATTCTTTTTAAACATGTTTCATAAAAGTTTTTATTTATTTCAAATCCAATATAATTTCTTTTTTCTTTAATACAACAAACTGCTGTTGTTCCACTTCCCATAAAACAATCTAAAACTAAATCGTTTTCACGAGAGCTATTTCTAATTAACTTTCTAACAAGTTCTTCAGGCTTAATTGTAGGATGATTCCATTTTCGTTTATCCTTAATATTTATCGGATAATAAAAAACTGTTTTAGCATCTTCATAATTCTTAGGTGAACAATATCCACCCTTGCGAAAGTATAAACAATATTCTTTATCACTTAAATATTTGTTATTAAATAATGGTAAAGCATTAGTTTTATTCCAAATAATAATATCCATTTTGCATTTCCTATCTAATACAAAATATTTTATATAAAATGGAATTTGCTCACCATTACAAAATATATAAATATTTATTCTTTTTAAAACTCTAATTATTTCTTTAAGAATATTATAGTCATATCCACCTGTTAAATTTGATTTATATAATTCATCATTGTAACTATTAATACTTCTAGCTAAATCAGAATCATATTTAACATTGTGGTTATTTATTTTATATGGTGGATCTATAATAACCAAATCTATAAAATTATCAGGTATTTTTTTTATTCCAATTATACAATCTTCATTATAGATTTTATTAAGCATTTATTATTCCCTTTTTTCTATAATACGAAGCAAATCTATACTTAAGCATTTCATTATAATCTAAATGTAATACTATACTTAATCTATATAAAAACGCACTACATGGTTCTTTAATTTGACCATTCTCTAATTTATTAAGTTCAGAAATTGATATGTCGGTCAATTCAGAGAGTGCCTTTAAAGTTAGATTATGTTCTTTTCTTGCTTGTTTTAGAATTATTCCTAATACAAGAATAAGAATTACTCCTTTCTTCTTCTCTTGAATATTTACTTGATATTTTTAATCCACAATATAAAAAAAGTGATAGTCCTATAACTAACACTAAAAATAAAATAAAAATCAACCATTTCCATAATGGCATATTTATCACCTCTTTCTTTCATAAAAAAAGACTAGTTTTTTAAAACTAATCCTCTTTCAAATTAACTTTCTTATTTAAATTTTAATATTAAAATTAAAACCAATACTCATTCATTTTTTTTAGAAATTCGGTTGTAATAGGATACCCAGAACTTTCACCAATTATTGAATCAATACCACAATAAGGACAAATAGCTGTCCCTGACTTATCTTTAATCCATTCCTTTATTTGTTTTGGATCAAATATTTCAAAACAATAAAAACAACCACATTTCTTATCTTTTAATAATTCTTTTTTATGATTAGCACTGTATTTGTGTGCTTCAATTATGTCTTTACTTACCATTTTATCATCTACTTTCATTTTTTGATTTAACACAAAGCGAGGAAAATTGCATCATCGTAATCGCCTTCTTCGTCCCCTTCCTTAAAATCTTTTTTGTTTACCCAACAAATTTTTAACCAAATCGTGCAACCATCTTTAAACGAATTCAGATGCTCTTTAGGATCTTTATAAACTTTGTAAAGAAAATAACCACTACCATAATACTCATATAGTTCAAAACAATACCATTCTCTTGTTATATCGTGGTATTGAGGTTCAATCCCACAAAAACCCAGAATTAAATTCTCATCCTCAACTGATAATAAATCACACATTTCATCGCCATCATTGTATTCAAGCTTTACAGAATCAACTTCACATTTGATTTTATCGCCTACTTTTAATTTATATAAGTCAATATTAATTGAATAAATATTTATTTCTTTATTATAGATAATCTTTTTCTGCATTGTATAGTTATAATCCATGTTTGAATTATTCAATGTTATTTTTACATTACCAAATGGTGTTTTTAAAGGTCCTTTCATAATAACGCCAACTTTCTCTAATCTTTTATTTATACATAATATTATAACATAAATTTTATCGTACAAAAACTGTATCAAATAAATTAACATTATTTTAATTTTTCTTTAATAACTTTTAGAATAGCTATTATCAACTTGAAACAATTTACTAAATTCTTTTTGTGCCTCTTCCATTTCGGCATTAATACTTTTAACTGCATTTATAATTTTATATTTATTTTGATATTTCATTTTTGGTAGAGTATTTGATAAATAATTATTAATTATTGTATATTTATTTTGATTTTTGTTTTTCTTATACTCTTTTAAAATTATTTCTCTTAATATATCATCTGGGTTCAATGTCTTGTATTTTTTTGAATTACTTTTAAACATATAATCAGCATGATTAACAATTGCATTATAAATGTAATTATCAATATATTTTTCTTTACTTTCTGTTAAAGTTTTATCCATATTTATTTTAGATACATTATTATCTATATTAACTTTATATAGGTAATTATTTAAATTATCAATTGAATTCAAAAAGTTAATGTAATCATCATAAAATTCTGATTTTGAACAAAATAAATACTTTTTAATTCGTTTAGTTAAATCTTTAATTTCTTTATTTTTTATTGAATTAAATTTTATTCTTTTAGAATTATTTTTTCTTTCATCATAAAGTAATTTACCTAAAGTAAGAATATCATCTTCAAGCATAATATCTTTTTTATCATAAAGTATAAATTTTTTTTCTTTAGGATTAAAATGGTTTTTTAGTTTCTCAATTTCATCATTTGTTATAGTTATCATTGGATTGAGATATTTTTTTCTTTCAACAGCAAAAACAACTTCATTTTTCATAAAGTTTATTTCTTCTTGTGTAAGTTTACCTTTCCTTCTATAACCTAATTTGTTATTTGATAAAATATAATTTGGCTTCTTCTCTATAAAACTAACATGAGCATGCAAATTATCAGTATCTGTATGAAAAGACAAATTATAAGCCATATTCTTTTTATCTTTAAATCCCATCTTTTTAAAAAATCTAGGAAGAGCATTTTTTATAAGTTCTTGTTCTAAATCCTGTAATGATATATTTTCATTTAAATAGTCATTATTAAAACTTATAACACATTGCCATAGATTAGAATTTTCAGCATATTTTACAAATTGTTTTTTCCTTTTTTCTATTTCTTCTTTAGTAGCATAACTGCCATTTTCAATGACTAAATTCATTTTATCGTTTTTGTTGAGTTCTCCAGTATAATAATCAAACAGATTCATTACCCTTTTATCTTCATTTGAAAAGTAATCAAATTTACGAGCTATCTTCTTTTTTAATCCTTCTATTTGTTTAGCAGTATAATTTTCTTCTCTACGATTAAATGCATGAGTAAATTTACAATTAAAGATAACTTTAGGACTAGTCATCAAATTTATCTCTCTTCATTTTTTTCATAAACTCATTTACTGCATAGCTTTTATTAGGATCCTTTATATTAGAAAAATTCATATCTGAATATATTTGTTTGACTAATTCAAATAATATATTCATTTTTCTTGCAACAAACTTCATATCAGCGTCTAATGATGATAGTAATTTTTCTAATTCATCTTTTTCTATAAAATATTCACTTATTATAAAATTAAGCTCATCAGAATACGATCTTTTATTTTTTTTAGAAGATAACTTTACCTTACTATCTAAATCAGGAGAGATTGAAAAATGTTTATCAATCTTTCTCATTTTCAATCTCCTGCAATCTTTTTAAAACACATCTTAACAATTGTAATTTAAATTTATCAACTGGTTCTCCTTTTTTTTCGTTATTTTTAGAACAATAAGGTTCATACTCTGGCAAGAAATATTTTATACCAAACTTTTTGTAATTCTTAACCCATGATGATATTCTTCTATAAGGAAGATTATCATGTAACATACTTGTATCAAATCCTGCTCTTTCAAAAATTTGTTTACCAGTTAATTCTGGTAAATCTAGTCTCATCATTACACACCACAATTTGAAAATCGTATCATATACAATTTCCCTTTTGTATCTAACTTCTTTAACAAAGATATTATCATTTAGAATTTTTAATTCTTTATCTGTATAATATCTCAGTTTCATAAATCAATCTCCATCTTTTTATGATTTTTTATTTTCTCTTTAGTAAGATTTTTAAGCGAATCATCAAGAATCACATCCTCGGCTATTTCTCGTATATCCTCTAACACAAATCTATCCTTTTCACCTAGGTCATCAATTATATCAGCAACATACTTTTCTGTTGCATCCATTAAATTACCCCAATAAAAAACCATATCAAATTCTCTTTTGTTTTTATCATAATGTAAATCAGCAACATTTTCATTATTACTAATATCATTACATATTTCTTCTAAATGATTATAAATATAATTTTTAGATTCTTCATCAAAATCATCTATATAACTATCTAAACAAACAATATAATTAAAATTACTTGTTTGGTCCATTCCGTAGTTGACTATATCATTTGCAATTAACTTGCATAGTGTCATCTTCATTCTTTATCATTCCTCCTTTAAAATATAAAATTAATCCTAATTCAACTAATTTTATCACCATTTTATTTATACTTATTCCTTCTTGTTTTGCAAGAAGTCTTATTTGATCCTTTAAGTCTTTTAAACATCTCACAAATATTGTTACTATTATTTAAATCACCTCTTTCTAGCACAAAAAAAGAACAATCTCTTGCTCTAATTTTTATTTATCATAAAATTTTTTCTTACAAAATTATCTAAATATTCATCTTCATCCTTTTTTGTTGGCTTTCCCTTGGGGAATCTATAAACATCATAACCAACAATTTCAAAACTTGCAACATTTTGTATTTTAAAAGTAAATTCTAATAATTTTTTCATGTTTATATCTTTTACTTTTTCTTTAATAAAATTATATCTTAAATCCGTAAAAGTATTCTTTATTTCATCTAGTATATCCCATACATCTTCTTGAACAAAAACTTTTATCCATTTATCAATTTCATTTTTATCTTTTTCTAATAAATTAATGTATAATTTTTTTAAATTATGATTAAGACAAGTTACATCATCAGCAGTAAATCCTCTGTTCAAAAGTAAAACTTTAAGATATAACTCACATGCAAATGCACAATTTGTTGCTAGTGGTATTTTAGAAACAAGATCACTATTATCATATTCTTGTTTATCAATTAACCTGATAAAACTTGTGGCTTCATCAAATGTTTTAATAATGCTGTCTTTATTTTTTTGAATTATTAATTGAGTATTTAACTCATACTTTGGAATCTCTTTAATATTATCTATATTTGCTATATTAACTGTATTATTTCCTAAAATATATGAATCACATTTTGTAGTATTAGTTAAGATGCCTTTATATATACTTCCATCTTTAAATATAATTCGCACAGTTTTTCCAACAAATTTTTTAATATCTTTTGACATCTTCATCGCCTCCAACTCAAGATATATTATAACATTTTTTCTTGATTTTTACCTCAATATAGAAAGCAGGATAAAGGGAATGATAGCACAGCCCTAGTTTATTCCATATAAATAAACGGATTATAGTGCTATCATTTCACTTTTTGCACTTGCAAAAATGACTTAAAAATATGTAAGAACTCTTCCATAATTTTGATTTAACCCTTTTAATTAAAGGAATTGCGAGGCTCATTTTCACTTCCAAGTGTTGGATATGTACTGGGTAATGTTGGATGAATCTTGGATATTTCATTTTCTTTATTAAAATCTACCAAACTAAGACCATCAATTACTTTACCATTTTTAGAAACTTGATAATGTAAATGATTACCAGTTGAATATCCTGTTATTCCCACACCAGCTATTTGTTGCCAACTTGAAACTTTATCACCTATTTTAACTTTAGATGAATTAGGATATAGATGACCATATAACACAATATACTCAATATCATCTACTATACATTTTAATTTAATATAATTACCTGCTCCTCCATTAGTATCTATTGTATTTGTAGAATATTTAAATGACACATCAGTAATCTCTCCATCACAAGTTGAATATACTGATGTTTCTGCTGATGCTCCAAAATCCCATGCTGAATGAGTATTAGGAGTGCCATAAATAATTCGCTCTTCCATAAAATAACTTGTTACAGATAAATTAGAAAAATCAAGTGGCGAATTAAAGGGCTTATTTTGTACTTCATTTATTTGTCCAGATTCTTTAATTTCTTCACTTTTACATACAGAATAAATTTTATATCTATCCATTTCACACACTTCTGAAATTGGTTTAATTTGTTTTAAATCTTTATCTAAATTATCTGTGTATATTTGTTCAAATGTCAAATTATCATTTTCTAAATAAAAATACAAAATTCTATCAAGAGATACATAACCATTACCATTCATTATGTTTTTCCTAACAACAGCTTTATACATATCAGCATATTGACTATTATTTTCTACATAACCATCAGTTATGTTTGCACCAAAAAAATCTAGTAACATAAGAACAGGGATTAGTATTACTAACCCCATTCCTATCATACCAATAGAAGAAGATATAATTAATTTAAATATCTTGCTCTTTTTCATTTTTCTTTTCCCTAAAATGATTACAATAGATATTTAAATCACAAGCCAGATCTATAAAAAAATTTAATCTTTCTTTTTCTTCTTTATTTTCTACATTTCCATAAAGTAATATATCATTCACTGCTGTTCCAACTTCCATAACAACATTCGTTGGCTTGTTTGATAAAATATAATCATAGTTTTTATAACAATTTTCTTCTGTACCATATACATCTTCAAATTCAAATGCTAAATGTTGTTTAGAAAATTTAATCAATTCATTACACAATTCTTCTTTGCTTTTCATTCCTCTTCACCCATCATTCTTCTTTCGGTAGCAGTTGCCTCTATCTTAATTCCGATTCTAGTTTTATTATCTATGCTAAGTAAAAACTCTCCTCTTTTAGCACCAAGTAAAAAATCTATTTGAGTATCTGTTAAAGGATTATTTTTAAATAATTCCAAGTATGCTTTTAAATCATCTTCTTTTAGCATACCAACCATAGTATATTGACAATTATTAAATATAGCTGTTGCATGTCTTAGTACACTTGCATTACCTAAAAAATCTGATATACACTGACTTGATAAAATTAAGTTAGTATTATATTTTCTACATCTTCTTGCAAGTTGTCCAAAGTTTTTTATTACTTCATTATTATTTTCATCAATATATAAATGGAATTCATCTACAATAATACTAATATGTTGTTTATCACTAGATTCTCTTTTCTCATTTATAATTTTATTTGCAACTATACTATTATTTAAATAAGTTAGTAGATTTAATATTTGAGTATTTATAATTCTTTGATTACCACTATAAAGAAGTTCCTGTAAGTTAAATGCAATTAAATCATTATTTAAATCTATTGAAGTATGAGAATTAAATAAATAAGAATCTGTTCCAGTTAAAAATCTAGACAAAAGTATTTCTAATTGATCTACAATTCTTATTTTTTCTTCACTCTCTAAAGATTTTTTGTATTCAGGTAAATAATTATATAAGTCAGTGAAAATTGGATAATCATTTGCATTTAATGTTTGAAGAGTATTTATTGAAGTGTTTTTATATATGCCTTGTTTATTATATAAAGATTCCAATATTGCTAGTAACATAACTAATTCTTTTTCATTTATATTATCAAAAGCACTTTTAAAAAATGCTTCTAAGAATCCTAAATGTTTTGCTAAAGGACAATCAGTTTCTTTTGTTTCTTGATCCTCATCACTTGGTATATATCTTATTTGAAGTGGATTTATCATTCCACCTTTTTTAGAATACAAATCAATATACTCTCCATCATTTGCTTTTACTAACTTTTCATACTCATTTTCTGCATCAAAAATAAAAATTTTAGTTCCTCTAGCAAATTCATTTACTATTATTTTCTTCATAGTAAAACTTTTACCTCCGCCTGTTGATGACACAATTGCCAGATTATGAGATGTCCTTTTATTGTTAAGAATGAATGGATCAAAAAATACTGGTAAAGAAGTATGAATATCTACTCCTAACATGTATCCTGTTGGATCAATAAAATTTGCTTTTGTAAATGGGAAACCTGCTCCTAGCGTAATTGTAGGAAAATAGTTAGAATAATCTTTTAGAGAAGTTGTTGTCACATCAAATGATTGCCAAGTTTCTAATTGCCTTAATCTAGGAAGATCAAGTTTTATACGATTCTTTTTTGCAATCTTTTTTAAATCTCTAATAGTATCTTCTCTTTCTTTTCTATCTCCTGTTACAAGTAAAATCAAAGATATTTCTTTAATTTTTTCATCACCACTTTTAATGTCATTCATAAGAATTTGATAGTTTTCTTTCTTTATATCTAACTCCGTTGCATCACTTAATTTCTTTGTTGTACTCCTATCCGATAACAAGAATTGGTACTGTGAATTAATCCATTTTATCAATTCATCTTGATCAATAGCATCTTTAATATTTAAACAGCTTCTAACATTTGGATAATTAAATATTTCTTCAAAAAATAATTCATCAACAAATGGAGCAATATTCTTGATTGTTAAAAGTTGCACATCGTTGTCGTCAATTTTTAACATATTAGTTCTTTCAATTAAATTAAGTGGAACAATCAACTCTTCAATTTTACTCCACATCAATAAGTCTAGTGGATTATCACTTAAATATAAATTTGATAGAAACTTATATACTTCTAATCTATTTGTTATTATTTCAATATTTAATCTAGGTTGTATATTAGAAAATAAATCTTCTACCTCATCTAACTGTCTTTCTAGAGTATCTGTATCTTTTGCAATTAGAACAATATAATAAATACTAGAAACAGTAAAATTATTTTGTTCCAATTCATCTATTAAATTTCTACTTTCATTAAGTAAAAATAATCTTTTTAGATCATTTTTAAATCTTTTAATTAACCTATCCAGATTTAATTTGTTATTATTTAAATTAATAGGTTCATCTAATTTATAAAACTTTAAATTTAAGTTTTTAATATGAAATAAACTTCTATAATAATTAAAAAAGTTTATTTTTTCTTGTTTACTTGATAATGATAAATCAATAGCTTTAACTTCTATTAGTGAAGCATACTCTCCACTTTTAAGTTCTATTAATCCATCGTCACCAACATCCTTTATATTAGAAAAAACTTTAGAATTTTTAATTCTTCTTTTCATTATGGAAGTTTTTAAATATTCAGATTTAGTTTTTTCTTTTAATTCATTTATTTTATTCAAAGATTTTAAATCTTTTTCTTCTTGACTCTTTTTTGGGAATAACCCTATATTAACCACCTTACCTTTCTTTCGTATAAATATAATTTTTGCATTTAAAAATATATTTAAAAAATAATCCCAATACCTTATACATTCTATTCTTTTTAGATAAGTTAATTGGAATCATTAAAAATACACAAATCGTTAAAAATATAATTGAAAACAATTTATGTGTAGAAAAGGCAAATAATGATAGAAATATCATAATCATAGGAATACCTATATATAAATCATTTAATTCTATATACTTGCCTAATGTCTTTTTTATACTATTTATAGTTATATACAATTTCTATCACCTACTTTTATATCTATTTCTATACATTGCTCTTTGTGGCATTAAACCATTAACAGAGCCTCTAATATTTGACATACCACCATGTCTTAAATTCTTTCCTAATGCAGATGGTGTTTTTTGTTCTATTGATGCACCAGTTTTAGAAATAAAGTTTCCTATCTTACCCATTGCACTCTTTGGATTATTGGCATTATTAGAAATCTTATTACCAAAATTAGTAATTGCATTTCCTATACTTTTAACAGCCTTATTACCCCCAACTAATCCAACACCACTACTTGCAACACCTAATCCTACCATTCCAGCTCCAATACCTGCTCCACCAACTGCTGATGTTGCTGTATTCATCGCTTGTCCGAATCCCATTAAACTCATAAGTTGCTCTCTTCCACTATTGGCGGATACATTACCACCTATAAATCTATTAACTACTTGTGATCCAGTTAGTAAGAATGTTCCAGCTCCAATATACATTAAAGATTTTACTAAAATATCTTTAAATGTATTATCAGTAAAGAATGTTGTACCTGCAATTTCTTTCATAACAATACCTGTCAAACTAATGATTAACATTACGACAGCACCTTGAAGCATTAATGACACCAGTTGTTCTATTATAGCACTTCTTCTTTGCTTATTTCCTATGGAAGTTGCAAACACAACAGGACTAATTACAAATAAAAATAAAAACTCTAATTGCCTACGAGCTAACATCATTCCTGAAAAAAACAAAGCATATAAAAAGAATCCTCCAACTATTATTGCAAGAATCCAATTAATACTATATTTATAATCTTTTTCATCTGGTAATATCCATTTGTCATTAGTTACAAATTTATCATTATATTTTTGAGCATTTGTAAAAGAATTATCTTTTATAAATTTAGTATAATCATCTGCTTTAAATTCATCACTAACTTTATATTGATCTGTATAATCTACAAACATAGTTAGCATATTATCAGATATAGTAACATCATTGCTAGAAAATATACTTGCTGTCCAACTACTTAACTTAATTGAAAAGGTGGAAACTTCTGCAAATAAAAATACTGATAATAATACAAATAATGTTGACTTAAATATTTCTGTTACTAATTGTTGTATAGATAATCCTTCATCTGGTTCTATTATTTTCATAACAAACTTATACAATGCAAATAATCCTAAAAGAGTCACTGCTATTGCAATTATTCCTTTATGAAAATTTGAAAACATAGAATTATCTGCAACACTATCTATAATATTGTAAGCATTTAGAGATTTTAAAACTTCAAATAATGTATCTATTAGATTATAAATAAAATCAATTATTCCCCAACCTAGTCTTCTTAAAAGGTCTAATGCTTTTAATAACATTGTTTCTCCTAAAATAAATCAATAATTAAATTAACAATAGATATTGCTAAAATAATACCAATTATACCAAACATAGTTTGAATTATTCTTTGCTTTACTCTTTGTTTTTGATCTACATCGGCAACTGCATATAATATAAAACCAATAATAAGCGAAACACCTGCAAGTGCTATACCTACTCTTAAAGCCCAATTTGAAAAAGTTTGAATAGCTTTAATAATTGAATCTATATTATAATTACCACCATCTAATTTTTCTATTTTTAATAAACTTACACTACCACTAAGTTTTTCAACTATGGTATTTAGCATAAGTTTAGGCAATATTTACACCTCTATTTTTCTTTTTTAACATATATCATTCCTCCAATCTAATATATAAAGAGGTAGAAAAATCTACCCCTTATTCCATTTCAGGTTCAGAATCATCAATTTGTTTAGTTTTTGAAGATAGAAAACTTAATCTTTCTACAACTACATATGATTTTTTAACTTTATCGCCTTTATCAGTTTCATAGACATTTGTTTCAAGTCTGCCTCTAATTCCGATTAAATCACCCTTCTTACAATATTCTGAAGTATTTTTAGCAACTGCATCCCATAAAGTACAATCTATAAAATCTGTTTCATATTCTCCATTTTCATTTTTATAACTTCTTGGAACAGCAAGTGTAATATTAGTTACTTTTTTTCCACTTTCTAATTCTTTTAATTCCGGATCACCTACTAATCTTCCAACACACATATAATTATTCAATATAATAATCACCTTATCCTTTCTTACATTTCATATTCATCTTGAATACCTAATTTTATTTTAACTATTTTTTCATAAGTCGCTTTAATTGACTTCTCATTAAACATATCTTTAAACTTAGTTATTTGTTCATCAGTTAAAGAAGTATTCTCGCCAATGTTTGCATCATCGCCTACAATTAAAAAAGGTCCGAAGATTATATCTCTTCCAACCTCTCTATTAGGACCCATACCATTAATTTTACCTTCTTCATTACAAATAATGACTGCATCTTCAATGTTAGGCATATAAAAATATTCTATATATCCATCAACTTGTTTTTGTAATGAGGTTAAATTGTTTGGTATTTCTACTTCAACAGGCAATTCATTTTCTTTAACTAACAATGCTCTAAGTTTTTTTGACATCTAAATCCCCTCCTTTCATATTTCATTACACTCATATTCTTTAACAGGACTTACTCTTTCCATTTCTTCAATAACATAAGAATCATCAAACTCTCTAATCATTGATGGATATTCCAAATCCTGTTCATCTTCTTTTTCACTTTCATGACTATCTTCCTCATAGTCATCATAGTTTTCTCCAATTCTAGCAAAGCGAAAAGACATATCCTTTTCTCTTAAATGATTTAGACCAGATTCAATAGCACTAACACTATCATAACTGCTGTACCATTTTACCCAACTCCAACCAAAATAAACTGCATAATCATTTTCTGCTTTAAACTCTAAATTATCTAATAAGTTATATTCATCATGATTTAATTTACTTAAATAATTTTTTACATACTTATTTAGTTCATTAAAACCTTTTTTTGTAGTCATAATTCTAACTTCAGACCTATAACCCATCAACATCACCTCTAAAATCTTTTAGTATTTCTTCCATTTCTTTTTGTTCTTCTTCTGTAGCCTTTTTTGATTCACATCTTTGCCCATTCCATACCATAACTCCATCTGGATCATATCTTATACGAGGTCCTTTTCTTCCATAGACAATATCATCATAATTATCTGAAATCTTTGTTACAGTTATAAAATTTTGCATTCTATTATTTACAGAATAAGAGTTTAAATATCCTTTAACAAATACTTTGCTATTAACAAAAAAATAATCAAGATTCTCATAATAAAGTTCTTTTGGTATATTTAGACTTATATATACTTTACTATTGGAATTACTTGAATATTTTTTAGATACAATACTAAATTTTACATATTTGTCATTATCATTTATATCCTTAATAACATTGATGTTTCCAGATATAATGACTTCGTTATAATCTACACCATTCATAATCAAATCCTTTCTGTATAAATATTTATATTAATTTAAATTATTATTTATATTCTTGTTATATTAATTCTTTATATTAACTTATTATATTATGTTAGACAAAACTTCCATCGTGGATGGAAATATCTTCTACCCTAGATGGAAATATTTTCTACCCTAGACACTAAATAAATATTCCTCTTGTTCTTCAAATACACTATTTTTATTAAATTATTTTTTTCAAGTTCACTTAATACTCTTGTAATAGTTCTTTCAGTAACAGAAATACTTTCAGCTAAGTGCTTATTAGTAGCAAAACAATATCCATTCTTATAACATAGTAGTTGAATATCTCCATATAGTAATTTTGCATTACTACTTAAATTCGTATTATTTTTAATTGATAAAGGTATCTTAGAATATTTTTCATACACTAATACTCCACCTTATCAAATAAATACCCTATAAAGATAGTTTGCTTATCTTTAGTACCTTTTTTACAAGTAATAAGAGTTATCGTATTTTTATATCTATTTCTTACAATTTTAACCTTACCATCTTTATCTGTATCATAGGAATTATTTAGTTTATAAATATATTTAATTCCATCATAATAGATATATATTAATGAATCTTCCTTCAATTTATATAAGTTTCTAAAAAAAGAAACACCACTCGTTCCATTATGTCCTGCTAGTATTAAATTACTATTTTCAACATCAGGCATTTGTGAATGTTCAATTATTTGAATATTATACCTAACATTATTATATCTACTATTATAATCAACAATACCTCTTTTCAAATCTATACTTGGTATTTCAAGAATAGCAATATAATTATAAGATGGTGAGGAAGATTTTTTATTATCTTCCTCTTTTAATTGCTCTTGAGGAATAACTTCCTCAGAGTGTTCTTCTTCTATAAAGAAGTCATCTACCATCTTAACCTCTTGCACTTCTTTTTTTGTATTTTTATAAATATCAAAAGTAAAAATAAAAACTGAAATTATTATTAATATAAATCCTATAATTAATACTATTTTATTTTCTTTTTTTCTTTTCATATAAGATTATCCCCAATCCTACTAATCCAATTGATAAAGAAATAATGTATTTAGTATAATTTCTATTTAAATTAGTATTTGGCACTTCTACTTCTTCTAAATCATTAACTAAAGTAGAATTTATTATCTCACCATCTTTTTCTACTTTAAAATAATTTTTATCATTATTTAAAACATAATGTTCAAGTGTAGAAATTTCTTTATAATAATAACTTCCGTATTCTAATTCCACTTCTATAATACCATTTTCATCAGTAGTATATTCACCAAGTAGATTATCATTTAAATCATAGATACCAATAACTACTCCAGCTAGTGGATTATTATTAGAATCTACCTTATTAATTATCAATTTAGATTTGATTTTAATATTAGTCATTTCAGATTTTACTATTTCTCCATTTTCCTTTATTTCAAACTCAATCTTTTCAGTGTTTAAAATATATCCTTCTGGAGCTTCTTTTTCTAAAATAAAATATTTATGACCTGCAGGTAAATTGTCAATAATTACTTTACCATCTTTATCTGTTACATACTCACCAATAAGTTTTTCTTCATCATCATTTAAATAAATCTCAATTTTAGTATTTGGAATAGTATCTGATGTTGTAAAATCTTTTTTAGTAAATTCTAATTTCCCTTTGGATAATTTATTTGTAAAATTAAATACTTTAGATATTACTGCTGTATATTGATCCTTATATTTTAGTTCTACTTCATATTCCTTAGAATCAATAACATGATTACCATTTGTTTCTAATTCTTTTAAGAAGTATTTACCCAATTTTAAGTTTTCAATTTTAGCATATCCATTAGAATCTGTTGTTACCTCTGCAATTAATTGTTTATTCTCATCATAAAGTCCATATTTTACTTTTTCAAGTGGTATTTCTTCATAAGAATATTTATTATCATCTATAACAAATTTTTCACCCTTTTTATTAATTTCAATCTTTCCTTTAACTGCTTGGTTTTCAAATTTTGTTTCAAATAATACACCATATTTATTGTCAGTTATCAAATTAGAATTTTCACTTATTTCAAATTCTTTTGATTCTTTATTCCATAAATAACCATCAATAACTTGATCTACCTCTTCTAATTTATATTTTCCAGATATTAAAGGATATGGTGTAATTAATACTCCATTATCATCAGTTTTAAATTCACATAAAGTTTCTGCTTTTGGATATGTAACTGTTTGACAAACATAATCATCACTAGCAAGTGATTTTATTTTAAATGTTATACCACTTCTTGGAATAACTTCTCCTGTATCTTTATCAACTTTAATAACTTTTAATTTAGCAGTTATTTCAGCATTTGAAATTAATTTGTATGTATTTGAATCTGTATCATCTCCTACAACAAACTCAAAATCATCTACTTTTTCATAATTAGGTGTACTAGTTATTTGTTTAAATGTATAACTACCATAAGGAAGTTTTATTTCTGCATATCCGTTTTTATCAGTAGTAATTTTATCAATATAGCAAACATTATTACCCATTTGCTTTTGAGTACTCTTGCTTTTTAAAAGTCTAGGAGTACAATTATTTAAAAATATTTCAAAAGTTACATTTGGCTCTGGAGTTAAAATACCTGTTTTAGAATTAGCAAATACTTTAAATATTGTTAAATCAGTTTCTTTTACTTTTTCATAAACATCTAAACTTTCAAGCAAAACATTTTCATTAAGTACGAATGAATATTTATTTTTGTCTAAAGTATAACCTTTACTTGGAGTTATTTCTTTAATATAAAATTCTCCTAAACTAGGAAGATAATCACTAATTGCATATCCATTAGCATCAGTCTTTAATTCACCTATTTTTTCATCGCTAGTATTATAAATTCCATAGATGGCATTTTCTAAACTAGCATTGCCTTGTGGATAACTATTTTTAGTATCACTATCCTTTTTATTAATTTCAACTCTTCCTCCAATTACTTTTAAATTAAATAGTGCAGGAAGTGGATCATAATAACCTACCCTCATAACATTTTGAGAACCTTCTTTAAAATAAACAATTGGTGGTGCAGAATGTTTAGTTGCTTTTTTTACTAAATTAACTTTTGCATCACCAATACCAGTTGCAGTTATAATCAAATTATTGCCTTCAATTTTAGCAGTAACATTTTCAGTTGATGCAATACTAAAATATTTTAAAACATCATTTGAATCTGTTAATGTTTTACTTTGACCTAATGGAATATTTAAGTTTTCAGCATTAAAATTTGGTCTTGTATAATGATTATTTACTAACGAATCCATTTCTGCTATTTCATCTGCAAATTTATCCGATAAATCATTACCATTTAATGTATCGGTAAATACAAACTTATTTTGTGGTTCAATAGTTCTCCATATCATTACTTGAGTTATAGCATACCACTTTTTATTTGTATGATCGTATCCGTTTTCATTATATTGGTATCCATAATAAGCTAGTAAAGCTATTCTATTCCATTGCTCTTCACTTATATTTAATACACTAGCATAATCGCTCCTTGCAATATTGTAATAAGGAAGATTATTGTCAATATCTACAAATGGTTGTAAACAATATACAAAGGCATTGTCTTCGCTCCTTCTCATAAATCTAGCTTGTTGATATTTAATATATCCATCACTTCTATATTTCCTAATAAATATATTTGAAATATGTTCTGATGGCCATATTGCTTGTCCTGAATAAACTTCAGCATTGACTTTTTCAATTCCTAAAAAAGCCATAAATAAAAATACACCAATCATAGTGTACTTTAAAATTTTTCTTTTCAATTTAACACCCTCTTTCATAAAAAAAGACATCAATCACGATGTCAAAATGTTTTAAGCATTTCACCTAAGTATGTTCCAGCATAACTTGTAACACTAGAACAAGAATATCCAATTCCTTGTTCAAAGTATTCATTTCCTTTAGATATACATGCTTCTTTTGTTTTTTGTTCTGTTTTATATTCATCAATAGAAAAATCAATTCGTTGCCAATTCCACATGGGTTTATGATAATAATCATATTCACTTATTCCTAATTCATCCCATGCGGTTTTTTTATCCTCAGATTTAGGTTCTTCTACATCTGTAGTGTTCTGTTTAATATTATTCTCTTCAGACTTTTTTTCTTCCTTCTTTTCTTCAGATTTAGATTCCTTAATAGCTGATGAATTAGTTAATTCATTAGAATTTTCAATTTCATTGATTTTATCCTCACTAGATTCCGTAACATTATTATCAGTTTCTATATTTGTTTTTGTATCAACAACATTTTCATTTGTTACTTCTTCTACATTTTTAGTTTTTGAATAGAACATAAAACAAGATACACCAATTATAATAATTACAAATAATATAACTGGAATTATAATTTTTTTCATAAGTTCACCTCATCATGATGTTACCATCATTTTTTTAAAAACACAAATCCTCTTTTTTTACAAAACAAAGGTCTTTTACTTACTTTATTGACCTGAACATAATTTCTTGTTTGTTCTTTAGTAAATAATTTCTCATAATCGCCTTTTAAAACAACATCTTCTATACTTTTTAAAGCTTCATCATAAGATGTAGATTGTATAGACATTTTTATTTCCTTAACTACTTTTAAACTAACTTCAAATTCTTTTTCTTTCATAATCTTATCCTTTCTTATATATTACATTGTTGATATTTTACCTACTACCCTCAACAGGGATTATTACTAAACGATTGATAGTTAATCAATTCCACGAGTCTATGCTCTTCTGTGGTTCTCACAGAACTGCTCCCATTATTTGAGATTGTGGCTAAGCAGGAGTATCATTATCCCTATTATTTGTCATGGCAAAAGATAGAACTACTATCCTTTTATAGTCAGATTTTTACCGACAAGCGAATCTACTAATGTGCTAACCGTTTCCAGTTATAATAGGAATGTATTTAGTAAATGCAATTAAATTTTCAAAGAACAAGCGAGAAAAGATTTATTCATCCTTCTCACTTGTTTGGCACTTTGAAAACGATTTTGCAACCCAAATTTTTTATTTTTTTAAATTTTTTTGAATTTCTTCTATTGCTTTATGAATACTTTTACTTATTGCTTGATGAGATGTACCTTCTTCAAGTGCTATTTCTTCTAATGATTTATCTTCAAAATAATATTTAATTAATCTTCTTTTTTGAATATCATTTAAAAGCTTTATAGTATTTTTTAATTCTTCATTAAGCAACCTATTTTCAACTTCATCTTCTACCGATTTAGTTTCTATTATTGCTCTGTGGAAGAGTGTTTCTTCATATACTTCATTATGTTCTATATGTTTTCTTATTTTATGTATTTGTGAAATATCTTCAAGTTCAAATTTATCAAAAGCCTCATAAACTTCTTTGCTTATTTTTATTTCTTGCAAAATATTTTTACTATCTTTAAATTTACAAATATATATACTCTTTTCTATATTAACTTCTAAAGTATAAGGATTATATTTATCCTTATTTCTACTTACATGTTTATTCATTTTATTCTCCTTATCAATTCAATTTTTTTAATCAAATTGATAAGGTGGTCCACGAATAAATAAGTAAACTTTTATTAAACAAAAAAAGGTGTCAAAAATATCCCTATCTAGAATATCTTTGACACCTTCAATTATTATTTTCTTTTTAATATGAACCTTACTGCATACTATCCCCATAAGCATCACCATAGCAATGGATAAATACTGCCAATGTAATTAGACTGGTACTGCTTATGCTAATTACTAGTTATAAATAATAATGCTAAATTCAATGAGGATAAAATTATACTTTTCCATGATGCATTACTGAGTATAACTTTCATTGCTCCCTTTTTTTCTACATATTTTTTTCACTTCCTAAAAATAAAAGCAGTAACAACAAAAATAAGTCATTACTGCTTTTAAAATTTTTGCTAACATCTGCTAGCCTACTACTATTTAATTATAACATTTTTATTAGCAAAAGAAAAGAATCACAGTTTAGTGATCCTTCTAAATATTCTTAATTGAATTTTCTAATAAATTAATAAACAATTTTATATCACTTCTTTCAAGTGATACATTGTAATATTCTGTTGTCCTTTTAAAATGAAATCTTAATTCAACTAATTCATAGTTTTGTTTATCTTTCCAAAAATTAAATGAAATTGCTGAATCAATAAAATCTATTTCTTCATCTAGCACATTATCATCTTTGCTAGTCAAATAACATTTTTTAAATCTATTTAGTAACTTATCAAATTCATTATCATTCATACAAAAATTATTTATCTTTGCTGAAAAATAAGGACTTTGTACTGCGAATTCTATTATATATTTATCTTTTTCCTTATCTAAAATATTAAACAATATTGTACTACCATTTTCAGCAATAAAGAAATTATCTTCAATTCCATATTTGAATCTTTGATTCCAGTTCAAACTATAATAATCTTTTAAGCACCATTCTAATTGAAAAGCATAAAAATCATAGTGTTTTCTTTCTATTTCATTTATAGGAATAAAACAATTATATATGTTATTTCTTCTTATATACACTATTTTTGTAAATATCTTCTCTATTTCAAAAATATCTTTATCATCACCAAAATCGTATTTAGATAACTCTTTCTTTAATCTTTTAGTATAGGTGTTATCTTCATATAATTTAGAAAATAGATTTATATTTGTATAAAAACTATAAAGATACATTCTAATAAATCCACAGGTGTACTTTTTTATTCTCTCATATTGATTGTTTGCACTATGAATATTGTCTTTGCATAACAATATTTTTGCATATTTATTTTTAAGACTTTCTTCAATAGTTAAAAATTGTTCAGTACTACTAAAATAAAAATTATCTCTAATATATGTAATATATCTATCTACATTCTCTAAAAATCTTTCTTCTAAGGTAATAGTATCTTTACCAAACACTAATTTGCTAGCATCTATATTTTCCTTTTTAATTTTTACTATTAAAGAATTTAATTTTTTCTTATCAAGTAATTTATATAAATCACTACCATTTGAATATACATCACTTAATGCATACTCTTTCATCCTTTTTATTTGCTCCATATTTGAAATGGTCCGTTCTTTCCTCATGTCAATCTCCTTCAAAATTATTTTGTACTGCTTTTACTATTATAACACAAAATTATTGCAATACCCATACTTTTCGTAATATTTCTCTTTTTAATGGGAAAATTAATATGGTGATAAATAATGTTAATTAATAATAATTTGAAACACTGTAGAGAAAATCTTGAAATGACACAAGAAGAACTTGGATATGTTTTAGGGGTTACTAAAGGAACTGTTGCAAATTGGGAGAATGGAAATGATTCCATACCTTTAAGACAAGTTGTAAAAATATGTAATCAATATGATTTATCAGTTGATTATCTTTTAGGTATATCTAGAGCAAATAAACAATATTCTAAAATACCCAGACTTAATAAATCTAATATTGGTAAAATGATTAAACAACTTAGAGAAAAGATGGATTATTCTCAATCAATATTCGCTAAAGAATGTGGAATCGCTCAATCTACACTATCTCTATATGAAACAGGTAATAGATTGATTAGTACTCTAACATTACAAGTAATATGTACTAAATTCAAGGTATCAGCAGATGAACTTTTAGGCAGAAAAAAATAACGGTATAAATATCGTTATTTTTAATTGAAATAGTTATTCATTCTTATTTCTAATAAATTTTCCATTTTCTGAATTGAATTATCTAATTGTTTAGAAATTGAATTAACTTCTTCTACAAAGTTTTCAAATTTATTTTGTAGTTCAATAGGTGGAACTGGAATTTCAAAATCTAAAATGTCTGAATTTTTTATAGCTGGGTAACTTGCTCCTGTTGTTTTTTTGTTCATTGAATTAGTAAACTCATTTGTTAATATTGAATATAGAAGCCAATTTTTTTTACAATTTCTACATCTCAAAACACAAAAGCCACTAGTGCCTATCGGATTATCATATTTTTTTGTTAATACTGCTATATTCTTAAGATTTGGTCGTACTGTTGCCATCAAAATATCATTAACTTCTAAACATTGTTGTGCTCTAGAAGGTTCTTCTCCTACTTTATATTTTGTAGTTCCCTTTACTATGTTTTTTTCTCTATCTATTGATGAAATATCAACATAATTAATAATTTGACCTTCAGAATAAGTAGATCTTAATTTTGAAACATTTTTTTCCACCAAATCTGCAATTTTCTTTCTCTCAAAATTTTTTTGATTATCATATATATTATTAAACATGTAGTTATATTGAGCAAATATCAATTTTTTTAATTTATCTTTTAAATTATTTTTTAAATCTATTAACTCTATAATTTTATTTAATTCATTAGATACATCTTTTTGTTCATTTTCAGATACTAAATTAATAGTTAAATTGTCAAAATCTGAATCTTTTAAATTATTAATATTAGCACCTGTAGAAGATCTCTTTATGTCTTTTTTATATTTTGGCGATTGAAAATAATTATTTAGATATAAGTTATTGATATTATTAGCTCTAATAACTTTACAAAAGGCACCAAATGAGCATAAAATATCATCTTGAAACATAGCTGATTTTCCAACTAATTCTTTACTGCCACTTGATGTGCAAATAAGAATATCACCTTTTTTTAATATTTGACTCTCTTTTATTTTTGATTTTTTCACATATACTAACTCATCATAATTAATTTTTCCATTTTTAATATTGTTTGCTCTTAAAATTGGAAAATAATCATTTTTTGGAACTAAAGAACTATCTTCAGGTTTATAAGAAACACCTCTTACTTGTATAATATAATCTTTTAAAATTATTGATTTTGGCATAATAAATCCTCTAATTGAATAATTTTTTCATTGATTTTACTTTCTATATTTTTTATTTCACTATACAACTCAGAAGGTGACCCATAATCAACATTCTCAATTTCATCTTTTTTGTATTTATTAATAGATAAATCACAATTGTTTTCTATTATATCTTGCTTATTTATAGCAAAAATATTTTCGTCTATTATATTTTGATTTTTATATTTTAAAATTGAACCGGTGATTTTTGGTATTTCATTACCATCAATTTTTTTTCTTTGTTTTGACATTGAGTACCCATCATTATTAATTTCTGCAAAAACAATACTATCTCTTGTTTTAGCAATTTTTTTGTCTAGTAATAATATATTTGTTGATACACTAGCATAAGGTTGAAAAATACCTGATGACAAAGATATTACTCCCCACAAACTGTTTTCAATCAAATCTTTTCTCACATTTACAAATGACTTATCTTGGCTAAATACTACTCCATCTGGAACGATAATTCCAGCTTTTCCTTGACTTGTCAAATGATTTGCAATGTAATCCACAAATAATATTTCAGACTTGCTAGATTTAACACTAAATTTATTGTGAGGAACAATTCCTCCTTTTGGAGTCATAAATGGAGGATTAGCCAAAATGCATTCGTACTTGTCTCCCCATTTATCATCACTTGTCAAGGTATCATATTCATAAATTTTAGGTTCGCTTGCTCCGTGTAGGAATAAATTCATTTCTGATATTTTTACCATTGATGGAGCAATATCATATCCATTAATATTTTTCAATATTGTATTTTTTTCATCAAAAGTTAAATTACTTTTTCCATTGTCATCTAAATTATGATTTAATATATATTTGTATGCTGATATTAAGAATCCAGCAGTTCCACAAGCAGGATCTAATATTCTATCATCTTTAGTAGGTTCTACTATTGATACAATAAAATCAATAATATGTCTAGGTGTTCTAAACATTCCTAAATCGCCACTAGAACCTAATATATTTAATAATAATTCGTATGCATCGCCTAATTGTTCTGAATCTTCATTATAATCAAAATTTGCATCTATAATTTTTAGAAAATTAGTTAAAGTTTCAGCATCCCTGTAAGGTATTGTCGCATTTTTAAAAATACTTCTAAATGTATCAGGCAATGCAGAATTAGAATAAAATTTTTCTAACCCCTCTGCATATAAATTATATCTTTCTTGAGCTCCTTTACTTGGACTCATGATTTTTTTCCAACTATATTTCTCATATTCACCAGAGAAGAAAGTTGCTACTCCTCCCATAGCAATTCCTACTTGGTCCATATCATCCATAAATTTATATAATAAAGCTAATGTGATTTGATCAACTTGATCATTTGGTAAAGGTACTTTACCAACAATTGTATCTCTCAAATCTTTAATTGCTTTAGATATGTTTTGTGTTGCCATATTTACCTCCTTTTATAATTATCACAATTTATATCATTCTCTGCTACATAATCCTTAATATATTCTAATAAAGGCTTATTTTTTAATCTAATATCTGCTATCTCTTTTAAATTATCTTTTATAACTGAGTTCATTAACTTTGAATATTGTTTTGAATAAACACATTCTCTTACAAACTCATCTACTATATATGCTTCAAAAACAACTTCAATATCATCTATTTGTTTACCAGCATACTTTTCTAATTCTTCTTTGTTAAGCAATTTAAAATTATTAAATTCATCTAATAATTTTTCTTTTTTTGATTTATAACCAGTTAATAATCCTAAAATATTTAATGCTACTTCTTTTACAGTAATTCTTCTATCCATTCCTAAAGATTGTTCTAATTTTGGAATATTAAAATATTCAGTTGGTTTATCAAAAACATTTTCTTTTAAATACCATTCTAATTTTTCAACATCTAAATCTTCAATCATTTTCTTAACATTTGGATCTTGTCTTACCTTATCCTCAAACTTTGTATATAATTTTCTATCTATTAACATTCCTGTTTCAGGAATCTTCTCTTCTTCAATTGTTAACAAGAAATCAGTACCTGTATTAACTATTTTATCAATAACAGTTGGATCAATTGTTCCTCCCGTTGGTCTTTCAATATACTTAGGTAAAGTCAACTTTTCATCATATTGAAATTTTTTTTCAAAGTATTCGCATGTTGCAAAAAAGTCAAATATTTTAAATGTATCTTTTTTTATTTTCTTATCCTTGTATTTAAATGTATGAAGCCTTGTTCCTCTTCCCTTCATTTGAATAAAATCTGTTGGACTAAAGATTGGTCGCATTAATCCTAAATTAATAATATCAGAGCAATCATAACCAGTAGTCATCATTGCAACTGTAACTGCTACCCTAGTCTTACTAGTTTCGTAATCTTCATTCCATTTTGAATACCCATTTAATTTATTATTTGCAAAATTAATTGTCATTTGTTGAGCATCCATTACATTTGAAGTAATTTGAACTGCAAAATCCGAATTGTATTTATTTGGGAACATTTTATCTGCTATATCATTTAATATTTCAGTAATTTTTCTTGCGTGAGCTTGATTAACACAGAAGATAATAGATTTACCAATTTCATTTGTAATCGGATCTCTTAAAGCATTTTCCATAAATGTCATACAAAATACTTTATTAGTTGCTTCAGAGAAAAAGTCTTTTTCATAATTTTTTTCATTTAATACTTTTGTCTTTCTTCCATCTTTTGAAGTTATTGTCATTTCAATATTATCTGTTGAAGAATCAATTGTTAATCCCTCTTCACTTAATAATTCAGTAGTAATATCGGTTCTAGCATCTACTATTGTAGGACTAACTAATATCCCATCTTTAACACCATCATTTAAGGTATAACTAAATGTAGGATTACCACTATCACATCCAAAAATATGATATGTATCAAGCATTATTCTTCTTTCTAGTTCTCTTGGATCAGTTTCATCAAATTCTACTCCCTTTAAGTAATTTTTAGGAGTCGCTGTTAATCCTAATTTATATCCTAAAAAATATTCAAATACTGCTCTACTATTTCCACCAATACTTCTATGAGCTTCATCAGATATAACCAAATCAAAATCTGTAGGTGTAAATATTTTTTGATATTTATTATCCGTAGTAAATGATTGAATTGTACTAACAACAACATCAGCACTATTCCAATCTTGTTTGTTTTCTTTATAAATATCAACTTTTATGCCATCTTTAGATAAATATTTACTCAAATCCTTTTTTGCCTGATTTTCAAGTTCTATTCTATCAACTAGGAATAATACTCTTTTAGCAACTTCACTTCTAATAAACATTTTTATAATTCCCGCAGAAGTTAAAGTTTTACCAGTTCCTGTTGCCATTTCCAACAAGAATCTTGTTTTTCCATCTTTGATTGCTGTTTGAACTGATTTAATTGCACCTAATTGATAATGTCTTAAAACTCTAATATCGTTTTCCATACAATATTTGAAAATTAAATCATCATCTCCTGTTTTCCAAGCACTACTAATTTCAAGTGATGGTTCTTGACTTAATGCTACAAAATATTTATCAATGTTCATATTAGCAATATTACTTGTGTCAGAAGTTAGTGCCTTACTTTCCTTTAAACTTTCATAAGTAGGAAATGTAGTAATCATTTCGGGATTTCCTTTTTCTAAATTCCAAAAATAATGTATTGCACCATTGGTCAATATAACATATTTGCACCTTAAACTATTGGCATATTTCCTTGCTTGTTCTTTTGCTTCCAAAGGATGAATTTCATCTTTTTTTGCTTCTACAACAACAAATGGTGAACCATATTCATCTAACAATAAATAGTCTATAAATCCATTTTTCTTCTTTTTTAATTCTATACCATCTAAATCTAATTGTGTAATTTTTACATTTGGTTCTAATTGGATATTAGCCATCCCTTTTTCATTTGGAAAAAATCTCCAACCAGCATCTTCTAATAACTTATTTATACTAATTCTTGCTAAGGCTTCTTTATTTATCATTTTGATTCTCCTTTCTATAGCTTTTTGGAAAATATTCTTTGCCTAATTGCCATAAATACCTATCTAAATCCTTTAAATTAAAATTATCTATTTTATAAAATTCAGCAAATTTAATTAATATGTTTTTAAATTTTTCATAATCTTTTAAGTCAATTTTTTCAAATTCAAGAAAGTGATCTTTGTTTCTGAAATAAATTAAAATTTTTTCAACATAACTATCATATATGGGAAAGCTTAATGGGTAATGGTGAGAACAATACTTTGTTGCGAATGAGTAAAAGTTTTTAGACTTACCATTAATCTTTATTTGAGATATCTCATTTACCAATCGTGGATCACCATTCTTTAATCTTTCATCAATATCTAAGTTTAAAATATGTTTTGCTACAGGGAAAATAGAAAATATATTAGTACTATAAAAATCATTTAAAGTACTTGCTTTTATTAATATATCTTCCATACATTTGTTGTTTGGCACTAATTCATAAAACAATTTATTTAAACTATTTTCTTGAAGAACATAATTTTCTAAAGAATCCCATTTTTTTAAATATTTTTCAACTTCATCAATAGATGGTGTTGATATTGTTATCTTATTTGCCATATAATCACTTCCTTTATAATAAATACTCATATATTATTATACCATATTTTACCTAGTTTAATTGCACATCTCTAGGTAAAAACGGGTTTTTAATAATGAATTTTTTAAAGATGTTTTATTGAGATTCAAGCCATTACTATCACAGGCTCTAATAACATTGGGAAATTCTGATGCATTATTTTCTAAATAAGTAATAATGCTAGTACTATCCCCTATACCATTCCCTTTGTGAGGAGTAGCTCCAAATATAACATCCGAATATCTGTTACTAAATCTTAAATTATCAAACGAATAATTAGTTACCTCATCGTATGGAACATAAACTAATCTATCTGGTTCAATACCCAGACTTTTACAAATTCCATTAACATCTTTAATTTTAATATTCAACTGTCCTACAACTAATATTTGAGCTGTTTTTAAATCACAATATGAAAAACTTTCTTTTTCATTTAATATTGATATATTGTGATTAGATAAAAATTTTTCTAATTCTTCTTTTCCTATTCTATTAGCTAATGTTAATTCTTCTCTAAATTTATCAATAATCTTTTCTAATTCAGTATAATCCAACATATTATCACCTACTAAAATTCCTCATTTGCAATATCAGTTAGATTTTCTTCAAGTTTATTTAATTTATTTTTTATCATTTTGATTTCATCTGTTTTTGCTAAGTATCTATTGACTATTCTATTTTGTTCTTCAATAGATGGTACAGGAACATTAATTTCTTTAAATTGGCTCAAATTTATGGCTGGTAAAATTCCTCCACTTTTTATTGAATTAATAATAGCTGTTCCTTTATTGCTTTCAAAAAATATTTTTAAGTAATAAGGATTTATAAAATTTGTATCTAATCTAAGTATAGTAAAGTTACCACTAGGAATATATTTTTCATTATTCTTTATTTCCACAACAGCAAATTTAGATAATGTTCCTTTAGAAGAAACTAATAAATCCTTATCTTGAAGTAAGTATTTATCCATTTTATCTGTATCAGGGTATATTTTTGTTAGATCAGAATCAATATTTCCGTCTGTTATATTAGTAATATTTACTATTTGATATTCTTCTCTACCATTAATATTTTCTGAATATTGTTTAATCTCATTTGAGGATACTTGATAACCTCTATATATATCTTTACAAATTGTATTTAATTTCATTGGATTTTTTATTTCTATCTTTTCAATTTCCATATAATTTGATGTATATAAACTATAATTATTATTTTTTACATCTTCAAGATTAACTATTTTTGTATTACTTGTATTAGAATTAGCATTATACTCTTTTAATATTTCTTCTACATCTAATTCATTCATAAATCTACTAGTAGATTTATTTAATATCATTTTTTCTGCATTTATAAATTTGATTTGTTTGTTATTTCTACTCAATACTAATAAAGTTACTGGAATACTTGTATATGGTGCAAATATTTTTTCTGGTAAAGATATAACTGCTTCAATTAAACCATTGTCAACTAATAATTTTCTATATTCAGTATCAGGTAATTTATAAAGACCAGCATTATTCATAACTGCAATACCTTTTCCATCTTTTGATAAAGAATTAATTACAGAATTAACAAATGCCCAGCAAGAAGATATTCTTCCTGTAAATTCATATCTTAATTCATTATGATTTTTATTAATTAAATCTAAGTCAGATTGATTAAATTTCAAACCGAATGGATAATTACAGAAAACTTTATCATATTTTTTTGTAAACTTATAAGCAAAAACATTATTATCAATCAACTTGTTGCCAACCTTTAAAGCATTCATTTTTTCTTGAGCAATTATATTACTTTTTGTATTTATTTCTATACCTGTAAATTTATAATTAGTTTTTCTTTTTGCATAATAAGTCAAAAAATTACCTGTGTAAGAACATATATCAAGAATTTCAGAATTATTATTATTTTTTTCAAATATCTGATATGTTAACTCGTTTATGGATTTTGGTGTAGAAATATTATATCTAGAAAACATACCATAATCCTCACATATAATATCAATTATTTCTTTTTCAGAAAGATTATCTAAGTATTTTAAAATATTATATAAATTTGATTCAACTATGCATGATCTGATACTATTACAAATATTCCATATAAAATCTTGATTATCTTTTGTTCCTTGTTGTAAATAACAATCCAATTTATTATTATCTTCTGTTAGTTCTAATTTTGAGTTAACCACATATTTTGCATTCCAAAACAAATATGTAATACTTGTTATTGCTTCTTGAATATCGTTAATTGCTAAATAACCTTTCATATTATTTCTAAATAAATCAATTATATTTTGTCTTTCTTTATCTGACATATTATTACCTTCTTTCTTTATTTGGGGTAGCCCCACCTTTTCGCTTTCTGAATATAATATATCACTTATTTGGGGTGGTGTCAACTCTTTTTTAAAAATTTTTGTTTTTTCCTGTTTGAAAGTATTTATTTTGTTTTACTTATCCGATACTAAAAGCCTGATTTTGAATAAATACACAAAGAAAAAGTTCAACTTATAAGTTAAACTTAAAAAATTAAATCTTGAACAATTATATTTTCTTCTTCACTTTTATTTAATTTATTATATTCCATAATTGCATTTATTATATATTGCTCCACATATCTTTTATCTCTTTGTTTTATTTCAGGTGGCAAAACATTTTCTATCTTTTCTTTATTAAAAGATATTTTATCATTTTGATTCCCCTTCTTTTCGTTTAATATTCCCTCTAATATGTCAAAATCAATTTTTTTATCTTTTGCAATCTTTTTAATTTTAATTGCCTGTGCATGACTAGGTGTTACCAAACAATACTCAATAACTCCTAATACCAATTTTTGTTCTGCAAATCCTAAATAAGATAACTCTACAGCTGGCTTTATGCCCATAGTAAGACCATTCTTATTTGTTTTCAATACTGTTTCATCAACAAGTTTTAATAATTCAGGTATTAAATAAGTTAATCTTATATATCTTCTTACCATTTCTCCAGATTCACTATTTGCAATTGCATCTCTTGACTTATGCAACCCAGTTGCACATGTTTTTTTCCCTTGATGTTTTATAGCATCCATTTTCATTTTATAAGCAAATGCCTTTTCACTTGGTAAAACTCTTTCTCTATATATATTAGAATCCACCATAAATATTGTAGCTTCATCATCATTAAGTTCTTTTAATACAACTTCTATTTCTTGTATTCCTAAAATTTCTAATGCTTTCTTTCTTCTATGACCAGATATTAATTCATATCTTCCATTTTCTTTTTCTCTTACCACCATAGGATTCAATAATCCATTTTCTTTAATACTTTTAACTAATTCCATTAACGAACTATCATTATTTACTAAAAATGGATGTTCTTTAAAATTATCTATCTTGCTTAGATTAACTTTAATTAATTTATCATTCATAACCTATCTTCTCCTTTAATTTCATAATTTAATTTCCAGTTTAAATATTCCTCATAAGATATTTCGTGCTTTTCTCTTTTTATTTTTTGCTTTTTCCATTCTTGTAATGAGTTAATTAATAATTTAATCTCTGGCTTATTAATATTTTTGACTTGTGATAAATCTAATCTATAATTTGGAATATACTCTTCAAGCCAAAAAAACAAATAGATTAAATCTTTGGGATTTTTATAATCATATTTCTTTAATGAATTAAAATTAACTTTAAGAAATTTGGCAATATCTTTTACTCTATCATCCTTTGGATTTCTATCTCCTTTCTCATATCTTGTCATCGTTCTTCTTTTGCATTCTCCAGTTAATCCCAAGTGTTCTGAAATTTTGTCCTGTGATAAATGTCTCAATTCTCTTACAAAAGCTATTCTAGATCCTTGAGATAAATCCCTTAATTCAGGTTTTACATACAACAATCGCATTTTTCTTACCTCCTAATTCTTGTCGCATATTATTTAATTTCAACCAAAAAAAGATTGAAATATGCGATAAAAGTATCTATTTCAATCTTTAAAATAATATTTTTACTTCAATTTATAATTGGAAGTAAGAATGTTTAAACATTCATTTTTTTAGTTTTTTATATAATCATTGGATTTACAGTATTTTAAGTAAATTACTTTCTATCCCCAGATTTGATTGCGGCTTGTGCAGCAGCAAGTCTAGCAACTGGAACTCTAAATGGTGAGCAAGATACATAATCTAGTCCAACATTATGATAGAATTCGATAGATTTAGGATCTCCACCAGTTTCACCACATACACCTAATTGAATATCAGGTCTTGTTGATTTTCCACCCTTAACAGCCATTTCAATTAATTTTCCAACGCCTTTTTGATCAAGAGTTTTAAATGGATCTTCCTCATAAATCTTTGTTGCATAATAACTTGGTAAGAATTTACCAGCATCATCTCTAGAGAATCCAAATGTCATTTGAGTTAAATCGTTAGTACCAAATGAGAAGAATTCAGCTTCCTTAGCAATTTCATCAGCAGTAATTGCTGCTCTTGGAATTTCAATCATAGTACCAACTTGATATTTTAATTCAACATTAGCAATAGCAATTTCTTCATCAGCAGTTGCAACAACTATATCTTTAACATATTTAAGTTCTTTAACTTCTCCAGTAAGTGGAATCATTATTTCCGGAACAATATCCCAATCAGGATGATTCTTCTTAACATTAATAGCAGCACGAATTACAGCTCTAGTTTGCATTTTAGCAATTTCTGGATAAGTTACAGCAAGTCTACAACCACGATGACCCATCATTGGATTAAATTCATGTAATCCGGCAATAATTTCTTTAATTCTTTCTACTGGTTTATTTTGAGCCTTAGCAAGTTTTTCAATATCAGCTTCTTCAGTAGGAACAAATTCATGTAGAGGTGGATCTAAATAACGAATTACAACACTATCACCTTCTAATGCTTCATATAAAGCTTCAAAGTCACCTTGTTGATAAGGTAAAATCTTTTCTAAAGCAGTTTCTCTTTCTTCTAAAGTATCTGCACAAATCATTTCTCTAAAAGCAGCAATTCTATCTTCTTCAAAAAACATATGCTCTGTTCTACAAAGTCCAATACCTTCAGCACCAAGTTCATGAGCCTTCTTAGCATCTCTTGGAGTATCAGCATTTGTTCTAACTTTTAATGTTCTAAATTCATCAGCCCATGCCATTACACGACCAAATTCACCAGTAATTGTAGCATCTACAGTTGGAATAATACCTTCATAAATATTTCCAGTTGTTCCATCAATAGAGATTTCATCACCTTCATGGAATGTTTTACCAGCTAAAGTAAATTTCTTATTAGCCTCATCCATATGGATATCACCACAACCAGATACACAACAAGTACCCATACCACGAGCAACAACTGCTGCATGACTAGTCATACCACCACGAACAGTTAAAATACCTTGAGCAGCTTTCATACCAGTAATATCTTCTGGTGATGTTTCAAGTCTTACTAAAACAACTTTTTCACCTTTTTCAGCCCATTTAACAGCATCATCAGCAGTAAATACAACTTTACCAAAAGCAGCACCAGGTGATGCACCTAATCCTTTACCAATAGCTTTAGCATTCTTTATAGCAGCTTCATCAAATTGAGGATGTAATAAAGTATCTAAATTTCTCGGATCAATCATTAAAACAGCTTCTTCAGGAGTACGCATTCCTTCATCAACTAAATCACAAGCAATCTTTAAAGCAGCCTTAGCTGTTCTCTTACCATTTCTAGTTTGTAACATATAAAGTTTACCATGTTCAACAGTAAATTCCATATCTTGCATATCTCTATAATGATTTTCTAAAGTATTACAAACACTAACAAATTCTTTAAATGCTTCTGGAAATTTTTCTTCCATTTCACTAATATGCATTGGAGTTCTAACACCGGCAACAACATCTTCACCTTGTGCATTTGTTAAGAATTCACCAAATAATCCTTTTTCACCAGTAGCTGGATCACGAGTAAATGCAACACCTGTTCCACAATCTTCACCCATGTTACCAAAAGCCATAGATTGAACATTAACAGCAGTTCCCCATGAATAAGGAATATCATTATCTCTTCTATACACATTAGCTCTTGGATTATCCCATGATCTAAATACAGCCTTAATAGCGCCCATTAATTGTTCTTTAGGATCACTTGGAAATTCAGAACCAATTTTATTTTTATATTCTTCTTTAAATTCTCTAGCAAGCTCTTTTAAATCATCAGCATCAAGTTCAACGTCTAACTTAACACCTTTTTCTTCTTTCATTTTATCAATTAATTCTTCAAAGTATTTCTTTCCAACTTCCATAACAACGTCAGAATACATTTGAATAAATCTTCTATAACAGTCCCATGCCCATCTTGGATTATTAGATTTCTCAGCTAATACTTCAACTACATCTTCATTTAAACCTAAATTTAAAATAGTATCCATCATACCAGGCATAGATGCTCTAGCACCACTTCTTACAGAAACAAGTAAAGGATTTTCTTTATCACCAAATTTTTTACCAGTAATTTCTTCCATCTTACCAATATACTCATTAATTTGATCTTGAATCTCTGGACTTATTTCTTTTCCATCTTCATAATATTTTGTACATGCTTCAGTAGTAATAGTAAATCCCTGAGGAACTGGTAGTCCTAAATTTGTCATCTCAGCTAAATTTGCACCTTTACCACCTAATAGATTACGCATATCAGCGTTACCTTCAGTAAACAAATAAACATACTTTGTCATTAAATCTTCCTCCCTCTTAATGTTTATTATGCTCTAGGATGAGCCTTCATATAAGCAAGCCTTACCTCATCATTAGTTAAATGAGTATAAATACCTGTTGTACCCAAACTAGAATGTCCCAATAATTCTTGCACACTTTTAATATTACAACCTTCATTTAACAACATAGTTGCAAAAGTATGTCTAAACGTATGGGGTGATACTTTTGATTTAATACATGATTTCTTAACAATTTTATCAATTATAAGTCTTATACCTCTATCAGTTAACTTATCTCCTAAATGATTAATAAATAAATATTCACTATCTTTACCATTTAATAGTTTACTTCTACATTCCTTCAAATAAGAATCAAGAACATTTGCACATTCCTTATTATAGAACACAAATCTTTCCTTACTTCCCTTACCCATTATCTTAATTTCTCTTTCACTAAAATCAATATCTTTAATTTTAATATTAGATAATTCACTAACTCTTAATCCAGTAGCAAAAAGCATTTCCAAAATAAGTCTATTACGATATTCATAATCATCTTTATCAATAACACTTATCATAGTTAAATACTCATCATACTTAAAATAATTAGGTAATCTCTTAGGAACTTTTAAATTACTTGCTGCCTTAAAAGGATTTCCATTAATCTTTTCTTCTAACTCTAAATAATTATAAAAACTTCTTATTGAACTATCAATTCTATTAATAGTAGTACTTTTATAATTTTGTTTAGCTAAAAATAAAGTAAAATTAGATACATCCTTATATTTAACAGTTAAATAATTTAATTTATTCTTATCTAAATATTCAAAATATTTAAATAAATCCAATTCATAATTTTTTTCAGTATAATCCGAATATTTTTTCTCATAAGAAATATAATCTAAAAATTCATATATTATATCTTTTCCTTCCATATTATCACTCCTTAAGTCTATCATAAAAAAAAGAAAAAAACTATTAAATAGCTCCTTTCTTTACAATTTTTCAATAATTTCTTTATTTGTTTTCTTTTCTTTTTTAGGCTTTTTCTCTTTCTTTATTTTACCTTTCTTTTTAGTATCTATATTTACTCCTTGAACTTTTTTATTTTGTTCTTTATCTTTAAATTTACCATTTCTTAGGTATCTTACTACAAAATAAACAATTATACAAAATAATCCAAAACAAACACTATATATATATGGTAGATATGATTTAATAAAACTTTCATATTTTATATTTATGGTATATGTACTTGTCTCAGAATTATCACCTTTAACAACTACCAGTATTTTACTTCCATCAGTTATCAAAGTATTACCACTAATTGCATAATTATAAAGTTCATCACAATCTACTGTAACATCTAAATTTTTAATTCCATACTTAACTACTAAATTATAATTATAAATATCTTTATTAAAATTTAAATCATAACCATTAATATTTATATTATTAAGCTTAGCCTCTTCTTTATAATTTTTATAAACTGTGATAGTATAAATTGTTGTTACATCATTATAAATAACCCTTACTTCAACTTTATTTATGCCATCTATTAAATTTTTAGCATTTTCACTTATTTCAACTTTAGCATCTTTATTAAGTGGAACTGCTTCTATATCCAATTCGCTAGTACTTCCTTCTAAGTTTATTACATAACCAAATATATATTTATTAAATTGAATATTTAAATTTTTTATTAATAAACTTTCTAAATAATTGACAACATTTTCGTCTGTTTTAATTTTAAAACAGGCAAATAATTCAGCATTGGCACTTAAATTATACAAATCATAATTTTTAGGATTATCACAACTATTATTCTGATTCCAACCAACAAATTCATAACCATCTTTTACAGGAATATTAGCACTTGAAAGATCAATTATACATTTGCCATCTACAGATTCGCAAGATAAAACTTCAACTTTATCATCAATTCCATAATTAAGTTTTAATTCAAGATTTTTATTTTCTTGAACATTTTTTGTTGTAGTTACCTTTGAAGTTGTAGTAGCCTTAGTAGTCGTCGTTGGTGTTTTAGTTGTAGTCGTTGTGCTAGTTGTTGTACTTGCATTAACACTTATATTTACAATTAAATCACTTTGATTATCTCTAAAATTATTTTCAGTTTCTAAATATTTATATTTCATATTTTTTAGTGAAAAAACATAATTTTGTGTAGAACTTACCGTCGGTGCTAAAAAAGTAAACATAGCAATTGTAGTTGGAGCATTAAATCCGGGACCACTTATATTTATATTCTTAGTACTACCATTATTCGTATAACCTTTGGAATAAATTTCATTTTTAACTATAAATTCACTTGGATAATCTAAATTAGCAACAAAATTATATAAACTATTTGATGAATTTGATATTATACAGTTAAAAGTTCCACCAGACTTAACACTTCGATCACAATAAAATTCAATCGCAAACGTATTTACTGGAATAATCATTAACAATAATAAAATATATTTTAAATTTCTCATTATTCAACACCCTATCTTTACATATAAAGGATAACATAAACTTTTATAAAATTAAAGTCCTAAATTTTTTAGACAAAATTTTTAAATATAGAATTGTTCATTGTTATTATCTTCTTTTGTAATATTTTTGCTTTATTCTTAACTTCATTTATAGCATTTTTAATAGCAACTTTAACTCCAACTTTTCAATCCTCCCTAAATCATTTAAACTATCGCCAAACAAGATTATATGTAAATATTACTAATACCTAATTTATCTTTTAATATACATAATCATCCATCAAGATTATTATCAATTTAAAATTATTCAATATACTTTCCAATTGTCTTCTATCTAACTTTGTTGCTCCATCTTCTACTACTAGGACTATATATCTATATCAGATATTTTTTTAAAAATTAGGACTAAATAAAAGAAGAGGTTACTTAGTCATAAAAATATTCCTCTTCTTTAAAATATTTCTTATAGAATAAACAATTCTTAATTATACTCTCATTAATTCTTCTTCTTTTGCTTTTGCTTTTTCATCAATAATTTTATTATATTTATTAATTAAATCTTGAATCTCTTCATAATAAGAATTTTCTTCATCTTCAGGTAATTCTTGCTTTTTAACACTGTTACGAGCATCTTCTCTAGCATTTCTTAAAGCTACTTTACCATCTTCTGCTAAAACTTTAACTTGTTTTACATAATCTTTTCTTTTTTCTTCAGTTAGTTCCGGTACAGTCATTATAACCATTTCACCATTATTAGTAGGTGTAATACCTAAATTTGCCTCATTAATTGCTCTTTCTATATCCTTAATACAAGATCTATCAAAAGGTTTAATAAATAATTGTCTAGCTTCTGGTACGGTTATATTTGCTAAGCTTTGAATAGGAGTTGGAGAACCATAATAATCCACCATAACTCCACTAACCATTGATGGATTAGCACGTCCTGCTCTAACATTATTAAATCTACCTTCCATATTTTCAATGGCTTTCATCATTCTAAGTTCTGTTTCTTCTAAAATATCCATAAATAAATTTCTCTCTTTCTAATAATAATATATATTAAAATTTAACTTAAAGCAAGAATTAATATAGCTGTTGTAAGTCCAAGTAAAAGGGCAACCTCTATAATTATAGTTGAAAGAATAACTCCATTATTATTAATACGACTCCTTTTTTCCATTAGTAAAACTTTATGATGGCCTTCTTTCTGAGCCTTATGTTCTTCATTAAATATGGGACTATTCTTTTCTTCAACTACCTTATCATACTTTTCAACTATATCCATATTGGTTAGATTTAATCTTAAATAATTAATATATAAATCCAGAAGTGATTGTTCATCCATGCTTATTACTTCGTCTTTCATTCTAGTTATTAAAAATTGAATATAACCGTTTAATTCATCAATCATTACTTGCGTAACAATTTCATTATTTATTAATTTACCAAATATTCTATATGCATCTTCATAAGTCATTTTTCTTTTCTCTCCTTTTTAATTAATGTATGTTATTCTAGCATAACCATTGCCTTCTTTTGCACAATTAGAGGTAGGCGTAGCACTATGACATGTTGTTGATATTGTTTTAGTTGCCTCTTCAGTTGATTCCTGGCAATTATAGCAGTACATTACCTTATTAGATAACTCTGATGAACCAATATAAGATGAACCACCTGAACCACCAGCAGCATCTTTACCAGCGCCTCCACCGTAAAGGCCTCCACCTCCACCGGAACATGCTTTTTTAACCTGGCTACAGCTTGCGCCAAAACCAAATAAACCAAGATAATCACCAGTACTGCCTGAAGAATCTTGCATTCCACCAGAACTAAAAGGTGTATCATTAACGATACTCATAACAGTAGTTGTTGCACTAGCACCAATATATCCACCACCAGAACCACCATTTCCATAGTTTTTAGCATCTAGGAAATTACTACCACCACCACCGGCAGCAACAATTAATAGATTACTTAAATCACCTTTAAAGCTAGTTAAAAGTCCTGATTGTTTAGCTATATGAGTAGCACCACCACCGCCTGCTGAAAATTTATTTGAAGCACCATAACCGGAACCTCCACCATTAAATCCACCATTATATATATTTGCTTTTTTAGCAGTTGCACTTTCTCCTTTGCTACCTACAACAACAAATATGTTATCTCCTTTATTAAGTCTTACAGTTCCAACACTATATCCACCATATCCTCCTGGATAATTTGCTTCACTACTGCCATATCCTCCTTGAGCACCCCATGTTTCTATTTTGTAATTTCCTGAATAGTTTACTTTAAAAATCTGAGTTTTACCAGTATAATCAAACGTATATACTTTTGAACTAGATGAAGTATCATCATTTTTAATTTGTTCATTATTATAGGCTTCATATTTAGCAAAATAATAATGCCCATTTCTATTTAATTTTACAATAGTTAAACATGGTTCATCATTACATTTATCTATATCTGTTTTATTTTCAATACTTCTAAAATAATTAATTGTTGATCCATCATAACATATTAATTGATTTTTATCATCTGCACATTTTTTATCACTTTTTTTAAATATATCTTCAAACCCAGTTTTAGAAAAATAATATACCTTAACAATATTTAAATTATTAAATAAATTCTTTACATTACTATTATCTATCATTGAAACATTTATGGTTTGCATATCATTACTATTCGAATTAGTAAAATCATTTCTATATTTATAAGCATAATAAGCTGTATACATATCTTCAACATTATCATAATAACTTATTTTTCCTGAATTAATTATAATTTTATTATAATTTGAATATAGTAAAATCATACCTATTAATAATACACTCATTACAATTATAGTTTCAATTAAAACAAATCCCTTTTTGTTATTCACACTTACTTGCACCGCCTTCTAGAAGATAAGGATTAGCCAAAGTTCCATCTCCACCAATTATTTTGGTTAATGAATTAAATTGAAACACTAATCTTACAAATGTATTATCACTAGAAATATCAGTACTATTAATATCTCTAACAACCTGAGTTTTTAAATCATAAACCTTACTTGTACTATATTCATTATTTTCTCTAACTAAAAGTAAATACTTAGTATTTTTATCAAAATCACTAACCAATATTTCTTTCTTTAAATCAACATTATTAATTTCACTTACTATATTATAATCACTTAAACTCATACTTTTAGATATTATCTTTACATCATAATTTTTAATATATACAGAATTTAAGATTTCATCTAATAATTCAAGACTGTTTAATTTATACGAATAATTTTTAGATACAAATTTCCCTTTACTTTCATCTTTACTAAAAAGAATATAATCCATAGTATCAGCGGAATTAAAGAAATCTTTCTTATCATCAGAAACACAAATATTTAGTCTAAAATAAGTACCAATATCAACATCCATTATTTTTTTATTGGAATGAATATCTTCATTTATTTTATCTATTTCTTTATTTATCAGTATCGTATTATGTCCTATATTACTGACAAACGCTAAAATAAGAGCACAAAATAATAAAAAAAATGAATACAATAAAGATGTTGCAATAAATCCACTCTTATTCATACTTATCCCTTCTAGTCTATCACAATTATATAATATATTTAGTTGAAAATCTATACAATTAATTTATAATTATATATAATATTTCTAAGGAGCGATAATATGACTAACAAATATAATTATTTAATCATAGAAGCATACACAAATGTTTATGGTGAAAAGTATCGTGACATTATAACTAATAGAATTAATTCCAGTATGATATACATATATGATGATCCTATTTTTATAGAAGATCATATTAAGTTTTTAAGACATTGTAAAAGAAATATGTACCGCATGCAATTATTAACAAAGTTAGGTATAAATGTTAAAGATGAATATAAAACTAACTATGTTAATAGTTTACCAGCAAATTATCAAAACATTATTAGAATATTAATAGGTAAAAATCAATTTAAAGATATAAATAATGCACCTATATATAATTTTACTAAAAATTATAATATAGAAGAAAAAATAGATATAATTAATTTATTTTTAAAAGAAAAAATAACAGTTAAAAACTATGATGAATTTAAAAAAACCATTAAATATTCTCAAATTCTATATGTTGTTAAAAAACTTACTAAATTATACCAAGAACAAATAAAAGATTATGAAGAATTTAAAAATAGTTTTAAAAAAGAATTAGATATAGTAAAAAAATATAGAGAAAATAATAACAATTTATGTCATAAAAAGATGATTGATGTTATAAAAGAAATTTATCCTTTATTACCAATTAATTTACAAAACAGGTTAAATGATAAATCAGATAATGAATTAATCAAAATAATTTATAGTGATAATAATGTTATTGAAACTCCTATTTTTTTGTTTTTTAATGAAGCTAACATGAAATTATTAGAAAAATTAAAGGATGGTTCAATAAAAGCTAGAACTATTAGAAGTTATCAATTTGATTATTTAAGAAAATTAGGTATTCAAATACCACAAATATTTGTTAATGATTTAGCTAATAATTTAGAAGAATATTTTGATTTTATTAATAAATTAAAAATTATGCCAAATAAAGATAACATGAAAAAAATGGATGAAATTAGTAAAAGAAAAGCTTTAGAGTATAAAAAAGATATGATAATGAAAAATAATAGTTATGTTCCTATATTTGAATATATATTAAATAATACTCTTTCAAGTGATAAAGAAAGAACTGAAAGTATAGTTTTTGATACATTATACAATCATATTAATTGTACATCTATATTTAAAAATAAAGATAATAAATATATTCCTGGAATATTTATATCTAAAGATTGTAATAGTGGATATCGTTCCTATACTTTTATTCATGAAATAGGACATGCAATTGGAATAGATAGTGATAATTTAACCGCATTTAAAAATATGCCAGATTATTTAGAAAGAAATAAATATGAATCTAAATACCGTAAATATGAAAGATTTAATGAAACATTAGTAGATATATTTGCTCTTAGAGCTTTAAGTTATTTAGAAGGAAATAATATTTTTATTATTGAAGATAAAGAAGTAACTAATCATGATAGGATAAATATTAATACTCCTGGAATTCTTAAACAAGCATTAATTCCTCTTATTAGTAATTTTAGAAAAGAAGTCATAGATTTTAAGTTAAATGCTAATCTATATATATTAATAAACGCAATTGGTAGTGTTAATTTTGAAGAATTAATAGATATTATTAATAAATTAGATTATTTAAATGATCAAAAAATTTATTTAGAAACTATAGATGATGATTCAAATAATATTAATAATGAAATAAAAAATGAACTTATAAGATTAAATTTGTTATATAAGAAAATTGATAAATATAATAAAGAGAAAAAGACACTTTAGTTAGAAGTGTTTTTTTAATATTAACCTAACAAATATATTAAACATATTATATTTTAGGTGGTAAGCATGAATTGTAATAATTATAACAATAACTGTAATAATTTTAATAACTTTCATAATCCATTTAATAAATTTAGTTTATTTATTTTCTTTTTAATATTATGTACATTAATATTTTATCAAGCAATAATTACCTTTTTCTTTCCTTTAAGATGGAATATAATTATATTATTTATAGAAATATTTTTACAATTTTATTTATTATTTAGAATAATATGGCCTAATTAATTTATTAGTGTATTCTATATAACTTATTGATTTACTAACCATAATAGTGTTATCTAATTCATTATTTCCAAAATCATATGTTTTAGGCATCGAAATCATTATAAATAGTAATGTTTTTTCATAATCAAGTAATTCAAAATGTTTAAAGTATTCATTTAAGAATAAACTAAAGTCATATTTATTAAAGTCATTTTTATATAAATTAATTATATCTATTACAGGACTATCAACTAAATATTTATCCCAACTAATGAACTTATTATTAATAAAATGATCAATACTTAAATTATTATGATTATAAACCACTCTTATTTTATCTAAGTCATTAACCATTTTGTACCACTTCTCTAGTTCTCTTTTAAGAAAACTTATGTTAGACCTAATTAAACTTGAATTAATAATAAGAATATATAAAGAAGGTCTTATATATTCTTCACTTAAAGCTTTATCAAATAATTTATTATAATAATCTTCCAAATAATTAATATTGGAACTTATATTTTCATATATTTCCTTAAAATTATCTATTTTAACATTTTTAAAATAACTAGTTTTATAATGAAGTTCGGCTAAAGTCTTAGCTTCATCAATCATTTTTTGATTAATAGGCTCATTTATATCATCTAAATATTCATAAACATAGTTATTATCATATTCATCTATTATTTTAGGAAATTTATTAAAACTTCTATTTTCTAAGTAATTATATAAAGATTTTAAATCTTTCTTTTTTTCTTTTACAACATATTTTCCGTCTTGCGTTGTTAAAATATGACTTTTACCACTAATAGTTATTTTAGTTGGATTAAAGATTTCTCTATAATTCTTCATTTGGAATAATTAGTTTCATATTTAGTTCTAAAGTATCAAAAGTATTATATTCTTTTAAAGTATTAACACTAATGTTGTATTTTTTTGTTATACTTTCAATTGAATCACTTATTCCAACTGTATGTACATGATATAAGACATATTCATCTTCACCATTAATTGAATTAATAATCATATTTTCATCAATTTTATCTTGCTTATTTTCAGTAGAAGTTGTACTAGTTTCTTTTTCATCTTTAGCAATAGGCATTATAATCTCATTAGATAAATCAACAGGCTCACTTCTTAAATCAACAATATCTACATCCTGTTTTTTCTGTTCATTTAGAAAATCATCTAACTTTTCTTCACTTTCAAATACTTTTACTCCTTCTTCAGCTGTAACTATGTATTCAATATGAACACTTAATTCATCTAGATTATTAAAATTATAACTAAAATCACTTATATCTAACTTTACAGTATCTAAATTAATGTTAGAAGGTAAATCATGTTTAAATGGTACTTTAAAACTAAAATCTTCTTTATTAATGCTTATTTCATGTAAACGATAGCTACCAGAAACTATAAAATCGCCATATATACTTGATCCATCTACTTTAAAATTTTGTTCAACAGAAATAGATGTTATTTCAAATATTTTTGATTTAAATAAAAAGTCTCTATCTAAAGTATAAACTTCATTCATATATCATTTTCCTTTCTTTTCAAAATAATTATATGAATAGCAAAAAAAGATATTCGCGAATATGTTTAAATATCTTTATATATATTTATTTTAATTAGGATAATATATTGCTCTTTTACCATAAAGATTATACATTTTTTCTACTTGTTTGCGATTATAGCTTACAATTTCACCTGTATAAGAATCGGATACAATTACTTTATTTTTATTAAAGCCAATTACAACAACACTATGAAGTTTACAAATCCAATTTATTTTTTTACCTGTTTCTTTGTAAATCCAGTTAGTGCATATATCTGCATTTTGCATATTAACTGATGCCCATATTTGAACAGGTATTCCTTTTTTAACTATTGCAAGTACTTCATCTAGAGAATGACCTGTATAATCAATCATTCCTGATTTAAATTTATTAGCAACTTCTATTATCGGTTTTTGATAAACACCATAACCATGGCTATCAGAAGGATCTCCTACAAATTCAAGTTCAGGATTACCTCCATAATATACGCCATCTTCATAATGAGGACCATCACCTTTTTTTAATGCATTAATTAATTGACTCATACTTACATTAACATTATAAAATCTAAGTAAATTATATAAAGCTGAACTCTCACAACCATTAGGATAATCTGGATTTTGATTATAGGTTGGAAAATTATTTATTTGATAAGTTACATCTTTTTCTATAATTGTTATTTTTCTATATTTAGTAGTTTTATTTCCTAATTTATCTTCAGCAGAATATTTTATCTTATAATTACCAGGTATATCATAGTTAACACTACTATCATCAACTATAAAATTAACCTCTCCAAATCTCTTATCTACTGCTTTAACATTATTATATAAATTATATTTATTTCCAGATTCTAATGTAATATTTATCAGACCATTAAATACTGGCCCATCTATATCCTCTATTATTGTTAATTTAGTGCTACCTTCAAACTTATTATTATAATTATCATATATATTAATTAATACATCTTGCGTACCTAATTCTTTTTTTAATGATAATTTATCATATTTATACAAAGACAAATCAATATCATTAACAATAAAATCTTTTATTGTAGGTAGTTCTTCATCTATGTAAGTTGTTATTTCTTTTAATTCAAGTTTATCTAAAATATCTTCATATATTATTAAATTAGATGAATATTCATTATTACCTACACTAATTTTAATTTCATAATTTCCTATATCCTTAATAGTATCTAAATCTTGATTACATTTTGCATTTTTTATATCTTCTTTTAGAAAATCATTTATTGTAATTATTTCTCCATAAGGTTTTACAACTTCTTTAATTATTAATTTACTAATATTATATTTTTCTATAATATTTAATAGTATATAAGATAATCCAATACATGATAATACAACGACTATTAATAAATAGTATTTTTTCTTCATTATATTCCTCTATTCTTAATATATAATATATCACGTTTTTTGAACGACTTTTATAAATTATGTCTTATTTTGACTATTTAAATCTTTCTCTATAACCGCATCTCTGGCATAAAGGACTTACTAATTCATGCCTATTAAACCCATTTAACATTTCTTGATATTTATTAGAATTAATAATTTCATCTAAATCTTGCTTATAAATATTTCCCAGTTTATTATCTCCATTATTATCCAAACAACAACTAACAACATCACCATTAACCAAAATTCCAATTTGATCTTTTAAAGCTTTGCAAGTTCCTTTTGTACTAATAACAGGTAAATCCATACTAGGCCAATCAAATTCCTTATCAATACTCAAAAATATATGATCATTTAAGTTATTTCTTAAACTATTTCTATCTATATTAACCTTATAGTGTTCATCTAAATAATCAAATATTTCATTATTATCTAAGTCATTCCATAACCTAAAATTAATATACGTATTCTTAATACTATCACATAACTTAACTATATCTTTTACTTCATCTAAAGAATTAAAACTATGTAATGAGATATTTATTTGTCTTATTTTATTATTATTTATAATATCTAACTTATCTTTTAATAATCTCCCATTAGTTGTTATATTTACATTTATATTATTCTCATTTGCTATTTTAATTATTTTATCTAAATCAGGATGCATTAAAGGCTCTCCTTTAATATGTAAATAAATATGCTTAGTATAACCATTAATTTTATTAATTATAGTTTCAAATTCAGTAACAGTCATAATTTTTTTATCTCTATCACTTTTAGGACAAAACTTACAATTTAAATTACATATATTAGTTATTTCTATATATATTCTTTTAAACATATTATGTTTCCTCTTTATCTATTTTTCTTATGCTTTTCAATTTCATAAGAAGCACCATTTTGCATATATTCATTAAAATCATCATTTCCAAGATGTCTATATACACTAGCTGGTAATTCAATACCTTTATTATAATTTTTAGAATTAATTAACATTATTCCAACATCATTTATTTTAGCTTTTTCTACATCTTTAGCAGTAATTTTGTCAACACAATATAACGCAATTCGTTTTAATTTAGGTATTCTAGAATCAATATCAGTTTGTTTTTTTCCTTGTTCAAGTATTAATACCTCATTATATGTTCTTTTATTATAAAGTAATTCATCAGGCATCATAAGTTGTTCTACTCTATTTGTTGCTTTATCTGTAAAACTAAATGGTTGATATAAAGTAAAAGAATCTTCAGGAAATATATGAACAATTTGTTCAGGATTTAAATTAGTAGCGTCATATACATAAGTATTTGAACTATTTAAATCACCAAATACAGATATACAACCATTTCCTACTAAAGAATAAGAGTGTCCAACTGGCAAACTATCATCTGCTCTAATCCCAGATTTAACTATAGCAAAAAATGGATTATCATTGATATTATAAACATCAACTCCATACTCATTAGACAATTCTTCATCTTTATATTTTATAAGTTCATCCTTAACCATAGCATAATCTTTTAAAGATTCTCTAACTTTCCTTCTTGCAAATGACATATCATCATAGAAAATTTCCATCATATTATATTGTTTTAACTTATTATGCAACTCGATTTTTTCTTTAGATGATAACATATCTATATTTAATATTTGTTGATATAGATAAAGTCTATCTTTAGGAATATCTATATTTCCAGCATAATAAAACTCTAATAATTCTCTTAAATCATACATAATATTATAATAATTTTCTTCGAAATGATAATCTATAATATAGTCTGATTTTTTCTCGTCAAATGCTTTACTAATTAAATTAATAGCTTCATCAAATTCACCATTAAATATAAGCTCTCTAAGATTAATATATTCATTAGGAAATATTTGAATTTGTCTAATTAAATTTCTAAAAATATTATGATATTCACTAGATTCAACATCAAAGTTGCTTAATTTTTTTATCATATCAAAAATATTTTGGTATGTTTCAGGATAATCAATATTTAAAATAAATTCTTCCTCTTTCATTTTAGCATAATTATTTAAACTAGTTGGATCACCACAATAATTAGCGTCATTAATTAAAAATCTATATTCATATACATTTAACTCATCCCATAATTTTTTAGCAACATCCATATTTAATAAATCAGTCGATAAATAAAAAGATTCACACTCATAACTTATATATCCTTCATTATTTCTTTTAACCATATCTTTAAATGATAATTCCTTACCAACATTAACTATATTTCTAACAGATATATTATGTGATAATAAATCAATATTATATTTTTCTATTATTTTCTTACCAACTGTCATATTGCATTTTTTAAACATTTCATATATCAAATCATTAGGATAATCAAACTTATCAATGAACTTTAACTGATAATCTTTATTAAAATAACTAATTATCTGACCTATAAAATCAACATCTTTATTAAGCTCTAAACATCTATTTACAATTAAATCACAAGTTTTACTATTTAGTTTTTTTAATGTCGCATAATATTTAGAAATATCAGTACTTAAAAATAAATCTAAAAATTTCTGATTATTAAATAACAAATCCACGTAATTAGAATAGTTTAAAATATATGTAATTCTATCTTCTACGTAATTATACTCCTTTAAATAATGAATACCTTCATCATCCAATAAGTTAAGTATTTCTCCGCTATAATCATTTTCTAAAAAATCTAGAAATTCTCCCTTACTTGAATTAATTATCTCCTTTTTTGTAACACTATTCATATTTATCACTACCTTATGTTAAGTATATCATATAATAAACATTTCTAACAATTTATAAAAAAAATCAGATTAATAATCTGATTATTATTCGTTTACTGCACTAAATCTAATTTTTGTTTCAAAATTCTTATTTTGTCCAACATTTGTTGTATAATAATAAATCGCATATGTATGAACAATGTTTTGAGAATCAGCGCTAAAGAAACCTTCTCCTAAATCAATTGTACTAACACCTTTTAAATTATTTAAATAATATTTAGTTGTAGCATCAGCTTTTTCAACTATTTTACCATTATTGTCGCCTTTTCCACCAAGTATAAAATATACTTCATTATCATTATATTCATTATAGTTAACATCAAGTGATAAATTATAAATCATAATATCAGTACTGCTATTATTAGTACCAGTTATTGAAAAGGTTTTAAAACCAATTAATTCTTCTTTTTTATCATAATCACTTGCCTTAAATACTCCAGTATTTCCTTGATAAGCAACTACCATTGAACCATTATCCACGTTTATAACATCTATAGTTCTACTTCCTGATAAGTTATCAGTCATATAAGCAAAACTAGTTCCAATTGTTATTACTACAATTATTGCAACAATCATTACACCTAATAAGGTTTTATTTGTTTTTGTCATTTATTATTTTCTCCTTTAAACTATATTTCTATAATTATATTACTAAAATTTATCATAAACATCAATTAAATTTTCTATTCATTAAAGAAATCATCAAAATATTCATCATTATTATCATCACCAACGACAACACTATCTTTATCAACTACGACTTTTGGTTCATCTTTAGTTTTATTATTATTCTCTTTCTTAAAGAAATCATCAAATTTTTCAACCATTGTAGTATCTAATTTATCATAATCCACAACCTTATTATTTAATGAATTATTTTGTTTATTTTTTTCTTCTTGTTCTTCTTTTTCAAGTTCAGCAATTTTAGCATCTATTTTTTTAACTAAACTATCAATATCCATACCACCACCATCAAACATTCCAGGAGAATTATCTGTTTTTCTCATTTGATTTTGTAAATCACTAAAATCTAATATATCGGTTTTATCTAAATTAGGATTTACTGGCTTATTTGGTCCAAATGGATTATTAAATCCTCCGAATGGATTACTATTATCGTTATTAGGTCTATTTAACCCTTCAAATATATTTCCAATTGGCATTCCCTGGCCAAAACTGTTTTGGTTAGGCTTACCACCCATATTATCCACATTACCAAATAACTTCTTTTTCTTTTCTTCTCTAACAAATTCTCTAAAATCAAAAATTGATACTTCTCTTGGTTTTCTTTCAATAAATTTAGATTCTTCATCGTCATGACCCCAATTTATTTGAAAACTTGGAGTTAATTTAGTTTTAAAAGGATTCATTCGTTGTCTTAAAATAACAACTTGGAATTTTTTTAATTTTTGTAAATCACTTGATGTTAATAATGGGCGGGAAGCAGTTTTTTCTTTTTCTTTAGATTTTGCTTCTCCACATAATTTACTAATTTCTTCTAAATCAGCTAAATCACTACTATTAATAAAAATTTTATTACCACAATTACCTTTAATAGTATCTGCTTGTTCTTTACCATATACATCGTTTAATTGAGAAAACCCCTGGATAATAAAGGTAAATCTTATATTTCTTGAACGAGCTGCTGAAACCATAGCTGTTACATCCTTTAAAGGCGGCATGTTAGCAAACTCATCCAAAATAAAATTAGTTCTTATTGGAAGTTTTCCTTTTGGTGATTTATGTGCAACATCTACTAAAACTTCATAAGCCTGTTTTAAGAAAATAGTTGCAAGTGGATGATATGTTGTTTTTTCATCATGAATTACAACGAATAACGCTGTTTTTTCTTGACCGATACTACGCATATCAAAATCACTGTAAGAAAGCATTTCGCTTAAATTCTTTTGAGTAGTAAATTTTTCCATCTTTTCACTAAAAACAGATAAAACACTAGTTCTTGTTTCAGTTGGTCCAGTAATAGTTGATTTAGCGAAGTTATATGGAGTCGAATCTTTTCCTTTTAAATCAAAGTAAGCAGTAGCATAATTACTAGGAGCAAAACTTTCTTCTCCAACTGCGGCCATATAATTAATCGAATTTATATTAATATATTTTTCCTCAGCATCCTGAAATAAGCCAAGGGCAAGTCCATTAAAATATCCCATACTAGCATTTCCCCAGAAAGGATCACTTGCTTTTGGATCATTAACCATATTAAATGATACGTCTTTTAAAAGTTCAATTGCTTTATCTTCATTACCTTGTTTATATAAATCATAAGGTATTGCTAAAGGATTCCAAGCATTTCCCATTTGAGGATCTCTAAAATTTAGAGTAATAATATTATAACCTTTACTTCTTAGGAAATTAGCATGATCTCTGTAAAGTTCACCTTTAGGGTCGGTTATAATCATAGATTCACCTTTACGTCCTAAGCTTTCAATCATTGGTTCTACAACACATTGACTCTTACCATTACCAGTTGAACCAATAACTAAACTATGAAAAGAACCATCATCAACCCACATATCTTTTCCATCATTTACAAGGGGAACCCCTGCTCCATCTGCTTCTAAATTACTAATAACAACCTTTTTAACATCATCCGCATTCTTCATTTCTTTTTCAGTTGCAAATCTAGTATATCCTTTTTCATCATCTTTTTCGCCAATCTTAAGACCAATACCAGAGCCCTTTTCATGATCAAAAATATATGAAGATACACTAAAAAATATGGCAATTAAAACAGCTAAAAAGACAATTAAAGTTGGCCATAAATAAGGTGGAACAAATCCAGCAAAAAAATTAAGACCAAATAGCTTACCTTCATTTAAAAGAGATGATAAATTAAGAACTGCTAAAGAGCATAAAACAAGTAAAAAAATACTATAAACCATAAACATCACTAAATCTTTTGATGATACTCTAAATTTCATATACTCCCTCTTCTCCTTTTTAAATTATACAATATTATTTAGACTAATTCAATTATTACAATTGTCTACATAATATAAATTCATATTATATATATCATAATCTTTTAAATCGTTATAACTATAGTTTTTATATGTTAAACCATCTTTTGCTACATAAGCAATTATTACTGATGACCCAATATTTTGAAGTATCATATAAATATTATTTTGATAAATTATAACATCCCCAGGTTTAGCATTTTCTAAATTAATTGGTAAGGCATTATCTTTATAATCATTAATGCTAGTTACTTTATTTTCAATATTAGATGCCCTAAGTGCCCAATTCATAAAGGTTATATCATTAAATCCAACAGTATTTCCATTTTCATCAATTCCCCAATTAGAGTTAACTAATTGAGTTTCATCACCTGCATTATTGCTATATGGAACTTTGTAACCATAACTATTTAATCCATCTATTAATGAAACCACTTTACTAGCAACACCCATACCTGTACAATTTGTACCAACATTATTTATTTTACTTGTTAAATTATTTATTCCATCCTCCCCTATTAAGGAATTTAAATTTGAAGTATTTATACTAGAACTATTATCATTAGAATAATTACTATCACTATTAATATTTTCACTACTACTTGATGAACCATAATTCCAATTAGTAAGTTCTAAATTATTTTCTAATAATCCATTAGCAAAAAATAATACAAAGACAATTGAAAAAAATAAGAAAAACAAATTAATTCCAACTAATATTAAAATAAATTTAGGTATTTTAGTGATAAGTTTTATAACTTTTGTAAAAATATTTTCTTTTTTGGCTTTTTCTTCTGATTCTTTGGGATTTTGCTTATTATTATTTTTCTCATTAATATCATTTGGTTCGTCTGTTGCTTTATTTTGCAATTGATTATTTTGTTGATTTAACTGTAATTCCTTTTCTTCATCTGAAGATATATCTTTCCCTTTAACTTCATTCCCGTTATTTACAACTTTATTTAATTTACTTGCTGTATTTACTGTGTGCTTTAATGCAAGATTTGTTTTTTTAGCTTCATTAACAACGATTCCGGCACCTTGAATAACAGTTTTACCAATATTTGTTTGTTTTATTGCATCATAAACTTTTGCACCTTGTTCTCCAGTCTTAACTGTTACAAAAGTTTTAACCGCAGCATCAACAGCGGCAGTAGACTTATCTAATTCTTTTTGCTCCTGTTGTTTCTTTTGCTTATTTTTTTCTTGCTGCTGTTGTTCATATGCATTATTTTCGTCATAGGTGTTAAATTCATCATTCATAAATACCGACTCCTTCTAATTAATTCTTATCTTATAGTTATTTATACTATTTTCAATAAATACAAATTTATTATCATCTTCATCAATAACATAAACTGTTCTTTTACCATCGATAACTCCTGATGAGTAGCTTTTAACTTTTGCATTTAAAAATTTTATTGTTTTAATTCTTGATATCATATATTCAAACTCACTATATGTTTTATATTTTTCTTTAGTTGTATCATCTAAATTTTTATATACATCTCCAGGATTATAAATTATTTCTGATACAGTATCAGCTAGGTATTTACTTGCTACTTCTTCTAAAGAAACATATATCCTTTGAACTTCATTAACACTATAATCATGAAAATATTCATTAAAATCATTATAAGTTTTATCTTTATTTTTGGTTTTATTATAAATTAAACCAAAAATAACAGTTCCAATTATAGCAGTTATACTTATTATTATCACTATTTTATTACTATTATTACTTTCCATTTATAACCCCATTATATGTACTTTCATTTATTGGTGTAATTGTAAATAGTTTAGAATCATTACTTAATTTAATTAATAAATATTCTTCATTTAATTTATTAACTCCATTTTTTAATTCTTCATATACATATCCTTTTAAATAATAATTATTTTTATAATTATACATTTCATTTATTTTTATACCAACGTTTTTATCTATATAATTATTTGTAAACTGATTATTATTTTTATATTCTTCATCTAATAATTTATTTAAGTTATCTAAATTATTGCTTCCTAAATAACCATAGTATTTATTAGCACAATTTTCAATCGTATAAAAATCATTATAATCTTTGACTAAAGAATATGTTTCTTTAACATTATCTTCTTTAATATTATTTTCTTTGTTATTTAAATTTAAAATAATAACAAGTATAACCAAACTAATTATAAATACACCTAAAAGTATCACATTATATTTATTCTTCATTATCCACCTCTAGTTACAACCATTTATTACGTAAGAATAATAAGCATTAGCATTATTTGCTCTTTCATTATCACATTGATTATGATCACTTGGATTTTCAAAACTATGGCAAAATGTAGCACCTATTGAATTTGCACTGTCGTTACCTGACATTATGGAATTATATAGTCCACTATATCCAACTTGTAATTCTTGAAATAAGAAACTTACTTGATTTCCCATATCACCAATTGATACATTATTTGATTTAGCACGTCCTAATAATCCTTGTTTTCTTGTTTTATAAGTCCACTGACAAATTCCATAACCAGCTGAATCATTTGTGAAATTAGTATAAGAACCATTATCAACTGCTGATGTATAACTTTGATCATTATATCCTAATTTTTGTTCATAGCTATTTTCTAAATTCATAGGATTAAATCCACTTTCAGTAGCAATATTAGCCATTATACCTGCTATTCCGCTATCTGATGCGCCACTTTCTTTTAAAGTTAAGCAAATAGTTTGCTGATTTGTACCACCAAGAACAGTACCGACACTAGTGGTTTTTGGTCTTGGATTTTGGATACTTACATAAGTATTTGGATTTACTCTAGCACCACTTGATACTTTAATTTCAAAATGAAGTGCTTTTTCTCTTGTATCACCAGTGTTTCCCATAACACCTATAATTTCTCCTTGAGAAACACTTTGTCCTTCTGATACGTTTACACTATTTAAATAACTATATATTGTTGATGTGCCATCCGAATGTGATATTACAATCATATTTCCGTATCCAGAATTGCATGATTTATTTCCTGATGTACAAGTATTAACTACTTTAGAAACCACTCCTGTTTTTACAGCAATTATATTAACATTATCCTCAAATGATCCAATATCTATTCCTTCATTTGTTCCAGGATTATAATCCTTTAATATGTATGTACTAACAGGATCACCTTTAGCATAATTTTGACCATTTTCACTTGTTACTTCATTACCGCCTATTGGATAATAGTACATATTAGAGATACTGCTAAAATAAACAACATTTTCAGGATGTTCTTTATAAAAAGCATCTAAGCATTCTTTAATTTCTAATATAATTTCTTGCCTAGCAGCAATAATTTTATCATTATATTTATTATATAATTCCTCATCTTTTTCCATTGCATTTTCTAATTTTTCTAAACTTTCATAACCTGAATCAGAAACAATATATGAAAAATAATTTTGCAAGTGTGGTTTTTTATCAAAATATTGAGTATTTTCTAAAAAACTCCAATATGCTTCTTCATTAACTGTTTTTTTATTAGAAACAGTATACTGTCCACCTTGGGCAATACAATCTTTGCTATTTGATCCTAGCTTCATACCAAAAAAATTTGCCATACCTGAATCAATTAGCATTTTTTCACCTAAATTTACCATACTGGTTCCAAGAATACTTTTACATACATAATTATTTTCACCTTGCTTAATCAGATTTCCCTGATTACAATATGGTTCATTGCCGTCGTAAGAAGGTGCTTCTTCTTTACTACATGTTGCTTCATAACCTACCATTGCCTTAATTAATATTTTTATTGAATTTGATTCATTGGTTAAAGATGCCGTATTTGATTCATCATCAATTTCGATATCATCATTTTCATTATCAAAATCAAAAACTATCTTATCAAACCATTTTTTATAATAAGAATTATCATCTCTAAATGAATCAAGCGTTAACCCATAATAAATTGTCGCAATAATTATTTCATCTTTAATATAAAGACCATTTCTTTCATATTTAGTAAGCATTTTATATAATTTTGAATAAAATTTCTTTTGCGTTTTTAATATTTCTTCTGTACATTTTTCACTGTCTTCATCATAAATACAATGACCAGTCCAATAATCCTTATACGTATCTTTAAAATCTTCCCATTTAAAATTAGCATAATTATATCCATCTGCTTTAACTTTTTGATTACACATCAAAAAAAGTGATATGCATAATATCATTTTTAATAGTAATCTAAAATGTTTATCTATCACTTTTATCAATTTTCCACACCTTCTTTAAATTATAGTCCTCCACCTGAACCAAACGAATCTAATTCATCTTGTGTAAGGATTACATTTATACGCATTCTTCTATTTCCACATACAAATAAGGCTTCACCTTGACTATATGTTTTAATACTTTCTTTTTCATTATCGTTTAAATCTATTAATTTTGATAAATCTTCAACCGCTTGCTTACGTAATCCCATTACAAGATAGTAAGAAGCATTGTCAAATATAGCTTTACCATGAACATATACCTTAGGATCAGCAAAATCTGTTGGTTGTTGTGTAATAATTATAGTACCAGTATTATACTTACGACTTCTTCTTTGAACTTGAGCTAAGAATTCAGCACCAAGCTCGTTACCAGCACCTAGTAAAACATGAGCCTCATCCACATACATAACTGTATTATTAGATTTATCTAAGCATAATCCCCATGCATATTTTAAAATATTAAAGAATAAAGCATTTCTAATATTTGCATCACTATTCATAAGTTCTTTAATATTAAATACGATAAAATTACTATCTGCTTGTAATGATGTATGTCCATTAAAATAATATCTTAATTCTCCAATAAAAGGTCTAACTCTAAGTTCTAGACGTTCCATAACATCTTTTTCTCTTGTTGCTTCAGGCATTGAAAGTAGTTTACCCTTAATAGTTGAATATACATCATCAAAAGTTGGATAATCTTCTGCTTTAAAATCACTAAAATTAGAATTAAAATCAATTCCAAATCTTTTATATGTTTCTTGACATACCTCACTAAACATTTGTAAGACATCATCTTCAATTGATGGATAATAATATTTCATAAACGCTTTAATTGATTGTAATGTTCTAGTTAGTACTGAGTACCCTGCCCCATCTTTAAGTTCATCTTCATCAGCATCCATAATAACCTCAAGTGGATTGATAAGTCCATAAGCTCCACCTTTACCTAAATCAATAAAGTCTCCACCAAAGTTCTTGGTCATTTCTTCTAACTCACCTTCTGGATCAATTGCAATAATTTTACAATTATTTCGTATATGAGTTCTAAGCAAAAGTTTAGCAGATGTACTCTTACCACTACCTGATGTACCTAAAATAATAATATTTGCATTATTACGATTATACTCTTTTTTCATTTGATATAAGAATTGATTGAACAAAACAACACCACCTGAAAAATCTACACCAAGTAAGGTACTAGAACCTGGATCTTTAATACTATCGAAAACAAATGGATACATTGCTGCTATAGTTGGACTCGGAATTGGGATACCTACTCGATCTTCAATATCTTGCTTAGGGAATATTGGAAGCATTGATTTAAGAACTTTTTCTTGTTCAAACATCATTGGAATTCCTCTCATTCCCATACTATCTAAATAATTTCTAACTTGCATTTTCTTATTTTCAAGTTCATCTTTAGTATCAGCAGTTATCATAATATGCATTTGAAAATCAAATATTTTAGCCTGTGTTGCAGCAAGCATTTGTGTAAATGCTTCTAATGATTCATAATCTTGTCTTATTCTTTCTTGAAGTGTTCGGTCATTTTCTTTTTGATATCTATCTTTTAAATCAACAAGTTCTTTGTTAAGCATTTTAGTCATTGATGAAAAAGGAATCGGAATATGCTTAACAACAACCTTAACACCTGGTAAATTTGTTATATTTGATAGAAATCCAGGATAAATAGTTTTAGGATAACTAATTACAGTTAAAATAGTTGCATATTTATCGCTTATATAGAAATCATTAATATTAAATTTCATTCCTTTAGGAGCTATCTCGCTTTTTAAATTAGCTCTACTCATTAGTTACCACCGTCCCAAATTCATTCTTTTTTCCACCATTTAAGAAATTTTGTAATAAGAATTTTAAATCATCATCGCTTGTTTTACTAGATATTAATCCAGTACTTGCAAGACCTGTAATTAATTGCTGAATATGTTTATTAATCTTTTCCAAATCCTTATCTCTAAATAAAATGTAATATTCAGTATCAACTACATTATATTGATTACCTGAAAACATTTCAGCTTTTTCAATATCTTCACCAATTAATTTTCTAATTGCTTGATTACCTGCATTATCAAAATCAAGTTGCAATTGTGATAAGTACATTTTAATATCTACAGGTCTATCAGCTACTACAAGCCAAAATTCATAATCAATGGTACTATAAAAATTTCTTAAATTCATAATAATATTATTTTGAGTTTGATAATCTAAAATAAAGATATTTTTAGGTTCTACTTTAATACCAGTAACCATCCAACCATTATCTAGATTAATCATTCCATTACTGATTGACTTAACAGGAAGCCAATCTTCACTATATTTACTTTGTTTCTTCATAATCTCTAATACACCAGCCTTTCCAATAAAATTCCCTCTGTTCAGTAAAATAACACCAAATATTTCTAATAAATGTTCTTACATTATGTTGATTTGGTAATGGAATTACCAAAAATACGCAAGTTAATAAGGGCAATAAAATTATAATTGATTGGACTAAGGTATCAGCTTTTATTATAAAGAACAATATTAATGTAATTATCATACCTGTTCCACAAATAATTAAATCAACCGTATTAAACATTCCTAAAATTAGCATTGAATTTTTGGAATTAGCTGGAATTATATATGAATTATTCCCCATAATTTATCCTCCTATTTTTTATCATTTTTTTGATCTTTTAGCATTTCTTTTATAAAGTCATCCTTAAACTTATCATAATCAGATTTAGATTTTACACCATCATTAATAACTTTTTCATTATTAACAAAACGCTCACTATATGCCTTATCTAATTTACCTGTAACATCATTACTATATGTTCCGTTTGCTAATCCTTCAGCATATTCTTTCATTTGAGCGGCAATTTCATTGGTTGCACTTTGAACTGCTTTTTCCATTACATCTTTTTTAACTTGATCAATTTTTTCTTCATATAAATGATTTTCTACTTGAGTTTCATATTCTAAATTAATCATGTAATCACTAATAACTTGATTTTTAACAGCATTTGTTTCCTGTATTTTTACAAGTTCATCTCTTAATTTTGCTTCTATATTAGCAATATCATTGCTTTGTAAGTTTGGATTATTTTGTCTAATTTGATCCATTTGTAATTGCAATCTATTTTGACTTTCAGCAGATAACTGAATATTAGCGGTTCCACCACTTCTATTAATACTATCTTCAACACGTGAATTTATTTGTTTAGTTATTTCTTTTTGATCTTCTTCGCTTAAGTCAAGCTTTGAAAAATCTCCGCCAGCATTTGAAATCTTTATTGCAAATGCAGCACGTGCTTTACTTTCTAAATCTGCTTTTAAACCAGAATCCGAGATAACTTTATCAAGTCCTATAGATTTAATTTCTTTTTTAACAACTGACCTTGCTTCTTCTTTTGCATCATTTTCAACTTTATTAATAGCTTCCTGATTACCACTTAAAATAGATGCATTATACATTTCATTAATACTATCCCTCTTCAAATATGAATCAATAGCACGTTTTTCATTTGCATCAGTAGTTGTTGTAGCCATTTGAGATAATAATTCATTAATTTTAGTATTTCTTTCTTTAGTACTAAAATTAGTATTAAGCCTTGTTTCTTCATCTTTTACAAGTTGAGCTGCCTTTTCAAATGCAGCTGATGATTTATATTCACCATTTTTAGAAGCATAATCATTTGTTTTTGTACCAATATCTGCAGCAGTTTTAGGCATTTCTCCGGCAAGTTTTTCATTAAGATAAGCTTTATTTTCTTTAGTAGCATCATTTTTAAGGTCACCACTATAAGCTTTTCCCCATTTATCACTTACTTTATCAGTAATTGATTTTCCACCCAAAATACCCTGTTTTTTATCATAACCATATGTTTCTTGATAAACCTTTTGTTTTTGTTTGGAAAATTGATTTCCACCATTTTTCCATCCTTGAGCTGCTCCTTGTTTCATTGCATTTTGAGTATTCATATGAACACCACTTTTACCATGTAAGTTATTCATCAATGAACTTGTTGCTGCACCAGCAGCACCAGTTACTGCTCCCCAAGTACTTTTTAATCCTTTTCCAAGAATTGGAATACTTGCAGCTGTTGCTCCAGCTCCTGCAAATTTATTTTTAATATCTTTAAATGAGAAGCCACTTCCCTCTCCCAATGCAGTTCCAGCTAAATTACTAAGCAACTTAGGAGCTTCTTTGGCAAATAATAATATACCAACAATAATAAGTATTCTACCGTATAGATATACCATTACTGGATAATTAAGAGAATTATCAACAATTCCTCCTAAATTTAAATTATCTGCAAATATAGAAATTAATTCAACTGAAAAATATATTGTAATTAATCTTAAAAATAGGGTTAAATATGTCTTTACTAGATTATCAAGCCATTTAGAAAATACTCCTCCTGATGGTTTTGTTATTCTTAATATTACAGGTATCGGTGCAATAATTTGTAAAAATGCAAGTTTTGCTACTCTAACGGCTATATCTATGGCATATGAAGTAAACATAAGTGCAACAATTACTCCAACTATTGTTGATATAAAATATAAATATTGCATAGTTGGAACTTTAGCACCATACCCTAATACTCCATCAGTTTTAAACAGAGCCTCAAATAATTCAGAAGCACCAATAAATGTAGTAATTCCATATTTTTGTGCTGCCTCATAATACTTGACATATGTTGCACAACTTGAAGATAAACTACTATCTTGTTTGCATTGATAATATGATACTACATTTCCTTCACTATCTATTGGAGTATAAAATGAAGAAAAAACCATCAAGGCAATATCTTTCCCTAAATCATGGGTATTATTGCTTTCCAATGACCCATCATTGCCAAGAATGACTTTTTCAATAATTCTTGAGTCAATTATATCATTTTGTAATTTATTCATATAATCAAATATAGTTGGCAATAACGTTAATACTACAATTGATATAACAAAATTTTTAGCAAGACCTTTTATAGATTTGCTATCTTTTCCATTTAAATTATCTGGATTAACTATAAGTAAAATTATATTATAAGCAAGTACAAATAACATTGCTACGCCAAGTATAACATATACCCTATTAGTTATTTGAGAAATCTTGTCATCTGTAGTATTATAAAATGATACTTTGCTTAACAATAAAAAAACTTGATATCCTGTTGATACAAAACCATATACAATAGAATCAATAAATATCCAAATAGAAAACCATGTTCTTGATAACGATCTTCCAATAGCGTCTAAAATAACCCATCCAAATAACATAATTAATCACTCCTTTCTAACTAGCTTATACAAGTACTTGCACCAGGAAATGCTAGATTAAGAACTAAATTTAATATGGTTGGAAGTAAATATAACACAATAACTAAAACTAGTCTTGTTCCAAATTTTTTCCCTGCTTTTTGTAATCCCTCAGCAGCTTTACTAGTTATTGCCATTAAAAATTCATAAGAAGATAGTACAAGTGTAAGTACAGGAGCTACTATTTTAAATGCTTTAAAAATATACTCTAAATCTCCTTTAAAATTTCCTAAACTACTACAAGAAACAGTTTCCGTACCTGTATCTTTAGTTGGAAGATCATCAGCATAAACACTCTTAAAACTAGCAAAATTAAATAAAGTCAAAACTAAAATAATCATTATATACATCTTTTTCATAATTAACCTTCCAATCAATACAATATCTCATAAAAAATTATATCATAAAAAAAAACAACAGTAAAGTTGTTATTTTCATGATAACATATTATTATTTACATTTGCTTGGATGTAATAAACATGTTTCACAAGTTGGCCATCCTAATGATTCTTGTGCTTCACTAAATCCTGCTACTAAACCAAAAATCCAAATAATGAATGAAGGTATTAAGAATATAATAATTCCTGCAACTACTCTCATTCCTAATGCTTTAGCGCTCTTTTTAATTTCGTCATCTTTACTAGCAGTAACAGCTTTTCCTAAGTCTAATGCACCTAATACAATAATAATTATTGGAATAGTAAATTTAAATATTAATAAAAACCATCCTATTACTTGCATAATGTCTTTTGCACCATTACAAAAACCGCTTAAATCCATATAAATCTTCTCCTTTACATCTAAAAATATTTTATAATATTTTTTTAATTACGTCAATTTTTTATGTGAAATTTACGTAAAATTATTTCATTTCTTGTTTATCAAACCCTAATTTAATTAATAATCTATCTACAGATAACAATCTTTCCCTTCGATCATCAAAATTTCCTAAGTTAAAAAATACATTAATACCTGTTTCTTGTTCAAAATAATTTATCTCTTCATCCTTTAAAGCACTTCTATTTAAAACAATTTTTTTACCTTCTAAGAATTCATTTAAATTAGATGTTTCTTTAACAAATTTTGATAATCTAATAATACCTGGCTCTAATAAATAAATTATTTCATCACATAAATTATCTTTATCTTTAAAATAATTTAAATCAAGAATAATTATTTTAGTATTTTTTAATTTTCCTTGAATCATAACCTTGGCTTCTAAATAATCAATACATGATAATATATTTTCATTTCTAAAATATATGCTATCTCTTCCATTAATTTCAATACCTTTAACACTATAATTTAATGTCAACTGTTTAACCATTTGTTGAACTAAAGTAGTTGATCCAGCTCCTCTTGATAAATCTTGAACTCCAATAATTGTTTGTTTTTCATCATTTATTTTTAAAGTATCTACTTCTTTTGGTTCTTCTTTATTTTCTTCTACTTTTTGAGTTAATACACTAGTAAAAGTATCTACTTCTAAATATTTTTTTACATCATCATAAGTATTAGGCCTACTTACTAAAAAACTAACTCCTTGAGCATTATTTGTAAAATTATAATATCCATTTTTAACTAATTCTGATAAAAACCTATTACTACTGCATAATTCACTTCCATTTAAAAGTAAAATTACTTTGTCTTTTCCAAAGTAATTTAGTACTTCAAATAAATCTGAACTCAGAAAGTAGTTTTTAACAGCAGTTATATCAATAATTACTTTATTAAAATAAAAATTTACTAATTCTGTCTTTAAATCTTCAACATCATAGACGCCATGTAACACTTTTATAATGTCAATTGTTAAAGAATTGAAGACATTAATATTTTCATTTACTATCGCTAAATTCATAAAATCACCTTACTACTCAGCAAAATAAACTGCTTTTGTTTCTCCTGTAACAGGAAATGTAAATGCATTATCAAGTATTGGTATATCAAACTTAAAAAATACAGTTACTCTATAGTACTTCCTACTTAAAGTATCATTAGAAATAGTCCTTTCATATACACAATATTTGTATTTATCTGCAGTACCTTGTTTTTCATATCCTGTTAGCACACCATTTATAGTTCCATCATCACCATAATCAATATCTACTTTACTACAACTACCATAGACATAATATCCAGTATTATTTAAATACTTTACAATTTGATCTTTGGCTTTATCAGTCAAGCCTTCATTTTCTTCAATTATTGTAATAATTCCATTTTTTACTTTAAAAGCTTTTGAATAGTTTACTGATAATGCCAAATAACCAGTAAATATTACTATAAAGACAATGACAAGACCAACTATCCAAGTTCCACCTATTGACTCTCTCATATACTATACCAACCATTAGTCTTTTTAAATTATTTAGAGCAAGGACAAGAAAGTGGTTCTGAATCTTTTCCGTCTTCTGTTAATACATAGCATGATTGCATACCATTTTCATTACAATCACCAGTACAATTAAATTTGCTAGCACATTTTGTTTGAATTTCAATATTTTTTTTAATTTGTGGATATATCAAAGTAGTAAATACTCCAGCTATAGCCGCAATTGCCACTACTGTAATGGCAGTCATACTTAATTCTCCTGATGCTTCTTTCATATATAAATTCCTCCTTTATTTTACATTTTTATTATATATCAAAAAAAATAAACTATCAATATATTTGACAGCTCATTTAACATTTTAGCAATTCTTAGGATTATCTAAACAACTTATGCAAACTTTATAATCAGAACTACCTTTATCAATAGCGTTTACTACTAAGTTAATTATACTTGGTAAAAATAATACTATTAGTCCAATTGCAAATCTTTTAGCTAATGTTTTTAATCCTTTGGTTAGTTCATCCATCTTTCCAGTTGTAACGGTTTTATATAGATCAACTGCAGCCATAATTATAATAAATATTGGAACACATAATCTTACTATTAGAAGTGAGACAGATGCTAACTTTAAAGTATTGCTTATATCTTGACAAAAATTTTGTGCGACATATCCATCGGCATATACATTAATGCTATTAAATAACATTATTATTTTAATAATTAAACTATTCATAATCATATTTTTCATCCTTCTTTGCTGGTAATATATTTCTTATAAATTTAAATGCTACAATTCCAATTATAGCTAAAATCATTATAATTAATATAGAAATTAAAACACTATTTTTCTTCTTAGATGGTTTAGTTACACTTTCTTTAATAATATTAAATTTATAATCACTTTCAGTTCCATCTTCTGCTACTATTTTAACAACTATTTCGCTACCGTTAACTAAATCATTATTTCCTTCAATTTCGTACAAAGCATTATCATCTTCAAGTTCGATATTGTATACTAAACTACTATCTTCATTTTTAATAATTAAATCATAATCATGTTTGGTTTGATCAAATATAAACTCATAATTATCTATTGTCATTTTTTTAACATTAGTATTACTAGATAATGTTTTATAACTTAAGGAAATTGTATAATCTTTTTTAGATCCGTCTTCGGCTGTTACACTAATTATAACTGGACTAGCTATATTTATATCTTTATCATTAGTAACTGTAACAGTTGCTTTATCAGATTCTGTTTCATATTCTATTTCTAAATTATCTACTGATCTATCTATAACAAGATTATAAGATAAATCTTCTTTATTAAATTTAATGGAGTATCCTTTAACATTAAGTGATTTCAAATAATTATTACTATCTTTTATTGGTTCGGTTACAGGAACAGTTGTAGTTGTCGTTGTGGTTGTTGTAACTTTATTAGTAGTTCTTCTACTTGTTGTTTTAGTAGTTGGTTTAAGAATTGGTGATGTGTATCTACTTGATGTCGTAGTTTTTTTAGAAACATAAATTGAACCATTATTTATTTTGTTACAATCATATCTAACAACCATTCCACAATAATTAAGTGAATTATTAGTATTACAAGTTCCTACATAATCAGAGCAACCAGAACTTACAACATAATAATAAAAGTCAGTATTTCCGTTTGCACATACAAGCGTATTTTTATTGTATAAAAATGATGATTGCCATACTTGGTTTTCACACTTGGCTTTCATACAATATTTGTATTCACCAGTTCCATTTGCGGTTAAATTTCCTGATTGAAAATCAAAACACTGTTGATATGTATTAAACTTTAATGAATCAGCAAAAACAAATATTGGAAATAATAACAATATAATTAAAACTTTTTTTTTCATCACATACACTCCTTAAAAAAATAACACCATCTACTGGTATTATTTCTTACCAAGACTCAATATAATAATATCATAATAATATTATTTTTTAAATCTTTTTTATCCTTCTAAATATTCTTTTTTTGTCTTTTTTCTATTTTTGGTAATCAAGTAAACGCTTAAAGAACTTACAACAATTATAACAATAGCTGCTGATATTATTTCAACAGTTTTATTATATGTTGCCTTTTCAATATCAATAGAATAAATATTAGTTAAACCATTTTCAGCAATTACTTTAACTCTTACAGTACTAAATCCAGTTAAATCATTATTACCATACATATAGATATCTGCTCTATTACTTTCTGGTGAAGCAGTTATTAATAAATTCTTTTCTCTTTTGATTTTAACAGTATAATCAAGAATATCAGGATTAAAATTAATATTATAATTTTTAATTGATAATAAACTTAATTTAGATGAATTGGAAATATCTAATCCACTTTCTTTTCTAATAACATGTAAACTATAAACTTTAACTTTATTATCATTTTTAACTTCTATTTCAATTAAGTTATTGCCAACACTTAGTCCTAAATTGTTGCTTATATTAACCACGGCATTTTGACTTTCAGCAAAAGCATATATTGGTACATCTTCAGTTTCATATGGAACTGTTATTGTATAATCAAAAGTATCTTTATCAAATCCAATTTGAGTACCAGGAACTGTTAAACTGCTTAAATAAACACTATCATCATTATCTATTATGGAACCATTTTTTACAAATGTAATAACATAACTTCGAATATTACCAGATTCTCCTTTAACTTTTATAAGAGCAGATTGAACACTTTCTGTTATTTGAACTTCTCTTGGTTCGTATCCTTTAATAAATGATGCTGTATCACTTTCAAGTTCAGCATTTATACTTACAACTTTAGTGTTTTTAGGAATACTTACTTCATAATTACTAGTATATTTATCAAAATCAATAGAGCCTTTACTTAATTTTATCTTTTTTAAATAATTAGAATTGTTTCGATCATCTACCCTATTAATGATAAAAGTATATGTTCTTTCTCTTCCATTTTTATTTACTATTTTAATTAAGGCAACATTTCTTCCATAATCTAAATCAATTGTTTTAGGTTCATAACCTTCAACAAAGTTTGCATCATCACTTGTTAATGTTGCATATATTGCTATTTTATTACTGGTTGTATTTACTTCATATGATGTTGTTAAAGCATCAAATATACCTAAATTTGAATCAGATAATAAATCGTTAGATAATAAAGAATATTTGCCATCCTTTATTTCACCATTATAAGCAGTTGTATTATTATCTAATCCTTTAAGTGGTAGATCATTACCACTTGCATCAGTAATATTAAACTTTTTAAGAGTGGTACTTAAATCAGCATCATATACCTTTACTAAGACGGAATTACTTATACGAGATTTTTTATTAATTGACCATACAAAATAAGTTCCAGCAGTTTTATTTTCAATTGCAGTGTAATTACTATCACTAAATTGATTCCAATTAGAATTTTCAGTAGGAGCATTACCACTTGAAATATAGTATCCATTAAGTCCTACATTACCATAATCATATCCAGTAATATTTATTGTACCAATTCCATTTGAATTAATAATTCCGGCAGATGCTGATATACCAGGTCTTTTTATATAATTACAAGTATATTTATATTCTTTATAACAATCATCTGAATTATTATTATCACATGTATTTGTAACAAGATTATATGAATATTCATAATCAGTTGCACAAGTAACTATCGTATTACGTTTTTCTTCTGTATCATCATTTTTACATATTTTAACATTTATATCTTGTTTTAAATCATAAACTTCATTAGATGTAACACACTTTTCAGTATTATTACATACTGGTTTATCATTTACAATTAATGATTTAGAAACATATATTGTTTTACCATTAAATTTTACTCCACATGATCCGCCAGAACATGCCGTTTCGATTGGTTTAGTAAATATAACTTTTTCACCACAGCCTATTTCAGTTTTTCCATTTGTTAAATTAGAATTAGTATAATAATATGACTTTTCACCAATATATCTTGTTATATTTTGAAAACAACCTGTATCACTTTCGTTATTAACATAATTTGATTTTTTAATTTGGGTAGTTGTACTTACATTTTTACCATTTATAGATGTTACATTACAAACACTACTAGAACAAGTAGTAACATATATTTTATCTCCGCATGATATTGAATTACCACCATATTCACTACCTTTAGCATATACATATTTGTTAATTGATTCTTGGTTATTTACAGGAACTGTTGGTTCAGTTACAATCGTATTACCCTTATTACTTTTAGTTGTTGTTGTCTTAGTTGTAGTTGTTGTATTTTTAGTTGTACATGCAGTAAGTGTTGCATCACTGCTAAAGGATAATTGATACTTTGTACTAGAAGATGCAATATTTTTACAATTATCTTTAGACCAACCTTTAAAAGTATAGCCTGATGTTATATTAGCAGTTACAGTAACACTACACGAAGAATTAGAACATTGTAAAACTTTTTTAGTAGGTAAATTAGTACTTAACTTGGCACTATTATTATTGATAGTAAGAGTTGCACCATTTTCACTAGTAATAGTTAAAGTAGATGTTTTAGTAACAGGTGAACTTGGCGTACTTGCAGATGCTCCACATTTACTATATTTAGATAAATAAGTATCACATGTTCCATCAGTTTTACAAGTACTTGCTATATAGCATCTTTTAGTACTGACTAATTTACTTTTACTAGCAGCCTTGCCACACTCAGGAACGCCATTCCAAGCTCCAGTTACTTTATTAAATACAGAAAGAATTAACTTACTACTGCCAGTACTTTCATAAACAGGATAACTACAATCACTTTCGGATATGCTTGAACCTGAATTTGTTTTTTCAACACAAGCATACATTTTTTTATTATCATTTTCATTAAATATAATATTGTAATTATCCCCGCTATTTACAAATTTAGTACACGTAGAAGTCTCACTCCATCCTTTAAATTTATATCCACTTTTGGCAGTTGCTTTAACTTTTACACTACAAGAAAATCCAGCAGATAACTTATTATTACATTTAAATGATTTAATACTATCTATATCACTTAAAATCTTTCCACCAACTAAATTTGTACATTCCAATTTTACTCCACCAACAATATTAGTAGAAACATATAAATTAGTGTCACTTGCTGCTATAGCATCATTTAAATCATTAATTTTATCTTTATTAAAATTATTAATACTTCCTAAACAAAAAATTCCAATAATTATAATAGAAAATAAAATAATGATTCTTTTATTATTATTTTTCATATAAACTATTAACTCCTATCTTCTATCTAAATTTTACAATATTTACTAATTTTATTCAATAAGAAAAGAACAGCCTAAGCTATTCTCTAAATCCTTTTAAATACATTCTTTTTATCGAAGAAATATAATAATCCTATTACTACTATACCAATACTTCCTAAAGCAATAAAGTAATCTTCAACACCAGTATCTTTATTATCTGTTGTACCAGTATCTTTATTTTTAACTTGTGAACATAATGTATAATTAGATGTAGAATCACTCGCAAAATCTATAGTTGGAGATAATTTACCAGCTGAATTTTCAATAATTGTTGAACAACCATCTAAAGACATGCCTATATAATTATACCCAGATGCAACATCTATACTTAACTTCATACTACATCCAGTTCCAGTACAAGAAACTGATAAATTACTTCCAGTATTTTGTTTTGTTGAAATCGTTCCTGAAACATCAGTTTTTTTAAATGTTATTCCATTTCCAGCGGTAACTGTTACATTTCCACCAGAAACAAATTCAGTTTTGTTATCTTTAGTACCAGTAAAATTACAATCATATGCATAAACTCTTGAAGCATATAATGATTCAGTAGAATTACAATTTCCACCAATAGGAACAGAACTTGTTCCATCAGATATAATATCAATGTAAGGAGCTTTATTACCATTTGCACAGGTTAATTCAGATTTAAAATCTATGTCATTCATAATTGTATGGGTATACTTATTACTAGAACAATCAATTTTTAACCCTTCTAAATAAAAACCAGAAGTAACATTTTTTATACTTGAATCATTTAATTTCATATCATCTCTAATTGCACTTTCTGCAGCAGAATTAGCATCTCTTGCTTCAGTGGAACTTGTTACTTTGGCACTAACAGTTAATGGCATTGCGAGTAAAGCTAATGCTATTAAACCTTTCTTCATATTATCCCTCCATATATTCTTTCTTTTTATTTTTCTTTCTTGTAGATATTATTATTATGCCTGAAATTACAATTATTAAACATCCAACTGATGCAACTATAATTTCTAACTTTTTATTATAAGCATCTTTCTTAATATCTATAGAATATACTTGTGTTAAACCATTTTCAGCTATTACTTTAACTCTTACTGTACTAAATCCAGTTAAATCGTTATTTCCATACATATAGATATCTGCTCTATTACTTTCTGGTGTTGCTGCTATCATTAATGTTTTTTCTCTTTTTATCTTAACTGTATAATCTAATACATTTGGATCAAAGTTTATATCGTATCCTTTTATTGATAACATACCTAATCTTGTTGAATTAGATATATCTAAACCGGCTTCTTTTCTAATTATGTATAGATTATATATTTTAACGTTTTTACCATTTTTAACTTCTATTTCAACTTGATTAGTACCAACTTCTAGGAATGTACTATCGCCTATAGTTACTTCCGCATTCTCACTTTCAGCAAATGCATATATTGGAACACGATCAGTTTCATATGGAATTGTTACCGTATATTCATAAACATCACGGTCAAATGACAATTGCGTTCCAGGTACTGTTAGTGAACTTAAGTAAGCACTATTTCCTGGTTCTTCAATGTAATCCTTTTTTATAAAAGTTATTACATAGCTTCTTACATTTCCAGCATCACTCATAACTTTAATAACTGCAGATTGCTTATCTTCTGTTATTTCGATTGTTCTTGGCTCATACCCAACAACAAATCCAGCGTTTTCACTATTTAATTCAGCATTTATACTAACCTTTTTGGTATATTTACTTATTTCAACATCATAATTAGTTACATAAGGATCAAAATTAATTTTTCCTTTACTTAATTTAATACTGCTTAATGTATTATCATTATTACGGTCATCAACCCTATTTACGATAAATGTATAAAATCTTTGTTTTCCATCTTTATTAATTATACCTATAATTATAGAATTTTCACCATAATCTAAATCAACTGTTCTTGGCTCATAGCCTTCTAAATAGCTAGCATCATCACTAGTTAATGTTGCATATAGGGCAATTTTATTACTTGTTGTAGTTATTTCATATGCTGTTGTTAATTGATCATATCCTGTTTCATTAGAATCTGCTAATAATTTATTTGATAAAAGTGCATATTTTGCATCGACAATTTGATCTGCATTAGCAACTTTATTATCTAGTTGTTTCAAACTTAAAACATTTCCTGAATTCTCATCAACGACTCCAAAGGCATTCATAGTTGTAGATAAATCGGCATCATATACTTTAACTAGTACTGAATTGCTCATAATGCCTTTGTTGTTTTTAGCCCAAACAAAATATGTTCCAGCTGGTTGTGATTCAGTTGCCTTATTATTGCTATCAAAACTTTTCCAATTATAATTTTCTGATGGTGTATTTCCTGCAGACAAGAAATATCCCTTTAATCCAACATTTCCATAATCATATCCGGTAATATTTATGGTGCCTAATCCATTTGTTATAATTCCTGCTGATGCAGAAATTCCAGGCGCTTTTCCATATACACAACTATAAATATATTCTCTATAACATGTTTCACTATTACTATCTTTACAATAATCACCATCTGGTGCTAATTTATAATATAATTTGTAATCTTGAGCACAAGTCACCATTTGATTCCTTTTTTCTGGCGTATCATCATTCTTACAAAGTTTCATTGTAATGTCTCCGATAACATTATTTTGTTTCTCACTTGAAGTACATGTTCCTGCAGGATCATTTGAACAAGTAGGTTTATAAGTAATTAAGGCATCTTTTTCTAAATAAATCGTACTGCCTTTATACTCTACCTCACATGATTTAGAATTACATGCAGCATCCATAGTTTTCTTTAATGTAACTTGTTCACCACATGGGAATGTTTTCTTTCCTTTAGTCAAATCTATGTTTGTATAATAACTACTATCTTTTTTTACATATCTTGTCGCATTTTGATAACATCCTGTGTCTGCTTCATTTTCCGTATAGTTACTCTTTTTAATAAAGGTATTTGTGACTTTTTTTCCATTTATTTTTGTAACCTGACAAATAGGATCCGAATCTGTATTACATGTAGTAACATATAATTTATCACCACACTTAATAGCTTCTCCACCATATTGTTCACCCTTTGCAAATACATCTTTATTTATTTTATCAGGATATTCAGGTTGAGTAGTACCAGGTTTTTTATCTCCCCCGCCTGATCCGCCGTCATCACCATTGCCACTATTGCCACCAGATGGTGAAGCTGGAGATCCAGAACCAGAACCAGAACCAGAACCAGAACCGGAATTTGAACCTGGGCAAGTTTTTCCATTTATACATGGAGTGTATGAGGATTTGCCTGAAGTAGCGTCATAAAAAATTTCCGGATCTGTGCCTGTAATATTTGTACGTTTACCATCTTTATACCATACAACATTAGCCTCATCTTCCTTATTAGAAACTGTTGCATGTAATTGTACTGGACAAGAAGTGCCTTTACATTTTGCAGCAACATATAAATTTCCATCGTTTCCGCCCAATCTTCCTTTGATTGTTCCTTCATTTGTAGAAATATTTACTGAAGTAATTAATCCCTTATTATCAATATTATTTCCTTCTACTTGCTTAGAATTGTTAACAGAAATAAAATTATCATTTTGTTTCTTTTTATTTCCGCCGCTACTTCCGCCGCTACTTCCGCCGCTACTTCCGCCGCTACTTCCGCCGCTACTTCCGCCGCTACTTCCGCCGCTACTTCCACCTTTTCCTTTTGTTGGAGCAACTTTATTTGTTTTTACAGTATCTGTTTTAGCATCGTAGCTTCCTATACCTTCTTGCCTTTTAATTGCGTTAGAATGTCTTCTTGCTTCTTCTGGCATACCAGGGGGTTTTGGTCGTAGAATTTTCGAAAATCCCCATCCAATTTCATCTTCAATTTTTATTGTGTTTTTATTGTTGCTATTGCTATTATCAATGTTTTTTAATGAATATACATATAAATTACATAATCCAATTAAAAAAGCAACAATAACTGCAAGTAAAATTTTTGCATATTTTTTTCTCTTATTTTTCATATAATCATCCCTATTCTATATTTCAATTTTATAATACTTACAAATTTTTTTCAATAATAATTCTACAAAATATTTAAATAATTTTATTTTTTATGTCTTAACACTTCCTTTTTTAGTATCAAGTACTTTATCATAATATCTATTATCATAAAAAGTAACTTTATGTATATCTATTTTATTATTCTTTTGATAATTTAAATAATAAATACAATCATTAGAAACATTAAGACTATTATTAAAAGATACATCATAATCTTCATTTAAAGATATTTCTTTTCCACTAATAAATGGTACTTCATAAATAACTTTAAAGTCATTACTTAATATATATACATAATTTCTTCCTAAAGAATAATCATTATTTTTAATATTATTATCTATTTCTAAATATTCTTTGTTATCTAATCCATTTATTTTATTAAAATTTATATTTTCTAATTTAATACTACCTAATTCATTAAAATTATCTTTAGTATCAAGTATTTTCATTACTCTATTTAATTTTATATTATTGAAATATAATTCTAAATAGTAACTATAATAAGTATTTTTATCTTTATCTTTATTTTCTTCTTGATATATAATATATCTTATATTTACTTCTATATCATTTAATTTAATACTAGAATAACTATTATCACTTTGTACTAATTTCATGTCTCTAACAACATAATTATCTTTTAATTCTTTTAAGACATTATAATCTTTACGATTAAAAGTTTTATATAGTTTATCATCTATTTTTATATTTGTTACTAGATTATCCTTATTGGCATTAGATTTTTTCTTATTGTTTAGTTTATAGATAACTAATATAAGAAGAAAAATTATAATTAATAACATAATAATTAAAAGAAAATACTCCCAATTTTTTATTTTTTTATCATTCATATTAACCTCTACTTTACAATAAGATTGTATCAATTTAATACTAAATAATCAATTAAAAAAAAGATAAAATTTAACCTTCTAGGTATTCTTTCATCTTCTTATTTTTTCTTTTTAATATTATTATTACTCCTGTTGATATAATTACTATACATCCTACTGTTGCTATTATTATTTCTAACTTTTTATTATAAGCATCTTTCTTAATATCTATAGAATATACTTGTGTTAAACCATTTTCAGCTATTACTTTAACTCTTACGGTACTAAATCCAGTTAAATCGTTATTTCCATACATGTAGATATCTGCTCTATTACTTTCTGGTGTTGCTGCTATCATTAATGTTTTTTCTCTCTTAATCTTAACTGTATAGTCTAATACATTTGGATCAAAATTTATATCATATCCTTTGATTGATAACATTCCTAATCTTGTTGAATCTGATATGTCTAATCCATATTCTTTTCTTATTACATGTAAACTATATACTTTGGTGTTTTTTCCATTTTTAACTTCTATTTCGACTAAGTTATTTCCAACTAATAATCCATCAGTATTACTTATTTTTACATTTGCACTTTCACTTTCAGCAAAGGCATATACTGGTATACTTTCTGTTTCATATGGAACTGTTATTGTATAGTCATATGTTTCTCTATCGAAAGATAACTGGGTTCCTGGTACTGTTAATGAACTTAGGTAAGCACTTGTATTTTTATCTTCTGTATAACTTTTTTTAGTAAATGTTATTACATAACTTCTTACAATTCCTGATTCACTCATTACTTTTATAATAGCTGACTGTTGATCTTCTGTTATATCGATTGTTCTTGGTTCATATCCTTCTATAAAAGCAGATACTCCTTCACTTAATTCAGCATTTATACTTACTTTTTTTGTATTATTTGGTATTTCTACTTCATAATTCATTACATATGGATCAAATTTTATCTTTCCTTTACCTAATTTAATACTTTTTAGAGTGTTTGTATTGCTTCGATCATCTACTCTATTTATTATAAATGTATATGATCTTTCTTTACCATTTTGATTTACTATTTTTATTACAGCTACATTTTGACCATATTCTAAATCAATTGTTCTTGGTTCATATCCTTGAACATAGTTTGCATCTTCACTTGTAAGAGTTGCATATATTGCAATTTTATTGCTTGTTGTTTCTAACTCATATCCAGTTGTTAAACTATCGAATGTATTTGTACTATTTGCTAATAATTTATTTGATAATAAAACGTATTTACTATCTATTATTTGATTATTATATGCTGTTGTATTATTATCTAGTTTTTTTACATCTAATACGTCTCCACTATTTTCATCTACTATTCCAACTTCTTTTAAGGTTGTTGACATATCGGCATCATATACTTTTACTAACATTGAATTACTCATGGCATTTTTATTATTCATTACCCATATAAAATATGTTCCAGCTGGTTGAGTTTCTGCTGCTTTATTTTCACTATTTAGGGCTTTCCACTCTGAATATTCTGATGGAATAGTTCCGGCTGAAATATAGTAACCTTTTAATCCAACATTTCCATAATCATATCCTGTTAGATTTATGGTACCAAGTCCATTTGCATTTAGCATTCCTGATGATGCTGATACTCCTGGTTTCTTTCCATATACACATGTATAACTATATTCTCTATAACAATTTTCAGCAAATGTTGTTCCACATGTATCTGTTTTTAAAACATATTGTTTTTTATAGTCTGATTTACATGTTAAGATATTATTTCTTTTTTCTGGTGTATCTTCTTTACCGCATATTTTCATTATTTGGGTTCCTGTTACGTCTGTTTTTGTATCACTTGTTACACAAGCAGCATTAGTGTTATTTTCTTCACAGGTTGGTTTGTTTGTTACAACTGTATCTTTAGCAAAATAGACTGTTTTACCATTATATATCGCTTCACATGATTTATCATTACAAGCTGTTTCCACTGCTTTATTAAAAGTAACTTCGGTTCCACATTTAACATCTGTTTTTCCTTCAGTTAAATCTGTATTAGTATAATAACTTGTGTTTCCTTTTATATATCTTTTAATACTTTGAACGCATCCTGTTTCTGATTCTTTATCGGTAAAATTTTCTTTTTTTATTACCGTATTTGTAAGTATATTATCAGTTGTTAATGTTGTATCATTTATCTTGCTAACAATGTATAAATAGTCACAAGGTTTGATTTTATTGTTATCGAATGCCATCTTATAACATATTCGTTGTGAATCTGAAATGTAAATTTTATCACCACATTTTATTTCACTACCACTATCTTGGCTTCCCTTTGCGTAATAGTATCCAGGGCTAAATGTTTCATCTGTTTCCTTCGGCACTTCACGAACATGAATATGATCACCACTACTACTCGATTTTTTTGTTGTGCTAGTTTCATTTGTTGTAGTTTTATCATCTTGTGTTGGACAAGTATAGCCTAAAATACAAGGTGAATACATATCTTTTTTATTTTTAACATCTACCGTAATACTTGTTCCTCTTAAGTCTGTAAGACTTCCATTTGTTGACCATGCCACTTTATCTCGAATTGTTTTGTCCTTTAAATGCACTTGTAATTTTGCAGTGCATTTATTAGTATTTGCTGGACATATTCCATACGAATAATTGCTTGTTATCATTTGTGTATAAGAACCAGCAGGCATACTTAATGAAACGCTGCCAAAATATTTTGAAATATGTATACTAACACCATCAATCATAACATTACTATTTTTTATTACCACGGCTATTGACCTACTTGGAGTTTTTTTTAATACTGCTCTTGAGGTTGGTCTAGTTAATACCTTTTTAATTGTTATAACTTTTTCTTTGCTTTCATTATCAGCTATATAACTACTATTATTATATTTTTTGCCTTCATTATTTCCTAAGTAAATATATAAATTTCCTAGACTAATAATTGATATTATCAAAGCAATAACTAATATCAATATTTTCTTTTTATTTGTCATATACTCTCCTACTCTCTATATCTACTTTACTATAAAACCTTAAATATTTCAATAATCAATTTTTAATATAAAAAAGCAGTCATTAATCTGCTTTAAGTTTATTTATATAATTATTTAATTTAGTAATTCTTTTATTTAATCCATTAACTAATTTTTCTATTCTAATATCTAACTTATTTTGATACTTTTTTAATATATTATCAAATTCTTTATTAGAATTTGAAAAAAATTTACCATATCCTTTATTAAAATTTATTTCTTCATCTTGAGTAATAAAATCTTCACATACTGATACTAATTTAAGTTTTCCATTCCACAATAGTTCATAATTATAATAATTAAATCTTAATCTTTTAGATATTTGAGATGCTAACCATTCATTTATTAATTCTTCCCTTGAGAAAATTATGTACCTTTAATTAACATCTTTTACCACTTTTTCTCAATGAAATATTAATAATCTAAATTACTTTCTTCTATTTTCTCCTATTAATTCTTTGTTATCAGTTAAAAACTTAATTCTTTCCATTATTCTTCTAGCTTTAATTTTTTCTTCATCATTATTCTTAATGATAAAATGTTCTTCTAATTCATTTAAATTCAAATTAGATGTAAAGAAGGTGCTTAATTTATTATCCATTCGATATTGCATGATAGTTCCTAAAATTTCATCTCTATTCCATAAAGAGGTTGCTTCAGCTCCAATATCATCAAGTAGTAATAAATCACATTTCTTTATTTCATTAAGTCTATCATTAAAATCCTCATTACCAAATCCTTCTTTTAAACTTCTAAGTAGTTCAGGATAATAAACAATTACAGAACTATATCCATCTTTAGCAAGTTCATTTAATAAAGCACTAACAATAAATGTTTTACCCGAACCAAAAGATCCACTTAAATATAATCCCTTTTGTTTACTATCTTTTTTATAATCTTTATAAAATTTAGTTATCCATTTAATTATTTCTAATCTTTCTTTACTAGATGGATCAATATCTTTAATTCTAGCTTTTTTAATTTCATAAGGCATTTCAAAAAACTTAGATTTTATCTCTTCTTTATCTTTTAAATCTTTCTTCATATATTTACAAGCTACATAATTAAAATCTAATGTATTGCCATTAACTTTAGGATAATAAACTAAACCATTACATTTATTCTTACATGACATTAAACTCTTACAATTTTTACAATTATTAAGTTCACTAACACTTCTTTCTAATTTAGAAGTATATTTATATGCTATATCATCAGTAACTTTTAAACTTATTACTAACTTTTTAAAATCATCATCTTTTAAAGCTTCAATATAATCTTGTTTCATCATCATCTCTAAATTATTGTTTTTATAACTATCTATATTTAATTTATTCATTATTTAAACTCCTTAAGTAAAGCTTCTATTTCTTTCTTTTCTTCTTCACTTACCTTATTATCTTTTTGTTCATTATCAAACCAAACTGGTAACTTAACACTCTTGTTAATTTCTTTTTTAGGTTTCTTTTTATATTCCTTTTTAGCCTGTTCCATTGCCGAATTAGCAGTCTTTATTCCAAGTCTAGTCCATTGTCCTGCTATAGCTTCAATATACGCCTTATTAAGCTTATTATCATTTATTCTTAACACATAATCAATTAAAACATTAATAACAGCAGGTGGCATATTTAAATCTAGTGCCAAAAACTCTAATAATTTTAAATCTCTAGGTGTTGGATTATTATTTTTATACTTACTCTTTAAAAAATCATAAGGAGTAGTATTTTCAAATATATAAATCATTTTACCAGTATTAGATACATCTCCTTCAGGACTCTTTAAATACTCTGGTTGAGTTCTATAAATAATAGTAGGTAAACTTCCTCCATTATTATATTCATAATACTTTCTAACTTCTTTAATAAACAAATCTTTATTAATAAGACCATTTTCATCAATAGTAAGCCTAATTATTTCCCCAACTTTTAAAGTATCTAAATTATATATAAAAGCAAGATTATTAATTAATTCCTTAGATTTCTTATTAAATGCCCCACTACTAAGTACTTTATTAGGAATACTATCTTTTAAAGAATCAAAATCAATTAAATTATCTATTTTAGGTTTATTACTATTCTTATTCTTAATATCTTCATTATTAAACATAGAACCAACACTACTTTTAAAAGTATCATTTAGTTTACATGATATATCTAAATAATCATCATATTTAAGATTAACTTTTTTATAAGATTTAATTAAATTATTATATTCATTAACACCTATATTATTATATAAGACTATATTTAAAACAGGATGATTAAAAAATTCATAAGCACTTATTGGTGAATATAATTCATATATATAATAATTTATATTATCTCCACTCTTGTAATATGTTTTAATTAATCCTACTGCTTCTAAAGAACTTCTAGCTTCTTTTATTTCTTTTAATCCACTTTTTAAAAATGTCATTAAATGATGATGATTATAACTAGTACTAACTGTTAGAGTTCTATCTAAATCACTCCATAAAGTTAAATATAAACTTATTGGTAACGGTCCTATAATAGGCTCATATAAATTAATTAAATTTACTTTATCATTATCTGTTAATATTGTCTTATTAACTACTACGTAATTATCTGCAGGTAATAAATTTACATCATTCATATATAAGCCTTCTTTCCACATCTATTTTATTATTTAAATTTACCAAAAGCAAGATAATGTTTAAAAAAAGAAAAGACATGACGTTAAATCATATCTAATGCTTTACTACTCTAGTTTCTTTTTTTTTTAATTTTATTGTACTCATATCTCCATATTCTATAGCTATGGTTGGATAATCTATTTTTAAACACATTTCTGATTGCATTTTAAATAATAATTTAGATATAAATCTAGATTGTATCATATAATTATTTTTCCAATCTTCATCATTGCCATATGGATTATAAAACTTATCATATCTTAATCCAATAATAACATAGCTATTATCAGCCATATACGATGATGTTCTAGGCCCGTAAAAAACATTACAACTTTCATTATTTCCTAAAACATCTTCAAAAATAACTTTTTTGTATGTTCTTTCAATAAAATCCTCTTCTAACTTAGATAATTCATCATCGTTAGATGAAATACTATTTAATTCATTTTTTTCTTCATCAGTTAGTTTTTCTATATAAATATTATTTCTAATATAAATATAATTTAATAAATCTGAAGAAAAATATTGATATATATCTTGATTTTCCACATCAACTTTTTTAAAATTAAACCCTGAATTTTCTATTAATTCATCATATTTTTTTAATTCAAGTTTTTTAATTAAATATTTTGTCAATATTTTTCTATATTTATTATATAATTCAATATATTTTTCGTTTGCCTGATCTATCATTTCATTAACAGGCACACATGTTTTTATATCTTCTTTTGTTACTTGTTCCATATAAATTCAAACCTCCATCTTTAATTTAATGAAACTTCATCACTACGCCACATACTCTCAAGTAAGTCTCCAAATGGAACAACCAATTCTTTTCCCCAAGTAGAAACTATAAACCCTTTACCATTATAACCAATTACTTTTGTTGCATGACCACCCCCTTCATTCCAAGCATGGGTAGTTGTTAATACTTCGTCAGTATTTGGATTTAAAAATCTTATGGCTTTTTCAGTTTTATAAATACCTAATTCATATTGTTTTCCATTTGCGATACCAGTACACATATAACTAATTGTTTTCAGTTGTTGATTAGTATCCCTAAAAACACTACTTACAGTTCCAGTTTGAGCATCTCCAGTCAAAACCCAATTTTGATAATGTGCTGCGTTAAATTTATCAGTAAAACCATTCCTTTCTAAATAAGCATTAATTGAAAACAAATTCTTTCCACCAGATGTAGATAAATAAACTTGTTGTGATACATCACCTGATCTAAAAGCATTTCCAAAATTATCAAATGTAATAGCATCTGTAAATGTTACTTTTCCTTCTGATGTTAAAGTAAAATACTTTCCACCATTAGTGTCAAGATTGACAGTAACATATAAATCAGCTAATAACTCTGAAGTATTCATAACTGCACCGCTTTTACTTTGCCCTTTAATAAATAAAGGGATACCAGTTTTATCATAAAATTCCTGTTGACGATCAACATACATGCTAACTATATTATCAAGAGTTGCTGCATATGAGCATACTCCTGCATCTACGTCAATTAATTCAACGGTTCTTACAGCATCTTCATATGACATATTATATTTTTTTTGTAACATTTCATAAGTATCAAATACATCATAAGTCATTTCTTCTATATTGATTTTTTTTCCATTTTTTATTGCTTGTTGATATTCCTTTGATCCCGGTTTAATACTTTTTCCATTTTCATCAATATAATGATATAACCTTTTATAGCGACCTTGATCATTACCAATACCAAAGTCTTCATCAGCAGTTTCTTCAAAAAGATTTTTTAGATAATCTTGGCTATTAGAATCTTTACTAGGAGTGTATATTACCGGCTCTCTATACATATTTTTAGCAGTTTCATCAAATGATTTTAATGTTGATGTTTTTCCTAAGGCATTCGATGCCATCGCTAGTGGTTTTGTCTCTCCCATATCTAATATATTCGTTCCACCTGGCAATCCCTGTGTTTTTGCTTTTGGCATTTCGACTTCATCAAATGCTTTTAATGCTGAGGTATCTCCTAAGGCATCTGAGGATGCTGCTAATGGCTTTGCATCATCCATGTTAAACACTTCAACGCCACTATTTGTTCCACTTGGAGTTTGAGTTGGCATTTCTACATCATCAAAAGCATTTAGTGCTGTTGTGTTAGGTAATCCTTCAGTTGCTGGTGATGCCAAATTTTTTGGATTTTTTGCAGTTAATCCAACATCATCTGCTCCAGCTGGCAAACCTTTAATATTATCATCAAACGTTCCAATTCCTGATGGAAAATCATCTATTTTATCACCATCAAGTGTTTCATAATCAAATCCTACGGTTTTGCCTTCAGTATCTATTATAGTTTGATTTGGTGGTAATTCTGGTTTTGAATCATCTATAGCAGGTTTAGCATCAAGCACCTCAATGTCTGGTTTTGCATTTTTACTTCTAAACTTGTTCCACCATTTTCCTACTTTATTAGTAAATTTACCAACACCATCAGTTATTTTTTCACCAACATAAGATCTTGCAGCACCTAATGCGAATTGGGTGACAGCATTTTTGAAACCACCACTTTCTTCATATACACGTCCTACTCTATCAAAAATATTATCGTCATCAGTAAATTCTACATATTCTCCTTCTTTATTTGTATAACCTTTTTTGTATGTAGCAATTTTTAGAATCTCATCAACACCATCACCAGCCGTGTTTATACCTCCATCAACACCTGCTCGCACAAAAGGGTTTTTTATTAACTTTGTTTTTTCACCTGATGCATAAGTAATATAACCAATGGCGGCATGTCCCATACCATAAACCATTCCAGCTTCTGTACTAGCACCTTCTGCCCAGGCTTGAGCGGTTCCAGCTCCAAAATCAGTTACTGCTGCTACCGCTGATGGTGGTATTGTTCCACCTGTTAAGGCTGAAACTGTAAAATTAAATGCCATACCTCCAATTCCAGCTGAAAAGTTTCTCACAACATCAAACCCAATAGCATTATTTTTTATCCATTGACCATATGAATTGTTTTCATAAAAATCATTAAACATTGTTTTAACATGATCTTTTGCCACAAATGCTTTTGTCGAATCCCATATTTTATCTGATAATGGTTCAACTTCTTTACCGGAAATTTTACTATAACCTTTTTGAATCAAATCAATTAAAGCAACAGGAGCACTGGAAGTTAATGTAGCAGTTCCAGCGATTAAGGCTGCATCAACTACATTTTCTCCTTTTGAAAGAAATCCTTCAGCCGCACCTCCAACAGCTGTAAGAACTGTTGCACCAGTTGCGTTTAAAATATTAAAATTTTGACTAGTTGATGTATCATTTTCTCCAAAAACATTTGCATTTGCCATATCAATTGCACTTTGATCATCAAAACTAAAGGCACTGCCATAATCACCGCCTTGCTCACCAAATGTTCCATCTAATGTATTTTCATATGTATCGATATTAAATAACTTAGCAATAGCTGATATAACTGCTGGTTCTTCTATACCTGCAGCATTACCTTCACCAGATAAAAGTTTTTCTAAGGCTTCTACATCATTTACATACCCTGCCCACCAAGTATTTATATTTCGATATCCTATTTCTACTCTTTCATAATAACTTTTCAAATGTGAAGCCATTTGATTAATATACTGATCTCCACAACTTTTAAGATATCCTGAAGTAAAAGTAGTATATGTTTTATTGTTAAAATAATTATGTTCATTATTAAAATCATTTTGGTATGACGATAAAGATGATACATCAACTTTTATAAAATTACTCATACTCACTTTTACTCCTTTCTATCTTATTTATTGGTTATTATTTATTATCTTTAGGCATTCCCTTTATTATTTCATTTAAGTATTTTTTGAATTCTTTTTCTTCATCATCTATTAATCCTAAGTGATATACTTTATCAATTTGATTATGATTAAATAATAGTGTTTGATTTGCTGAAATAAATCCTTCTGGATATAACACTCCACAATAATCATATAATTTTGTTTTATTTTCATCAGTATAAGTACAAAAACCATTAATCATTACTCTTTTTTGAGCTCCTTTTAATATTACTACTGTACCTATTGGTAAATATTTTTCATAATTCATTTTCTTTCTCTCCTTTAAACCATTCCAGCTACTTGCTGTTCGATGCTGTCCATTTCAGCTTTATTTTCATTTATTTTTCTAACAATTTCACTAATCCTATTTGCTACTGATTGATCCACAACTTTTCTTGAAAATGTCATTCCTAAAAAGGTATAATGTTCTGTTTTATACAATTTTGGAATTAGAGCAGCTTTTTCACTTTTTAATCTTTCATTTTCTGCTTCTAAATCTTTATATTTTTGAATAAGTGATACTACTGGATAGTAACTATTAATTTTGTTTTCTAAATCATTATATCCTGTACTAACTAGCCTTGATAAACCATCTTTTAATGTATTTTGGGCATCACATTGCCATACTGAACTATTGCCAACTTGTCCAATTAAATTATCTGTTGTATCATGTTTTATTGAATTTTTACAAGCATCCAATGCACTTCTAAGACTATCAACATTTACACTTTCAAATGCCATTTTTTACACCTCACTTTTACTGGAAGATATTTGATTCATTGAAACCTCAACTGTTTTTTCTTGACCATCTATATTAACTTTTAATGTTACTTTATTATTTTCTTCATCAATGTCCGTTATTTCTCCATCCATATCTTTATATTCTCCGTCTGTAATAGTTACATTATTTCCAGTTGATATTTTTGTTTCTTCCTTAGATTCAGTTTTTGGAATGGCTCCGCCGCCACCGCCAGATGATTCTTCAGAAGGCATGTAAGATCCACTTGGATTTGATGATGCTTTTAACGCATTAGAATCAATATTTAAATAATTGCAAATTTCTTCCATAACTTTTTCGTCAATTGCTTGATATCCTTCAGCACAACTGGCCATATATAGGATGCTCGATTCTATAGCTGCATAGATTTCTGTAAAAACATTGGTTGCCATTTCCAATTGTTCTGTATAAGCATCTGAGGCAATTCCAATCCAAGCACTTTTTAATTTTGAATTAATATCGGCTATTCGTTTTATTGTATCATTCATATTTTTAGCTAATTCATGCAACTGATTGCATTGTTCTTCAACGTCTTTATATGATATATTCATTTCCATATATAACCTCAAATATCTATTGTTTTGGCAGCATATGCTTCGTCTAATGTTTCATATGGATCAGGAACATTTTGAAGAAATTCACCATACTGATCAAATATATCTTTAATTTGATTAAGTGTTGGAATATAATTATCTCTTAAAGTTGCAGCGTATTTAGCTCCATCTACTCCATCCCAAATAGTATTTATTGAATCTACTATTGAATTATAATTTTTAATTTGTCCATCAAAATTACTTGAACATTCTAATATCTCACTACCACAAGTCTTTACTTCTGAACATGTAATTTCTATATTCATATAATCACTTCCAATTCCTCACAAATAGATAACAAATTAATATTATCTATTTGTCAAGAGCTCGAATGCGAACTCTTAAGACTATTTACCTGTAACAGCTTTATCAACAGATTTGTATCTTTCAACTACGCTTAATAGATATTTATAACAATCATCTACTGCTTGTGAAAATTCTGGAAATTTTGAACTTAATTCATCGAATTGTTCTTTTGTTGTAGCGGCAGCTGTACCACTCCATACGTCATCATTTCCAACTCTTTCAAATAAAGTTTTTATTTCTGTTAATGTATTTTCCATTTCTGTTGAAGCACCATGTAATTGATCTGCCATAGCTTGAACTTGACTATATGACAATTTTGAAAAATCCATAATTTTTTCCTCCTATCTTTGTTTTATTGTTTTATTATAAATTTATAGCGTTTGCATTATCTTCACTTGCTGATTGATAAGCATTTCCTACTTTAACTAGGAATGTTCCTATTTCATCAACTGTTGTAGCTAATTCTTTCATTACTTGAGCTTGTTGTTCTACTGCTGATGTATATTTAGAAGCATCAGTACCTTCCCAATAAGTTTTTAACTCATTATTAACAGCATCAACTTTATTTAAAAGATCTTGAAATTCACTACCCTTTGTAGAAACTTGATTTCCTGTTGTTATTGTTTCTGAAAAGTTAATTCTTAAACCATCCATTTATTTCCACCTCCCTGTTCTATATATTTTTGATAATACCCTGCATCCTTATCATGCCTATGTTTATCATAATTAATTATACCTTTAAATTACCCTTACAGTCAACTCATTTACAAGTATTTCTAAAAATGTTATGATTAATTTAATTGGAGGATGTAATGAAATTAGATGTAATAATTCCTTGTTATAATGAAGAAGGAAATATATTTTTATTAAATGATAAATTAAAAGATACATTAAAGGATATTAATTATCAATTAATATATATTAATGATGGTTCTCAAGATAAAACCTATGAAAAATTAGAAACCATATATAACCAAGATAAAGAACATATTAAAGTTATTAACTTTAGTCGTAACTTTGGTAAAGATGCAGCTATGTTTGCAGGAATGAAATATAGTAATGCGAAATACTGTGCTATTATTGATAGTGACTTGCAACAAAATCCTAAGTATTTAATTAAGATGTTAAATTTCTTAGAAGAAAATCCTGATTATGATCAAGTAGCCATGATTAACAAAGAAAGATCTAATGATAATTTATTTATTAAATCATTAAAAAAATTATTTTATAAATTTATAAACTTATTAAGTGATACTAACTTTAAAGAAGATGCATCAGACTTTAGAATGTTTACTATAAACGCTAAAGAAGCTATTCTAAACTTAGGTGAAATAAATAGATTCTCTAAAGGAATCTTCTCATGGATAGGTTTTAAAACTAAATATTTAGAATATAAAGTTGAAAAAAGATATTCAGGTAAATCTAACTTTAATTTAACTAATTCTTTTAAATATGCTTTTAATGGTATTATTAACTTTAGCACTAAACCATTAAGATTAGCAACAATTACTGGATTACTCACTTCATCTATATCATTTATTTATTTTATAATAATGTTATTAGAGACTTTAATTAAAGGTAATGATGTCCCAGGTTATCCATCTATAATATGTTTAATTTTAATACTAGGTGGTATGAATTTACTTGCCATAGGTATAGTTGGAGAATACATATCTAAAATATATTTAGAAATTAAAAAAAGACCTATATATATTACTAAGAATACATTAGGTTTTGATGAAGATGTTTTATAGCATCTTTTTTACTTTTTTTAAATCATAATATCTAAACCTTTTCTATATAACTCACAAATAGTACTAAAAGTCAACATAATGTTCGCTATTTTACATATACTATACTAGACATTTTAATTAAAATATGCTATTATTAATACGTGGTGCATTATGCTAGTCACAAACACCATTTGAAGATGGGCCTAAAAATCCATTAATTGATATTGATACTTTATATATTTTGCTTCTTCTGCCCAAGTTGGGGTGAATATGTAATTTTAAATAGTAGGGAAACCATAATGGCATATGTCTTACCCTATTATTAGATAATAAAAGAATAAAAATCATGTCGTGAGTGAAAATGTGGGATAGAAATTGAAATCATTTTTGCAAAAGCGAATAAGAATGGGATAAGAGTGTCAGGGAAAACCTCTAGCATGTATTTATTATAAGGATTGTAGTACGGACTATGTGGCAATCGAGTAATTACTTAGGCAACTAATAATTATTTTCTGTAAAGGAGAAATCGCCCTAGAGTAATCAAAGGAAAGAAAATAGAGAAACTCAACTCGACCAAAGCCGTAAAATTAACTTATAATAAACCATTGTTTTACTTCAAAACTTTATATTTTTATAAAGTTTTTTTCATACAAAAAAGAAAGGATTAAAAATGAAAAAACAAAATTGGAATCTTATAGTATTTATATTATCATTTTCACTAGCATTAATATTTAGTTTTCTAACTAATAAATTTTCTAATAATGCAAGTAATATAATTATGATATTATTAATTTTATTAGTTATCTCTATAGGGATAGTTTTTGATATGTTGGGTGTTGCTGTTCTAACGGCTAAAGAATCAACATTTCATGCTAAGAGTTCTAAAAAAATTAAAGGGGCTAAGAAAGCAACTAAATTAATCAAAAAGAATGTAAGAGTTGCAAGTTTTTGTAACGATATTATTGGTGATGTTTGTGGAATTGTTTCCGGTGGTTTAGGAACAGTACTTGCAATAAGCTTGTCTAAGTATATTGATATTACAATTGCCTCAATTATTACTTCAGCAATTATTTCGGCTTTAACAGTTACAGGTAAAGCAATATTTAAAACAGTTGCAGTTAAAAAAGCTGATAATATTGTTTTTATAGCTTCTAAAATATTAAGTATATTTGAAAAATAAAATCATTAGAACAATTTCTAATGATTTTTGTTTTGGTTACTTTTTAAGGTATAAATCTTTTTTAGGGTATTATCATAATATCCTATATTTTTATCTGGTGTACTAGTATATGTTATATAATCTTTTGGAGATAGTTCTTCTTCTTCAGATAAATATAAAATAAGTTCCGGACTTTTTTTTAATTCATCGATTATTTCTTTTATATACATTAATTTTATTTTTTCAATTAATTTTAAACCTGTTTCATTATTTCTTTTAGATAGCATTTTGATACCCTCCTCTACCATTTTCTTTTATATATTTTTCAATTTTATCTTTTATTTGTTCACTTTCACTTATTAATTCTTCTCTACTTTTAGGATCTAGTAAAAGATTTTTAACTCTTTTAAAATCACTATCTGTATTTATTTTTCTATTTTCAATCTCTGAATTATATTTTGTATCTCTAGTTGATTTTTTCATTTTAACTAGCATAACATAACATGTATCTGGCGTTAATATACGGTAACAAATTCTTATTTTAAATGCTTTCTTTTCAAAAATATCCGACAATTGACCATTTAATTTTTTATCTTTAGTCTCATTCATAACACTAATATTATTATTTTGTAAATCATTTAATAAGTCTAACACATCTTTGTAATATTCTTCTGATACATCTTTTAAATCTCTTAAAAAGTATACATTTCCTAAATCACTTGTTGCAAATATCAAATGTTTTTCTGGTGATTTTTCATATGCTTCTACTAAAACATTATTTTGATTAAATTCATTTAGTTTTTCCAAACAAATTCTTTTCTTTAAGAATAATATTGCTAATTCCTTTTTTATCAATTCTTTATCTGTCTGCGTTTCAGCAATTAAATCTTCATGTTCCCACTCGGCAATTTCATCTTCTAATTTCGAGATGATCATTTTTATTAATTCTTCAAAGTTATCATAACCTGTTGATGGTAGTGAATTTCTAATATCTTCTTCATTATCCAATTTACTAATGGCAAAATAATAACTTTCTCTTAATTCTTCTAATGTTGTTTTCATATAAAAACTCCTAATATATTTCTTTATTATTATCTTGATACTCTTTAAATAATTTTAGACATTCATCGTGGTCAATATTTTTTAATGACAATATTTCTTTATTTTTACCATTAATAAAGTCATAAATAAATTCATCTCTAAAACCAATATGAGCGGCATCTTGTAGGTTTGTTCCATAATATACTTCTTTGATATTAGACCAAATAATTGCTGATAAACACATAGGGCAAGGATACCCTGTTGCATATAAGGTACAACCTGATAAATCATGAGTATTAAGTACTTTACTTGCTTTTCTGATTGCATTAATTTCAGCATGGGCTGTAGAATCATTATCTTTTAAAACAGTATTAGAAGCAACTGTTATAATTTTATTATCTTTTACAATCATTGCTCCAAATGGTCCGCCATAATTTAAATTCATCGTTCTTCTCGCTTCATCTATTGCTTCCTTCATAATATTCCTACTTTCTTTCATTACTTATTACAAGTTATTTTTTTACTTTTCATACAAAAATCATCTAAACAGTAATTACAAATACATTTTCTTTTATTACATTCACAATTAATTACATTTTCACATTCAAAATCATGAGTAGACATAACATTAACTTTACTATTTTTTGGAAATACATAAGTTACTCCAATTATTGTTAATCCAATTAAAATTAAAACAAATATAATATCAATAACTAATTCTTTAATTAATTTTCTTTTCTCTTCTACCATATCTATCTTCATAATTATAAAAAAAAGACCTAAATTAGTCAACTAATTCAAGTCTAATTTGCATAGCGTCATCGCCCTTACGTTCATTTAATTTAATTAGTCTAGTATAACCACCTTGACGGTTAGCATACTTAGGAGCTAATTCTGTAAATACTTTATTAACAGTATCTTTATCATTATGTAAGAAAGCTAAAGCCTTTCTTCTTGCAACTAAAGAACCATCTTTACCATAAGTAATCATTTTATCAACGAATTTTCTTACTTCTTTTGCTCTTGCATCAGTTGTAACAACATATCCATGATTGATTACATCTTTAGTTAGTCCAGCCAATATGCTTCTTCTAATACGAGTTTCTCTACCTAATTTACGATATAACATACTTACACACCTTTCTAATCACGGAACTTTAGTCCCATATCTTTAACTTTATCTATAACTTCTTTAAGAGATTTTTTACCTAAATTACGAATTTTATTAACTTCTGATTCTCTCTTATCAATTAAATCTTGCATTGTATTAATTCCAGCTCTCTTTAAGCAATTATATGCTCTAACTGAGAATTCAATTTCTTCGATAGGAGTTTCTAATGTCTTAGTAATTTGATCAACTTTCTTTTCAGCCATAATTCCAGTTGCATCTGAAATTTCATTTAAATTAGAAATTATATTAAAATGTTCAATTAATATTTTAGATGCTAAAGCCATAGCCTCTTCTGGATTTATAGAACCATTAGTATAAACTTCCATAATTAATTTATCATAATTTTCATTGTGTCCAACACGAGCCCCTTCTACTTCATAAGAAACTCTTTCTATTGGACTATATAATGAATCTATTGGAATTAATCCTTGAACAGCATCTCCTAAAATCTTTTTATTTTCTTTAGAATCAACATATCCACGACCACAACCAACAGTCATTTCCATATCAATTTTTCCACCTTGAACTAAATTACAAATAACTAAATCTGGATTAACAATTTCTAAATCAGCATCTACTTCAATATCTCCGGCTTTTACTACACCTTCTTTATCTGCATATAAATGGATTTTTTTGTTTTCATGAGTATGGTTTTTAATAACTACACTTTTTAAATTTAAAATAATTGATGTAACGTCTTCAACAACACCATCTATTTTTTGAAATTCATGCATAACACCTTCAATTTTAACAGATGTAATTGCAGAACCTGGCATTGATGATAACATTACTCTTCTAAGTGCATTACCTATAGTAGTACCAAAACCTCTTTCTAATGGTTCAAGTTCAAACTTACCATAATTATTTTTTTCAACATATTCAGTTATTTTATATTCAGGTTTTTCAAAATTCATATTCATAAAAATCTCCCCTTCTTAATTTCTTGGACGTTTTGGTGGTCTACAACCATTATGTGGTACTGGTGTTTCATCATTAATTGCAGTAATTTCTAAACCAGCAGTTTGTAAAGCACGAATTGCGTTTTCTCTACCACTACCTAATCCTTTAACAAATACTTCAACTTTTTTTACACCAGAAGCAGTTGCAGCTCCAGCAGCAGCTTCAGCAGCTTGTCCAGCAGCAAATGGAGTTTTCTTTTTAGAACCTTTATATCCAATTGTTCCAGCTGATGCCCAGCTAATTACATTTCCATCTTTATCTGTTATAGAAACAACAGTATTATTATAAGTTGAATGAATATGTGCTTGTGCTTCAGGAATATTCTTTTTTACTTTTCTTTTTCTTCTATTATAAGCCATAATTTACCTCCTATTTACCTACTTTTTTCTTATTAGCAACTACTTTACCTTTACCCTTACGAGTCTTAGCGTTGCGACTAGTTCTTTGTCCATGAACAGGTAATCCTTTTTTATGTCTAGTTCCTTGATAAGAATTGATTTCCATTTTACCTTTAATGTTCATTTGAACTTCTCTTCTTAAATCACCTTCAGTAGTATATTTATCTACTTCTTTTCTTAAAGCTGCTTCATCTTCAGGAGTTAAATCTTTAATTCTTTTAGATGGGTCAACTTTTGCATCAGCGCAAATCTTTGTTGCTGTGCTTCTACCTATACCATAAATATAAGTAAGTCCTATTTCTGTTCTTTTTTCTTTTGGTAATTCTACATTCTTAATACGAGCCATTAATATTCCTCCTAACCTTGTCTTTGTTTATGTTTTGGATTATCACAGATAACCATAACTTTACCTTTTCTTCTTATAACTCTACATTTAGCACACATTTTTTTTACAGATGGTCTAACTTTCATTTTTGTTCCTCCTTATTTTCTATAAATAATTCGCCCACGTGTTAAATCATATGGTGAAAATTCAATAGTAACTTTATCGCCCGGTAAGATGCGAATGTAATTCATTCGTATTTTACCAGAAACGTGAGCTGTTACTACAAATCCATTTTCTAATTCAACTTTATATTCATCTTTGATACAGTCAATAACCTTACCATCAACTTCAATTTTAGTTTCTTTAGCCACTTTTTCACTCTCCCGTTAATATTTCATATCCATCATCTGTGATAGCAACTGTATGCTCGAAATGAGCACTATTCTTACCATCTCTAGTAACAATAGTCCAGTCATTATCTAAGATGTTAATATGTCTGGAACCAGCTGTTATCATCGGTTCAACCGCAATAACCATACCAGTTTTTAACTTCATACCTGTATTATACTTTCCATAATTTAGTACATCAGGGTCTTCATGTAACTCACGTCCCACACCATGTCCGCATAATTCTTGTACCACTCCGTAATGATATTTATGAGCATACTCACTAATACGAGCACCTATGTTGTTTAAATGAGCTCCATCTTTTACTTCTTTTAAACCAACAAACAACATTTTTTCTGTATGATGTAATAATCTTTCATTCTCCCTTGAAATCTTTCCGACTGGATAGGTCCAAGCCGAATCTGAATGGTATCCTTTATATAAAGTGCATATATCAAGAGTAACAATGTCTCCTTCTTTAAGTACTCTATCAGAACCAATCCCATGAACTACTTCATCATTTACTGAAACACATATATTTCCTGGGTAGCCTTCATATCCTAAGCAACTTGGTACTCCACCTTGTTCTCTTATAAATTTTCCAGCTTCATCATCAAGATATTTTGTTGTTACACCAGGTTTAATTAAACCTTTTAAATATTGATGTGTTAAATAAGTAATATGACCAGATTCTTTAATTAAAGCAATCTCTTCTTTAGTTTTTATACTAACCATTATTTAATCACTTTCTCTATTCTATTAAAAGTTTCATCTAAGTCTGTACTATCAATTATTTCAAGCATATTCTTTTCTTTATAATAATTAAGTAAAGGACTTGTATTATCAATATAAGTTTGATATCTATTTTTGAATGTTTCTTCGGTATCATCAGATCTACTAACAAGTTCTACCTGACAATCATCACAAATCCATTCTTTTTTAGGTTTCAAATTTATTTTATGATAACTTCTAGAGCATTTAGGACATGATAATCTTAATAATACTCTATTTATAAGTATATCATATGGTACATCTAAATAAATCACTAAATCAATTTTTTTATTAATTTCATTTAAAATTTTATCTAACATACCTGTTTGAGTTAAGTTTCTTGGATAGCCATCTAATATAAATGGACCATCTAAACTACTTAATTTATCTTTAAGTAGTTTAGATACAATTTCATCACTTATTAAATTGCCACTATCCATTAATTCTTTTATATTTTTACCAATCTCACTTTGCTTAGCAATTTCACTTCTAAGTAAATCACCAGTTGAAATATGAGTATAACCATATTTTTTAACAAGTAAATCACTTTGAGTTCCTTTACCAGCAGCTGGAGGCGCTATAAATATAATATTTTTCATTATTTACTTCTTCTTCTTTTTCTAGAACCAGTATAACTTCTTGAAATTATAGAACTTTCTAATTGTTTATAAGTTTCAAGTGCAACACCTACAACTATGATTAATCCTGTACCACCTAATGTTACATTAGAAGGTAAATTAGAAATCTTAGTAAATATAATTGGTAATGCAGCTATAACCATAAGTCCTAAAGTTCCAAAAGTAGAAATTCTAGTTATTACATATTTTAAATACTTACTAGTAGCTTCTCCTGGAACAATTCCGGGAATATAACTACGATTAGTATCTAAATTTTCAGCCATTTCATCCGGATTTAACTCAAGTAATGTATAAAAATATCCAAATACGAATATTAATAACATATATAATATAAACCCAGTATAACTTGTATAAACAATATAATTATTTACAAAGTTTGTAAATGCTTCTTTATTTAATATATTAGCAATAACAGAAGGTATTCCAATTATTGCTGATGCAAATATTACTGGAACAACACTAGCTGTATTTAGCTTAATAGGAATATATGATTTTTCTCCAGCATAAGCTCCGCTTGTACGATTTGAATATTGAATAGGTATTCTTCTTTCAGCAATTTGCATATAAACTACACCTATAATAATTGCTAAATAAATAATTATAAATAAAACAAATAAGATTATTCCTGAAGCCATGTTATAACTTCCATTAATAATTAAATTTTGAAAAGCAGTAATGAATGTTGAAGGTAAATTGTTAACAATACCAGCCATTATTATTAATGACATACCATTACCAATACCCTTTTTTGTTATTTCATCACCAAGCCAAATTAAAAATGCAGTACCAGCAGTTAAATAAACTGTTGATTTAATAGTTGTCATTGTATCTCCCTTTAATAAGGTTAATGAGAATACATATGCTTGAATAAACGCTAAAACCATTCCAAGATATCTATTTATTTTATTAATTTTTTGTCTACCTGTTGCTCCACTTTCTTTTAATTCCTTAAAATATGGAATAATATCCATTTGTAAAAGCTGTGTAATAATACTAGCGGTAATATAAGGCATAACACCTAAAGAAAAAATTGAAAATGTTTTTAAATTTCCACCACTTACTAAACTTAATAATTCTAAGAATCCTATGTTATTAGTAATGCTCTTTGCTCCAGGAATTATTATATTAGTTCCAAGAGCAAATATAGCTAAACACATTAAGGTAAACAATATTCTTTTGCGTAAATCCTTATTTGAAGGATTAAATAATCCTTTAAGATTTGCAAACATATTAAATCACCTCAGCAGTTCCACCAGCATTTTCAATCTTACTAACAGCCTTTGTAGAAAATCTATTAGCTTTAATTGTAATTTTCTTTTCTAATTCTCCATTACCTAAAACTTTTAATCCAGATAATTCTTTCTTAATAACTCCCATTTCTTTTAATAATTCAAGAGTAACAACATCACCATCATTAAATCTATTTAAGTCACTTAAATTGATTGTAGCATATCTAACTGTAAAGTTAGCGTTGTTAAATCCTCTCTTAGGAATTCTACGGTAAATTGGAGACTCACCACCACGGAACCAAGGTTTAATTGAAGCTCCGCTTCTTGATTTTTGTCCGTTTTCTCCACGAGTTGAAGTCTTACCCATACCAGAACCAGGTCCACGACCTACGATTTTGCTTCTTTTAGCTTCTGGTAATTTATTTAATTCATTTAATTTCATACTATAACTCCTCAACTTTCTTACCACGAAGTTCAGCAATATGTTCTTTTGATCTTTGTGATTTTAATGCTTCTAAAGTTGCTTTAGCAACATTAACTTGAGTGTTAGCTCCTAATGATTTAGATACGATATCTTTAACACCAGCAATTTCAAGTACTGCACGAACAGCACCACCAGCGATAATACCAGTACCTTCTTTAGCAGGTTTAATTAATACTTTAGCTCTTCCACATTTACCAATTTGATCATGTGAAATAGTTCTACCATCAACAATATCAACTTTAACTAAATTCTTATTAGCAGCTTGAATACCTTTTTTGATAGCTTCTGGAACTTCCATAGATTTTCCAGTTCCAATACCTACTAAACCTTTTCCATCACCTACTACCATAGTAGCAGCAAATCTAAAGTGTCTTCCACCTTTAGTAACTTTAGTTACACGAGTGATAGAAATAACTTTTTCTTCTAATAATTTTTTCTTTGGTTCAAAATTTTTATTAGATTTTCTATTTTTATTATTTTTAAAGTTTTTATTATCTCTAACTACTTTTTCAGTTTTTACTTCTTCAGTAGTCATAACTTCTTTATTTTCTTCCATTATTTCCCTCCCTCTAGAACTCTAATCCGTTTTCTCTAGCAGCATTTGCTAAAGCTTCTACACGGCCATGATATTGGTATCCACCTCTATCGAATACTACTTTAGTAATACCAGCTTTAATAGCCTTTTTAGCTATATCTGCACCAACTAAAGCAGCACCTTCAATGTTTCCACCATTATCGATTTTTAACATTACGCTTGATGAAGCAACTAAAGTAGTTTGACTTTCATCATCAATAATTTGTGCATATATTTCTTTATTTGATCTAAATACATTAAGTCTAGGCATTTCTTTAGTTCCAAAAACATTTTTGCGAACTCTTTCATGTCTCATAACTCTAGATACATTTCTTGATTCTTTCTTTATCATAAATCCTCCTACTTAGAAGCCTTCTTACCTACTTTACGTATAATAACTTCGCCTTTATAACGAATACCTTTTCCTTTATATGGTTCAGGTTTTCTAATCTTACGAATATTAGCCGCAAATTCAGTTACTTTTTGCTTATCAATTCCACTTAATTTTAATTCAGTTGTAGATGGTGCTTCAACTGTTATTCCTTCAGGAATATCTACAACCACTGGATGACTGAATCCAGCTGAAACATTAATTTGTTTTCCAGTTACTTGGAATCTATATCCAACACCAACAGTTTCAAGTTCAACAGTATATCCTTTAGATACACCAATAATCATATTTTCAATTAAAGCATTTGTTGTACCATGAATTGATTTTGTAAATAATTCTTCATTAGCTCTTTTACAAGTTAATTTATTATCTTCAATATTAATACTGATTAAATTATCAAATTCTTCTGTTAATTCACCTTTAGGTCCTTTAACAGTTACTTTATTACCATCTAATGTAACAGTTACATCAGAAGGAATATGTATTACTCTATTTCCTATTCTACTCATAATATCAGTTTTTCCTTACCAAATATAGGCAAGTACTTCTCCTCCTAGACCAGCATTTCTTGCTTCTTTGTCAGTCATAATTCCCTTACTTGTAGAAATAATTGCAATACCAAGTCCATTAAGTACTCTTGGAAGTTCATCATGTTTAGCATAAACTCTAAGACCAGGTTTACTAATTCTCTTTAAACCAGTAATAACTCTTTCTTTCTTATTTTCACCATATTTAAGTGATAAATCTAACATTTTAGTTTCTTCATTACTACTATAATCATTAATATAGCCTTCTTCTTTTAAGATTCTAGCTATTTCTCTAGTCATCTTAGTATTTAAAACTGCAACATTAGCATATTTCATTTGACCTGCATTACGAATTCTTGTAAGCATATCAGCTATTGTATCGTTTACCATAATTTACTTCCTTTCTACCAACTTGATTTCTTTACGCCAGGGATTTTACCTTCATTTGCTAATTCTCTAAAGCAAATACGACATAATCCAAATTTACGTAAAACTCCATGAGGTCTTCCACATCTTTCGCAACGAGTGTATGCTCTAACCTTAAATTTAGGAGTTCTTGAATTTTTAACTTTTAAACTAGTTTTTGCCATCTCTCATTACCTACTTTCTAAATGGAAGTCCAAAGCCTTTTAATAATTCTAAAGCTTCTTCATTAGTTTTTGCTGTTGTAACAAAAACAATATCCATACCTCTTAATTTAACTACATTATCATAATCGATTTCTGGGAAAATTAATTGATCTTTAATACCTAAAGTATAATTTCCTCTACCATCGAAAGCTTTTGGTGATATACCTCTAAAATCTCTTACACGAGGTAAAGAAATTTTAATTAATTTTTCTAAGAATACATACATATTTTCCCCACGTAATGTTACTTTAGTTCCAATACTTTGTCCTTCTCTTAATTTAAATCCTGCAATTGATTTTTTAGCTTTTGTAATAACTGCATGTTGTCCAGTTATAGCTTCTAAATCAGCTCTAGCAGCATCTATTAATTTATCATCATGAGATCCGTCTCCAACACCAATATTAACTACAATTTTCTCTAATTTAGGAATTTCCATAACTGAAGAATAATTAAATTTTTCTTTAAGTGCTGGTTTGATATCTTTATTATATAATTCTTTTAATGAATTCATTATTTATCACCTGTGCCCTTCTTTTTAGTAGCTTTCTTTTCAGTTTTTACTTCTTTAACTTCTTTAACTTCTTTTACTTTTTTGTCTTCTTTAGCTGTTAATACTTTTACATTAGATACATGAATAGGATTTTCAACTTCTAATATTCCACCAGTTTCATTCATTCTTGATGGTTTCATATGTTTTTTAACAATATTTACGCCTTCAACAACTACACGTTCTTTTTTTCTTAAAGTATATAATACTTTTCCTTCCTTACCTTTATCTTTTCCAGTAAGTACTTTAACATTATCTCCAACTTTAACTTTCATATATCCTCCTACAATACCTCAGGAGCAAGTGAAACGATCTTATTAAATTCTTTATCACGTAATTCACGAGCAACTGGTCCTAATACACGAGTTCCGATAGGTGATTTATCATCTTTAATTAATACACATGCATTGTCATTAAATTTGATATAACTACCATCATCTCTTCTAACTCCTTGTTTAGTTCTAACAATAACAGCTTTAACAACTTTTCCTTCTTTAACATTACTGTTAGGAATTGCTTTTTTAACAGTTCCAACAACAATATCACCAATATTTCCATAAACACGTTTGCTTCCACCTAGTACTCTAATAACCATAACTTCACGAGCACCAGAGTTGTCAGCAACCTTTAATCTACTTTGTTGCATTAACATATTAAAAACCTCCTATAGAACAACAGCTTCTTGAATAACTTCTACTAGTTCATATCTCTTAGTTTTAGATAAAGGTCTAGTTTGAGCAATTCTTACTGTGTCTCCTACTTTAGCTTTATTAGCTTCATCATGAGCAGCATATTTCTTAGAATATTTTACTCTCTTTTTATATAATGGGTCTTTACGATAAGTTTCAACTAATACTGTAATAGTTTTATCATTAACATTACTTACAACTTTTCCTATTAATTCAGCTCTTTTATTTTCCATTAGTTTTCACTCCCATCCATTTCAGTTAATATAGTTTTCATTCTAGCTACATCTTTTCTTAATTCATGAATTCTATGAGGTTTATCTAATGTTCCTGTAGCTTTTTTCATTCTTAAATCAAATAATTCTTCTTTTGTCTTAACGATTTGTTTTTCGATTTCTTCTTTAGACATTTTACGAATATCACTAGTTTTCATTATTATTAACCCCTTCCTTCATAACAAATTTAGTTTTAACAGAAATCTTATGTGATGCAAGTCTTAAAGCTTCTCTTGCAGTAGCTTCATCTACACCAGCAATTTCAAACATAATTTTTCCTTCTTTTACAACTGCAACCCATTCTTTTACATCACCTTTACCAGTACCTTGACGAGTTTCTAAAGGTTTTTGAGTACGAGCTAGTTGTGGGAAAATATTAATCCAAACTTTTCCACCACGTTTCATATAACGAGTCATCGCAATACGAGCAGCTTCGATTTGTTTAGCATTAACATATCCACCCTCTTTAGCCATTAGACCATATTCACCATTAGTTAATGTAAGGTTTCCCTTAGAATGTCCTTCATAACTAACTCTGTGAGGTTTACGATATTTAACTCTCTTAGGCATTAACATTGTTATCGCCTCCATTTTTCTTCTTACTTGGAAGAATTTCTCCCTTATAAATCCATACTTTTACTCCGATTTTACCATAAGTTGTAGGAGCAGTAGCTGTTGCATAATCAATGTCAGCTCTAATAGTATGTAGTGGAACAGTACCTTCAGTATAACCTTCAGTACGAGCCATTTCAGCACCACCAAGTCTACCAGAAACAGCAGTTTTAACTCCAACAGCTCCAGCTTTCATAACATTTTTGATAGCTTGTTTTTGAACTGTTCTGAAGTTTGCTCTATTTTCAATTTGTTTAGCAATTGTATCAGCAACGATTTGAGCACTAAGATTAGGATTCTTTTCTTCAACTATAGTTACATAGAAATCTTCACCAATAGCTTTTTTGATTTCTTTTCTTAGTTTTTCAATATCTTCTCCGCCTCTACCAATGATAACTCCTGGTTTAGCAGTACGAATTTTAATTTCATTTCTCTTTGGTTTTCTTTCAATGATAATTTCTGCAACAGCAGCATCTTTTAAGTAACCTGCTAAGAAATCTCTTAATTTTAAATCATTATTTAATTTTGTGGCATAATCTTTTTTAGCATACCATTTAGATTGCCAATCTTTATTAACACCTAGTCTTAATCCATTAGGATTTACTTTTTGTCCCATTAATTATGCCTCCTTTCCGTCACTAACTTTAACAGTTATATGACTTGTTCTTTTATCTCTTCTGTCAACTTTAGTTCTTGAACCAAATTTAATTCTCTTTAAAACAGGTCCCGGATTAATAAAGCATTCAGATACAAATAATTCATCTTCTTTTAAGTTTAAATTGTTAACAGCGTTAGCTGTAGCAGAATTTAAAACTTTTAAGATTAATCTACTTGATTTAGTATTAGTATTATTTAAAATAGCTCTAGCATCTTTAACAGACTTTCCTCTTATTAAATCAAGAGTCATTCTTGCTTTACGAGGTGCTACAATAGCCATTTTATGCATTGCATAAGCTTCCATCTAATCCTCCTACTTATTTCCAGCATGGCCAGTAAATTTACGAGTTAATGCAAATTCACCTAATTTATGACCAACCATTTCTTCAGTTATATAAACTGGTATAAATTCTCTTCCATTATGAACAGCAATTGTATGTCCAATGAAATCTGGGAAGATAGTTGAACGACGAGACCAAGTTTTAACAACTTCTTTTTTATTTGCTTCATTTAATTTTTTAATTTTATTCATAAGACTCTTATCAACGAAAGGTCCTTTTTTTAAACTTCTTGCCATCTATATCCTCCTATTTAGTCTTTCTACTAACAATTAACTTGCTAGAAGCTTTCTTATTTTTACGAGTTTTATATCCAAGAGCAGGTTTACCCCAAGGAGTAACAGGCCCTTTTCTACCGATAGGTGTTCTACCTTCACCACCACCATGTGGATGGTCGTTAGGGTTCATAACAGATCCACGGTTATGAGGTCTAATTCCCATATGACGTGTTCTACCAGCCTTACCAATGTTAACTAATTCGTAATCTTCATTACCAACTACACCAACAGTTGCAAGACAACTACCTAAAACTTTTCTAGTTTCACCAGATTGTAATCTAATTAAAACATATTTTCCTTCTCTACCAAGAATTTGAGCAGATGAACCAGCACTTCTTGCAAGTTCAGCACCTTTACCAGGTTTTAATTCAACATTGTGAATTACTGTACCAACAGGAATTGCTTCAAGTGGTAATGTATTACCAACTTTAATATCAGCTGTTTTACTTGATATAACGATACTACCAACTTCTAATCCTTTAGGAGCAATAATATATCTCTTTTCACCATCTTTATAAGTTAATAAAGCAATATTTGCTGTTCTGTTTGGATCATATTCAATTGTAGTAACTCTAGCAGGAATATCAAATTTATCTCTTTTAAAATCAATTATACGATATTTTCTCTTAGCTCCACCACCGATATCTCTAACAGTAGTTTTACCTTGATTATTTCTACCACCAGTTTTAGATTTACTAACAAGTAAACTCTTTTCAGGAGCAGTAGCAGTAATCTCAGTATTTGTTAATGTACTCATACCTCTTAAACCATTAGTTGTTGGTTTATATTTTCTAATTCCCATAAAAACACCTACATTTCTATAGAACTACCGTCAGCAAGTTTTACGATAGCTTTCTTATAAGTTTTTCTAAATCCAGAGTATTTTCCAACTCTTTTTTTCTTAGGTTTAGTATTTAATGTATTAACACTAACAACTTTAACTTTAAATGTGCTTTCAATAGCATCTTTAATTTGTAATTTATTAGCATCTTTTGCAACTTTAAATACATAAACATTTTGTGCCTTTAAGGCAGTTGTTTTTTCAGTAATAACTGGTGAATAAATAATATCAGATTTCATTATTTAAGCACCTCCTCTATTTGTTTTACTGCTTCTACATCTAAAACAATAGTATCAGCATGTAACATATCATAAACATTAAGTTCACTTGTTAATAACACACCAACATTATTTAAGTTTCTTGATGCTAAATATAAGTTTTCAGCATCATTTGAAGTAATAAATAATGTTTTACCATTTAATCCTAAATTAGAAAGCATATTTTTTAAGTCTTTAGTTTTAAGAGATTCAACAGTTAAAGAATCAATAACTTTAATATTATTTTCTTTAGCTTTCATTGATAATACACTTCTTAAAGCTAAAACTCTTTCTTTCTTATTCATTTTGAAAGTGTAATCTCTTGGAGTAACTCCAAATGCTACACCACCATGTCTATAATGTGGAGCACGTGTAGAACCTTGACGAGCATTACCAGTTCCTTTTTGTTTGTATGGTTTTCTACCGCCACCAGAAACTTCTGCTCTAGTTTTAGTTTTATGTGTTCCTTGTCTTAATGAAGCAAGTTGTAAGTCTAAAGCCTTTTTAACAACAACTTCATTACTTTCTATATTATATATAGCATCGTTTAATTTAATATCTTTTACTTTTTCACCATTAAGGTTAATAATATCTACTTTTGCCATCTATAACACCTACTTTACTTCCTCAGTTGTAACAGTTTCTTCTGCAGTTGGAGCTTCAACAGCAACATTCTCTTCAGTTTCATAAGAAACTAAATCAAAAGTACCTTTCTTTCCGCCTTTAACAGCTTCTTTAATTACAACTAATGATTTTTTAGCACCTGGTACATTACCACTTACTAAAATATAATTGTCTTCTAAATTAACATCTACAATGCTTAAGTTTTGAACAGTAACTGTATCAACACCCATATGTCCTGATAATACTTTACCCTTTAAAACTCTCATTGGTCTCATTGTACCCATTGAACCAGGTCTTCTGTGATATCTTGAACCGTGAGTTTTAGGTCCTTCTGATTGATTGTTTCTAACAATAACACCAGTAAAACCATGTCCCTTACTTGTTCCAGTAACATCAACTTTTTGTCCTACTTCAAATATGTCTGCTTTAATTTCGCTTCCAACTTGATATTCACTAGCATTAGATACTCTAATCTCTTTTAAGAAGCGCTTAGGTGCAGAACCAGCCTTTTTAGCATGTCCTATTTCTGCTTTAGTAGCATTTTTTTCTTTTTTATCAGAAATACCTAATTGAATAGCTTCATAACCATCAGTAGCAGTTGTTTTAACTTGCATTACTTTATTAGGTTCAGTACTAATTACAGTAACAGGAATAATTTTTCCATCTTTCGTAAATACTTCGGTCATACCGACTTTACGTCCTAAGATTCCTTTCATCTTTCTTTCCTCCATCTAATTATTTTGTTTTAATTTCAACATCAACACCACTTGGAATATCTAAGTGAGTTAAAGCATCCATTGTTTCCTTACTAGGATCCTTAATATCAATAAGTCTCTTGTGAGTACGCATTTCAAATTGTTCACGAGCATCTTTGTATTTATGTACAGCTCTTAAAACAGTAATCTTTTGAATTTCTGTTGGAAGAGGTACAGGTCCAGAGATAACTCCTCCTGTTCTTTTAACAGTTTCTACAATCTTAGCGCAAGCAGTATCAAGAAGTCTATGATCATAAGCTTTTAGTTTGATTCTTACCTTTGACATTTTATGTCCTCCCTTCGTCTATATCTTGTATAAACATGATTCCGTAACGAATACCCTGATATTTTAAGAAAATATCTTACAACATCTCCTAGCGTATCAGCAACCTCGCACATCTAAACCAGTCAAACTAGAAGTTATTATACCCCATAATCACTATTATTTCAAGCCATTTCTCGCTATTTTTTTACAAAAATTGAAAAACTTTAAAATTGTAAAAATTAAATCAAAGTTCAAACTAAAAAAAGGATATTATTAAACATCCTCCTTAATTCCTTTTATCATAAATTAATTTTTTATTATCAACATTTTCTCTACTAGCAATATCATACCCACTTTGTTCAATTATAATTCTTCTAATCTTTTCATAGATTTTATCAAAATCAGCACATCCATATAACTCTTTTTTATTAGAATCATAGTCTCTTGAATAACGATTATATTCAGCTTCTAACGAAAATCTTTTTTTACCAAACTCTAATTCAATATCTTTTCCATTAATAACTATCGGATTATCAAGGTTATCATCTAAAAAATAAAGAGACGTAAATAACATTTTTTGTTTAAAAACATAAATAGTATAAGGCTTATCAAATAAAGCATTATAATCTTGAGTTGTAAACCTTCCCGTACGATACTTTCGTTGCACTTCTAAACTATATTTACTTGGAGTATGATAATCAGTTTTATTGGTATCAATTTCTTCAGAAAAATCTTCTAAAAATTTTATAAAATTTTCCTTATCATTTATAATTTTAGAATTTTTAAAATCTCTAAATTTTATGTAACCAATATGTTTATCTGTACTTCTATTTAATATTTCTACACTACTTGGAATTGTAGCGTTATAGCCAAGCTTTAATTCTTCTAAACCATCAGGAAAATATAAGTTAGAAAAATCATAACCAAAATAATTCATTACACCTTTTATTGATTTTAAACTATTTGGAAATGCATATTTTTTTCTAGAATTAACACCTTTTTTAATTCTTTCTATATATTCATATGGTAATAAACTAAGTTTTATTCTTTTGACACCATATGGAATTAATAAGTTATTTTCAAGTCTATTCGCTTCATATATAGAATATAATGCGTGTTTATTTTTATCAGTAACAAATAATTCACATAATGTGGAAAGAGGAACTTTATCTTCAAACTTACCGGAAAATTCATTAATATATTTGTTCCATTCATGATTAATTGTTACATCAATAATATTTTTATTAAAATAATCATTTATTCCATTTTCATACTCCAAAGAAACAAGAAATGCCAATTTATATTTATTCTTAAGAATTTCCTCATAATTAAATATTCCTTCTTTATTTTTTAGATATTCTCTCGCACCATTTAATTGTTCACTTATATCAACATTTTTATCTATTAAATCATTAAAATAATAACTAGTATCTAAATTATTTATTTTATCTGCAATGATTTCCTCATAAAATGGAAACCCATAATCCTTAACATTTATAGGTGATTCATTACAACTATTATTAATATCTGTAACTAATAAATTAAATTTATATAAATAAAATTCTTTAACAAAATCATGATTGAATATATCTTTACCATACTCATAAAATAATAATATTTTACTTTCATCATTAAGATCATATGATTCTTTTAACCTTAATGCTTCATCTTTATGAGTATATGCATACATTTCACATTCCTTTTCTAATAATGCTACATTTAATTTTATATCATCATATAATTTATTTTTATCAACTATTCCCTTAGTTAAAAATAATAATCTTGTTAATCTTTCATTTAATAAAGACTCATCTACTTCACTTAAATCTCTTGTTGCCAATACATCAAAATAGTTTTTTATTTCAATATTTATACCTGCTTCTCTATATATAAACATTTCTAAAATAACACTTAAAGAATTTATTTCTTCTTCTAAAGCCATCTTATTATGTCTTGGAATTCTTTTTTCTTTCTTTATTTCTTTAAGAGCAATTAATCTTAAAATAATTTCATTTTTTAATACAATCATTTCATCATAATACATTTTTAATTTTGCTATTTGAACTAATAATTCTTCAGGTGCATATTCACAAAAATTATTGTTATCCATTACCAAACCAAGTAATAAATCTATATACATATTCATTTGTTCTTTTAAACTTTTAGAATTAAAATATGGTGTTGTTACTACTGTTTTGTTTTTTAACATTTCTAAATAATGTTTTTTATAATTTTCTAATAATATAATATCTTTTTCATCTTTAAAATAATCTCTTCCTGGAATAACTAAATTATCGCCAAATCTAATAACACCTATATTATGTTTTTCTTTTTTAAATAATCTTAATAAAAAATTCATAAATCCCCCAATCAATTAAAACATATCTTAACATAGATTAAACTTTTGAACAACAAAATAAAAATTGAATCATAAATTTGAATCATAAAAATCTCTAAATTTTTGATAAATAACTTTCTCTTAATAAAAAATAGTCATTCACCACAACTAAAGTATACTACATTTCATTTGCAAAATAAGTACACTTCACCGTACTTGTTTTTATTTTTAAAGTTTAAGTACACCTAAAAAGACTTAAAATTATTTAATTCTAAATTTCAATTATTACAATTAAAAAAGACAGTTATTTTTTAACTATCTATTCATCTTTCTTATAATATTTTCTTTTAATATTAAATCTAAACAAACTATATGAAAGAATTACACCAATAATAATAAACCATATTTTAAATTGAAAATTAATATAAAATAAGTAACTACTTATACAAGATAATGTAATTGTTACAAACTTACTATTAAACATATCTATAAATATTAATTCTAAAAACATTAATAAAACAAAATATTCAACACAAGGTAAAAATAATTCAAAACTAATCATAAACTTGCCTTTAAACCATATATAAATAATTAAAAAATGAATTAAGTTTATAGTAATTACTATTATTAATAAAAAAAATAATTTACTTATATAAAATTTCGTAAGACTAATTCTAGGAAGTATAAAATCATATATATTTCTTAGTTCATAAGTATAAAAATAATAAATTAAAAACAATATTAATATAATCTTATAAATAATTAATATTTCCACAACTTTATTAGGAATACCAATTAATTTAATAACTTCATCATAAGAATATCTGGTAGGACTTAATTCTAACAAAATAATATTTAAAATTAAAAATAAAAAGAACACTAAAATATAAATATAATTTTTCTTAAAAGTTTCTTTTATAACACTTAATTCTATCATAATAAATCTCTCTTTTTACTACATAATATTTTATATAATATTTTGCTTGTTCCATATAAAATAATAATTTCAATAATTGAACAAATAATTTCTAAACTGAGCGATTGATACTTAATATTCATAAAATAATAAGGATAAAGTAAATACATATTATAAAAATTATTTATAGTTACTTTATAATCACTGACAAAACAAAATAAACTAATAATAAAAACAATTAAAAATGTTACTAAATATTTTTTATTTAAAAGTAAAACATAATATATAATAATATTTAAAACTATAAATAGTATAAATTCTCTAATTATTAATATTGGTAAAAAAATTGCATAAGAAACATTATAAAAATAATAATTAACTAAAGTAAAATTATTAAGTGAAAATAATATTGATCCACCAATTCCTAATAAAAGATATATTAAAAACAAATATGTTGACATATAGATAACATCTTTAAAATAATAAGCAATATATTCCTTAAATGATCTAAATCTATTTATAATCATACAATTACTAGCGTAACTTCTAATATATTTATAAGTATTAATAATTGATGCTATAAATAAACATATTATTGCCACTGGTGATGTTAAAACATCATTCATATTTGTCCAAAAATTAAATTCTAATTTTCCCGAAAATAAAGGACACATTATCCCAATAAATATTATTAAAAACACAATGAAATTATTTTTATTATTAAAATGTTCCTTAATTTGCTTCACTTAAAATTTCTCCATCTTCAAAATAAATCATTTCATCTACTAATTCATTTAAATCTTCTTTAATATGAGAACTTATAATAATTGTTACACCTTTATCTTTTAATGATTTTAAATAATCTTTTATCCTTGTAACTGTTTCTCTTTCAATACCATTAAATGGTTCATCTAAAACTATAAATTTAGTTTTTTCCATAATTGCTTGTGCAATTCCTAACTTTTGTTTCATTCCTAGAGAATATTTACAATATTTTTTATCTTTTTCACTTGTTAAATTAACAATTTCTAAAGCTTCTAGTATTTCTTTATCACTAATTTTTTTCTGTATATTAGCAAGAAGTTTTAAATTTTCATATCCACTTAAATCTGAAAAAAATGATGGCTTCTCTATTAATGCTCTAATCTCATTACAAAATTCTTTTTTATTATTTAAATTTATTCCATTATATAAAATTTCTCCTAAAGTAGGAATATAAAATCCACATATTAATTTAAGAAAAACACTCTTTCCACTTCCATTTAATCCATATAATCCATAAATTTTTCCTTCTTCAAATTTATAATTAATTCCTTTTATAATTAAGCTATTATCAAATTTCTTAATAATATTTTTACATTCTATAATCATATAAACTCCTAACTATTTTTTTCACAATCTATTATTAATTTTTCTTTATTTTTATAAACTAAATAAATAATAAATATAATTATTAAATTCATACTTAAACTAAACACAAGAGGCCATACTAATCCATATGAATCATTAAAAGGTATAGCGTTTATTATATTAAAAATAATTCCAAATTCACTATGCAATATAATACCACAAATTATTCCATCCATAACTATTTCTAAAAATAACTGTAATCCAACTGTTACTAAAAATGACAATATAACTGATATAAAATAATTATGATATTTTCTAGAAACTAATATACTTATATTTATATATATTAAATTAGTTAGAGTCAAATTAATTAAATAAACTAATATAAATAACCAAGGCTTAGTAATATAACTCCAACCAATTGAATTAACCTCATAATCCATTATGTTAAATCCACCAGTATATTTATAATAAAATAAGAAAACAAAAAGTAAAATAATAGAAGGAATTAATGCTAAAATATAACTATTTTTAAATACTCTTAATAAATTATTAGCATAACCTCTTCTATTGTTTTCATAAAGTATTATTCTTTCTCTAAAATATTTTGTTATAAAATAGCATGATGGAATGAGTATAAGTAAAACTTGCATAATACCTTTTGGAAAATATTTATTAGTAATTGTTTCTTGATATAACAAAAATCCTGAATTACCACCATTTTCAATTTCAATTTTCCATTCTTCACAAGCATTTCTTTTCTCTTCAGTAATATCCATACAATGTTTACTATACGATTCTTTAAGATATTCTAACTGATTAATTTGCGTGATAACTACACTTTTAACACTTACAACTATAAATGATAAAAATAGTATAAAATATAAAATATGTAACCAATATAATTTAAAATATTTCATAAAACTAATCTCATCCCTACTTTTCTATCTAAAGAATAACATATAATAATTCATATCACAACAAAAAAGACGGATTGTCATTAAACCCATCTTAATTTTATTTATCACTTAATTTAACAACTGCATGAGTTTTACTATTAATTCTTTCTAAGTCAATATAATCTTTAGTTTCACTTGGTAAATTCTTTTCTTCTAATCTAATTGTAATTAAATTATGGACATATCCATAAATTAATGCAAATACTGGTACACCTAGTAATAAACCAATAATTCCAAAAGCATCACCAAAGAATAAAATAGATGCAAGTACCCAGAATGATTTTAGACCCGTTTTAGATCCACATAATTTTGGTTCAATAACATAACTATCAATTTGTTGTAATGCGATTATAAATATAATAAATATAATACACATTTTACCTCCGCCATGTACTTCATCCATAAGGATTAATAAAGCACTAGGTATAGTTCCAATATATGGGCCAAAATAAGGAATCATATTTGTTAAACCAACTGTAACGCCAATTAATAAAGCATAATCACTAAAACCTAAAATAGTTAGAAATATACATGTAATAAATCCAATTGTAAAACCATCAAGTAATTTACCAACAATAAAGTTACCAAATATATCGTTAGTGTGTCTAGCATTATCCATAATATGATTAGCCACTTTTACCCCAAAGATACTATAAATGATCTTCTTAGTTCCCGCAACAAAGTTGTCCTTATCAGATAAATAATAAATAGAAATAACAAATCCCATAAATATTTTAAACACTACTTTAACTGCACCAAATAGTCCATTAGATACTATTGTAATCATATCCTCTAATTTAGGAAGAAAATTATTCATCATACTATTTAAACTTTCATTAATAGTACTATAATTAGCGTTTATTGTATCAGCAAGTCCACTTGAGTCAGTTGTAGCAATTAAATAATCTTTTATATCTTTAATATATGTTGGCATATTAACAACTAGTGATTGAATACTCTTTAAAAGTGCCGGAATAATACTATTAAACAATACAATTGCAAGTGTTAAAAAGATAACACAAGTAGTAAGTAAACTTAAATTATTAGCTACTTTATCTTTTTTTACAAATTTATCAAAAACATTTTTCTTAAAAAATATAACTATTGGATTTAATAAATAAGCAAATACAAATCCAATAATAAATGGACTAAACAATCCCACTATTGTTCCTAAAAATTTCCATATCTTATCTATATTAAATATTATAAATGTAAGTAATATACAAGCTCCTATTACCATAAATATGGTTAATCCTAGTTGATAATATTTATTTTCTTTAATTTTTTCTTTCATTTTTACACTCCTTACCTAATCTGATTAATAAAGGCATTTTTTTAGTTTCTATATAATAATTATGATTAAATAAAGCAAACTTTAAATCATTACCTTTTTTTAATTTATAATTTTTTCTTTTTATTCCTTCTTTTTTTGCATTTTTTACTGCTTCTTTTACTTTAGCTTGATAATCAAATGTAACCATTATATCTGCACCCATCATAATAAATGCCATATAAGATACTACTAAAGAACTATTATTAATTAAATAGTCAAAAATATTATTTAACCACTTAATACTATTTGCTACTAACAATAAATCATTTGCATAAATAGTTAGAAATGAAATAAACGTTCCAAGTCCGAATATCCAAGTCTTGAATTTACCCAAGTTAGAACTTTCTAATCCACTTCCATGATTAGCTCCACAAATATTTACACTCGTAATAATTATTTCGGTTAATATTGGTAAAAACATTATAGGATATTTCATTGACACAACAAGCATTGTAGATATTCCAAACATTTTGTCTGCTGTTGCATCAAGTAATGCACCAAATATGGTACTAACTTTCCAATTTCTTGCTAAAATACCATCAATAAGGTCAGTTAGTAAAAGTAATAATAAATATATTATTAATCCGGTTGTAGGTATAATATTTACAAATATAGGAAACATAATCGTTCCAATTAATCTACTAATTGTAATTAAATTAACAATAATCAATTTATTTTTCATATTTCACCAGACTATTCTAAATATTGATATTCTAATATTCCCTCTTTATCATATTTAATAATTCTTATTTTATAACTATTATTTTCATTTATATATACGTAATAAGTTGTTCCATCAATATTATATAAATAACTTTTATTTTCTTCTAAAATAGTTGGTTTACTACTATTAAATATTTCACTTATATAATTAGGATCTAAATATCTTGTTTCGATACTAATAACTAGGAAATCCCCATTATTATCATCCTTAACAAGACTATCATTTTCATATTTTATTTGATACGTAGTTCCATCTTGATAGATAACTGTTCCTTTAAATATTTTATCACTATAATTTCCATCTATTTTGTAATCATCTATTTGATATTTTATATTTACACTTTTATTATGAATTTTTATTATATTATTATTTTCTATAGGAATATTTTCTTTATTTATAACCTTATTTCGATTAGAAAATAAAGCTAAACAAAATACGAAGATTATAAAGATAAACCATAAAATAAGTTTAATAATATTTTTATATTTAGGATCATTCCATAAACTTACTAAATCATTCATTACTTAACCTCTTTGCCTATTATCTCTTCATGATAACCATTAAAGAAATCTCTAACGTTCATTATATTTTTACCAATAGGTTTAATTTTTGAAACCATTATCCCTTTATCTTTTGCCATAATTGTAAATGAATTTTTATCCTTACTTACAACTGTACTTACTTTACCACTTGCATCAACTATTTTACATTCTGCTATTTTATATTCTATATTATCTATTTTAATATTTGGAAGTGGATTTGGACTTAACATACGATATCGATTATAAATTTCTTTAGCTGTTAAATTAAAATCTAAATGTTCATCTTCTCTTGTAATAATTGGTGAGAAAGTAACTTTATTAATGTCTTGTTTTACTCTATTATTAGTTCCATCAATTAAACTAGGTAAATATTTTATTATCATCTTAGAAGCAATTATACTTAACTTACTTGTTAATGACTCAATATTATCATTATCTTCTATTTTAATTTCTTCTTTGGCAATCATGTCACCAGAATCCATACCTTTATCCATATACATTAAAGTGATTCCTGTTTTTTCATCACCGTTTAATAGAGCATAATGAATTGGGGCACCACCTCGATATTTAGGAAGTAAACTACCATGTAAATTAAAACATCCTAATTTAGGAATATTTAATATTTCTTCACTTAATATTTGACCATAAGCACAAGTAATAATCATATCTGGATTGAGTTCTTTAATAAATTCAAAATCACTTCTTAATTTAATCGGACTATAAACTTTTAATCCTAGACCAACAGCTTTCTCTTTAACAGGGCACATTGTAAGAATTTTTTTTCTACCTACATATGCATCAGGTGCTGTAACAACTCCTACAACATTTACATTTTTATTTAATTCTTCAAGGACAGGAACACTAAAGGAAGGACTTCCCATAAATACAACTCTTAAATCTTTCACAATAATCACTCTTCTTTATATCTATTTAAATATTACCATAAAAAAAGATAGTTTTCACTAACTTTTAACTTTTTATTTAATTCTTATTTAATTCTTTTTAATATGCTTGTGGTAATTTATCTATAATATATCCAATATCATCACCTTTACTAATTATTGTATTTTTATTTAAATCAATTGATTTATGGTATAATCGATCATGTTGATCATCTATTTCAACATAGCAATTGTAATAATATATGCCATTTTCTACATATGAATACCCAAAAACATTTGTGCAACTATCTTCACTATATACTTTTTTTCCATTGATATCATATATTATAAATGAATATTGTCTTGTTCCTCCAAACTCACTTTCTACAATATAATATTTGTCGGTTTTAATGATATGAATTGCATTTTGTGTAATGTAACCAAATGTAAAATTTAATTTATCATCTACTATAATTGAACATAATTCCTCATCATCTTCTTTTTTTATGCCTAAAAATTTAAAATTTAATTTATAAGAGTTATTATCAGCGTCTATTGTATTTGATTTTGAATCATTACATAATCCATTATCATAAATAAAAGAATCAATATCTCTTATAACTAATGGTTGGTTAATTGAAATTGAATTTTTTTGATTAGATGAAGAATTATCACTGCTTACAGAGGTTGTATTACTTGTAATTTTCCTCTCTAATTTATTATTTTGTAATACAAAATATACTAAGGCTGCTATTAGAAATATTATTATTAAAACCAAAATTCCTGACATAATTTTACTTTTTGAATCTTTCACTTTTTATTCTCACTACTTTCATAATAAAAATATACCAAATTATTGATAAATTGTATATTTATATTTAATACTTTTAGGCGGGAATATTATCTTCATTAATTCAAATATAATATTCCCACTTAAGTATTCTTTATTTAATTATTATTTTTAGATTTAATTACTTCTTCATAATAATGTTTTATATTTTCAGGATCTTCTGAGTATTCTCTCATAATTTTAGCAACTTCCTTTAAATCTTCATAATCGCCAGCTAGTTCTTCTGTGTATTTTACATCTATTGATACTAGCATATTTAAAAAACGCCTTGTCCAGTCATCTATATCCTCATTATACGGATTTTCAAATAATTTATCTAGTCCGATACGAATTATTACTGGCATATTTGGAAGTTCTTTATTATTTAAAGAATTTTTGTATGTGTATCTATTAATTATTCCTCCCATATAAGGTTTTGAATACATATCAAAATAAATTTGAATTTCTTTTGCATCATTTTCTTTTGATATTTCATTTAAAGATATTTTCATATTATCACTTTCCTTTCTATTATATCAATTAAAGAAATAACAATAAGAATTGTGCAAATTTTTTTAATATAAATTTTAAACTAAACATATTTTTCTCCTTTCCTTAATATTTTTCGTACGTACTAAAAACACCTCACTTGGTGCTTCTATAATATATATTGTAAAGAATAACTTAATTTACTTGTTATTTTATTAAAGTTGTACACTTACTTGAGGCTATTAGGACTTATTTAAAATTAGATAAAATAAAAAAAGAAATATTATTAGTTATCTTGTAACTTTAATATTTCTTCTTTACTTAATTCAGTTATTTTTGATATATCTTCAATTAACATATCATTTTCTAACAATTTTTTTGCTATCTCTAATGATTTTTTTATTTCTCCTTGATTTATACCTTGTTTAATACCTCGATTTATACCTTCTGTAATTCCTTTAGTATATCCCTCATTAAAACCTTCTGCATGACCTTCATTATATCCTTCAGATATACCTTCTTCTTTAGCAAATTTAAGATCAGTTTTTCTCATACTTTCTTCCATTGCTTTTTTATTATAATATATTAAATTAGATGTATCTTCTGAATATTCTTTCATAATTTTGGCAACCTCCTTTAAATCTTTATAATCTCCTGCTAATTCTTCCGTATATTTTACATCTATCGATACTAGCATATTTAAAAAACGCCTTGTCCAGTCATCTATATCCTCATTATACGGATTTTCAAATAATTTATCAAGTCCTATATGAATTATAGTAAATGCTTCTGGATGTATACCTCCATTTAAATTATTCTTCAAATTATATACATTTATTATTCCTCCCATAAATTTTCTTGAATATAAATCGATATTAACTTGAATTACATTTACCGAATTTAATTCTTCACCAATTTTTTCTTGACTTAATATTAATCTATAAATATATTGGATATTTTTTATTAAAGTACTTTTATTTAAACTTGTATTTACTTCTATATTTACATATGTATTATTAGCAAATTTAAATAATGTATCCGTTGTCATCTTTTTATCATTAAATTTTAAATTAGGTAATGTAGTGTCAGTAAAATCTAATTGTTCTAAAGTTATATTTGCATATTTAGATGTTATAGTTAATAAATTAATTATAATGTTAGAATCTAACTTACATAAATGTTTAAAGGCTCTATCTTCTATAAACGGTATTTGGAAATTCTTTTTCTTAATTATTTCACCTGATGGTTTTATAATAAGACCATTTTTAATTTCATTAATTCTAGTAGCATAAACTGTTTTATCATTAAAATACGTTTTCAACTTACGACTTTTTTTTCCGCATTTTTCATTAAATATAAAATATTAATATTTTAGCTAAATACTTTAAAATTAATTTTAAATTAAACATAATTTTTTCTCCTTCCATATATATTTTTTCGTACGTACTAAAAACACCTTACTTGGTGTTTCTATAATATATATTGTAAAAGGTAACCTAATTTACTTGTTATTTTATTAAAGTTGTACACTTACTTGAGGATATTAAGGCTTATTTAAATTTGAAATTTGGAGAAAATAAAAAAGATAGAATAAATTTTCTGTCTTTAGATGATAACATTTTATTAATTAAACATAATATCCATCAATGAATTCATTAAAACTTACACCCATATATACGTTATAACTATTTAAAATAATAAATTATCATTAATTCCTTTTTAAAATTCATTAATGCTTCATAACTTACATTAGCGTTAAATTCATTATTATAAAATTTATACTTCTCATACATATTTTCTAAATTATTTTCATTTTGAAATTTACTTATATGAATATTATCGCCTCTATTAAATAAATCCAATATTTCACAATAATGAGTTGTAAAAATTAAAGTCACTTTATTTTTATTAACTTATTTATCCTTATATAAATTAATTAAAACTTTATAAAAATGATTTTCTATTTCATCAATTATTAAGTCAGTACCAGTTTTTAATAAATATGCAACAAACATAAATAAACCAAAACCTTTTATAGCATCACACATTCCTCTAGTCATTATATTTTTAAGTATTACATATAAAATTGATGTGTCCGCTGGTAAAAAAATATTTAATAAAACTTCTTCATACTTATAATAATTAAATAATTCTGTAATATGAGTTTTTTTATATTCTCTTTTATATAATTTTTGATTTAAAAAAACACTAGATTATTATTAACAAAATTATCATTTTTAACTAAATCTGTAGTATATCTCTTACCTATAATACCAAGAGTATTAAATTTATATAACTATTCATCTATTTTTGTAATTCAAATTCTTTATCTTCCTCTGTTTTATTAGCTATAGGAATAAAAGAAATAGTAAAATTTTTTTCACATAGTTTAAAATTATTTGCTACTACTTTTAATAATTTCATTATAATAACCATATCCTAACTTAAGTAATGTGAATAGTTTCATCAACTACCACCAATTTTTCTCTTTATTTATCTATATTTTCCATATATTTTATTTATTACCTCTCTCTTTAAAATATTTTATATAGAAAACATTTTTTAATACATTATAAAAGAACTCTGATTAGTTCAAAGTTCCAAAATAATTAATTAAATTCATACTATTAAATAATCATTTCACCTAACTATATTGATGAAATTAATGGATTATTTTCTTGATAAATTTTACTAGAATATTTAATATTATTATCCATGGCTAAACGATAAGCAATAAAACATTTAGGATAATTTTCTTCTTTATTAATATCATAATTTTTATCTAATAAAACTTTATTATAATATATATCATCTACCATCCAATTTAATGCTTGTTTATCTGCTACCTCTTCATCATTATATATAACTATATTAGTTGCCTTTGCCTTATTAAAATCACTTTTACAATGAGATAGTTCATGTAATAAAGTAAAATATATATCAGCAATTCTTTGATGTTTATGAGTAATATAAATACTAGGAATATTTTTATAAACTTTAAATGCTCCTCTTATTTTTGAACTAGGTAAGTCATCTTCAATAACTAACTTAATACCATATTCATTAAACTTATTTATTAATTCATCTTCATTAAATTTATTATGTACAGCACAATTTCTTATATAATTAACTAAATAATTTTTCTTGATAAATGCATTATTTCTAAATTTCTATTCTTATTCGAACTAAGAAATAAGATATTCTATTATAATTATATATTTTTTGTATTATGATATAAAATCCATTCAATTTTTTTACTAGCTTTTGATGATATCTTAAATAACTGGTATGACAAGATATTAATAATGATTTCTTGGAATTAAGTAAGGAATCATCTAATTAGCCATCTTTTTCAATACAGGAATTTTTTTAATTATTTTATTTACTATTTCTTTTTCATAATCATTCATAGTAATAAAATAACAAATACAAACGTACATAATTGTGTAGATTCCGCCAAATATAATTACGTTAAAAAACCCTTTTAAATGTATAAAATATTCTAACATCAAAATTATCAATATAGGAATTATACTAGGAACAGTCATTTCAATTATATTGTTCCAAAATTTTGGAATATCAATTTTAATAACTCTGTAATAATAAATGTTTATTATTAAAATATTTACAATAAATAAGCTGATTGTAGTACCTATTGCACTTCCTATTGGACCATATAATTTTGCTAGAAAAACACTTAATATTATATTAAATATAGACATAATAGCCATTGATATTGTTCTAAATTTAAATTTATTCATAGCTTGCATTATGCTTAATCCTAAGTTTTGAATCAAAGGAATACACATTGGTAAAATTAATAATAATGCAACATAATATGATATAATATATTCTTCTCCTACCCATGCGATAATAAATTCTTTCCCAAACAGAACAAACCCTGATGCCATTAAAAATATAATCAAATATTGTATTCTACCAACCTTGATAAATTCATTTGTAATTTCAATATTGCTCGCTTTTTGGGCAACCATTTTAGACATTTTTGGTAAAAGAACCCCACTGATAGCAGTAGATAAATTAATAAATAAAGAGTTTAAATTACTAGCAACAGAATATATTGAAACAGCAATCGTTCCAGAAACAGCACCTAATACAAATTGATCAACAGACCAATTAATCTTATCTGCAATAACACCTAAGAATATCCATATAGAATATCCTAATATAGTTTTAAATAGTATTTTATCAAAACCCATGTATTTTATTTTTATGTGTAATTTTTTTTGACAATAAATATAATTAGATAATAGTGTTAAAATATTTAATATAGTAATTACTATCACCATAGTAATAGATTTATAGCCCAAAAACAATAACGGAATCATTATGAGAGGTCTCAATATAGTATTGATAATACTTAGTACTTTTTGATATACAAATTTTTCGTAAGCATTTAATATACACCCATATATGTTAAATGCAAATGTTACTACTAAATTAAATGTTAATATTAACATCATTATTTTTGCTTTTTGTAGTTCTAGGCTACTCATAGTAGCTCCAAATAATTTGTCAACATTAAAATATAATATTAATCCACCAATCCCAGCTAAAAATCCTATAATCACAAATATAATAAAAAACATTCCGTGTAATTTTTTTTCTTCTGCATATTTTTTTTGTGCTCTATATTTAGATGTATATACAATTATTGCATTTCCAAAACCTAAATCCAATAACGTCAAATAGCCTATTATTGAGTTAACAAGAGAAAACAAACCATATTCACTTGAACCTAACATTTTAATCAAAAAAGGAGTATAAACTAAAGAAATTAATGTTGTAGCAATTATAGATAAATAAGATAAAAATGCGCCAATTTTACGATTTTTACTATCATTCATATTATTCACCTTCCTTTATATTTAAAGCTTTTCTTAAAAAAACATTGCTTTTTTCTTTTTCTTTTTCTAATATTTTATATGCATCACTATAATCATGATTCAAATTATTATCAGTAATACTTTTTTCATTATATTTTCTATCTTTTAAATGAAATTTACTTATTAAAGTTTCTAATCTCGAACTCATATTTTGTTCTTGATCTTCTCTATCAAATATAACGAATGGTCTATTATAAATAATGGCAAATACACTTGAATGAAAAGAATCAGTACATATTAAAAAAGCATTTTTCTCAAGCCATAAGAATTCACTTGGCCCTGATATATAAAAAGGATCATTTTTATCAAGCAAATTTATTATTTCACATTTATTTTTTTTAGCTATTTTTTCTATTTCTTTATATCTTTTATCTGATAAATTACCTAAAAAATAATTTAATATATATTTTTTTATTTTTAATTTTTCAATTTGTTTTGGCATTTTGCTTAAATTATCCCATTCTTCACTAGATAGCAACATAGTTGGGTCAGCCAAAGTAACAACATCTTTTCTACCTATTAAATCTTCAACTATCTTTTTACCGACATCTTCACGAACTGAAATGCATTTAAATTTTTCTAGTCTATCTCTATAGTATTCTTTTTTTTCTTCTGGTATTTTTGTTATACCAAAACTTGCAGAAAAAGAACATCTTTTATTTTCGTCGGCAAAAGTTAAAAAATCAATGTCAGACATTCTTCCAAATGTAGGATTCCAAACTTGGTCAGAACCTGAAAAAAAACAATCATATAATTTATTTAATTTTTTTGGAATATGATTTTCATCAATATGTATTTTAGAATACTTGATATATTTATTAAATTTAACAAAATTTCTATACCTGGTGCCTTTATTGTTTGGCATTATTGATTTGATTAAATTTTTGAAAAAAAATATTATACTATGACTTTTTTTTTGATTACTAATTGTATTTACTTCAAAACCTTTTTTCTCTAATACATGTTGAACAGCATAATTTTGTAATCGATTTCCATAATTTCCATCATCATTTATTGTTAAAATTCCAATTTTTTTCATTTTAAATTCACTCTCGAAATCTGTTCATTTTTATATTTTTCAAATGCTGACTTAATGACATCATCCATATCATAATATTTATACTCAGCTAATCTACCACCAAATATAACATTTTCTTCTTTCATTGCCAATTCACGATATTTTTCCGCAATTTTATTGTTATCATCATCGTTTAATGTATAATATTTTTCCATTCCTTGCTCATAATCAGCGGGATATTCATACGTAATAATGGTTTTTGTACTAGTGATATCAAATTCAAAATGTTTATGTTCTATTATTCTAGTATATTCCACTTCATGCCCAGTATAATTAATAACCGCATTACCTTGAAAATTTGACATATTTAATATTTTTGTTTCAAATCTCAAAGACCTCCAACCCAAATTTCCTAATGAATAATTAAAGAATTCATCAATCGGACCAGTATAAACAATTTTTTCAGATATTGATTTATAATAATCTACATTTGAAAAATAATCAGTATTTAATTTTACTTCAATCCCACTTAACATATTTTCAATTAATTTAGTGTACCCACCTACAGGAATACCTTGATATTTATCATTAAAATAATTATTATCATAAGTAAGTCTTACAGGTAATCTTTTAATAATAAATGCAGGTAAGTCTGTACATTTTCTATTCCATTGTTTTTCTGTATAGCCTTTTATCAATTTTTCATAAATTGTTCTTCCAACCAAGCTAATAGCCTGTTCTTCTAAATTTGATGGCTCTTTTCCAGCCATTTCCTTTTTTTCAAATTCAATGTGTTTTAGGGCATCATCTGGAGTAAATACATCTGTCCATATTTTTGAAAATGTATTCATATTAAATGGTAAATTATATATTTCATTATTAATTCTAGCCATTGGGGAATTAGTATATCTATTAAATTCAATAAAAGAATTGACATAATCCCAGACATCTTTATAATCAGTGTGAAATATGTGAGCTCCATATCTATGAACTTGTATTCCCTGTACATATTCTGTATAAATATTGCCAGCTACATGAGATCTTTTTTCGATAACTATTACCTTTTTTCCATCACGTTTTGCCAAATTTGCAAATGTTGTTCCAAATAATCCAGCTCCAACAATGACATAGTCATATTTTTTCATAATTAATTATTCTCCTTTATTTTTTATAAAACTTCTTAATCCCAATTTAATTTTTTTTAATATATTTTTAAATTTGTTATCTTCTATATAATACATACTGCAATACTTAATTTTTAACCCGTTATGTCTTATCCATACATTTAATAAAAATTCAGAAAGAAACCCATATAATCTTTGCTCTTGTTTCGTGTAACCTGATAAATCCGTTATTTTTTCTAAAGAAAATAATATATCAAATAGCCACTCACAGTATTTATTGTAATTACTTTTAGACATGATTGCCATATTACAATAAGATGTTTTTTTTGAATTCATAATATAATCATAATCATTAATATATTCGGGATATTTATCGCTAATTATTACTTTTAAATTTTTTAAATCTTTTTCTCTTCCACTTGTGCTATTGATGAAATGATTATAAACAGTTGATTCAGTTTTATACTCATATGGTAAAATTACATCGTATTTTTTTAAATATTTATTAATATAATAATCATCAACCAATTTAGAATCAACTCCATATACAAAATATCTCCTATAATGAACAATTCCTATGTAATCACAGTTAACCACATTTTTCCAAATCCAATAAATTGCGGTTAATTCACAATAATTTGCATTTTTTAATGAAATATTATCACCTGTATCATCTGAAATATAAGGTAGATCATTTCTACTGTTCGATTTCCCTACTTGAATAGGAACATAGTTATCTTTCAATTTATAATTAAACTTTTTATGCGTAACAACATAAATTAAATTTTTCATTTTCTCATCTTCTTTCTATAAATATTGTAAAAAAACTTTTTGTTGCAAAATAATAATAATCCTTTACTTATTTGTTTTGTATTCAAGTCTTTAAGCATTTTATGCGATATAATATATTTAAAAGATAATTTAAAATCAAAATATAAGTTATTAAATTTGGTATCATTATTATAATATTTAGATTGAGCAATATTAGAAAAAAGTGGAGTATACATAATTACCTTATTAAAATTAATTTCACTTTCAATATTCGGAATTTTGCTTAATTCTTTATACATTTCATTAATCGCATAACAATAATCATTTATCATCTGGGTACTACATTTTTTACTTAAACTGTTATTATTATCACATTTATAATAATATAATTCTTCATTTACAAACGAAATTTTTTGACTTTTACGTAAAAGCTTATACATAATATCTAAATCTTCCAACATCTTTATTTCATTAAATTCTAAATTTTTAAACAACTCTTTTCGGTACAATTTATTCCACAAATAAGCATTAATCGTATCACCTTTTAAAAATAATTTAATTATATCTTCATTTGATATAATTGGGGATAAATGTTTATAATTCATATGAATTATTGCATTATTTATAACTTCAACATGCTTACAAATCGCAATATCAGAATTATCAACGATAATGTGGGAAATTAATTTTTCAAACATTTTTTCATCAATAAAATCATCAGAATCAATAAAGGCAATAAATTCCCCTGTTGCAAGCTTTAAACCATAATTTCTAGTTTTTGCTGGTCCACTATTTTCTTGGTTTATTAATACAATTCTATTATCCTTTTTTTCATATGCTTCACATATATTTCTAGAACTATCATTAGAACCATCATTTATTAAAATAATTTCTAAGTTCTTGTATGTTTGATTTATAACTGAATCTAAACATTTTCTTAAATACTTTTCAGAATTATATATAGGTACAATCACTGATATTTTGTTCATAATGCTCCGCTCCAATCATTCTATAATATTCATAAGATACTACAGCAAATAAAATAGTAAAGACTATTCTATTTGTTCCTGTAAAAGTTGAAAACATATAATATACTAAAATGTATAATGCTGAAAACTTAACAGAGAAATCTAAATTTTGTTTTTTTATAATTCTAAAAAGAATACTTAATATATTTAAAAATAACATAAAACCTATTATACCATTTTCAGATAATATTTCTAAATATAAATTATGCGGCGTTAATTGGTTATTACGCAATCTATATCCTAAGGTATTTTGAGCATAATTATTAAAGTTAATTGGCCCTACTCCTAATATGGGATGTGTTTTAAATTCTTCAAAAACAATTTGTATTAAAATTCTTCTCTCATTATTTGATTCGGTTGATAAAGAAGTATTACTTTTAATGTATTGTATTGAAAATATAGAACCAACTATAAATAGGAAAATTACCCCCAAAGCTTTTATTTTATTATTAAATTTTTTGCTTATCAAATTTATTAGAACAAAATTAGCCCATTCGTATGCTATATAAATCATTAATAATATTAATGCTGATCTTGATTTTCCAATAAAAAAATATATCAAACATATTAGATATAACAAGTATTTATAATTGTTACTTTTATTTTTTATATATAGTAAATTAAAAATTGGTATAATAAAAAAATAATGTAAAGAATATATTGTATTAAAAGTATGATATTCTGATAGCTTAGAAAACAACATAAAAGAAATTAACAAATCAATAATTTTTTTATTGTTATTTAACGATTTATTTATTAAAAACATTTCTGTAAAAATAGTCAGCCATTTGACAACATCTTTAATTACAAAACTTTTACTAATATTTGTCCAAAAGAAATAACCAATTAAAAATATAATAAATAAACCAATTTTAAACAATTCAGAATTAAAATTATTTTTTAAATAAATAATATAATTTGTTTTATTATTTCCTTTTTTCATAAAATTCGAAAAGAATAAAATAATTATTAAGAAAAATTCTCCTAATCCAAATGTTCCAAAATCTATTAAATTTAGCAATCCTAAAATAATTCCAATAAAAAATAACACCTTATTTTCCCTCCATATTTTTATAATAATTACCTATCTTAGTAATATATTCATTATAATTTTCAAGTTTTTTTGATTTTTTAATAGACTTGTTGGCCTTTTGATTCAAATATATTGCATTTTTCAATAACTTTTTACATTCATTTATGTAATCTTCTTTAGAATTGCATAAATATCCACAACTTTCATCTACAATTTTTGATAAGCCACCAACATTTGATACAACGCAGGGGACGCCTAATGTCAAAGCCTCAAATGCTACTAACCCATAGCCTTCCCAATCAGATGTTAATAAAAAAATTTTTGAAGATGCCATATATTTATATGGATTTTTCTTAAATCCAACTAGCTCTATATTATCTTTTAATTCTAATATTTTAATTTTTTCATCAATCAATTCTTTTAATTCTCCATCTCCTACCCAAACACATTTAATTTCTGGAATTTCTTTTTTAACTTCATAAATTATTTTCAAAAATTTAAAAGGATTTTTTTGCTCAGTTAGTCTAGCAACACAACATACATCATAAATCTTACTATATTTTTTTGTGCCTATCATTGTCATTATTTTTTTTCTTGAAACTGGGTTTCCAATACATTCTATTTTTTTATTTATTAATTTTGAAAAAATATATTCATTTTCAATTGATTTAGATACAGTTAAGATAATACTAGCTCTTAAACCAGCATATAAAAAGACCAATGTTTTAAAATTTATATTTTTTAACCAAGGACAATTATTGTGCAAATGTTCAATTAAATATCTTTTTCTCTTAAATAATGAGCATATTACACTTGCAGTAAAATCATGAGCATGTATAATTGACGGATTATATTTTCTTAATACTCTCTTAATTTCTTTACAATTAAGTTTATCTATTATTTCATAATTTATATTTTTTTCATTTAAAACTTCAACAATTGAGCCGTTTTGTGTTACATATACAAAATTATATTTATTGGAAAGTTTAGACGTGATTATGTCACAAACTACACTTTCTAATCCAGAAAAAACTTTTGAATTTACAACATGAATGATTGTACTTTTTGATTTTTCTATATACATTTTTTCGAGTTTCATTGCTTCAATATTTATGTCAAATCCTCTATTCGATAACTTTTTTGTTTGATTTAATCGCTTAAATTTTTGATTTTTTTCTAGCAATACATCAGTCCACTCTTCAGCATTTTGATTTAATGATAAAAATTCAGTAGTATCTAATACTTTTGTTTCTTTTGTCATATCATCAGAAAATACACATAATAATCCTGTTGCTTGTGCTTCAACTCCAACAACTGGCAACCCTTCATACAATGATGACAAGCAGAAAACATCAAATACTTGATATAATTCATTTATATCATTTCTTTGTCCTAAAAATTTAACACTATCTTCTATTCCTAATGTTTTAACTTTTTCTTTCATTTCTTCCATTAAAGGACCTTGACCAACAAGTAATAAAATAGAATTTTCTCTTTGTTTATGTACTTCATTAAATATATCTATTAAAAATCTATGATTTTTTTGCTCTACAAATCTTCCTACATGACCAATAACTAATGTATCATCTTTTATATTTAATTCTTTTCTTTTTTCTTTTCTAATCTTTTCATCATACTTAAACTTATCTAAATCTATTGCGTTATTTAATAAATAAACATTTCCTTTATCATACTCTTTATTACCAAATAACCATCTTCCAGCTAACTCAGAGCAACACATATAATCAGTAGCATAAACCTTACTAAAAGGTCTTAAAACCTGTTTTACTAAATTTTTCTTCCATTCTTTTTTATTAGTTGTACTATGACTATGTGCTATTCTAACTGGTACTCCCGCTTTTTTCGCTGCTCTTAAAGGAAAAACAGATAATGTATTTATATGTGAATGAACTATTTTATATTTATTTTCTTTAAAAATTTTTATCAATTCTTTTTGATATTCAAATACTTTTTGATATGGTGAAACTAAAATAACTCTACCACCTAATTGTTCAATTTCATCATAAGGTATATTTGTAGAATCTTTATCACATATAAAATCAAATTGAATTTTAGTCCTATCAATATGTCGATAATAATTCATAACAACAGATTCTACTCCTCCACATAACCATTTACCAATAATATGTGCTACTCTAATTGGTTCTTGATTCACTTTAACCACAACCTTTACATTTATTTCATTCTTAATTTGTTTCTTTCATCTACACAATTTGTTGCTAAAATATACATTTCATTGATATTACATTCAAATAAATTTTGCAATTTATTCACATATTCATTTCGACTATCATTTAAATTTTTTACATCTCTTTCAGAAAATCCTTCTGCTGGTGTATCAACACATCTATTTATTAAAATTGATAAATCATTCATTATTGAAGCAATTGAAGTATTTAAATCTATAACTTTAATCTTAAATTTATCATATTCAGGATGAGATTGATTCTTCATTCCATGTAAATATTCTATTTTATTATTATAAGTTCTTAATTTACAATAATAATTTGAAATCATAGCATTTAATCTATCCAAAGAATTAATATCAAATCTATATGTATTTGTGTTATTATCATATTTTATATCAAGAAGAGCATAACTAACAAAATCACTTGTTATATTTGAATAAAAATCAAGAACTTCAGAAACAATATTTTCAAAATTTTCCTGATCTTTAATATTTTTTTGAACAAAAATACTTTTTCTTCGTTCATAAGCAGAATTAATTATTTCAAATAATAAAGTTAAACTTGTAATAATAATTCCAACCTCATTCGTACTTATATAATTATAATGCAATAATTCGCGAATAATTAATAAGGAAAATATAAATCCTAATAAACAAAAAAAGTATACCAAATATTTAATACTATTATGTTCTTTCATAATTCTCCCTACTCTGCACCTTTTTTTAAAAATACTACTTTTATTGTTTTAAAAACACATTTAATATCTAATAATAATGATGCATTTTTACAATAATAATACTCTAAATTTAATCTTTCCTCATAAGTTGTATCAGATCTTCCATTACAAGCCCACCAACCTGATAGTCCAGGTCTAACACTTTCATATATTTTATGATTCCCATTATGAGCATCTAATTCTCCAATTACTAATGGTCTTGGCCCTATAAAAGACATATCTCCTTTAATAATGGCAATCAATTGAGGTAATTCATCTAATGATGTTTTTCTTAAGATATTACCCATTTTAGTTATTCTTGGATCTTTAGATAATTTTTGATTGTTTTTCCATTCTGTTTTATATGGTTCTTTTCTTATTAACTCTTTTAGTACCTCATCCGCATTAGGTATCATACTTCTAAACTTATATAATTTAAATTCTTTACCATTCTTACCTATTCTAGTTTGACTATAAAATATAGAAGAATAATCTTTATTTAAAATATATGATATCTTTATAACAATAGCTATAGGAATTAAAAATAATATTCCAAATAATGATAAGATTATATCAAATAATCTTTTAATAAATAAATAACTATATTTATTTACTTTAGATATATTTATAGTATTAGATAAACTATGTATACTTATATCCTTTACATCATTATTCATTACAACATACCCCTTTTCGTTACAAGTTCGTACATATTATAACAAATATTTCATATAATAACAACGCAAAATCACAATTTTGTAATTTTAAAATTTTGTATTAATAAACCACTAAAAAAAGAAGATAATCTTCTTTAATGTTACACAAATTGGTGGTAGGTTGAGGATTTGAACCTCTTCAGGGCACTTCTTTCTTGATCTATATTATAGGCAACTATTGTAACACCTACCACAAGTACCTTTTTTAACCACTTGCTTAAATCTATTTTCATAAATATACCTCTTTCATCAATAATCAATAATAAAATATCAATTAATAATTCAAAATCTGGAAATAAGTATTTCAATAATACCAATAGCACCTTTATCAAGAAATGCATATTTAAATTGCTAATGCACAATCAATATTATAACTTAATAATTAATAAACTAACATTTTTTTAGTTAAGCAGATCCAAGACTATTTTATATATTTCTGTATTTGGATTAGCTTCAACATTTCCAATTATCTTACTATTTTCTAATTGATATTTTTCTAACTTTTTTGCATTTGTTATTGCATCACCCATATTACTATAAATATTGGGATAAATATCAACATTTTTATCATAAGCGATATAATGCTTTCTTAATCTATTAATTACTTCTTTATTGTTCATGTTAGATGAAGTATATTCATAGTGAAGTAAGAACCATAATTCAATAGAAGGAGTTGAAGTTATAATTTTAATATTATTCTTTTCAGCAAGTTTTTTTGCTTCATTTATTAAACTATTTTTTGCAAAGTCAACATCTACATCAAATACACAATAGGCTTTATCTTCATCTAACAAATCTAAACCAATTCTTTTAATTTCATCAATTAACATTCTAACTAAATTTAATGGATCTGTATAATTTCCTTTTGCAAATGAGATTGAATAATTTTTATTGCCATCATCAAAATGATTAAAATATAATTTCTCAGTCTTATTTTTTCCTTCTACAGCTATTAATATTTTACTTTTTGGTTTTCTAATTTTTCTAACTCTATCATTACTAATTTTTCTACTTTGTTCTAATCTTCTTCCCATAAATTAAAATCATTTTTGATAAATGGTACTGCACCATACCTACCAAGCATATATCCTCTCTCAATATTTTCTGTTTTCCTTACAGAAAAATCACTTAAAGGATATAAATCACTTATTCCATTATTATGATCTTTTTCTGTAAACCATATTTGATCTCTTCGTAAAATATTTAATTTTAATAAATTAGTATCATGAGTATTAAAAATTAATTGAGCACCATTTTTATTTATATTAGGATCATTAAACATTTGAACAATCATTTCAACTAAATATGGATGTAAACTTTTATCAAGTTCATCTACTACAATAATTTTTTTATTATTTAATGCATCCATTATAAAAGGAATAAAACAAAAAACAATTTGAGTTCCCATAGATTCTTCTTCATATGATAATTCAATATCTGAATCAATATGTTTAAAAAAAGCTGTAAATACTTTTAGTTTTTCTTTCATATTTATTTCCGCTTTAATATAATCTGGTATTGTTGCTAACACATCTTCAGGAACATCGGTTTCTAAAACTTTATAATCAACTATATTAAAATCTGCTTTTTTTAAAAATTCTAAAGCAAAACTTTTTAATTCATTATCATTTTTTAAATATTCTCTTATTGCTGTATCTCTAAGACCACTTAAATTATTAAATGTATTAATATCTACAGTTAAAAATTTATACGGAACTTTAGTTTGCTCATAATTCCAATTGGTTGCAGTTGCAATAAAAAATTTATTTGCTGCAGTTTTAGATGCAATATCATTTAATATTCTTCCATCTTTTTGAGGAAAAGAATACTCATTAGTATTAGTTCTATCAAAAATTTTTGTTTCTCTTCCACTAGGATAATAATATAAGTACTCTTCATATATTTTCTTAGAATCTGCTACAAATCCATAAACATAACGAATATTTTCGGCAATAAATTTTATTTCAAATTCACTTGGTTTATTAATTGTTTTTTTATCAAATTTAAATGGTGCAATAAGAAGCTTAGAATTCATATTAAAATTATTTGAATTCCTTAACATATAAATAACACTAGCTAAAATTTGGAATAAATTAGTTTTACCTGAAGCATTTGCTCCATAAATTGCAGATGTTTTTAATATTTTTTTATCATTATATTCTACATAATTATCATCTAATCCTTTATTTGAGTTTGATAACATACTAAATGTCACTCTTTCTTTAAATGATAAAAAGTTTTTAACACTAAATTCTATTATCAATTTATAACTCCTCCATTCGATATTATTATATGTATTTTTTTGTATTAAATCAATTATTTTTTATATTTTATTATTAATATTTGCAATTTTTATGCAAATTATGTCAATAAAATAATTAAATTAGCGATTTTATATTTATTTTAAAAAAAAGATAGATCTCTCTACCCAAATTAACCTACCCTATTACATCTAATAGTTACTCTACTTTTACTATCTTTAGTACAAGTATATAAAGTTAAATCAAAATTACTTTCAATCATTTCCTTAATTTCAGTAGGTTTAAGAATTTCTACTGTCTCCACTTCATAAACATACCTATTATTATTTATATCTCTAAAAATAACAGTATCCCCTTGTTTTAATTTATATAAATTACCAAAATGAGCCTTATAAGAATGTCCACAAATAACCAAATTACTATTTAAATTTCCATAATATAAAGCAGGACTTTTCCTTAAAGAGTTATATGAATAACCATTAGTTATAGGTAATAATAAATTCAAAGAAGGTATCTCTAAATACCCAATATATTCTTCATTATCAATAACCTTAATATCAAAATTATCATTATGAATAACTTCACTACCATTATTAATTAAATTATTCATAGTATCCTTAACCGTTTTTCTAGAACATATCTCTTCTAGTTGAAAATAAAAATATAATAAAATAGATAAAGATAATAAAATAATTCCCATTAACAATAATAATTTAGATATTCTATTCATTATGTTCCTTATATTTATTATAAATAATACTTAATAATATAAGTATTATTCCACAGCTACCTAAAATTACTACTAAATAATAATTATTACCAGTTTGTACTAAAGTCTTAGTATTAGTAATAATAAAAGTATTATCTATTTCTTCATAAGTAGCAATATATCCTTTAGGAACATTTAATTCTAATACATTATAATCATCACTTTTTTCTATATCTAACCAAGTATATTCCCAATTATTATCTTTACCTAATTTAACCTTATCTATTAATTTATTATTTTTATATAAACCAATTTCAACATACTTAGGTAAACTTTCTAAATCATTTTTGTTACTTAATGATTCATTCCAAACTTTTTTAACAGTAAGATTCATTAATCTTAAAATATCAGTTTTAGGTTTACTATTTATTTCATAAATAAATTTATTATCTTCTACTTTAGGAATAGTTAATAAATATGAATTAATACTAGAATATCCTTTAACTTTATTAGTTTGCTTAACTAAATATAAACCTAAAGATAAATTATCAAATGTAACTTTCCCCTCTAAATCAGTTACTTTAGTATCAAGAATTAAATCATCATTTACACATAAATTAATTTTATCTGAAAGTTCCTTAGATTCTAAATTATCTAAAGATATATCACAATTAATATTATCAACATATTTGTAAATTAAATGATTATCTTCTTCTAAAACATTTGCAATCTTATATAAAGTTAATTCTACTCCTTTGATAGATTCATTATTTTCTTTATCGGTTAATTCAATATTAATTTTACCACTTACACTTAAGTCCACACTATAATTATTAGCAAATACATTAGTTGTAAATATCATTAATATTAACAATATAAATTTTAAATATTTCATATTACCTCCTATTTTCCATTAGGATATAGATACTTTTTAAATATCATATTATTAGGTTTCTTAACTGGTTTAATTACTATAATTAATATTAATAGTATTATTATAGGTAATGTTAAAATAGGTATTACTATTAGCTTATTTATTTTAAATCCTTCTGTACTTATATAAACTTTATTAATATTATTATCTACTCTTACTCCTCTTACTAATAATCTATGCGTATTAATTCCATAAGGAGTACAAGTAATTAAAGTTACATAATCTTTATCTTTAACATTCATTAATTCTTTACTATTATTAGGTTTAACTATTGATATTTTATCTACTTTGTAAGTTAAAGCCTCATCAAGTACAATAATTTTAAATGTATCTCCTACCTCTAACTTATCTAAATCAGAAAATAATTTAGCTGATGGAAGTCCTCTATGAGCTGATAAAACACTATGAGTACTATTTCCACCTATTGGAAGACTAGTTCCTTCAACATGTCCTACAAAACTGTTTAATGTATCATTACTAGTTCCATGATAAATAGGTATTTCAACTCTAATTTTATCGATAGATAAATACCCCATCATTCCTTCATCATTTACATTAAGAATATTTTCATAATTCTTTATTTCCTTATAATCTATTAAAGGATCACTTAATTTAGATAAATATTTATTATACTTAATAGCGTTATCTTTTATTTCTTTAAATTTATTAAAATCATAACTATCAATTATATTTTCATAATTATAAATAGTTTTAGATCCTATTTTTTCATTATAATAATTACTTAAAGTAGGATAAAAGAGGGTTAAAAGTCCTATGAAAAATAATATTATCATAATTATAGTATTTCTTTTATTCATATTACTTTAACCTCCTTCAATCTTTACTATAATAATTATTATAAATTTTCTTTATATAATCTTAATTTTGTAACTAATACTAATCCACAAATAAGCACTAATGATAAACCGCCTGTAATAAACATTTTAGTACCTATTCCACCTGTTTCTGGTAGTTCTGATCCTGTATAGTTAATTACTTTAATTTCAGCTATTTCATAAGATGAACTATTTGTTTTCCCATTAATTTGAATATCTACTGGACTTGTTAATTTATTATATCCTTCTGGACTAACTACTTCTAATAATTTATATGAATCTTTATCTAAACCTTCAATAATGGCGTGTCCTACTTTAATTGTTACTCCCTCTTCACTTCCAGTAGCAACTCTATAAGTATTACTTACTTCATCTTTTAAAACTACTTTTATTTCATTATCATTTTTATCTAATAATTTAAATTCAGCACCGTTTAATTCAACACCTTCTTTATTAGTTTTAACTAGGTTAAATAAATATGTATAAGTTGTTGTTTTACTTTTATCAGTTGCTGTTTTTTCTCCATATTCTAAATATGTTTCGTTAACATTACCACTACCAGCAACAATAGCATCTTTATTTAATGTTGCAGTATAATAAACATCTATATTAATATTTTTAGGTTGTTTAAGAATAAAATCATTATTAAATTCTACTACAAATGTATAACCAGTAACATTTGTTTTAACTATATAGTTAGTACTATCTACAACTTCATCACCAATTTTAACTACTACAGAATTAACATTAAATGTTAAACCTTTATCCATTACATCATATAATACATAATTTCCATATCCAGCACCAGTTGTTATTGTAGTCTTATAACTAATAGTACTTCCAATCATATCATCATTTTCTTTACCATAAGTTCCAGTACTATTTTCTAATACATTTTTATCTACATTAGGATTTAATGTATTCTTTTCATTAACTATTGCACTAGGATTAGTTGTAGTTAAATGAAGTAAAGCTCCTACTGATGAATCTACTAAGTAGTATCCTAATTCCAAATTATCAAATTTAACAGATGTAGATATAGCCTTTTTAGTCATAGTTGGAGTAATATTATTATCTTTTGCATATTTATATGCTGCTTCAGCAAATTCTTTAGCTTTTGCCTTATCAACCCCATCTTTCCAAATATAATATTTATCCCCATTTTCATTTTTTACTTCTAAATAATCAGTTGTTTCATCTAAAAATGCTTTCCACTCGTTTGTTGCTCTATAAATGTAATGATTATTAACTTTATCATAAGTTTCTAAATCTAATACTTTATAGATATTATAACTTTCATTAACAATTGCTTTGTTAATTATTATTGTACCTTTTTCTGCTGCACTAACATTTACAATAGAAAGCACTAACATAAATAACATACAAATAAGTCTTTTTATACTTTTCATTCTCTTTTTCCTTTCTTAGTTAAACTTTTTAAAAGTATTAACTGATATATACAAAATAGGTATTAAAACTAAAAATGTACCTATTATTGCTAAAATTAACATTTTATTACTACCAGTTTCAGGCATCATATATCCTGAATAATTAATAAATTTTATTTTCATATCATCTTCTAAACTACTTTTTATTTTATTATCATTAAATTTCTTTATATCTCCATCATTAATTTGATACTTAACACTAAAACCATCATAATTTAATTCCTTAATATTAAAATCTATTTTAAAAGGTAAATCCTTAATTGTTATTGATTCATTATTTTTTAATTTAAACTTAGTTTTGCCATCTATAAATGTTATTGATTCATTAGTTTCTTTACCACTTGTGTTTCTAATAACTTGATATGTACCATTTAATTGTTTATTTTTATAATTTGCATTTATTTCAAAATCAAATGATTTATTAGTTGTTATATTTTTAACAACTTTACTTATAATTAAATCCTTCTTAATTATATTATTTATAATTGTATTATTAGCTATGTTATGTGTAAGTAACCCAAAATCAATCTTTATATTATAATAATTATCATCTAAACTATGATATTCATCAGTCTCTATTTCATGTAATTTATAACTATGTCCTGAAGGAACTTTATTAAATACAACCTTACCATTAGAATTTGAACTTGCCGTTAATTTATAATTTTTATCAATATGTTTAGACTCACTCATACAAGAACAATTATCATCATGAATAAGTTCAAAAACTGCTCCTTCAAGTATTTCATTTTTATAATCTGATTTTTTATCAAACTCTAATGAAGCATAATATCCTTCTATGGTAGGAATTTTAAAATCTAATGTTTTAATAATAGTATCATCACCATTTTTAATAACATAACTTAAGGTTGTTTTCTTATTAGTAGAGATAGCATTATTATAATTAAAATCAGGATTTTCATTTTCTAATCTTATTTGATATTTAAGTTCATATTCATAATAAGTAATATTATCTTTAACACTTGTTACAAACTTAGAATCTTTTAAATTCCATTTAATTGTCTCATTATCATATGTAACTTTATTATCTTGATTATTATAAAACTTAACAAACTCAATATCATCACCCATTGGATCTATTACTTCACCTGCTTCAGATAAAAGCTTTACATTTTCAAATATTCCATTAAACGCTTCATTCATTCCCGCTGTATCTGTTGCATCATAATATATGTTTGAACCAATTTTATTTTTTAACCAATTTTTATATCCTTCTAAATCATTTTCACCACCAATTTCATACTTGGTTGCATTTTTATCAACATCGATAACCGAAAAATTACTTTTATTACTTTGACTACGATATTCTGCAATAGTTTTTAAAGTTCCTCCATCTTCTTTTTTGATTATTCCAACACCTACTGAATGGATAGTTATATTATTTTTTTTCATTTGTATAGCCATATTCCTTGCTTTTATTGCTCCTCTATCACTATAACTAGTTCCATATAAGCATACTTTTTGATTATTTGAAGTTGTAGTTTTTTTACCATCAAAGAAATATCCTTCTTTAGAATCATTACTGTTTGCTTTATAAATTGTATATGGATCATATCCTTTGTAACCAGATGAAATATAAGTTGTTGGAAAACCATCCGATAAGAAAATAACATGTTTATTAGAAGTAACATAAGTAAGCATATCACTAGATGCTTTTAATCCAGCTTCAATATTAGTAAATCGTAAGTGAGAATCTTTATAGCCATCAGCTTTAATAATTTTTTTAGTACTTGTTTTCATTTTATCTATTAAAGCATCTGCTTCTTCTTGCGTTTTACAATCACTTAAGGAAAATATTAAATGAGCATCAGTATTAAAAGCAACAAATCCAATTTTACGAGTTACAGAGTTTGGAACATTTAAAGAAACACTCGCAAACTTTTTAATAAAACTTTCCATCGCTTTAATTGCAGCATCATATTTAGTATCCGTTTTATTTATATCTAAATAATCATTCATAGTATTAGATATATCCATAACTATTACAATTGACATATCTTGCTTTCTAAGTTCTTCTTCTGTTTTAACTTTTAAAGTTATATCAAAATAATTTTCTAATTCTGAAGGAGTAATAATTTTACTAATTGTAGCCTTTTCACCAGTTGTAGTTGTACCAATATATTTAATTTGTTGTTCATTATTACTTGCAAAAACATTTAAAAAAGGATTTAGTACGAAAATGAATATAAAGAACAATAAGATAAATTGTTTAAGTTTTCTCATAAAACCTCCCGCTAAGTTATTATATGATTCTTATCTCATTTAATGGATAAATTTTTAAAATAACCTTACCTATTGTGTCATTTTTACTTACAAAACCTATTTCACTAGTCCTTGAATCAAACATATTATCTCTTTCATCACTTAATACGAATAAAGAATTTTCTGGTACTTGTAAAGGAAAAGTTACATCTCCATTCCCCTTTTTTAAGTTTGTAACATTAGGAATATTTATTTTATTTCCATTTACATACACATTCCCATCTATATCTATATTTATAAAATCTCCACTAGTTCCAATAACTCTTTTAATAAGTATCTTATTACCATGATAAAATGAAACTATATCTCCAGTTCTATAATTATTAGTTTTAAAATTTAAAATTAAATTACCATCATTAATTATTGGTTTCATACTAGATGATGTAACTTCTATAACTGGCATAAAGATAGTTGTTATAATTGAACCAACTGCTAAAATAATTAATAATATAAATAAGGTATTTGTAAGTATTTTAGTAAAACTTTTTTTATATTTTTCTCTAGCAATTTCATCTTCAATATCTGAAACAATTAAATCTTTATAATTTAGTTTTTCTTTAGTTTTTTTCATAATTACTTTTCTTATTATTAAGTGGCTTTCTAATATTATTTATTGTAACTATAGTATCTTTTTTGGATATACTATTACCCTGCCTAGCTTCAAGATTGTAAAAATAATCATCGATAGCTTTCTCAGCATCTTCAAAAAGATTATTAAGCTTAAGAGCTGCTTCTGCAAGTGTTCCTGATTCATCAATCTTAATTTTTCGATTATTTAATTCATTTTGAAGTTTTATATTTTCTTCTTCTAATTCTCTAATTCTATTAGTCTGTGCCAGTAATAATTCTAAAAGATCTTTTCTTTTTATTTTTTTCAAATCTTGTTTTTCCATAAGTCTCCTAACATTATTAATAAATCACACTCTTTTAAATAATAGTACTTAAGATCTTGTAATATGAATAAAAATTTAGATAAACTAAAAAAAGATCAATTATTGACCTTTTCTCTAATACTTATCTTTATTAATTTGTAACATACACATTAAGGTTATACCTAATAATCCACCTATAAATAATCCTATAAAAAAGATTGTAAACATATTCATAAACTTATTTCTCCTTTAATATCCGTTATTATTATATTTAATTTTTTTGATATTATTTGTCGAAATATGGAATACTAATAATAAGATTAATTGATTAATATATTGTATATGTATGATTTACACCTTTTTGCACCCACTTTTTGGTTGTACTTGCACCTTTTTGCACCCACTTTTTGGTTGTACTTGCACCTTTTTGCACCCACTTTTTGGTTGTACTTGCACCTTTTTGCACCCACTTTTATTTTTTAAACATAAAAAAAGAGAAATAACCAATCATTATTTCCCTAATTAATACCATTTATTTATAACCTTTATTTATTATTTTTACGAATAATAATATATGCTGTTTCAGTTAATAATCCAACAAATAAGATTACTGAAAGAAGTATCCATTTCTTACAATCAACATTGTTACATACAGTTTGATTTGGTTCTTTATTTGAACATTTATTTAACGCAGCTTTATTTACTTCAATATCAAATTTTACTTTATCTAATCTTTCAACTAATTTTGTTTTATCATCTGAATCAGTTAATGCATTTACTGCTTTTAAAGCAGCATCATAATCTTCACTATTAAGTGATTTTTCAGCAGCTTCTACTAATTTTTTTGCTTCTTCCAAAGCTTTTTTATTAGCTTCTTCCTTTGCTTTTCTTTCTTCTTCTTTATTTTTAGCAGCTTCTTCTTCAGCTTTTATTTCTGAAGCAGTTTTAGCAGGATTTACTTTAATATTATAAGACTTTGTTCCACCATTTACTGTTCCACCACTTACTGTTGCTTCCATTTTTGATACTGTTATTGTTCCAGATCCTTCTTTTGTACCCTTTACTGTAAGTGTTAAAACTGTTGATCCACTTTTAATTGGTGATTGAGCATATAGAATGTATCTATTTCCATTTTTTCCCATTTGAGTTAGGCCACTACCAATAACAGCATTAGTAACCTGAATATTTCCTGATGCAGCATAAGTTACATCTACACCTTCAATTAAATCACTTGCATTTAATTTAATATAAATTTTAGTTGTATTTCCTACTTTAACTGTATTAGTTCCTGTAATACTTGTTGTAGCTGTTGCAGCATAAACATTTCCTGTAAAAATAATAGCAAGTACAAGTATTAATAAATTTTTAATCTTTTTCATATATCCTCCTAATTAAATATCTTGTTACAAAGTAATACTATGTCAGTAATATCAATTTTATTATCATCATTCATATCAGCAGCCATCATTTCAAATTCACTTAAATTAACTTTATCAAACATCTTATTAGCCATTTTAACTACATCAGAAATATCTATTCTTCCTGATGCACTAACATCACCTTTAACTATGAATAAGAAATCTTTTACAATTAATTCATTATTAATAATTTGAATTCTACTTCCTGTACCAACATTATTTCCAAATAAGTTTACAGTTCTTAAAAATCCATAATTACTTACAAGTTTATCAATAACTGAAATGTCTAAATTTGTACCACTATAAATAATCATTTCTTTTGCCATATTTATTTGAAAATCTTTTCTATCAGAATCATTTTTAACATCTAATTTAAGATTATCAATAATATATTTTCTTACATAATTACTTGCTTCTTCAAATCTATTTAATGCTTCAGTTTGATATTCTTTAGTATATTTTTTAATACTTGCTATTTTAATTTTAGAATCAATATTATTAAATCTAGTATTTAACTTATTACTTGTTAAATCTATTTCATCTATTAATTCATATAATTTGTTATTTCTATTTGTAATACTTGCATCACTACTCAAATCAGTATTATCAACTATTTCTTTAACTTTCTTTTCTAAAATAGCCTGATATTTACTTTCTAATTTATCATATAATTTATAATAATCTTTCTTTAAAGTACTATAATAACTTCCAAAGTAATCCTTAAATAAATCATCATAGTCTTCTAAATGATAATCATTATAAATTGCCATAAACTCATCAGACTTATTAAATAGTTTATTAACAATATCTAATTCATAAATATAATCAAATTCACTAATTACCTCATCAATAGTATATTTATCAATATTATCATATATATAATCAAATGCATCACTATAATATATTTTTCCTAAAGAAGATATACTAGACTTATTATATTTAGCAAGTTCTCTAATTGCTATAAATACATCTAAATTACCATTAACTCCATAATCTTTTCTTTCTTCTAAATAAGTTTTAGTTATTTTAAGTGTTTCTTTATAACTATTATAATTATTTAAAAGTTTTGATTTTAATGCTTCTAAGTCATTAGCAGCCTTAATCTCTCCACTATTTCTTAATTTACTTATTGTCTTATTTAAGTTAGTTTCAAAGTCTAAAGAATTAATGCTTTTAACAAAATCTTTGTTAACTAATTTTTTAGTCGCATTTTTATTTGTATCAGACCAATTTATTAAATCCCCTAATAACTCATTTACACTTACTTTAGATGAATTAATTCTATCTACTACTTCTTCTTCAGTATATGTAAGAGCACTTACATTAATAAATAAACATGCTATGATGCTAAATATTAATAATTTTACTTTTCCCACAACTATCACATCCTTACGCTTAAAGTATATAATAAAATTAACGATAAAACAATAAAAAAGTATGATTTAAATTTCTTTTGTTGATATTTTTCATAAATTGAATATATTCCATTGTTATAACTATATATTTTCTTTTGTCGCTTTATCTATTTATAAACTTTTTTGTTAAGCTCATCAAATTCACCTGTCTATAGGAATAACATATGATTTTATCAACATATATTGTGCAAATTTAGAGTAATTTGTTCTGCATTTTTTGACTACTTAAATTCCTATTTTAATTTATTTCTCCAATTGTATAAACATTATCTTTAACTTTACTTCGAATCTCTAATTCTTTATTAATAAAATCTTCAATTAATTTAATATAAGTATTATTTTCATCATATTTAGTTAAATCAGTTACTAATTTACGATATTTTTTAGGAATCATATTATCTTGAGATAAAAATAAAACTTTTTTATCTTTAATTTTAGATAACCATCTAAGTTCTAAAGATAATCCAAAGGAAGGTTTATATAAATCAACTATTACTAAATCAGCATTTTTAATTAAATCCTTAGCATATTTAGTTTTATTATTATCACTATAAGGTAAAATAAAATTTTGACTTAAACAAACACTACTACTTAATACTTTTTTGTATATTAAATTTTCATAATCAAATTTATTCGAATGCATAAAATATATATTTAGTCTTTCCATATTAATCACTATAAAAATGTTATCATAAAATCATATATTTTGCTATAATAACTTTGAGGTGTTTATGGAAACTATCGGAATTATTTGTGAATATAATCCATTTCATAATGGTCATGTTTATCATATTAATAAAATTAAAGAAATGTGTCCTGATTCAATAATTATTTTGTGTGTTAATGGTTATTTTGGAGAAAGAGGCGATATTAGTATTCTTTCTAAAGAAGATAAAACTAAATTAGCACTTAATAACGGTATCAATATAGTTGTTGAACTACCTTTCGTTTTTGCTTCTAATTCAGCTGATACTTTTGCTGATGCAAGTGTCAAAATATTAAATTATATGAAAGTAGATAAAATAATTTTTGGTAGTGAATCAAATGATATAGATAAACTTACATTAATTGCTAAAAAACAATTAGAAGATGATTTTTCTTTAAAAGTTAAAGAAGAAATAAAAAAAGGAATAAACTACCCTACTGCCTTAAATAAAGGTATTGGTGTTAATTTAAATAGTCCTAATGATTTATTAGGCGTTAGTTATATTAAAGCTATTATAAAGAATAATTATGATATTAAGCCTATCACTATTAAAAGAACAAGTAATTATTTAGATACTGTAAGCGAAAGTAATATAGTAAGTGCAAGTAACATAAGAGAAAAAATTAAAAATAATATTGATGTAAAAAAATATATTAATTATGATCCTATTTTTAATAAGATTAATGAAGAGTTATTATTTAAGTTAATTAAATATAAAATTATTACTGATAAAGATTTAAGTAAATATTTAACTGTTGATGAAGGTATCGAATATAAATTAATTAAAGAAATAAATAATTGTAAAACAATAGATGAATTAATAAATAAAGTTAAATCTAAAAGATATACATATAACCGAATTAGAAGAATGCTTATTCATATTTTAATTGGACTAACTAAAGAAGATAGAAAAAAATGTGATATTGAATACGTTAAAGTACTTGGTTTTGACAATATAGGACAACGTTACTTAAAGAATATTAAAAGTGATATATTATTAAGTTCTAAAATACCTGATACTTTTTTAACTAGAAAATATGAACTTGTTTCTTCAAAAATATATGATATAATATGCAACACAGATTCATATAAATTTGAATTGTCGAATAAACCGATAAGAAAGGAGAAATAAATTTAATGAATGAAAATGTGAATAAAGATATTTTAGATTATAAAATTAATGAAATTAAAACAAATCTTGATATTGCATTTGATACAAATCAATATTACATTAATCACAATAAGATTGAAATAAAAAAAGTAAACACAGTTAAACTTGCAAATTTATTTGATGTAGAAATTGAAGAAAGTGATATTCTTCCTGATTTAAATGATGGTATTTTATATACTAATAATGAATATAAAAAAATAATTGTTAATAAACACAGAAGTCTAAGTAATAAAAGATATATTATTATGTATTTATTATCGTATTATTTATTACATGCAAATGAAGATTATATTTTTTTGCAATCATTTGATACTGAAGAAGATTTTAAATACAGAGATAAGAATGCTGAATATATAGCTAGAAATATTTTAGTTCCAAAAGAAGAATTAAATAAAATTAAAAATTATTACTTGTATCCAACTTTATGTACTAAAATATTTAGTGTAAATTTAAAAATTATGTGTGAACAGTTATATTATCTTAAAAATGACAATACTGTTAAAAATTTAATAAATAAAATAAAGAACTAAATTGTTATAATTTAATTGATAAAATAATCTTAATTAAAAGTTGTATTGATATATATGACATATAAAATTATATAAATTACAGGTAAAGTAAAAAATATTTGTTTTTTAGTTATTTTTTACAATTTCTTCTACATTAATGCTTATTCATATTTTAATTTGATTAACTAAAGAAGACCGAAAAAATTGTGATACCATATATGTTAAAGTACTTGTTTTTGATAAAAGAGGACAACATTACTTAAGGAATATTAAAAGTGATATATTAATTAGTTCTAAAATATCTGATACTTTTTTAACAAGAAAATATGAACTTGTTTCTTCTAAAGTTTATGATATAATAACAAATACAAATACATATAAGTTGGAAATATCCAATAAACCAATTAGAAAGGATTAATTATATGATTGATGAATTAACAAAACAAGAATTAGATGAAACAATTAATAAAATAAAAAAAGAATTTAAGGTATATAAAAATTATGAATATAAAAACAGATATTATGATATTAATATTCAAAGAATTGTAGTATTAAAACTTGCTGATCTATTTAATTTTAATGTTTATGAAAATGAAAACTTACCAACATTTATTGATGGAATCATAAGAGTTAATAATAAAGATAAAAGTATAGTTATTAGATCAAATCTTAAACCAAAAGATAAAAGATATCTAATTTTATATTTACTTTCTTATTATATGTTTCATTTAAATTCTAAAAATATAAATTATCATACAGGTTATGGTTCAATAGAAAAAATGCAAAGAAATGAACTTGCGGAATATATGGCAAGAAATTTATTAGTTCCAAAAGATGAATTACTTAAATTAGAAAATCATTTTCATAATCCAGAATTTTGTGCTAAAGTATTTGGAACTGATGAAGATTTAATAAACTTAAGAATAAATGAAATTATCACAAAGAAAAAAACATTATTAGATAGGTTTAAACTAAAAAAGAAATAAAGGATATTGTTATTATTTTCCAATATCCTTTTTATTAAATTAAAATATATGGGCTTCCTTTTTCACCTGTTCCACTTGTTATTTTGACATCAGATTTCAAGAAAACTGTCGGAAAAACGTTGTTGGAAAGACACGCGTCGAGGATGTTGACAGCACCGTCCCCATGCACATAGAACACGTGATACGAGTCACCAGAGTAAGGCGACAATGTCCAGTACCATGAGTTCTTGGCAAGCCAGTTATCTATTTTACATAGTCCAGAATAATCCCACTTATTAGTAGATTTATCATAAGTTACTCCTACTCTTAAGTTTTTATGACATTCTGCATAAGTTGATGCATAACCATAATCACTTGCATAAATAAGTCCAACCTTACCTATCCAAGTGGTAGGACGACTATTTTGATAGGTTATTTTATCTCTCTCACGATTATACTGAGTTAATAAGTTTATAGAATATGGTGTAGAATCGGTATAACTATTTCCACCGATGTTCCATACACTATTGCTTATCATGTTTTGATATTTATCTTTTATGACAGTTGTATAGTTAAATGTTCCTGTTTGTCTTAATACTGGTTTTTGTGTGCTAGAATCCCAATATGAATTGTACCAATTTGTTTTATTGGCTGTTAAGGTTGTATTTAAATAATCTCCATTTAATTCTTTCATTAAATCTGCATCTGTCCAATCATTAAATCCATGATTATTATTTCCAGTTGCATCCCATGAGTATCCACCTAATGCTGAATCTCTTACTAATTTTAGTTTTCTTGTTGTATTACCTTCTGAATCTGTTACATTAAATATTCCAACTATTCTCCATAATTCATTATCATTTCCAAAATAAACATAGTTATTTGGTGTTGCTCCTGCATATCTTAAATTTACATCTTTAGTATCATCTATAAATAATCCACTTGTTGATACTCCATTTGTCTTTGTTTCTTTATCATAAAGAGCCATTAAGGTATCAGTTGCTGATTCTTCGTAATTGACAACTATTTCACCAGTTAGTGTTTTTCCTTTTTCACTATCTTGACTTACTCCGGTATCCGGAAATTGGATTTTTAAATTAAATGTTATTGTTTGATTTGATGTATTTGCTTTAAACTCTCCTGTTGCTAGTTCTAAGTATCTATTACCTTTTTTAAGTGTTCCTGTAGTATATCCTGTTTCAGTTGTATTTCCTGGTATTGTTTGATTTGCTGTTCCTACTAATTTGCTTGTTATATTACTATTTGTACTCATTCTTTTAATATAATAATGTATTTGTCCATCACTAAACTCAGATACATAATTTAGGCCTACTTTATATGGCATGGCTAAGCCACTAGTTGTATTTGTTCCAGTTAATGTGAATGTTTTATCTATTAAAATCTTATTACTTGGCTGTATATTTTCACTTGATAATAATTTACTAGATCCATCGGCATAACTTATTACCATTTTACCACTTGTTGCTGATATTAATGATGTACTTCCTTTATTATTTAAAGCAGTAAAATAAGAATAAGTTATTCCAATAAATAACACTATCATCATTATTATTATTGATAAAACCACAATTGTTCTTACTTTTTGTTCATTCATTCTTCTTTATCCTTCCTATATCATAGTCAAATTATATCGCCATTTACCCCCCCGTCAAGCAAACGTAGGTTCACTTTAAAAATTTTTTAACTACACTTGACGGGCCATAGATAGTGTAAAATGAATTGCACATTATTTAAAGAATATTAAGATAAAATAAAAGAAGAGATTCCTTAGTCGCTAAACTGTTTCTCTTCCTTCAAAATTACTATCTTTCGACATATTTATGATACGATTAAATTCAAGAATAATCAGCACAAAATTTTATGAATTTTAATCCTTTTTTATGTCACCAACCATGATTTATAATATATTTTTGGAATTTATCAAATATATTATTGAAGTTTTCTATATTTATCATCTTTTTTTGTTTTGATAAAATTATTTAATTTCATCTATTATATATGTATCTCCTTTTTCTCCAGTTCCTCCAACTATTACAATATCAGATTTTAAGTATAGAGTTGGACGTACGCTACTACTAGCACATGCATCGACATTAGTTACCCACCCTTTATTAGTGAAATTAAATATAGCTTTATCCCTATCAGAAAATGAAGACAATGTCCATTGATATGTACCATTGAATAACCAATTATTATTTTGACAATTATAAATATTACTAGTTTGTGAACGCATATCACTTCTACATAATGAATCTGTTGAAGCATACCCATAATCACTTGGATACAATAAAGCAATTTTTCCTTTCCAAAAGTTAGTTCTTGAGATTCCATCTGATGGGTTACTTATATGGTTAGTTCCTCGTTCCTCATTATATGATTTTAATGAACTCGAGCCGTATGTTGCCCCACCTAAATTCCATCTAGCAGTTGCAATATAATTTATATATTCCTTTTTGACATTTTTACTATAATAATAAGTTGCACCTTGAATATTATTCTGAGTATTATACCATTTAGTTGTTCCATTTGTAATGTTTGATAAATAGCCACCGGCTATATCTTCGCGACAATATTTTGATGAAGACGTTCCATCACAGTTAAGTTCATACATTAAGTCTGCTTGACTCCATTCATTGATTCCACTACCATCATTTATATCTGATGATGAACTATCCCATGAATAGCTTCCTATACGTTCATCTCGTATTATTTTTACTAATGATTCTTGTTTTTCATTTCCATTATCATCTATAGTTGTAATGTTATTAAATACGCCAACAATTCTCCACGTTTCGTTGTTAAATGTTATATAGTTTCTAGGATTTACTCCTACATATCTTAAATTTTTATCTACAGTATCATCTATTTCAAGTCCATTACTTTCTTTATCTAATTTAGAAATTGTTTTAGCAATAGTTTCAGATTCATAATTTACAACGATTTCACCAGTTAGTGTTTTTCCTTTTTCACTATCTTGATTGATACCTGTATCAGGAAATTGTAGTTTTAGGTTAAATGTAATTGTTTGATTACTTGTGCTTGCTTTAAACTCTCCTGTTGCTAGTTCTAAGTATCTATTACCTTTTTTAAGTGTTCCAAAAGTATAACCAGTTTCAGAAATATTTCCTGGTATAGTTTGATTTGCAGTTCCAATTAAATTGCTTGTGATATTTGCATTTGCATTCGTTCTTTTAATATAATAATGTATTTGTCCATCACTAAACTCAGATACATAATTTAGTCCTACTTTATATGGCATGGCAAGTCCACTAGTTGTATTTGTTCCTGTTAACGTGAAAGTTTTATCTATTATTATCTTATTACTTGGCTGAATATCTTTTGATACTAATAAACTACTTTTACCATCTGCATAACTTATTGTCATTTTTCCACTTTTTACTTCTACTATTGATGTACTTCCTTTATTATTACTGGCACTAAAAAAAGCATATGTTACTCCTGAAAATATCACTAGGAGCATTATTATTGTTCCTATCATTACATACACTTTTATTTGTTCTTCTTTATTATTCATATAAAATCACCTTATCCTAGTGAAATTATACCTTTAAAAGCCCCCCCGTCAAGCGAATTTTTGTTCTATTTGTAATTTATAATATGTATGGTAATTTATATTATATATACTATATTTGATATGGATTAGAATTTGTTCCTTCTCCTCTTATTATTTTTACATGATTTTTTAAAAAAATTGTTGGACGAACATTACTTGGATTGCTTACATTGGTATCATTTATAATACCATGTTCTAATGAACTAAATGATCTCATACTACTATTTTTATAAGGAGTTATTGTCCATTGACTCATACCTATAAAAATCCAATTATTATTTTTACAGTCAGGTGAACTCAACTGACTTCTACATATATCATTTGAGGATGCATAACCATAATCACTTGGATATAATAATCCAATTTTACCATTCCAATAACTATTTCTAACAATTCCATCTGTCGGATTATCAACATTAATTGTTCCTCGTTCTTGATTGTAAGAAGTAATTACGTTTACTCCGTATATTGTTCCACCAGTATTCCATTTAACATTTGCTATTTTATCCATCGAATCACTATTTATGTTTTTACTATATTCATAAATTTCATTTTGTGCATTTTCCGGACCATTATACCATTTAGTTGTTCCACTTTTACTAATGTCTATATAATCCGTATTTAATTCATACATTAATTTTGCTTGACTCCATTCATTAATTCCTTTTCCATCGTTCACTTTAGAATTAGACGTATCCCAAGAATATAATCCAAGAGATTCATTTCTTATTATTTTAATCATTTTTTCAACTTTTTTAGTTTCATTATTAAATACATTAAATATTCCAATTATTCTCCATGTCTCATTATTAAACTCGACATAGTTATTTGGTGTTGCTCCGGTATATCTTAAATTTACATCTTTAGTATCATCAATAAATAATCCACTTGTTGATACTTCATTTGTCTTTGTTTCTTTATCATAAAGAGCCATTAAGGTATCAGTTGCTGTTTCTTCGTAATTTACAACTATTTCACCAGTTAGTGTTTTTCCTTTTTCACTATCTTGACTTACTCCGGTAACAGGAAATTGGATTTTTAAATTAAATGTTATTGTTTGATTACTTGTGTTTGCTTTAAATTCTCCTGTTGCTAGTTCTAAGTATCTATTACCTTTTTTAAGTGTCCCAGTAGTATATCCTGTTTCAGTGGTATTTCCTGGTATTGTTTGATTTGCTGTTCCTACTAAATTACTTGTTATATTACTATTGGCGTTTGTTCTTTTAATATAATAATGTATTTGTCCATCACTAAACTCAGATACATAATTTAGTCCTATCTTATATGGCATAGCTAAGCCACTTGTTGTATTTGTTCCTGTTAATGTAAAAGTTTTATCTATTATTATCTTATCACTTGGTTGAATATCTTTTGATACTAACAATCTACTTTTACCATTTGCATAACTTATTGTCATTTTACCACTTTTTACCTCTACTATCGATGTACTTCCTTTATTATTACTGGCACTAAAAAAAGCATATGTTATTCCCGAAAAGATCACTAAGAGCATCACTACTGTTCCTATCATTACATATACTTTTATTTGTTCTTCTTTATTCATATAAATCACCATATTCCATAGTGAAATTATACCTTTAAAAGCCCCCCCGTCAAGCGAATTTTTGTTCTATTTGTAATTTATAATATATATGATAATTTATATTAAAAAATTCCGGTGGGTTTTGATTTCCCTGCCGGTAATTAAATTATTTTCTTTTAATTTTACTTTCTTCTTGTAGTGATATCCACTCATCCAATTTAGTAAGTAATTCACTTCTTGATTTGCAAAGATGAGAATGGTTCATAAATTCTCCGACTGTCTCATTTAACGAAACATTAATATCATTTGCATGTTTATTAATTCTACTAAGAATATTTAATAAAGATATTTTCAATTTCAATTGTTCTAATTTTTCTTTTTCATTTTCATAATTTTTATTTAAAAATTTTTTATATTTATTTTTTTTACTACAAATATAATAAGATTCTTTAATATATTTCCCTTCATTATCAAAATAATAAACATTAAATGATACAATTGATGCTAAATTTCTTTGTAATATTCTTTTTGCTGGAATATATGCAAACTCTACACTTGGACTAACTATAAATGGTTCTTCTTTATAATGTCTATATACCTCAGTATGTATATTGTTATCCGTTCCAACATAATCAAATGCTATAATCATATTTTCCATTTTAATTTTTCCCCTTAAATATGTCTATATTATAGCATATATATATTAAAAAAGCAAACATTATGTTCGCTATTCATCATTTATCATTTGGCATTAATTTACAAATTGCATAATCATAAGATTTTAACTTATTTAAAATTTTATTACAAGTATCGATATCAAGTGATCTAATTATATTCACAAAATCAGAATTAACCTTTCCACTATCCATTACTTCATCAATTATATAATTATTAACAGCTACTGCTGAATCAAACAATAATGTATAATTACTAATATTAACTTTAATAATTCTTTGTAAATCATCATTGCTTACTTCTAAAGAATTAAACTTGTCAATAATTCTATCCTTAAAATATTCTGGATAAAATGTTGAACTTATAAACAATATTATATAATAATCATTAGATTCAATTATAGAAAAATCTAGATCATCAGCAATATTTCCTTTTTGTAATTCTTCTAATATTAAAGATGTTGCACCAAAATTAGCATATAAAATACTAGACAAATATATCTTTAACACATAATTATCCAACTTAAAATTTCTAAAATTATTTTTGGGTATTTTAATTCCAATAGAAATTTTTGGTTTATCAATATTCATTTTAATTGTTTCTTCATTTTTATAAACTTTTTCCGGTTCTTTCGGATAAATACTTTTAACATTAAAATCTTTATTTAAATTTAATATTTTCATTTTTTCCGATACAATCGCTAAAGCTTCATTAACATTAAAATTACCCGTTACAACTAAAAACATATTTTCAGGATTATAATAAGCATTATAACAAGTGATAACATCTTCTAATTTAATACTTTTAACATCTTTAACAGTACCACCAACCAAATACTTACGTTCATCATTTACAAATAAATTTTTTAAAGTACCATTAACAATAGTCATACCTGGATCATCTTTATACATTTTGACTTCTTCTTCTATAACCCCTTTTTCACTTTGAAATAATTCTTTAGTAAAATAAGGAGTATAAACATACTCAAGTAAATACTCTAAATTTTCCTTAAATCTATTATTACTCATTACATTATAACTTGTTAAATCATAAGTTGTAAAAGCATTAATAGATGAACCAATCTTACCATAATGATCAAACACAGATTCATCTTCCATATTAAACGATAAATGTTCTAAATAATGAGCTATACCTTTAGGCATATCATATTCTTTACTATCATATTTGAATTTAGTATTTATTGAACCAAATTTAGTATTTAATGTTAAATAAAATTTATTTATATTATTATTAGGAACCATATAAATTTCTAAACCACAATCTAACTTATCATAATATAAAGATTCATCTGTATTATCTAATTTAATTTTCTTCATTTAGACTCCCTCTTAAAGAATATATTGTACATATACTTATTTTATTTGCTAAATTATAAATATCTTCTTTTGTTACCTTTTTAAAATTTATTAATCGCTCTTCTAAATCATCAATAAGTCCCAAATCACGATAAAGTAAATTATCAATAATCCTACTAGGAGAATCTTCTGTCATTTTTAAACTTGTTAAAATAAGTTCTTTAGCCTCTGATAATTCTTCATCAGTAATATTTGTCTTCATCTCATTAATAGCATCTTTAATTAATTTAATAGCTTTTGTTTCTCCATTAACATCTACTCCTGTTGATATTAAAATCATATTATCATACTTTAAATAAGAAGATTGTACATTATAGCAAAGAGAATTATCTATTCTTAATTTTTTAGATAGCTTAGTTTGGAGTGATCCTCCACCCAATATAATATTATAAAGATTAGCAATATATTTTTTTTCAAAATCTGTTAAATTATATAAATTAAGTAGAAAAACTAAATTAGTTTGAAAATAGTTAGTGGTTTTATTTTCTTTAATTAATTTTCTTTTCTCATTTTTAACATATACATCTACATCATGAGTTTTAATTATATCAAATTGTTGATATTTTTTTACTATTTTATCAACTTTATCAGGATCTAAATTACCTATAACATATATATCTATGTAATCACTTTTTAAAACTTTTTCATAATATTCATAAAGATTACTCTGATTAACTTTAGATAAATCTTCTACTCTACCATTCGTCTCATAACTTGTTGGAGTTTCACCTAAAGTTTTTAAAGCATCTATTATTGCTATCTTCCTAGGATTTTCCACTATTGATTTCAACTCTGATTCAAGTTTAATTTTAACATAATCAACTTTAGATTTATCAAATTCATTATTAATAACTAAAGGATTAAATATTAATTCAAATAACAACTTTAAGGCTTCATCTATTATTTTATCTTCACTATATTTAGGTGCTAAAAAATCAATACAAAAACTAGTTAAAATCATATTACCAACTTTACTAGTTACGGAATATACTGAAGCATTATATAAATCTTCTAATTTTAAATTTAATAATCTATTAGTTTCATAATTTTTACTACCTTCTAACAATGTATCAAATAAAACATTTCTAATTGTTAGTTCTTCTACATTTACATTATTTCTAAATACAACTTCAACATGACAAGTTTTAAATCTATCTGTTTTAATTGTATGTAAATTGTAACTGCCATAATTTTTACTATTTATAAGCATTATTAACCACTCCAATATTATTATAACTAAATAATATCAATTTATAAACAGAATTAATTTATTTTGATACTTTATTTACTAAAAACGTGAATATCATGCTATAATAAGATAGAAGGTAGGTTGATAAAAGTGAATCCAGTTCACATTGTAACTGATAAAAAAAATATAGCTCCTAGAGTATTATTTCCAGGAGACCCATTAAGAGCAAAATATATTGCTGAACATTATTTAGAAAAGCCAGTTTTAATTAACACAATAAGAAATATGTTAGGATATACCGGATTTTATAAAGGAAAAAGAATAACGGTCATAGGTTCTGGTATGGGATGTGCCAGTTGCTGCATATATGCTTATGAATTATATCAAATCTATAATGTTAAAAAAATTATTAGAATTGGTTCAGCTGGAGCATTTAACCCAAATATTTCAGTTGGTGATATTGTTCTTGGCACATATTCATTTTCTTTTTCAAATATAAGATATGCTATGTGTAAGAGTAAAGCAAAAAAAATATCATCTACTAATAATTTAAATCAAATTATTGAAAGTAAGGCTAAAAGTCTTAATATTGAATTAAAAAAAGGTGGATTATATACTTCCGAAATATTTGAACCATATATTCCTACACCTCATTTAAATAAACAAATTCCTAAAAATATTAAATTACTTGCTAGTGAAATGGAATCATTTGGTTTATATAGTATCGCAGACTATCTCGATAAAGAAGCAACTTGTTTAGTAACAATAACTGATAGTCCATTTGAAAAAGGAAAAGATTATTCAGCTGAAGAAAGACAATTAAATCTTAACAAAATGATTATCTTAGCACTAGAATCAATAATCAAATAAAAAGAAACTACTTTGACAACTTTTCAGTAGTTTCTTTTTTTGAAATTAAATTAATATATTTAGTTCGTTTAGATAAAATATCTATTAATTTCTCATCATTATTTGATAATCCTTGAAACTTTTCAAAATCATTTATCACATTTTCTTCACTAATATTAAGAAAATTAGCAATTACTAAATTATTATATTTAATTAAATCAACATAACCAGTTTTAAGAAAACCAATAACAATAGTGTTATATGAATATAAATTTATTAATTCATTAATTGAATCCAGTCTAATTAACTTCAAAAGTCTATTACATGTATCACTTTGAATTGTATCAAATTCAGAAACAGGTTGACTTTCATTTAATTGTTCTAGAAGTAATTTTATTTTTGGTAAAACTAATTTATAAAAACGTTTAGTCTCATATTTTGATAATTTAGATTCATAAGCTTTACTTAAGTCCGTTCCATATTTTAATTCTACATAATCACGCTCTTTTTTATCCAATAATGATATTACATTATCAACTTGTTCAAAAGGATATGGTAATGAAGAATATAATGGTTTTTGAACCAAATCAGAGTTTTTATCTAAACCATTTTGATATTCATTTGGTACTTCAATTATTTTTCTATAATGTTTTTTGATAAAATTAAATGCTTTTCTTTTTGCTTTTTCCTCAAGTTGTCTTACTCTTTCTCTAGTTATTTTCATTTCAGCACCAATTTCTTCAAGAGATTTAATATCTCCATTAAAACCAAACCTATCAATTAAAATTTTCTTTTCTCTTTCGCTTAAATAATTACTCTTAAACAATTGTCTAAAAATTTCTTTCTTCTGTTTTATTAGAAAATTTGCTTCAATATTCGCATCTGAATCTTCTACAAAATCTAATATTTTATCTGTAGTATCATTGGTAACTTCTAAATCATAACTTACTACACCAATAAGATTACTTCGAATAAGATTTATAGTTTCCTCATTCATTCCTGTTGCTTCTATCATTTCTTGCATTGTTGGAATTCTACCATATTTGTTGAATAATAATTCATAAATCTTTTTATACTTATTTATTTTATAATGAAAATCAACAGAAACGCGAATAGTACGACATTGATTATTTATAGCCCTAGTTATAAAGGATTCAATCCAATAGTAAGCATAACTAGAAAACTTATTCTCACTTAAAATATTATATTTTTCAACAGCTCTCATTAATCCTAAATTTCCTTCTTGAATTAAATCTAATTTAGATATTGAACAACTATAAAATTCTCTCATTACCACAGATACAACTAATCTTAAATTACATTTTATAAAGAAATCTTTAGCATCTTGATTACCCTTATTTATTTCAAGAATTAACATTCTTTCTTCTTCTTTATTTAACAATGGATATCTTCTAATTTCAAAAATATACTGTGCTAAACTATCATCACTATAATAATCTTCTAATTTATCAAATCTATCTTCTATTTCAATATTATTTAAATCACAATAAGCCTGCATAATTGCTTTTAATAAAGAATTACTATTAACCTCCGAAAATCTATTATTTTTTATAAATTTATCGTACCTATTATATACAACTTCAAGTAATTTTAATAGAATTTTATTATTTTTTAATAAATAAAAATAATCATCCATTAACATTATTCTTCCAGAATCTTCTATTAACCTGTTTAATTCATAAAAATAATCTATTATTTCTTCTATTTTATTAGTTTCCTTAAAATTATGATTTATATAAAAATTCAAAAACTCTAAATAGTTATATCCTTTTAATATATCTATTATAATCTTATCTTTTAATTCAATTTTTAAACTATCAATATTTAATTTTTCATCTTTTAATTTTTCTTTCACATATTCCAAATAATCGGATAAATTTTTCGAAATATATGGTATCTCACTATATAAAGATTCTAACCATTCTATTATAATTTCATATATATTATCATTATTCATACTAACACCTACTTTATCTTTTTATTAATCTTAGCCATATATGTTAGGTTTGCTAACTTTAAATAAAATTCTTTTTCTTTTACTATACTATTAATATAAGGATCACTTTTAGTAAGCCTTAAAAAATCCCTAAAATATTTGGTAATATTTTCTACAGATGTATTAAAAAATTTAGCAATTACTTCATCACTGTAAGTATCTCCATTAACATACCCTAATTTTAATAACCCCGTGATCAACACATCTAAAGATATATTTTCTTTTATTATTGTAAAAGGATACATTTCTAATAAACACAGCATTATATCAAACGTTTTTTTATTCAATTCTTTTTTATAATCACTATTTCTATCTCCAAATATCATTAATAAAATATTAAAAATTCTTATCAAAACATAATCATCAAACATTTTTATTTGTTCACTATTTAACCTTGAAGCATATAATTTATTTAAATTTTTTCCTAAATGAAGATAAATTAACTTTTTATATCCTTCGTTCAAAAATTTTATTGCATAATTTATCTGTTCCCTAGAATAATCTTTAAAATAGTCATATATAAGTTTTGAATTTATATTATCAACATTTATTTTTTCTGAAAGAACTCCAGTTTTTTCTAAATATTCTTTTATCTTTTTAACTGTAGCAATTTCAATTTTTCTTACTCTTTCTTTACTAATATTATATTTTTTTCCAATTTTTTCATAAGACATAATATTGCCATAAAAGCCATTTCTACATTTTAATATTTCAACTTCTCTATCAGATAATTTAGCTTTCGAAAAACTGTCCATTAAAATTTTAATTTGTTCTTGTTCTATATATTCTTCTTCAAATAATGGACTAGGATCTACTATTGAATCAGATATTTTAAAATCTTCATTATTATCACATTTCGCATCCAAACTAAGAACATCACTTAAATTTTTTTCAATTAATTCTATATCACTTTCTGATAAACCAGCAAAGACACTTATTTCTTTTCTAGTAGGTTTTCTACCTAATTTAATTTCTAATTCACTATATACAGTCTTATATTTATTGATTTTTAATATAAAATTACTTGAAATTCTTATATTTCTTCCATTTCTTTCAATATATCTTTCAATATATTGTTTAATCCATGGATAAGCATAAGTTGAAAATTTATATCCAGCATTAACATTAAATTTATCAAGTGCTCGCATCATGCCAATATTTCCTTCTTGAATTAAATCCAAAATTGATATACCTTTATTATTATAATTTTTAAGAACTATACTTGCTACTAATCTTAAATTACATTTTATAAATAAATCACGTGCTTCTATATTACCACATTGAGTAGCAATAATAATTTTTCTTTCTTCATGAGCATCTAAAACTTTATATTGTTTTATTTCATTTAAATATTGCGTTAAAGAATCAGTTTTATAATCATAATCAAATTCGTAATCAAAATCAATTATTTCTTCCTTAAGTTCAATATTATTTATTATTAAATATGCTTGTAAACAATAAACTAATACATAACAATCTAATAAATCCCAAAGATTACTTCCAATAATTTGTTCCTCACGCTTCTTAAAATATAATTCAGTTATAGAATACAATAACTTATTTTTATTTAGTAATTCAATATAAAAATCCAAATCTATTAATTTTTTACATTTCAACAATAAATTATTTAACTTGTTAAAAAAATCTAAAATATCACTATTTATAGAAAAATTATCATTAATATATCCATTTATAAATTCAAAACAATTATCACTATTTAAAATTAACTCTATAGTTTGATCTTTTATCAAATTAAATACTTCTTCTTCATTTTCACAACTACATCTACTAATCAATTCAGTTACATAATCGAAATAATATTCCTTACTCATTGGTATTAAACGAATTTCATCATAATATCTACTTAATTTAGACTTTAATTTAATAAAAATTTGATTATTTTTATTTTGATATTTCATAAATCCCCCATTAATTAAGTCGTATTATAACATTTATCTTACTATAAGTCAAATTAATGTTCGCTAATCAAAGCATAAAAAAAGCTTATATTTTAAATATAACCTTTATATATAATTTATAATCAAATCAATATCTTTTTCCGGCAATAAATTAATAATTACTTGTTTATTTTTATATAAATTTAATTTATTTTCATAATAATCTAGTTTATCTTTTACTTCTTTTAAAGTTTTACTAATAGCATTTCTTGACACATTATATTCACTTGAAATTTCACTTAAACTTAAATTGTCATAATAATAAGCCTTAAAATAATTAATTTGAGTTGTTGTTAATAATTCTCCATAATAATCAAACAAAGCATTATAATATACAATATCATCCATTACATTAAGTCCTTTAGAAGCCCATAAATATATTCTTCAATATCAAATGATTTTAAGTCATCAATTCCTTCACCTAAGCCAATAAATTTAACGGGTAATTTAACTTCTTCTTTAATTGCAAGGACAATACCACCTTTAGCTGTTCCATCTAATTTTGTTAAAACAATCCCTGTAATATTTGTAATTTCTTTAAAACTTTCAGCTTGACTTATACCATTTTGACCAGTTGTTGCATCTATTACTAACAAAGTTTCATGAGGAGCTCCCGGAATTATTTTACCTATAACTTTATTAACTTTCTCAAGCTCATTCATTAGATTTACTTTATTTTGTAATCTTCCAGCTGTATCTATAATTATTAAATCGCATTTTTCTTTTAGGGCTTGTTCTAATCCATCATAAATAACACTTGAAGGATCAACATTTTCTTTACCACAAAAGCTTGAACCAGTTCTTTTAGCCCATTCTTCTAATTGTTTAACGGCTCCTGCTCTAAATGTATCTGCTCCAACTAACATTATTTTATGTCCTTGTTTTTTATAATTGTTTGCAATTTTTCCAATAGTTGTTGTCTTTCCTACTCCATTAACTCCAACCATTAATATAACTGTTGGTCCTTCTTTTTGAATATTAATTTTATCGGTTAAATTATCGCCATCAACATAAATCATGAATAATTCATCTATAATTATTTCTCTTAATACTTCAGCATCTTCTATTTTTTCTTCTTTAACTCTCTTTTTTAATTTATCCAAAAACTTATAAGTAGTATTAACACCAATATCTGCTTTGATTAAAATACTTTCAAGTTCATCAAAATATTCATCATTTACTTTAGTATATTTATGACCTAGAAAACTTAAATTAGAAACAAATTCATTTCTAGTTTTTTCTAATCCTTTATCAAAAGCTTCAATATCTTGTTTATCTTCTTTTTTAAATATTTCTTTAAATTTATTAAATAGTCCCATAACCTCACCTTATTTACATATTACATTTGTCATATCTATTGTTTCTTTATATGTTTCTCTATCTATTTTTATACTTATTATACCTTCACATTTTTGTTTATTATTTATATTGTCTAAATTCAATTTAGAAATATCAACATTAATTCCATTAACAATTTTATCAAGTGCATCCTTGCAGTTAGTAGCATTTAACAGTGATTTAGTATCTTCTGACATATTGCAATAAATAACTTCATCTATTACTATTTTAGCTGCATCTTCAATTTGTTTCTTACTTAATTCAGAAATTGCTGTTTTACCATTGTTAAAAGCCTTTTGTATCGTTGGATAAGTAAGCATAAATATAAAAGATAGTATCACAAGTGTTGCTAATATCTCAACTAATGTAAATCCTTTTTTATTCATCTACTTTTCTCTCCTTACTAAATAAACATCCACAGTAATCTTGACGATATAAATTATATTTTTTAGATAGTTCAATACTTTTCTTATAACCATCTTCTTTTTTAAAATCAGAAAGTAAATATTTAACATCATATTTGTTTTGTAACTTAAGTCCTATTTCATTAATCACTTTAGCATTTTTATATGGACTAACAGTTAAGGTTGTTGCAAAATAATCAAAGCTATTTTCTTTAGCTAGAATAGCTGTTTTTTCTAATCTAAGTTCATAACAAATATGACATCTTGCGCCATTTTCTGGTTCTTTTTCATATCCAATTACTTTCTTACGATATTCTTCATTTAAATAATCAATATCTTTAAATTTAATATTATATTCTTTTAATACTTTTAATTGTTCTTCTTTTCTTTTTATGTATTCATCTTTCGGTTCAATATTTGGATTATAATAAAGAACTGTTATATCAAAGTAATCTTTTAATCTTTCAATTACTGCTGTTGAACAAGGTCCACAACATGAATGTAATAAAAGTGTATTATTACTATCTAAATTACTTATTATTTTTTTCATTTCTTCATTATAATTTATATTCATCATTGTACCTCCAAATAATTTCCATTATCTAAATGCAAGATTCCTTTTTTATTTCCTAAACTAGCATAAATTTTTTGATATTTATTCATTATTTCTAATTTATCAGTAGATATGTATACTATATTACCATCATTCATTTTAAAAATAAATATGTTTTCATCAGTTATAGTACCATCGCTATTTTTGGTAGGAGCATACTCTATCTCACTTATTGAATTAATAATGTCATAATTGATATTTCCCATTTCCTTAAGGAATTTCTTTAAAGTTCCATCAGGAACATAGTTAATTAGAGTTGGAACTGCTAAGAAGTCTCCATCTATTCTTGTTCCATCATTTAAATAATATTTTCCTTCATATTCTAAAATAATTTTCTTTTCAGTTATTTCAATAATAAGTGTAAAATCAAACTTTTTAGTAATTTTTGCATCGCTTACTAAATCTAATTCTTTCAATTTATTAATTGTTTTTTTCTTATTTAGAGTTAACAAGGCAGGATAATCTTTAACTCCAGCCTGTTCTATTATTTCATAATCTTTTAAATAAGTATTTCCCTTTATAATTATGTTTTTAGTTTTCATTGTAAACAAACTATAACCGCTATATCCAATAATATAAAATATTAAGATGAACACTAAAAACTTGACGATATTTAATTTTTTCTTTTTAACTTTCTTTTTCATTAATTAACTTTTTTATACTTTCATATATTATTGTGCTACTATTAGGAATACTTAATTTTAATAAATTATTATGATATGTCTCGTAAGTATTTTTATTATTTAATATTTTATTAATTGTTTCTTTTAATGTTTTTTCATTTAGATCTTTTTGTTCAATAAGTTCTGATGCATTTGCATTTTTAAGTGATAAAGCATTATAGTATTGATGATTATTTGCAACATATGGACTAGGAATTAATATAGCTGGTAAGCCAAGAGAAGTAATTTCAGCAATAGTGCTTGCTCCAGCTCTTGTTATAATTAAATCGATATCTTTTAATAAACTACTCAAATTTTCAACATAAGGAACAACTTTAACATTTTTACTAAATTTATTTTTACTATAATTTTCATAATAATTTTTACCTGTTACATATAATACATCATAAGGTTCATTATCAATACTTTGTAAGAATGATAGCATTTTATTATTAATTACTTCAGAACCAAGTGAACCTTGAACTATCAGAATACTTTTTTTATCGTAACTAAGTCCATATTTTGTTCTAGATGTTGCTTTAATATTTATAGCATTTTCAGAACAAGGATTACCGGTTAATATCCATTTATCTTTAGGAAAATATTTACTGCTATCAGCAAAACTAAGTCCTATTTTATCAGCATATTTAATTAAGAATTTATTACTTTTACCAGGAATTGAATTTTGTTCATGTAAAAATGTTTTAATTTTTAATTTATGAGCTGCCATTATAACAGGAAATGTTACATATCCTCCAACACCTATTACTATATCAGGTTTAAACTCTTTTATTATTTTTAAACTTTCTTTATAAGCCTTATGTATTAATCCAATATTTTTAAAATCTAGTTTTATATTTTTTTTACTAAAACCATATATTTCAATAGATTTATAATCATATCCTAATGAAGGAACAATATCTTTTTCCATTCGGTTGTGAGTTCCAATATATAAAAACGTACTGTTTGGTTCTTCCTCTTTTATTTTATTTAATATAGATATAGCCGGATAAATATGTCCACCTGTACCTCCTGCTGTAATAATTACTCTCATAATCATTCTCCTTACATTATAATTATATAATAAATTACAAATGTTATCTATAATTATGTAAATGGAATTAAAAAAAAGAACCTATTCTTATCTGTTAATTGAATAAGTTTCCTCGTAAGGTTTTATTTTATTCTATCCATGATTTGCATTTTTACCCAATACGGAACGCTGGAGCAAAGCCACTGGCATACCTAGCATCAAAATTAGTCCAGTCTCCATCATTTTTGACAATTAGAAAATAATTTTTACTACCAGAACTGCCCGAGCGAAGCCACCAATTGGAATTCGAACCATTAACATTTTTCTTTATAGCACCTGAATAGTTACTGGTGGTTACTTTTAGATTTGCATAATAATCTAATTGTCTTGTATTTTTATACGCAGCATCTCTACTAGATACCGGATTACTTATACCATCTTCCCATACTTCATGCGCACTTAGTAAATATATTTTATCTGTTGAAATAAAGTTAGCTTCTCCTGATGTACTTCCATGACCAGATATTACTTTTGTTTCAATTATTACATTTCTTAATTCTGCTGGTAATTTATTTAAGAATTCTCCTTTTGTATATATTCTCATTGCTGTTGCTGGCCAACCGCCTACATTGGTGCCCGTAGTATTCATTGTTCTTTGATCTACTATATCAACAAATTCAACTACAAATCCACAGGCTGTCTGTGAAAAATCAGGTCCTTTACACTCTTCAGGTGTTGTATTATTAGCAACACGCACTGTATAACTTTTTCCATCGCTTAGCACTACTTCTTTTTCATCTCCAACTGAATAAGCATTTAACTGTCCATCTTTAACCACGGCTGCTATTGTACTCCATGAATCTTCGGCAAATGTGGTTGCTTTTGGTTGTTCATAATTAACGACAACCCTTCCACCTATTTCTTTTCCTTTTTCGCTATCTTGATTTTTTCCGGTATCAGGAAATTGAAGAATTAAATTAAATGTGATTGTTTGATTTGACGTGTTCACTGGAAACTCTCCTGTTACCATTTCAGTATAATTATTTCCGTTTTTTAAAATTCCATGAGAATATCCTATATACGAACTATATCCTTGTACTGTTTGATTAGTTGTTCCTGTATATTCTACTGTTACTTTAGAACTATCTGGTCTATTCATTTCTTTTATATAATAATGAATTTGTCCATCACTAAATGTTGATGTATATTTTAGTCCTACTTTATATGGCATGGCAAGTCCACTAGTTGTATTTGTACCTGTTAAAGTAAATGTCTTATTAACTAATATTGCATCACTAGGTTGTATATCATTTGATACTAATAAATCACTTTTGCCATCGGCATAATTTATTGTCATTTTACCACTTATTGCTGATATTAAAGACGTACTTCCTTTATTATTGCTCGCACTAAAAAAAGCATATGTTATCCCTGAAAATATCACTAGGAGCATTATTATTGTTCCTATCATTACATACACTTTTAATTGTTCTTCTTTATTATTCATATAAAATCACCTTATCCTAGTGAAATTATACCTTTAAAAGCCCCCCCGTCAAGCGAAAATATGTTTGTCTTTTATATTATAATTGTTTCAATTTTTTAATTGTCTCCTCTATCCATTCTTCTAACTTATTATGAAGAGGTAAAAAGCCATTTATATTTTCTTTTATTATTCTCTTACCATGATTATTATCATTATAATTCATATTCTTTATAGATAACTTTAAATGCTTAGTTGCATCATCTACTCCAATCACATTTGTATATATATTATCTCCTAATTTAACATACTTATTTATATCTTTTATATAATTATTATCTATCTCGGATATATGAATTAAACCAGTATAATCATTATCAGCCTTAACAAAGATACCATAACTTTCTATTCCAGTTACTTCAACCTCTATTATTTCTCCTACTCTATACATAAATATCTTTCCTTCTTCTTATTATTATAAATAAAATGTGATATAATCTCAAGTGGGTGTTATATATGGAAGAAAAAATAAAAGAAACAATTAATATTATTAAACCATACTTAAATAGTGATGGTGGCGATATAGAATTTATTAGTTTAAAAGATAATATTGTATATATTAAATTACATGGAGCATGTGCCGAATGTGGTTACAAAGATGATACAATAACTGATTTTGTTCTTAGAACTATTAAAGAAGAAGTTCCAGAAGTTAAAGATGTAATTAATATTGATCTTTAAAGAAGTAAATATAAGCTTTAATAGGAAATTTAAGTTTTAATTTATTATATATATTTGCTAGTAGGCGTTCATATTCCCTACTTTTTTTCATATAGTCATAAAATTTACGATCTATTTCTTTTGTTTCTATATACTTATCGTATATTTTAAACATATAAGATGGATATATTAATCTTACTAATAAATAGTTAGCTAATACTTCGTTTAAATTGATCCTATCTATTAAATTAAGTATTTCATTATTAGTTAATATATCTTCAAAAAAGGATGCTTTAATATATTCGGCAACATCTCTAACTATTAAATCTTTACACATATTAGATGGGTTATATAATTCATATTTAGATAATGGTGAACTAGTAAAATGATGAGATATTGTATAAGTTAACTCACTGCTTTTATAAATTTCTTCTAAATTATTAAAATAAGATATAGCAATTTCAGCTAAAGATATATAATAATCCATTGCATATTTAATCTCATTTATATCAACTACTTCTTTTAATTGTTCTAAATAATAATCTACTCTATTAGACCATAGTGTACCCCATATACATTTACCACTAGTAATTAAATTAGAAAAACTAAATATATTTAAGTTATCATTATCTCTTACTTTAAATAAAGCATATTCTTTATCATTATAAGTTATCGTTATATTTTGTTCCTTAGTTAGCATTAATAAATGATATAACATATTAGTGTTATTTAAATAATTTATTATTTCTTTTAATTCTGATACATTTACTATTTCATTAAATAAATATTCTTCTTCATCATCACTCGTTATTAGGTAATAATAATCATATTTTTTTATATCTATAACGTTTATATCATAATAATAATTTAATATATTTTCCATACTAAATTATATGTTTAATAAACAAAAAAAGTCCAATATTTAGACTTAATTTTATATTTTTAATTGTCCTCCGTTACTGGGAGTTTGCGGAATTTGATCAAATATATTAATGTTTTCAGAATAAGGTGAAGCAAGCGGTTGTTTTGGAGTTATTGTTGCTACTGGTTCAGTTTTAGGAGCATCAAAAACATTAGTTCCAGCTGATGCTGCTTGAGATGCTACAGCTACTGTTGGTGTTGGCTGAACAACTTGTTGTGTTACAGTATTTGCTGTATTTGTAACTTGTTTTGTTAAGTTATTTTCATTCATTAACTTTTTCATCTTTTCTAAAGTTTCTTCTAATTTTACACCATATTCTTGAACATGTAATTGTAAATCATAATATTCATCTATAATTTTTTTTATTAAATCAGCTAAATCTTTATTATCACTAATAACATTATCTGTTTGTTGTTCACCAGGAACTGCAGAAACTACTTGTTCTTCTATTTTAGGTTCACTTGTATTTGAAGTACCAGCATTTCCTACTAGACTATCTACAATTGGAACTGACTCAAACATATTAACTGGCTGTGTTGGTGCTACTGTATTTACTGGTGCATCAGGAATTAAAACATCAGTTTGAGGCATTGAATTAGTACTATTATTTACTATTTGTTGAACAACAGCATCATTTGTTACCCCTGATGCTTGCGTAGTCATTTTAGTTTGCTTTGTCATACTCTCACTATATGCTTTTTTAAGTGAATTCAACTGATCTGCAGTTAATGCTATCTTTCTTGATTCATTTTGTATTATGTTTGCCATTATTAAGCCTCCCAATTTAAGTATTTAATATTTTCATTATTATTTGCTGTAAGAATGGATTTCATAATTCCCTTTATATTATTCCATTCATCATTTGTCATATTATCTGATAAAGCGTTCCCATTTGATACTTCAGATACATACATTTTTACTAAATCATTTTCTACTTTTTCATTTAAAGTATAAAATACATATTTTTTATTATTTGGAACATACTCAAAATAACTAATTAATTCTGCTTTTATTATTTCTCCATTTACTCTTTTTAATTCAATATTAGTATTCATAAAATTCCTCGCTATTCTAATAAAATACTACCACAAAAAAATTAGTATATCAACTAATTTTTTTCATAATTATATTTAAGTTTTAATGATTAATATGTAAATATTTATGAGCATCAGCACTTCCCGGATTATTTAAATAAGTATTATATAAATCATCTATTAAGTCATTTTTATAAGGATAGTATTCAATCTCATTATGTTTTTTGTTCAAGCTTTCTGCTCTTTTTTGTTTAATCAATTCTTTATCTTTAACAGGCATTAAGACTTGGCCTCCGCCTGAAACACATCCACCATCACAATACATAATCTCAGCAAAATCAAACTCAACATCATTTTTTAGTATTTTTTCTAAATTTGACATTGTACTAACTATTATACATCTAACAATTCTTGAATTAATTTTAACTTTAAGTAACCTGTAATATTCTTTATCTTCTATTATATAATCTTTTTCTTTTAAATCTTTACCAGTCATCTCATAATAAAGACACCTAACAACTGATTTAGTAACTCCTCCACCAGTTCCATAATTAGTACCAGAAAATGATCCTTTTACTCTATCAAAAGCAGCATCTTCTAATTTATTAAAATCAATCCCATTTTCTCTAATCATCAAAGCTAGCTCACTTGTAGTAATAACAAAATCAGTATCTGTACCAACAATTTCTCTTTTTTTACTTGTGCAAGGCGTTACAGCCACTATTATTATTTTTTTATCTCTATCATACTCATTAGGTGCAAATAATTTTTTTATAACTGTACTTGCCATACCAATAGGGCTCTTACAAGTGGATAAATTATCTATTAGCTCAGGATGAACTATATGACAATATTTTACCCAAGAAGGACAACAACTAGAAAACATGGGTTTTCCCCTACTTTCTAATCTTTCTTTTAATTCATGTGCTTCCTCTACTGATGTAATATCCGCTCCAAAAGTTAAATCAAAAACATAATCAAACCCTAATTTTTTTAAAGCAGCTACCATTTTGCCTTCTAAAAACATACCAGGTTCTTTGAAAAAAGCATCTCCAATTCCAACTCTTGTTGCAGGACTAGTTAGTGCTATTACAATATAATCAGGGTTATCAATATATTTTAGCACTTCTTGATAATCATACTTTGGAATTAATGATGATGTAGGACAAGTTAATATACAATTTCCACATTCTAAACATAAATCATTTGAATCTTTATAATCATTATTTGCCGTATTAACTAAACAATTAGTTACTTTTTCACAAGTCCTTAAACACATACCACAATTAATGCATTTTTCCTCTATTCTTCTAATTCCAACATTTCCATTAGATATTTCTACCCTTTTATATACTTTATTTTCAAATTCAATGGGAATTAAATGATCATACCCCGATAAACACAAAGGACAATGATATCCATCCGGCAGTATTCCTTCATGTTTAAACCCACATTTATCACACTCATATATCATTACATATTCACCTACAATAATTTTACCAATATAATATTTAAAATACAATTAACAATTTACATTTATTTAATTTTAGAACTTTCCTTAATAAAACTTTCTTCAATTTCTTTATTAATAAATTCTAAATTATTCTCACCACTCTTTGGTACTATAATATTTAAATCTATATCTAATATATCTTTTAATAAATTTTTAAATAATTCTTGTAATATTTCTATATCATCAGCACAATAAACACCTTTTATATCATAATCCTTCTGCAAATTTTGAATATAAAGAAGTGCACAAGAAATTTTTGCTTCACGTAATGTCTCTGCATTATGAATTTTATCCATTAATAAAATATCATCACTAAAATATCTTGAAAGACATTTTTCATAATAATCAACCACATCTGGATGTTCTGTCGATGACATACCAAAAAATAAGTAATCGCTTCCATTCTTTTCTTTTAGTTTTTTTAATAATTCTGCAAATCTATAACAATCTTCTAAAGTAAAGCCACCATCAACTGTGCCACATATATCACAAAAAAATATTGTTACACTTTTCTTGTTATTATCTCTAAACTTATTTTCCATATTTCATATCTCCTTATCGAAATTTTACCTTAATTTAAATTTCAATGTCAATTATTATTTATATATCAAAAAAGAACCAATATTTACTGGTTCTTTAGTTTAGAACAAGGACAGTGTTATAACCGTAAGCTGATAAAATACTTGCCACTTTTTTAGATTTAACTCCACCCTTACAATAAAAATAGTATTCTTTATCTTTACTTAAATATTTATAATGATTATTAAGCAAATTTTCATATGGTTTAAATGATATATCTAAATTTATAAATACTCCTTCATTGTTATAATCCTTTATATTAATAACTCTCATCATATTATATTATATTAATATATAGGATATTTGTTACTCTATTTAATAACCTCTCCATAGACATTAATGCCATCTACTTTAATAATTTTAACATTATAATCTTTATTATGTTCTAACTTAGAATTAATAATTACTTTAATATAATTATCAGTATGTCCCGTGCTATGATCATCAAATACCTCTTCTACTAAAACATTTAAAATTTTACCTAAAAATTTATTATAATATTCGTTTTCTAATTTATTAGATAACTCAATCATTTTATGAGTACGTTCTTTTTTCTCACTATCACTTAAAACACTTTTCATCTTAGCAGCAACAGTTCCATCTCTCTTAGAATATGGAAATACATGAATTTTACCAAACTTAATCTTACAAGCATTATTATAGCTTTCTAAAAAATCCTCTTCATTTTCAGTTGGAAAACCTACTATTAAATCAGTAGTAATATTAATATCAGGTCTAACTTCTCTTATTTTATTAATAATACTAATAAACTTATTCATATCATATTTTCGATTCATCTTTTTTAATGTATTATCACAAGCTGCTTGGACAGGAATATGCATATGATTACAAATCTTCTTATTATTTTTTAATTCTTCTAAAAATTCATCATCTATTTCAGTTGCTTCAATACTACTAATTCTTATTCTTTCTAATTTATCATTTTTACTTATTTCTTTAATTAATTTAACTAAATCAGGATAACTTCCAGTATGAATACCCGTTAAAACTATTTCTTTAAAACCATTATTAACTAATGTATTAATTTCTTCCACTGCATCATTTAATTCTTTATTTCTAATTGTTCCTCTTAAATAAGGAATAATACAATATGAGCAATAATTATTACAACCATCTTGAATCTTAACAAATGCTCTTGTTCTTTCACTATAATTATTTAGACTCATCTTTTCAAAATTAGTTTTAATCATATCATAATATTTAACAACTTGCTTATTATCATAATTTTTAACATAATCATATATTTTAGATTTATCTTTATTTCCTATTAATATATCTACATTTAACTTTTTTAATTCTTCTTGATGATTCTGACTAGAACAACCACAAACTACAAGAATTGCTTTTTCATTTGCTTTCCTTGCTGCACGAATAACTTTCCTACTCTTAGCATCACTTTGATTAGTTACAGAACAAGTATTAACAACAATTACATCAGCAATTGTTACATCACTTGTTTCCTCATATCCATTTCTTAAAAATTCTTCCTTAATTACTTCAGATTCATAAGTATTAACTTTACAACCCAATGTTTCTATATATATTTTCATCTAAATTCACATTTTCTTTCTATTTTTTATTAATAATTTTCCTTTATCCATAGTTGGTTCTTTTCCTAATAGAATTATATCTATAGATTTTGGTATTAAATTATCATCAATTCTATTATTATTCATGCACTCTATGGAACAACACACTGTTTTAACCTCTATTTGTTCAATTCTATATTTACTTAATTCTTCGCTTTCTTCTTTAATTTTTTTCTCATTATCTTCAAATTTTCCAAATTGTTTTAAAGACATTAAATTAATTCCATATTTATTAAATACTTCTCTAGCTTTTTTAAAAGTAATACTTTTGCTAACTGCATATCTAGTAAATAATATAAAGCCTAAAATAATTTGAAATAAACTTGAAATAGTTAAGTTTAATAAAACAGGTAAACTAACAATTATAACTGCACCAATGCCAATATTAAAAAATGTATGAAAAAACATATTTATTAAGGAATAATTTGTAGAAACTTTACTAACTGTTGATCTTTCTATAGTTTCATTTAATCTAAATTTTTTTTCTTGAATAATTTCATTCAAATTATTTAATTTAATTTCTAATTCATTTTTACATACATAATAATTCTTACTAAATAAAGGTAATCCATTATAACACGCTTTAATCTGTTTGCTTAAATAACTTAAAGAATTTTTTACCATAATATCTTCATTTTTGATTTGTTCTAACTTAACATTATATTCAATTTCTTTCTTAATACTTTCTTTTTCAGATGTTGGCTTAAATAAATTAACTCCATATTTTTTACCTACAATAATTTTATATGTAAAATCAGAAACTCCATAAATAATTCCAAATAATGTAGTTAGAATAACCTCACTAAGTACAGTATTTTCTGCAATTAAGAAGATTAAACTACTATTGGATAATCCCAATAAAATTAATAAAGTAACAAATAAATTTGTTTTAACACGATAACTACAACTTGATAGTTTTAATTTATTTAATTTTCTTTCATAATTATTAATCCTATTTGCTAAATTATTTTCTATGTTTTTATCTTGATTATAAATTTTTTGCAAATCTTCTTTTTGCATTACCATTCACCTTCTATAATTATATTCTTTGTCATTCTATTTCACAATATCTTTTATTTCTTTTGGTAAGATATACTCTATCATAAACTTTTTAAAATAGCAAACATATTTTTGCTACAAATTAAAAGAAGATATTTTAACTATCTTCTCTAACCAATCAGCTATATTTTTTTATATCCAAACTAGTAATTAAAAAAGCAACCTAACTTAGTTTGCTTTGTAAATCTTTTAATACTTTTAAAAACTCTTCTTCTTTTTCATATTCAATTAATTTAACTTCAATCTTAGGATCAATAATCTTTATTTTACCAGTACCCTCTAAATCAATTTTTTTAATATCTAAATCCGGTTCAGTATTAGAAAAATTATCATCATACGTTACAACATTCATTTCTCTAGTTTTAACAAGTTCATCATAACTTATAATGGCATTATTTTCTTGTTCTTCTTCATAACTTGTTAATTTAATATTAGGTGTTGCAGGTTTATAATTTTCTTCTAAATTCTTAGTAACTTTACTAATATCAAATTTATCTTCTTTTTTCTTAGGTAATTCATCAGGTTCAGTCTTAAGTAAATAAATAATATAAATAAATAAAACGATTAATAAAAATGTACCTATAAAGAAGAAATAATCTCCCATACTAAGTGAATACATAAACCCAAATAAATCTTTTAATGTTTCTTTCATAATTAACTCCATTTTTTCTTATTATTATATATATTTTTTTACATAGTAGCAAGTATCATTAACATACTAAGTAAATTATTTAAAGCATGAATTATAACTACAACATATATATTATCTGTCTCATTATAAATATATGCAAGTAGTAGTCCCATAGTAACATAATTAAGTGATTCTATTAAAGCTACATATAATGGTAATTCAGTTGGAAATATATGCATAAATCCAAATATTAAACCACTTACTAGGATAAATAAATATTTATTATTAATTACTTTTCTAATTCCTAATCTAAATATTCCTTCTTCAACAAAAGGAGCAAGTAAACTAGTAGATATCATCATCATAAAAGGCAATGTTTTAGCTAAGGTTACCACACTCTCTTGATTTTCACTTGTAACAAGATCAGATCCTAACATAACTAAAAGTAAACTTGAAAATAATGCTACTCCATACTTTACAACCAAAAATATTAGAAAGTAAGAAATAATTTTCTTTATATAGTCTTTTTTATTTAACTTAAATAACACTAAATCCTTTTTTAAATATTTTTTATAAAATAGTAGTACTACTACAAACATAATTAACTCTATAAAAGTATTTAAACAAGCATAATCAATATAATTAAAATCACTATAATTTATACCTACTAATTTAAATATACAGGCTATTACTAAACTTAAATTAAAAAACAATACAAAACTTATTATTAATTTAAATATATTTTTAACATTATCTTTCATAGTAACCTCACAAGAATCTTCTTATTAATACACTAGTAAATAACTCATATAAACCATAAGATACTATACTATATGCTATATTATTATTCTTTTTATATATAAAACTTAACATATTAAATAATAAATAATAAGGAATCATATTAATTAACACATAACTTATTGAAGCATTAAAATGACACATAGTATAAATTGCAAATAAGGAATACAATAATCCACTAAAGAACATTCCAGTCTTCTTAGAACACATATTATTAACCCCTAATACAAAAATAACAACTTTAATAAAAGGCACAATAATTATATCTTTAATAATAATCGCAATTAATTCAAAACTAAACTTATAATCAAATATATTTACAAAACTTAATCCTTCATATGTTATATTAAATCCCTTAGCAAGAGCAGCAACTAAATAATCTATAATCATCATTGCAATAAATAAAACCATAAATGAAATAACACTATAAAAAATATTTGTAGTTAACTTATTTTTATACTTTGCAAAAGCCGCATTAACTTCTCCTTTATAAATAATATATATAATAATAAATATTAATATATAAACAATTAAAGAAACTATCGCTTTACTATTAATACTTAACTTAAGTAAATCTAATAATTTATAAAAATATTCTTCAGTAAACATTATTACTAACACACTTAATATTAATTTAATTAAATTTACTAAAAAATCTTTCATTCTTACCACCTAAAATCATTATATAACACTTTACGTATTATTATGTTTATAAAATGTAAATTAATATGAAAATTTACAATTCATTTACATTGGACTTTAATATAGTATAAATCTTACCTTTTTTATAAAATGCATAAAAAATATCTTCTTGATTTAGATTTTGTTTTCTTAAATATAATTTTATCCATATCTTATTTTTTCGAATATTTTTTAAAGTATTATCTTGAATTTTACCATCAACAATTATTGGAGCAGGATAATCCGAATCAGTCTTAAATAAATTATATTTAAAAACACTTAATTTTCCATTATTTTCCAAAAAAGCATATTCAACATCTTCAATCGATTTAATAGATGCTTGTCTTAAACTAAGTAATAAATCATCTAAACTATATCTTTGCTTAACCATTTCTTTATAATTTAATTGACCATGATTAATAATAACAGAAGGTCTAGAAGTAAAGACTTGTCTAAACATTCTCGATTTAGTTGAAAGGTAAGCAAGTACCACCTCAATAACAACCAATAAACTTATTGGAGCAATAGTAAGCATTATAGATTTATCAATATTTTCAATACTAATTGCAACTAATTCTGCTATTAAAATAGATACAATTAAATCAACAATTCCCAGTTGTCCCACTTCTCTTTTTCCCATAATACGGTAAGAAAAAGTAACAAAAAAATAAAAGAATAAAGTTCTTAATACAGTAGTTAATAATTCCATATCATCACCAACTATATTATGGGGTATATTCTTTTATTTTAATCATTATAAATCATATTTAATATTTTTATTTTGAATAACTTCTTTTATTTTACTTAAGAATTCATCTTTATCTAAAGTAATATTTTCAGTTGTACCATGAAGTCTAACTGTTACAGTATTAGCATCTCTTTCTTTATCACCAATAATTATAGTATATGGTACCTTTTTAGTTTGACTCTCTCTCATTTTATATGTTAATTTCTCATTACGATCATCTAGCTTTACACGGACATTTGCATTTTCAAGCATTTTTTCTATCTCTTTAGCATATTCTAAATGATATTCATTGTTAACTGGAATAATATTAACTTGTACTGGAGCAAGCCAAACAGGAAGTGCTCCTTTAGTTTCTTCTAAAATATAAGCCATGAAACGATCAAGTGAGCCTAATATAGCACGATGTAATACGACAGGGGTTTTTCTTTCTCCATTTTCATCAATATATTTTAAATTAAATTTAGCTGGTAAACAAAAGTCTAATTGACAAGTTGATAATGTATATTCTGCTCCAACTGCTGGTTTAACATTAACATCTAACTTAGGTCCGTAAAAAGCGGCTTCACCAATTTCTTCGGTATATTTAATACCTAACTCATTTAAAACTTCTCTAAGTTCATTTTCAGCCTTATTCCACATTTCATCATCTGGATGATACTTTTCTTTATCTTCAGGATCTCTTAAAGATAATACACAACGATAATCTTTAATATCAAAGTCTTTATAAACATCAAATATTAAATCAACAACACTCTTAAATTCAGATTTAATTTGGTCAGGTGTTACGAAAAGATGGGCATCATTTTGACAAAAATGTCTTCCTCTTTCAATACCTTTAACTGCTCCACTTGCCTCATATCTAAAGTCATGAGCAATTTCACCAATACGAATAGGTAAATCTTTATAAGAATGTAATTTGTTAGAATAAATCATCATATGATGAGGACAATTCATTGGTCTTAATACGAATGCTTCACCATCAAGTTCCATAGCTGGAAACATATTTTCTTTGTAATGATCCCAGTGACCACTTGTCTTATATAGTTCTACATTACCAACACATGGAGTTAGTACATGTAAATATCCTAATTTTCTTTCTTTTTCTTTAATGTAATTTTCAAGTTCTTGCCAAATAATATATCCATTAGGTAAGAACATTGGAAGTCCTCTACCAACTAAATCATCAGACATAAATAAATCTAAATCTTTACCTATTTTACGATGATCTCTTTCTTCAGCATCTTTAAGTTCTTGCACGTAACTATCAAGTTCTTCTTCTGTTGGAAAACATACTCCATAAATTCTTTGAAGCATTTTGTTTTTAGAATCACCTTTCCAATATGCTCCACTTACCTTAAGTAATTTAAAATGTTTAAGTAATTTAACAGTTTCAACATGTGGTCCACGGCAAAGGTCAGTAAAATCTCCTTGTGTATACATACTTATTACAGTATTATCTTCGTCCATACGAGTGATTAAATCTATTTTATATGGATCATCTTTAAATTTTTCTAATGCTTCTTGTTTAGTAATTTCTTCTCTAACAATTCTTTTACCATCTTTGGCTATTTTTTTCATTTCTTTTTCAATAACTGGTAAATCTTCATTTGTTAATGTTACATCTCCTAAATCAATATCATAGTAAAATCCACTTTCTACAACAGGTCCAACCCAAAACTTTGCATTTGGATATAAATGTTTAACTGCTTGGGCAAGTAAATGAGCACATGAATGATTCATTACACTTAAATTTTCATTTTCTTTAATATTTATCATTTTTCTTCCTTCTTTCTTTAACAAAAAAAGGATAGTAACAGGCGTCTAATGACGGTACCATCCTTGATTTATCTTTTTTCTAATTCTTAACGGGAATAACTCGGATATTATTATATCTCTCCAAAGGTAGTAATTATTAACAACTCCATAAGTTTCCACCACCCACTTACTCTCTATAATTTGTTAACTAATAATCATGTCCTTTATCACTGATTTCTTAATTAATTTATCACTTTTTATTTATTTTAGCAATATGTCTTTCAAACTTATTGTAAAAAAAATAAAAATTTGATATTATGAATATGTAAGCAAGACTTACATAAAATAAAAAGGAACATCTAATTTGGAAGTTTTAGATGGTTACCAATTTTAGGTTCACCAAAACCCCCTGAGTTTTGGTTTTTTTATTAGTTAATTACTTTAAATAGTAATATAATTAATAAAATAATTATTATGAATAAATTGATTATTATATAATATAACATCTTTTTACTCATAACTACCACCATCTTTCATTTTGAAATTTAGTAGTAACCACCAAAACAATTAGTTGTTCCTAAAACCTTAGTCTATCAAAAGTACTAATACTAGTCAAGGAAAAATATACGTTTTTTCGTAAAAAGATATATTGTAAAAAAATCAAAAATTTGATATTATAAATATGTAAGCAAAACTTACATAAAATAAAAAGGAACATCTAATTTGGAAGTTAAGATGGTTACCTTTTAGGTTAAATCACCAAAACCCCCTGAGTTTTGGTTTTTTTATTAGTTAATTACTTTAAATAGTAATGTAATTAATAAAATAATTATTATAAATAAATTGACTATTATATAATATAACATCTTTTTACTCATAACTACCACCATCTTTCTTTTTGAAATTTAGTAGTAACCACCAAAACAATTAGTTGTTCCTAAAACCTTAGTCTATCAAAAGTACTAATAATAGTCAAGAATAAATATACGCTTTTTCGTAAAAAGATATATTGTAAAAAAATTAAAAATTTGATATTATGAATATGTAAGCAAAACTTACATAAAATAAAAAAGGAACATCTAATTTTCGTAGGTTAGGTGATTACCAATTTAGTATCTCCAAAACCCCTGAGTTTTGGTTTTTTTATTAGTTAATTACTTTAAAAAGTAATGTAATTAATAAAATAATTATTACAAATAAATTGATTATTATATAATATAACATCTTTTTACTCATAACTACCACCATCTTTCATTTTGAAATTTAGTAGTAACCACCAAAACAATTAGTTGTTCCTGAACTTTAGTCTATCAAATGTATTTAATACAAGTCAAGTATTAAAATAACGCTTTCTCGTTATTTTTTAATAATGCTTTTCACTTCCTGATTTTCCATTTTTAAGAATATTAATCATATCATTTACTTCTGATAATATATATGAATCTAATGCATTAATTTCCATTAATATTGTATCATTAAACATTATAATATCATCACTCATACTTAGAAGATCAATATTATCTAAAAAACATGATATTTTTTAAAATCATTAAATTATTGCTTATTACCCAAACTATAGTAATTCCAAAACAAAAACAAAGTGTAACCAAGATGAATAATTTTCAGCACTTTTCGTAAAACCATAAGTTATATGTTCATTAATATACAATACATATAAATAACTAATACTTAATAAAACATATAACATAATAATAACCTATCTCTAATTTCTGCCTGACAAATCATTTTATGAATAATAAAATTTTTCCTTTCTTTTGAATACGATAAAAATTCAGTTTGTCAACCTAAATATACAAATATTAACTTATCTTCATCTATCTCATAACTTTTAATTGTCTCTTCTTTTATACCCCTCTAATTTCGTATTTCATAGGAACATTTCTCCAAACGGATATGAACATAACATACATAATATGCAAAGTAAACACCAAAATCAAAAATGTTTCTCAGTGTTATATAATAAATTTTTTTCTTGATTCATTTTATTTTCCTCAATCTGTGAACTAACATAACTTAATATTTTTCTTAATTCAGAAGAACTTAATGAATCCAAAGTATTAATATTCAATCTATCTTTTAAATTTAAGCCATTTGGTAATATTAAATCTTTATATTGTTCTAATTCTTGCTTCATGCTTAAATACAATCGATATTTTATATTATCTTCTATCTTTTTATTCTTTTTTATAATTGATATTACGCCCACAACTGCTAATAAAGAATAAAAAGACAATCCCACTATTCCAAAATAATAATAACAATTTAAAATAATATTTGACATATCTGATGCTGTCATTTTATCTCCAATATTATTTAAAAAATTGATATACATCAAAATTTCCGTCGTTGAAAATATTTCTCCAAAAATATCCGGTTTTATATCTATTTCATCATTAAAAAAATCATTTTCCCTCATTAATGCTTGTTTAGTCATTTCGTTAATTAAAGTTAACTCATTATCTTTAGTATAAGGAATTACTTGTTTATTACCAGCTAAAAATATAACAACTATATGATTATTTTTTATTACATATTTCCTTATTATTTTATCTGGATCTAATCCAAAAATTTTATATTTCATAATTTCCCCTTGATGCACGTATTATAGCAAAATATCAAGAAAAAATCAATCATTTGTTCATAAAGTGAATTTTTTAATCGATTTAGCATAATTTTTACCTAAATCAACTTCAAAATTTTTAAAATATTGTCTTAAAAAATACATTTTATCCAAATTATTATCAAATACCAAATCAGCAAACTCTAAAGCATCTTCAACATAAATTAAGTCATATCTATATTTATTTTCACCAATAGATTTAATTTGCTGTAATTTATAATCTAAAAATTCTTTATTAATAGTTCCATTTAAAGATACTAAAATCATTTTTGTAAATACGTTTATATTATTTTGCCAAATAATCTCATTAGTAGAAGCATTAGGAAACCTAAATTCAATAGTATGAAATCTATAGGAATATGATTCATTAAAAACAATATGTTTAAAGCTTATAGCGTCATAATGTCCTTTACTTTCTAAAGCATAATGAAGATGTTCTAATTTTTTTGAACATTCTATATATTCTAATTGATTAAACAAATTCATTGACACTGGCTTAGCATATTCTTTTAAATTCTTTCTAGATTCCAATTTATCCCCGTATCCAAATCTAAATAATACATGTTCATAACAAATATATAACTTTAAAAAAGTTTTCCAAGCTTCAATATGATCATCTAATATTTTTGCTCCAATATGTACATGTCCACCAGCTCTTAAATTTGTTACAGCTTGCCTATTTCTTAAATAGCTACATATTTTTTGTAATTCATTCCATCTATTTTTTTCATCTCTCATCACAGGTGAAGTTATCTCTCCACCACACACTAATGAAGCATCAGTTTTTGAAATCCAACCTTTTAATTCCTTTCCAATATAATTATCTACAATATGTTTAAGTAAATATTCATATTCTATTTCAATTCCAAAAGTTATACTAGATGGCAAACCTAAACTATCTCTATATTTTAAATAAAAATTTAAAAGTTCACTATATAACATTTTTATATCTTCAACACTAAATTCAGAAAACATATCGTTAATATTATCATTAAATAATCTTTTTTCCATTTTATTCACCTATTAATTTTTATTTTAGGTTTATTTCTATTTTTATCACCATTAATAAACTCTAAATTAGATTTTTGATTTTCAATAATTATTTTTAATCTTTCTATATCATTTTTCGTATACAAAATAGGTTCTAATGCCAACTCTTCTAATTTAGTTCTAATATGTCTTTTTACAAAAATACTATCAAGCTTTTTTATACCAAAACCCTCTAACAATACCAATATAACAAATATCAATGAATAATAACTGTTTTCTTCAAAAGTTTCTTCTCTTGTAACTAAAGCCATTTCATGAATTGCAACATATACACAATCTTTATCATATTTGTTATCTTTAACCTTTTTTGTAATAACTTTTTCTTCTTCAACCATAAATAGATTACATAAACTTTCATAATCAGAATAAATAATATCACTTATATTCAAATTATTAATCATGTTATTATTACAACTAAACAATATTTCTTCTCTACTAAAAGTTCCATCAGCGTTCTCATACCATGCACTATTATACACAACACTCGTGTAATCATATTTATTCTTATCACCATAACTTACAGATACTTCATTAATATTAGTTTGATATAATCTTTCAAGACTTGTCTTTTCTAATACTGTATCCTTTACAAAAGGAATATTTTGTTTATACATTTTTAAATTCAACGTTATTAAAGTGGCCAAGATAAATGGATATGCATAATCCAACATAATTCCACTTTTAATTAATAAATAGACAATAAAACTCTTAATATTATATAAATACCTAAACTTAATAATATAATTACACTTATCAATATTAGAATTAATTAATTCATTAAAATCTTGATTAATCATATACTATCCCTTTTTCTCAACACATATAGTAGCATGATTTAAGATTAAGTCAAGTTAAAATATCTTATTATAAATAAAAAAATCCCAAAACTTATTAATTTTTTGGAACTATTTTTTCCAATCCTCCCATGTATGGTTGTAATACTTTAGGAATATTAATACTTCCATCTTCATTATAGTTGTTTTCTACAACTGCAATTAATCCACGTGGGGTTGCTAAAACTGTATTATTAAGTGTATGTAAATAATAATTACCATTATCACCTTTAACACGAATTCCTAATCTTCTTGCTTGAGCATCTCCTAAATTAGAACAAGATCCTACCTCAAAATATTTCTTTTGTCTAGGACTCCATGCTTCAATATCACATGATTTAACTTTTAAATCTGCTAAATCTCCAGAACAACATTCAAGTTGTCTTACTGGAACATCCATATTTCTAAATACTTCAACAGTATATTTCCACATTTTATTGTATTCTTCCATAGATTTTTCTGGTTCACATAAAACAATCATTTCTTGTTTTTCAAATTGATGAACTCGGTATAAACCTCTTTCTTCTAGTCCATGAGATCCACCTTCTTTTCTAAAGCAAGGTGAATAACTTGTCATTCTAATTGGTAATTCTTCTTTTTTAACCATTTGTCCTTTAAATCTACCAATCATTGAATGTTCAGATGTACCAATTAAATATAGATCTTCTCCTTCAATTTTATACATCATAGCTTCCATTTCTGGAAAAGACATAACACCAGTTACTACATCAGCATGAATCATAAATGGCGGAATAGCATAAGTAAATCCTTTATTTATCATATAATCTCTAGCATAAGCAATCATTGCTTCATGTAATCTTGCTATATCACCTAACAAATAATAGAATCCTTCACCACTTGTTCGACCTGCTGATTCTTTATCCATACCACCTACTGCACTGATAATATCTGCATGATAAGGTATTTCATAGTTTGGAACAACAGGATCTCCAAATCTTTCAACCTCAACATTTTCACTATCATCTTTACCAATTGGAACAGATTCATCAATAATATTAGGAATAACCATCATCTTTTCTTTAATAAGATTATTCTTCTTCTCTTCAGATATCTCTAATATCTTAATTTGAGCATCCATATCACTTATTTTCTTTTTAACTTCTTCAACTTCATCCTTTTTACCATCTTTTAAAAGAACACCAATACTTTTAGATAGATTATTTTTTTCACTTCTTAAATTATCGCCTTTAAGTTTAGCTTCTCTAACCTCTTTATCAAGATCATAAACCTCATCAACTAAACCAAGTTTTTCATCTTGAAATTTCTTTTTTATATTTTCTTTTACTAATTCACGATTTTCTCTAATTAATTTTATATCAATCATGTTTTATCTCCTTCCACATTAAAGTTTTAAACAACCTTTATAAACAAATTTTATCACAATTTTTAATTTTGTTCTATTTTTTGTAACAAATAATAAAAAAAGTTATGTATTAATAAAGCATAACTATTATAAAGATAATTTATAAGGATCAACTGATGTACCACTTCCATCAATTATTTTAACATTTGATAAAAGATATAATGTTGGATATACATCATTTACATATTTGGTTAAAGTATAACCAACACTCCCTTTAGGTGTAATCATCATGTTTGCATCGCTTCTATTTGAATTATGGGTAATTGTCCATATATTTGTATTAGAATTTTTAAATAACCAATTGTCATTTTTACAATCTTCATTATTCAATATTTTTTTACATTCTTCGTTTGTTGAAGCATAGCCATAATCGGATGCATATATAAGTCCAACTTTTCCATCCCATGATTTAGAATTACTACCATAAACATTATTACTTAATTCCATTTCATAAAAATTTTGAAGAGATAATGTACTAGTACTAACCCCACCTAACTTCCATTTTACAATCGCAATTTTATCTGAGTCTTTTAATTTATTTAAATAATTATCACCATTTAAATAGCTATTTAACGATGCTGTTTCCCAATTATTATTTTCATTTGAATCTAAGGCAATTCTTCCTATAATTTCATTTCTAACAATTTTTAGTTTTTGACTTGTTACTCCTTTTGAATCAGTTACATTAAATATTCCAATTATTCTACATAATCTGCCATTGTTGCCAAATTCAACATAGTTGTTCGGATTACTTCCACTATATCTAATATTTGCATCTTTAGTATCATCCATTAGTAATCCATTATTTTCTTTATCTTCATTATATAATTTTGTTATATAATCTACTCCTGTTTCATTTTCATAATTTACAACTATTTCACCATTAAATGTAGCTCCTTTTTCACTATCTTGATTTATACCTGTATCGGGAAATTGTAGTTTTAAATTAAAAGTAACTGTTTGATTTGACGTTCCTGCTTTAAATTCTCCAGTTGCTAGTTCTAAGTAACTTTCAGTATTATTTTTTATAAAGATTCCACTGGTATATCCAGTATCCGTTGTATTTCCTGGTATTGTTTGATTACTTGTTCCTATTAAATTACTTGTGATATTTGCATTTTGATTTGTTCTCTTTAAATAATAATGTAATTGTCCATTACTAAATCCATTTGTGTATTTTATTCCTACCTTATATGGCATTACTAGTCCACTAGTTGTATTTGTTCCCGTTAATGTGAATGTTTTATCTATTATTATCTTACTACTTGGTTGAATATCTTTTGATATTAACAAACTACTTTTGCC
>CAKOMY010000001.1 GCA_934096815.1 uncultured Bacilli bacterium | reverse complement strand
TCTCGCAATTTAATTTTACTATATTTCTTCTAAAATAAAAAGACTATTAACAAAAATTTCTTTTGTCAACAGCCTGAATTTACAATAAATTGTAAATTCTTATTATAATAAATGCTATATAATTTAAAGTAATCCTAAACACCTACACTCATAGTCTCAGGTAAAGTACTTCCACCATCAATTACAATTCCTTGTCCAGTTATATAACTTGATTCATCGCTTGCTAAAAAAGCAGCTAATTCTCCCAGTTCCTCTATACTACCAAGTCTTTTCATTGGTATACCAATTCTTATTCCCTCAATTACACTCTTAGGATCATCACTATTTGAATCATTAGCAATACCATCTACCATAGGAGTCATAATATAACCAGGCATTATTGCATTTACTCTTATATTTCTCGTAACTAATTCCATAGCTAACCCCTTAGTAAAACCAATTAGAGCAGCCTTAGTTGTAGCATAAGCGCACTCCCCAACATCAACAACCATAGGACCTGTAACACTAGATAAATTTATTATACTACCATTATTATTAAAACAAGTAAGAGCAGATTTAGTCACATTCCAAGTCCCCTTAATATTAATATCTAAATGAAAATCTCTAACCTCATCACTCATTTCTTCAAAAGTTTCTAATTTAGCAACACCAGCGTTATTAACAAGAACATCAATATTACCAAATACTTCCCTTGTCTTTTTAATTGCTTCATCAATGCTTACTTTATCCCTTATATCAGCACAAAAACCAATAACATTATATCCATCATTTTTTAAATTAATAACAACATCATTTACTGACTTATCATAATCAATTATAGAAACCTTAGCACCATATTTTAAGAACACTTTAACAATACCAAGACCATTTCCCATCGCACCACCTGTAACTACACATACTTTATCTTTTAATTTCATAATTCCTCCTTTATTATAGAATATCAAAAAAATAACTAAATTAATAGTTATTTATTACAACCAGAGGTACAATAACTTGGAAATGAAGCCTTAATCATATCAGAAAGTCTTTTCTTAAGACCATCCAAATCTTCATTTTTCCAATATTCCTCTGGAGTCTCATATCCCTTAGTATCCAATGATGATTCATCATCAAAACCAACAATTTTACCATTATTTACAGCAATAACAGCAGGAACATATATTCTTTTATTCCCTTCATTATCATATTTTAAATAATCATTTAATAACTGGACAGTTTTTTTATAACCACTTGTATTATTTTTTCTATCGTTTAAAATATTAAAATAATAAATCTTATCTAAATGTTCATTTATGGCAACTTCATTTAAATAAGGAATATAACCCCTACACCAAGGACATTCAGGAAAACCTAAGTATACAACACCAGTCCCATTCTCTAGAATTTTATTAATCTCATCTAAGCTTCTATATACAAAAACATTATTAACTGTAAAGTCATATTCTTTAGCAAATTTTTCGGCATCACTCATTTTATCTTTTTTAAACAAAAAACTTAATGAAATAATTAAAATCAAAACTGCAATAATTCCAAAAATAATATACACATTTTTCTTTGACCTCTCCATTATTTTTTTCTTCACAAAAAATCACTTCCTAACAAAATAATTTTATTATAATATTTCAAAAATTTCTATAAAATCCAAGTTGATAAACTCAACTATCAGTTTAGTTACTAAAAAACTATATAAATTTCTGTTTTATAAAATATTTATTATCTTCTAAACAAAATCTATCATTATTATCAATATAAATTAATCTCTTTTATAGCAATTATTATATATACTTTTCTATTGAATAGTATTCATCAAAAGAAATTCTATATATTCCATTATAAGGTTGTTCAATAAAATATTTATTCTTTTTCTTATAAATAAACAAAGTTAAAATATTACCTTCACTATTTTCAATATTTATTTTTATTACGTTTTCAGCATTTACAGGACTATCTTGTACACTTTTACTAGTTGTAGTTCCTTTAACTTTACTTATAACAAACATAATATCTTTAATTTTTTCTTGTTCATCTATCATAACTACCTTATCTTCTTGTTCCATATTTATACCATAAACACTATCATCTAATGGCAAATTCAAAGTATAAGAATACTTTTTAATTTCATTATAATACAAAATCCCTAGTACAATACCAGTACACACAAATATCACTATTAAAATAATCATTTTTTTATTTTTTATCATTTTTACCTCATAACAAATATAATCATACCAATAAAATTATCAATTTTTACTATCTCATCATTTCTTTTTGAATCCAAAACATAACTACATTAACAATATAATCTACCTCAGCACTAGAAAGATCATGTCCTTTTTTTATACCATGAATTCTTTCTAAACAACCTCTGCAGCAACACCCAGTAGCATGCTGAGCAATAAAAACTGGGTGTACTTGTCTCATTGGAGTTTGCTTTCCATCATTATTAGGACATTTAGGAGCAATTCTTTTAATTATCAAATCCCTTGCATCTGCCTCAATCTTTTCTATTCCCTTCAGATTTACATAATCTTTCATATTTTTATTTAAATGAAATGATCCCCTAAATTTACTTTTAGATAAAGAATCTAATAAACTACCTATATCTTTATTCAATTATATCAATCCTTTACTATATCACTAAATTTATAATTTATAACTTTTTCTAAATCATTTAATTCTACTTCCACCTGATAACCTATTTTTCCTCCACTAAAAATTATCTCCTTAAAGTTCTTAGCAGAATCATCTATAACAATTTTTAACGGCTTTTTTAAGCCAATTGGCGAACATCCACCATGAACATATCCAGTTAATGGTAAAAGTTCCTTTTGATGAATCATTTCAATACTTTTCTCGTTAACACTTTGAGCACATTTCTTTAGGTCTAATTCTTTATGAACTGGTATCATAAATACATAATTTTGTTTAGACTTTGAAACAGTTACTAATGTTTTAAACACCTTATTTGGATCCTCATTTAAAACATTTGCAACATCCACACCACTTACTGCTTCAGTATCACCATAGAAATATTCGTTATACTTTATTTTCTTTTGATCTAATATTCTCATTACATTTGTTTTTTCCATACATATTTTCCTTCATTAGTTTAAACCATTTTATAAATAATCCTCATTTAACATCAGTGGTAATCCACATATTCATTCAATTTAAATCTATAATAACATATATATCTATAACCAATTTTAACATACATTTATATTTAATATATAAAAATAGAAAAAACATTTACATTATCTTGCCATAAATTAGCATTAAAAATTTTTTTCCCTTATCTATAATTTTTAAATTTAAATCTATTAAAATAAAAGAATCAATTATTCATATTGATCCTTTATAAGTTAATTATCTTTCAAACAAGTTCCACCATTATTTTCAATATAAGCAACTATTTTATCTAATAATTCTTTTGGTTCACCTGATTTCACATTATGCAAATTAAATTCATTTATTATATCTACTTCATCAATATCAAATGAAAGAGTCCCATCATTATTATTCTTCATAACAATATAATTTTTTACTTTACCATTATAATAACAAGTACTTCCTTCTCCACTTGATGTTAGCTCACTTGTATAATATTTAGTACTATAAATATATAAACAAATCACACATAATAAAATAAAAATAAGAGTTCCTAAAGTAATTCCTACCACTTTTACTAATTTTATAAGCAATTTTGAATTACTCTCTGTTTTATCAATTTTCTCTAAAAGTAAATTTTTTCTACCAATTAATTCATCCAAACTAATATCAAATATATTTGATAATTTTTGTGCTTGTTTTAAATCAGGACTAGTTTCATTAAGTTCCCAATTAGAAATAGTCTGTCTTGTAACACCTATCATCTCAGCTAGTTCTTCTTGACTTAATTTATGTTTTTTTCTTTCATTAATAATTTTATCTCCTAGCATATATTTTCTCCTTTCTATTTTAATTTTAAACTTTTCTAAATTATATTCTACCAATTTCATTTGGAAAATACGCAAATATTTTTAACATTTTTTAAAATACAAATAATTAAAAATAATTACAATTAATTCTTTCATAATTGTAACTATCAATAATAAATTCTACTTTAAATAATAATGTCTTATTGGTTTTAAATTTTCATCTAACTCATAACAAATTGGATTCCCAGTTTCTAACTCCAACTTAATAATATCTTCATCACTTATATTATCTAAATACTTTATTAATCCTCTTAAACTATTTCCATGAGCAACAATTATAACTCTCTTACCGCTTTCTATTTCTGGTTTAATATCTAAGTTCCAATACTCAAGAACTCTCTTTATTGTATCTAAAAGATTTTCTGTTTTTGGTAATTCATCTTTATTTAAATCCTTATATTTTTCATCATTACCCGGATATCTGGAATCATCTTCTTCTAATTTAGGAGGCCTTACATCTGTACTTCTCCTCAAAAGTAAAACCTGCTTTGCACCATATTTTTCTCTTGTTTCATCTTTATTTAATCCTTGTAAAGCACCATAATGTCTTTCGTTTAACTTCCAACTTCTTCTAATTTCAATATTTTCTTCTCCCATTTCCTTCAAAATATAACCTAAGGTATCTTCTGCCCTTTTAAGTACTGAAGTAAACGCTAAATCAAAACGAAATCCTTTTTCTTTTAATATTTTACCTGCTTCTTTTGCTTCTAAAATACCTTGCTTAGACAATTCAACATCCGTCCAACCAGTAAACTTATTTTCTAAATTCCACACACTTTGCCCATGTCTTACCAACACTAATTTTATCATATACATTATCTCCTTAATATAATCTATAAAAATTATATTACTAGTCACATCCTATAGCAAGAATTATTAAGTAGATAGTAAAATAACATAATAAAATATAAATTTCTTCCATTATTCACAAGTTTCTCAAAGTAAAACTTATTATATGTATAGTAAAAAAATTAAAACAAGAAAAAAGAACGCTTCTATACATTCTTTCACTACATTATTTAACATTATTATAAATTTCTTTACCAAATAATTCTATAATTATTCCATTTTCAAAATTATTATTATATTTACCATCTATTTTATATCTATGCACCTTAGACACTTTATAAACAACGGCTTTATATTCAATTGTTCCACCATCATTTAACGCATTACGTCTAGGAAATAACAAAATAACTAAAACAATAATTATCAAACCAAATAAAACTTTTTTCTTCATCACACACTCCTACTTAATTATTGATTTTAAAAACATCTCTAATTCAACAATATTAATATCATTAGTTTCAATATCATAATTAACATTATTATAAATAAATTCTACAAAATAAATATTTTCATATTTATAAATAACAAGTTCATTATCATTAATAGTAGATTTTAAAGCACTATCCCTATCAAAACCATAATCTCTTACAGGTTTACCTTTACCAGAAAAAGCAACCCTTATATTTCTTTCATCGTTTTCATTAGAAAAATAATAAACATAACAATTTAAATTATCATATTTACTCTTACCTATGTCTCTAGTATACACGCTATAACCATTAAACTTATTTAAATCATCAGGAACCCATGCATCACTTAAATAAGAATCAGTTTTTTTTATAGATTGAATTTTAATATCAGCATCTATCTTATATACACCAACACTACTAATTTCATTAACCAAAATTCTACTATTATCCCCATTACTAGCGTTACCACCACTACTAAATACTAAATTTCTATTATAAACAAATACTCCCCCAATAATTAAAACAATTACAATTACAGCATAACGTAACATTTTTATCATATTAATACCATTTTTATTTTTATATTTAATTAAAATTTGTTCTTTCATCTTTTGGATATCAAACTCATCATCAAATATTTTTTTGAATTCCTTTCTATTAAACATTTTCATCACCCCTGTTTTTCATTACAACTTTAAGTTCATTTAAAGTTCTATATAGATAATGTTTTACGTTAGATTCACTTATCTTAAGTAATCCAGCAACATCTTTAATACTCATATCTTCATAAAAATATAGATAAAAGACTTTAAAAAATATTGCCTTCTTCCCTTTCAAAAAATCCCATATAAACTTAATATCTTCTTTTTTTATAAACTCATCTTGTAAATCAAAATCATCAGGAATATTACAAGTTATATCAAATTCCTCATCTTTAGAAAATAAATTAACTAACTTAACTTTATAATTAAAACGATAATATTCACTAACTTTATTTTTAGCTATCCCCATAACATATGCATTACCATTATCAATATTTATTTTATTAATCTTCTTAAGTAAATCAACATAAACATTTTGTACAATATCTTTTACATCTTCCATATTTGAACAATTACAAATAACATATTTTAAGACATTTTTATAAGATTCATTATACAATTTATCAAATTTATTTAAGGTTTCTCGATCGAACATTATATCCACCTCACTAATATAGTTGTATATTTTACAAAAAAGTTCCAAAAAAAAGCAAATTATTTTTCATAACTTACTTATTTACTATTATTTTTTACATATAAAGCCGAATTTATTATTCCCACTAAATTAATTCCAATTGATAACCAAAGTAATAAGCCACTACTAAATTCACTAGTACTACTACTCTCATTACCATTAAAATATATATAACACATATATAAAATATTTCCTAAAATAATAAGGAATAAACCTAATGTTAAATTTTTTTTTAATTATTTTGAAATAATAACCTTATTAAATATCTTATTAATAAATGGTTTAAATATTAAATAAATCACATAACCAATAACCGCACCAAAAATATTTGTAATTAAATCTGTTATATCAGATGATCTAACACTTATTAATGTTTGTAACAATTAAATATCTACCAATTAATTTAACACTTGTTTCTTCTTACTAACATAATTAGTAATAATAACAAAACAAACACCAAATATTAATACAATACCCATATTAAAAATTAAAGGACTAACATTACTTAAACTAAAATTATCCATAACTTTTAAAGCCTCATTATTAATTACAAAATAATAAGTAGGAAAAATATGAGCTATCTTAATAACATAATCTGGCATAAATTCAAATGGAACAAAACATCCACATAAGAAAGAAGATCCAAGTGAAACAACATTAACTATCCCACTTATTGCACCCTTATTTTGTGTAATATTTCCAATTAAGAAACCAATACATAATGAACACAAACTAAACACAAAAGAATTAATTACATACCATAAACCATTCATACTAATAAATAAATCTTTAAAAATAATTAAAGCAAGAATCATATAAAGAATCCACATTCCAATTATAACAATTGAGCAAGCCTCTAGTACAATACGGTTATATTTTTTATAATCATAACTACTAACTATCGTTCTTTTTCTAACATTCTCACTCTTTAAACTAGCAAGAATCATACTAATTGAATATACACATCCAGCCAAAATTGCATAATTTAAGAAATTAAAAAATCTAGCCATTCTACTTAAACTATTAGTATCAAGTTTACTTTTAACCTCTACATTCACATCAACATTTAACGCATTATCTAACCTATCAAATAACTCATCACCATCATAATAATTATTATAAATATTAAAAGAATCAAAATAATTTTGAACTAACATCTTTCCATAAGAAGATCCTTTATCCCCACTAATTTTATATTCAACACTCACATCTTTACTATCTAACAAATCTTCTCCAAAACCATCTGGAATATAAACTACTAAACTAACATCTCTATAAAAAAGTGCATCATCTATTTTTTCTTCATTACCAATATCTATATCCTTAACTTCCATATGATTTTCTAAATACTTAATAAAATGATTAGTGACTCCATTTTTACTTTTATCATTATTAACTATAATTACACTAGGCTTAACCTCTTCGAAACTATCTACATTACCACTAGTTTGATTAACTAACGTAACTGATATAAGCATAATAGTATAAAGTATAATTAATCCCTTTAACTTATTTAATATCTTTAAAATAGTTTTAAATACTATCATACTTTTCCCTCCTTAAACTTGCAAAAGAAACAACAAACGCAATTAATACAAATATTAAAAGAAAACATACATCTCTAAAATATCTATTTAAAGTATCATAATAATATAAAGAATAAAACCCATCAGTTATTAAATTACATGGATTAATCAAATTTAATATTGGAACATTTTTATCTATAACATATTTTAAAGTAACTCCAGTCATACCAGATAACACCGACAAAAACATACTAATTGCAATTGTAATTCCTGTCTTTGCGCCCTCACTAACTCTAAGTGCAGAAGCAATTAATACACCTAAAGATATTCCTGCTAAATCACCAACAAGCAAAAGCAAAATAACAAGTCCTAGATTACTTCCAAAATCCGCATGTAACATAAACTTTAGAAATATCATCAAAATAGTTAACCCAACTAAACTAACTAAATATGACCCAATTATCGCACTTAACACAATATTACTTTTCTTATTAGGAGAAACTGCAATTCTTTTTCCTTTATCACTCATATTTGCTAAGGAATTATTAATAGCCGTAAGCCCTAACATTCCGCCATACATAACAGCCATAGCAATTAAACTATAATATTCAATTTGCATATAACTTAAATTATCTTTTGAAACATCTATCATCTTAACATTACTTTTAATATTTTGAACAAATCCTACATCACCATAAATAATTTTATTTTGTTCAATCTCATTAACTACATATCTTAAAACAGTCTGATTCATTCCATTTTTTCTTATAACAACATTTGGTTTATTACTACTAAAATAAATATATCCCTCAATTTCACCATCTTCAAGTAAAATATCCGCATCATCTTTATCAGTATATTTAATATTAAATAACTTATCATCACCATCACTTGATAAAGCATCTAATGTTTTAACATACACTTCATCATTTCTAAATTCATCATTATCAACAACAGCAATATCAAAAACCTTAAGCATTTCATCACTTTCTATATTAGAAAAAGCCATATTAAAGAACACTCCTAATATTATTGGAAAAATAAAAGTCCAAAATATCAATACTTTATTATTAAACAATATTTTTATATTATATCTTAAATTATGAATAAACATTAATCTCTTAAATCCTTTCCTGTAAGTTTTAAGAATACATCATTTAAAGTAGGACCTTCATGCTTTATAGTTTCCTTTATATTTGCTTTCTTCTTTAATTCATCACTAGTTCCTTCTGCAATAATTTTTCCATTATCAATAATAATTATTCTATCACAAAGAATTTCAACTTCCTCCATATAATGAGTAGTATAAACTATTGTAGCCCCGTTATCTCTTAACTTTTTAATACCATCTAATATATTATTTCTACTTTGCGGATCTACCATAGCAGTCGGTTCATCAAAAAATATCAACCTTGGTTTATGAGCAATTCCACAAGCAATATTTAATCTTCTAAGTAACCCACCTGATAATTGTTTAGGAAAATACTTCTTAAACTCACCTAGCCCAACCAATTTAATAGCATCTTCAACAAATTCTCTTCTTTTATTCTTATCACTAATATATAATCCACAAAAATAATCAATATTATCATAAACATTAAGTTCATCAAATACCGCAACATCCTGAAAAATAACTCCAATTTTAGATTTAATATCATAAGAATCAGGCGTCATTTCTTTACCAAATATTTTAATACTTCCCTTTTGATACTTTAATAAAGATAAAATAGAATTAATAGTAGTGCTTTTTCCACTCCCATTAGGTCCAAGTAATCCTAAAATTTCTCCTTCATAAACATCAAATGACAAATCATCAACTGCTCTCTTACCCTTATATTCCTTAACTAAATTTTTAACCTCTATAACTTTATTCATACTTATTTATCCTTTCTCTTTAACCCATCTTTAATTACTTTATCCACAATTTTCTTCTTAATATTCCCGCTATTATATTCATAAAGTATCATTGAAATATATTGTTCTCTTAATAATTGACCTAATTCTTCATCACTAAAATCACAAGTTTTATTAGCAACCAAATTAGCTATCCCATTAACATAAAACCACATTCTAAAATTAAATGACTTTGCATTTTCAATACTTAATCCTGTTTGCATAGAAATAATTTCATAAACTTTATCAATCGATTTATTATAATCTACATAACTTATACCATCATTATCTCCATTAAATAAAATCTTAAAAAAAACAGGTTCATCTTTAGCAAATTTAATATACTTAAGACCAGTATCTTTATAAGTACTACTATCATTTAAAATATAATTAAAATAAACATCAGAAATTGCTTTATACAATTCATTTTTTATTTCATCCATATTTTTATATAAATAAAATATTGGTTGCGTTGAACACTTTAATTCTTTAGCAACTCTTCTAGCATTAATCCCATTTATTCCATCTTTTCTAACTATATCCAAACACACTCGAATTATATCACTTTTATTTATTTTCCTACTCACTGGCATATAACCTCCTAATTTATAACATATGTTATATATCTAGTTTTATTTTATAACAAGTGTTATATTTTTGTAAAGAAAAAAACTTAAAGTTTAAAAGTCAATTAAATTAACTCTAAATAAACACTTTTAAGTTTTTCTTCAGGCACACCTAAATCTCTTAATATTGCATATGCATACTCTATACTCATATTAAGAAAACAATCATCTTTATTTAATATTTCCTGAATAAGTTTATATTTTTCATACTTCTCTTTACTACCCTTATTTTCTTCTATTAACTTATTAACTCTTACCTTTAATACATTAATCATTTCTAGCTTCTCCCCTTAATTCCTGGTATTTTTGGATCATCATTATCAACATATTCAAAAGTACCACTATTAAATCTAGATTGCAATTCTTCACTTGTTACCACAACTAACTCCCTATTCGGATTATAGTAAAAGTAAACTGTTTTATCAGGATTATTTTTAAATCCTTCTTTATTCAAAGCAACAATTACACTAGGCATAGCAACTTTATCTTTATCAAAAGGCTCATTATTCCTAATAATTATAATCTTAACATTATTTTTTCTTTCTTCATAATTAAATAATATTTTTCTTAAATGTAAAACATAAGATAATGAATCTATTCCAATCATACCTTTTTTATTAACCTTATCAATTAATATAGATAATCTTTCTTCTAAAGAAACTTCTTTTAAATTATTTGTTCTATTTTCATATTCATTTAATAATTCTTCAAAAGATTGTACATAAGGAACATTTTTATTATTGAAATCTTTTTCTTGGCTAACAATTAGATTATACATTTTTTGATAAGCCCTTTTAAATTCATTTTGCGTATCCACATTTTTATTTAAGCAATTTATCCCTTCTAATGGCAAATTGATTTTTGAATTTGCAATATCCCCTTGAAGTATTGACGTAACCGAATCAGCATTTACCAAAAACTTTCCACACCTAAAGTCTAAATTAGCATGTCCCTCACCATAATAATCTTCTCCAATACATGAGAAATAATTACTTGTGAAATTTATACCTAACATATTTAAAAACTTAGCATAAATAATGTTAAATTCAAAACAAACGACTTGATTATTTTTGGGAGTTATTGAAGCAATATGACTTGTACTTTTATGTTTTTCTGTTGCAATACCTTTTTGCATAACAACATAATACTCTTCATCATAAGTTAACACCTTACACATTTTAATATAAATATAAATTGCCATTTCCAGTTCACTTGCATCATAAGGAAAACCATCCATAATTACATTTTCTAAGTCACTATCAATCTTAATTTCCTTATATTTAACATCAGTTGTAACCACATATTTATTTATTGCTTCTAAATCAATTAATTGCATCGAATATAAACTATTATGTCTTTTAACAAAGTTATATGGTAACTCATAATTATCAATAACATTGTTTTCTCTTAAAAATTTACAAGTTGCATAAATTAAATATTCCTTGGGTATTCCGTTAATATCTTTTATATTATTATTTCTACATATTTCATTAAATTTATCATCATTTAATCTCATTAAATTAATCATTTTTTCAAACGGAATTGAATAATTAACACCATCTATCAAAACTTTATATTCATAATTTTTATATTTTTCTAAAAACTTATCATACGAAATATAACTTCTTAATTTTTCGAATCTCTCTTTCTCTTCAGTATTTAAACTAATTTGATTTGTATTTATTAATTCTTTAATTCCATTAATAATAGTTGTTTTATCATATCTAATATTTACGCCTAAATCACCATTAATTATAGAGGCAACTATAAATTTATCAGTAGAATCATAAAAATAACGACATGCATACTCAAAATAATTATCTTCTTCTAATATTCTTTTTAAAAATTCCGCATAAACCTCGATATCATCAACCATTATAGTTTTACTATTTTTAATAAAATCAATATCTTCTTTAGTAGTAAACAATGTGTAATCAGACATTCTTTGTAAATAAGGATATTTTTTTATTTGTTTTTCAATCGTTAATTTTTCCATAAATTACCTCACCATCAATTTATCACATTACAAAATAATATACAAAACTAAATACAATTACTATCATTAATATAACAAAAATTATCAGAATAAAATTATTAACAAATCCTGAAGAATGATTTGCTTCTGGTTTCATTTCTAATTTTTTTACCTTAACATTTTGATTAGTTAAACCATCTCGCGAATTTAAATTATTAATTTCCTTTTTATAATTACTATATGCACTATCTAATGGTGATAAAATTCCTCTATTAATTACTTCATTCTTTTGTTCATGTGTAAAACCATCTAAATCCATTCTAACATTCAAGGAGAATTGATTTGCTTGTAAAAAAGCTTCTTCACTAGATTTACAGTTTGCTGATTTATTCATTAAAGCATTTAAAATACTGTCTGGACTTGCCGGATAATCAGAAAACAATGAAGTGAGTAAAAGCATTCTTTTCCTATATTGTGGCATTAGTTCTTGTTTTTTAGTTGGATCCTTTTCTTGTTGAAAATCAACAATTTTAGTCGCTTCTTTTTCACTATCAAAACTATCAGTTGTTGTCTTTTTAAAAAAAGTATTCATATCATCATTAAAAACTATTTTTGCTCTTTCATCAGGTATAACGACATTTTCAAGAGCATCTCTTACAAATATAACATTATCAGTATAATTTGAAGAATAATCATTAACGTGAATTCCGTATTTTTGCCCGATATCTCTTGTACACATATCAACTAAACCTTCAGTCAAAAAACTACCTCTTTTATCAGTTTTTTCATAATTAGGTCTAATAAAATAATGTAAAATTTCATGAACTAATATCGAATCACAACTATTAAAAATATCTTCACTAGATTTACCCTTACTACTTTCTAATAAATATATAGGATAAACATGAATCATATTATCATTATAAACTCTAGCACCATGTGCTAAACAAGTAGATATTTCATGTAATTTTTCCGCTTTTTCATCATTACTTAAAGAACTATCACTAAGAATTTCATTTCTTTGATGTTGAAAATATTTATTAAAATTTTTATCAACTTTTACAATATTTGAACCTTTTAATTGTTCAAAAATTTTAACAGACTCTTCACTAAAATATTGTCCATATTCACTAAAAATTATATTCAAATATTTATTAGCATTTTCATTTAGTCTAGTCTGTAAAATATTAATATCTACATCATTTATCTCCATACTATCCCTTTCTATTTTCTAAATTCATCATCATGTTCCTTAAAAAAATTATAATAAACTAATACATTAGGTAAATCAGTCCATTTTCTAATTCTAACAGGAATATCATCTAAATTATATATCTTTGCATCATATAGATTCAATAAAAATGGTGAATGTGTCGAAATAATAAATTGACAGTTATAAAATCTAACTGAATCTTCAATAAATTTCTTTAACTTTAATTGATTCTCAGCTGATAAACTATTTTCCGGTTCATCTAAAATATAAATACTATCTTCATCAATTTCTTTTTCCCAAAACATAAGAGCTGACTCTCCATTTGAGTTTTCAATAATATTATTATTTGCAAGTCTTTCTCTAACAAATTTCGACATTGTTTTTCTCTTAGCATCACAAACATTTCTAAGTTCTTTATAATCGTTAATAGAATAATCACTATTAAATTTATAATCTAAATATTCCTTAGATAATTCTTCTTTTTTACGATTTACATTTGAGTTAATTGATCTAATATCTAACAAATAATCAAATACATCATCACTAGTTACGAGTTTTATTTCTAAAGGCTCATCATAAGCCATTTCATACTTACAAAGTTTAACATACTCATCAAAATAAGAACCTTTATTTATTCCATTTAGAGTTTTTGCATTAAGTTTTTGTGATATCATATTAATTAATGTTGATTTACCAGAACCATTTCCACCATAAAATATTGTTATATTATCAAATTCTATATCTTCAAATTGTTTAGAAGAAAATAAATGTAGAGGATAATAATTATTAAATATATTTCTTCTTTCTAAAGAAACAGGAATAATTGATTCAGTATCACCATCTAATAATTTAAAACTCTTTAAGTAAATCATATAAAACCACCTACCAAAATTATAATATATTTTAGCTAATTTTAATAGATTCTACTTTAACCAATTTACAAAGTCAAAATTATTTTAAGTAAGATTTAAGCAAGATAAATACCAAAAGAAAAGACCATTAAATATTTAATGGTCCATTTATCTATCTTTTAATTCCTGCTTCTTTTGCTTCTTCAATCTGCTTTAAACCTAAGTTTATAAAGTAAATTATTACAATCCAAGCTAAAACAGTTAAAATAATTTGAACAATATAGTAAGGAGATGGAATAGGCATATCCCAAATTCCATGAAGCAATATTGGAATTAAACACATAAGTAAAAATCTTTTATCATTATAATGTTTTTTATTAAGCGATTCAAAACCTTTAACATACATCAGTGCAGCCCCTTCAATAGCCGCCCAAGCAACATGTCCTCCTGGTGCTAAAAAACCTCTTAATTTTATAATATTAAGCATTGCAGATGCACCATAAATATTATCAACACCATTAACTAAACCATGTCTTAAAATATAACCTGCTGTTTCAAATGCCGCAAATCCAGCACCTACTGCTGCACCAACTAACAATCCATCAAGAATATAACTACTCTTTTTTCTTTTTGCTAAGAAAAGAGCTACAACTGTTGCTTTAGGTATCTCTTCAATTAAGCCAACCATAAGCGCACCAGTATATGTTGAAATATCTGTATTAATATCTAAAGAAAAGAACAACAATGCAATTATTAAACTTAATGCTCCACCTAAAATAAAGTATTTAATAACTTTATAAAAAGGAATATTTCTAAATAAATTAATTTCAAAAAAGAAAATTAAAATTGTTACTGGAACAGCAAATGCTCCAAGTACAACCATTCCTGGTAAACAATTTAAATTACCATAAACTAAATAACCAATTCTTGTTGGTATATAAGCAAGAATAAAGAACACAAATATTTTAAAATAAACCCATGCACTCGCATTTTTTACATCAATATCTTTAATATCAGGCGTTGTTTTATCTGATCCACATGTAAATAATTCATCTAATTCCTCTTCACTATGTTTCTTAAAAGTATTTTTAAATAAATCTTTAAAAGTAACATAACTCTTAGATTTAGCACCAGTTATTTTATCTAAATTTTCAAATATAACTCCAGTTGCATTTTTCTTATTAACAGGAAAACCACATTCCGGACAAGTACTTTCATCACCATTTAATTTAGCACCACACTCTGGACATTTTACTAAATTAACATTTATTCCACAATGAGGACATTTCTTCGCATTAGATGATATTTCTTTTCCACATTCACTACATTTTATTAAAGCCATAACTACTTACCTCCCTCTGTAAATGTTGCAATAACATTTTCAACAACTTTATTTATTTCAGCCGAATTAACATTTTCTTCCTTAGATCCAATCATATAAACTTTATTATTAATAACAATTGCATATCTATTATCAATAACAATACGACCATTAACAGTATATTTATACTGAATCCCATAAGTTGTTTTACCATTAATAGTTCCACTAAGCAAATCAATTGTGATAATCATATCTGGATATTCCCTACGAATATATTCTGTAAATTCATTTAAAAATTTAGCACCATCATTATAATTATCATACCTACCAATAACAATATAAGGTATAAATGCCCCTTGATTATCAACATTAGTTCCTAAATAAACTAAATTATCATTTCCATAATAAACTTTATAACTATTAGGTAACTGATAAGAAACACCTAAATATTTATCATAATAAACACTATAACCATTTAAGTTAACCGCACTTGTAGTCATAGGACTTGTCGTACTTGGTGTATTACCTTTATTCTTATTAGTATTATCAAATAAATATATAGCACCAATTACTAATATAATAACAATAACAATCATTACATAATTAGAATTATTTTTCTTAATACCTAAATTATTATTTCTATTTTTATTAATTTCATATCCACACTTAGGACAACTCTCCGCTTTATCACTTATTTTATTTTTACACTCTGGACAATTAATTAAAGCCATTTTAACTCCACCTCTCACTAACTATAGATAAATCATATTATATAAAGTACTTAAATGAAAGCAAATTGCCAAAAAAGTCAATGACAATTTGTCAATAAATAATATATAATGAAATTGGTGAATAATTATGGAAATAAGTGACATATTAAAAAATTATATGAAAGAATTAAAATGTACATCAAAAGAATTATCAAAAGCATCAAATATATCTGAAACTATTATAAGTAGATATCGAACTGGAAATAGAATACCTAGTCAAAATAATTTAGATAAAATAATTGAAGGATTGACAAAATTGTCAAATGAAAAATACACAAAAGAAGAAATGACAAATGCATTTAAAGCAGCAGAAACACCCATAACTATCGACTTTGAAAAAGTAATTCCAAATCTAAATAAATTGATTGACTACCTAAAAATAAATGTTAACGAATTATCTAAAAACTTAAACTTTGATGCATCATATCTATCAAAAATAAGAAAAGGAAATAGAGTTCCCCATAACAAAGAAGCATTTTTAAATTCACTTTCAAATTATATTTGTAAAAAATATAACAATGAAAATTTATCTTCATTAATAAATATTGAAAATGATAAAATAAATCCAGAAAATATAAAATCATATCTAATAAATAACATTGAAAATATTAATAATGAGATTAATAACTTTCTAAAAAAAGTAGATGACTTTAATTTAAATGACTATATCAAAGCTATTAAATTTGACAAATTAAAAGTACCTGTTATTCCATTTTACCAAATAAGAAATAAAAATTATTATGGTATTGAAGAAATGAAAAAAGGTGAATTAACGTTCTTTAAAGGAACTGTTTTTTCATCAAGTAAAGAACCAATTTTTATGTGTAGTGATATGCCCATGGAAGATATGGCTAAAGATCTTAACTTTGGCAAAAAATGGATGTTTGGAATTGCAATGTGTTTAAAAAAGAATCTTCACTTAAATATAATTCATAACATCAATAGACCATTTAATGAAATGATGTTAGGTCTTGAAAGCTGGATTCCTATTTACATGACTGGTCAAATAAGACCTTTCTATTTTAAAGATATAAAAACCAATATATATAACCATTTAAACTATGTATCTGGAAGTATTGCCTTAACTGGTGAATGTATTAATGGTTACCATAATCTAGGCAAATATTACATAACATCAAACAAGAATGAAGTAAGTTACTACAAAGAAAAAGCAAATAAACTTATTGAAAAAGCATCACCTCTAATGGAAATATACACTATGAATAATGAAAAAGATTACCAAATATTTTTAGAAAATGATAAAAAAATTAAAATAAATCGTAAAAGATATTTATCATCACTCCCTCTATTTACAATTTCAGATGAATTACTAATGTCAATACTTAAAAAGAATAATCTAACTAATAACGAAATTAATAATATTATAAATTATAAAAACACTGAATTAGATAAATACTTATCTATCATAAAAGATAATACCTTAACAGATTACATTACCACTATCAAAGAAGATAATTTTATAAATGAAAAAATATATCTAACTCTTGAAAATTTTAATATTGATAAAAAAATTAAATATGACTACCAAGATTATGAAAAACATTTATTAGAAACTAAAGAATTTGCTAAAAAACATAAAAATTATCATATTGTAGGTTTAGATGACAAAACATTCAATAATATAACAATCACTATTTTAGAAGATAATTACGTTATTATATCTAAAAATTTCAATCCTCTAATTCACTTCGTTATTAAACATCCAAAATTAAGAAATGCAATTGAAAAGTTTACTCCCTTAGTTAAAGAATAACTTAACAAACCATCTAATTTAATGTATATTTAATATAGGTGAATAAGATATGACAAAACATAAAAAAATTAAAAGAAATATCAAAAGAAACTTTTTTGAAATATTAATCATACTTCTTGCATTCTTAATCATTAATAATCAAGATAAAATTAAAAATTTATTTAATCAAAATAATAATCAAAATCAAAATGACTATATAAATACGAATAATGATTTATTAAAAGTCCACTACTTAGATGTTGGTCAAGGTGATTCAATATTTATTGAACTACCTAATAATGAAACAATATTAATTGATGCAGCAGAATCTTATCAAAGTGAAAAGATAATAAATTATCTAAAAAATTTAAACTATCAAAAAATAGATTATGTTATTGGAACCCATCCCCATACAGATCATATCGGTGGATTAAAAGATATTATTAATACTTTTGAAATCAGAAAAATTTATATGCCTAAAGTCGTATCAACAACCAAAACTTATGAAAATCTTCTAATGACAATCAAAGAAAAAAATTTAAAAATTAACACTGCTAAAGCAGGCACCTCAATAATTGATACCGACACTTTAAAAATAAACATTTTAGCACCAAACAATAGCACATACACTGAACTTAATAATTATTCAGTAGTAACTAAAATAACTTATGGAACTACTAAATTCTTATTTATGGGAGATGCAGAAAAACTAAGTGAAAATGAAATTAAAGAAGATGTAACTGCCGATGTAATTAAAATAGGTCACCATGGCTCTAACACATCATCAAGCATCAATTTCATCAAGAAAGTAAACGCTAAATATGGAATTATTTCCGTTGGTTTAAACAACAAATACAATTTACCCAAAGAAGAAACAATTACAAACTGGGAAAATTCTGGAACTAAGATATATTTAACAAGCATAAATGGAACTATTAGAGCTTCATCAGATGGAACAAATATTAAAATAGAAAGTGAGAAATAATATGACATTTACAATCGATCGAATAGAAGGAAATTATTTAATAGTTGAATTAGAAAATGGTAAAATAATTAACTTACCCAAAGAATTAATTCCTAACGCTAAAGAAAATGATATTTATACAATCACTTTAAATAAGGATGAAATAAAAAAAAGAAAAAATAACATTAATAATTTAATAAATGATCTTTTCATAGATTAAGGCGCCCCTTTACAGCACCTTTTTTTAATCAAATAAAACAAACACTAATAATTTTATTTTAATCACTCTAAGATATTCACTTAAATTATAAAAAAATTTAATCATAAAAAAATTCCTCCCTTCTATATATATTTATTACCCAAAAGAGTGGAATTTACTTTTTTTATTTACACATTTTTATAAAATAATTAAAAATTTTACAAGAATTATCGTCCATTATATATTCTGGATGCCATTGTAATCCCATAATAAACCTCTTATCTTTAACCTCTACTCCTTCAACAATATCATCATCACTAATCGCATTTATTTTTACCATATCATTAAGTTCAAAATCAACAATATCATGATGAACACTGTTCACAAGCATAACATCAGTTCCAATTATCTTATAAAGTAAACTATCTTTATCAATATAAACATTATGTGCATATTCAAACGGATTCTTATAATGATTACTATAATTTACTCTCTTCTCCATTGCAAACTTATCTCTGTTTTTAGCTAAACAACTACAAATTGCTTGAAATCCCAAACATATCCCAAGTAAAGGTTTATCGTTATCTAATGCATACTTAATTATATATTCATCAAAATTATAATAATAACTTCCTCCCGGCAAAACAAACCCATCACATTTATCTAAAATATAAGATAATTTATCCTCATTAACCTCATCCATTCCTTGATTAGTTTCATTATAATTATAATCTTCCGTTGGTAAAACACTTACTAAACAAACATCATCATATCTAGCTAGAGCTCTTCTAATTTGTTCATGTACTTGACATATATCTTGACAATCTAAATTTTTATACATTCTTGAAACAATACCAATTAAAATCACTTTTATTTCCTCCCATTAATTATATTACTTAACGGTAAAACTATTGTTAATAGTGCTAACACTATACAAAAACAAAACATCTTGTCCCTTAAATTCAACATACTTATCTAAAATATTTGAAGAAATATACCTAGTATCAATAACAACTATCTTTTTATAAGAACTAATTAATAATGGTACTAAAGAACTACCATAAGAATCTCTAAATACAATTAATTCATCATCACTACTTGCCAAATTATTATAAATTGTAAGCAATCCCTTTGCTCCACCTAAGTATATATCATATAAATCCCAAGAATTAATCTTACTTTTATCATAAACATTTATATCTATTTTATTTAAATTATCATATACAATCGCATTATCTATATATTGATTAGTTAAAATATTAATATTATCTTCTTTTATTTTAACTGGAACTTGGTAAGAATAAACACCTTTAAAAATGCCAACATTTTGCATATTATAATTTATATCTTTATAATAACTATTACCCATTTTATCTAAAATTACATTTGCTACTTTAACAATATTTTCCTGTTTAAAATGACTATCACTATAATAATAATCTTCTAAAGATAAATTATTCATAATATCTATATAATTAAAGCTACTTAATTCACTATTCATTTTACTTATTAGTAAATCATAATTCATTTTTAAATTACCATTATTAACAAAATAATTTTTATCAGGTACAACACTATAATATATTTTAGAATTATTTAAATACTTGTTGCTTATAGAGTTAATTTTATCAGTTAAATTTTTTAAAGAACTTTCATTTAATGGATATTCTTGCTTAATCAAATAATCATTATAAACATAGACATCATGATAATTATTTTTTAAAGCCAAATCTAACCTAACTTTATTTTCTCTTATATAATCTCTCATCACAAATTGATCAACTGCGTATTTATCAAAATTACTAAAAAATGTTCCATTAAATATATTATTTACTGAAAACTCCGGAAAACTTGCTAATCTTCTTCTCTCACTAATTGAAATATCTTTATCTTTTGAAAATATATTAACAATTAGAACTATTACAAGAATACCACCAAATAAAATTGAAACAATTATATTTTTAACTTTATCAATCATATATATTCCCCTTAAAATCTAAAATATAAAAATGGATTATAAGAACTATCTATTAAATACATAGTAACAATTATTAATAATATTAGTAAATAAATAGGCTCCAATATATTAATAATTTTTTTACCTTTACCATTACTTATTTTAATAACTAAATTTTTAACATAATTAGTAGAACCAATTACACCTAACACAATAAATAAAACATATCCCCTTAAATAATATAAAGTTACATTATTTATAAACAACTCTCCATTTAATCCAAACAATCCCTTTATAATATTAAAAGCACTACTTAAATTATCACCCTGAAAGATAACAAAACTAATCATAACTAAAAACAAAGTATAAATGCCTTTAATAAATTTAGAAACATTACTAAAATATTTCTTTAAAATAAACTTTTCTAAAATTAACAATATTCCAAAATATAATCCCCAAACAATAAAATTCCAACTAGCACCATGCCATAATCCCGTAAGTGACCAAACAATTAAGATATTTCTAATTTGCTTTAATACACCTTTCTTATTACCACCAAGAGGAATATAAACATAATCTCTAAACCATGAACTTAATGTCATATGCCATCTTCTCCAAAAATCAGTAATTGACTTTGCCATATATGGATAATTAAAGTTTTCAGGAAAATTAAACCCTAACATTTTACCTAGCCCAATTGCTATATCAGAATAACCTGAAAAATCAAAATAAATTTGTAACATATAACTAATTGCAAATATCCAAGTAAAAAGTATAGACTTATCACCTAAATTTAAATATATATTACATAATTCTCCCAAATTATTAGCAATAATTACCTTCTTACTGAGTCCAATAATAAAACGTCTTACTCCTCTTGCAAACATCTCAAAAGTAACATTTCTATTATCAATTTCATTATTTACATCTTGATATCTAACTATTGGACCAGCAATAAGTTGTGGAAACAAAAATACATATAAAAAATAGTTTAATATATTACTTTGAACATTAACCTTTTTATTATAAACATCTATTTCATAACTAATAATTTGAAAAGTATAAAAAGATATACCAATCGGTAAAACAACATTTAGTAAATTCAAATTACTATGAAATAAATTATTAACATTAATAATTACAAAATTAAAATATTTAAATATTCCAAATAATAATACATGAATAAATATTCCAATAATTAAAATATTCTTGTTTTTATACTTATCTATTAATAATCCTACTACATATGAAATAAATACCTCTATTAACATCAATAATATATACTTAGGCTCTCCATAAAAATAAAATAAAACAGAAAACATTAACAAAATTATATTTCTAAATTTTTTAGGAACAACAAAATAACATATTAATAATAAAGGTAAAAAATAATAAATAAAACTAATACTAGTAAATACCATATCAAATTCCTTTCAAATAAAACTCCTTATATAAGGAGTTAACTTTAATTTATTGTACTTCTGGTAATTCTTCAGAATCTAATGAATTATTTTTTATTAGTTCTTTTCCATTACTATTATTTACATACTTCTTGAATGCATCATAAACTGGTTTAGCCCAATCCTCTTCACTCATAACATAAATAATTGTATTGCCATAATTAGTTAAATAAAGAACATCAGCAGAAACACATAACCATTTGTTCATATCAATATTGTTATACATTTCTTCTTTTATTTTCTCAATATTTACACCATTTTTAAATTTAACTGCTACAAATGAATAAGCCTGACTTGACATTACTGGTTCTGATGCTACTATTGCTTCTACATCATCATTATTTGATAAACCAGTATATGATTTTAAAACATCCTTATCATTCAAACTAATTTTTTGAGTTCTTAAATCAGGTAAATCAGCATTAGATGATTTATAAACATCATCAATCATTGATTTTAATTCACTATTTGTATTTAGTTTTATATCTCCAGTGTTCTTATTATTTAAAAAATAAATTAGAATACCTACTACTATAATAGCTACTATTCCTATTCCAACATACAACTTTTTATCCTTCATTTTATCATCCTCATTTCTATACTAACTATACCAAAATAAAACTTGGCCGTCAATTAGCCAAGTGATTTCTATAATTCTTTTACACTTTTAATATCTGCAAGTTCTAATCTATATTTTTGTTTAACATCAGGATACTTTTCGTGATCAACCTCACTCATAAACATATCATAAGGTCTAATCCATAATTTATTATCACCATATAACGCTCTATAAACAACATATTTTTCTTTAGTTTCAGAATTATAAGCAACATCAATTACCAAATAATAATCACCCTTAAAATGTCTATAAACCCTATTAATTTGTAATTCTCTCATAAGTTATTTTCCTTTCTACCAAGAACTTACGCCACCTCCGCCGGAGCCACCACCAGAGAATCCACCACCACTAAATCCTCCTCCTGATGAACTTCCACCAGAAGATTGTGGAACAGAATTCATAACTCTACTAGCACTATGAATTGTGCGATTTAAAGAGCGATTAAATCTATAATAATCAAATGTATCAGCTGATTCATACCAATCAGGAGGCGCAATAGCAATTCCTTCGAATTGTTTTATCCAAGCATCACTTACACCTAAAACATAAGCATAAGGTAAAATATTATAAAAGTATGACGGATCATCATGAACTAAACTTTCTAGCTTATCTTTTTCAGCAGTTTCTAAAAATTTCTTAAATCCATTAACTTCACCTAATAATTTAGTTCCATATTCTGTTCTCTTAATCACTATAACATAAAAGAAATAAATCAAATATGTACAAACCATACATAATATGAAACCAATTAAATAAACAACATCATAATAAATATATTCAAAACCAACTACACTAAAATTAAATATTGCAAATACCACAATAAATATTCCTGCAAATATTAAAGAATTTGTTAATCCCATCTTAGTATAATTATTATCATAAATTAAACTAAACATTATTAAAATTGTTGTACCAACTAAATTAACAATAATTAATGGAAAATACATATCACTAAATTTATAACCAATAGCCGGAACAAGTGTTGATAAAGTTGCAGTTATAAACATTAAGAAAAATAACAAAATTCTTTTACTACTTGCTTGACTACAAAATATTTGTTTCTTATTAACTGATTTATTTTTACTATAAAGAATAGAATTAACTGTACTATAAAATTTTTCATCTAATTCTTTACTATTAACAGTATCCTTACCGGATTTAAATAATCCTTTAAAAAACAACTCTTCTTCCTTATTATTTCCATCATAATCTTTAACTTTTTGAATAGTAAATTTATTATTACTTTTTTCATCTTCAATTATTTTAATATAACCTTTACTTGCTAAATATACCAAAAGTGATACAGCATCATTTGAATTAGTGCTTCCCTTTTTAGCAAACGCAACGTCCAAACTATTCATATTTTCTGGTGGATAAAACGATACAACATCAACAACCTGATCATCTTTTCCATATTTTTTCCACACAACATAAGCAACAATTACTCCTAAAATAGGAATGATATAATACCAACACTCTAACAAGCTAGAACCAACAGATTTTCTAATAAAATACCCTTCAGGTAATTCCATTCTAACATTTAATCCTTCACCAGCTAACAAAGTTCCATCAAAACTTCCCGTTATTACATTACCATCAACATCATAACTAATATTATCAGTATTACTATATCCATATTCGCCATAACTAAATCCGAGTTTACTAGCATCAAATTCTTTAGGCATTGTAATTTTAAAAGTTACGTTACTTATACTTGTATCACTATTTGTACCAATAATATTAAAATACAATTCATCATACTTATTATTTTTATCAAGCCCAATATCATAATCATAAGAAATAGTATAAGAATGTTTTCCCGTTAACGTTTTATCAGCACTACCAATTTTAAGAACATAATTTCCATTTTCTCTAGAAGAAGCAAATTCTTCATTGACATGAACATTTGATATTAATACCCTATTTCTTTCCCTAGTACCATCTTGTCTAATAATATTATTATATAAAGGAATTCTTCTAACAATCCCATGCTTACTAACATTAAAATACGTATCAATATTTTCTTTTATACTATATTTATTATGTTCATCAACAACTATCTCAACATCGTACTTAGTTATATCATAATCATTTGCATAACAATTTAAACTAAAAAGAAAAAAAGTAAATATGCAAAATAATAAATTTATAATTTTTCTATTCACTTTTTTCACCTTCTAAAATTTTACCTTAACATTTTCTCTTTCAGCAGCATCTACTTCAAACATAGTCATAGTCTTAAATCCAAAAATACCAGCAACAATATTACTAGGAACCATTTCGATTTTATCATTATAAGTTCTAACAGTACCATTATAATATTTTCTTGAATTAGCAATATCTTCTTCAATTTTACTTAAATCTTTACTTAACTCTTTAAAATTTTCATTAGCTTTTAATTCTGGATAAGCTTCTGCTAAAGCCATAATCTTTGTTACACTTTGGCTTAACTTTTGATTAGTTTTAACCTTCTCATCATCACTCATACTTTCATATGGAGTATTTCTTAATGAAATAACTTCTTGTAAAGTATCTTTTTCATGTTTAGCATAACCTTTAACAGTTTCAACTAAATTTGGAATTAAATCCCATCTCTTCTTTAAATAAACATCCATAGTAGAAAATGCTTCTTTGCAAGTATTTCTTAAACCAACTAAAGAATTATATGTTGATACTATCCAAAGTACAATAACTACTATTACAGCTATTAATATCCATAGCCACATAATTATCACATCCTTCTACTTAAATTATACTATTAAATATATAAAAATAATAGTACAAATTTTTTTAATAAGCAACTAACAATTATATTGTAATAGCTAACTAGATATATCAACAATTTGAATTCCTTCATATAAATAAGCATCATATCAAGTTCTTGCAATTAATATTTTAGGATATTTTAATAATAACTCAACCTAACTTTTAAAAATATTATTTTCAAAACTATCGCCCATTTGAACTTCATCTATAAACAAAAAATATACTCTTATAAATAATTATTTTCAACATATTCTATTAATTTATGATATTCCTTAATATCTCCAAATTAATTATATATGCTTTAAATTCATCTAACAATTTTGATTTTCCAGCGCAACTAACCCCTGATATTGCCTTTATATCAGACTTATTCATCATATTAATTAGTTTATCTAAATATAAATTTCTTTTAATTAATCTCATCATTTCCCAATAATGTTATAGTACTTTATTTCTCAAAAAGCATTTTTTTGATTTTGGGAAATAAAAAAACAACTCTAAATATATGACACTATAATAATCCTTAAAACTAACCATAAAATTCATTCAAAAAACATTTAACCCTTAAATCATCAGTATAACCAAATGAATATTTATAATTAGCATAACGATTAAACTCATCAAAACATCTATTACCTAAATAAATATTCTTCCTAACAGAATCAAAACTCTTTTTAGAAACATTCATAATAGTTCTCTTATTATAAACTTTAAAATGATAACCTAAAAAGTCAAATCCCTCTAACGATGAATAAATCCTACTCTTCTTATTTAATTCCAATTTATATTCCTTATTTAATTTTTCCTCAATAATTAACTTACACTTATTTAAATAATCCCTATCATGATGAATAATAACAAAATCATCCATATATCTAATATAATACTTTAAATGCAAATCATGAACAATAAAATGATCTAACTTATACAAATAAAATATTGCAAAAAATTGACTAGTCATATTTCCTATTGGTAAACCTTTTCCAACATTATAATTAGGAAGATTAACAACATCATCTCTATAACACTTTACAAGTTCATTATCCCTTATATTATTAATTAAATCATTTATATAAGGTTCATCAGTACTACAAATAATATTATTAATAAAAGTAAAAACATCTTTATCAAACTTATCCCTAATCATTGAAATAAGAATCTTATGATCAATATTATAAAAATACTTCTTAATATCCAGCTTCATAATATAAAACTTATCATACTTCTTATTTTTTTCTAAATACTTCTTAACAAGTCTTATACCATAATCATTTCCCATTCCTTTTCTAGTAGCCACATTCCTATCATCCAAATACTTATTTAAAGTAGGAATAATATAATTCAAAGTAATATAATGATTCATAATCTTATCACAAATATTTAAACTCATTACAATTCTATATTTGGGACGTCTAACCAAAAAAACATTATACTTTCCCATAGAATAAGTACCATTATTAACACCATTACATAGATCATATAATAAGATCATCTTTTTCTTCTCAAAATTAAAAATTTTCTTCTTATTTTTACAATTCCTACGAATTATATCCTCATAAATATCTAATAAATCACTTAGCTCTACCTTCATCTCTTAACCAACCATAAATCATCTTACACATTTCATTAAGTTCCCTACAAACTTTCTCACAAACCCTTTTATTAATAATATTCTTCTTAAATAAATATTCAACATAAAAATCAAGCATATTAAACTTACTAATAATTCTTTTCTTATAATCATTCCTACTATCAATATTTTTATCTAAATTAACATAGAAAACATCATTTAATATTTCTAAAGAATCATTTAGTAACCTTTCCCTAATTAATAACTCTTTCTTAGGAAAATTAATAACAATACTATCAATACTTAAACAAAAATCTTTTAACCTTTTAACAATTAAAAACTCTCTACTATCATTATTCATTACCTAGCTTATCCTCAATATAAGATAAAATACTATCAAGTTCATCTTCACCTAAACTAGAAAGTCTATCAATAATACCATTAACTCTACTAGTAATACTATATTTATTCTTTCCCTTAACAACAAACTCATTATATTTATTTTTCTTTTTAAAGTCCTTATTAACTCCTTCAATGGGATCATTATAATTAATACATAATTCATCTAGCTTATTAACAACCTTATCATAAGCAGACTTAGGAAAACCAACCCTATTATCAATTATTTTATATCCAAATAAATATAACATAATATAACAAGAATCCCCAAAAACACTATAAAACCCACCATTTTTTAATAAATCTACACTTTTATTCATAAAACATCCTTCCAAAAAAATAGGTATTTAATTTATACAAACTAAATACCACCCAATAATATAAAGTGCTAGGTAACTTACGTATAACTTACCATCTTTATCATACTTTTAGAGTATAAAACTCAAGGATTAACTATGTTCCTAAAATACACTCAAATATAAGTAATTAAACCTATAAATCCTGGAGAAGTTAGGAGCTCTAAGGCCGGAAAAACACTGTTGGAATTATACGCGTTGTTGTTATTGACGGCACCGTCCCCATTCACATTGAACACGTTATTCGAGTTACCAGAGTAAGGCGACTTTACAAGTTAACCCTATTTATATCATTGACTTAATGTTAAATAAAATCTTATTTAACATAGATATCTTAACATAACGATAATAATTATCATTATCAAAACATCCCTCATCAATAATATCCATATTGTCAATTAAAACAAAATTAATTTTTAAATCTTTTAATTTAAATAATAATTTATTAATAATTATATAATCAAGTAATACTTGATCTTTTCCTACAGATTTATAACCATTCTTAGTTTTAAAAATAATTAATCTATGAGGATAAATTTTCTTGGCAAATTCATATCTTGCCATTAAACCTTTTATTTTACGCATACATATTAATGTATGTTCAAACTAATTTTCTATCAAAAAATATACTTACCTGTTTTGTTCAATCAAATTCTTTGTCTTTCATTTAAAAATTTTCGTGCCTGCCGGGTCCCTACCCGCCAAAGGCACGTCTCGCTTCGCGGCACCCTATCCAAGACGGTAAGGGGTTGTTTTTTCACCTGTTCCACTTATGAACAAGATATCAGATTTCAAGAAAACGGCCGGAAAAACACTGATGGAATCACACGCGCCGCCGCTATTGACGGCACCGTCCCCATGCACATAGAACACGCTACCCGAGTTACCAGAGCAAGGCGACAATGTCCAATACCATGAGTTTTTAGCAAGCCAGTTATCCGTTTTGCATAGTCCATTCGAATAATCCCACTTTTCAGTAGCTTTATCATAGGTTACTCCTACTCTTAAGTTATTATGACATTCTCCGTAAGTTGATGCATATCCATAATCACTTGCATATATTAATCCAACCTTACCTGTCCAAGTGGTAGGGCGACTATTTTGATATGTTATTTTATCTCTTTCACGGTTATACTGAGTCAATAAGTTTATAGAATATGGTGCAGAACCAGTATAACTATTTCCACCAATATTCCATACACTATTGCTTATCATATTTTGATACTTTTCTTTTATAACAGTTGTATAATTAAATGTTCCCGTTTGTCTCAATACCGGTTTTTGGGTGCCAGAATCCCAATATGAATTGTACCAATTAGTTTTATTTGCCGTTAGAGTTGTATCTAAATAATCTCCGTTTAATTCATTCATTAAATCAGCTTTTGTCCAATCATTTATTCCCCAGTACTCATTTCCATTTAACTTTGCATCCCATGAATATGAACCTAATGCTGTATCTCTTACTAATTTTAGTTTTCTTGTTGTACTTCCTTCTGAATCAGTTACGTTAAATACACCAACAATTCTCCATAATTCATTATCGTTTCCAAAATAAACATAGTTATTTGGTGTTGCTCCGGTATATCTTAAGTTTACATCTTTAGTATCATCTATAAATAATCCACTAGCTGAAATATTATTTGTTTTAGTTTCTTTATCATAAAGAGCCATTAGTGTATCAGTTGCAGATTCTTCATAATTAATAACGATTTCACCAGTTAGTGTTTTTCCTTTTTCACTATCTTGATTTTTTCCTGTATCAGGAAATTGAATCTTTAAATTAAATGTTATTGTTTGATTTGATGTGTTTGCTTTAAATTCTCCTGTTGCTAGTTCTAAGTATCTATTACCTTTTTTAAGTGTTCCAGAAGTATATCCTGTTTCAGTGGTATTTCCTGGTATAGTTTGATTTGCTGTTCCTACTAACGTGCTTGTTACATTTCCATTTGTGCTTGTTCGTTTAATATAATAATGTATTTGTCCATCACTAAACTCAGATACATAATTTAGTCCTATCTTATATGGCATCGTTAGTCCACTAGTTGTATTTGTTCCGGTTAATGTAAACGTTTTATCTATTAAAATCTTATTACTTGGCTGTATATTTTCACTTGATAATAATTTACTAGATCCATCGGCATAATTTATTACCATTTTACCACTTGTTGCTGATATTAATGATGTACTTCCTTTATTATTTAAAGCAGTAAAATAAGAATATGTTATTCCAATAAACAACACTATCATCATCATTATTGTTGATAAAACCACAATTAATCTTACTTTTTGTTCCTTCATTCTTCTTTATCCTTCCTATATCATAGTCAAATTATACCTCTAAACACCCCCCCCGTCAATATAGAATTTTTGTTCGAGTGTAAGCATGGTAAGCATTAAAGTTTTCCCTATCCAAAATTTTGATTCAATTTTATCAGTTCCTAGATTATTTCCACGTAAAAAATCCGGATTTTTTTATATTTTCCGGAAAAAGTATGCTTTTTCTACCGGATTTAATAAATTATCCGGAGAATTTTGATTTTCCCACCGGTAATTATTTTTTACCCGGAAGTTTATTTTATTATTCCAAACTTATTTTTTATTTCCTCATTCCATGGTAATAGACTTTCTAAATTATTTGTTTTATCTATATTTTCTAAAACATAGCTTATATATCTTTCTGCATTGATTCCATTATTTATTGCTGTTTGTACTATACGTATAAAATGAATATAATAAACATCCATAATACATTAGTAAAAAATATAATTATATTTTTAATTTAAATATAAAATTTATATTAATATCAAAAAAAGCAAGCAAAATTTAATCTGCTTACTCTATATACTATTCTATTCTTAGTGCTTCAACAGGATCTTTTTTACTTGCAATTCGTGATGGAATTAAACCACCTATTAAAGTCAATACTACACTTAAACAAATTAATATTATTGAACTAATTAATGGAAGTACCGCAGTTATGTCCGGATTTCCCGTTAACTTATGAATCAACTGATTAATAAACACTAATAAAACGAGTGATATTCCAATACCAATTGTACCTGATAGCAAACCAATTATAAAAGTTTCTGCATTAAATATCGATGAAATATTCTTTTTAGAAGCTCCTATTGCTCTTAAAAAACCAATTTCTTTAGTTATTTCTTATATATTTATATAGAAGTGAACAGAACTGAACGGAGTTAATATTTTTTTATAATATATTTTTTTGACCACTTTTGAGGTTCTTGTCCATACAATTAAATTCATATCAACTAATTTGTTTAACTATTTATAGCTGTTGTTTTGTCTCTATTAATTATCTTAGCAATTTCTTAAGAAATTATTTCACATGAAAAGCAACGTAAAAAAAAGAATTGACATATTATAACAAAATGTGTAATATATAGTTACAAATGTGAATAAATATATTCAATTTGTTATATCTTGCATAATTAGAAGCATAATATTTTATAGATATATTTAGAGGGTGTAAAATCTTCTTGCACTAACGCCAATTTTGGTTTGAGTAAGTTCACAGAACCGAAAGTATACATGTAGAACTGGGAGACTACTTAAATATATTTAAAGTCCATAACATTATGTTGTGGGCTTATTTTTAATCAGGGAGAATAATGAAAAGAATAACAAAAGTAATTGGAACAATATCAAATGAAATAATTGAAAAATATCAATTATATGAATATAAAAATATCAAAATAGTTCAATCTTTGGATTTATATGTACATATTTCAAAACATGTTTTAGAATTTACTAGCATAGATAGCTACAATAAAACAATAAATAATATTGAAAATATTATAAATGATCCAGACTTCGTCTACTATAATAAAAAAAGAAACTCATTACAATATTATAAAAAACTTGATGAAAATATATGTATTGTAATAAAACTAATGCTTAGAAAAAATAAAAATTGTTATATAGCAACAATTTATCCAGTAAGCGAACAAAAAATAAATAAAATAATTGAACAAAGTTATATTGAAGGAAGATAAAACTTCTATTTTTTTACGATAAATTATCAAATTTTACATAATTTTTTTAATAAACCTAAATATTACACATTTTTCCAACAAATTTTTAATATATTATCACAAAATTCCTACATTATTTTAACATTTTATCACATTTTTCCATTTTCTATATATTTATTAACACAAAAAAGTAAGCAAAATTTAATCTACTTACTTTATACACTACTCTGTTCTAAGTGCTTCAACAGGATCTTTTTTACTTGCTATTCTTGATGGAATTAAACCACCTATTAAAGTTAAAACTACACTTAAACAAATTAATATAATTGAACTAATTAATGGAAGTACCGCAGTTATATCCGGATTTCCTGTTAATTTATGAATTAACTGATTAATAAACACTAACAAAAATAATGATATTCCAATACCAATTGTTCCTGATAGCAAACCAATTATAAAAGTTTCAGCATTAAATATCGATGAAATATTCTTTTTAGAAGCTCCTATTGCTCTTAAAATACCAATTTCTTTAGTTCTTTCAAGTACACTAATATAAGTAATAATTCCGATCATAATACTTGAAACAATTAAACTTATTGATACAAACGCAATTAAAACATAACTTACACTATCAACAATCTTTTTAACAGATTTCATTAATATACCAGTAGTATCAGTATAGTTAATTGTCTTTTCTTCTTCATTATTATTTTTAACTTGTTCATTATAATTATCAATAAACTTTAATACATTTTCTTTACTATCAAAACTATTAAAATACAACGAAATCATACTTGGATTTTCAATATCTTGATATCCTAAACTACTTAAATTAGTACTTGCACTTCCCATCTCATTACTTGAAAATGCATTCATTAATCTACTTAATTCTTGTTCACTTAAATTAAACTTAAATGCTTTAGCAATTTTATCTTGATCAACATTAAATGAAGAAGCAACATCCTTAACTAAATTATTACTAAGTTCTCCAACCGTAGTTAAAATATTAACCTTCATTTTAGCTTCTAACATACCATCAGCCATCTTACTACCAGTTAAACTAACAGCACTAGATTTTAAGAATATCTCTAAAGAACTATTAATTAAATCTTTATTAAATAAAACTCTAACTTCTGTTCCATCGTTAAATGAACTATCATTTGCCGAATAAGATCCAATATAACTATTTAAAAATGCGAGTAACAAACCTTTATAAGTATCTTTAAATACACTAGCTGGAACATAATAATTCTTTTCAAGTTCACTTAAATTATTAGTAACACTATCATTATTTATATATTCATTAACATAATCACTAACTTTACTTAAACTAATAACTTTATAAACTACATCATCTTTAGTAACGCTTTCCCTCGGATTACTATCATAATCATTAATAAATCCATTCATAATATCATTTAAAACTTTATTAAAATCATTTAAAGCACTACTATTATCAGTACTAATACTTTCTTCAATTTTTTTAGTATAACCACTTGTCATATTTTGAAGTTTATTTTCATCTAAATTAATTCCAAAAGCACTTTGAAGCATATCTTTATCTATACTTATCATATCTTCAAAATTAATATTCGTATTACTCTTTTTACTATCAAAAGCTTTATTAGTAAATACATCTATATTCTCATTTTCAAGCTGCTTTTTAACAATTTCACTTTCACTAGCAAGTTCAATAATATGTTTAGTTAAACTACTAGGATATGCAACACCTGCCATTAAACTCATTGAAGAATTAGATGAGTTAGGAGCAACAACTCCAACTATTTTTAACTCTTCCGCATTATCATATACCTTTTTAACATAATCACTATCTTCACTTAAATCTTCATAAACTTTATATTTAGAATTATATTTATACATATCACTTGGATTAACTAACTTTAACTTAACATTCATTAAATCTTCATAAGTAAATTCCATTGGATCATTTTTAATAATTACTTCTTTACCAGCCATAATATCTTTTATCATATTATTAAGTTCACTGCTATCTCTTAAACCTAAAGAATAAACAAGTAAATCACTTATAGTGTTCTTACTTGATAAAACAATAACCATTTCATTATAATTTTTAGGCCAACTGCCTGCTAACACATTATAATCTTTTTCGAGTGAAGATATATCATCAATCATTTGATTAAACACTGAAGAAAAAGAATACATAGAACTTGCACCAAAAGAAGAAAACATATCACTTGGATTTATTTTAGCAATCTTATTTGTAACATCCCTTGTATAAATTAAAGGTTCAACATTATAACTATACTTTATTGTAGAAATATCATTTTTTATTAAATCATAATTTTTATCGATATAACCTTTAAATGTTTTTAAATCATTACTTTTAACATTACCAAACATACTACTTATATATTGTTTTTCAATTACCTTATCCCCTTCGCTATCACTATCATCACTAACCATTGTAAGTAACATATTAGTTAAATCACTATGTTCAGTTGTAATTGTTAAAGGGTAACTAGCTAAAGTATCTTCTTGTAGTTTATCTATATAATTTTGAAATCCAGTCGATAATCCTAAAATAAGCGCTATACCGATAATTCCAATTGAACTAGCAAATGAGACAAGTAAAGTTCTCTTCTTTTTAATCATTAAATTATTAAAAGATAAACTAAGTGCAGTTATAAATGACATTGATGTTTTCTTAACATTATCTAACTTTTTACTAATTTTACTTTTCTCCTTACATGAATTATTATCACTTATTATCTTCCCATCTTTAAGTTCGATTATTCTAGTTGAATATTTTTTAGCAAGTTCCGGATTATGTGTAACCATTATAACTAATTTATCTTTAGCAACTTCTTTTAATAACTCCATTATTTGGACACTTGTAACCGAATCTAATGCTCCCGTAGGCTCATCAGCAAGAAGTATATCTGGATTATTTATTAAAGCTCTAGCAATAGCAACCCTCTGCATTTGCCCACCAGATAATTGATTAGGTCTTTTATTGATATGATCTTTTAATCCCACTTTATCAAGTGCCTCTATTGCTCTTTTTCTTCTTTCTACTTTAGATATTCCTGCTAAAGTTAAAGCAAGTTCCACGTTACTCAAAATAGTTTGATGACCAATTAAATTATAACTTTGAAATATAAATCCAATTTTATGATTTCTATAAGTATCCCAATCTCTATCATTATAATTTTTAGTACTTACTCCATTAATAATTAAATCTCCACTATCATATTTATCTAATCCACCAATAATATTTAAAAGTGTTGTTTTACCACTTCCTGAAGGACCTAATATTGATGCAAATTCATTATCTCTAAAATTAACACTTACATTATCAAGTGCTTTTTGAGTATAATTATCTACTTTATATTCTTTAGAAATATTTTTAATTTCAAGCATAATTATATACCTCCTAGATAAATAATATTTTATCACACAAATTAATTTTATTGAAGAATTTCAAAATTTATAACTATCAAAATGTAAGTAAAAAAATAAAGAGATAATCCCTTAAGATTAACTATGTGATTATCCCTTGAAAAATTATTATTAAAATGACTACCATAAGTCAAATAAAACAAAAAAAACTTTTATCTTTTATCTTAAATTAAGTTAATTTTTATATCATACTATTTCAAATACCTCTACCAAGCTTTTTTCTTTTTCATTTCACGAACTAACCTCATACCCTTTTGGTATTGCTCATTTGTTAAAATTCCTATACCACCAAAACAAGATTCTGTTCTATCAATTTTCGCTTTTTCCATAGCTATATAATGTTCCTTACTAATTCCTTCATTTGGTCCTACTTTAGCTTTTACAGATTCATATGACAAATTAATCTCCTCCTTCATATTGACTAATATATCATATGGTTGAATAAATTAATAGAGGCAATTTTTTAATCAAAAAATGTAACTGTACTAGTACTTCAGCACGACCTCATTTTAAAAAAATTATAGAAATTTAAAAGCATTAAAAAAAGAAATGTAATTATTTTATATTAAAAATTATTACAAAACTTTACACTTTACTTAACAAAAAAATGTAAAAATTCCTAAAATTATATTATATTTATTATAGAAGAGGTAATTTATGGAAATAAAAAATAAAAATCCTAAAATAATAATGCTAGCTGGTAAAGCCCGTGCTGGTAAAGATACAACAGCTAGTTTTATTAAAGAATATGGAGAAAAAAATAATTTACAAGTTATAAACTTACAATTTAGTTTTTATATTAAATATTATGCTAAATTAATAAGTTCATGGGATGGCTCTGAAGAAACTAAACCAAGAACCCTATTACAACAACTAGGTACTGATATTATTAGAGACAAAATTGATAATTATTATTTTATAAAAAGAATCGTTGATGATATTAAGGTTCTTAGCTATTTTGCAGATATTATCACCATAAGCGATGCAAGATTACCCGAAGAATTAGACACAATAAATAGTACATATCCAAATGTCATCAAAATAAACATAGTTAGACCTGAATTTGATAATAGTTTAAACCAAACTGAAAGTGTTCACCGAACTGAAACTGCTCTTGATAATTATAATAAATATAACCATGAAATTATTAATGATGGAACTTTAGAAGAATTAAAATCAAATATATTTAATTTATTAGATCATGATTATGGAAAGGAGGAATAAAAAATGAAAGATATTTATGTAATAACAGGAGGTGCATCTGGTATTGGTTTAGCAACAGCTAAAATGATGCCAAAAGAAAACAGTTTAGTAATAATAAGTGGAAGAAATGAAGAAAAATTAATTAACGCTACTAAAGAAATAAAAGAAAATGGTATTAACGCAAAATATTACGTATGTGATACTTCCAATCGTGAAAATGTTGAAAAACTAGCTCAATTTGCTAAAAGTAAAGGAAATGTAGTAGCAGTAGTTAACTCAGCAGGTGTTTCAGGAACCGGAAACACATCGGAAAAAATTATTAAAATAAATGCTTTAGGCACAAAATATATAAATCAAGAATTTTTTAAAGTAATGGACGGAGGATGTATTTGTGATGTTGCTTCATGTTCAGCATATCTAGTACCAAATATAATGATTCCTAAAAAAAGTTATCATCTTGCACTTAATAATGAAGAATTATTTATTAAAAAAGTTGTCAAAAGATGTAATTTAGTTGGTAAAAATAATGCTTCTCAAATGGCATATTGTCTATCTAAAAATTTTGTTATATGGTATGTTAAAAATTCTGCCTATAAATATGCTAAAGAAAAAAATATTCGTGTTGTTTCTGTATCTCCTGGTTTTGTTCACACTCCAATGACAGTTAAAGAAGCAAATGAACCAGGTACACAATTATGCCTACATTATTCTGGATTTGATCGTGGTGCTAAACCAGAAGAAATAGGTTACTTAATAAGTACAGTCGTTAATCCTCAAAATGGTTACTTAACTGGTACTGATATCTTAGTTGATGGTGGTACAACATCTGCTGGATTCGGCATGAAAGTTGTTAATAAACCAGATTCTAGACCAGAAATTAAAGAAAATTGGTAAAAAATTGCTAACAAAAATGATTAGTATCAACTAACCATTTTTTATTTATCCCTATTTAAAATAGACATTTTATCTTCGCTTACTAATAAATAATCTCCATAATCCGGATCATATGCATCAACATATGATATATTATTTTCTCTATCATGTAAAATCATCAATTCTGAACGCTCACTTAATAAATATTTTTTATAATTATTTTTAATACCATCAACAAAACTATTCTCATTTGATAAACTATTTTTATAAATATAATTATATTTTAAGAACGGATTAGCACTATTAGTATAATCTACATAAGCAAGAACATAATAATCTTTTTCTTCCATTATTATATAATCATATAACGATTCACACTCAATCTCTACACTATAATTAGTATTTAAATTAGTAAACACTAAATTATCTTTATCATTTTTACTTAATTTAAATGAATACTTCTCATTAGTACTATTTTCTATATCTTCAGAATTTATATATCTTTCATAATTTATAAAATATTCATCATAACAATCAGTAGTTAAAGAATACTTTTCAATATTTATACTATCAAATTTATACACCTCTCCATGTTCGCTTATAAACAATCCAGATACAAACGAAAAAACCAAAGATAATATAATTCCAACAATTGCAAAAATAATAATAGAACTCTTTTTTGGCTCTTCATCAATATCTTTTATATAAGGTATTAAATTTAATAATTCAGCAAAGAAAGATAAAATTGTAAATACTAAAGAAACAACTGACAAAGTAGTAAAAATTTCGGTTGTACTTTGAACAGGAGATATATCGCTTAAAAAAATTGAAAAGTCCCAAAATCCATGTAAGAAAATTACTGACCAAATATTTTTTGTTTTATAATATATTAAACCCAAAAATATTCCAGTTCCTGCTGCCGATAATGCTTGAGAAATAGTTGAAGGAATATCTTGCCCCATTGTATAAATATTTCCTAAATGCATTAATCCAAATATAATACCAGAAATAATAATTGAAAACCAAACGCCTTTTTTGCTATCGCCATATCTTTCTAAAAATTCATTTAAAAGCCATCCACGACATAAAAATTCTTCAGCAACTCCTATAAGAAAGCAGCCAATTGTTAGGTTCAATATAACAAAAGGATTAAATTTAAATGGTGCCATTACACCAAACATTAGCACAAATATTATTGAGCCAATTATATAAAATAAGCCATAAAATAAGCCTTTACTAAATTTCTCATGTGCTTGTGTAAAAACATAAGAATTTTTAAATAGTAACATTATAATTAATACTAATGATGCTAAAACTGCTTCGTTTAAAACCAAAGTTCCTTTTGGATATTCTGTAATTGCATCAATTAAAGTATTAGAACCATAACCCCAAATTCCTAAATTTGTAATACCCCAAAAAATAATTATCATAAATATTGTATAAAGTATTACATTAGGTTTTTTCTTTTTATTCATTTTTATTATTCTCCTTCACTATCTTTATATTGATCATCTCTTAAACTACTTGTTGGTATATCCTTAATTTCTACACCATTTAATTCACATGTAGTTGTCTCATTTTGAGTTCTTACACAATTATTAACCATAGTCATGGAATATAATCCAATTAAACTTATAAGAAGAACAAAAATTATTATAAAGCCAGCTATAATTCCAACTAATGATAAAATTTTCTCTTCCTTTTTAGCAATAAATCCTAAAACAACTCCAACTATTGATAAAACAAAACCAGTTAAGAAAAATACTAGGGTTATCTTTAACGAAGTATCAGGAGTAAAGCCAACAATCAAAAATGATATAACTGATAATACAATAGATAAAATTGCCATTATCTTTTTATTTTTCACAAAATTACCTCCTCTCTACTTTATATCAAGATACATCATAAAAATAAATTAATTTAACCATAATAAAACTAACTACTCTCACACTATCTTGTATTTTTACTATACAATTAAAAACTTATTAAGTCAATATTTTCTTTCGTGATAATAGTAAAGACAATATTTTTGCTAAATTATAAAATAATACTAAATTTAAATCAGGTGATTACTAATGAAATTAATTGATAATTTATCATTAAATCTTAAATATTATCGAAAAGTCTATAAATTATCCCAAGAAAAATTTGCTGAAATTCTTGGAACAACATTATCTTATCTTAACCAAATAGAAAATAAAAAAGTTGATGTAAGACTATCAACAATTGATAAATTTGCAAATAATATAAATAAATTTGATAATAAAATTAACATTAAATCAGAAGATTTAATTAAATACGATAAAAAACATATAACTAACTATACTAGGATAGATGAAAAAAAGAAATGAGTTAATTATTCATTTCTTTTTATTTTTCTTTTTACTTTTATTTTTAGAATTACTACTCTTATTTTTTTTAACATTATTCTTGCTTGCCTTATATAAATTTAAATATAAAATAGTCTTATTAGCTAATATATTATTTTTTAAAGATTCAATCAAAATTGTCCTTTTATCTTCTTCACTTAACTTATCAAAAAATTTAGTTAATCCCTTATCTTTATAATTTAAATTATATCTAGTTAATAATTCATCTAAAGTTAATTCTTCAATTAATTTTTTCTTCTTTAATAACTTAACAATGCTATTTTTATTTTTATATCCTAAATATATTAATCCAACTGGAATAATTAAATAAAGAACCATAAACATATTAACCTTTTTAACACTTACATTAATAGTATAAACCGTATTAGATGTATCAGGAGCAGTTACTGTTATATAAATAACACTACCATTTTTTAAATTTTCATTACCACTAATTACATATGAAGCATTTTCATCATCAAGAACCGGACTAATATCTAAACTTTTATCATTTCTTTTAATTTCTAAATTATAATTTCTTACTTTTTTACTAAACTTTAAATTATAACCCTTTATATCAATAGATTTTAAATAACTATTGTTAGAAAAAGATTCTATTGGTTTAATAATATTTAAAACATAAGTTTTTTCATTTCCATCTTTGTCAACTATTTTAATTAGTACTATGTTATTACCTGATTTAATATTAATTTTACCACCATTAAATCCTTTAACAAATAAACAATCTTTATTCAAAATTTTAGGCGAAATATTTACATAATTTACTTTATTACCAACTTCGATATTATAGTCATAAACATCACTCTTAAAATCAAAAATAATCGTATTTCCTGCATCATTTTTAATAATTAAATCTTCTAGTGTTTTATCTATATTATTATCAACATATTTTTTATTAACAATATTTAAGATATATGCTCTACTAGCACCACTTTCACTAGTAACAATTATTGGAACAACTACTCTTTCTAAATGTTTAGTTAAGGTTATCTTTCCAGTACCACTCACATTTGCAAAATTATTATTAGAAATAGCCTCAATATTAATCTCACTTAAATCAGTTTCATAAGTATAATTAAATTTATTAATATCAAAATCTTCAATTTCTACATCATTAATTTTTATACTTTTTAAAAAATTATCATCACTAATAACTTTAACCTTCGTGTTAACTTCTTTTACATCTTTTAACTCACCAGAATCATAAATACCATAAGAAATATTAGTAACTTTTAAATTATATTCTCCTGACTTACTAGCTTTAAATAGTAAAATACCAAATTCTTGTAAACCATTTACTATATTTTGTGATACACTTTCATTATTTTTCACATTCCATAAATTAGAATAATTACTTCTAACATCAATTAAAGAAAGCCCATCAAGTTCTGCTATATCATACTTAATATAATTATATTCATCATCAGATTTAAATGATAATCTACAAATAACTTGATCATTTACATTAATTTTATTTTTATCACAAGAAAGTAAAAACTCATTATCCGCAAATACAACATTTGGTAATAATAAAAAAGTAAATAATAAAATAAATTTTTTCATTTCTACCCACCCATTAATAATTATTTATAAGAAAACACAAATCTAGTATCTTTATCATGACCCGCTAAAGTTAAATCACTATCACTAGATACATATACATCATATGACAAAGTTAAACTATCTATTAAATCTCTGCCATTAATTTTATAAAAAAATGTATTAGAATTTAATTTAATATAATCTCTATTTATATCTTCTACTTTTAAATTTAATTTACACTTTTCATCATCGGTTGCAAACTTAATATCATCATTAATCATAACACTATAAGATTCACTATGATTATTACATTTAATATATAACTTATATGTATCATCTACTGGTTTAATATAATTATATATTAAAAAAACTCCTAAAAAACATAATAGAACTATAACGATTTTTATAACTTTTTTCATATTAATTAGTTCCCTTCTTCATCCCCTTTAGTATATCATGTAACTTATCTTTAGTAAATTAGAAAAAGAACTCTAAAAATTTAAAGTTCTCCCAAATAAATAATTTTAAATTTAAATAATTTAACTTATTTCTTTATCATTATTTTTTTTAATAGAATCATATAAACCACCTGCTGATAATGCTGAAATTAAACATATAACTAGAGCACTCCATATATTTGTATCTAACTTTAAAAAATATACTAATATCCCTGATAAAACTCCAATAACAATATTTTGAAATGGAATATATTTACTATCTAGTCCAAAATATTTACTAATATAACCAATGATTAAAGTCATAAGCGAAATAATACTAGGAATTGTTATCTCCATTTGCATCACCACTCTTCCAGTTATGCTCCAAATACATAATTCTTTTTTCATGATTTTTAGTTGTAATAAGAACTTCTTCCATTGAATTAGTTAGTCCCACTATCGTTACATTTAATCTAGTTAAATTATTATTAAGTTTAATTATAGGTGTTACTATTGATATTAATGATACAATTAATCCAACAATAATAATTATTGTACTATCCACATTCCATCACCCATATTATTTTATGTTATATAATGACTTAACGAATTGGCATATATCACTTTTATTTTAAAAAAATTTATGTTAATATTTATACTAGGTGAAAGCCATGAGTAAAAAAAGAAATATTAAAAATTTATTTAAAAAATTAAAAAAAACAAATAAGATATATCGTATATCTTTCTATATGCTATTTATTTTATACTTAGTATCGATAATTTTATTTTCATATAGTTTAATTTTATTAGGAAACATTGAAACATTATTCAGAACTATCTTAATAATATTTTTATATTTAAACTTAATTTTATTTCTATTTATTGGACTAGTTTTATTAATCTTAAAAAAGCATGTATTCTTAACCATTTTATTAATACTTACAACAATCTTTACTGGTGTTAATTCATTTGGTTATTATTATATAAATAAAACTTATAAAATAGTAGATAATATAAGTAAAGATAAAATAATTTATACATCTAATTTAATTAGTTTAAATAAAGATATTGAAATAAAAACTATTGGTTTAATTAATAATGAAGAAGATATTGAAGGTTATATTTTACCTCAAGAATATATTGCAAATAAAGGTATGAAAGTTAAAATAAAGGAATATGATACTTATGAAAAATTACTTGATGCTTTATATATTAAAGAAGTAGATGCAATATTTATCGATGGAAACTATGTTTTAAAATATAATAATATTGATAAATTTGCAAACATTGCTAACGAGACATTTATAATAGATAGTTATAGCAAACAAATGAAAAATCAAGATACAGTTGCATCAACAAATAAATCTGTTACTGAACCATTTACAGTTTTACTACTAGGTGTTGATTCTGAATATGATGGTTTATCAAATAATGCTGCATTTAATGGTGATTCCATAATGTTATTAACATTCAATCCTAAAACATTATCAGCAACTATTTTCTCTATTCCAAGAGACACATATGTACCAATTGCTTGTAATAACAACAAAAGTAATAAAATAAATTCAGCAGCTGGATACGGAACTAAATGTATGATTGATACAATTCAAAATTTAATTAATATTAATATTGATTATTATGTAAAAATTAACTTTAAAGGTGTAGTTTCTTTAGTAGATGCTCTTGGTGGTATTACATTGGACATAGATAAACCAGATTTTAGAAAAAATGGTTATATAAATTGTGGAGATAAAATTTGCGAGCAAGATTCAAATCGTAGCTTTGGTGAAAATTTAGTATATATAACGCCAGGACCTAATCAAACACTTAATGGAGAACAAGCCCTTGCTTACTCAAGAAACAGACATCAATTTGCATCATCTGATTTTAAAAGAATTGAACATCAACAAGCAGTTGTGACAGCTATCGCTAATAAAACTAAAACAATTAGATCAATTGATACTTTTTATAAATTATTGAACGCTGTATCAAATAATATTGATACAAACATGTCAACTAAAGAAATATTAAATTTCTATAATGTAGGTAAAAATATCTTACTTAATAATAATTTTGATGATAATAACTTTATAAATATTCAAAAAACATACCTAAGTGGTTACGATTTAACAATTTATCAAAATGGTTATGATATGTATACTTTCCAATATTATGAAGATAGTTTAAAAGAAATCGTAAAAGCAATGAAAGAAAATCTTGAATTACAAGATACTGAATTAATTAAAACATTCTCATTTTCAGCAAATAAAGAGTTTACAATCCCTGTTATAGGTAAAAATGTGGCATCAGGAACAAGAAATGAAACCTTACCAAACTTTATTGGCTCATCTATAGAATACGTTAAAGGATGGGCAAGTTCTAGAAATATTACCATAACAGAAGAAGAATATACATCAAACAGTTGCGAAAATAACAAAATAACAAGTCAAGATATTCGAAGTGGAACTCTTACAAATAACATTAATACCTTAAAAGTTACAGTATGTAAAAATATTGCTGAAACAGAAGAATAGAAAAAAGATTATATCCTAATATTAATTTATTAGAAATATAATCTTTTTATTTTATATTGGAATACTTAATTTTTGTCCTATACTAAGTATATTACTAGATAAATTATTTAATGATTTTATCTCATTAACAGTTACATTATAACGTTTAGCAATACTGTAAAGATTATCTCCACTCTTAACTGTATAAATAGTTGTACTAACATTTTCGCCAGTACTTTTACCTGGAATAATTAACTGTTCACCAATACTTAAACTATTATTACTCTTATTATTCGCACTCTTCAAATCGTTTACACTAACATTAAAATTATTAGCTATACTCCATAAAGTATCTCCCTTTCTAACTACATAAACATTATTTGGAACATTAGAACCACTGCTAATTATCAACCTCTGCCCAATAGATAAAATATTACTAGTTAAATTATTTAAAGACTTAAGTTCATCCACCGTCATATTATTACTTTTAGCAATTGAATACAAACTATCACCCTTTTTAACTATATAATATTTATTATTATCAGCACTAGAACTATTATCATTATTTCCACTACTATCCTTAACAATTAATGAATCACCTATTGTTAAATTATTATTAGTTAAATTATTTAATGATTTTAACTTGTCTACAGTTAGACCATAAGCCCTTGCAATACTCCATAAAGTATCTCCTTTTTTTACAATATAATAATCGCTACCTGCAAGAGGAACATATTTATAACCAGCATATTCAGTTACTGCTTTAACAACCGCCTCAGCATATTTTTTATAATTATTTTTAAGTTTATTAGCATCACTTGCATTATCTAAAAACCCATATTCAACAATTAAAGCCTCCGTATTAGGCGTATTCCTCAACATATAATAATAATCTTTATTATAATCACTAGGTAATCTTCTTTGATAATATTTTCTAATTAGTTGTCCTTGTTTTTCTAATTCATCTAATATTTTCTTAGCAAGTGTATCTTTATTTCTTAAAGCATAAATTACTTCAGCACCTTCTGCACCTCCGGCATTAATATGATTAGAAACAACAATTACATCACTTCCGTTACCAAATTGATCAAGAACCTTCTGTGGCCTTTCCGAAGCCGGTAAATCAACATCACTATCTCTCGTTAGTTTAACTGGAACACCAAGTTCTTTTAACCTATCATACATATATTTACTAATATTTAAAGTTAAATTTTTTTCAATAATCCCATTCCCAATAGCCCCTGAATCGCTACCACCATGACCAGCATCAATTTCCACCTTTTTAGCCATTTATCATCACACCCTATATTAATTTATGCATAATTAAATAAAATGGCCTATAAAACAATTATTTATATGATTTTTAAAACAAAAAAACTGCAACTCATAAAGGATTGCAATTTTTTATCATTTCTTAAATATATTCTTAAAGAATCCAATCAAGCCTACTTTTTTATTAATAGTTCCATCATCATTAACAATATCCTCATGATCTAATTCACTACCAATTAAATAATTAACCAACTTATCTAAAGCCTCATTAGAATCCAATCGTTCATTTAAATTAGGGATATTACCTACAATTTTAAATTTAGTCTCATATTCTAAATTACTCATTTCATCATCTTTAATGTTACTTCTATTTAATACTACATTAGCGTTCATAAGTCTCTCATAAGTCGCTCGATCTCCTTTTACAACTTTATTAATCTTAGTAATTCCTGGTTCAATTAAATATATAACCTTATTACATATTTCCTTAGCATCAGACCCATTTAAATCAACCACATATATATCAATATCTTTTAAAGTTTTAATAATAGTTTCCAATTGAACTCTAGATTCACAAGAAATAATTCTATCATCCTTAAAAAATAACGAATCATTACTTATCATTTCAATACCTTTAACTTTTTTACTTCTACTCATTTCTTTAACAAGCATATACATTAAAGTTGTTGCCCCAGAGTGTGGAAAACCATTTTCAATACCAATAATTAACTTATCAGTTTCAAACCTTTTATTTTTATCAATTCCTGAAACAATACTATCAGTTTTAAGAAAGTCATAACCTTCCATATATTCTTTAACATCATCAATCGTATTATTTCTTTCTAAAAGTCTATTAACTGCACTATCAGTAGTAGCAAAATTATAATAACCTTTACTAATTAATTTACTTAAGAAATGTTTACTATTAGCAACAAATCCATCATTGAGAAGTAAAATTACATCACTAGGACTCCTAAAAAACTCTAAAAAGCTATATAAATAATTATCATCATAATAATTTGTTATAGATGTAATATCAACTATTGCCTTATCATAATTAACTAAAAATAATTCCCTATCTAAATCTTCCCTAGTAAAATCTCCAACTAATGTTTTTGATACATTAACTGTTAAGTTATTAATAATTCTACTATTTTCATTTTTAATAATTATATACATTAAAACACCTACTTACTATTAATATCAAATTTTTCGACATATTTAACATATTCTGCTTTTCCACGATTAACAACAAAACAGAAACTATTAGGAACTTCTCCTCTCATATAAGGTGTTCTTTGAACAACATTAATTGAGAATTGATCAGTAATACCAGTTCCAAGCCAAATACCAAAATTCTTATTAGCATAACCTCTATACCAAGATTCCATTTCAATCTTTTTAATCTTATCTACTGAATCTAATAAAATGAAATTAACAATTCCCAAAATATTTGCATTTTTAAATATTTCGTCTAATAATTTCCTATTAGTAATACTAAGTTTGCCTAAGAAAGCATCTACACCAGTGATCATAAAATAAATTGGTTTTATACTTCCTAAAGAACTCTTATCAAAATTAGAATTCTTATAATTTTCAACTAATGTTTTTAAATATTCATTAAATTTTTCTATAAAAGCATCAAAATCTCTATCCACATATTGATAATACTTTTTAACATCACTATTTAGGTTATATTCATCAGCATTTAATAATACTAAATTTCTATATTGTTTGTAAACTATTTGATTAACAAAAGAATTTATAAAACTATCATAAGTTGATAAATCAAGTCCACTAATAACATTAATTAAATTTCTACCTAAATCATATTTGATATTGGCCAAACTATCTTTACTAATTCCCACTACTAGTTCATCATTACGTCTAACATCTTTTAAAATATTAGCTGAAGTAACCTCATCTGGTAAAACAGGAACAGCTTTAGCTTTATAAACATTTTCCGTATTAAACGAAATAATTTTTTCTTTAATGAAATCACTCATATTTCCATCTGTTGCAACTGCTGTTTGAAATTCATATACATTATCAATCTTAATTAAACCTCTACCAAAATTCTTAGCTGGGTAATTCTTTCTAACTCCATTAATAATATAGCTAAAGTCATCATCATTATTTTGATTAAGCGCATAAATAAGAGCAAAATTTTGTTTTAACTTATATTTAACACCATTTGGTGTATTAACTGTTATTAAGAAATAAATTCCATATTTATAACAATCACGTGTAATTGTATTTAATATATCATCATACTTACTAAATGTTTCTGCATAATTCTCAAAGTTATTAATTATAACAACTATATTTGGAACTTTAACATTACTATTTTTAATAAATTCTTTATAAGAACCACCATATTGTGAAAACAATCTTTTTCTTTCAGAAATGGTTCCATTAATCATTTTAAATAAATTTTCAACTTTATCAGTATCTGTTCCTTGTAATATATCTCCAACTATATTTGAATTTTTAAACATATTTAAAGATCCAGAACCTAAATCAATAACATAGAAATTAACTTCATTTGATTTATACGAATCCATAGCTGAATATATTAGTGTTGAAATAAAGTTTTCTTTACCACTACCAGCAGAACCATATACAAGCGCATTACCATTTTTAGTAAGAGGTAAAGTAAGTAATCTTTGTTCCTGCATTGATGGTACATCATACTCACCAATGATCGGATTAAATACATAATCTTCTTTTATAAATTTATATTTTTCCTTTAAGTAATCAACTAAAATAATTGGTGGGATCTTAGCAAGCCATAATGGTTTACAAACTATATTTTGACTAACTGCTAAATCAGATAAATATTTAACTATATTTGATAACTCCTCACCTTGCGATTTAGCTAAATTCTTTACAATCTTTTTAGTTTCAACCTTTTTGATAATATATCCAATATTGTTTAAAAAATCTACTGAAGTATCAATTTCTTTCTTTATTGTATCTGATGGAACATAAGATCCACCAGCATAAGCAGCCTGTCCTAATGTAAAGACTTCATCATAACCAACTTGGAAATAAAATCTACCAGTTTGCTTCAAAAAGGCAGCATCAGGCTTTTTAATAACCTCATTACTATCCGATTTATCTTGAACTCTTAAACAAACTCTAAATCTTGTATTACTCCAAATTTGTGGATCTACTACACCACTTGGTTTTTGAGTTGCTAAAATTAAGTGAACACCAAGTGAACGTCCAATACGAGCTGTTGAAATAAGTTGATCCATAAATTCAGGTTGTTGATTTTTAAGTTCTGCAAACTCATCACAAATTATAAACAAGTGAGAAACAGGTTCATTTAAAACACCTTGTCTATACATTTTTTGATACTTATATATATCAACTGTACTTTCGCCACTTATTTCTCTTGCCTTATTGAATAAAGCCTGTCTTCTCTTTAATTCAGACTCAATAGATGCTAAACTTCTCTTAATCTCATTTGCGTCTAAGTTAGTAATTGTACCAATCAAGTGTGGCAATTTTACACCTGTAGTCTTATTTTCAAACGCACCAGCAAGTCCACCACCCTTATAGTCAATTAAAATAAATTGTACTTCATAAGGACTATAATTTAAGGCCATTGATAAGATATAAGTAATAATAAATTCAGATTTACCAGAGCCAGTCATACCAGCAATTAACCCATGTGGCCCATGATATTTTTCATGAAGGTCGATCGTGATAAATTCGCCATTTTTTCCTATTCCAACCGGAGCAGATAAACTCATAACTGGATCATTACTTTCCCATCTAACATTTGAATTTAATTGTTCAACTTTACCAACTTCATACATTTCCAAAAAACCAATCTTATTAGGAAGTTTTCCTTCAACATCATTTTTGATATCTATTGGAATATTAGCTAAAACCTTAACACATTTCTCATAATCAATAATTGTATTAAGTTCAACATTAAATCTTATAACGCTATTTATATCTAGATTATCTTTTACTTCACCAATCTTATTATCGTTAGAAATCAAACTTAAATCTATAAAAGAAGTACATTGGTCTGGAAAATTAGTCATTTTCTTATCCATTATGAAAATACTAAATCCAACATAATGTTTATTTCCTAAAATATCTTCAATTAAATCTATATCCCTAATCTTTTTAAAACTATCCGTTATTATTAAATAAACTTGATTAAATTCAGTTTTATCACTAGTATTATCTTTTCTACTATCAAATACATGTTTAAGATAATAACATACTTCTTTATATTCTTCTGCTGATGATGCAAAAAATCTTATACTTCTGTCATCACTAAATAGATGAGGCGCACTTTTAACAAAAGACCATTCGCTTTCATGTTCTTCATCAGTTAAAATAACTATTTTTAAATCATCATAACTATGAAACGCTAGTAATTGTATTAGCATTCTTTTAACATAATCATGTAAATAATTCATTCCAAAAACACCACTTATATAATGTTCTTTTAATGAATAAGGAACGGGAACATCTTCTAAATTTTTAGGTTCTTGTCCAAGTCTTAATACTAAACTTCTAAGATTATCTTCCTCCATTGTAAAATGTTCTTCTGGATAATTAATATTAATCTTCATTGGACAACTACCAATTCCTAAAGTTATAGATAAATAATCTTCATCACTAATTCTTCTCTGCCACATTAAGTTACTTTTGTTTATTATAACATCAGCAGATTGTTCACTTGAAAAATAATGCATTTTAAGCATAGAAGATTGTTCATTTTTAGCTTTACTTATTTCTTCTATTTTACTATCTATATATTTACTATATTTTTTTTGTCTCTTTTTCTCTTTTATTTTATTATCAATTTTTTGATAAAACTTAGTAAGTAATGGCCATATAAATATACTTGCAAACATCGCTCCACAAACAATTAAAGATGGTGTTGCTTTTTCCATTGTTGTAGTTCCATTAGTAACTCCACTTAAAGTATTATATCCCATCATTAAAGATGACATAGACATAGTAATCATTGGACCAATAGTTAATAATAAAGGACTTTCCTTTCCATCCTGTTTAGCAGGTGGATCATCAACTTTTATGTTTAATGTATCAAGTTTAGGTACTATTCTTGGTTTTTTATAAAAGTAATCATTTTCATCATATATATTGTAAAATTCTTCATCATTATCTTGAGTAAATTCTCCAGCTTTTGATTCAATTGCACCAACCGGCATTCCATCAACTGATATTAAATCATTATCGACATTGTTTACATATATTGCAACATTATTAACACCTACATCACTTGAACTAACAATCATTCTTAATCCATTAATAAATATTACATCACCTATTTTAACCTCAGATAAACTATTTACCCTTGAATTATTTAAATAAATTCCCACAGAACTATTATTATTTTGAAGAATCAATTTATTATTTATACTTTTGAAATAGCAACTTATATCATCTAAATTTTCAAATTTAATAAAATTATTTTTAGCACGTCCAATGCTTATACCATTCGTTATATAACTTGTAAGTTCATAACAATTATAACGTTCAATCACATTAGAACAATATATTACAAAACTACTTTTGTCAAAATCATTTTTAACAGTATAATAATTATTAATATCAAGATATACAAAAGGATTCATAACACCATTTTGAACATAATAAACATTATTATTACTAATTAATTTCCATCTTCCATTGTCAGCTTCAATCAAAATTAAATTTCGTTTATTGCCATTAATATCAAATGAATTTATCCAATATGATCCAGTTACTTTATCTGGTAATACGATAGTCTTAATATAATTATCTTTTATAATGTTTAAACGCACTAGACATCCTCCTACTCTAATAAGATTATACAATAATTGTTGATTTAAATAAAGAAAAATATAATTAATTTGTTTTCCACAAAAAAGAGATCATTCATATTTTTGATCTCTTTTAATAAATTATTCAAAATGAATTGTTGTTTTACCAGATTTGTCTGTAAATGTTAAATCCAAATTATCATAAGTATCATCAACACTATTTTTTTCATCATCTTCAAATCTAATTGACGTTTTACCTGATTCATCAACAAAATCCGCATCACTTGGAGTTGATGGCTCACTTGGAGTTGATGGCTCACTTGGAGTTGATGGCTCACTTGGAATTGATGGCTCACTTGGAGTTGATGGCTCACTTGGAATTGATGGCTCACTTGGAGTTGATGGCTCACTTGGAATTGATGGCTCACTTGGAGTTGATGGCTCACTTGGAGTTGATGGCTCACTTGGAGTTGATGGCTCACTTGGAGTTGATGGCTCACTTGGAGTTGTTGGCTCACTTGGAGCTGATGGTTCACTTGGAGTTGATGGTAAACCATTATTTGGATAAGAACCATCGGTAGTATTATCATATGGATTTTGACCACCATTTCCATATGGTAAATCTGAAGAACTACCACTACCTTCAGAATATCCATCAGGCGTCCAACTACTATCTTGTAATTTATCTTTAGAAGAAGAATAATCGCCAACTTCTAATACAGTTCCATTAGCAAATTCTTGATTTAATTTTTCACGTGTCCATGTTTGATAGTCACCTTTTGATGAATCATAAACAATATACTGTTCACCATTTTCGGTGTGTTGAACCTCAGTTATCATTCTAAAATGACCAGAATCACCTTGTCTCAAAAAAATAATTGATTTACCATTGTTTACTGCCTCACATGCTTCATCAACATTCATTTGTTCCACACTAACATCTAAGCCTAACAACTCACCAGTATTATAAGCCCTATCAACATGTGTAAGTCCAGCACCCTGTGTGTCACAACCAGCTGCTAACTTGGCAATTTCTTCTTGAGTTAAATTATGACCAGTTCTAAGTTGATAAGCCATTAACATTGAAAAAAATCCACATCCACCTTTAGCTAAAGTATCACTACTAAATCCATATTGAGTAGAAGCATAAAAGGCATCATTATAACTTTGAATTAAATAATTTACATCATAATTTAAACCAGACTCAGAAATAAATTCTGCAAAACTAATTAAGTCAAGAACTTTTCCATTCTCCTGTAAATTTTTAAACCAATCTGTTAAATCCTTTCCAATAATAGATTCTAAATTATCAAAACTACCAGAGATTTCAACAAGGACTTGTATTAAACCTGCAAGAGTTGATTGGAATGTTGAAATAGGATTTAAAATATCATTTTGAACAACTATTGAATATTGTTCAGATGCAGGGCTTTGCCAAGAACTAGGTACTATTTTTTCAATATCATTGATTTTATCTAAAGAATCACATATAGCTTTAACATTCGTTGTTAAAGTTGAAATATCACTTTCAATTCCTTCATAATCTACTTTTATACTAGCCATATTTTTATCCTCCTACCACAACGAAGCACTATAATGTTCTTCATGTTTTTCATAATAATCTGCTGCTGTATTCAAATTATTAGCAATAACTTGTAATTCTGCTAAATAACTACTTAATGATTGTATACTTTCTGTAAAAAAGCCTAAATAAGCCGTCTGTGCATCACCAGCCCAATGTTCAGTAAAACTACTTGTTAAATCATTAAGTGCCGAAACAGCATCATTCATAATTCCATATTCGTTTAATAAATTTTTTGAATTAGTTTTTAAGTCATCAACATTATAATTAATAGATGCCATATTATATTCCTCCTAAAAATAAATATTGTTTTCACCAAAAAGCTATTTTTAAAATAGCTCTTTGATCAAAGCATATTTCATGCTTTAATTTCCATTTGCAGCAGCAGCAGCTTTATTTTCACTTTCAACATATTGATTTCTTGCTTCTGCCATAAGTTTATTAACTCTATCTGTTAATTCAGGAACTTTAACAAAAGCTGTTCTTTTTAATGTATTAAAAGTATTTTCATATTGAGATGCTGAAAAACCACTATATACATCTCCACTATTTATTTCAGAATATAATGCTGAAATACTTTCTAATGTTGATTGGATTTCATTTATTTTTCCTCTAATATTATTAATTGCTTCAGTTGAATCTTCATAATTAATATAAATCTTTCCCATTATATAAACCTTCTTTCTAATTAGTTAAACATACTAGCATTTGAAGAATCTGTATCACTAAATGCATTTGCAGCACTAGCAAGTGATTCATGTGTACTAGTTACAGTTGCTAATAAATCATTATATAAACTTATAATCTCATCTAATGCAGATTGTGCAGCGGTAGCAGCCTCACCAGACCAACTAGTATTTAACCTTTCTTTATTTTCTTGAATACCTTTGATTTCAGCTTCTAAATTTTCTTTTTGTTGTGCAATTCTAGAAGCAATATTTTTTACTTCTTCAGTATCAATATTTAATGCACTCATATTTTCCATCCTTTCTTTATTAAATCAAAATTAATTTTGATCCATTTACTATTTTTGAGTCTTTAATATACATATCATTATTGTATTCAATACCACTTTCTCTATCAATTATCCTAATATCATTAAAATCCTTATTATATACACCATTAAATTTGCTATTTAACTCAGACAATAATATTTTTTTAATTGTTCCTACTTTTCTATTGTTTGGAATTTCTACATCAAATGTATAATCAACCACAGGAACAATAACGGTAATTAAATATTTATTCATGATACCTCACATCCACATATATTGTATATCAATTATTATTTTACACTATTACTTAAAATAAATAAACTTTTTATAAAAATTATTGTAAATTAAGTGTAAATATTACAACTTATTATCGTTTATGACATTATTATTAATTATTTTTAAATTTTCATTATACCAATTATTTAATTCACTTCCTATTATACTTTCTAAATTATCAAAACTATTAGAAACATTTACTAGCGAACTTATGCATAATACCAATTTTGATTTAATATCTTCAATTGGTATTAAAACTTGATCTTTAACAATAGAAGATGCTTTGAAAGCTGCATAACTTCTCCATGTAGGTGGTATAATTTTATCAAGTAAATTTATCTTATCTAATGAATCACAAATAATCTTTACATTTTTCGTAAGTAATAAAATATCATTATTTAAGCCATCATAATCTAATTTTATATTGTTCATAAAACATCACCTAGTATTTCATATATATATCAATATTCCCTTCAGCGCAAGAATCATAAACTTTCCCTAGTCCAAAAGGAGTGTCGACAACTATTGCATTATCACTTGTTATTTGACCAACCCATCTTTTACTACCATCTTCGTTGTATCCCATATTAAATTGATCAGCACAAACTATGTAACCATCTTTATCTCTATACATTTTATCATCACATAAATACCACTGGTCAACATTCATATGCCTCGTTTCTGGCGTGTTTGGATAAAATGAATATCGTCTATCTCTCGAACCATATTCTGATTCAAAAAAATTACAAACATCATCCGAATAAGTATTTTTCTTATCTTTTCCTATTACGATTCCACCATTATAAAAATTATATTGTTCACCTTTTTCTGTTGGAGTTTCGGTTCCAGCAACATACTTGAACTTTAAATCATAATCTTGAATACTTTCTCTTAACAAAGGATATCCGTCTCTACCAGCATATTTAAGCATATTAGGTGTTATCTCTATATTATTTAATTCACCATACTCTTTTAACAATGAATTATAATAATCATTCCTAGTAAGATCACTTGTATCATAATTTATATTACCAGTATTATCTTTATAAGTTATTTTTTGAATGTAATTATTTACTACTGTCTTAACATTATAATCATTATTGACATCACTATAAAAATTCTTACCACCTTCAATATTTAAAGCAACAGTTAAAAGAGTGTTAGGAAGAGTATTAAATAATTCACTTGCATCACCTAAAGATAATAAAGATAAATTTATCATATTCGCATCGAGGCTTGAGTAAGCAAGATTGTTTAAAATAATACCTGACATTTCATTATTTAATAAATCAGTAGTAGAGAATTCAAATTCACCTAACTCTAAAGATTCACTTCCAAAATTATTTCCAATTAAATCTTCTATATTATTTAAATTATCTAAACATTCTTTAAGCTTACTTGATTCTAACAATGAATGTTCAGAAAAACTAGTAAATTTATTATTTAATGCATCTTTAAACGATATTAATGATTTACATTCATCAAACGTAAGACTATTTATATTATTACAAGAATTTTGCAAATCATCGCTATAATCTAAAATATGTTTCGATCCCAATTGTAACATATCAGTTTCAATACTAACATTTGCCATACAATTTCCTAACTAAAAGTTACGCTTTGTATCATATTTTCCTGTTTTTCTAAATATTCATTGGCAGTTTTCAAAGCTTTTTCAGCACTATCAAGCGCATCTTTAGCTTTTGCATAATCAGGATTATCGACATATTCAGTTTTTTCATACGGATTTCCAGCTTCATCAGTACCATGTGTTGTTTTTTTTATCTTTTCAGGAGTATCTTGCAAAGTGTTATATGCATCAACATACTTTTGATATATGTCAAGATATGTTCCCTTATAATATTCATTGAATTCAATTATTTTTTGAACTACAGAACTCATACATTTTTCACATATATCAATCATTCCTTGAATATCAGTATTTTTTAAATAATCTACTCCTTCATTAAAAGTGCTGTCATATTTTGCATTAGTGGCCATCATAAAACATCCAGATGACTCATAATTAACATCATTTAAAGATTTTATAAAATTATTTATGGCACTACTTATGCCACCTGTATCAATATTTTCAAATATATTTTCATACTTTCCTACCATTTTCTATTTCTCCATTCTATCTATGAACATAAATATCTATATTTCCTTCTTCACACCAATCGTAAACTTTTGCAGGACCAAATGGTGTATCTACAATAATTGCATCTCCACTAGTTATTTGTCCAACCCATCTACGAGTACCATCTTCATTATATCCCATATTATATTTATCAGCACAAACTATGTAACCATCAGCATCTCTATAAAAGCCATCATCACATGCATACCACTCATTAGTTCTAAAATGATATGATTGACTATCAGGATAATATGAATATTTTCTTTGATAAGACCCTGTTGAAGCAAATTGAGTTTGTGAATAAGAGCTTGTTTTTTCATCAACCATAACTGTTCCCCATTTATAAAAATTATACTCTTGACCAATTGAAGGATTCTCTCCAACTGCAAACTGTAAATTATAGTCACTGACATTTTCTCCAATTAAAGGATAGCCATGACTTCCAGCATAATGTAACAGATTTGGTGTAATTTTTACATTAGCCTGTATTCCATAAGTTTTTACAACATCATTATAAAAATTATTTTTAATTAAGTCATTTGTTGAATAAGAGTCACCACCAGATTGTATTCTTTGAACATATTGTTTAATTAAACTTCTAACCAAATTATTTTCTAACACTCCAGGTAATATATTATTACCATTATGAATATTTGTAGAAACAGTATTTAAAGAAGATGCTAAACATTTTAACACTACATAACATTCACCATCAGATAATGAAGCAACACTTTTATAATATCCTTCATTCTCAGAAAAAGCCGTATTTACATATTCACTGCCACTGAATAAATCATCAGTAGTAACTTTTACGTTAGTCGTCAAAACATCACCTCCACAATACCTTATTATATTACCTTTACAATATCTATTATAATAAAATACCCAAAAACAATAAACAATAATTTTATTTTTACCGTAAATTAGTTGTAAAGAAAAAGAACTATTAAAGTTCTATAATCCAACATAACCGCCAATTCCAAATGGAATACCTGTTATATATAAAAGTAAAATAATAACTAACCACATAATAAGTGTACAAAGAGAATAAGGTAACAAATATTTAATATTTCCAAATAAACCCTCTTCCTCATTTACGCTATATAGTTCCATAAATGCTAAATAAATAATGAAATAAGCCATTATCGGAGTTAAACCATACGTAACACATTCTCCAGCTCTAAATACCAATGTTGCAAGCTCAGGACTAAGGCCCTCATTCATAAATGCTGGAACCACCGTTGGACTAAGAATAGCCCATTTGCTTAAGGTGCTAGGTAAAAATAATGTTGATAAAGCACTAAATATAAATGTTATAGCAACAAGTACAATACCACTTAAATTACCACTATTTATAAGGTTTGCAAAATAACTTACAACTAAATTACCAATATTACTTGATTTAAAAATAAATATTAAACTAGAAGCAAAGAAAATAAATACTAAAACATTTCCTATTTTATCTAAACTATAACTTAAAGAGTCAAATACTTCTTTAGCAGTTTTTATTTTTTTAGTTGCAAATCCATAAACAAAACCTAAAATAAAGAATAATATTACAATTACAAATACGTATCCCTGACTAAAGAAACTATTGTAACCAAATAATTTATCAATATAATACTTTTGACTATAATCTAAGAAATTACCGCCAAGTGGAGCATAAGGAATAATATTATAAATAATAATTATTATATAAATAACTCCAAAAAATAATGAAATTAATAATCCTCTTTTTTCTTTTTTGGTTAAATAATCTTCTGTCTCGTCCATAAGTTCATAATGTCCCAGCCTTGGAACAATGATCTTCTCAGTAACACTAGAAATGATTAAAGCTAGTAAAATTGACGCAATAATCATTACAAATATAAGAGAAAATACTCCCATACTATAATCTTTAGTTAATAATGAAGCTGCCTGATTAGTATAAGCAATTACTGCAGTATCGATACTACTCATAAAAATATTAATGCCACTTCCACACGCAATTGAAGCAAAAGCACAAATAATTCCTGCTTTAGGATGCCTCTTACCATACTTAAATAATAATGCTGCTAAAGGAATCATAATAATATATCCCAAATCTCCAGCAATTGAAGAAAGTATGCAAACAAGCGATAACACAAAAGTAACAATTTTTTTATTTGTATTTCTCGTTAATATATAAAAGAGTGAATCTAAAAATCCCGTTTTATCCATTACTCCAATACCCATCAAAGTAATAATAAGCATAGATAGCGGAGTAAATGACGCAAAATTTGACACTGCGTTACTAAATATAACTTTTAATCCATGTAAACTAAATAAATTTTCACTTGATACTAATTCTCTAACATAAGTTCCATTATTAGTAATTCTATTATAAGTAGTAGTTACATTAAATAAATTAAGCACACCACTTAAAACAACTATTATAAACATTAAAATACAAAATGAAATTATTGGATGTAACGCTAATTTACCTTTAATCTTTTTTATCCTCTTCATTAATAATTCTCCTTAATTTTTTTTCAAACTCCAGTCTATCCATCATTATCTCATGATTACAATTAACACATTTAATTTTTATATCCACACCCGTTCTTGTTATCTTCCACAAATTTGTTCCACAAGCATGGTCTTTCTTCATAATAACTAAATCATTAACTTTATATTTCATTAATTTTCATCCAAATCTATATTTAATAATTCAAATATTCTATTTAAATCTTCTTCTGTGTTAAATGGAATTACAATCTTACTATCTAGTACACTAACTCTTAATCCTAGCTTTTCCTTTAAAGCATTTTCATAAACACCATATTTATTTATTTTAATACTTTGTCTCGTAATAGGTTTTCTCTTTGGAATAGATTCATCAGTACTACTAATAAGTTCTAATTCTCTAACCGAAATTTTTTCCTTAGCAACCTTATCAGCAAGTTCATTAATTACGTTTTCATCATCAAACTTAGATAAAACTCTTGCATGTGAAGCACTTATCTCTTTATTATTGATTTTTTCTTTAACCGGAGTAGGTAAATTTAAAAGTCCTAATGCATTAGTAATATAAGAACGACTCTTACCAAATTTTTTAGCAACTTCATCTTGACTCATTCCAGTAGTTTCAATATATTTCTTAAACCCCTCAGCAAGTTCCAAAGGAGATAAATCTTCTCTTTGAATATTTTCTAAAATAGCAATATCCATCATTTCTTGATCAGTGAAATCCTTGACAACAGCTGGAATAGTTTCCAAACCTGCAATTCTACTTGCTTTTGTTCTTCTTTCACCAGCTACTAATTCATAACCTTTAATACTTTTTTTAACAATAATCGGTTCTACAACACCATGTATTTTAATTGACTCAGCAAGTTCATTTAAAGCATCTTCATTAAAATATGTTCTAGGCTGATATGGATTACTTCTAATTTCTGATAAATTAATTTGCTTAATCTCGTTATTATTATTCGCATTATCAACTATATTTTGTTCAAATGCATCAATATCAACATTTTCACTGCCAAATAATTGCTCTAATCCCTTACCTAAGGCTCTTCTTTTATTCTCCATCTCTTTCAATTACCTCCTTAGCTAAATTCATATATGCAAGTGCTGCCCTACTATTAGGTTCATATTCATTAATAGGCATTCCATGACTTGGTGCCTCAACTAATCTAATTAATCTAGGTATTATAGTATTAAAAGTTTTATCTTTAAAATATTTTCTAACCTCTTCAACTACCTCATATCCTAAATTAGTTCTTGAATCTAAAAGTGTTAAAAGAACACCCTCAATTTTCAAATTTGGATTTAACCTTGTTTGTGTCATAATAATTGTATTTAATAACTGACTAATTCCTTCAAGCGCAAAAAATTCACATTGAACGGGAATAATAACAGAATCACTTGCAACTAAAGCATTAGTTGTCAAAACACCTAAAGAAGGTGGACAATCAATTATTATATAATCATAATTATCTTTAACTTCACTAAGTGCATTTCTAAGTTGTTCATTCTTTTTAAATTCAGAATCATTATGTCCTTTTTCTAATAATTCATAGTCAATACCGGCTAAATTTATAGTAGCTGGAATAATAGAAAGCAAGTCAAAACTTGTTTTCTTAATTGCCTTTCTAATTGGACTATCACCATTAAGAACATCATAAATACTAGCCTTAATTTCGCCCTTATTTACACCTAACCCAGTAGTCGTATTACCTTGCGGATCTAAATCAATAATTAATGTTTTTTTGCCCAATTTTCCTAATGAAGCAGCTAAATTAATACTAGTAGTAGTTTTACCAACACCACCCTTTTGATTAACTAATGAAATAACTTTTGTCATATTACCACTCTTTTTCTATCACTTTTTATTTTATCATATATAAACAAACTTGTGTAAAAAAACTGTTCTTAAAACAAAAAAAGAACATTACTTTTCAGTTTTGTCCTTTTTCTTTTTAGTTTTAGTTATTTTATCTTCTTTTGTTTCTACAACTTCTTGATCATCTTTTGGTAAATGACCATTAGCAACTAAATAATCTATTTCCTCTTTTGTTAAAGTTTCTTGTTCTAATAAACTTTCTGCAATTAGTTTTAATAAATCCATATTTTCTTTAATTATTTTAGTTGCTTTTGCATGACATTCATCTATAATTTTACGCATTTCCATATCAATCTCATTAGCAACTTCATTAGAGAAATTATGTGATTTATTATAATCTCTACCTAAGAATACACTACCTTCTTGTTGTTCAAACTGTAATGGTCCTAAATCACTCATACCATATTCAGTAACCATTGCTCTAGCAATTTTAGTAGCCTTTTCAAAGTCATTATGTGCTCCAGTAGTAACTTCACCAAAAACTAATTCTTCAGCAGTTCTACCACCAAGTAATCCAGTAATTTCTTCTAATAAATCAGTCTTAGTTGAACAAATCTTTTCTTCACTTGGAATCATCATATTATATCCACCAGCTGATCCTCTTGGAATAATTGTAACTTTTTGAACCACATTAGCATGTTCTAATTTAAGTCCAATAACAGCATGTCCAGCCTCATGATAAGAAACGAGTTTTTTATCATTTTCACTATATTTTCTAGAAACTTTTGCAGGTCCCATTAAAACTCTATCAGATGCTTCATCTATTTCAGCCATACCAATAGAAGGTAAATTTCTTCTAACAGCTAAAAGTGCTGCTTCATTAAGTAAGTTTTCTAAATCTGCTCCACTAAATCCTGGCGTTCTCTTAGAAATATTTTCTAAATTAACGTCATTACCAAATACTTTATTTTTAGCATGAACTTTTAATATAGCAAGTCTTTCCTTTTGATCAGGTAAACTAACAGTAACCTGTCTATCAAATCTTCCTGGTCTTAAAAGTGCCGGATCTAAAACATCAGGTCTATTAGTAGCAGCTATGATAATAATACCCTCATTAGCGCCAAATCCATCCATTTCAGTTAATAACTGATTTAAAGTTTGTTCTCTTTCATCGTGACCTCCGCCTAAACCAGTACCTCTTTGACGACCAACTGCATCTATTTCATCAATAAATATTAAACATGGAGCTGTTTGCTTAGCTTGTTTAAACATATCTCTAACACGAGATGCACCAACACCAACAAATAATTCCACAAAATCAGAACCACTTATATAATAAAATGGCACATTAGCCTCACCCGCAACAGCTTTAGCAAGTAAAGTTTTACCAGTTCCCGGAGGCCCTACAAGTAATACACCTTTAGGAATTCTAGCACCCATTCTTTGAAATTTCTTTGGATTCTTTAAAAAATCAATTAACTCAGCTACTTCTTCTTTTTCTTCAGTTAAACCAGCAACATCACTAAAATGTGCTTTAGCTTCTTCACTTAATTTAGCCTTACTTCTACCAAAATCCATACTATTATTATTAGATTTTCCTAATTTAGAAAATAACCATAACATAGCTCCAATTAACATAATAGTTGGAACAACATTTAAAATAACAGCAAGGACATTATTATTTTCGGGATTTTCACCAGTAATAAGAGTAATACCATCACTTTCAACATACTCCATAACTTTATTAACAACAGCATCTGATAATGGTGCATTAACCTTAAATGATTCTTTACTACCATATTCTTTAAGCGAACCAGTAATATAATACACACCCGCTCCACTCTTAGCAGTTATTTCTAAATCTTTAACATCCTTCTTGTCTAATTCAGAAATAAATTGATCATAAGTAAACACATTAACTTTATATTGTGATAATTCATAGAATGACATAATTCCAACAATTATTAATAACAATACAAAATATGGCATACTTTGTTTAACATAATTATTATTTTTTTTCATTAATACTCTCCTTTTTTATATACTTGATTATTATATCATAATCTTCATTAATTTGCCTATCAAATTTACTCTTTTTAACACCAGGTATCCACAAAATTTTATTATCATCATCACACACAATTGGATATCTGTCCCTATCAAGCTTATTAATCTTTGCCTCACTTAAAATTTCACCTACTTTTTTAGTTCCATTTTTAAGTTCCATTTTATCTCCGTTAGTCCTATTCCTAACATGTATAGGAAGCTTAATATCTTTAAAATTAAGCCTAATAAGATAATTACTCTTAACTATATCAGTAAAATCCACTTTAAATATTTTCCCTAATTCTAAATTAATTTCATTATTTAATTCATAATCATAATTATTAATATTCTCTTTATCTTTAATTTCAATTTTATTATAAAACTTATAAACTTCCTTATTTTCCGGCAAATTTATCACTTTATTAGCTTTACCACTATAAATTAGATCCATAACTAATCTAACATGTTTATCATTTATCCTGCTTATATCGTCATTATATATTTCGAACAATATTTTTTGTACTAATAATTTAACTATAAACTCAGGTAAATTAATTACCTCATTTATATCTAAATATTTCTTTCCATCATAAAGTACACTCTTATAACCAATTACCTCCTCATCAACATAATTATAATAATCAATTATATTATTACTAAACTTTATGAATTTTTTATGAATTTTTGGATTAATCTCTTTAAACTCAGGAAGTATCTTATGTCTATAAATATTTCTTGTATGAACAAGTTCTAAATTAGTTTTATCAATTGCATAAGGAATATTATTCATTTTATTATATTTTTCAATATCATTTTTAGTAACAAATATTAAAGGTCTAACTAAATTATATTTATCAGTTTTGGTAAAAACATTAAATCCGGCATACCCTTTAAAAGAAGAACCTCTACTAATTCTCATAAGTACAGTCTCAACTAAATCATCACCATGATGTGCTGTAAATAAATAATTAGCATCATATTTTCTTACAATTTTCTCAAAAAAATTATATCTTTTAATTCTAGCAATATTCTCAATATTGCCTTTAGGATAATCATCAATAACATACCCTTCAAAAATTAAATTATTCTCATTACAATATTTTTCTAATAATTCATATTCCAAATCAGATTCACTTCTTAACTTGTGGTTTACATGAGCAACTATCACATTAATATCTAACTTTTTCAAAATATCCAATAAACACATTGAATCAGGGCCATATGAACAAGCAAGTACTACTTTAGAATTAATATTTAAATTTTTTATATAATTAATAACCTCTTCCATAACGCCTCCAATTCAATATGTAGTTTATCTTAAATACCAAAATTTGTAAAGCACTAATAAATTGTTACAAAAACGGTTATCCGTGCATAATTAAGGCCTAAATTAAGTAAAATACAATAAAGAAGTAAGGAGAAAAAAATGAAATTTAAAGAAGCTGTAAGCAAAAGAGTAATAGGAATATGTGAAGAAAGAGGTATTACACCAAATAGATTATCTGAGATGTCAACAGTTCCATCTTCAACATTAAGAGATTTAATTAATTGTCATATTAATAATCCAAGTTCATATGTAATATATCAAATATGTAAAGCCTTAAATATTTCTTTAGAAGAATTCTTTAATAATGAATTATTTGACTTTAATAATATAGAAGACTAAAAGATATTAACAAAATATCTTTTTTATTTTTATTAAATTTAATCAAACAAAAACCTTATAAACACTAAGTTTATAAGGTTTAAAAGAAACATATTTCCTATCGTTTGCTAAATTGTGGTGCTCTTCTAGCCTTTTTAAGACCATATTTTTTACGTTCTTTAACTCTTGGATCACGAGTTAAGAATCCATTAGCTCTTAATACTTTATTATAAGCATCATCTCTAGTTTGATCAGAATCCTTATCATATTCTTTTAATGCTTTAGCAATAGCAAGTCTAATTGCACCAGCTTGTCCAGAGAATCCACCACCATTAACTTTAACAGCAATATCAAAAGTATTTTCATTATTAGTTAAAACTAAAGGTTGTTTTACATCAAGAACTAAAGTTCCATAAGGCATATATTCATTAATGTCTTTTCCATTAACTGTAATTTTACCTTTACCAGCATTCATTCTAATTTGAGCAACTGATCTTTTTCTTCTACCTGTAGCAGTAATTTCTTTCATCATTAATCCTCCTAATCAATAGTTATAGTTGTAGGTTTTTGAGCAGCATGATTATGTTCACTACCAGCATACACAAATAACTTACGGTACATATCTCTACCTAATGGTCCATTAGGAAGCATACCCTTAACAGCTCTTTCTACCATTTCAACTGGATATTTTTCAATCATAGTCTTAGCGTTTCTTTCTCTAAGTCCTCCTGGGAATCCAGAATGATTGTAATACATCTTATCATTTAATTTATTACCAGTTAATTTAACCTCTCCAGCATTAATAATGATAACATAGTCTCCACAATCAATATGAGGAGTAAAAGTAGGTTTATTCTTTCCTCTTAAGATATGAGCAGCTTTAGTAGCAACTCTACCTAAAGGTTTACCAGCAGCATCAATAACATACCACTTACGGTCAACAGTTTCTTTTGTTTGCATAAATGTTTTCATATTTCTTAATTCCTTCCTTTATCAATTACTTTAATTATCACCCACATAAAAATCAGTAACCAATAAAAATGTACCAATATGAATTATATGAAATCCCTAATTAAAAGTCAAGCCAAAAAAATTCTATTTTCCGGATTTACCAAAATTTTCATCCAAAAAAAGACTATAAATAGCCTTCAACATCATTAATTATGTCCAAAGCATTTAACTTATAAAGCATTTTATCATAATTTAAAGCCTCTTCCATATATGTTTGTTCTTGTTTATTATCTTTATTAAGATAAACATTTAAATATTTCGCATTACTACTTGTTATAATTCCAGTACTTTCTAATCTTTTAATAATATGTTTATAACTTACCCTATAAACCTTACTAAAAATATCAATTTCCTCAAAGCTAATTTTCTTTCTAGATTCACCAAACTCACGAATTAAAGCTTTAGCTGGAATTAAAAGAGATAAAGCAAAAACATCAGTTAATTTAGATTTATCCTTCTCATTAGAAATAATTAATAACTCTCCTAAAAACTTTGCAACATTAAATCTTTGTGCATAACCATTACTTTCCTTTGGAACAATTATAACCGGAACATTATTAATAGTTTCATAAAATCCCACAAAACCAGAAGTAACACTATCTTTATCTAAAGTCATAACAACAATATCATGTTCTTCAAGTAAATAAATCAAATTATAAATTGGATCATTAATAGGAAGTTGAAAAAATATTCTTAATTTAGTAGCTAAACTTTCTGCCTCATTAACAGTATTAATAATATGTACCCCAAATTTATTAACTAACTTTATATTAGATTTATCAAGTAAATCAAAATAATTATCAACTTTACTTTGAATTAATGACTTTATCTTATCACTTTTAGCATCACTTGTTCCAACAGCTAGCTTCAAATTAGTAAATTTAATTTGAGAAGAATTATCTACTTTTAAAATATCATCCAAACTAACCCCATACACATCAGCAAGCTTATTTAATTTATCTAAAGAATGATTGACTTTATTTCTTTCATACTTTAATAATCCCGGAGCAGACAATCCAACTTTACTACCAGCCTCAGTTAATGATAAATTACATCTTAATCTAAATAATTTTAAATTATCTCCTATACTTTTCATATAACACCTGTTAATATCTTTCTAATTAAATTCTAGCAAATTAACTAAAAAAAATCAAATTAATTTTTTTTAAGATTTTTAATTTACATAACAAATATATTGTGTTTTAATAATTGTAAAGGGTGGTAAATAATGTACGAAAATAAAATGAATTTAATTAATAATTTAGCAAAAAATTTAATATATTACTTTAAATCTGAAAATAATGTAACTTTATATAAACTTAAAAAATATTTAACCAACTCCAATAACTTAAACATTGATATAAATGATTTAATTAACTTACTAGAATTAAATGGAATTATTTATTTTTATAATGATAAATATAAACTATTTAAAGAATATAATAATATAGAAGAATTAGAATCAAAACTAAGAGAAAATGAAAATTTAATTAAAGCTGAACTAATTAGCAACTTTAATATGAATTTAAATATCGAAACTATTTCTAAACAAAAATTATTTTCATACATTTTAAATTATACTAATTTTAGTAAATCAATAAATAATATTTTAATATATTTAAAAGAAAATGATATTATATTTCAAAAAGAAGACTTTTTATATATAACATATAAAGAAAATCAAGAAAAAGACTTAATAAAAAAACTTAAATCAGAAAAAATTAAAGATTATACTAACTTAATAAACTTTATTAAAAATACTAAATCAATTGAAATAGATGACTTTGTACTAAAAATAATTGAATTAACTGATATTCAAAATAAAGTTCATAGTTTAATTAATATTCTAGTTAATGAAAACATAATTTATGAAAAAGATGACGAATATATAAATTTGCATAATAACGAAATTATTAATTTAAAATTTAACCAAGTAATTAATCAAAATTTTATACAAGAAATAGTTTTACAAATCAAAGAATTTTATGCAAGCAAAAAAGAATCAGATAAATCCGAACTTATAAAATTTATTAATAAAAACACACCACCAAGTGCAATTGTAATAGATAATCTAATTTCCATTCTAGAAGACGAAGGTATTATTTTTGAACTAGATGGTATTTATAAGTTAATGCCTTCAGATTATCACATTGGAAAAATTCAAAATAGTGCCAAAGGAAATCCATACATTGCACTTGATGATGGAACTAATTTAATGCTAAATAAAGAAACTATAAATGGTGCCTTACCAAACGATGATGTAATATATTATCTAAACACAAATAAAAAACCAAAAGAAGGAAAAGTAATTAAAATAATTGAAAGAACATCATCTCCCGTTCTTTGTGAAGTAAAAGAAAAAGAAGGTCAAAAAATATTAGTTCCTCACAACGTTAAAGGTATTTTAAACCTAAGAGTAAATAAAAATGAACTTAAAAATTTACTAAATGGTGATTATGTATTAGTTAAACCAGATAAAGAAAAAATAAATGACGGATTTAGCTGTCATATAGTTAGTGATAGAATCATATTAACAGATACTAACCTAAGCCCAGCCCTTGCTTTAATTGCAATTGAACACGAATGCAATCCTGACTACTGTGAAGAAGTATATGAAGAAATCAAAAATATTCCTGATGAAGTATCTATTAGCGATATTGAGGCTAGAAAAAATCACGATTTTAGAAATAAAACCATCTTTACAATTGATGGAATATCTACAAAAGATATGGATGATGCAGTTGGAATTGAAATTCTACCTAACGGAAATTATCAACTAACTGTTAGTATTGCTGAACCTAATCATTATGTAAAAAAAGGAACAGCAATTTATAAAGAAGCAATTAATAGATGTTTTACAATGTATTTATTAAATACAGCTATTCATATGTTTCATCCTAAACTAGCAAATGGAATCTGTTCATTAAATGAAGGCGTTGATAGATTAACTAAAAGTGTAATTATTGAAATAGATCAAAATGGAGAAATAGTTAATTCTAAAATTTGCAAATCAGTTATTAATTCTAAAAAGAAAATGACATATGACGATGTTAATAGTATTCTAGAAAACCAGATAGTACCAGAAGGATATGAAACATTTGTAAAAGATATTCTTCCTATGAAAAAAATATCCGATAAAATTTGGGATAAAAAAGAAAAAGAAGGATTAATTGAACTTAATGCAATTAAACATGAAGTGAGTCTAGATAGTAATAATAATGCTGAACTAGCAGAAGAAGAACGTGGTCCAGCCCAAAAAATGATTGAAATTTTCATGATACTTGCTAATACTGAAATTGGAACCCTTCTAAAAAATTCACCATTTCCAGGCATATACCGAGTTCATGAAGAAAGTAATAAAAGAAAAATTTATGAATTAATTGATAATTTAAAAGATTTAGGAATTTATATTGATAAAAAAGAAATTGAAACAAATCCAAGAATAGCGAAAAAAATTATAAAAGAAGCTCAAAAATTTAATAATGCACAATTAGATCTTATTTGTAATTTAATTCTTCAAACATTTAAACGTGCCAAATATACATCAACAGAAGGAATACACTGGGCACTAGATTTACCAATTTATACTCATTTTACAAGTCCAATTAGAAGAATAGCTGACTTCATAGTTCATGAATGCTTGGATGATTTGCTTGAACTATACGAAACCGATGAATTAATAATAAGAGATAACTACAAACCAGTAAAATATGAAACAAATATTCCTAAAAAAGAATATACTTTAAAGAAAATGGAAATTGATGGAATAGCTAGAGAAGCAACACGTAAAGAAAAATTATATGATCAAGCTGAAAATGAGGCTGCTAAGTTAGTTCTTTTAGAATCATTAAAAGATCAAATTGGTAAAAGCTATAATGCTACTATTCAAAGAATTCTTGGCAATTACATATTAGTCAAAACTGAAGAAGGAATTGAAGGAATTATTTACTTTGAAAACATAAATGGAGACACATTTGATTTAATATCTAAAACAAAAAAACATTTCTTAAGAGGACGTTACACTGGAGAAACATACAAAATTGGAAACGAAGTAAATATCACAATGATTAACATAGATGAATTTTCCGGTGATATTGAATTTAACTTAAATTACAAACGAAAAAATCTTGCATCAAGAGGAAAAGTATTAACTAACAAACCAAACAAAAAATAACCTATGAACCAAATCATAGATTATTTTTTTATTCATTAATATTTAAATTATGTCCTTTAATATAAGAAATAAATTTATTTTTAAAATTAGCAAGTTCTTCATTACTTAAAGTATGATCTTTAGATCCAACTACATAGCTAATAGTTATGTTTTTATTTTCTCCATTATCATAAATATCTTTTAAGCTTCTCTTTATAATTAAGTCATCACTAAATCTATCAAGTATTTCTTCAACATCATTATATAAAGTATTATTTTTTACAGTAATAGTGTAATCAAGATTTACACTTGGATACTTACTTACATCTTCATAAATATATTGTTTATCATCAATTTCTTCAAATAAATCAAAATCTATATCAGCACAAACATAAGTCTTTTTCTTACCAATCTCTTTAGCAATATTCTTATTAAATACACTAATTTTTCCAACTACAACATTATCAACAATAACATCTAAGGTTAAATCTTTAATATAATATTCTCTATTTAAACCAAGTTCGAATTTAACATCTACATTTTTAACTGACTTAAATAAATACTTAACAATATCTTTTAACTGATAATAAAGATTAGCCTCTTCATTCATACTATCACATAATAATATATTTAAATGTCTCTTTGACTTATTATCATCAATAATAGTACCTATCTCAAATATTCCAAATTTATCATAATTATTTGAATTATTAACACTTGCTTCTAATAAGCTTAAATTTAAATCATTTCTTAAAATATTATCATCATTTTTACCTAATAATTTAACATTTTGAACATCAACATTTATTTTCTTTAAGAATGAAGTCTTATTCCATAAATAAGAATGAATTTCATGTAAATTATATTTAGTAGCAAGTAAATACTTAACCTTATACTCTAAATCATAAGTTTTTTCTGGATTTCCAAAACTCATAGCCATCTTAAGTGGTACATGTTCAAAATTTTCATATCCATACATTCTTGAAATTTCTTCAATTACATCAGCTGCAATTGTTATATCTTTTGTTGACCTAAATGTTGGAACAGTTATCTTAAATTCACTAGGTGTATTTTTAACAATAAAATCTAAAGATTGTAAAATATTTATAACTAATTCATCACTAATATTAAATCCCATATATTTATATAAATAATTTTTATCTAATATAATCTCATTTTCTTTTTGAATTGTAGGATATACATCAGTAATACAAGAACCATATTCTGCATCTGGATTTTCATCAAATAGCAACTTAATAAATCTTCTAGCTGCTGTAATTGCCATATTTGGATCTAAACTCTTCTCATATCTTGCACTTGCTTCAGTTCTAAGACCTAATCTAACAGCAGTTTTTCTAACAGTAGATGCCTCGAATGTAGCAGACTCTAACACGATTGAATCAGTATCTTCTAATATTTCGCTATCTAATCCGCCCATTACTCCGGCAATTGCAAAATACTCACCATCATTCTTAATCATTAAATCATCTTTAGTAAGTTTTCTTTGAACTCCATCTAAAGTAGTATAAGTATCAAAATCATTAGCAAGTCCAACCTCAATATCTTTAACAACTCTTGAATCAAAAGCATGCATAGGTTGACCAAGTTCAAGCATAACATAATTAGTTAAATCAACTAGTAAATTAATAGAACGCATACCAGCATAGTATAAAAATATTTGCATCCACATTGGTGTTTTATTATTAGTAATATTTTCTATTTTAGTACCAACATATCTATAACATAATTTCGAATTATCTATTTTAATATTTAAAGGTTTCTTATCAACAATAGTTCTATCAAGTTCTAAAGGTAATAGATCATGTCCAGTAATAGCTGCAACTTCTCTAGCAATTCCATAATGTCCCCATAAATCAGGTCTATGTGTTAATGATTTATTATCAATCTCAACAATTATATCCTCAATTGGAAATAATTTTTTAATATCTACACCTACTGGAGTATCTTCCGGAAATTCAATTATCCCAGAGTGATCATCAGAAATACCTATTTCTTTTCCACTACACATCATACCATAAGACATTATACCAACTAAAGGTCTAGGTTCAATAGTAATACCACCAATATGACCACCTACTTTAATGCAAGCACCTATCATTCCAACTCTTACATTCAGAGCACCACAAACAATTTGTAATACTTCATCTCCAACATCAACAGTTAAAACATGTAATTTTTTAGATTCTGGATGATTAACGCAAGTTAAAATCTTACCAGTAACTATGCCATCAATGTCTTTTCCAACCTCAGTTACACCTTCAACTTCAGCAGTTCTAATTGTAAACTTATTCCATACATCTTTAAAATCGATAGAACTACTATCTTTAATATGTTTTTTTAATATATTACAAGAAATTTTCACTTTTAAACACCTACTTTACATTAAATTTTTCTAAGTATCTTAAATCACCTGAATTTAATACTCTTATATCACCAATTTTATATTTCATCATTGCAAGTCTTGTTAAACCAAGTCCAAACGCAAAACCTGAATATTTTGTACTATCAATTCCGCCTTCTTTTAAAACATTTGGATGAATCATACCACAAGGACATAATTCAAGCCATCCTGAATTCTTACAAGTAGGACAACCTTTACCATCACAAATAGTACATGAGCAATCAAGTTCAAATCCCGGTTCAGTAAATGGGAAATATCCCGGTCTTAATCTAACCTTAACATCCTTCTTAAATACCTCTTTAAGCATACCTTCCATAGTATAAATTAAATTAGGTATTGAAATATTTTCATCAATAACCATTCCTTCTAATTGGAAGAAAGTATTCTCATGACAAGCATCTAAATCTTCATTTCTAAAGCATCTTCCTGGAACACATACTTTTAAAGGTGCTCCATATTTTTTCATACCTCTTACTTGTACAGCACTAGTCTGAGTTCTAAGAAGCATACCATTATCTAAATAATAAGTATCTTGCATATCCCTTGCTGGATGTGTTTTAGGAATATTTAAAGCCTCAAAGTTATAATATTCACTATCCATTTCTGGACCAGCCATAACCATAAATCCCATATTTTTTAAAATGTCAGTAACTTCTCTACCAATAATTGTAACAGGATGCAAAGATCCATAAGTAACATCTCTATTAATAGTTGGATCAAACTTATCACTATCACCATTTAAAGCATTATCTAAACTATTACTAAATAGTTCTTCTAATTGTTTCTTTACTTTATTAAATAATGGTCCATATTCTTTCTTTTCTTCTAAAGACATATCTTTAATACCAGTCATATACTCACTAAGTTCACTTTTCTTACCTAAAAATAAAGACTTAATATTTAAATAATCTGCCTCACATTTAATTTCTTTAGCTTTTTCTTCCGCATTCTTGACAAGTAAATCTAATTTTTCCTTCATAACTTTTCCCTCCAAAATAAAAAGTTCACTAATCTAAGGGTGCAAAATACTGCACGGTACCACCTTAGTTTATGAACTTTATTCATACACTTTAATAGGTTAACGCCCTAAACGATTAACGCTCCTATACCGAAATTCATTAATTACTTATATTTATAGATAATTTCAGCTATTATATCTACTCTCTTTAAATCCATAATTAACTACTTATATATACTCATCGCATTACAAAAACTATTCTATCATTTAAAATTTCATATTTCAAGAACTTTTAATCAATAAACTACTACAAAAATATTGCCATATAAAGTGGTAAATAAACAATATCATCTTGAACGAACAAATCTTTAGTATGTAATACATATCTAGTACCAACACTTTTCTTAAATTTAATCTTAAATCTATCTATTGATGTATGTTTATTATAACTACCTGATTTTACTTCAATTGGATTAATTTTTTTATCTTGTACAATAAGGAAATCTACTTCCATATTATTTTCTATAACATTATTATCATTTTTAGAATAATAGTAAAGTTCATACCCCTTTGACTTAAGAGTTTGAGCAACAAAATTTTCCATAATCATACCTTGGTTAATATTTAGTTTATCAAATAGTATTGCCTTATATATATCATTTTCTACAAAAGGTTTATTTATAAATGCTTGCGTTACAAGTAATCCAACATCAGATTGATAACATTTATAACTATTTTCATCTTTAGTTAATGCTAAACTAATACTCGGATCAGTCACATTATTACACAAATTAATAATTTTTGCTTCTTCTAACCAAGTTAATTCATTCTCATAATTATTATTTCTTGCCGTTTTATCAATAGAAGAAAGTTTATATTTTTTACTTCCATTAGATAATTGTCCTGGAATATTATCATACATCGCAATTAATTTCTTACTATTGCTACCATGTTTATTTATATCATCACGATATAGTGATAATATATCTCTTTTCTTACTATCAACCCTATCAAAACTTTTTGTTTTAATATATTCAACAACTGCTTGAGGCATTCCTCCAACAAGGACATAAGTTCTAAAATCTTTCATAATTCGGTTATGTGCTATATCTACTTTTTTCTTACTATCAAAACATTGTTTTAAGAAAGGAATCGTACTTGTATCCCCCAAAGCCCATAGAAATTCTTCAAAATCTAATGGATACATATTAATCTTCTTTTCTTCAGAAGGAATAATTATATTTTCAACATTCTTTTTAATTGAAATAAGTGATCCTGTTTCTATGTAATCATATCTACCATCAGCAACTAAATATTTAATTAATGATCTAGCCTCCGGACAAAATTGAACCTCATCAAAAATAATTAATGACTTACGAATTGGTAATACTTTTCCATAATATGACTGTAACTTTTGTAAAATTAAATCTATATCACTTCTATCACGTATAAATAGATTTTTAATTTCCTCAGGAGCAATATTAAAATCAATAAGAATATACTCCTCATACTCATTTTTAGCAAATTCTTCTGCTATTGTACTCTTACCAATACGTCTAGCTCCTTCAATAAGCAAAGCAGTCTGTCCATTATCATTATTTTTCCAATCAACCAATTTATTATAAATCTTCCTCTTTAAATAAATCATTTCATCCATAAATATCCCTTCTCTCTAACTATATTTTAATCATTATTTAACGTTTTGACAACTTTTTTTACTTTTTTTTTAACGTTTTGACAACTTTTTTTACCTTAAATTTAACATTTTGACAAGATTTATGTATATAAAACAAAAAAAGTAAACAACTAATGCTTACTTTTCCTCTAATTTAGACTTTAAATACTCTCCAGTAAATGATTCTTTAACTTTAACAATTTCTTCAGGCGTTCCTTTAGCAATAACCTTACCACCATCATCACCACCATTTGGACCAATATCAATAATATAATCCGCACATTTAATTACATCTAAATTATGTTCAATAATAATAACTGTATCTCCATTATCAACAATACGTTCTAAAACAACAAGTAATTTCTTAATATCATCAGTATGTAAACCAGTTGTCGGTTCATCTAATATAAAGACACTCTTACCAGTTGGTTTCTTCTGTAATTCTTTCGCAAGTTTAACACGTGCTGCTTCTCCACCAGATAAAGTTGGTGCACTTTGTCCAAGCTTAATATACGGAAGTCCAACATCTATCATAGTCTGTAATTTATTTTTAATCTTAGGTACACTATCAAAGAATTCTATTGCCTCACTAACTCTCATATCAAGTACTTCCGCAATATTTTTTCCTTTAAATTTAACGTCTAAAGTTTCACGATTATATCTAGTTCCATGACATACATCACAAGGAACATAAACATCTGGTAAAAAATGCATCTCAATTTTCTTAATACCATCACCTTGACAAGCCTCGCATCTACCACCTTTAACATTAAATGAAAATCTACCCTTATCATAGCCTTTCATTTTAGATTCTTTCATCTCAGCAAATAAATCACGAATATCATCAAATACTCCAACATAAGTTGCCGGATTACTTCTAGGAGTTCTACCAATCGGCTCTTGAGAAATATCTACTACTTTATCAACGTTTTCAAGTCCTTTAATACCCTTATTTTTTCCTGGTATTACCATTGTTCCGTAAACTTTTGCTCTTAGTGCTCTAACAAGTGTTTCCGTAACCAAACTTGATTTACCCGATCCAGATACACCAGTAACCAAAGTCATAGTTCCAAGTGGAAATTTAACATTTATATTCTTTAAATTATTTTGACTAGCACCCTTTATTTCAATAAATTTTCCATTACCTTTTCTACGTTTTTTAGGAACATCTATTTTTAATTCACCAGTTAAATATTTTCCCGTTAAACTATTCTTATTTCGCATTACCTCTTCAGGCGTTCCAGCTGCAACAACCTCTCCACCTTGATCACCAGGTCCCGGTCCAATATCAACTAAATAATCAGCAGCTCTCATTGTATCTTCATCATGTTCAACAACAATTAAAGTATTTCCAAGATCTCTCATTTCTTTCAAAGAATTAATTAATTTATCATTATCCCTTTGATGCAAACCAATACTAGGCTCATCTAAAACATATAAAACACCAGTTAACTTACTACCAATTTGTGTAGCTAAACGAATTCTTTGTGATTCACCACCTGATAATGTACTTGCTTCTCTAGCTAAAGTTAAATAACCAAGTCCAACATTATTTAAAAAACTTAATCTATTTTGAATTTCTTTAACAATTAAACTAGAAATATTTTCTTGTTCTTTGGAAAGTTTTAAATTATCAAAAAATTCTATTAAATCTCTAATACTTTTTAAACACACTTCATAAATACTTAAACCATTAATCTTAACAGCTAATACATCATCAGATAATCTAGCACCATGACATTTCTTACAAGGTAAATCAACCATATATGAACTAAGCCAATCTCTTATCCATTTACTAGAAGTTTCCATATATCTTCTTTGAAAATTATTAGCAATTCCTTCATAAGTATCTGTAACATATCTCTTATTACCATTCTTACTTACATATTCAAAATCAAATAATTCATTGCTACCATACAAAATTATATCTAATTCTTTTTTACTAAGTTCAGATATTTTCTTATTTAAATCAATATTATAATATTTACAAACAGTCTCAAGTTCTGTAAGAGCAATATTTTGATCTAAACTAAATCCTTTAATTGCTCCCTCATATACTGATTTATTTTTATCAGGAATAAGTAAATCAATACTAATATTTTGTTTAACACCTAAACCTTTACATTCAGGACAAGCTCCATATGGGGCATTAAATGAGAATAATCTAGGTTCTAATTCAGGCAAACTAAAGTTACATTCAGGACAAGCATAATGTTCACTCATTATAAATTCTTCACCATCAATTACATGTATTAATACTTTACCACTTGCCATCTTTGTACTAAGTTCAATTGCTTCAAAAATACGACTTCTTTCATCCGGATTAACAACAATACGATCAACTACCAAATAAATATTATCTTTCTTATTTTTTTCTAAGACAATATTTTCTGATAAGTCATGCATTTCTCCATTAACTCTTACTCTAGTAAATCCTTTTTTTCGTAAATCATCAAACAAATCTTGATGAGTACCTTTTTCACCATGAACAATAGGAGCAAGTATTTCTAACTTAGTTCCTTCATCCATAGTTAAAATCTTATTAGTCATTTCTTCAATACTTTGACTAGTAATTGGCACGTGATGATTAGGACAATATGGAGTTCCTACTCTTGCAAATAACAATCTTAAATAATCATATATCTCTGTTACAGTACCAACTGTACTTCTTGGATTATTATTAGTTGTTTTTTGATCAATCGAAATACTAGGAGATAATCCTTCAATAGAATCTACATCAGGTTTATCAGATCCACCTAAAAACTGTCTTGCATATGCACTTAAAGATTCAATATATCTTCTTTCTCCCTCTGCATAGATAGTATCAAAAGCAAGACTACTCTTTCCCGAACCAGATACACCAGTCATAACAATTAATTTATTTTTAGGTAATTCTAAATCAATATTTTTTAAATTATTTTCTCTAGCACCTTTTATTACAATTTTATCCATACTACCTCACTTCATTTCAGTAGTATTTTACCACAAAAATTATAAAATATTAAAAAAAGATAGAACTAAATCTACCTTAATTATTTAAATCAATATATTTTGCCATTATAACAGGTTTATTTCCACTTATTGTTGAATATTCACCGTATACTTTAACAATATCTCCATCAATAAAACCTTTTTCATAAGATCTATCTTCAAAATGAACTGTCACAAGACTTTCTGATCCATCTTCAAATAAATTTAAATCAAGTGTAATATCCATATTATTATATAGTCCATCGTTATATCCCTCTACTTTAACAACTTGTCCAACTACAGTAACATCTTTATCTAAATATGTTTTAGGAATTCTAACCAAATCTTCATAACTTACAAAAGTACATTTTTGTGTATATGATTCATAGGTTTCTTTAGAAATAATATGTGTATTAACAAAATAAAATAATAATATTAAAAATAAGAATACAACACCTATCATAACAAAGAATAATATATCTATTGAATTTCTTTTATTTCTTCTTCTACAATTAGGACAAATAGTCATTCCCTTATCAAAATATTTTCCACAATATTTACATTTTTGTGTATTAGTTAAATCTTCCACTTCATTAACAGCAGCATCTTTAACCTCTTTTATAACTTTATCAACGTCCTTCTTTACTGTTTTCTTAACTGTTTCATTTAAATCTTTAACTTTTTTAGTAGTTTTCTTTTTTAACTTTTTACTATCTTCAATAAATTTTTTAGCATCATCTTTCTCCATTTTATCCTCCATATCCTTAATATAATTATAGACTAAACTAAAATATTAATCAATCTATAATTGCTCTATTAATAGGCACAAAATGTAGAAAACAAATATATAAAATAATCAAAACGATAGTAAATAAATTAAAATAGAAAAAGGTCGAAACGAAGTAAGATGAAAAAAATAAAATATTCTTTCTAAACAAAACGTAGAAAACAGTAAAGAAAGATATTACAATAAAGCATATTAATTTTTATTATTAAAAATAAATTTACCAACACAATAATTTATATAAGTAGTTGAAGATGAAGAAATAAATTTAGAAATCATACTCGGAGACATAAATATCTTTAAACCAAAAGTTAAAACAATACTATTCTACTTGCAAAAAACATTACAAATCCTACATTATCATTATAATCAGCTTCATAAACAAATTTTTTATTTAAGAAATACAAAATAGTAACAGTTACTATAAAAGTAACCACATTTGTTAATAAATAATTAATATGTAATATATCATTTAAAAAGTAAAAATAGTCCCACCAATAGTTCCAACAATGCATATTTTAAATTTTGTTTACTAAAAATATTTTTAATCATCTAATTCTCCTAAATAATCATCTAAGATTTTAAATAAATCTTCACTATTTTTAGTTTTACATATTTCATTTTTTATATACGCACTTTTTGGCATACCTTTTATATACCATAATGCATGCGTTCTAATTTCAAGTATTGCTTGTCTTTCTGAAGTCGACTCTACTAATAATTTATAATGTCTTTTTAGCATTTCTATTTTTTCTTTTGAACTTGGTCTTGAGGGAATAATTCCTGACTCTAAATAGGTTACACATTCATTAATAAGCCAAGGATTTCCAAGTACTCCTCTACCTATCATGACTGCATCACATCCAGTATAATCAAGCATTTCTTTTGCTTTTTCAGCACTTGTAACATCACCATTACCTATAACAGGAATTTTTACTGTTTCTTTAACTTGTTTTATTATATTCCAATCAGCATTTCCACTATAACCTTGTGCTCTAGTTCTTCCATGAACTGTAATAGCACTTGCCCCAGCTTCTTCAATAACTTTAGCAACTTCTACTGCATTAATACTTTTTTCATCCCAACCACTTCGTATTTTAACAGTAACCGGAACACTTACAGCATTAACAACAGCGCTAACTATTTCTTTTATTTTATCTGGATTTTTTAAAAGAGCACTTCCTGCTTGTGATTTAATAGCTACCTTTGGTACCGGACATCCCATATTAATATCTATAATATCAGGATGCATAGCATCTTCAACTAACTTAGCAGCCTTAACAAAAGAATCAACATCACTACCAAATATTTGTTGAGCAATGGGCCTTTCCATATCATTCATTTTTAGCAAATCAAATGTCTTTTCACTTCCATAAACTAATGCTTTATCACTAACCATTTCCGCAAAAATAAGTCCAGCTCCCATCTCTTTAATAATTTGACGATATGCAGTATTACTTATTCCTGCCATTGGAGCAAGAACAATTTGATTTTTAATTTCAACATTACCAATTTTCCACTTCATAAAACATCACTACACTATAATATTATAAAGTCTTTTTAAATTCAACAATATCACCTTGATGTAAGTCATATAATACTTCTTCATCTTTATCAATATGCATTTCTATATAAGAATTATCCAAAATCTTAATTTTAGCATCTAAAAGTTTAACACCATTTTTAAATACACCAACTACTTCTTTATTTAGTAAATTCATTTTAATTGCTGTCTCAGGGTCCATATGAATATGAGCATCAGATCTAATAAGACCCTTATCTAATGAAATACTTCCCCTTGGTCCAATAACAGTTACTGATAAACTATCATCCAAATCACCACTTTGTTTTCTAGGCGGAACTACTCCTAATATTTTTGCATCACTATCATCAATTTCAACTTGATTATAGTTTCTTAAAGGTCCAACAACTCTAACATGATCAATTCTATTATCATTAACCATTATATCAACAGTCATATTACTAGCAAATTGTCCTGGTTGATTTAAATAGTTTCTTACAGTAATTTCCTCATCTCCAAATATTTCTTTCCATACAGCTTCAGTTAAATGTACATGTCTATTACTAATTCCAACTGGTATAATCATATATTATCATCCTCTTATATAAACTAATTATACTATCTAAAATAAAAATAAGAAATAATTAATTATTCATAACATCAATAATTTTCTTTTTAGATGCAATACATGCAGGAATCAAACTAGCAATAAAACATAGAAATATACTTAAAAAACCAATAATTAAAACATTAGAAAAACTAATAACCATAATTTTATTAATATTAACATAACTACTAACATAATAATTTATCTTATTACCTATTAATATCAACATCACATTTGAATAAACAAATGAACAAACACCTATCAATATATTTTCTAAGCAAAATAAGTTTTTAACATCTTTATTTCTAAAACCAATACTTTTATAAATACCAATATCTTTATATCTCTCAATAACTGAAATATAAGAAATAACAAATATCATAATAACTGAAACAATCAAACTAATAACACTAAATAATATTAAAACAATACTAATTCCATCAACTATTTTTTTCGAATTATTAACTATATCTTCCGCATTATCTAAAATATTATAATCCTTTAATTTATCTTTAATTATATTTTTAGATTCCAAATCACTTGAATAAATAAAGATATCCGTTATCTCATTATCAAATAAATTATTAGAATAAATTATCCCACTTAAATCCTTAAAATAATCATTATTAGATCTAACAACACCACAAACTTTAAGTTCCTTCCCATTAACATAAAATATATTGTTAATAAGTCCCTTTTTTTCCACATCCAAATAATTATAAACTTTTTCACTTATTGAATTATCTTCATCATAAAGAATTAGTACCTCATTATCATTTTCCGGCCATTTACCATCTAATATATAAAAATAATTGTTTGAAGGATTTACATACGACACACTTTTAAAATTATAATCAATATTTCTATAATAACTAACAGCTTTAACATACTTTTTATCTATCTCATTTATAATATTAATTAGCTTATCATCTATAACATTATTTATAAATGTTCCTTTTTTCACATTTATTCCTTTAATATTTTCTAACTTACTATTAAAATCATCAACATAATTACTTTTACTAATAATAATTGGATAATTAAAAAATGATGAACCATTTAAATTATCTAATTCCTTCTTAAAACCATTTCTAATTGATAACACTAAACCTAAACTACATAAACCAATAGTAAATGCTAGAACAACTAAAATATTTCTTAACAATTTATTTTTTATATTCTTAACTGCATATTTACATAATTTACTTATTGTTAATTTAACCTCATATTTTCGTCTTAAATTAAAATATGATCTAATCTGTTTTTTTTCATTTTCTTCTATTTTACCATCAACTAGTTTTATTACCTCATCAGCAAACTTATTAGCTAGTTCCATATTATGTGTAACTACAATAACCAATTTTTTCTTCGATAAATTTTTAAGAATCTCCATAATCTTATAAGAATTATCTAAATCAAGTGCTCCAGTAGGTTCATCTGCTAAAATAATTTTTGTATTTTGCATTATACACCTAGCAATAGCAACTCTTTGCTTTTCTCCTCCACTTAAAGAAGATACCTTACTATTTTTTAAACTACTTATACCTAACATTTTAAATATTTTATTATCAAAACTAGGACTTCTATTTCTTCTAATATCAATTGGTAATAAAGCATTATCTAAAGTACTATAATTATCAATTAAATTATAATTTTGATTAATATAACTAACAACTTGGTTATGATAATATGAACTATCAAATTTATTAATGTTAACTCCATCAATTAAAACTTTACCACTATCAGCCCGTTCTAATCCACCTATAATATTTAAAAGCGTTGACTTACCACTACCAGATTCTCCAACTAAACAAATAAGACCTCTATTACCAAATTTTAAATTTATTTTTTTTAAAACATCTCTATCATATTTTTTACATATATTTCTAAGTTCAAGCATAACATCTCTCCTTACAAAAAGCATTTTATTATACTTAAGTTTAACTTGCAAATAACAAAAAAATAAAATATACTACCAAAATTAATTAATTTGTCTAACAAAATAAAAAAATTTGTATTAAATAACATACAAATTTATTATTTTCTACAAAAGAAATAAAAAACTAAAAAACAAATAATAAATAATATACCGCCAATCGAAAGAACAATCTTTTTCTTATCATCTAATTTCTTTATTTTAATAGTACTAATAAATGATAATCCCATTAAAATCATAAAAACAGAAACAATTTCCGGATAAAATTTAAATTTAACTACCCATAAAAACATAAAAACAATTGGATAAAAAATAGCAATAGAAGTAATTGGCATACCAACAAAACATTTTTTATCAGCTTTCTTACATATATCAAGAGTATTAAAGTAAGCAAGTCTAATCATACCACATAGACTATAAAATATTAAAGCAATCCATCCAAAATAATAATTCTTAGGTAATATATTAATTGTATAAACTAAAGGAAAAACACCAAATGAAATTAAATCAGATAAAGAATCTAATTGAACACCATAAACCCTTTGCATATTAGAACAAAGTTTTCTTCTTGCAAGCTTACCATCAAAAGCATCACATATCCCCGATATAATTAAACAAAATATAGGTATAACACGACTACCATTAATTGATAAAATACACCCTAAAAGAGCCATAAAAGTACCAGTCATGGTTAATAAATCGCAATCCCTATAAAAACCTATAAACTTTTTCATATATATTCACACCTACTTCTTAAACACTAGTAATTTACTAATTAAATAATTTCCAATAATAACAACAATTTGAACAATTAACTTAGCTATCATATCATTCATATTTAATGACCTAACAAACAAAATCATTAACAAAGTATCAAGAATTAAAGTTATAACCCTACTTCCCGTAAATGAAATAAACTCTTTTATATAATTCTTATTTTTACTATTAAAAACTATAACTCTATTAGTAAAATAAGCAAATAAAACAGCCATAATCCATGATAACACATTAGATACAACTAAATCAAGATAACAAACTTTAGCAAATAAAGCATAACTTAAAATTGATATAACAGTTGTACAACCACCTATAAATAAATAATTTATAACTTCTAAATGACTTCTATAAAATCCCCATAACTTTCTAAAAATAGATTTTACAAAAGATGGTTTATAATCATAATAATTAATTAATTTTTCTCCCTTAACCACATAAGGCTTATTAGCAAGTTCTAATATAAATTTATCATTAAAAGGATTATCACTATAACATTCATCTAAAATATAATTTATATATTTTTTTTTATAATTATCTACTTTTACCTCTCTACTATTATTTTTTTCTCTAAACCTTCCAGTTTTTAAATCTACATCAGATGCAATTAAATCTTTAACGCTTAACTTATCACAAACAGGCTTAAGTAAGAAATAAGGACTAGCAGAATTAATAACATCATTATCATGATTTTTATCTAAATAAAATTTCTTAATATTTTTATAATGTTCATCCCAAAAATCATTTACTAAGCAATACCCATCATTAACATTATTTAAAAAACTAAATAATACCTCTTTAAACTGAGTTATATTAATAACCCCAAAAAAATATTTAATAAAAGCTCCTATAATCTTTATTATATCCCTAAATTTAATATACTTATGTTTATAACAATATTTTATAAAATCAACAGTTGAATCCCCATTATAAATGGTATCATCAAAATCATACATATCTATTTTCATTTTCCACCACGATATAATCATAACAAAAAAAAAACTAAATTAATAGTATTTCAAGTTTTTTAACGTATAATACAAAAGTTTCTGCTTTTACAATGTTTTTATACCTTAAAATAAAAGCCTAGCAAGATTAGCAATTATTCGTATCAAAATTATTTAAATTAAAAAGAGCAAATAGGCTCTCTATAATTTTTCGATAATGTCAATAAGTTTTTTATTAAATAAATTAGTATTAGATTTATATTTTTTTGGAGTAAAACTATCAATATTTGTGATTAATTTATCTAAATCATCAATATTACCAGTTAATATATATCCATCACTATAAAATTTATCTACAATTTGTTTTTGATGATCATTAACAGCTTCATGATATTCACTCATCCTAGGAAATGCAATAATCTTTTTATTATTCATTAATCCATCAAAAATACATCCAACACCACCATGAGTTATCAAAATTTCACAGTTTTCAACATACTTTTTATACTCATCAAAATTTAAATGATTTTTAATTATATAGTTTTTAGGAACATAATCACTTGAATTAGACTGAACAATTACATCATCAATAATATTATTTTTTGCAAGCTCATCTATTTTTTTTAGTAATCTATTAAAATTTTGATTACTACTACCTAAAGTAACAAAAATTTTCAATACAAACCTCCTATATATATCGCATTAGGATATAATTTAAGCATATTCTCCCATTGAACTATAAAAACATCAGCAAAATTATAAACTATCCTTCCTGCTAACGATTTAGTAGAAATATTTGCAAAAGATTCTATATATACTATCTTTTTTCCAAATAAGTGACCAATTAAACACAAAGGTATTGCGGTATGAGATCCGGTTGAAATTATAACATCAGGGGAAAAACTCAAAAATATATTTAGGCTCTTAAAACAATTATAAAATATACCGTAAACATAACTAAATTGATATCTAGTTGTAGCCATCAAATATTTAGTTTTATATTTTAAATTATTATTGCATCTTTCAGTAATCACTAAAGAATTATAATTATTAATAGTATCTTCTAATTTCAACAATTCATTTAAATGACCACCTTGACTAGAAACAAATAAACATCTTTTTTTATCATTTTTATTTAAACAATCATCAACAAAATTTCTCCACACAATTTTAACTTTATCATATGAATAATTTTGAATCTTATCAGAAATATTGAATTTATATTTTCCATCAAAATAATTACATATAGTATCAGCCATTTCAGCTAAATTACGATTTTTAATCAATATACCTGATTTATCATCAATTATTTCTTTAGCTCCTAAAGCAGAATCAAAAGCAACACAAGGTATTCCATAACTCATTGCTTCTAATAAAACTAAACCAAAAGATTCTTCTAAAGAAGTCATAACATATAATGAAGAATTAATATATACATCTTTTAACTTATCTTGAGTTAAAAAACCAGTAAATTTTATATACTTATTTAACTTATATTGACTGACCAAATTTTCTAAATTTTCTTTTTCATCTCCATCACCAACAATTGTAAGTTTAATTTTTTTATTTTTTTTATGAACTAAATCAAACACTTTAATCAAATCATCATATCCCTTTTCTTTAGATAATCTTCCAACTGAAACAATATTATAATTATTACATTTACTTTTATTTAAAGGAATATCACCAACAATTTGAGGTATATATTTAACAATCACATTTTCATTTTTAAATAATTTTTCATAATCATCATATAAATATTTACTTGCAGGAATTAAATAATTTATATTTTTCATAGATTTCTTTAACAATTTAAAATATTTTTTACTATTATTATGATAGACATGCTCCTCAGCTACTTTTACAGCTAAATTATTACCATATCTATTTAACAATTTTGTAAAATCAATTCTAGAAGAAATAACAACATTAGAATCGCAATTATAAATATAATCACCTATCAACTTGCTTTTTAAATATAATATTTTAATTGCTTTAAAGCCTTCATTAATTATATCTTTAATATTTTCTCTCTTAACAGCATCTTTAAATTCATTCCTATTTGGTTTTAAATTTGATAAATATTTCATTTTAACTTTATCATTAACCTTATAAGGAATATAATCATAAAGCTTATATAAAGACACAACTTCAACATCATAAAATTCACTTAACATATTAGCTTGATCAATAATAGATTTTTCAACACCACCATATCCTAAATGAAGTGCTAAAATTGATATCTTTTTATTTTTATTAATTTTTCTCCCATAACAATCAAATTCATATAAAAATAATAACAATAATAACACCAAATAAATTGATACAGCTGGCGCAAATAAAATATGTCCACTAAATGTTGAAACACCAATCACAAGAAATAATATAAATAATAAATATATACTATTAAGTTTAATTTTACTAAAATTAACAATAAATAAATAACCAACAATTATAAATGGAAATAAAGAAATTAATAACCCAATAATTCCAAAATGAAAATATAAATCACAAATATCAATTTCTATTAACCTAGCAACATTTGTATTATTAACGCTATTAGTATTAGAAAAACCTATTCCTAACCATATATTAGAATCATTATCTAAATCATTATATATACTTATCGTATTAGCAAGAAGTATATCCCTACCACTTACTAATGGTCTAATTATTTTAGTTAATTTATTTTTATCATAAAAAATATTTAAATATCCTTGAATTTCCTCAACTTTTGCTTTATTATTATCATCAATAATAATTTCTTTACTTTCATCATTATAAACATTATTCTTTATATAATTATAATTATAAACAGCATATGAATTTGTAGATATAAATAAAGCAAATACAAATATAGAAAAACACTTAATTACAACTTTATTAATTCTAAATTTATTTTTTATTATACTAAATATTAATGATAATATTGTAATTATTAAACAACCAAAGGTCGCGACTTTAGTTCCAATCATCATCATAACAAGAATAATTGGAAAAATAATTAAAAAACTATATTTACTTTTATTAATAAATAAATAAGCAAATGGAAATAATATAACCATTATATTAGCAATCTCATTTCCTGCATAATATAATCCAATATATCCTTTTAAATGCATTGGATAAGTAGTATAAGAAATACCAAATATTGTAGGAATAATTAGTAATAATACATAAATAATTAAACTGTATTTAAAAATACCAGTAATAGTATTCTCTTTAATATTGTTATCATCAAAAAAACACAATAATCCCATAAAACAAATAGGAAAATAAATTAATTTAAATAAAAAAGTAAGTTCAGTTAATAAATAATTTAAATCAAGAAGATCATTCTTAATGATGAAATACATAAATAAATAAAGCAATATAAATATTAAATAGCAAATCAAAACTTTTTTAAACTTTGATTTAGAGTTTAATATATATACTACAAAATATAAAAGTAATAAACTCTTAAAAATTATTCCAGGAGAAATAACAAAAATAGTGTTTCTTGTAAATAATGCTGTAAATAAATCAAGAAATGGTAATAACACAAAAAGTAAAGATATTTTATTTTCTTTTACCATAAAAACCTCCACTGATAAAAAATTATTATCTAAATATCATAAGATTTATCAATTTCTTTTAACTCTTTAAATGAATCTATTTCTATTATATCACCATCATAGCATTCTCTTAAATAAATTTTATAATTATTTTTACAAACGTCCAAAATGACTTGTTCCCAATATTTTTCTTTACCACCTGGCATATTAAAAACTTTAGTTATATCAGAAAATATTTTTTCGCCATCTTTTTCATCATAGTATGAAATACCATACATTTGATAACAATCATAGCCACCTTGTCTTTCTTTTATAATAATTCCATTTTTTACATCAAAACACCAATCATCTGTAACATCCACCTTTTTTCCTAAGAAATTTGAATGAAATTCGTACTTTCTTATTATATTTGAATTATAAAGTAATAAATCAGATTCTAATACATAAGCATTTTTTAATAAATCTTTAACAACATATGCAGAAGATATATTATTCATTTCATTATAAAACTTATTGTATATTAATTTAATGTTGTCATATTTCCTTAATAATTCTTCAAATTGTTCATGCAAATATCCTGTTACAATAACAATTTCAGGAATTTCAGCTTTCTTGACTGCATCTATTAAAGTTTCAATAATTCTTTTACCATTTACTCTAACTAAAGGTTTAGGTGTATTCAAAGTAATAGGAACCATTCTAGAACCAAATCCAGCTGCTAAAAAAACCGCTCTTTTAACTCTATATGGTTCTAAAGCATTAATACCTTCGGAAGTAATATTACCATTTTCACTTATAAAATTCTTTTTAGTTAATGAAATCATTGCTTTATTAACTGTTCCCAAAGATAAATTAGCTAATTTAGCAACTTCACGTTGTGAACAACATCTTTTTTCTCTTTCTAAACAAACTAATACCTCAAATTCATTTTCATTAATCATTAATATAAACCTTCTTTCTATCTTTTGACACAAAAATATTAGTAACAATTTTAACAAATAAATTAATTAATAAAATTATTATTGAAACAATTGCAGCCTCTCCCAACATCATATTTCCCTCATAATTATTTATTAATAATGAAACAGGCATTGTTGAAGAAGTGTATAAAAATGTTACAGCTGATATTGTAATCATACTATTAACAAAAAAATAAGAAAACATTTCGATAATTGTACTTTTAGTACAAGGAATAATTACATCCTTAATAATTTTTAAAATACCAACATTCAGTGTAGAAGCAACAACTTCATAATTACTATTAACTTTTAAAAGTGCGTTGTAAGCCATCAAATAAGGTGATGCAATAAAATGTACAATATTACAAATTATTATTATGACAAATGTATTAGCGATAAAAGTACCTTTAAAACAAATCGTATAAGCAAGTCCCAAAACTATACCAGGGATAGCTAAAGTAATTATCGTAAATAAATGAATTAATTTAGACATTTTTCCTCTAACTCTTGCCGTATTATAAGCAGCAAAATAAGAAATACAAGTTCCAATAACTGCAACAAATAAAGATATGATTAATGAATTTAATAAATAATCACCAACACTATTTTCAATAACATATTCAAAATGTTTTAATGAAAACGAATTATTAAGTACAACATTATCAACAAATGCATAATAAATAAATGAACCAAGTACCACAAAAATTAAAATAGTAATCAAAACAACAAATGATTTTAAAAATATAGATAAAACTTTATTAGAACTATAATAATTTTTATTACCAGTATTTTCATTATTATAATCCTTAACAAAAGTATCAACTAAAAAAGAAATTATTGCAGGAATAAGTAAAAACATTGCAATCATAGTTCCCTTTGAAAAATCAAGTAAACCTATAACTTCTTTATATAAAAATACGGGTAAAGTATTAAATTTGCCACCTACCGCTATTGGTACACCATAATCAGTAAAAATCATAGTAAACACAGCAAAAATAGAAGACAGAATAGATTTTTTCAAATAAACCAAAGTAACATTTTTAAAAATTTGAAAACTATTTAAATTAAGCGACTTTGAAACATAATACATATTATTATCAATATATTTAAATCCATCATCTAGCATTAAAAACGCAACTGGAAAAGAATACATTATTGATCCAATTATAATTCCAACAGGTCCAATAATATTAAAATCAAAATATCTAGATATAATTCCATTAGTACCAAATAAATTAATTAACCCTAATCCATGTGAAACAGATGGAATGAGCATTGGAAATACAAATACTAACTTAAAAAACTTTTTAAACTTAATATCAACTCTATTTAAAGTATAGGCAATAACATAAGCAATTATAATTGATAGAATTGTCGAAATAGACGTTACAATAAGCGAATTATTTAAAGCATTTTTAAATGCATTGGAAGTTACTAATTTGCCTAATGTTTCCCATTTAACATAAATAAATAGTTTTGAAATTGGAATCAAAACAGAAACAATTAAAAATAATGATACTAATATTTCTGTTTTATTAATTTTAAATTTTTTCATCATAAATCAGCCTTAATACACTTTTGAATTGAAGTTACCTTTTCTTTTAAATGATTAACTACAAAATCTTCAACATATTTTGACGCAGGATGTTTAAAAATCTCACTTGGTTCATCTATTTGTTCAATAGAACCATCATTCATAATCATAACACGATCAGATATTGAAAATGCTTCTTCTTGATCATGACTAATAAATATCATTGTAATGTTAAATTTTTTATTAAGTTCTCTAATTTTATTTCTAAGAATTATTTTATTTTCAGCATCTAATGCACTTAATGCTTCGTCAAATAAAATAACATCAGGTTTAAGAGCTAAAGTTCTAGCTATTGCCACTCTTTGCATCTGACCTCCTGATAGTTCATTAGGATATTTATTTACATGTTCCTCTAAATTCACCATTGAAATTATATCCATAGCCTGTTTTATTGCTTCATTCTTATTTTTTAATTTATTTTTTAAAGCATATGAAACATTTTCAAGAACAGTCATATTTGGAAACAATGCATAATTTTGAAATACTATTCCCATATCTCTCTTAGAAATATCATAATTTGTAATATTTTTATTATTCTTTAAAATACTTCCACTCGATGGTCTCTCAATACCAATTAATATCTTTAATAAAGTCGTTTTACCACAACCTGATTTACCTAAAATAGATAATAATTCGCCATCATTAACTTTAAAATTCAAATCATTTAATACCAATTTATTATCAAAAATTTTTGAAATATTTTTAACCTCAATACTAGCCATTAACTTTTTCCCACTTACTAATTAAATCTTGTTTGACGCTAACACTATCTATACCATCCATTTTTGCATCTTTTAAATTTGTAGGATAATTTTTCACTTTAACTTCTTGATTTTTAAGAATCTTATCAGGTAGAAAATATTCTTTATCATATTTTCCAAAATCATTCATTAACCACTCAAAAACTTCACGTACATTTTCTTTGTTTTCTCTTCCCTTAATAATACCAAAACTAGTAGTATTATATGGAGCACCAGTTTTTAAAGAAACAATTTTAAAATTATACCCTTCATTAATAGCTTCTACCCCTTGACTTGTCATTCCCATTGCAATAGCTATTTCACCTTGTTTTAATAAGTTTGTAGGTCCAGAACCAGAAGTTGTAAATTCTCTTAAATTGTTTTTTAATTTTTTAAAATACTTAATAGCATTATCTTCACCCATTATATTAACAACATTTAAGTAAAAAGCGTAACCAGTACCAGATGTTTTAGGATCAGGGATAGCAATTAAATTTTTATATTCAGGTTTTAACAAATCTTCATAAGTTTTTGGTATCGATAAATTATGTTCATCAAAATAATTTTTATCAATAACTAACGTCATGGTATATTTAGTCCAAGTTAAATATCTATTTGACTTATTAACTCCATCAAGATAAATACTTGTATCAAAAGATGATAAATCAGCAAAATTATCCTCAAGTTCAGCCATATGTGCAGTTTCTAAATCTAGGACAATATCTGCTTCCACTTCTATACCTTCATTTTTTATTTTTGCAGCACAATTCCCAGTTGATAAATATTGAACCACAATTTTTTTATCCGGAAATTTTTCAGCTAATTGCTCTTTTAAAGCTTTATTACGATTTTCCTCCATAGATGTATAAATAACAATTTGATCTCCTTTTTTTGAACAACCTGTTACAACAAATAAAATAAGCAAAAACAACAAATACATATACTTTTTCATATAATCAACTCCTATAATTAATTTGTTCATAATTAAACTATATCATCTTTTTTTGAACATATCAATACAATTTATTAAATAAATAAACAAAACAAAGCATAACAATTATATGCTTTATCTATTTTTCCTTCTTTTCTAATAAATTATCTTGAATAATATATCTAGGTCTTGCTTTGGTTTCACTATAAACCTTACCAACATATTCTCCAATTATACCAAGTGAAAACATTTGAATACCACCTAAAAACCATAATGAACAAGCAATAAATGTCCATCCTTCCACAGTAGCACCGCTAATCTTTCTAATTAAACAATAAATAAGTACTACAAAACTTATCATACAAATAAATATACCTAAATCAAGAATCATTCTTATTGGTTTAACACTAAAAGATGTTATCCCATCCCATGCAAAATTAAGCATTTTCTTTAATGGATATTTAGACTCACCTGCAAATCTTTCAGCCCTTTCATAATATACTATACTAGATTTAAATCCAATTAAAGGAAACATTCCTCTTAAAAATAAATTAACTTCTTTATAATTTGCAAAATTATCTAAAACTCTTTTACTTGTTAATCTATAATCAGCATGATTAAATACAACATCAGCTCCCATAAATTTCATAAACTTGTAAAATGCTTCAGCTGTAAACTTTTTAAAGAAAGTATCCTTTGCCCTTGAGGATCTAACTCCATAAACAACTTCTGATCCATCATAATAATCTTTAAGCATTTCATCAATCGCATTAATATCGTCTTGTAAGTCAGCATCCATAGATATTACCACATCAGCATATTCTTTAGCAGTCATAAGTCCTGCTACCAACGCATTTTGGTGTCCTCTATTTCTTGATAAATTAATTCCACTAAATAATTTATTTTCTTTATTTAATTCACATATAATATTCCAAGTTTTATCTTTAGATCCATCATTAACAAATAATACTTTACTATCTTTAGAAATAGTTTTATCTTTAATTAATTCGTTTAACTTAACATTTAATCTCTTACTTGTTTCTCTTAAAACTTCTTCTTCATTATAACAAGGTATAACTACATATAATCTTTTATTTTTCATCTTTACCTCCATTTTTAAATATTACCAAATATAAATATTTTAATATCTTAACATTATCTTTAATTCTTTTAGGCTCTTTAATCATTCTATATAACCATTCTAAGTATAGTTTTTGATAAATAATTGGTGCTCTTTTCTTTAAACCAGATACAACATCAAACGTACCACCAACAGGCATAATAACACTTATATTTCTAAACAACTTTTCATTTCTAATGATAAATTCTTCTTGTTTAGGTGATCCTATACCAACAAATAAATAATCTGGTTTACATTTTTTTATATCATTTAATACATCTTTTTCTTTACTATATCCACTCATATAACCACATATATTTAAGTTAATATACTTCTCTTTTAATACTTTAACAGTCTTTTCAATAACTTCGTTTTTAGCACCATATAAATAAACTTTCTTATCATATTTACATGCATTACATAAAAGTTCATTAAACATATCTACTCCAGTTAACTGATTAAATCCTTTATTGCCATTAATTCTCATACCTAGAATTGTTCCATATCCATCAGGTATATTATATTTCTCATTATTTATAAACGCTTTATATTCTATATTATTATTAAAATTTACCATAATTATCGGATTTAAATTAAATATAATATTTCTATCCTTACTCTTATTTATTTTATCTACAATATCATTTTTATTTAATATGCAAACATTATAACCTAATAATTTACAATTACTATTCTTCATATAAAATCTCTTTCTAAAAAAATTTTATCAAATAATCAAAAAAACATAAATAGCTAACTACTTATGTTTAAATAATATATCAGTTTTATAAATCAAAAATAATATAAATGACATTAATAATAAATATAAAACTATAGCAGTTAAATTATATCCTAAGGCATATAAAACACTTATCACAGAACATAGAATATCAATTCCATACATAATTAATACTGTCTTAGTAGTACTATTATTAAGTTTAAGTAATTGATGATGTAAATGTTCTTTATCAGGCTCACCTATATTTTCTCCCTTTAAGTATCTTCTAATCATTGCAAACACTGTATCAAGTATTGGTAAAAGTAATATAAATATTGGAATAATTAAACTAGTAAATGTAGCCGTTTTATAACCTAAAAGTGCTATTATAGCAATAATAAAACCTAAAAACGTACTACCCGTATCTCCTAAAAATATTGAAGCAGGCGGTTTATTATACATTAAAAATCCTAAACAAGCACCAAGCATAATTACACATAAAATAACATCTAAACCATAAATCCTATCTAGCAGAAGTGCAATTATAGTTATAGTAACAAAAAATATTGCACTAGTACCTGTTGCTAACCCATCTATACCATCAATTAAATTTATTGCATTAATAATAGCCAAAATAAAGAATATAGCTAAAGGATAACCCCATTTTCCAAAAGTTAGAGATAATCCAAGTGCACTTATATTAGGTAAATATATATTACCATAAAATACAACAATAGAAGCAGCTACTATCTGAACTAAAAATTTATATCTTGCTCTAATTGGTTTAATATCATCACATATTCCAAGAATAATAATTATAAATCCTCCAATAAGAATTGAAATCATCTGTTCATTAATAGGTGCAAATAACATATAGCCAATTAAAAATGTTAAATATATTGCAAGTCCCCCTAATCTAGGCATTGGTTTTTTATGCACCTTTCTCTCATTAGGCATATCTATTGCTCCAATATGTTTTGCAACAACTTTAGCAAGCGGCACTAATAAAACACAACATATAAAAGTTACCAATAAAATTAAATAAATATTATGTCCATTAATTAATATATTCATTCTACATCACACCTAAATAATATCAAAATATTAATTTATTGTCTATTTATATTATAAACCTATTTAAAAAATAATATCAGAAATAATAAATCTAATAAACGAAATAATTATTCTAATAAATCATCTTCAATATTATAATATATAATTTTATTTCTTTTTAAAATCTAAAATTAATCTTTTTATTGAAGATTTTTTTAAATATTCTTTTACCACATCATTTTTAGGATAAGAAATACCAATACTTAAATCAAGTAAATAATTATATTCTTCTTCCGTTATCCTATAACCACACCAAACACGTTCAAAAAAATTTTCTTGAGTTAATTCAACATCAGGAATTAATCTATCAAAATAGTCATATCCAAACTGCTTACAAGCATCACCAAATCTCTTTAATGGATACATATCATAGTCATAATTAATAAGTAATTCTTGAAAAAATAATTCCTTGAAAAAAAGTGATAATTTATCGCCATAAACATGCTTAATTACCATATTAGCAATATAATTTCCTCTTAAAAAGGCATTTCTTTCTTCTGGAAAACAATCATAGTATATATCATAAAAAAGTGGCTCACTTTCAAAAACATTACTACAATAGGAATAAATAATTCCAGCAAATGAATAAGGATGATTGTTTACAATATAATCCTGTCTAGCGTGAGACATTTCATGAATTAAAGTACATATTACAGAATAATAAGAAAGCATATTATGATTGCCAAAATTATATGCACTTCCAAAATTGTCTATCCGTTTATAAAAATTTCTTAAAGATAAAGACGAATATGTAATCATATCATCACCATAACAAGATTCATAATCATTTTCAATTTCTTTAGAGTTACCAACAATTATCAAACCATTTTTTAAATCCACTTCATTATTAATTAAACACACATTTGCAACTTTATAAACAAATTTTTTATCAACAGGTTTATTTTTATCTTTATAACTTCTAACAACTTTACTAAGTTCTGTAACCAACTGATAATCATTTTTACTACCATCCATCAAATCTAATTCATTCATACCCAAACTTAATAGTAAACATCAACTAAATATAATCCACATGCTGGTGCTGTATTATACTTACAATTTACTTTCTCCTTATCTAACATCATCTTTATGTCATTCTTATCAAGTTTATTATTACCAGCCTGTATCAAAGCCCCAACCATATTTCTAACCATATACCTATAAAAACTTTTACCTACAAATGTAATAGTTAAAAAGTCATCCTTCTTTTTAAATTTAATGCTATAAATAACACTATTATAATTATCTCTTGCACCAGATGTAAAAGCCTTAAACGAATGAAAACCAATAAATGCTTTACTTGCCCTTCTCATCCTTCTTATGTCTAATTTATTATTATAATTATAAACATAATCATTAATTATTGGATCAAACTCACCTAAATTAATAACATATTCGTATTTCTTCTTTACAGCATCAAATCTAGGATGAAAATCATCACTTACTTCTTCAACATAATTTATATGAACATAATCATTTAAAACTCTATTAATAACATTCTTTAACTTTGATGCAGGAATACCTCCATTAAGTTCAAAACTAATACCTTGACTATATGCATGAACACCTCTATCAGTTCTTCCAGCACCTTTTACAGCAACATAACTTTTATTTATAATACCAAGTGCTCTTTCTAATTCCTTCTGAACAGTATCATAATCATTTAATTTTTGAAATCCATAAAATTTAGAACCATCATAACTAACACTAGCAAAATACTTCATTAAAATACACTCCTATATATATCTTTTAATAAATCTTTACTATCCAATGTATATTCCAAATTAGCACCCTTATCATTAGCCAGTTTAATAAAATCATAAATAGGTGGTTCCTCTATATATCCTTCCTTAATAGCATCAAGAACCTTTCCTTGAAACTTAATAATTTTCTTATTACATACAACAACATGTTTAACAACCTTATTTACAAATACTACATCATTACTAATAACCACAAAATTTATTCCTAAAGAGGCCCTAATAAGTTTAATTAACTTTATAATTTTTCTTTTAAATTTACCATTAAATCCAACATCAAAATAATTAAGAACTATTAACTTAGGTTCTTCCTCTATTACCATAAGTAATAACATTAATTTATATTCACACATAGATAAATCATCTATCTTTTTATTTAAAAATTCTTTATCTAAATCTAAAATATCAAAATAATCTTTATTATAACTTAAATATTTCTTTACTTTGTATTTTCTATTTATAACTTTTTTATCTAAATTATCAATCAATATTTCTAAATCACTTATTTCTCCATAAAAACCAACAAATTGTTTAATATCAAAAAAACCATTATTAGGATTATTACTAAACATTACTTCCATAATTCACCTATTAAAGAATTAATATCAAAATATTTTTCTTTTAATAAATCATAATAATTCAAATTATTTGATAATTCTGCAATAAAAGGCATATTCATACCAATCTTACTTAAAACTTTATCATTAGACAAAACCTCTAAAGTATCCTCATACATAACAGCATGAAAGTTATCAAGTACAACAATTTTAGTTCCTAATAAAAGTTCTTCACTATTACTTGTTACATTTAGAATCGAAATCTTATTCTCTTTACTATATTTAACAATTTTTAATTTATCTTTATTATCTAAATAAGTAAGCATATCATCAATTCCAATAACTCTTGGATTAATAATCAACAAAGATAATATTCTAATAAAAGCCTTTTCACTTCTACTAATTTCTCCAATTTCTTTATCTATAATATTATCTAATTTAAAAAATGTAACAAACTTTTTAATACTACTACTAATTACTTTATCATCATATCCTAAACATTTCTGATAATATTCAAGTTCACTTTTTACTCTATTAGTGTTAAATATAAAATTATTAAGCACTGCAGCAACATTCTTTCTTAAAAAATTTATATCATATTCATTAATATTTTTATCATCTATATAAACATCACTACTATCACTTTGATTTATAAGTGTCTTTAATAAAAAAGTTTTACCTGAAGCTATTCCACCAATTATATTAGTAAACGGTACTAATTCTAGCTTTAAATCATAATTCTTAAAAGTTAATGTATTCATCTATAACCACCCTTGCTCTTGTTTGTTATTATATCACTTATGTTTTTATTTTAAAATATTCTAATTAATAAAATTTTATATTAATCACAAAAAAAGAACACAACCAAATGCATCCTTTTACTTTTGAATTTCCTCTATTGCTTTTTCAAGCACTAAATCTTTTAATAATTCATTCCCGTTAGATATCTCTATATCCGGTTTTAAACCAACACCATCAATACATTCACCACTCGGAGTTAACCATTTAGCGCTCGTATATTTATACATAGTTCCATCAGATAATTTACTTGTTTTTTGTACTTTACCTTTACCATAAGTTGTTGTGCCAACTAATTTAGCACCATAACTATCTTTTAAAGCAGCAGCAAGTATCTCAGATGCAGAAGCCGAATTACCATTAACTAAAATATAAACCTTATAATTTCTTTCATCATCTGTTTCATCATAAGTTGTTTTAGTAGAAGACTGTTCATTTAAAGAATAAATAACCTTTCCTTTTTGTAAAAACATCTCACTTATTTTAGTAGCTGCTGATAAATATCCACCAGTATTATCTCTTAAATCAATTATTAAACTATTAATACCATCCACTTCAATCTTATTTAATTTCTCATAAAATTGTTCATAAGCAGTTTCATTAAATTTACTTATTTTTAAATAACCAATCTTATTACCATTATCTCCATCAATAATTTTATCATCAACTGAAGGATTATTTAACTTAGTAGTATTAAGAGTAAAATCTAAATCATTACCATCTCTATTGACAACTAACTTTACTTCATCACTACTTTTAATTAATTTGGTTACTTCACCAGACTCCATATCAGCAACAACATTATCATTAACTTTTACAATGATATCTCCTACGGCAAGTCCAGCACTCTTTGCTGGTGTATTATCATAAACCTCAGAAATAATCATTTTATTTTCTTCATTATTAACACTTATTTTAACACCAATTCCTTGATAACTTCCACTTAAAGAATTATTTAAATTATCAGTTTGATCTTTATCTAAATAAGTAGTATAAGGATCTCCTAAATAACTAAACATTCCTTTAATACCAGCATCAACTAAAGCACCTAAATCTACAGTACTATAATAATTGGATTTAATCTCATCATATGCTTTATATAACTCAGCTAAATTATCATCCCCGTTACCAGTCGAAATCTGTAAGCAAGAACTCTTATAAACTAAATAACCAGTACAAAAACTCATAACCAAAGATGAAAATAATGTAATTGCCATTACTTCCCATAATTCAAATTTTGTCTTCTTTAAATATTCTTTCATATTACCATATCCTATACAATAACATAATATCACATTTTTATAAAAAACAAATAAAAAAACTTAAGTTTTTACACTAAGTTCTATTTTAAAGTGTTTTTATAATCTTCTAAAGATTCATAATATTTTTCTACTTTACCATCTTTAATTAATATTAATGCAGATTCTTTAATTTTAACCTCATTAACATCAGTTGGTTTCTTATTACTTGCTTCACTTAAATATGCAGAATTAAACTTATCATTCATATCAACATAATATATTTTTAAAGCATCATCTTTATCTTTGTATGATGTAATTAAACCTTTATATGTAGAAGCATTTTTATCAGTACTACTATATAAAAATACATAATATTCATTATAAGGTCTATTAAACATATTACCAACTATACAAGTATCATAATCAATTTTTGTATTACTACTTGTCTTCTTATTATTTAAATAATTAGTTAAGAAAAATAATCCAACAGCAATAATAACAACTACCACAGTAATAATAATTAAACTTTTTATTTCTTTAGTATCATTACTTTCATAATTAATAGATTTTAATTTTTTACTTTTCATTATTATCCCACCTTCAATATCAATACTATCATATAATTTAAATAAATTCTATTATTTTATTAAAAATGAAAGTTATCGACCACTTTTAATATACAGAGCACTAATTTTGGTCGATAACTATCAAAAAAAGATGCACATTTAAATGTACATCTCAAATATTACTTTACAATATCGTTAGTACAACAATACTAGATTGATATCATAAAATATTTAATCGTGCACTAAGTAATATTCGTGTGCACATTCTTATTATGTCTTAAATTTAAAAATTTAACTTTCCACTTTTTGGTAAATCTTCATCTTTAACTTCTGTCGTAAGTGATATTCCAATAACTAATATATTACTTAGAAAATAAATCCATAAAAGTAGAACCATAACACTAGATAGTCCTGCATAAAATATATCATACTTAGCAAAATGGCTAACATAATAACTATAGAAATGAGTTACAGAAATAAAACCAAGTGAAGTAAATATAGCTCCAACATTAATTCTAACAGGATCAATACTCTTATTAGGTGCAATAGTAAATATAACTTTAATAAAAATAAAGATTATCACCCATGAAATAGGTCCTTGCATAATTCCAAGTAAACTAGTTAATACTGACTTTATATTAAAATAATCTATTGCATCAATAATCTTACTACCAAAAACCGGTACAAGAAGAATAAATAAATAAAGTACAATAACTAAGAAAGTCATAACTATTGCTTTAATTCTTCTTTTAATCCAACTTGTTTGTTCAAATCCATAAATACTATTCGTAACAAAAATTATTGAATTAGGTCCATTTGATGCAAAATATAACATTGAACACAACATAATAATTAAATTTAAATCAATACTATCACCACTAATTATAGGAACAATCATCTTAACTATATTTTCCGAAAAATTACTTTTAACCATATTAATTATAGTATCCATTGAAATATTAAAATAAGACGCTCCATAACCTATAAGTGTAATAATAGGAACAATAGATAATATTATAGAAAAAGCCAGTTGTCCCGGTAATACGGCCATCTCCGGCTTTTTTAATATCTTAATTACATTCATAATATAATGCTTAAATCTAGTTAAAGTATTATTAAATCCATTCTTAACTTTGTTTTTCATTTTCACTATACTCAATTTCTTTATTTTCCCTCATAAGAAGCGAAGCCTCATTAATAGCATCATCTATTAATTTCAAATCATCAACAATCATACTAAAACCAATTGCTGCTCCATATTCATAAGGTAAATTATTAAATTCTTTAACTAATTTTTTAATATAATTCACAACTTGTTTCTCATTATAACCAACTAAATAAATCATAAATTCATTACCATCAGTTCTCATAATTTCAGTATTATCTAATTGATTTTGATGTAAAACATTAGCAGCTGCCATTATTTGCTTATCTCCCTCTTCATGACCAAAAGTATCATTTAAATATTTAATATTATTTAAATCAATAACAATTATAGCCTGAGGATAAATAGTGTTTTGATTCCATATCTCAATTCTCTCATTTAAATAATTTCTATTTTTTAAAGATGTCAACATATCTACAAATTTTAATTTTTCATCCTTTTTAATCTTAGTATTTAATTTAACTTTTTTCTTAGAATAAACCATAACACCTACAACTAATATACCAACACCACTAAGTATTAATATATACTTAGCAAGCATTGTAATAATACTAACAGTTCCACTAACACTTTTATATGAAGTAATACCTCTAATTTCCATTTTATTAAAACCTAATGTATTAATATATGAACTAAATACTTTAGAAAAAGCATCATCACTATTCTTATATTTAAAACTATAATTAACACTATTATAGCCACTATAAACTATATGATAATTTTTAACTTTACTATTATTAAAATAATCATAAGTGATAGCATCAACAGCAACTAATTTATTCTTATTTGCACATCTAGATAATTTACCTTCATTTTTAACTTTTTCTAATTTTAAATTAGTATAATTACCTAAATAACTAGCTAAATTACTATTATCAATAACACATATAGTTTTATCATTAATTAAATTTAAATTTGCATAAAAAAGTTCTTCCTTATCACTACCAATAATATAGAATTTTTCATTAATATTTGTCTTAATAACTCCATCATTATTACTACTATCATTAAATATTAAATCTAATTTTCCATTATTATACCCCTTATCCAAATCAGTAGCAGTTTTATATGATATAAAATTAAATTCACTATCAGTTAATTTACTAAATTCCTTTAAATATTCAGCCAATATACCTCCAACTTTATTCCCATTACCAGCAATAAATGGAGTTTTGTTTACAAATCCAAAGTTATAAACATTTTTTGTAAAGGAATCAATATCTAAATCAGTTAATGAAAGCTCATTTTTATATATATTAAACAAATGTCTATAATAATTTTCTTCTAATTTATTTCCCCATTCATTATAAAATTTAGTAATAACACTATTAAAAGTTTTATCTGTTCCTAAATGTAAATAATAATAAATTGGAATATTTTCAAATTGATAAACAACTTTATAATTATTACTTATAATTTCATCTATATATTCATTTAAAGGTATAAATATATAACTATAATTAGATGCATTAAAATCACTTAACAAAGAATCTTTATTATTAGCAAGACTTATAGTTCCAACAAAATCAGTATTACTTGTTAATACAGTAGAATAATCATTTAACGTCCCTATCTTCTCAGATCTAATATTATTAATATTAGTAATAACCTTATCATCTTTACTTACTAAAACATAAAAATCTTTATAAAATAATAAATCATTAGCAGATTCTTTATTTGTTACATAAAAGCCTAAACTATTATCAAAAGTATTATAAGTATTATCATTAATATTTAACTTATATTCACTTTCTAAATCACTAGTAAAATCATAAAAAACACCACTACCATTTTTACTAAAATTATTTATATTAGCAGGTATTCCAAATGATACAACCTTATTCGCATTATTATTTATCCACTCTTTTTCTTTAATATTTAACTTATTAGAATCATATAAATAATTAAAATATATAAAACATCCAACACCAACTATTAATAAAAGAGATACAATAATAATTATAATTTTTTTAGCCTTTTTCATTACTCTTCACCATTAACTCTAGACCAAGAAATTATAGTAGCATCACTCTTTTTATAACCCATAATAGGGAAAGTATCATCATCATTTTTAGTAAAAGCAAAATTAATATCGTAAAATGCTTTTTCATCTTCGCTTAAAGAAGATAATGATTTAACCGCAATAGATTGAGCATCAGTAACTTTTCCATCTTTTAATGAAACAGTTATATAAATTATTTTTCCTTTTATACTAACACTAGCATTATCTACTAATTCATTTTCTTTAATTAAATTAACCATCTCATTTGTCTTATCTTCAGTAATTTGAACTGATTCAATTCCATTTAATCTATCTCCATACTTATCATTTTTAGTTTGATTGACAAAATAAATTATACAAAGTACAGCTATAATAGCAAGACAAAATATACTTATTCCCATTAAAATACAATAAATACGGTTATTTTTATAAAACTTTTTTATATTATTCATATAACACCTCAAATTCATTATACTATATCTTATTATATATTTCTAGTTTACATAATTTGCTAAGAATTTATAACTTTATCAAAATCTTCTTCAGTCCAAATTGGAATATTTAATTCCTTTGCTTTATCATATTTAGAACCGGGATTCTCTCCAACTATAACAGCATAAGTTTTTTTAGTTACAGAAGTAGACCATAATCCACCATTTAACTCAATTAAATTTTGAATTTCATCTCTTGTATATTTCTTTAATGTACCAGTAACTACAATTCTTTTATTTAATAATTCTTCATTTTCTTTAATTTGAGCACCTAAATAATTCATATTCATTCCAATATTTTTTAAATCATTGATAAGTTTAATATTATCTTCATTTCTAAAGAAATTATAAATACTATTAGCAAGTATTGGCCCAACATCAGAAATATTAGTTAAATCCTCTAAACTAGCGTTCATTAAATTATCTATATTCATAAATTTCTTTGCAAGAATCTTCGCATTTTTTTCTCCAATACCACTAATACCGATTGCAAATAATAGTTTTTCTAGAGAATTTTGTTTTGACTTTTCAATATTATCTAAAAGCTTATTAACACTTTTATCTCCAAATCCCTCAAGTTCAATTAATTCTTCTTTACGATCTTTAATATTATAAATATCAATTATACTAGTTATAAATTTCATGTTATAGAAGTCTTCTATAATTCTTTCACCCAAACCTTCAATATTCATTGCTTTTCTATCACAAAAATGAATTAAAGATTCGATGTTTCTAGCCGGACATAAATCATTTGGACATTTTAAATCAATACCAGACTCAGTTAAAACTAGACCAGCACCACAAATTGGACATTTATCAGGCATTATAAATTCTCTCTCATTACCTGTTCTATCTTCTAAGCATGGCCCCACAACTTCTGGAATAACATCCCCAGCTTTATGAACAAATATATTATCGCCAATTTTTAAATTTTTTGAATTTATATAATCGCCGTTATGTAAAGTTGCTCTCCTTATTGTAGAACCCATAACCTTAACCGGATCAAAAACCGCATTTGGTGTAATTTGACCAGTTCTACCAACCGTGCATACAATATCAGTTAATCTTGTCTTAACATCTTCTGCTGGAAATTTATAAGCAATTACCCATCTTGGATATTTAGCTGTAAAACCAAGCTCTCTCTGCATATGAATATCGTTTACTTTTATAACAATACCATCAATATCATAAGGAAGTTCTCCTCTTCTTGCAGTCCATTCGTTAATATAATCTAATATTTCATCTATATTTTTAACCAATCTAATATTTGGATTAACAATAAATCCCAACTCTTTTAATTCCATAAGAGCTTCATAATGAGTCTTCTTATCAGTTTCCGGAACATGGTATAAAAAAGCATCTAACTTTCTTGATTTAGCAACACTACTATCGAGTTGTCTAATTGATCCCGCTGCCGCATTTCTTGGATTTTGAAAAATAGCCTCACCATTTTTAAGTCTCTTCTCGTTAAGTTCATTAAATGCCTTAAGTGGCATATATATTTCCCCACGAACTTCTATATCAACAGGTTTATTTAATCTTAAAGGAATAGTTCCAATCGTTTTTACATTATGAGTAATATCTTCACCAACTAATCCATTTCCACGTGTTGCAGCTCTTTTAAGTATTCCCTTTTCATATTGAAGTGATACTGCTAGCCCATCTATTTTAAGTTCACAAACATAACTTGGATTAGGAAATTCTTTTCTAATTCTTTCATCAAATGCAACTATTTCAGACTCATTAAAAACATCAGAAATAGAAAACATTCCAATTTTATGTTCAACCTTTTTAAACTCACTAATAACTTCTCCACCAATTTTTTCACTAGGAGAATCTTTTCTTTTAATTTCCGGATGTCTTTCTTCAATATCCAAAAGTTCACTCATCCAGTTATCATACTCTCTATCCGTAACTGTCGGATTATCTAAAGTATAATAATCATAATTAGCTTTTTCTATTAATTTAATTAATTCATCATATCTTTCTTTCATAATTAACCTCATAAATATTATAACAAAATATCTTCAAAAATAATAAAAAAAGTTAACTACAAATTTAGCTAACTTTCGTAATACTTTTATGATTCTTCATTAATTTTTTAACACCACACTTAAAAGCCACAGTTATTAAGCTACCACTAACATCAATTACAGCCCCAAGTCCATATTCTGTATGATCAATAATACTACCTTTAACAATATCACTATTATCTTTAGTATACATTTCACCCTTTTTAAAAATCTTTTCTTCTTTATTTATTTCATTCTTTTCCAGTAAATCATCTTTAATTTCTGCAATAAATCTAGAAGGTACATTCATTTGATCTTTACCATAAAGCATTCTTCTCTTAGCGTTTGTTAAATAAAGTTTTTCTTTAGCTCTAGTTATTCCTACATAACAAAGTCTTCTTTCTTCTTCAATATTATCTTCCATAATAGACATATTATGAGGAAAAATACCTTCTTCCATTCCAACCATAAACACAACTGGAAATTCAAGCCCCTTCGCACTATGTAAAGTCATTAAAGTAACTACATTGCCATCTTCCGTATGATTAGCTTGATCAGAAACTAAAGATATCTCTTCTAAAAAGTCTCCTAAATTAACAGAGCCAGTTCTCTCTTCATAAGAAGCAGTTATACTTTTAAATTCCATTAGGTTCTCTAATCTAGTTTCATCTTCAATTAAATGACTATCTTCAAGTTCTTTCTTCATTCCTGATTTATCAAGAACTTCATCAATCAACTCTGTTAACGATAAATTTTCACTAGTTTTCTTAATAGATTCAATTATATCTTTAAACTCCAATTCTTTCTTACTTTCAAGTGCATCATACATACTACACTGATTTAAATTAGCTCTAAGTTCAATATCTTTAATAGCACTATCTCCAATACCTCTTTTAGGTACATTTATAATTCTTCTTAAACTAATTTCATCTTTATCATTATAAATTAATTTTAAATAAGATATTAAATCTTTAATTTCTTTTCTATTATAGAAATAATAACTACCATAAATTTTATAAGGAATACCTTTAGAAGCAAACACCTCTTCAATAGTTCTTGATTGAGCATTAGTTCTATATAGAATAGCTACATCTTTAGGTTCATAACCATCTAAATATAATTTATTAATTTCATCTATAACTAAAGATATTTCATGTTTTTCATCATAACTTCTTAAATAAGTGATTTTAGGACCATCACCTTTATCAGAATATAACCTTAAATCTTTTCTTTCCTTATTATGACTTATTACATCATTAGCCGCATTTAAAATATTATTTGTACTTCTATAATTATGTTCTAACTTAATTGTTTTCGCATTAGCATAATCTTTTTCAAAATTAACTATGTTATGATAATCTGCTTGTCTAAATGCATAAATACTTTGATTCATATCACCAACAACAAATATATTTTTATATTTACTTGCAAGTAATTTAGATAACTTATACTGAACTGGATTTGTATCCTGATACTCATCAATTAATATATATTTATATCTTTCTTGATAATGTTCAAGTATCTCTTTATTATGTTCAAATAACCTAACAGGCATTAATAATAAATCATCAAAGTCAACTGCCGCACTAGCAATAAGTCTTTCGTTATATTTATAGTATACATCTACAACTATTTTATCTATAGGCGTATTAAAAAACTTATCAAGTTCCATTTCACTAAGCATTTGATTCTTTATAAAAGATATTCTATTTCTAATATAAGAAGGACTATATTGTTTTGTATCTAAATTCATATCTTTAAGAATCTTCTTAATAACAGTTAATACATCATCACTATCAATAATACTAAAATTAGAAGGTAAATTTAAATATCCACAATTTTCTCTAATAATTCTCAAGCCTAATGAGTGAAAAGTTCCAATAAAAGAAGCAACATCTCCAACTAAATTATAAACTCTATCTCTCATTTCTTTAGCAGCCTTATTTGTAAATGTAATAGCTAAAATATTATAATCTCTTACGCCATTTTCTATCAAATAAGCAATACGATTAGTTAAAACCTTTGTCTTACCAGAACCAGCCCCAGCTAGTACTAAACAAGGTCCTTCATTATGTTTAACAGCCTCTATTTGTTCATCATTTAAATTTTTAAGTAAATCATTCATAACACAATACCTCCAAGTATTTTCACTAACATCAATTTTAACAAATATTAAATTTTGTGTCTATCGAACAAACAAAAATTTCACAAAAAATAATTAAATAAAAAATAGCTATAAAATAAGCTATCTTTTATAATTATAAAATACAATTTTACAAATACTTAATATGATTAGTAATAGTTAAATTTGGCATTTTTTTAACAAGTGTTTTTTTAAGTTCACTTACTTTATAAGGATCAAAATTAATTCCATTCTTTTCTTCAATAAAACTATTACGTGTCAATCCATAATCTTCTAATAATAATTCATTAAAATATTTAGTAATTTCTACTTCTCTTTTTTCTTCATCAGTCAATTCTTTCTTACAATCTAATTGTCTATACTTTTCTTCATATTCATGAATTTTTTTATAATGTTCAGAATTCCAACGTAAATAATTATACTTATCATAATCAGAAGAACTAGAATATGGATTTTTTCTATTATATAAATTTTCTAATATACTCATTACATTCTTTAATTCAAGATTCCTTTGTTCATCATTATCAAACGTTTGAAATAATGATATATTACCAACAGACAAACATTTATAATCCCCAGGTAAGTTAAATATTAAATCAAAATTATTTGCATAAAGATTGTAATCAAAATCAAATAATTTAATATTTTTTTCTTTTATTGAAGTGTATATCGTTAAAGCTAAATCATCATCTATAACAAGATCAATATTACTTTTATTAAAAAGATAAAGTGCTCGATTATAAATATTATACATTGCAACTTTTCTATATATCTGTAATTCAGATAAAACGACTCTGTCTTTATCACTTATATTATTCCTCACAACAGAAAATTCTAAATCTATTAAAGATTTTAAATAGTCCACCATTTGAATAGATAATATATCTTCATAACTTTTTAATAATTTAACCAATTCTTTCTTAGTATTTATTCTATTTCTAATATTATTTGATTTAAAAGCCATACCAAAACCATCCTTCCTCAATTACATTTCATATTTTAACAAAATTCTTAAGAAAATCATACTATTTTTAACAATCATCTAAAGAATCAAACAACAAAAAATCTTTAAATTTAATATGTGTAACCAAACTAGTTGAATAATCTATATCATCATTAGTAATTAGTATCTTTTTGCTACTATTATCTAATTTTTCAAAAGCTCCAAATTCTCTTTCATAAGCCTTATCATCAGCAACACTATAAGCAACTTGAATATAATATTTTTTTCCATCTTTATAAGCAATAAAATCTATTTCTTTATCATCAGCATCTTTTTTAAGTACCTTAAGTTCATAGTCCATATAAATTAATTCATTATAAACAATATTTTCTAAATTATGAGTTAAATCATATCTATTATTCATACATCTAATTGAGTTAAAAGAAACATCTTCATTATAAACTTTAAAATAATATGATAATTCACTCTTAGTCTTAGAAGAATAAGGTTTAATTCGATTTATAACACAAGCCTCCTCTAAATATCCTAAATATTTAATAATCGTATTTATAGAAGCATCTATATGTTCATTTTTTAAATAACCTTCTATACTTCTTGCAGAAAAAATCCTAGAATTAGATATTAAAGTATAATTAACAATTCTTTTAAATAATTCTTCATTTTGAATTTTAAATCTTAATATTAAATCTTTAACAATTATACTTTCATTTAAATCATTTAAATACCTAATCATATCTTTTTCTTTAAATTCAAACCTTTTAGGAAAACCACCCCATATTAAATAATCAATAGGGCTGACTTCAATTCCAAGTTCTTTTGAATATTCTAGTATTTCTTTATATACAAAAGGATGAATTCTAAATGAAACATATCTACCACTAAATGCATCAGTATATTCTTTAGATAACAATTTAGAATTAGATCCAGTTATAAATATAGAATTATTATGTAATCTTAAACTTTTAACTGCATTATTCCAATTATCAATTAATTGTATTTCATCTAAAAAGATATAACATTTTCCTTCTTTACGATTATCATTAACATATTTAATTAATGTTTCTGCATTATAAATATTTGTAGTTATTGCTTCATCTTCAAAGTTCAAATATATAATATTATCAGTCTTACTTTTAATGTCGTCCATAATTTGTTCTAAAATTATAGACTTACCACTTCTTCTTATTCCTACAATTATTTTAATCAAATCAGAATCATAAAATCCTTTAATTTGTTCAATATAATGATTACGAGTTATCATAAATGCATCACCTAATTACATTATAGTGAACAATTTTACAAAAGTAAACATTTTTGTTCACTTAACTGAACAATTTTACATAAATATTAAAAATTGTTCACTATAACACCAAAAGAAAAACAACCTATTTTAGATTGTTTAATCTTTTCATAACTCTATCTTTACCTAATAATTTCATTATTTCATATAAATCAGGTGTAGTTGTTTTAGTAGTTAACGCTACTCTTATAATATTTGATATATCAGCTATACTTCCTTTATATGAATCAGGATTTTCCTTATATACTTTCATATCAGTTATATAACCAAATTCATCACATAATAATTTAATTTTATTAAACCATTCTTCCTTAGAATCATTTTCATCATAATATTTATTAGCATAAGAGTTTAAAATATCACCAATTTCATCTACGTTTTTAACTTCAAATTTAACCATATTTGAATCAAATAATTCATCATACATATACCAAATATTATCTTTTATTTCACTATAACAAGCAAAATCCTTTCTTGGCTTCTTTTGTTCTCTCTCAATATTTAAAATATTAATTGTATATTCTTTATATTTATTAATTAGTTCATTAAAATCTTTATCAAACTCTTTAGACCAATTATCTAAATTATCAAATACTTCTTTTGCACTTAATCTACTTAAATAATTTTTAGATATATTAATTAATTTTTCAATATCAAATAATGATCCTCCACTTGTACACATCTTATTAAATGTAAACATAAAATCATTATAATTCTTATCTTGATTTTGCATAAACCATCCATCAAAATTAGAATTTAATAAAGTAGCAAAATATAATTTAACTGCTTCAACTGGAATTCCTCTTTCATGATAAAAGGCAACTGCTGCTTCAGGATCTTTTCTTTTACTAAGTTTTCGAACAGTGTCACCATCTTTTTTATTAAGTGGTAACAAGTGAGCAAACTTAGGAGCATCAAACCCACAAGCCTTCCATAATTCTAAATGATATGGTACTGATGAAATATAAGAATCATCTCTTGTAACAGTTGTAACTCTCATAAAATGGTCATCACAAACATGAGCAAAAGCATAAGGTGGAACTCCATCAGACTTAATTAATACTTGATCTAAATCATTTTCAGGTAATTCAATAGTACCTTTAATCAAATCTTTAAAAGTAAATTTCTTATTAAAATCACCCATAGATTTTAACCTAAGTACCCATTTATCACCATTATCAATATGTTCTTTTATTTCATCATAACTTAAATTACGACATTTAGCATATTTTCCATAATAACCAATTCTATCTTTACAAGCTTCTTGTTCTTCTCTCATATGAATTAAATCATCCTCTGAACAAAAACAAGGATAAGCTCTTCCAATAGAAACCAAATACTTAGCAACTGTATGATATATTTCTTTTCTTTGACTTTGAATATAAGGTCCATACTCTCCACCATTAATAGGTCCCTCATCAACTCTATAATTATATTCTTTTAAATCACTTATAATTAAATTAATACCATCATCAATAGTTCTCTTATCATCAGTATCTTCAATTCTTAAAATAAATACACCATTTGTTTGATGAGCAAGTCTCTCTGGTACAAATGAAGCAAATAAATTTCCCATATGCATTCTACCAGTTGGACTTGGTGCAAATCTACATACTTCAGCTTTTTCATCTAAATTTCTTTTAGGATATCTTTTTTCTAAATCTTCAATAGTTAAATTAACATCAGGATATAATAAATTAGCAAGTTTTTCATAATCCATAATACAATTCCTCCTTAATAAACAAATTAATTATATTACACAAAAATACTATAATCAAGGCATAACAAGCGTAAATTTAATGTAAAAACCTTTATATTTTAAGTGATTATTACTTATAAAAATAGTAAAATATGTTTAAAGGAGAAAAAACAAATGAATGAAAAAGAATATAGAATAGAACTAATAAAAAAATATATGGACATAAGAAATAAACTTGCTTTAGAATACAAAGAAGCACTAAGTAAAGAAGATAAGCAAAAAGAAGAAGAATTATGGAAATTAATTACTGATATCAATAATCATATCATGACAGAATCAAATCATTTTGCTTATCATGAGCAAAGACCTATATCTGAAGATGAAATAAACCATACAGATCATTTAAACATAATTAAACACAAATAATATTTAAGTACCTACTAAAGGGTACTTTTTTAAAATTATCATAAATTTTAAATTAAAAACTAAAAAAAGCCTTATCTTAAGGCATTTTATCAATTTTATTGGTGACCTGTATGGGGTTCGAACCCATAAATGTAGCCTTGAGAGGGCTATGTGTTAACCATTTCACCAACAGGCCATTAATAATGTTAAAAATATAACACCATTAATATATCACAACCATAATAGTAGATACAACCAAAAATTTTAAAAAGTTTAAACCTTTACTACATTTCTGTATTTAAATCATAATTTATATCATTTGAATTATTTAAATTATCATACATATTCATATAAGAAGAAATAAGAGGAATTTCAAATAACTTATTATAAATTTGTTCTTCTTCCTCAGCGGTTATATCATCAATCTTTTTTGAATTTTCTTTATCAATTTCTAATATCTCCTTATTATCATTAATATTTAGCTTAACATAATCACTTATAGTTAATTCATTTATTCTTAGTACAATATTATAGTTAGAATCAAATTCACTAGCTGAAGTATTATTTTTATAATCTATACTTAAATTAAGATTTACACCATCTTCTTCATAGGATAACTTAAAATAATTTTTATTATAATTTCCAGTTAAAACAATCTTTCCCTCATTATAAACATAAATATTTCCTTTAGTATCACCTTCAATTGCTACTAAAATATCTCTAATACTAAGTTCTTGCTTAATTAATTTATTATTTTTTTCATAAATACTATAGCTATATGTAATATCCTTACTTTCTAAATTTAATTCATTTTTAAGTTCACTAAGAAAATCATCCAATCCCTTATAAATATCTTCAATAGGAAATTCTTTACTAGCATAAACCTCTAACACCTTACTATTTTTTAAATCATTAACAATCAAATTAATTAAATCATAAAAATCTTTATCATTTAAGCCAACAGTTATTTTAACATTATCATCTACATTTTCTTTTGAAAATTTATCATCAGTAAAATAACTACTAAAAGAATTAGAAACAACCTCTATTAACTTACTATCATCAACAATTTCACTATCCTCAAACAATGAAGAATTATCTTCATCCAAGTAATAATATTTATCAAAAATATCATTAAGTTTTAAATATGTTCTATTTTCTTCCATTAAAGAATTAAAATTAATAACACTTCCATTATTATCATCAAAATTTATATCTAAATTAGCTAATTTCTTTTCAAAATTATTAGTTAATTTAATATTAACTAATGCATTCATAATTTCTTCTTTATCACTTTTTATTTTAACATTATTATTAATCGAAAACGTATAACCATCTTTAAGTTTAGATAAAAAATTAATTAAATCATTACTATCATTCTTTAATAAAGTATATTTACTAAGTGTTTTAACAAATAAAACTTTAGGTGAATTATTAAATTTGTAAAAAACATAACCACCAACACCAAGCCCAATCATCAACAAAAATAAAATAATAACTACTATAAGTTTACCAGCATTACTCCCTTTTCTATTAATAATTTCTTTAAAATCATTATTATTTTCTAATAAATTTAAATCTTCTTTCATCACAAACTCCTCTATTACTATCTTAACTTTAACAAAAAAATAATTTATAATCAATATCTTATCAATAAATAATTCACTAAAAAAAGCACTCTTTCGAGTACTTTCATAATTATTTAATTTCAATAGTTTTCTTAGCTTCAACTTTTTCTTCTTTAGGAATAGTAATATTTAAGATACCATTTTCAAATTTAGCATCTATTTTATCAACATCAATATCACCTAAAGCAAAAGATCTACTAAATGAACCGATTGTTCTTTCTTTTCTAATATAATTTTTCTTAGTTTCTTTTTCTTCTTTCTCCTTAGAAGCACTAACAGTTAAATAACCATCTTTAACTTCTAATTTAATATCTTTCTTATCGTATCCCGGTACATCCATTTCTACATGGTACATACCATCCTCCTCATAGATATCACATTTTACATCATTTTTTCTTACAACTGGTTTAAAGAAATCATCTAAATCATCATCGAAGAAAAAACCTCTTGGGATTATATTCATAATCTAATCACTCTTCCTTTCACAATTATAGTTATACCACTCTAATTAGCACTTGTCAAGTAAAAGTGCTAAAATATTTTTAAATATTTAAATTTATTAAATTAGAAATATCGTTATTAAATAAATAAACCATTAAATTCTTATTTATCTTATTAATCTCATCTTTAAGAATATCTAAATTCTTTAAACAAATATCTTTTCTATACAACAAAATATCCTTAAAATTAACTACTCCAATACTCTTCAAATAATCTAGCACTTCTCTAATATTTTGCTCATAATAATTAAAATTATTCTTATCTTGACTACTAAAATTATATTTTACAACTTTTAACTCTTCTAAAGTAATATATTCTTCTAAATAATCTATCATAATGTACTAACCTCATTATTTCTATAAACAACTTTTTTTAAGATTTCATATTCAGCCATATTTAAATCCATATTATATGATAAAGCATAAAGTAAGGCTTCCTTCTCATTAACTCCATTTGTTATTAAACATTTAAATATACTATACGTTTTAATTCTTGAAACAATCTTATTATCAAAAACAAACTCTGTTTTTCTTCTAATACTTCCAAAATAAGGATCATTAAAAGTCGTAATACGCATACCAGAATCAAGTAAAGACAAAATAGGATACTCTTTAATTAATAAATCTATTTCTTTTTCATCAAGAACATCCTTATTCTTAATCATTTCCTCATACTTATCATTCTTTTTATAAGGACAATTTTCACTATAATTATCCCACATATCTAAACCATTCTTATAAGCAAACAATATTCTTTTAATAATCAAAGATTTAATATTTCTAAGTGTTAATTCTGGTTTATCATGAATATACTCACTATATCCCATTTCTATAAACATATCTATTGCTTTAGCTAAATCCAAAATTAGTAATACACTAAAGCTTTTAAAATCTTCTTCATCTCTTAAATCAAAGCCATATGAATCCAATACTTTTATATTTTTACATAATAAATCAAAATCAGTACTAAATACATTTAAAGCATCTTTTAAAATAGCATCAGCGTTAATTCCCATTTCCTTAAGAATTACATAATTTTTATAATTATCATCATAATTATTATTAAAAAACACAACATTATTTATAACTTCTGCAGCTATTTCTTTTACACCACATGATGTCAATAGTTCAGCATTTTTCTTAAAATTATCTAATCCACCATCTAAATAAATAGCAGTATATCTTTTTAATACATCATCTAAATCTTCTATGTTAAAACTATAGTTGTTTATCAAATCATTATTAACATATTCGAAAGCTTCTTTACTTGATTCTGTTAAAAGAAGTCCTAAAATACGACTATTATTATTAATACCACTCAATTTAGTATTATCATTTAAATATTTTAAAAATGATTCAAGTTTTTCTATATCACAACTATTTAATTTATTTTTATAATTGGTTTGTAATTCATCATAATTAAAATTATATTTACTAAATAGACTATTAAAATCTACTCCTTCATCTTCTTTTAACTTATCATTTTTTTTCTTACGATTGACTCTAGATTTTTCTTTAGGAACATATTCAAAACTAACCATATTTTCAAATGGATTTGCCTTATTATCTTCATTAACCTTATCCTCATTTGAGTTAGATTCCCCAACTTTAGTATACTTAACAGGAGTCTTTGCTTTCTTACTAAACTTTCTAATTAAAGAAATATTATATCTATTTAAATAATCCATAGCCTCTTCAAATAATGCATCTGTACTATCTTTTTCATATAAATATATTAATTTTTCAACCAAGTCGTAATCACTTTCTAACAAACTAGAATTATTATTCAATCTTAAAATAAAATCTTTAACAGTATCAGAATCACTACTACTTGAATTTACATATCTAACTATTAACTCTTTAAATCTATCTATAATTTTATTTTCATCAGAAGTTAATTTAATACTCGAATTATCACCATTAAAAGACATAATCTTACTCTTTAAATCATTAAACCCTAATATAAACTCTTTTTTATCTTCATCATCTTTAAACAATTCCAAAATTAAATTTTCACTAATACCTATTATAAAATCATACATATAAGAAGAATTTTCATTAATTTGATGTAATACATCCTTAAAATAAGATACATTTTTATTATTATCATTATTATCTAAATCTTCTATATATTTATTGCATAACGAAATAATAAATTCTTTCTCACTCATATATATTCCCCTTTCTATTTAATTTACCTTTTATTCTTCTTTTAATTTTTCATAAGCATTAATATATTCGTTTATAAGTTTAATACTATAGTTATATAATGAACTATTTCCTAAATTATTTTTAGCTTTATTCATTTCACTATACATTCCTGTAATTAATGTAACCATTCTTAAATCAGGATTATCTTCTTCCAAATTACCATTTATATAATCCTCTATCATATCTTTTGATACACCACTTATTAATTTAGATTCATCTTTAATTATTTGCTCTATCTTTTCAAATAACTTTTTATCTTCTTCACTTATCTTTTTATTAGTAATCGCCAGTCTTACATTTGACTTACCAACTTCCTGTTTAATCTTTCCTTTTTCATATAAAGTAATATTTAAAGAATCTAATAAAGAATCTAACTCATCTAAATTAGCAATTGTATCATTTATTCCATCTTTAGTTATAATTTTATTATATTTATCTTTTATCTCATTAGATATATCACTATTTATCTTAGAAAAATAAGCATTAATATTAATAACTAAATTATTTATATAAAGAATTGCTTGTTCATATTTTTCTTTAAAAAACATACTAGATGGATTACTATTATACATTTTAATAACAGTCATATTCATATTAAAAGCATCTAATAATTCATTGTAATTATCTTGATCATATTCTTTTAATATATTACTAATATCTGATCTATCAATTTTAATAAAATCATCCATACTAAAAGGAAATTCGATACTATATTTATTACATATATTATTAATTATTTCAGTTTTAACACTATTATTGCTTGATAATAAATTACTAAATTTTTCTAATATATTCATATCAACACCTACTATCTAAACTTTACCATATTTTTTATAACATATCAATTTATAAAATGTAAACTTTTTGTATATTTACAATAATTTTTACATTAAATAATATTTGAAAAATATAAAATAGCAATATATAATTAACTTAAGGAGAAAAGTTATGGATAATAATAGATTAAATAAAAAATTAGAAATAGTTCCAGGAGAAAATAAACCTTACCAAGGAAATACATTCGTTGGTTTTCTAGTTTGCACCCTAATTTTAGCAATTATCGGAGGCATAATCTATTATCTACAAACAAAAGGAATAATAGACATAACTAAGTTATTTGAATGAAAGAATATAACATAAATGAATTATTAAATGATATAGATTTTAATAAAAATAAGTTAGTTAAAGTTAATGAAAAATTATATTTAACAAATTATCAAATTGAAGTTCTTAATAAATATGAAATAGATTTTCAAAATTTAAACCTATCATCAATTATCTTTCTAGGAGAAGAAATATTAGAAGAAGATGACTATGATGATTTAGATGAAGTTATAAGAGAACTAGCTGAACGTAACTATTATGAGAACACTAATAAGTAGAGTTCTTTTTTAATGGTTCTTTATAAATACCATATTTTTTTGGATAAAAACTATAATATGCAAAATAAATTATCATTATCAAATAAATTATTATACCAACTAGATTTAAGTTACAAGTAATATTATTTTCAATAATAAATATATTACTAATACATCCTAGAAAAACTGAAACAAAAAATATTAATATATTAATAAATCCAATATTTTTCTTAAAAACAAATAAACTTATATAATATAAAACAGGAATTAAAAATATTGAAACAAGTAATCCAACACTACAAGAAAAAATAATATTATTATAATTAAAAAATATCATTGAAAAAAACATACCTAATATACTTGGATAAAGCACTAATTTCATATGTTCAAATATACTTTCACTAGAAGCAAAAAATAACTTTAATATCTTTAATTTACCAAACCAAGCATACAAAAAATGATTTAATGTTCCCAATGTCGAAATTATTAAAAAATTTAATATAAAATAATTTAAAACCATAAAAATCACCTAATATAAGTATATGTAATATTTAATCAAAAATTAATTTTACAAATTTAAAAAATTGACGAAAAATTAATAATTAACTATACAAACTAAGCTTCCTAATGATATAATTTACTAAGGTGGGGAAAATGAAAAGAAAAATGCCAATTGGTTTAATTAGAATATTTGAAGGTTTAATAGGTTTACTAATAACTTTATTTATAAATAAATATGTAGATATAAGTGATATTTATATCATTATTTTAATGGTCTTATCTATTTTATTAGAACTTTACGGATTAGTTCTAATAATTAAAGATAAAAATTATTAACAGGTTAATTATGTACAAAAAAGCTTGTAAAGAGGCCTTAAATTTTATTAGACCAATGATAATTGGTAAGAAATATTATGGCGTAAACGATATTTTAAATGATATAGGAACCATTATAGTTGTAAATCAAAATGGAGACATGATTACAACTAAAGAAATAGCTGAAAATATTATCTTATCAGTTGATACAAAAGATGTTTTTACCCCTATATTTGCCGAAATGCAAAATAAAAATTCTAAACAAATTAAAAAGATAGAAAAGAAATATGATTTAAATGATAAAACCATCACAAATATCTGTATACAAATTGTCGATGTAGCTGAAAGTATAACAAATATTGAAATCGTTTTTCACAAATACTTAAATTTAGCATTAATAAAAAATACAAATAATAATTTATTAATTAGTAAATTTCCTAAATTTGAAAATAGTAAAATTACGCAAGGACAAGATTTTGTTGGAATTGGATTTGCTTTCCCAGAATATGAAACTTTTATTTATAACAAAGAAAATAATGACATAGAGTTAACCTATAAGAAAATGAATTTTCCATCATATCCAATAACAGGAATAGTAACAAGAAATTTAATAGATGAAAATGGAAATATTTCTGAATTTGAAATAAGTAATGAAATATACATTGGAATGAATGGTGGTCCAGTTTTAAATAAAGAAGGAAAAATTCTAGGAATGCTATCATCAAATAAAAACATTTATGTTAATAATGAATTAATTAAAAGAGTTGGAATAGTTATAAATAGTACCGATATTATTAATTTTCTTAAAGAAAATAATGTGGAATATGGAGAATAAAAATGGATATAAAATTAGTTATGTTTTTTATAATCTTACTTATTTTATTAGTGTTAAATTACTACTTTATAAAAAATAGAAAAAAAGTAAAGAAAAAATATCGTAAGAGTGTATTAATAATAATTTTACTAATTGATATTTTGCTTATTGGCATAAGCACTTACTTATGCTGTAATAACAAAAATGATAATAATAAACAAGAAGAAAAAAATAAGGAACCATTTGAAGATGAAAATGAAGAAAAGACAGAATCTACTACCACAATCACAAGTACAACAACTTCTTCAACGACAACTACAAAACCAAGTGCAACAACTACAACTACTACGATTAAAACAACAAGTAAACAAAATCAAAATAGCAGCATTTCAAATAAAACATCTAAAGGATACACAATTGAATACCGAAATGGTGCATATTATATAAATAATATTTTAGTAGTAAATAAAACATATAAATTAACTAAAGATTGGAAACCAGTTAATCCATACAAAACAGTACCATCAGATGGTTTTGATCGAAACCCACTTGATAAAGACGCATATGAAGCATGGAAACTAATGAAAAGTGATGCAGCTAGTCTAGGTTTAAATTTATGGGCCCAAAGTGGTTATCGTTCTTACGATTATCAAAATGATTTATATAACGGCTATATTAAAAGAAATGGTAAAAAAGCAGCAGATACATTTTCTGCAAGACCAGGAGCATCAGAACATCAAACCGGACTTGCTTTTGACTTAAATACTATATCAAATTCATTTAAAGATACAGCAGAAGGAAAATGGATAGCTAAAAACGCATACATTTATGGATACATATTAAGATATCCAGAAGGCAAAACAAACGAAACAGGATACATTTATGAACCATGGCACATTAGATATGTTGGAAAAGAATTAGCAAAAGAACTTTACAATAATGGTAACTGGATTACTATGGAAAGTTATTTTGGTATAGATTCAAAATATAATGATTAGGAGAAAAACAATATGAATATAGACGACATTAAATTAGAAATAAATGCATTACAAAAGTTTGATACCCAAAACGCAATTAATAGTGGAATCGAAGATAAAAAAGAATGGTTTAAATTACAAGTTACAAGTAATGCAGATGATGTAATAGCTGAGTCTTTATTAGATTTATCATCAAGATCCGAAGTTAACCCAGAAATCTTAGCAAGGCATTTTGATGATACAATGATTTTGAGAGTCGCTAAACAATTGCAAAGACAAACATTAAAACAAGGAAAAAGTATTTAAAATTCATATAATTAGATTAAACGAATAATACTTGACATAATTTCATAAAATGTAATAGAAGGTAATTGTAATTACATTTGAGGCTTTTCCCATTCCATTTGGAGAGGGACGGCCTCATTTTTTATTTTCTTATAAAAACTTTAATTAGATTAAAATTTTTAACGATTAGTACATGCTTAATCCACTCTCTTCCACTAGTACTTTATAATCTTTTAACTTGTTGTAAAATTATATTTTCATTCAATATTGAATCTGTTATATCCAAAATTATATTTTCAGTTTGAAATTTTGATTTTTTTACAACATTATCCACAGCTCTCTTCTCACTTATCACATTACAACCAATCTTTTTTAAATCACAATATTCATTACGGAATAAATAATCAGCTGTTTTTACACCTTTAAGCTCATTTACTTTAGGTAATAAATATATTTCTCCACCAAATGAATTTTCAAGACATACAGCAATATCTTTCTCATAATTTGTATAATCAAATACAACTTTTTTACCACCAACAAAATATCTAATCCCATCATGTTCATAATAATTTCTTGTTTTTAACTGATGAGAATTAGGACAAGAATTTTTTAGCCATTCCCTTGTTACATCTCTATAATTTAATTTCATAAAAGTCCTTTCTAAGTAGTAGTAATTAAAATTAATTATTATTTAGATTCCAAATAAGCTTTCATTATTGCTAAAAAAAATTCATCTTTTTCACTTTGAGTTAATTCATTACTTTCAAATAACAATTTAACTTTAGAAGCAATGTTCAAACATGAATCATTATTTTCCAATAAAAAGAAATATGATAAATCAATATTAAAATATTCACAAATTTTTTCCAATTGTCCTAAACTAAAATTTCTTTTACCACTTTCCAAATTACACATTTGCCCTTTACTAAGCCCAAAAAATTTTGCTAATACTTCTTGTTTAACACCATTATTTTTTCTTAGAATTTTAACTTTAACACCTAATTCAGTTACCATAATTCACCTTTTCTACATCCTCTATAATTTTCTTAAAGCAAACTAAATAACTAAAATTATTAAAAAAATAAATAGTTAATATTTAATAAACAAATTACTATCAATATAAATGTATGATAAAATATAATTAAGACATGAAAGGAATAATATGAACATAAACATTGATTTAAATAATAAAATTTTAATAATACCAAATAATATCAAAACAAAAGTAGTTAAATATATTAATAATTTGCCAAAATTATCTAACGTTAAAATATTAACAGATCAAGAATTTATTACTAATCTAACTATCGATTATAATGAAAAATCAATAATATATTTAATGAACAACAAAAACTTAAGCTATCAAAATGCAAAAGAAATATTAAAAAATTTAAAATATACTACCAATGATAATAATGATTCTTCTAAAGTACAAGAATTAATAAATATCAAAAAAGATTTATTAGAAAAAAAATTACTAATAATAAATAATCGCTTTTTACCTTTTATTAAAGATAAAGAAATAATATTTTATGGTTTTGATTATATTAATAAATTTATAAAAAAGCTTATTGAAGACAACAAATTAAAAGTAAATATTATAGAAAAAGAATATCAAAATATAAACCCAAAAGTTTACTTATTTGATAATGTTTCATGTGAAATAGAATATATAGCAGAAGATATAGTATCCAAAAATTTAGATTTATCTAAAACTTATATTTACGGAATTAACAACGATAATAAATTAATAATAGACCGCATATTTAAAAGTTATGGTATACCTATTAACTTAAATTACGATAATACCCTTTATAATACATTTATAGGAAAAGAATTATTAAATAACTTAAATAATATTGATGAATTTTTATCTAAAATAAAAGATGATAAAATTAAAAAAGCAATTATCAACATATTAAATAAATATTATTTTGTGGATAACTATCAAGATATTAACAATGTTATCAAGGAAGAATTAAAACAAACTAAAATTAACAATACTAAAATACGTAACGCAATAAATGAAATTGATATCATAAATAATGTAATCGAAAAAGATGATAATGTTTATATAATAAATTTTAATAGTGAATATATTCCTGTAATTAATAAAGATGTTGATTATATCTCAGATAATGAAAAACCAGCATTTTTAGAAACGTCAACTGAATTAAATAACATAAATAAAGAAATAATAAATAAAGTAATTCGAAATATTAATAATTTAACAATTACAGTAAGTCAAAATAATTATAATGGACAACTAAATATCTCAACTATTGCAACTGATCATGATTATGAAATTATTTACAAAGAAAACGAAATAAGTAAATATTCTAACAAAATTAATAAATATAATCTTACTAATATGCTAGATAACTATTTAAAATACAATAATAAAAACGATAATCAAGATATTCTTTTAAATACTTATCCAGATATAAGATACAAAGATTATAATAATACTTACACCAAAACTGAAGCAACTGAAGAATTTAATTTGTCTTATTCAAAAATGAATAGTTTCTATGAATGCCCATTTAAATACTATTGTGATAACATATTAAAACTAAATTCATACGAAGATACATTTGATACTTATATTGGTTCATTATGTCATTATATATTATCAAAAATCTATACGGATAACTTTGATTTTGATGCAACTAAAAAGGAATTTTTAGAAACAAACAGTTATCAAGTAACAAATGAAAATTTATTATTTCAAAATAAAATATTAGAAGAATTAAAAACTGCAATATCTTATATTTTAAGTATGCAAAATGTTACTAAATTTAATGAAATAGAATGTGAAAGAAAAATTGAAACAACCATAAATAAAACTAAATTTGTAGGAATCATCGATAAAATTCAAAAATACCAGAAAAAAATTATCTTAATAGATTATAAAACAGGAAATCCCAAAATAAATCTAAAAGAATGTCAATACGGTTTTAATTTACAATTACCAACTTATATTTATTTAGTAAAAACTATTTATCCAGATTCTCAAATAGTAGGTGTTTATCTAGAACATATTCTAAAACCAAAATTTAATTTTAATATGGATAAAAGCAATAACGAATCATTTGAAAATTCACTAAAATTAGAAGGATACTCTACATCTAATGAAGAAATATTAGAAGAAATAGATAGCACCTACGAAAACAGTATGTATATTAAAGGAATTAAAAAGAAAAGTGATGGCTTTTATAAGTATGCTAAAATATTGTCTAATGAGGAATTTGAAGAATTAGAAAAATTAGTAACTGAAAAAATAAATAATTGTATAACTGAAATAAAGAATAACAACTTTGATATAAAACCAATTATACTAAACCAAACAAATAAAAGCTGTCCAAATTGTAAATATGCATCTATTTGTTTTCATACGGAAAAAGATAATGTTTACATAGATACAAAAGGAGATGATGAAAATGCCGAATTGGACTAAAGAACAATTATCAGCAATTACAACTAGAGGCAAAAATATTATAGTATCAGCTGGTGCCGGTTCTGGTAAAACCGAAGTTTTATCTGAAAGAGTTATTCATAATTTAATGAACAACAACATACATATAGATGAAATGCTTATTCTAACATTTACCAAAAACGCTGCTTTTGAAATGAAAGAAAGAATTAAAAAGAAAATTAAAATGCATGATGAAATAAAAGACGAATTAAAATTAATCGATTCTGCTGATATCACTAACTTTGATGCTTATACCCTTGCATTAGTAAAAAAATATCACTACATGCTTAATTTAGACGCAAATCTAACTATTATCGATTCTAGTATAATTAACAAATTAAAAAAAGATATTCTAAACAATATATTTGATCATAAATATCAAGAAAATAATGAAAAATTTAATAATTTAATAACCTCTTTCTGTAATAAAAATGACAAACAAATTAAAAATATAATTCTTTCATTAGACAGCAAATTAGAACTATTATCTAATAAAGAAGAATATCTAAAAAGCTATGTTAATAACTATTATAGCAAAGAAAATTTAAATAAATTATTTAATGAGTATACAAATAACTTATTAGATAAAATAAACACTATTAAAGGCTTATTAGAAGATATTCAGTATGAAACAGACTCATCATTCTATGAAAAATATTATAATGGATTACTACCACTTTTAAATGCAAAAACTTATGAAGAAATCAAGTCATCTTTAGATATACCCAAAACTATAAATCGTAATTCTACTCCCCTTGGAAAAGAATTAAAGGCAAATATTTCAAGCATCATCAAAGAAATAAAAGAAGCTACAATATTTTCTAAAGAAGCCTTAATAAATCAAGTGATTAACACTAAAGACAATGTCGAAATAATTATTAATATCATAATTGAATTAACAAATAAAATTACTGCATTCAAAAATGAAAATTCTTCGTATGAATTTAATGATATCAGCAAATTTGCAATTAATCTAATTAAAGAAAATGAAAATATTAAAAATGAATTAAAATATCACTACAAAGAAATAATGATTGATGAATATCAAGATACCTCTGATATTGAAGAAGAATTTATTAATTTAATTGAAAATGACAATGTTTACATGGTTGGAGATATTAAACAATCTATCTATCGCTTTAGAAACGCCAATCCAAATATTTTTAAAGATAAATACGATTTATATAAAGATGGCACCAAAGGAATAAGAATTGACTTAAATAAAAACTTTAGATCTCGTGAAGAAGTACTATCAAGTATTAACAATATCTTTAATTATATTATGGATAATAAAATAGGTAACGCCAATTATAAAGATGAACATAACCTTATTTTTGGAAATCAAACATTCAATATTGAAGGAAAAAATAACAACAATAATGATTTAGAAATCTATAATTATGAAAAAAATAATACTAATACTAGAGAAGAAATTGAAGCCTTTATTATTGGAAATGACATAAAAAACAAAATAAATAATCATTATGAAGTATTTGATAAACAAATAAGAAACTGTAAATATAGTGACTTTTGTATTCTTTTAGACCGTGGATCAGCTTTTAACACTTATAAAAAAGTATTTGATTATCTTGGAATACCACTTCACATTTATCAAGATGAAGATATTCTATTTTCTTCAGAAACTTTATTAATAAATAATATAATCGGTTTTCTAATTAAAATAAAAAACAATATATTTGATACAGAAACTAACTTTTATTATGCAAGTATTGCTCGTAGTTATTTATTTGAACAAAAAGATAATGAAATATATCAAACAATAAAAAATCATAATATTAAATCAAACATTATCTATGAAACACTTTTACCTATAGCCAAAGATTTAGACTATTTATCAAATAAAGATGTTTTAATAAAAATTATTGATAAATTAAATATTTACGAAAAATTAACATTAGTTGGAGACATTAATGAAAAAAGTATTATCCTAAATAATTTAATTACTAAATTTGAAGAACTAAATAATATAGGTATTGATATTTATGGAGTTAATGATTATCTTAACAATCTAATTGAAAATAAAGATAAAATAAAAATAAGTGCCAGTCACATTGCTATCGATTCCGTAACATTAACAAATATTCACAAATCTAAAGGTTTAGAATATAAAATATGCTACTTTGCTGGATATTACAAAAAATTTAGTACCGAAGATATCAAACCAAAAATAAGATATGATAATAAATATGGAATAATATTTCCCGATTATGATGGAACATTTATTGAAACTTTTATCTCAAAATTAAGTAAAGACAATTTTAAAATCGAAGATATATCTGAAAAAATTAGATTATTATATGTTGCCTTAACAAGATGTAAAGAAAAAATGATTATTGTTGATTCTCTTAAGGAAGATGAAGGAATAGGTTCAAGTGAAATAGTTGTAAATAACTACAAAAGAAGTAAATATAATAGTTTTGAAGATATATTAAATTCAATATATCCTCATATAACTAATTACATTACCAATATTGAAACACCTATTATAGATAACTCCTACAAAATAAACAAAAATATAAGTATTGCACCAGAAACATCAGATAAAATTGAAATTATAGAACATAACTATAATATAGAAGAAATTGAAGAAAATCATTTTTCTAAAACTACAAATAAATTATTTACTAAAGAAGAAAAAAATAATATGGAGTATGGTACTAACATCCACTATCTTTTAGAAATAACTGATTTTATTAATCCAAATTATGATAATCTAACAAATAATGAAATTGATATAATCAAAAGTTTACTTAATAATGAGTTATTTAAAAATATCAAAGAAGCTAATATCTTTAAAGAATACGAATTTATTGAAGAAACTGATAACGAAACTAAAACTGGTATAATAGATTTAATGCTTGAATACCAAGATCATATTGATATTATTGATTATAAATTAAAACATATAGATGATAAAGCCTATACAAATCAGTTAAATGGTTATAAAAATTACATCTATAATTTAACTAATAAACCTGTTAATACCTATTTATACTCAATTTTAGATAAAAAATTATTCAAATTAGATTAAAAAAGAACTTGAAATTTTCTTATCAAAGTTCTTTTTTTATTTATTAAAATAATTATTTTTTATCAATAAGTTTTTTTAAATATCTTTGAAATGCTAAGTTATCGACATAAAATGGCACTATAACAATCAAATAATCTCGATAACTAAGGTTTTTACACTATTACCAATTAAATTTTATACAAAATATATATTCCAGCATATTTAAAACCATTGACAATCATCTAATAATTATATATTCTATTTAACATGAACGAAAAACAATTAGAAGCAGTAAAATCATTAGAAAATACATTAGTAGTTGCCGGTGCAGGCTCAGGAAAAACATTTACCATAGTAAATAAAATCAAATATTTACTTGATAATAACATATACAAAGAAAATGAACTTTTAGTAATCTCCTTTACCAACGAATCAGTTAATGATCTAAAAAGAAAAATAGACTACAATCTTGATATCATGACATTCCATAAATTAGCAATAACCCTAATAAATAATCCAAATATGAAAATATCAAATGAATATTATCTAAAATTTATTATCAATGAATACTTTAGTTCCTATGGTAAATATAACAAAAAAAATAACAAATTAATAAAAAGAATCCTGAATGAAATAGATATAAATAACTTAAAAAAACTAATCTTTACCTTTATTAATCTCTATAAATCTAATTACAACAATATCAATTACTTATTTAATCTATATCAAAAAAGCCACTTTATAAACAAAATTTATTTTAGAATAATATTAGAAATATATCATATATATAATCAAGAATTAGAATCAAGTAATCTATATGACTTTAACGATATGATTAAAATTGCAACTGATAACATAAATAATAATCAAATTAGAACAAATTACAAATACATAATTATTGATGAATTTCAAGATACATCTCTAAATAGATTTAAACTTATAGATGCAATCATTAAACAAAATAACGCCAAAATATTTGTTGTTGGAGATGACTATCAATCTATATATCGTTTTTCAGGTTGTAATCTAGATATCTTTTTAAATTTCAACAAATTAGTAAATAATCTTAATGTAATAAATTTAGATTATAATTATCGTAACCCCAAAGAAATCATAGATGTAGCTAACTCATTTATCATGCAAAATAAAAGTCAAATAAAAAAAGAAACAATCTGTTTAAAAAATATCAATAAACCAATTAAAATATGCTTTTACAAAAATGAAAAAACTGCTATCGAAAAAGTTGTAAAATTTATAGACAAAAAATATCTAATTCTAGGTCGTAACAACAAAGATAAAGATATTTTTAGTGTACAAGATAAACCATTTCTAACCATTCATAAATCCAAAGGCTTAGAAGAAGATAACATTATTTTAATAAATTTAACAAACAACAACAATTCTTTACCATCTAAACTTAAAAATCATAAAATAATTAACAAAATAGTTAAAACAGATTATTATCCATATGAAGAAGAAAGAAGATTATTCTATGTTGCCTTAACTAGAACAAGAAATAATATCTACCTCCTAGTCCCCACAACAAATTATTCAATATTCGTTAAAGAATTAATGAGAAACTATAAAAAATATATTGAATATCTAAACTTATAATAAATTATTTACACAAATTAACTCCTATACTAGTAACATTATATCCATTAACATTAGTAAACAACTTATCATCCTCATTAGTAGTTTTATCTAATATTTTAGTTAAATTATTAACAATATCATCTTTATCACCATTTTTAACATTATAGCAACAATCATAAGAACAAACATAATAAATTTCCTTATATTCAAATTTATTTAAATAATTTTTTAAATTAAGAGTTGTTACTCCTTCTGGCTTAACAATCACATTACTACAATCAACATATGCATAACTTCTTTTATTAAATAAAACAATAAAAAAAACAAAAAACAATAATATAATAATTAAATACTTCTTCATCATACACCTTATTTATATTATTGTCTAAATTAAATTTTTTATTTAGTTATTTGCTCAATTAATATATTTTCTATCTTATCTTCATCAAGATGCATTACAATTGATAACTCGAGTAATAATTTTTTACTTGCTTCTTCATAGTAATGGGAATCAACAGACCCCAATTTTCGACCTGAATCATTTCTTTTTTTATTTCTTAAAAATGCAGTTTTAACAATTGTAAATAAATCTATAGTTTCATCTGATAATAAAAGTTTTCTATAGGTTTGTTCTAAAGCCTTATCATTAGTCATATTAAGTACACTTAAATTAGGTAAATCATCTATCATTTTAATTGCATCATTATATTCTATTAATGGCTTAACCAAATTAGTATCCACAGGCAAATTAACTATTAATGAAGTATCTTGAATTGGAGCAAGTGTATAATAATTAAAACCTCTAATTTCCTTAATATTTGATATCACACACACATCATTCTTATATTTAACATAATCATTAACTTTAAACATAATATTACTCCTTCATCTTTTAAACCTATGTTATTATAACATTTTTTTAGGATAAATTCTAATTAATTTTTTAAAATTATCTTATGTATTAATCAAATAAAAAAAAATAGAAATTAATCTATGTTTATAAGTTCGTATTCTCTATTTCCTATATTTAAATTAGCAGCAGCATCTAAAATATGCGTACCATGTTGTCTTTCTACTCTTTCTACAAAATGATTTCTTCCCTCATCTTTTGAATTATATATTAAATCAATACAAGCCTGATCAATAGCAACAGGATCCAAGCTAGCAAGCATGCCTATATCTTTCATACAAGGATCTTCTGCAACACGGCAACAATCACAATCTACTGATAAATTTACCATCATATTAATATAAGCTATTTTATCATTAAATAAGTTTGTAATACTTGAGGCAGCATCAGCCATTGATTCTATAAATTTATCTTGTTGAGCATTAAACATATCTTCAAAACTACCATTTTCTTTACCTGCACAGTGAATATATCTCTTACCATTACTTGAAGCACAACCAATAGATAACTGTTTTAATGCTCCACCAAATCCACCCATAGGGTGTCCTTTAAAATGAGATAAAACAAGCATAGAATCATAATTTTCAATATTTCTACCAACATAATTTTTCTTAATTATATGTCCATTTGGAACCTCCAATGTTATTTCACCATCAGCATCCATAATATCAACATCAAAATATTTACTCCATCCATGTCTTTCCATTAATTCTTTATGTTTTTCCGTCGAATTTCTTGCTCCATCATATGCTGTATTACACTCAACAACTGTACCATTAACAAATTCAATTATTGGCTTAACAAATTCTGGTTTAACATAATTTTGATTCCCCTCTTCTCCAGAATGTAATTTAACAGCAACCTTTCCATCTAGTTTAATACCTAACTTTTTATATAATTTAATTAATCCTTCAGGACTAATATCTTTTGTAAAATATACTACTGATTTTTCCATAATTTTTATCATCTCCAAAATAATCATAACATGAAATATCAAAAAATTAATAATAAAAAGAAATATATTTACCATAATTTGGTATATAAAGTGAATAAATAAAATCATCATAATAAACAACACCTAAAATTAGAACAATAGTTAAATCTATATTTAAAAAAATTGAGTTTATTAAAGAATTGCCCCATAAACAAATAATAGTACCCATTAGTCCAAAAAACAATAAACTTACTAAACAAACTCGTCCATTAATATTAAATAATTTTTTAGAATAATCCCACCATCTATTATTCCATATTTTTTCTTCTAAAAAAGAAACAAAATATTCGACTATGCCACAAACTATTAAATTTATAAAAAACAATAACAAAACATTATTAGTAATATTTCTAATAAAATAACAAATTACCAAACCACCAAATCCATAAACAGGTAGCCATGGTCCATGTAATTGTCCTTTATTAATAAATCTATGACATTTAATAAAATACAAAAACACCTCCCAAACATAACCTAACATAGAAAATAAAAGAAAAATATAAATAAAATATAAAATAATATCACCTATTTATATATTGTGTAATTTTTTTATTAATATAATTTAAATATATGATAAAATAGTATTTGTAAAGGAAGTATCAAAAATGGAAAAATTACAAGAAATATTAGAAAAAATATATGATAAAAGCATTTATCTTTTAATAGCAATCATATTCATGTACATAGGATTTAAATTAACAAATTTATATATTAAGCATCTTAAAAAAGATAAATTATTAAAACTAGAACCTACTGCAAAAAACTTTATAATAAACATTATTAATGTAATCATTAAATCTACAATATTTGTTATTGCAGCATCAATTATAGGTATACCGACAACAACATTTTTTACAATATTAGGTTCTTGTGGAATAGCAGTAGGCCTAGCACTTCAAGGTGGTTTGTCAAACTTTGCTGGTGGAATAATGCTAATAATATTTAAACCATTTAAACAAGGTGATTATATTGAAGTATTAAATAATGAAGGAACAGTTAAAAGTATAAATATATTCTATACTACACTACAAACACCAGATAATAAATTAATTGAAGTACCAAACGGAAGTTTATCAAATAGTTCAATTACAAATTATACCGCTAATGAAAAAAGAAGATTAGATTTAGAATTTTCAACTTCATATAATGACGATATTAAAAAAGTAAAAAAAGTAATTTCTGATATTATAGAAAAGTCAGATTATGTCATCGATAAGGAAAATGTAATTATTGCTCTTAATCAAATGAGTGATAGTTCATTAATTTATACTGTTAAAGTTTGGGTAAATACAAATGATTATTGGAATGCAAAATGGTATTTTATGGAAAATATTAAATCAGCGTTTGATAAAAATCATATTGAAATACCTTATCCACAATTAGATATACATCAAAAATAATATAAAACTGATATTATAAATATTTATTATCAGTTTTTTATATGTCATAATTTTCATAAAAATCAACTGATTTGCACGAAACCAAAAATAATTTTGCATGTTTTTGCACGAAACCATGATTAATAATTTTAAATTTAAAAAAAAGACCATTTCTGGTCTTAATTCCTAAAATTTTATTCTTTCTTGAACATATTTAATTACTTCATCAACATTTAAAGAAATTTGTTCCATAGTATCTCTATTTCTTAAAGTCACAGCACCATTTTCTAAAGTATTATCATCAACAGTTAAACACCAAGGAGTACCCATAATATCTTCTCTTCTATATCTTTTACCAATAGAACCGGCTTCATCATAATCACAATTAAATTCTTTTCTTAAAGTTTTATAAATTTCTTTAGCTTTTTCACTATGATATTTTTTAATTAAAGGTAACACAGCAACTTTATAAGGAGCAATAGCAGGATGTAAACTCATAACCTCTCTTACATCACCATCTTCTAAAGTTTCTCTCTTATAACCATTAAATAGTAATGCAAGAACTAATCTATCAGCACCAACAGTTGATTCAATAATGTAAGGAATAAATTTCTCATTAGTTACAGAATCAACATATTCCATTTTTTCGCCACTATATTCTTGATGTCTAGACAAATCATAATTAGTTCGGTTATGAGTACCATTGATTTCTCCCCAACCAAATGGGAATTTATATTCAATATCACAAGCCTCTTTAGCATAATGAGCAAGCTTTTCATGATCATGAAATCTAAGCATATCACTTGGAATGCCTAAATCTACAAAAAAATTTTTTGCATAATCTTTAAAATATAAATATAAATCATGATCATCTTTCGGATTACAAAAGGTTTGATACTCCATTTGTTCAAATTCAATAGTTCTAAAAGTAAAATTACCCGGAGTTATCTCATTTCTAAAAGCTTTACCAACTTGACCTATACTAAAAGGTAATGTACATCTACTTGTTCTCTTAACATTTAAATAATTAACATATTCTCCTTGAGCATTTTCAGGTCTTAAATAAATTAAACTTTGATTATCTACAACTACACCTCTATTAGTCTTAAACATCAAATTAAAATCTCTTAAATCAGTAAAATCACATTTTCCACATTTAGGACATGGAACTTTATTAGATTTAATATAATCCATCATTTCTTGTTCAGTCATTGCATCAACATCAACATTTGAATCATAATCAGCAATTAAATTATCAACTCTATATCTACTCTTACACCCCTTACAATCAATTAAAGGATCACTAAATGATTGAACATGACCAGAAGCTTCCCAAACTCTAGGATGCATTAAAATTGATGCATCAACCTGATAAGCATTATCTCTTTCCTCAATAAATCTTTTTTTCCAAGTTGCTTTAACATTATCCTTTAAAACACTTCCTAATGGACCATAATCCCACGTATTTGCAAGACCTCCATAAATTTCACTACCTTGGTAAATATAACCATATTGTTTACATAAGTTAACAATATCTTTCATTGTAATTTCTTCCATAAATCCTCCTAACAAAAAAAGAATTCTAATATAGCATAGAGACGAGTAATTCCCGCGGTTCCACTCTATTTATCCTTATATAAGAATCCCTTTTAATTTCATAACTGATAGGCTTTCCGAACCCGTCTTCGTTTAACAATTTAAATTATACAATATTTATTACTGTTTTTCAATTATTCTTTTAAATTTGACATCACTATTTTTAATATATTCATCAATTAACTTACTTTGTTCCTTTGTTTCTGCATAAGCAGTTATTGCAAGCGTCTTCTTCCAATCTTTTGTATATCCATCTGTTGTTAAATTTGTAATCTTATTATCTTTAAGCCAATCTCTAAATTCCATCATAACATTTTTATCATCGTTAAGTATAATATTAACAAATACTCGATCTTTAGAAAATCTATTACTAATATGTAACGCAAGTAAGGTACCAATTCCACTAGCAACAGCAATAACGTAAATCATTAATTCTCCACCGTTACTATCAACTATATTAATTAATTTATAAAATATAATCTGACTTATAATTACCATAATAGACGCAATAAAAGACTTATTTTTTTGAATTAAAATAGTCTTGCTAGTTCCTAAAATATTATCTATAACCTTAACAATAAATATTATTACTAAATTAATTATAAATTCTTTCATTTCTATCATTCCTTTCACAAAACAGAATTTAAAATATACCACATATATACTTTATATGCAAGGATAATTTTTTTAAGTTACACATTCATTACACTTTTTTAAAATAATTATAAAAGAAAAAAAACAGTAATTTGGAATAAAATTTACACGTTGAAATAAAGTATATTTGAGATAATAATATCGTGCTGAAGCACAAAGGGAAGGAATGAAATATGAAAAGTAGAGTTAAGTGGTTTAATAATGAAAGAGGTTTTGGATTCTTAGAATATAATGATACAGAGGATATCTTTGTCCATTATTCAGCAATTAATATGAAAGGCTATAAAACACTAGCTGAAGGAGAAAGTGTCGAATTTGAATTAATAAGAACTAATAAAGGATTACAAGCAAAAAACGTAGTATCATTAAGCAGTGTTGAGCCTACACATGAACACATAATCATTTAAATTAAATCTTCAATATAGAGGATTTTCTTTTTTATTTTTATTACACTTTTTCTACAGTAATAAAAATAATAAGTTTGATATGATATTTAAGTAATTTAAAAAAGGAGTATATAAAATGATGTTAAATTATAAAAATACAAAATATTATTTGAAAATCAACGTAACTAATAATGATATAGGATTAACTAACAATGACGTATGGTGCAATGTTGATATAACCATTAAAAATGATGAATTTGAATATCACGTAAATAGACAGTCATTTAGCAAAAATGAATTATCTAAAATAGTAAATAATTTAAAAACAAGTTACTATAAAAATGAAAAACCGCCAAAATTATATTTTATAAAAAATTATTTTACAATAAATTGTTATTTTATAAAAAATGATAAATATCTGGATTTAAATTTAATAAATCCAGAAAATACTAAATATAAAAACTATGCTATTACCTTTAAAAATACAGAAATCTTAGAATTTCTAAATATAATTGAAAAACCTATTATTTAAAATTCTATGTATTTAAAATATAAAGTTTTCGTCCATCTATTATTTAAAATTATTGAAATAATATTTATTACATAGTAAAATTAAATTTAGGTGATTAAATGACTAAACAAGTTTTTTGGACAAAAGCTGTTGTTGAGGCATTTATTGATGAAGGAAATTTAAACGAAAGACAAATATATATAGTTAAAACACGTGCAGCAGGTTACACAATAGTAAAACAAGCAGAAGAATTACATCTAAGTGTTGATCAAGTAAATAAATCTATTGCCGATTTAAAGAAACTTTATGATGCAACACAAAAAACCAGCAAGGTATTGCCAGTTAGAAAGCGTAATAAAGCACATTTATTTGAAGAAAAGTCAGGAAACTGATTTTTTATTTTTACAATTTATTAGCAACATTTATATAAACATCAACTGGTATTTCTTCAGCTCTATTTGATAACGAATAACCATATTTTCCTAATAAAGAATCAACTAAATTCAAATCATAACCAATCAAATTATTTTTTAAAGTTTTTCTTTTAAATCTAAAAGCATTTTTAATTAACTTATTAAATTTTTCAAAATCTAATAAATTGCATTCTTTACTATCTAATTTTATAATGGCACTATCTACATTAGGTACCGGATAAAAAGAATTTCTATTAACATTAAATAATTTATTAATATTATAAAAAGCATTTAGTAAAACAGTTATATAACCATATTCTCTACTGCCATTAGTACTTGATAATCTATCAGCAACCTCTTTTTGAACCATTAACAAAAGAGATTTAACCTTAATATTAGAAAAAGTAATTTTTTCAATTATAGGTGTAGTTATATAATACGGAATATTAGCTATTACATAAATATTTTCATAATTATAATTTTTAACAAATTCTTCCAAATTCACATTTATAAAATCTTCATAAACAACTTTTGTCTTATCATCTTCTAATAAATTCAAATATTTATCTAAAGATTTATCAATTTCAAAACATACCAAATTTGCCTTGTATTCTTTTAACCTTTTAGTTAAGTTACCACTACCAGGACCAATTTCAATAATCAAATCATTTTGACCTGGACAAATACTACTACTTATCTTATCCAATATATTTTTGTCCATCAAAAAATTTTGACCATATTGTTTTTTAAATTTATGATCAATCATAAAAACCTCCTAAAAGTTATCTGTTATAACCATTTCTAAGTACACTATAAGAAATTAATCTTCCACCAACATATCTAATGGCTGCATCTTCGCTTTCCATTAATAAATCTAAATTAGTTCCAGTTACACCTCTATCAAGCACAATTGCCGTGATTGGTTTATTAGAAACAGTATCTAAATTAAATTGAACAATTGAACCACATTTTAAATTGCTAGAAGATGCAACAATTCTAACTTCACCATAATCTGCATCATTATAATATATTGTACCATCTAAAACATTTTGACCATTACATCCAAGCGTTCCACCACACAAAGGACAGTTAGCAGCATAACCTGTCAAAAATCCATTAAAATAATCAATTGGAGTATAAATATCATTTTGAATAAACTCCTCTTCTTTTTTTGCTTTCGCAATTAAATCTATATTTTTATTAATACTTTCATTATCAATTTTAGTTTCTTTTTTACCAGTCGAAACACTAGAAGCTAAAAGAACTATAATAATCAAAGTGTAAATTTCAAAAATTACTAAAAATCTATTTTTCAAATTATATCACTACCTTAAATAAATAATAACAAAATAATTAAAAAAAGTCCATAAAATAGGACTATATATTAAAAACATCATTAAAATTATCTTCCAGTATATTTGCAAGTTCTTCCAACGAAACATTATAAATTGTACATAAATAATCAGCAATTATATTAAGATTTACCGGTTCATTAGGTAATCCTCTAAGTGGAACAGGCGCTAAATAAGGGCTATCTGTTTCAAGTAAAATATGTTTTAAATCTATCTCTTTTAGTACATCTTTTAAATTACAATTTTTAAAAGTTAGAACACCACCAATTCCAAGTTTATAACCAAGCTTAATATATTCTCTTGCAGTTTCCAAACTTCCAGAAAAACAATGTATTATTCCTTTACATTTATGTTTCTTTAATAAATCAAGTAAATCTCCAGTAGATTCTCTAGAATGTATTATCACCGGCAAATTATTATTTTCAGCCAACCCTAGAAAATAATCAAGCATTTCTAATTGTTCCTTTTTATTTTCCTTATTATGAAAATAATCTAATCCAATTTCTCCAATCGCAATTATCTTTTTATTATTAATATTTTCGTTAATAAAGTCCTTAGCTTCATCATTAAAATCATATATATTATCAGGATGAATTCCAAGTGCTCCATAAACATTTTTATTATTAATTAAATCCATTACTTCACAATTAGATCTAATATTAAATCCATTAATAATAATTCTCCTAATATTATCTCTTTCTAAATTATTAATCACATTCATAGGATCATAAAATTTATCAGATAAAATATGACAATGAGTATCAGTAAACATAAGAACATCTCCCTAAACAAGATAATAACACAAAAGAAAAGGTAAACACAAACATTTACCTATCCTTTAATATTTATATATGTAAAATAAATCGATATTATACCAGAAATAAGTTTCACATCAGTCAAAGTAACATTATCTCCATAAATAGAAATAACACCAATATTTACCGAATTAACAATAATAGGACTATCTAAACTAGTTTTATTACTATTCTTATAATTAGAATATATAACATTATCCTTATCTTTAATTACAAATTCATAGCCATAAACTAAATTAAAAAGAGTACAAATATCATTTAAAAATTTACTATAATTTTCCAAATAAGAATATTTAGATATACAAATATTATCATCTCTTTGTGTTATAAGTACATTCTCATTATCTTGTATTTTAAGATTATTTCTTAATTCTTTAGGCACAACAATTCTACCTAACTCATCTATTTTTCTTACATATTCATTATTCACATAAACCACTAATACTAGTTTGCAATAAATTCAAAATTTTATTCTATTTCATTAATTATTTCTTCTAAAACTGGCACTAAATAATAAACATAATGCTTATCTAAATTAATTAAATTAAGTTTAATAATTATCTCTTTATTAAAGTATCTTAAACTTAACTTTGGATTAATACTATATAAAACCATAAATAATTTTTCACCATTAACTTTATTAGAAATATCACTAGGAATATATAATTCAACAAAATTTTTATTTTGAACAACTTTATTAATGTTTAATTTCATAGCTAATTTTTCAAACCATTCTTCATACATATAAATAATTATCTTTTCATCTAACTTGCCAAAACGGTCCTCTAATTCACTTTTAACTCTTAATAAACTTTCCTTATCTGAAATCGAATTAATTAATTGATGAATTTCAATTCTTACACTTTCATCTTGAACATAGTCCTCATCAATATGAGTATTTACATCAATCAATGATTTATCACTGTCATCTTCTTTAATCGGATTACCATTTATTTCAGATACAGCCTCTTCCACCATCTTAGTGAATAAATCAATACCAACAGTTTCTATGAATCCTGCCTGTTCACTGCCAAGTAAATCTCCAGCACCTCTAATAGATAAATCTCTCATAGCGATTTTATAACCACTACCAAGTTCAGTAAACTCTTTAATCGCATTCAATCTCTTTTCAGCAACTTCACTTATAATTTTACTATTATTATAAAGTAAATAAGCATAAGCAATCTTATTTGTTCTACCAACTCTACCACGAATTTGATATAACTGACTTAGTCCAAAGTTTTGAGCATCTTTTATTATCAATGTATTAACGTTCGATATATCTATACCAGTTTCAATTATTGTCGTACAAACTAAAATATCAAATTTATAGTTAACAAAATCATCAATTATCTTTTCCAAATGAGATTTATCCATCTTACCATGAGCAAAACAAATACGTGCTTCCGGAACCATTCCCTGTAATTTATTTACTTCATCTTCTATCTTTTCAACATTATTAAATAAGTAGTAAACTTGTCCCTTTCGACTTAACTCTTTATAAATAGCCTCTTTAACCAAGAAATCATTATCTTGAGCCACATAAGTTTGAATTGGATATCTATCCACAGGTGCAGTATCCAAAATTGATAAATCTCTAAGTCCACTCATTGCCATTTTTAAAGTTCTAGGAATAGGCGTAGCAGATAAAGTTAGTACATTAATGTTTGTACACATTTCCTTAATTTTTTCTTTTTGACTAACACCAAATCGTTGTTCCTCATCAACAACAAGAAGTCCTAATTTTTTAAATTTTATATTTTCATTAAATAATTTGTGAGTTCCAAATAAAATATCTACTTTACCATCTTCCAAATCTTTAGTAATTTTTTTAAAATCATTGGCAGTTGTAAATCTATTAACAATTTCAATTCTAATGGGAAAATTTCTAAATCTTTTTAAGGCATTTTCATATTGTTGTTTAGATAAAATAGTAGTCGGACATAAATAAGCTGCTTGATATCCATTAATAACAGTTCTAAAAATTCCTCTAAATGCAACTTCGGTCTTACCAAAACCTACATCACCACAAAGCAATCTATCCATTGGTTTCTTACTTGCTAAATCATTTAATACTTCATTAATACATCTTAACTGATCAGAAGTCTCTACATATTCAAAGTCACTAGCAAACATGACTTCTTCAGGCATCTCTTTAAATACCGGACTAGTAATCTTCTTTCTTTCCGAATAAAGCTTAATAAGTTCGTCAGAAATATCTTTAATTTTACTTTGAACCTTTCTTTTAGCTTTAGCCCAAGATAAAGAATTTAAAGAATTAATTTTTTGATTTCCACTACCGGCATCAGCATATTTATAAATAGAACTAATCTTTTCAACAGGAATATATACCTTGTCATTACCAGCATACTTTATAACAATATAGTCTTTATTAAAACCATTTTTAACTAAATTAACTACACCACCATAAATACCAATACCATGTGCCCTATGAACAACATAATCTCCCGGTTTAATATCACTAAAATCTTTAATCTTACGACCTATCTTAATCGGATTATAATAAGAAGCACTAAAATTACTTCCAATAATATCATTTTCCGAAATAACAATATATTTATCAAATACAAAACCATGATTTATCTTATAATCTAAAAAATAAATATTTCCCGGGAAATAATTTTTATCAATACTTACATCAAATAAATTACTTAAAGTTTCTTTTAATCCCTTAGATCTTATTGCCAAGAATGTAATCATACTATTTTTACGATGATTAATAAAAAATTGTAAATTTTCCAAATTAGAATTAAAATTATCTATTGATTGAGAATTAACCTTCAAACTTTTACTATTATCAAAATTATTAAGTTCATATTCATCTTTAATGTAAATATCTTCTAAATTTGCCATATATTTATGATTAATATCAATATTATTAGATTCTTTATACTCAAGAATTTGATTTTGCAATTCCAAATAAGATTTATTAATATTATCAGAATCTATTTTAACAACTATCGGATTATCTAAAATATCATATAAAGTTGAGTCGGATTCTACATCATTTTCCTTATAAGGCTTAATAGTTACACTACTAATATTTTCTATAGATAACTGAGATTCTTCATCGAACTTTTTAATACTATCAATCTCATCACCAAAAAATTCAATTCTTATTGGTTTATCATAATTATACGGAAATAAATCAATTATAAATCCTCTAACAGAATACTCACCAGTTGAAGTAACTATACTAGTTTTATTATATCCATATTGAAATAATTTATCTTCTAAATCAGTACGTTTAAAATTATCATTTATTTTAATAACAATATCCTGATTTACAATATTATCTTTTTTAGGAACAAACTTTAAAAATCCTTCTAAATTAGTAACAACAATCTTATTTTCATTATTTTTACTTATTAAAGACAAAGTTTCTAATCTTTTAACCATTAAATCAGGAGAAGAAGTCGTAAGAACAGTAGTTATAAAATCATCCATTGGAAAAAAGTAACTATTTTCAAAATAGTTATTAATTAAATTATAATAATTAGTTGCTTGATATAAAGAATTAGTTACAACTATTACATTTTTCTTAAATTTATTACATAAATATTTAATATATAATCCTTTTAATTCATCAGTTAATCCTGAAATAGAATTATTATTAAATTCATCAAATATTTTATCTAAAAAATCCATTTTAATTATACCTACTTTTTAATTTTTCTATATCAACATCATTAATAAAATCTTTTATAACACTATTAATCACATTACAAGAATTATTTAAAACTTCCCTTTCCTCCTTAGAAAATTTTCCTAAGACATAATCTACAATATCTTTACTATTTTTAGAAATACCAACTTTTAATCTTAAAAATTCATTACTACCAATTTCATTAATAATACTTTTAATCCCATTATGACCACCAGCAGAACTATTATTTTTAACTCTTATTTTTCCTAAAGGCAAATCAAGATCATCTTGAATAACTAATAAATCCTTTTTATCTATTTTAAAATAATTCATATAATATTTAACAGCTTCTCCAGATAAATTCATAAATGTATTAGGTTTAATATATATAACTGAATTATCTTTATATACATCTGCTAATTTATCATGCTTAAAAGAAACATTATCTAAATAATTATCTAATGTCCAAAAGCCAATATTATGTCTAGTATTTTCATATTCTTTACCAGGATTACCAAGACCAACAATTAATTTCATTACTACCTCCTATAATTTTCTGTAAAAAGTGGCGCTAATATTTTTAAATCATCATGACCATTTTTCATCGCTTCAATTAAAATCATTGAAGATAAACTTTCTCTATTATTATAACAACATTGCAATTTTTTAACCCCAAACTTATATTTATCAAATAACTTAAGAAGTTCCATTAATCTATCTGGACGATAAACAATATAAAGTTTACCTTTATCTCTTAAAAATTTATAAGCAAGGGAAACAATATCTTCTAATTTAATAAGTATTTCATGTCTAGCAATTGCTTTAACATTATTATCGTTTATTCTAGAAGAATCAATCACTTTAAAATAAGGTGGATTACAAGTAATAATATCAAAATAACCATCATCATAATAATTACCAATATTTTTAATATCATCATTGATTAATCTCACATTATTTATATTATTTAACGTTAAAGATTCATCCCCTAATTCATATATTTCCTTTTGAACTTCAAACGCTACTATATTTTTAATTGAATTAGACAAAATAATAGGTATTGGGCAATTACCAGTACAAAAATCAAGTAATTTACTATCTGCCATATTAATATTGACAAAATTGGCAAGTAACATCGAATCTAAAGAAAATTTAAAATAATCTGATTTTTGAACTATCTTATAACCATAATCATATAAATCATTAATTTCTTTCATAATTATCAACTACAATTTCTTTTAAATCACCATCAACATTTATCACATATGACATTTTTAAAACATTAATAGTTAAAACTTTATATTTCTTTCCCTCATAAATAACTTCACTACCAATTTTTGGAAGCAAACTTCTATAATAACTATAATTTTCATCTTCATATGCTAAACAACATAATAATCTTCCACAAGCACCATTTATTTTAGAAGGATTTAAAGCAATATTTTGATTCTTAGCCATATTAATACCAACTGTTTCTAGTTCATTTAAAAAACTACCACAACACAAAGGTCTACCGCAAGGCCCTAAACCAGATATTTTTTTAGCTTTATCTCTAATACCAATTTGATGTAATTCAATTCTAGTTTTATATTTACCAGCAAGTATTTTAACTAATTCCCTAAAATCAATTCTTTCATCAGATACAAAATTAATTAATAACTGAGATCGTTCAAAATTAAAACTTGAATCTACAAATTGCATTTTTAATCCTAAATTTTTAGCCGAAGCCTTGGCAAAATCAAGTGCTTCTTTAGCGTTTGCTAAATTCTTTAAATATATATCATAATCTTTTTTACTAGCTACTCTAACAACATTTTTTATTTCATTATTAATTTCCTCGTTATTAATACTAAATACTTTTCCAAATAATGGCCCATTATCAGATGGAACAATTACATAATCATCTTTTTTTAATTCAATACCATTCGAATTAAAATAAACACATTTATCAGTATCCTTAAATTTTACACCAACAACCATTTTAATCACTCCTTTCAAAATAAAAAATTATTCTATACTTTCAAAATAAAGTTTATCAAGTGCCAAATCAATATTAACATTATATCTAATATTATTTAAAAAATCATTTACCTTCAAATAAAAAATATCATTTTCACTATTCAAATACGCTAAATATTTTATAAATAAGTTATTTATTATCACCTTATCTAATTTTGAAACAACAACTTTAAACTTTATATAATCCTCAAAATTAAAATTTTTAAATTTACATAAATTATTAAAAATATCTTCATCAACAGCAACATTACAAACATCAATATCATTTTTTAATACCTGACATCTACTGATTAAAGTTGGCAATAACTCATTTGCATTATCACAAATTAAAAATCCCACAACTTTATCATTAGGCTCCTCTAAAACTTTTAATAATTTATTAACAGATTGTTCGTTCATTAAACCAGCATTCAAAATAAAAAATAATTTATAGTACCCATCAAAAGACATAGTAGCTAAAAATTCTTGTAAATTTAAAATTTGATCTTTGTCAATTAAATTATCAATAGGTTTCAAAATTCTAACTGAAATATTATTCTCTATATCATCAATATTAAATATCATTTTCTTTTGTAAAAACAATTTAAAAACACTATTCATAACATCTTCATAATTATTTGATTCAACTAAAAAAGCATGAGAAAGTTTATTCTCATCTATTATATTAGATAAATATTTTATATTTTCTTCCTTCATACTCAAAATCTACATTAAAAGTAGAAAAGATAAAGCAATCATAATTAACCCCGGATATCCTAAACAAAAGACAACCAAGACAGTAATTAAATTAATAGGTACCACAACATTAAAACCACTAAGAATTATATCAAAACTATAAATCAACAAAAATGAATAACAAATTTTTTTCAGTAATTTTAATAACATGATTATCACAATAAATTATATTATTATTATTTAATTTTATGCAATATTTTTTCTATCTTCAAATGCCCTTTCTAATGTCAATGAATCCAAATAATCAAGTTCTGTACCAACTGGTAATCCATAAGATAATCTTGAAATTTTCGTATTCATCTTTTCTAGTAATTTTTTAATATATTGTGTTGTAGTTTCGCCTTCAATTGTAGGCTTTAATGCAATTACAAGTTCAACATCATCATTACCACAACGATCAATTAAACTGTCAATATTAAGTTCATCAGGTCCAATCCCATCAATAGGAGAAATTAATCCTCCTAAGACATGATATACACCTTGATACTTTCCCATCTTTTCAAAAGCAAATATACTTTTAAAATCTTCAACAACACATATTAAATTTTTATTTCTATAATCATTATCACAAACTGAGCATATATCACCAGAAGTTATATTTCCGCATATACGACAAGGATGTAAATTCTTTTTGCCATCCATTATACATTTTGTAAATAAATTTATATCATCATCTGAAAAATCAAGTAATGAAATTGCAAGTCTTTCAGCAGACTTTTCACCAATTCCTGGCAACTTTTTAAAATACTCAATTAATTCTTCTAACTCCTTAGGATAAATCATTACATCAAACCATTTAAACCTTTAGCATATGCTCCAAGTTTAACTTCTACGTCCTTATCAATTTTAGAAACTGCTTCATTATGAGCAATTTTAATCATATCTTGTAAAGCATCGATATCCTCAGCATCAGTTAATGATGGAGTATCTATTTTTATAGAAACCATTTCTTTCTTACCACTTAATACAACAGTAACAAATCCAGATTTACCTTCATAATTTGTTTTAAAAATTTCTTCCTGTTTTTCAGTTATAACTCTTTGCATTTTTTGTGCTTCTTGCATTAATTTTTGCATATTCATAATATCATTCCTCTTTCTTATTTAACTTCTAATAGCGAATCACCAAATAAATCATTTGCAATTGAAACTGATTTATTTACATCATCATCACTAATTATATCATTTTTTTCCTCAATATACACAAAATTATTTCGTTTATTTTTAAGTAATTCCATATATTTATTTTTTTCAATATTCCAATCATTAAGTGTTAAGCAAATAAAACTTTTTTTATTATTACTAGCTTTATTAAAAGCGTTTTCTATCAAATCTAAACTTTCATTAAATAATAAAACGGTCGATTGAGACTTGTTGGCAAAAATAACATTTGTTGGTGAAACAACTTCAATACTTACATTTTCAATCAAATTTAATAAATCATGATTATTTTCAAATTCAATATCATTTAAAAATTTATTCCATAATTCAGTAAATTCTTTTTTACAATCACGACTAGCATTTACATAAGAATTATTTATTCTTATTTTAACAAATTCATCAGTTATTTTATTCTTAGAACTACTAACACAATTAACAATATTTGAAGTTTCTTTAATATTATTTAAATTATCATCTACATCAATTTTAGTTTCATTCTTATTTTCTATTTTTTGTTCTGAATTATTGACTATTTTGTCAATTGACAAATTGTCAACTTTGTTGAATTCTTTGTCAAATATCTCATTATCACTTGACTTATCGGTAATTTTTATTTTGTCACAATTATCAACTTTACATTTTTGATAATAACTAAACAAGATAATTTTAATTAAATCTAAAGAATTCTTTTTGCCAAAAACATTTGATAAATCAAAAGCCATATTTTTTAAATCACATACAGCAAGTGGATAATTCATACCATTAACAATTTTCATTTCTAAATCAAAAATATAAGCAATAATTTTATTGACAAATAAATTAATATTCAAACCCTTATCACCATATTCATTAAATATAGCGTTAACATCGTCATAACAAGCATCATTTAATAATTCAAAAATCTTCTCTACATCCTTTGATCCAACAAAACCAAAAGTATCACCAATAAGTTTATCATCAATTAAAACATTCTCTTTAGATAATTGATCAAGCATACTTAAAGCATCTCTCATTGCACCATCAGCAAGTTCAGCAATTAAATTAGCTGCAGAGTCAGTAATCTCAATATTTTCTAATTTAGAAATTCTTAAAATATTGCTTACAATAATATCAGGAGTTAATTTTTTAAAAGAAAATCGTTGACATCTAGATAAAATAGTAAGAGGAATCTTTTGCAATTCAGTTGTAGCTAAAATAAATATAACATGACTAGGAGGTTCCTCGAGAGTTTTTAAAAAAGCATTCCAAGCACTACCAGATAACATATGAACCTCATCAATAATATAAATCTTATATTTTGAAAAAGTAGGCAATATTTTAGCACTATCGCGTAAATTTCTTATTTCATCGACACCATTATTACTAGCAGCATCTATTTCGATTATATCAGGTGATTCACTAAAATTTATACAACTATTACATTTATTACAAGGATTACCATCTATATTATTTTCACAATTAATTGCTTTAGCAAATATCTTAGCAGTACTAGTTTTTCCTGTACCTCTAGGACCATGAAATAAATATGCATGAGATACCTTATTTAAAACAATTGATTCCGAAAGTAATTTTTTTATAGCCTCTTGTCCATATAAGTTTTCAAAAGAATCAGGTCGATATTTTCTATATAAAACCTTGTATGCCATTAAGATCACCATCCACTACTAATTATACCATTTATCTCTTATTTTTCCAAAATAAATCACTTATTTTTTTATATTCATTTCTAAAACTATCATTATCAATTTTAAAAAAATCAGTTTTAGAAAACATCTTCTTATTCAAACTTTTTTCAAATAAATAATACACATTACTTATTCTACTTTCGCGAATAAAAAGCTTACACATTTCACATGGTTCAATTGTAACATACAGCGAACATTTGTTTAATCGCCATTCATTAATTTTTTTAGAATACTTTGAAATAGCAATAATTTCCGCATGATCAAACACACAATTACTTTTATGACGTTTATTATATGCATATGAAACAATTTTACCATCAGCAACTAAAACAGCAGCTACGGGAACCTCATTATGTTTAATAGCCTTTCTAGATAACTTTAATAATAATTTATATACTTTATCTGGCATAAATAACTACCTCTTTTCAAATAAAAAAAGTGCACATGCGTAGAGGTAAATATGGCTGCTTTATTCCTAATCTGACCAGGTTATTACATACACATTGCACAAATATAATATACCACAACAATTAATAGATAACAAGAAAATAATGTGGAAAACTTTTAAAATATTTAAAATAATAATAAAATCATATTAATTACTACACAATATATAAGAATTAATAATTAAATATCGAACAAATTATTTCCCGGGAAATAATTTTACTAAACAGATAAAATAATTTATATTATATAAAACAATATTCATTGATGTTTCACGTGAAACATTACAAAATATATAAAATTAATTAATTAATATATTAAAAAAATAAATTAATATCTAGTAAATAATATTTTAAAATTGTTAAATAAAACAAAAATAATTTTTTTATAAATAAGCTCTCAAATTATTTCCCGGGAAATAATTTCACTAAATAAATAAAATAATTTATATTATATAAAATAATAATCATTAATGTTTCACGTGAAACATAACAAGAACATATACAAGCAAATTTTTTTATCAGTATAAATTGTTATTAAATTAACCTAAAAAATAGTATATAAACATTTATATAAATAAATTTAAATATCTGAATCATAAATAATTACCAAAAAATTATATATAAAAAAATAAGTTTCACATGAAACATTACAAAATATATAATAATGATTTTTTTATAAATAATTTCATTAAATAAATAAAATAATTTACATTATATTAAAAACAAAAATCATTGATGTTTCACGTGAAACATAACAAGAACATATATAAGCAAAATTATTTAAATATAATTCATAAATAATTTAACTTAAAAAAATAATATATTATAAACAAATTTAACTATCTGAATCATAAAAAAAAAAAAAAAAAAATTCTCATAAGTTTCACGTGAAACATCACAAAATACATATAATTAATAATTTAAAAGTATTAAAAAATAATTAAATATTAAGAAAAAATTAATAAATCTATAATTTAAAAAATTAAAAATTAATAATAATAAATGATATTATAAAGTAATTTAATTTAATAAAAATAACTATTTTTTATAAATAAATTATTCAATGTTTCACGTGAAACTTATTTACAAATTAAAAAATAATAATTTATAAAATATTATATGGATTTAAAATAAATATAATTTTAGTAAATAAAAATACTATTAATAAAGAAATAACATTAATAGATCTAAACAAAATAAAGTTTCACGTGAAACATAACAATAGAATTTATAGCTAGCATTTCAAAAATACAAATAATATATTAAAAAATTAATTAATCAATATATAAAAATTTATAATATAATAATTAATTAAAAAGAATAAAATTAAGAGTCTTAATAGAAATAAAATCGAATAAATTATTTCCCGGGAAATAATTTTACAATAAATACTATAAAAATCATATATGTTTCACGTGAAACTTAATAAATATATTTATTATTACATATCTATAACACAAGTTTCACGTGAAACATAAATAATTAAAATAATGTTAATAACTTTTGAAAAGGATAATAAAAGATCATAAAATTATTAGATTAATAAAAAATTATTATTAAATTATAAAAAAATTATTTCCCGGGAAATAATTTTTTAAAATATATAAATAAAATGTTAATAAATAACTAACTAAAATTTAAATATTGAAATGAAAAAATGTGGAAAACTTTTTAAATCAAAAGAAAAACGATATAAATTACTCATTTATATCGATATTTTCATCATTATTCTTTAAAATTAAGCTTATAGCTGCTACTTTTTGTTCATTTTTTAAATTAATAAGTCTAGTTCCTTGAGTAACTCTACCTAATTGACTTAATTGATCAAGAGGAATTCTAATAATAATACCCTCATTTGTGATAATCATTAAATCACAATTATCTTCTACACGTTTAATTGCAGCAATACCACCATTCTTATCAGTAATATTTAAAGCCTTAACTCCCTTGCTACCTCTACTAGTTTTTCTAAATTCACTAACTAATGTTAATTTACCATAACCTTTTTCAGTAACAATTACAATATTATCAGATTCCTTAGTAGTTTCAACTCCAACACATAACTCATCACCAAGATTAATTCCTTTAACTCCAGAAGCAGTTCTACCCATCATTCTAATATCAGATTCATTGAATAATACAACTCTACCAGCTGATGAAGCAAGAACAACATCACATTCACCATCAGTTTTCTTAACGCCAATCAATTCATCATTATCTCTTAAACTAATACAAATCTTACCAGATTTTCTAATATTATCAAATTCCTCAATAGCAGTCTTCTTAACGATACCCCTCTTAGTAGCAAATAATAAATATTTAGCACTATCAGTTCTAGAATAAGTAAGCATTGAAGTTACATATTCATCTTTATCTATTTGTAATAAATTAATAATTGGTAATCCCTTAGAAGTTCTACTAAATTCAGGAACCTCATATCCTTTAATCTTATATACCTTACCCTTATTAGTAAATAATAATACATAATCATGAGACATCAAATTTGACATATATTCGACATAATCTTCCTCATTAGTTGACATCCCCTTTACACCTACACCACCTCTATTTTGAATCTTATAAGTTTCAGAAGTAGTTCTCTTAATATATCCTTTAGATGTTAAAGAAATAACTATATTTTCATTTGGAATCAAAGATTCATCTTCAATATAATCAATAGCAGTCATATCAATAGAAGTACGTCTATCATCAGAATATCTATTCTTAATATCTAATAATTCTTGTTTTATAATGTTTAAAACTTTTTCTTCACTAGCTAAAATTGATTTCAATTCCTCAATTAGTTCTAATAATGACTTTAATTCCTCTTCAATCTTACTTCTTTCTAAACCAGTTAAACGTCTTAACTTTAATTCTAGAATACTTTCAGCTTGAATTTGAGATAAGAAAAATCTATCCATTAAAGTCTTTTTAGCAATTTCATCAGTTTCGGATGTCTTAATAACCTTAATAACCTCATCAATATTATCAAGAGCAATCTTATAACCTTCTAAAATATGAACTCTAGCCTCACTCTTTTTCAAATCAAACTTAGTTCTTCTAATAATAACTTCTTTTTGATGATCTATATACTTTGAAATAATAGATTTTAATCCCAAAGTACGTGGAACACCCTGATCAAGCATTAAAAAGATAATACTATAATTAACTTGAAATTGAGTATGCTTAAATAATTTATTTAAAACAACCTGTGCATTAGCATCCTTCTTTAAAGTAATAGTAATTTTAACTCCATCTTTTAAATCAGTGTGATAATCAGTTATACCATCAATAATCTTGTTATGAACAAGTTCAGCAACTTTATTTTTAAGTTCACTAGTATTAACACCATAAGGAACTTCAGTAATAACAATATTAGAATGAGATCCCTTTTCCTCAATTTCCGCTCTACTTCTAATAGTAATCGTTCCCCTACCAGTTTCATAAGCTTGTTTTATACCAGAATTTCCTAAAATAATACCACCAGTTGGAAAATCAGGTCCTTTAATATATTGCATTAAACCTAAAGTATCAATTTCAGGATTATCAATATAAGCAACACATCCATCAATTACTTCCCCTAAATTATGAGGAGGAATATTAGTTGCCATACCAACAGCAATACCCATTGTTCCATTTACAAGTACATTTGGAAATTTACTAGGTAAAACCTTAGGTTCTTTTAAAGTTTCATCAAAGTTAGGCATAAAATCAACGGTATCTTTATTAATATCTCTTAATAATTCAAGAGATAATTTTGATAATCTAGCCTCAGTATAACGGTAAGCTGCAGCTCCATCACCATCAATATTACCAAAGTTTCCGTGTCCATCAACCAAAGTATATCTTTGACTAAAATCCTGTGCAAGTCTTACCATTGCTTCATAAATTGAAGAGTCACCATGTGGATGATAATGTCCCATAACATTACCAACAGTTGTAGCCGATTTTCTATGAGGTTTATCAGGAGTATTACCTTCCTCATACATAGACCATAAAATACGTCTGTGAACAGGTTTTAAACCATCTCTTAAGTCAGGTAGAGCACGAGATGTAATAACGCTCATAGAGTATCTTAAAAACGAATCCTTGACCTCAGTAACAATATTATTAACATCTCTAGAATCTCTTTCATGAAATACACCACTAAAATCATCAGTTGAATCATTATTTACCTTAATATTATCATCAACTATTTCTTCATGAGTAACTAAATCTTCATTAGTATCTACGTTTGTAGTATCAATTATATTTTCATTTTCTTCATTATTCATATCAAAACACCTCCTAAATATCTAAATTATCTACATATTTTGCATTTTCTTCTATAAATTGACGTCTAGGTTCAACCTCATCACCCATTAATTGAGTAAAAATTTGATCAGCCAAAATAGCATCATCTAAAGAAATTTGTCTTAAAACTCTTTGATTAATATCCATTGTTGTTTCATTTAATTCTTCAGCATCCATCTCTCCTAAACCTTTCATACGAGTAATTTGTGCTTTATCTCTAACATTTTCAGGTAAAGTACTTAAATATTTTTCTTTTTCTTCTTCAGTTAATACATATTTTCTAATTTTACCATGTTGAATTCTAAAAAGTGGAGGTTGAGCTGCATAAACATGTCCAGCTTCAATAATAGGCTTAAAGAAACGATAAAATAAAGTTAATAAAAGTACACGAATATGATCACCATCGACATCGGCATCGGTCATTATAATGATTTTATGATATCTTAATTTTTCTAAATTAAATTCTTGGCCAATACCAGTACCAAATGCAGTAATAATAGTTCTAATTTCTTCATTACCAAGTGCTCTATCAAGTCTAGCTTTTTCTACATTTAAAATTTTACCTCTAAGTGGAAGAATTGCTTGAGTCATTGAATCTCTACCCTTTTTAGCAGAACCACCGGCACTATCTCCCTCGACTATAAAAATTTCTGAAATACTAGGATCTTTACTCTTACAATCAGATAATTTACCAAAGAAATTTGTAATTGCTAAATCACTTTTTCTAGTTGTTTCTCTAGCCCTCTTAGCAGCAAGTCTTGCACGAGATGCTAAAATACATTTATCAATAATAATCTTTGCATCTTGAGGATTTTCCATTAAAAATCTTTCAAAACCTTTAGAGAAAACACTATCAGCAAGTTTTCTTACCTCAGAGTTACCAAGTCTACCTTTTGTCTGTCCTTCAAATTGTGGATTTGGATGTTTACAAGAAACAATCATAGTTAACCCCTCTTTAACATCATCACCAGTTAAAGAATCATCCTTTTCCTTTAAAGCATTAATCTTTCTAGCATAATTATTAATTACCCTTGTTAATGCTCTTCTTACCCCTTCTTCATGAGTTCCGCCATCATGAGTATTAATATTATTTACAAAAGAGTAAATATTGTCAGTGTACCCATCGTTATATTGCATTGCAACTTCGAAGAATACACCATCCTCTTCACCCTGTAAATGAATTATATCTTCATGAATAGGAGTTTTATTTTGATTTAAGAATCTAACATATTCACTAATTCCACCTTCGTAATGGAAAGAATCACCAGTAGTATCTTCATCATCTCTATCATCTCTTAAAGTAATTTTTAAACCTCTATTTAAAAATGCAAGTTCTCTAACTCTTACTTTTAAAGTTTCATAATCATATACATCAGTATCAAAAATATCTGGATCTGGTTTAAAACTAACAGTTGTACCTGTTCTATTAGGTTCACATTCACCAATTACAGTTAATTTTTGAGCTATTTTTCCACCATTTACAAATTTTGCCTCATAAATCTTAGAATCTTTATAAACAGTAACAGTAACCCATTTTGATAGCGCATTAACAACAGATGCACCTACACCATGTAAACCACCAGATACCTTGTATCCTCCACCACCAAATTTACCACCAGCATGTAATACTGTATAAACTGTTTCAACCGTTGAAATACCAGTTTTTGGATGAATTCCAACTGGAATACCACGACCATCATCTTTAACAGTTATGGAATTATCTTTATTAATTATAATTTCAATATTTTTACAATAACCTGCAAGAGCTTCATCTATTGAGTTATCTACTATTTCCCATACTAAATGATGTAATCCTTTAATATCAGTAGTACCAATATACATTCCCGGTCTTTTTCTGACGGCCTCTAAACCTTCTAAAACCTGAATATCACTTTCATTATATTCTTCATTACTATTCATAATCTATAACCTCTACTTTCTTTTCTGTTAACTTAATTAATGTGCAATCAGTAAGCAATTTCTTATTTAAATGCTTAATATCTGTTGTCGTTACAAAAATTTGAAAATTCTTATTAAATGAACCAATAATTTTATTAATCTTTTTCTCATCAAGTTCACTAAATAAATCATCCAAAATTAAAATCGGTGTAGTGTTCATCTTATTCATACAATACTTAACCTCTGATAATTTAAATGCAATAACTGCACTCTTTTGTTCTCCCTCAGATAAATATTCTTTGGCCAGTTTTCCATCTAGTTCAAAAATATAATCATCCAAATGAACACCTATATTAGTAACACCGTAATTTACATCCCTATTAAAAGATTTCTTATAATCCCTTAACAAATCATCATAACTCTTTTCATTATAATTAGACACATATTTTAAATAAAGATCACCTTTTTTAACTGATTTATTAAAAATATGGTTCAAATATAAATTAATTTCACTAATATAATCAAATCTTATCTTATTAATTTGGAGTCCAACTTCAATTAACTTATTAGTTATAATATCTAAATAATCATCATAATCAGCCAATTTATTTTTCAAAATCTTTAAATAACTATTTCTTTGCTTAAGAATCTTATTATATAAACTAAGCAGTCGCAAATAATTATTATTAAAACCTGACAAATCCATATTAATAAGTTTTCGATGTACTGAAGGATTATCCTTAATTAACTTCATATCTTCTCTATTAAAAAGAACTACATTAACTTTAGATATATAATCTGATAATTTAGTTACTTCTTGATTATCAATTTTAATCTTCTTTCCATCTTTTGTTATAACTACCCTATATTTATTCTTTATTTTGTTAAGTACAGTTGCTTCAATTACGGCAAAATCACTATTTTCTCTTATTAACACCTCTTGATTATTAGTTCTAAATGATTTAGTTATTGATAAATAATATATAGCCTCAACTATATTTGTCTTACCTAATCCATTATTTCCAATTATTATATTTTTATAATTCGAAAAATGTAAATTTAATTTTTCATAATTTCTAAAATTTGTTAATTTTAAATTAGTGATTTTCATTTTAAACCCTCTTTAAAGCCATATAGAACAAAATAGGTATATTCTAAAGTACCTATACCTATTTCATTATACCACATTTTAATGTTGCTTAAAACAATTATTTATCTTTTTTTCTATTTTTTAAAGCATTATCTAGCGATAAAGATTTAAAGTACTGATTTCTTATTATATTATAAGTTGCATCTACATTTATTTCTTCATCATTTAAAAACTGAATAGTTGTTTTTTCATCATCCGGAACTATTTTTTTTATATTTCCTAAATTAATCCAAGAACATTCTTTTAATCTAGGAGAACATGTTGGAAAAAATATCATATTATCTTGTTCAGACATAACAATTGGAGCCTTATAACCAAAACCAAGCATAGCATAAGTTCCTTTTAATCTTCCATCAATACTGCTTCCATAATATTCGCAATTTTCATTAATAACTGATGATACATTCTTATCCAAAATAAAATAATCATGATTTTCATATACAACTGTTTTCTTTTTACTTAATGGTACAATCGCTAATGTATTTTCTGTAATCTTATAACTTTTCAAACTACTCACCCCCTCTTTAGTCGTATATTAAATCACAACATTTTGTCGAAATATGCCGAAATTTGTCGAAAAAATTTAAAAAATTAAAAAAGCGAATTATTTAAAATCCACTTTTCTATAAATATCAAATTTTAATATGTTTTTATTGGTAAAATCAACTGAATTAAACTCTCATCCTTAGCATTTTTTAAAATTATTGGTTTAGAATCACCATTCATTAATATAATTAACTCATCATCTTTTAAAGTCTTTAATGCATCAAGCATATATTTAGCACTATAAGAAATGGAAATATCGTTATCATTATTTTTAGAAATAGCAACACTTTCTTCAGATTTACCAATTTCACTAGCAAATGAAGTAATAACAAGTTCATTTCCTACTGTTTTCATATTAATTAAATTTTTATCTTTATTTTGTGTAAGTAACGCTGCTCTATCAATTGCGCTATAAAAATTATCTAAATTAGTAGTTAATATATACTCAAAATCTGTTGGTATTAAGTTAGATGTATTAGGATATTGTCCACTAAGCAAACTAGTTTGAAATAAATAACCATTATATTCAAATAATAACTTATTATTAAATAAATTAATCTTTACCTCCTCTTCATCAGTTAATATCTTATCAAATTCTTGAATATTTTTTCCCGGAACTACAATATCATGAGTTCCATAATCAGCATCTAAAACTATAGTCTTCTTAGCAAGTCTATAGCTATCAGTCGTAACACATTCCATCATATTACCATTAATTCTAATATTTAAACCAGTTAATAATGGACGAGATTCCTGAGTTGAAATAGCAAATAAAGTTTGTGAAAACAACTCTTTTAAAATAGAACTGTTCAAAACTATTGGGTTATTAACAGTTTCTAAATTTATATTAGGATAATCTTCAGTACTTAAACAATTTAAATTATATACTGTATTCTCTGTACTAATTATTATCTTTAATCCATCTATTACTTCAATATTAATATCTGAATTAGGCATCTTCTTAATTATATCTAATAAATATTTACTTTGAATAATAATTTTACCTGTCTCTTCAATTGATTTAATCTTATCACTAGGAATAAACTTTCTTATAACAAGATCACTATCACTAGCAGTTAAATATAAACCTTCTTCTTTTAAATCAAACATAACTCCATTTAATATAGGTATAATATTTCTTGGAGATACTGCTCTAATAACATTACTTAAACTTTCTAATAAAATATTTTTTTCAATTATTAATTTCATTTTATTTCCTTCTTTCTAATTTAATAATAATAATGGTGTTCATATTGTGGAAAACTCTAAAACTTCCCTATTTTAAAGGCTTTATTTAAAATTTTTATTTTAAAACTTTTCCACATTAATTAACAATTTTATTTTTTATGTTCTCAATATCATCTTTTAACTTCGCATTTGTGTTAATATCCTCTTCTATTTTATCACATGCATGTATAACTGTTGAATGGTCTCTATTTCCAAATTCAAGTCCTATTTTAACAAGAGTTTCATCAGTAGTAGTTTGACTTAAATATATTGCAATTTGTCTTGCATAATTTATGTTCGCATTTCTCTTCTTACTTTTTAAATCCTCAACACTTAAGTTAAAATATTCAGCAACAGCTCTTTGAATCCTTTGAATATTATTTGTTATATAAATTGATTTGCCCAAAAATTCTTTAAGTGCTTCTGTTGCAAATTCAACATTTATTTCTGGTGGTCTCATCATTGCGGCATAAGCATACAATCTAGTTATTGCTCCCTCTAATTGTCTAACGTCATTATCACAATTAGAAGCAATATATTCAATTACTTTATCACTAACCATTTCCGCCACTTCATGCCCCATCATCTTATTTCTAAGAATTTGACATCTAAGTTCAAAATCTGGTGGATAAATATTCGCTGTTAAACCCCATCTAAATCTAGTTAATAGACGTTCTTCTAATAATTTTAAATCATCTGGTGATCTATCTGAACTTATAATTATTTGTTTATTTGAATCGTATAATTCAGTAAATGTATGGAAAAATTCATCTTGTGATTTATCAGCTCCCGATAAAAATTGAATATCATCTATAATAAGAACATCAATGTTACGATATTTATCTTTAAAATTGTTCATAACCTCATAATTATCAACATTCTTATCTTTTCTAAGCATTCCAGTAAAGTCTGCAATAAATTCACTACTAGTTACATACAAAACAACTTTCCCAGAATTTTTAACAATCTGATTTCCTATCGCATGCATTAAATGGGTTTTACCAAGACCACTCTTTCCATATATAAATAAAGGATTATATATTTTCCCCGGATTTTCCGCTACCGCTTGAGCTGAAACAGTCGCAAATCTATTAGTATCTCCAACAATAAAATTATCAAAAGTATACTCTGGTTTTAAATTCGAATTTAACTTTTTATGCTCTATTTCTAGGGATTTGCCAAGATTTTTTGTTTCAACGCTTTTTTCTTCTTTAATAAATTCATCATTATGTTTTTCACTTTTAAGAACAAATTCAAAATCATAATTAACATTAGTTATTCCATATAAAACTTCACTCATTAAGTCAGTATAGTTCTTAGAAAGAAATGTTTTTTGAAACTCACTCTCAACCTCTACAATACAAGAATTTTCATTTATCCCTAGTAATTTCGTGGGTTTTAACCAACTATTAAAAGAAAATGGTTGTATCTTAATTTGAATTTCTTTTAAAAATTTATTCCATAATTGTTCATTGTCCATACCATCACCCCGATGCTTCGTTTTTGCTACCCCTATTGTAAACCACGATTGTGGAAAAATAAAGAAAAAAATACAAAAATTTTTTTTAAACATAGTTATACACATACTTTTCCACAAAAATAAGTCCATTTTATCGGAATGTAAACAACTTATCCACAATTTCAACAATTTTAAATTCACATTGTTAAAAAGTTTTCCACTTTTCCACACATTATTGTGGAAAACTATTTTTCTTTACTTTTTTTCTAACTTATATTATACTATGATTACGAATGAAGCGGAGGTGCAAACGATGAAAAGAACATATCAACCAAACAATAGAAAAATGAAAAAGAAACATGGATTCTTTGCTAGAAAAAATTCTAACATATTAAAATCTCGTAGACGTAAAGGTCGTAAAGTATTATGTAAGTAGCCACGTAAGTGGTTTTTATTCTAATCAATAGGAGGAATAACAATGAATACTAAAATGCGAATTAAGTCCGCAGATGAATTTAACGATATTATTAAAACCGGAACTAAGATCTATTCTCCATTCTTTATAATTTATTATAAGGAAAAGAAATTAGATAATCCTAGGTTTGGAATTACCCAAGCTAAAAAGTTTGGCAAAGCTTATAAAAGAAATCGTTATCGTAGAATATTAAGAGAAATTATTAGAACTAATATAAAAGTATTTAAAAATGAATATGACTATATTATAATAATAATGAAAAAGTGTGATACTTTAGATTTTAAACAAATCGAAGATAATTTGCTTAAAGTAATAAAGGAGAAACTATGAAAAAAAAGTACATCATAATTTTAGTCAGCTTATGTTTCTTATTAACAGGTTGTACTAAATACTTATCAGATAATGATAACAAAAGAGTTATAAACGAAGAAACAGGTCAAAGTTTACCATCAAATATATTATGTAAACCAACAGACGATAATTTAAAATCTATATATGAACAATATGAAGATAAATTAGAATTTAAATTAGAAGATTTGCCTGATTGTGAAAATATCAAAATTTATGATTCTAAAACATATAGTGGTTTATGGGTTCAATTAATTGTAATGCCACTTGCCTACTTAATTATTAAAATTGGAAATTTTGTTGGTAACTATGGTTTATCAGTAATGATTGTCGGCTTATTAATTAGACTTATCTTAGTTCCATTTTCAGCTAAAACAATGAAACAATCTGAAAACATGAAAAAAGCAAGTCCAGAACTAGCCAGACTAGAAAAGAAATATGAAAACAAAAATGATCAACAATCATTAACAATGAAAAGTACCGAAATGTTACAAATTTACAAAAAATATAATATTAACCCAATGGGAAGTTGTTTAATCTCATTAATTCAATTTCCATTATTCTTCGGATTCCTAGAAGCAATAAATCGTATTCCGGCAATCTTTGAAGGAACCTTAGGTGCATACCACTTAGGTATAACTCCATTAATCGGATTAAGAACTGGAAATTATTACTATATCGTGTTACTATTATTAATAATGTTAACAACATATTTGTCATTCAAAAACACTATGACTCAAACAAGTGGTAATCCCGAACAAGATAAACAAATGAAAATGATGACATACTTCATGTTAGTGTTCATAACAATTGCATCATTTAGTTTACCAACTGCCATTGCCTTATACTGGGTTGTAACAAATGGATTTAACGTTATTCAAAATTTAATAATAATGAAGGGAAGAAAATAAAGTGGAAGTATATTCATATGAAGGAAAAAAAGAAAATGAGGTATTTGAAAAAGCCTTATCAGATTTAAATGTAACAGAAGCTGAAATATTATATCATAAACAAATTAACAAAGGTGGTTTCTTAAAAAGTGATACAGTTAAATTTACAATTGTAAAACTAACTGAAGTTCAAAACGCTATTAAATCATTTTTAGAAGAGACTATTAAAAACATGGGATTAGAAGTTAAATTTGAAACTAATATTAGAGAAAAACAAATTAATATCAAAATATTTTCTAACAATAATTCAATATTAATTGGAAGAGATGGTAAAAATTTAACCGCCTTATCAACAATTTGCAAACAATATATATATAATCAAATTGGAGTATATCCATATTTAAATCTTGATGTTGAAAATTACAAAGATAAACAAATAACTCACATTGAAAGATTAGCTAAAAATTTAGCTAGAGAAGTTAAAAATACTAAACAAGAGATAGTAATGGAAAATATGAATTCATATGAAAGAAGAATTGTTCATAATTGCTTAACAAATATGAAAGGAATTACTACAATTTCCGAAGGTGAAGAACCTAATAGACACGTTATTATCAAACCAACAGAGGATTAATTTAATCCTTTTTTTCTTGCTTAAAAATGATATAATATCCTTAACGGAAAGGAACATAATATGAAATTATTTTTAAAACCAATCACCTTAAAAGAAGATACATTAGAAGAAATTAATAGAGGTAATTATGATGTTAACAATTTTATCTCATCAATTAATGAATATCTATCAAGAGCAAATGATTTAATTTATACCAAAATAGAAAGTCTAAACGAATTAGAACTATATCAAAAATTAAAACCAATCTATAATATTAAACTAAATACAACTGATTACTTAAAAGCTCTATCAAAAAAATATAACAAACATTACACTAATTTTATAACCATAAGAGTTAATGAAGACAATTATTTTGTATTATCAACTAATAAATATGCTTATTTAGATGAAAGTGCCATTGATTTAAATAAATTTAGAAATTTAATAAATAGAGAAGAACTAATCATATTAAATAAAGAACTAATAAGAAATGAATATCTTGATGAAACAAATGAATTATTTTCATATTTTCTTGAAATATTAAAAAAAGAACTCTTAGTTAAAAATATCTTATTCGATCTAAAATGGTACACAAAAGAAGTAATGCACCAAGCAAAAATAATTACAGACTTAGCAAATAATGAAAAAAATCCTGAATTATTCGAAATAGGTAAGATGTATAAAAAAGCATTAGATAATTGTTATAATGAAGGAATTATTTCTAAAACTAAAAAAATATCAGTTCCTAAACATCGAAAAATAAAAAGGAATTAATCTAAATCCATAAAATACTTGGTTTAATTTAATCCTTTTTTTAATTATTCAAGTGTGATATAATACGCACGAAAGAAAGAGAGTGATGCCATGAATTCAACTATATGTGCAATATCTACAAGTTTAGGTGTAGGAGCCATTTCTATAATAAGAGTTAGTGGACCAGATGCCATAAAAATAGTTAATAATTTGTTTGATGGAAAAGATCTTACCAAAGTTCCAACCCATACAATTCATTATGGACATATTGTATTTAATAAAGAAATAATAGATGAAGTGTTAGTTTCAGTTATGTTAGCTCCAAAAACATTTACAATGGAGGATATAGTTGAAATAAATTCTCATGGAGGTCCTGCTACAACCAATAAAATTTTAGAATTACTTTTATTAAATGGATGCATACAAGCTGAGCCTGGTGAATTTACCAAAAGAGCCTTTTTAAATGGTAGAATAGACCTAGTTGAAGCAGAATCAATCAGTGATTTAATATCATCTCAAACAGAAAAATCACGTAAACTTGCTATTAATGGAGTAACAAAAAATATATCAAATAAAATAAATGATATTCGTAAAGACATAATGGATATCCAAGCAAACATTGAAGTTAACATAGATTATCCAGAATATGAAGAAGGAGAAAAATACACTAAAGGATCATTAAAGCCATTAATAGATAAAGTATATTCAAAAATAAATGAGTTATTATCAAATTCTAAAAATGGTAAAATAATCAAAGATGGGATTTCAGTTGCGTTAGTAGGTAAACCAAACGTTGGTAAAAGTAGTATATTAAACGCATTATTAGAAGAAGAAAAAGCAATAGTTACAAATATTCCTGGAACAACAAGAGATATAGTAGAAGGCAAAATAAATTTAGACGGAATAATATTAAACATCATCGATACTGCTGGAATCAGAAAAACTAACGATATCGTCGAGCAAATAGGCGTCGAAAAAAGTTTAAAAATGATAGGCGAAGCCGATTTAATAATCTATGTTCTAAATAATAATGAAGAACTAACTGGAGAAGATTTAGAAACAATCAATGAATTACAATCAAAACAATCCATCATCTTTATCAATAAAAACGATTTAGATAACAAAATAGATTTAAGGAAGTTATCTAACTATAACATAATAACAGGTAATACCTTAAATTATGAAGGATTAACAAATTTGAAAAATGAAATAAAGAGATTATTTAATCTTAATGAAATTGAACAAGAAGATTATACATATCTTTCAAATGCAAGACAAATCGCATTAATAACTAAAGCCAAAGATATGATAGAAAATATATATAACAATTATGAGAATGTTCCAATTGATATGTTCACAATTGATTTAAAAAATACCTATGAAACATTAGGTGAAATAATAGGTGCAACATATAAAGATGATTTATTAGACGAATTATTCTCAAAATTTTGTTTAGGAAAGTAAGGAATAAAAATGAAATATGATGTAATAGTTGTCGGTGGTGGTCATGCTGGATGTGAAGCAGCCAATGCTTCAGCCAAAATGGGTCTAAAAACCGCATTAGTTACTGCAAATATAAAAAATATAGCCGATATGCCATGCAATCCATCAATAGGTGGAACAGCTAAAGGTATAGTGGTTCGTGAGATAGATGCCTTAGGTGGATTAATGGGTAAAATTGCAGATAAAACCCATATTCAAATCAAAATGCTTAATAATGCTAAAGGTCCAGCAGTAAGATCACTCCGTGCCCAAGGTGATAAAATAACATACCCAAGAGAAATGTTAAAAGCTCTAAACTCACTTGAAAATTTAACCATAATTGAAGGAATGGTAGAAAATTTAATTGTTGAAAATAATACCATTAAAGGAATAATATTAGCAGATAATACGGAAATACTATGCGATGCCTTAATTTTAACAACCGGAACATATCTAAGAAGCAAAATATTAGTAGGAAGTACAAGTAAAGAAGAAGGACCCCATGGTGAAAAACGTTCTAACAATTTAAGTAATGTTTTAAAATCTTACGGTTTTGAAATTCAAAGATTAAAAACGGGAACTCCACAAAGATTAGATCGCTCAACAATTGATTTTAGTAAATTAAAAGAAGAAAGCGGCGATGACTGTTATTGGACATTTAGTTTTGATAATGGCCCATTATATGATAAAGATAAACAAATCAAATGTCACATAGTTTATACAACTCCTGAAACTCATGAAATAATTAGAAAGAATTTAAAAAAATCCGCTATGTATGGTGGATATGCCGAAGGAATAGGTCCAAGATATTGTCCATCAATTGAAGATAAAGTAGTCCGTTTTGCCGATAAAGAAAGACATCAATTATTCTTAGAGCCAGAAAGTCTTTACTATGATGATATTTACTTACAAGGATTTTCAACAAGTATGCCAGAAGATGTTCAAGAATTAATGGTTCATAGTCTTCCTGGATTAGAGCATGCCAAAATATTAAAATATGCTTATGCTATTGAATATGATGCAATCAATCCCTTACAATTAAAGCCATCTCTAGAAACAAAAGTAATTAATAATTTATTTACTGCTGGACAAATTAATGGAACAAGTGGATATGAAGAAGCAGCCGGTCAAGGTATAATTGCTGGAATTAATGCAGGACTTAAATTACAAGGAAAAGAACCACTAATCTTAAAAAGAAACGAATCATACATCGGTGTTTTAATTGACGATTTAGTAACCAAAGGCACCAAAGAACCATATCGTTTATTAACATCACGTGCTGAATATCGTTTATTACTTAGACATGATAACGCTGATATTAGATTAAGAGACTATGGTTATCAAGTAGGTTTAATATCTGAAGAACAACATAATCGTTTACTTAAAAAATTATCAGATATTCAAACATTATTAAATTACCTAAAAGAAACTCGTATTACCCCAAGTACAATACCGGCTTCATTAAAAGAAATAGTTAATTTAAATAGCGGAGTAAGTCTATACGAATTATTAAAACGTCCTGAAATCACATTAGATTTATTAATTAAAAATAATTTAGTTTCAAATGATTATAGCGATGAAGTAAAAGAACAAGTCACATTTGCTGTTAAATATGAAGGATATATTGCTAAAGAAGAACAAGACGTAGAGAAGTTATTAAAACTTGAAGAAAAAGAAATACCTGAAGATATTGATTATGATAAAGTTAAGAATCTTGCTAGTGAAGCAAGAATAAAATTAAAACAAGTTCATCCTAGAACAATTGCTCAAGCATCAAGAATAAGTGGTGTTAACCCAGTAGATATATCTGTTCTTTCAATCTATTTAAAAAAGGAATATCCTCATGAATAAAGAAGAATTTAAAATTGAATTATTAAAACTAGGAATAAGCCTAACAAACGATCAATTAGAATCTTTAGAAAAATATGCTAATATTTTAATTGACTATAACAAACATACTAATATAACCGCTATTACTGATAAAGAAAGCATTTACTTAAAACACTTTTATGATTCACTAACCCTAACTAAAATAATCGATTTAACTAAAGATTTATCAGTTCTAGATGTTGGCTCAGGTGGCGGTTTTCCCGGAATAGTTATAAAAATAGTATATCCCAATTTAAAATTAACTTTATTAGATAGTAATAATAAAAAAAGTGAATTTCAAAGATATGTTATCACCAAATTAAAATTAACAGATATAAATGTAATAAATGATCGTGCTGAAAATTTCTTTAAAAAAGGCAATAAATATGACATAGTTGTCGCAAGAGCAGTATCAAACATGCCAGTTTTAGATGAATTATGTATACCATTTCTAAAAATAGGTGGTAATTTAGTTTTAATGAAAGCAGATGCTAGTACTGAATTAGAAAATAGTAAATCAGGTATTAAAATCTTAGGTGGAGAAATAACTGATATTCAAAAATTTAATTTACCCAAAGAAGAATCGCTAAGAACTTTAATTAAAATAACAAAAGTAAATGAAACACCATCTATTTATCCAAGAAATTATGATAAAATAACAAAAAAACCATTGAAATAAAAATCAGAAAGAAATAATCCTTCTGATTTTTTTATTAAATATTTTATATCTAATTATTTATCATCAACTATTTTATCTGAAATATATAAGCTATTATAATAATCATTATTTAATAAATCTTCATGCTTCCCCTCAATAACTTTTTTTCCAGCTTTTAAAACAATTATCTTATTAACATCTATAATTGTTGAAAATCGATGTGCTATCGTCACAATAGTGCAATCTTTTGAAATATTTTTAATTGCTGTTTGAACATTTTTTTGAGTTATATTATCAAGACTACTTGTTGCTTCATCAAATAATAATATTTTACTTCTTTTTAAAAGTGCTCTAGCAATTGCAAGCCTTTGTTTTTGACCACCTGATAAATTAAGTCCACCTTCGCCTAACAATGTGTTATATTTATTTGGTAACTTTATAATATCTTCATGAATATTGGCAATTTTACAAGCTGCAATCATTTCTTTGTCAGTGATATTTCTATCAAGTAATTTTAAATTTTCTTTTATTGTTAAATTAAACAAATAAGGATTTTGATTAATTATTGAAATATTATTAGTTATAGATGAGTAAGATAAATCCCTAATATCAACACCATCAATAAAAATTGTTCCCTGATAATTGTCATAGCATTTCGTTAATAAATTAAATATAGTACTTTTACCACTGCCACTTTTACCAACAATTGCAACATCTTCACATTTATCAATTTTAAATGAAATATTATCAAGAATTTTTCTTTTATTATCATATGAGAAAGTAACATTTTTAAATTCAATAATTCCATTTATATTTTTTAAATCAATATCTCCATATTTTTGAATAGGATATTTATTTTCATCAAACAATTCCCTAATTCGATTTTTAGCAACTTTATATCTTACCAAATATTCCTTTAAAGATGTATAACTAAAAATTAAAGAAAAAATATCATTACGATATAAAAATATAATTAAAAATGTCGATAAAGTTAATAAATTATTATTTATTAAAAATAAGCCAACAAATATAATCAATGCTGTAATAACCGCCTTACACATTTCAACATTATTATAAATATTATTTTGAAATATATTTATTCTTGCATTATTTTTAACCTGTTCTTCAAATGATTTCATAGTGTTACCTTTAATCTTATTAGAAATTCCAAGCAATTTAATATCCTTTATTCCTCTAATAATTTCGGTAATAGTTGAATCATTTTTATCCATTTGATTTTTTAAATTGTTCTGTAATTTTTCTAATCTTATATATGAATATTTTTCGTAAAAATAAATAAAGATAATTCCAATAAAATAAATTATACCTAATAAAAAATTAAGATAAAAAACATAAATTAACATAAAAAATTCTGTTACTATATTAAAAATATTATATTGAACAATACTAAAAACAGAAACTATATCTTGAGGATCATTTTTTATTTTATTTAAAAATTCTCCAGAAGAACTATTATCAAAATTTTTAATTTTATAATTCATTAATCTTTCAATCATATCACATCTAATTTCATATAATAATCTTTCTTCAATATAAGATAATACTTTAACAGCTAATTTATTAAATATGACAGTCATAACAGATACTAAGAAAAATAGTGTTCCAAACTTATATGTTTGATTTATATTTAATTCAGTTAAGCTTGTTAATAACCTGGCACTTACTATTGGATTAAATAAACTAACTAAAGAAATCATAGCATATATTAAAATTAATAATACCATTAATTTTTTAACTTTTAATAAATATTTTTTCACTTAGACACACCTCTTAATTTTTATTATAATAATTATATAATAATTTCAATAACGTTAATAGATATTAAAATAGATAATGTGAATAAAATTTTTAAATACAATTTAATTTATTGTTAAGCTTACCAAAAAATACTATAATTTTCATTTAAAACATTGATTAAATAAGAAATATTAACCAATAAAGTTTTTACTTAATCTAACAAAGTTTTTAATTGAATTAAATTTTTCCATTGAAATAACTACCAAAATAAAGTAAAATTAATTTTAGAATAGGAAGGGTATTTATGGAAAATGCAATTTTAAATGTAAGTATAGATTTAATAATCCCAAATCGTTTTCAACCACGTCTTGTTTTTGATGAAAAGGCTTTAAATGAACTTGCTGATTCTATAAAAGAACATGGAATTATTGAACCAATTATCGTAAGACAATTAAATGATAAATATGAAATTATTGCAGGTGAAAGACGTTACAAAGCTGCATGTATTGCTGGCCTAACTAAAGTACCCGTTATCGTTAGAAATTTAAGTGATTATAAAAGTGCTCAAGTAGCTGTTATTGAAAATGTTCAAAGAAGAAATTTAAACCCAATGGAAGAAGCAAAATCATATAAGAGAATATTAGACCAAGGTTTAAAAACGCAAGAAGAACTAGCTAAAGAAATAGGTGTATCTCAAAGTACTATTGCTAATAAATTAAGACTTCTTAGTCTTGCCGAACCTGTTAAACAAGCCTTAAGTGAAAATAAAATAAGTGAGCGTCATGCCAGAGCATTACTCAAATTATCATCACTAGATAAACAAGAAGAAATGTTAAACAAAGTTATTAATGAAAGATTAACAGTTAAAGATTTAGATGATGAAATAAGCAAGTTAACTAGTCCCATAAGTCCAAATCTATCATTTAAAATACCAGAGGTTCCTAATATTAGTGATTCATTAGATTTATTTAATGTAAAATTTCCTGAAGAACCATTAAGTGATCAAGATTCAAAATTTGTTCCACCAGTTGTTGAATCAAAAGAGGATCAACCAATAACTGAATCTAAAATAGAACCAGTTCCAAAAGAAGAAACTATTGAAGTAAACCCAGATCCTGAAATTAAGGAAATTCAAGAAAAAGAAAAAGAACAAGTACCAACAAAACCTCAACCTGATAATAGTACAAATATATTTGATATTCCAACAATTGGAAAAGAACCAAAACCAGATTATCCATCTCTAGAAGATTTACAAACAAATATGGATTTAGGCATCGAAAGTGATATTTTGGTACCAGAACAACCTGAAGAACCAATTAGTGAAGAAAAAGAAGAACCAAAATTAGAAGTAACAGAACCAATCGTTGTACCCGAAACACCAGTTGAACCACCTAAACCAAGAATTATACCGAAAGATTTAAATAGTGTAAAAAAAGCCATCTCTGATTTAAATAAAGAAATAAAAGATGCTGGTTTCAATATTGAATTTGAAGATTACGATTTTTCAGATTTATATCAAGCAATAATTAAAATAAATAAATGACCTATGATTAATTTTCATAAGTCATTTTTAATTTTCCGTACCTTTTTTATAATAATAAATTACCGTATTTTTACTACTTTTAGGAGTATCACCAGACACTGCATCTAGTGGAATACCAATAATATTATTTGAAGGTTCATACCAACTAGTTTCCTTATCTTTAAGATATTCTTCAATCGTATCACACCATATATTTTTTATTTTTTTGCTATAAACCGAATTAACATTCTTATTCATATCATTACCAGCCCATACCATCATTAAGGCATCAGGATTATATCCAACAATCCAATAATCATTATCAGTAGTCCCACTTTTAATTGCATATTTTCTTGAAATCTTACTATTTAAATAAATAATAGTTGGGTTTAGATAATCAATAAAAGCTGGATTATATGTGTTTGTCATCATCTCATTAATTATAAACACTGAATCCTTATTAAAAACCTCTTTAGAGTTTTCCTTATGTTTATATAAAAGATTTCCATTAACATCCTCAACTCGTTCAATAAAATAGGTTTCATTTGTAGTTCCGTAATTAGCAAGAGTTATATAACTATTAGCATAATCGAGCATATTAAGTTCTTGAGAGCCAAGCGCAAGTGAAGGTACTGGATTTAACTTTTCTTTTAGTCCAGCCATTTTCATAGTTTTAACTAGCTGTTCTTCACCTAAAAATAAATGTGTCTTAACCGCATAAATATTATCTGAATAGGCAAGAGCCGCAGCCATCGTAATCTCCTTATTTGCATATAAATTAGAATAATTATTAGGTGTATAAGTCTCCTTATTACCAAACACAAAACTAACCTTTGAACTATAAAACCTACTACTTTCTGTCATATTATTTTCAAGAGCCGAATAATAAAGAAAAGGTTTAATAGTAGAACCAACTTGTCTTTTAGATTGAGTAACGCGGTTATACTGGCTTCTTGCATAATTTTTTCCTCCAGCGAGTGCTAGTACCCCACCAGTTTTCGGATTAACAAGAATTCCCGCTAATTGCACATCATCATCATTACTACCATTTTCTTTAATCGAATCATCTAACTTCTTTTGGGCATTAACATCCAAAGTAGTATAAATTTTAATACCACCAGATTTAATCAAACTTTTAGGAATCGAAGAAATACTATTTAACTCCTCATTAACCGCATCACTATAATACATTAAAGTACTCATATTATTTCTTTCTCTTTTACCATAAATTTCAATTTTATTTTTATACAAATTATCATATTCTTCTTTAGTTATATAACCATTTTTAACAAGCAAACTAGCAATAATTTTAGCCCTTTTAATACAATTATCATAATTAGCAATCGGATTATTATTTTCCGGACTTCTTGGAATACCTACTAACATCAAAGCTTCCTCAAGCGTTAAATCACTCGCATTTTTATTAAAATAATACTTACTTGCACTAGCAATCCCATAATTACCTTGTCCATAATTAATCGTATTTAAATAACCTTCCAATATCTCATCCTTAGAGTATCTAAGTTCTAATTTAATTGTTAAAAATGCCTCATCAATCTTTCTTTTCCAAGTTTGATTAAAATCTAAATACAAATTCTTAACATATTGCTGGGAAATAGTAGATGCCCCTTCTACAATCGTTCCACTTTTAATATTATTAAACATTGCCTTACCAATTCTTAAATAATCAAATCCACTATGATTATAAAAACTCTTATCCTCACTAATAATAGTCGCATTTGTTACATACATAGATATATCCTTAAGTGAAACCCAATCATTATTATTATTGCTTTCAAACACTAATTCTTCCTTATTATCATATAAATAAATCCTATTTGCCGAATTAAGAACAATTTTTGGACTTATATAAGCATACAAATATATACCCCATATACAAACAACAAAGGATATCCACAAAAAAAGAAATATTCTATATAAATTATACATTCTTTTCATAATCATCATATTTATTATGGAATTTAACTAAAATATTATGCTAAAATACGTTTAGGTGGTAACTAATGAGTAAAATAAAATTATATAAAAACAATTCCCTTGTCTTTGAAAAAGATGGCAACATTAATGATAATATTTTTGAGGTTGAAAATATTAAAGTAGATTTACTAAATCACATCTTATATAGAGAAGATGCTAGTTATAAATATACCTTAGATTATAAACAAAACAATGCTAATATAGAGTTAAAAGAACATAACTATAGTTTAAATCTACTATTAGAAACTAAAAGTATTTTAAAAAATGATGAATACTTAAAAATAATATATTCTATTGAAAGTGAAGATAAAATAGATAATACATTAGAAATCTATTTTTAATGTATATACATTTAAATAGTTGTATTTCCTTGACATATATGCTATAGTACACGATAACAAAAGGGGAAAATATAAAATGGATAATAAAATGAATCTTTATGAAGCAAGAAAACTATTTAAATTACCAGTTAATTATACATTTGAAGAATTAAAATCATCTTATCGTAAATTAATAATTAAATGGCATCCTGATAAATTTGCAACTTCATCAAAAGAACAACAGGACTTAGCTGAAAAAATAACCAAACAAATAAATGAATCAAATGAAATACTTATAGAAGAACTAAATAGTCATAGTTTAACTCAAAATGAAAAAAATGAACTAAAAGAAGCCTTAAAAAATATAAAAATTCAATTAGATAAATATTTAAATATTCGAAAACAGGCATTATTAGATCTTTATCTTGATAACTTCACTTTATTTTCCAAATTAGAATCATTAACTAATAAAGAATTAAATGATGAATTATATTATCTATATTATAAATTGCCTGATAATTCTCTTTTTATAACTACAATATTATTAACAGGATCTATTGAAGAAACAATTAAATTTTATGAAACAAACATTTTAGAAGATTATCTTCAAAATATTATCGAAGAACAATATATTAGAGAAAATATAAATAACTTTCTTAGTGAATTAGATAAATATACCAAAAATTATTATTCTCAAAAATTAAAATCCAATCATTGATACAAATTTATAACACTAACAAACAAATGGTTGCATTTATTCTTGCAATATGCTATAATACTAACCCGTAAGGGGGATTACAATGAAAACAACAATAACAGTTGAAGAATTTGAAACTTTAAAACAAAGTGTATCTACATTAATAGATCATGTTGAAAAAGGAAAATTAAATGCTGATAGTTTAAAAAGTCTTCATGAATATTTACAAACAGTAAGTGTTCTTCCAGAATTTAAACATGATACAAAACCTAGTTTTACAAGATAAAAATATTAAATAAGTAAGAAAAATAAATGCTTACTTATTTTTTATTTTACATTGTATGCATCTTAATAAAATTTTCTATTGACAACCTACAATATTATGATAAAATCATAAGTGTTAAAAAAAGCCATTATCATATTTATAAATAACACATATAATGGTTTAGGAAAGAGGATTTATAATGATTAAATTAACTGATGAAGAAAAAGATACTTTATCATATAATGATGTAGCCTATTTAATATTAAAAGATACAAATAAAAAAATTAAAATTCAGGATTTATTTAAAGAAGTAATTAAAGCTATGGATTTACCAGAATCAACTTTTGAAGATGATATCGAAGAATTTTTTGAATTAATAATTACTGATAAAAGATTAACTATGATAGATAATGGATTTGTAGATTTAAAAATTAATCATAGTACTAAAATGATAGTTGATGAAGATGAAGACGAAGATATGTTAATTGAAAATGACGAAGATATTGAAGAAGAAAATTCAGAAGATAATTATGATGATGATTCAAATCCAGAAGATGATACCGATAACGATTTACAAGATTTAGTAATCATTGATGAAGATAGTGACGATTTAGATTCTGATATGATGTAACTAATTCTTTTTTCTTATATAAAGGAGGATAACAATGATAGATAGATTAGAACTATTAACTAATAGATATAATGAAATAAATGAAGAATTATTAAAACCAGAAGTATTATCAGATTTTAATAAACAAAAGAAATTATCAAAGGAAAAAGGTAGCATAGAAGAAGCTGTAAATAAATATGCCGAATATAAGGATTTAGTTTCTGAAATAGAAGGCTTAAAGGAACTAGTAATGGACCCTGAAATGCATGAAATAGCATCAATTGAACTAGATGAAAAAAAGGATAAACTTGCCTCTTTAACTAAAGAAATTGAAATACTACTTTTACCTAAAGATGAAAATGATGGAAAAGATATTATCATGGAAATTAGAGGAGCAGCAGGTGGTGATGAAGCCAATATTTTTGCTGGTGACTTATTTAGAATGTATTCAAAATATGCTGAAAAAGTTGGTTGGAAGTTAGAAGCAACTCATGCTGTTGAAGGAGATTCAGGTGGCTTTTCAACCATTGAATGTTCTATTAAAGGTGATAATGTTTATTCTAAATTAAAATTTGAAAGCGGAGTTCATCGTGTTCAAAGAGTTCCTGAAACAGAGACAGCTGGACGTATTCATACATCTACTGCAACTGTTTTAGTAATGCCTGAAGTTGAAGATGTTGATATTGAGATTAAGCCAGAAGATGTTCGTGTTGATGTTTATCGTTCAAGTGGTAAAGGTGGACAAGGAGTAAATACAACTGACTCAGCTGTTCGTGTAACTCATATTCCAACTGGTATTGTTGTAACTTGTCAAAATGAAAGAAGTCAAATAAAGAATAAAGAAAGAGCCATGGTTGTTTTAAAATCTAGATTATATGATGCCGAAATGCAAAAACAAAATAATGAAACAGGTACAGCTCGTAAGAGTATGATTGGATCAGGAGATCGTTCAGAAAAAATAAGAACATACAATTATCCACAAAATCGTGTAACCGATCATCGTATTAACTTTAGTCTTATGGAACTAGATCGTGTAATGGAAGGCAACTTAGATCCAATTATAGAAGCCTTAATAACAGAAGATCAAAGAAGGAAAATGCAAGGTGAGGAATAAACCTGAAAATATCAGCAACTTAGATTGGAATTTACTATGTCAAAAATATGATAACTTAGAAGAAGTTATTGCTAAAATAGATAAAGGCTATCCAATTGCCTATTTAATAGGAAACGTATCATTTTATGGTTATCCCTTTAAAGTAAATGAAAATGTTTTAATTCCTAGATTTGAAACAGAAACTTTAATTGAAAAAACTATTAAATTAATTAAAAGTCTAAATTTAGAAAATTCCAATTTAATTGATTTAGGAACTGGTTCTGGTGTTATAGCAATAACTTTAAAAAAAGAAATACCTTCTTTAAATATTACAGCAATTGATAAAAGTAAAGAAGCCCTAAAAGTTGCTATAGAAAATTCTAAATTAAATAAGGTAAATGTAGATTTTCAAAATCAAGATATTTTTAATTACGAATTACCTGAAAATATAAGTATTGTAATAAGTAATCCTCCTTATATAGAAGAAGATTCTAATTATAATCAAAATGTTCTTTATGAGCCAAAAGAAGCTATCTTTGTTTCTAATGCAACCCCATTAATTTATTATGAACAAATATTAAAAATAGCTAAAGAAAAAATTACCAAAAAACATCTTATTTCTTTTGAAATAGATGAAGATCATAAAGAAGACATGTACAAATTATGTAAGAAGTATTTTCCAAGCGATAATATAGTTATTGAAAAAGATTTAGCAGGTAAAAACCGTTATGCTTTTATATATAGTGAATAAAAAATAAAAAGATTACCCAATATTATTTTAGAAAGGGTAATTTTTTAATGAAAAATACTTTAATATGTTTATCAATAATTATTTTAAGTTTAACCTTAATAAAAAATAAAAATCAAAATGAAGTAATAATCCCAACCGACTCTATTCGATTTAGAGTAATTGCATCATCAGATAGTGAATTAGATATAGAAACCAAACTAGAATTAAAAGATCACATTGAGAAAGTTCTTATAGAATTAACTAAAAATGCTACAACAACAGAAGAAGTAGATAAAATAATTGTTGATAACCTAGACTTTATCAACATTCAAATTCATGAATTTTTAAAAAATGATAATTACAAATTAGATTATGGTTTAAACTATTTTCCAAGTAAAACATATAAAGGAGTAGTTTATGAAGCAGGAGTTTATAACTCATTAGTGATAACTTTAGGTAATGGTCTAGGAAAAAATTGGTGGTGTACCTTATTTCCACCATTATGTTTATTAGAAAATAATGAAACAACAAATGATGTTGAATACAAATTATTTATTTCTAGTATAATTGAAAAGTTTAAATAATATACTTAACTAGGTGATTTTTTGTTAAGTATTTTTTTAATTGGAGTAGCACTTTCTATGGATGCCTTTTCCATTGCTCTCTCCATCGGAACAACTCATTTATCAAAAAATAGATTTATATTAATTCCCATTGTAGTTAGTATAATGCACTTTGTTATGCCCTTAATTGGTTTATTTTTAGGTAATCAAATTTTATCGGTAATAAATATCAATCCTAAAATTATCATGACCATAATCTTGTTATATCTAGCGTTTCTTATGTATAAAGACCGAAATAATGATAAAGTAACTAAAATAAATTCCTTATTAAGCATCTTTTTATATGCACTTTCAGTTTCTCTTGATAGTTTTTCAGTAGGAATTGGTTTAAAAGCCTTAACTGATAAAATACTCATACCACCAATAATATTCTCATTATGTGCTGGAACAATTACTTATATGGGATTAATTCTAGGAAAGTATTCTCAAAAAGTATGGAAAGAAAAAGCATCACTTATAGGAATAATATTATTAATATTGATATCAATTGTCAATATTTGTAAATTATTTACTTAGATATTTGACTAAAACAAACTAAAATATTATATTATATTTAGAAAGGTAACTTTTTATGAAAAAACTAATTATAGAAGGCCAGAAAGAATTATCTGGTACAATCAAAATAAGCGGTGCTAAAAATAGTGTTGTTGCTTTAATCCCTGCATCCGTATTAACAAAAGGAAAATGTATAATAAAAAATGTTCCTAAAATAAGTGATGTTAAATTATTATTAGAAATATTAAAATTATTAGGATCAAAAGTTGAATTAGATAAAGATACCCTTTATATTGATAATTCAAACATTCATAATGAATTTATTCCTAAAGATATAGCATCTAAAATGCGTGCATCATATTATTTTATGGGATGTTTATTATCTCGTTTTGGTTATGCTAAAGTATCATACCCAGGTGGTTGTACAATTGGAGCTCGTCCAATAAATTATCATACAGCTGGTTTTGAAAAGTTAGGAGCAAACATAACAGTAGAAGATGATATAAATTATATTATTGAAGCCGAAGAATTAATTGGTAATAATATATTTCTTGAGTTTGCCTCAGTAGGAGCAACTATAAATATTATGTTTTCTGCTGTTAGAGCCAAAGGAACAACCGTTATTCACAATGTAGCGAAAGAGCCAGAAATAATAAATATTGGCCAGTTCCTAAATAGTATGGGAGCTAAAATTACCGGATTAGGAACAGATACTATCACAATAGAAGGGGTAGATGAACTACATGATGGCGAGATAACTGTTATTCCTGACCGTATCGAAGCAGGAACCTATATGATGATTGGAACCCTTCTTGGTAATAATTTAAAAATAGATGGAATCATCCCCGAACATTTAACAAGTGTAATATCTAAACTTAAAGAAGCCGGTGCATCACTAGATGTAAAAGATAATCATGTAATCATTAACAAGGTAGATAAACTAGAGCCAGTTAACATTAAAACCTTAGTTTATCCTGGTTTTGTAACTGATTTAGGCCAACCAATGAGTACTCTATTAACCCAGTGTGAAGGAACTAGTATCTTTGAAGAAACAATCTATGAAAATAGAATGAGACATATCAAATATTTAAATGAAATGGGAGCTAATATTGATTTAGATGGCAAAGTAGCCATGATTCACGGAAAAACATGTTTACATGGTGAAACAGTTGAAGCAACTGACCTTAGAGCTGGAGCTGCTATGCTGCTTGCTGGAATGATTGCTAAAGGAACAACAACCATAACAAATATAGAACATATTTTAAGAGGTTATGAAAACATAGTAACCAAACTAACAACAGTAGGAGCAAATATAAAAATAATAGATGAATAATAAGTTAGGAAATATGTATAAATACACATTAAATGATAATGAAGATATCATTAAAATATTTGATAATCTATATATAAAACAAGGAAGTAATGAGAAAACAACCTCAGTAATTTTAACAAACCAAAGATTATTATTTTTAGATTATATAGTTCAAAATGAAGGATTAGAAGTTCTAAGAATCGCCCGTGGATCTCAGGCTATTCAATATAAAGAAGTATATTATCAAATAATCTTAAATGATATAAAGGCTCTTAATAAAAAAGAATTATATGAAATAGTTCTTAATAATAATTCAGTAATCGAATTTAATGACAAAAAATTGTATGATTTAATTTTAAAACTTAAAGAGGAGTAATATCTTCTTTTTTCTATATTTGTTGATAAGTTACAACTATTCCACATTAAAATTTAATGTAAAATTCACGTAAATTAATCTATAACCAGATTTTAATATAACAAAATGTTCAATATATTTGTTAATATTATTATAGAAAGTGTGAGTGTTATGGAAACAAAGGAAACTAAAGAAAATAAAAAATTAATAATACTAATAGGAATCTTATTTGCAGTTATTATAGGACTTTTAATAGCATTGATATTTATAACAAGTAATCTAAAAAAACAAACTAATTCAACTCCAACTACTACAAAATCAACAACTACAACAACTACGCCAACCAATATAAATCCTTCGTCAAATCCAAATCAAGATGATGAATCATCAGCAGCCGAAGTATATTTTTTAAATTTATGTTCTTCATATAATTGTGAAGAATACGATATGACTAAAGCCAAAGAACTAATATCAAAATATCGTTCTGATAATGATATTATTTCCGATGAAAATAATGTTGTTGCAGATAAAGCTAAAGGTACAATGGTAGAATGCAATAAGGTATTTCCTGAAAACATTAACTGTCCAGAAGATAACAAAGTAAAAAGTATAAAATATAAAGATTTTATTTCAAAGAAAAAGGAATTATATGGTCCATCAGCAACAATGCCAAAAGAAGATTTTGAATATGGAGCTTGTGGAACATATCAATATGTAAAAGAAACAGATTCATTTGTCTTTTCAGGATATCAAGGATGTGGAGGAGTAGGCTTAATTTCTACTGGTTTATTAGTAGCATACGAATTAAATAATAAATTATATATATATGGATATGACTATATTTCTGGCGTAGGCGATATAGTGCCATCTCTTTCAGAAAAAATCTATATATTTAATAAAGCAAATGGAAACTTTTATTTAGAAAAAATCGAAAGAATATAAAGAAGAGTAACATCTTCTTTTTTCAATATTTGTTGATAATTTACAACTATTCCACATTAAAATTTGATGTAAAATTTAAGTAAACTAATAACTTTTAAATTAAATATTATCTATAACCCTAATTAATTTGCTATTATTATCTTAGAAAGTGTGAGTGTTTATGGAAACAAAGGAAACTAAAGAAAATAAAAAATTAATAATACTAATCGGAATCTTATTTGCAATAATAATAGGACTTTTAATAGTGTTGATATATATAACAAACAATTCAAAAAAGACACCTGAATCAAATTCAAGTACAACAACAACGACAACTACTACACAAATAGCTGAAAAAAATCCTTATGATTTATCAAAATTAAATAATGAAGAAATAAGATTTATAGATATAGAAGCATTAAACAGATATGAATATACAGCAGACGATATTTTATTTGAAAAGTCAAATACAAATAATGAAAATTATAATTCATTTGTAAATAATCACAAAACTGATTATGAATTTTCACTACCTTTTATAAAAATTAGTAATAAAAAATTATATTGGAATATAAATAATGAATGGAAAGAAGAAAATAAAATAACTGAAGAAATAAACTATGCAGATTTCTTTTTAGATGAAGACGTAATTATAACCAAATTTATCATAATTACTACAAATAAAATATATATAATTGAAATACCAAATGGAATAAACATCAATGATAATTTATATGAAGAATTCAATAAAGAATATAGTAATTTAAAATATCAAGTAATAAATGAAAAGGTGACTTATGCAAAGAATAAAGAACAACTAATTGATTGCAATATAAATAAAAATATTTATCTATCAATTAATGATAAAATATATATATTAAATTCAAATACATCAGCACCAGTTTTAGCATCAGATTATTATAAAAATTTTTCATCAATATTATCCTCTTACATTAATAGTTGCGGTTTTATGCAGTCAACTATTGCAATCGATAAAGATGGAATAATTCAAAATGATAATATAGATAAAACCTTTATCAAAAATGTTTATTGTTATTTTGGAAATGAAAAATTTGAGATGGTTATAGACAGAAATATGAACTATTATTTAAAATCAAATAATAATGATTATTATGGTAAAATTAAAAGTATGGGTTTTAATAGAATCAATCAAGAATTGAGAATTGAAATAAGTCCTGGAAAAAATATCATATTAAAAGATACTTCTAATGGATTATGGAATGTTTGAAAACAATCATCTATAAAAAAACTAAAGCAATAATCAAAATGTTCATTAAATAGTAATTAATACCAAAATATTAAAGTACAATTAATAAAAATTGTATGATTTAATTTTAAAACTTAAAGAAGAGTAACAACTTCTTTTTTGTTTGTTAATAACTATTAAGTATTCCACATTAAAATTTAAGTTAATGTAAAATTTAAGTAAATTAATAACTTTTAAATTTAAAATTATCATTAACACTAGTATATTTGATAATATTAAAATAGAAAGTGTGAAGTTTTATGGAAACTAATAATAATAAAAAAATAATAATTCTCTTAACAATCCTATTTGCAATTGTAATTTCACTTTTAATAGTATTAATATTTAAAACTAACAATTTAAAAAAACAACCTGAGTTAGACTCGAGTACAATAACAACGACAACAACTATATCTTTCCAAAAAGATCAAAATAATCAATTTGATCTATCAAAATTAAATAATGAAGAAATCAAATTTGTAAATATTGATGAATTAAATGAATATGAATATACCATGGATAATAATTTGTATCAAAAAATAAATTCTGAAACATTTGCTTATAAATCAAGTGAAAACAATGACAACAAAGTATTTGAATTTGATTATATACCTTTTTTAAAAATAGAAAATAGCAAATTATTTTGGAAAGTTAATAATAAATGGGTAATAGATTCTAATATTAAAGACGATATAAAATATTTCAATTATTTTAGTTCTGCAGATGTAACAATTTATAGTTTTATTGCGATTACATCAAATAAAATTTATATTATTGAAATACCTGATGGGATTGATACAGATAGCGATATTTTAAAAGAACATGCATTAGAAGAATTTAATAAAAAATATAGTAAATTAATATATAATGTTATTGATGCCAAAACAGAAGGTGTTATAGAAAAACATAAACCAATTGCTTGTAATCTTTATAGTGATTTCTATTTTTCTATAAATAATAAAACATATCGAATAAGTAATAATAAGCTAAAATTAGCAAGTGATTATTCAGAATATTTTTCTGATAATTTGATAGAATATTTAGGAACCTGCGAACCAGAAACAGCTTCAATCAAAATTGATAAAAATGGTTTAATTTTAGACAATAATATTGATAAAACTAAAATAAATAAAGTAAAGTACTACTTAAAAAATGCTAATATTGAAATGATTATAGATTCTAATATGAATTATTATCTTAAAACTAATAATAAAGACTATTATGGAAAAATTGATAATTTAAATTTTAATAAACAAACTAAGTTGTTAACTTTAACTTTTAACAATAACTCAATAAATCTTAAAGAAGTATCGTATTATTTATATGAATATTCACAAAATAACTAAAATATGATAATATAAAAATGTATTAGAAATAATACGTTAAATAAATAATATTAATTTTATCAAGAATGAGGGAGAGAATTAGCTCTAAGAACTCATACCAACCTACTTAAGGCAAGGTGGTAATGCTAATATCGATGAAAGAGATTTATTACTAACTCTTTCAAGAGTTTTTTATTTTTGATAAAAATGGAAAGAGGTAGATTATGAAAAATTATTATTTAACAAGTGAATCTGTAACGGAAGGACATCCAGATAAAATATGTGACAAAATAAGTGATTATATTTTAGATGAGGCCTTAAAACAAGACAAAAATAGTAAAATGGCAGTAGAAGCAACAATTAAGGATGACTTAATATTAATTTATGGAGAAGCAACAACAAATGCTAAACTTAATTATGAACAACTAGCTAAACAAGTATTAAAAGAAATTGGTTATACGGAAGAGTATAATGTAATAGTTAAGGTAAATAAACAATCAATTGAAATAAATAATGCTGTAAATAAAGATAAAATAATGGCAGGAGATCAAGGAATCATGTTTGGATATGCAACTAATGAAACTAAAGAATATATGCCATTGACCATTCTTTTAGCAAATAAACTCGCTAAAAGATTAACTGATGTAAGAAAGCAAGCCAAAGACTCAATATTAGAGCCAGATGGAAAAACTCAGGTAACAATTGAATATGAAAATGATTTACCTAAAAGAGTTGATACAATAATCATTGCAAGTCAACATAAAGAAAATATTGATTATGAAGAATTAAAAAATTTAATTATAGATGAGGTAATAAAACCGATAATACCAAAAGAGTTACTAGACGAAAATACCAAAATATTAATTAATACTAGCGGTAAATTTACAATTGGCGGTTCATTTGGCGATAGCGGTACAACCGGTCGTAAAATAGTTGCAGATACTTATGGTGGAATAGGTAAAGTAGGCGGTGGTTGCTTTAGCAGTAAAGATCCATCAAAAGTAGATCGAAGTGGTGCATATTATGCTAGATACGTTGCCAAAAATATAGTTGCCCATAATTTAGCGGATAAATGTGAAATAGAGCTTGCTTATGCTATTGGGAAAGAATATCCAATATCAGTTTACATAAATACTTTTAACACTAATAAAGTACATATAGAAAAAATATATGATTATGTTAATAAAAACTTTAACTTCAGTGTTGATAATATCATTAAGGAATTAGATTTATTAAATCCTATCTATTACAATTTAGCAGCATATGGTCATTTTGGACGAACTGATTTAAACTTAACATGGGAACAAATTAAATCTTAATTTAATGGACAAAGTATATTTGCCTATTGCAATTTTTCAAATATATGTTATACTATCCAAGTAAAACGAATTTCTATGATTTAATTTAAATCATGGCGGAAGGAGAATAAAAGATGAAGAAAAATTTACATCCATCATTTGTAGATTGTACAGTAACTTGTGCTTGTGGACATACTTTCCAAACAAAATCTAATAAACCAACACATTTTGTTGAAACATGTAGTGCATGCTCACCAGCATATAATCCAGAAATGAGCAAAACTGCTAAGAAAACTGGTACTGTAGAAAAATTCAATAAGAAATATAATTTAAATTAAGTGCTAAAATAGGCACTTTTTTTGTTAATAACATGTCAAATATACTTCAAATTTTAAATATTTATAAATATTTGTGGTAACATAAATATATAGGAGGAATAATGGAAAAAGAATATTATGAAAACTTATTAAAAAATTCTATAAGTTTATATACTAAAGGAACTTTAATGCAATATGGCTTAAGAGAAGATCAAGCCTTAGAAATTGTTTCTAACTTAACCGGAATTGCACCTGAAAAATTACAAGAATTAAGAGCAGAAAGAATTAATAACATAAGTGAAAGTATGAGTAAATCAAATGAAGTTCTTTCAACAATGATATCTAGATAGTAGAAAGGGATAATTAACATGAAAGTAGCAATTGCAACAGACCATAATGGCGTTAATATCAAAAAAGAAATAATTAGATTTTTAAATAATCACAATATTGAAACCATTGATTTAAGTGAACATAATTCTGCAGTCGATGATTATCCATTATATGCTTTTGAAGTAGGAAAAGTAGTATCATCTAAAGAAGCAGATTATGGAATTTTACTTTGTGGAACTGGTATTGGAATGAGTATTGCCGCTAATAAAGTTAAAGGTATTCGCTGTGCTCATGTAACAAGTAATACAGAAGCAATGCTAGCCCGTGCCCATAACAACGCTAATATAATCGCCTTAGGAGTAAATAATCATAAAGTAAATGATTTAATTAAATGGATTGATTTATTCCTAACAACTGACTTTAAAAATGAAGAAAGACATGTAAGAAGAAATAAACAGATAATGGAGTATGAACAAAAATAATGATTAAAACGATTATATATATAGTTTGTGTCCTATTATCCGTATTTGTTTTAAATGGAATTAATTTTAATAATTTTTTTAAAAAAAATCACATAATTGAAGCAAGATTTTTTGTTATCATCATAAGCTTAATTATGGGATATCTATTAGGAAGTTTTATAATAGAGTTTTTAAACGTAAGTAGAATTATCTAAGGAGACCTATGAAAAAATTATTATTATTAATCTTATTTTTAATACCAATATTTATAAGTAGTTTTAATAAAGCTACTTTTTTATTTTCTAATAACGAAAAAACAATAATAATTCATTTAACTGATTTAGACTTATATCTAGATTTAAACGACTATGTTACCGGGGTTGTTGCATCCGAAATGCCCGCTTTATTTAATGAAGAAGCCTTAAAAGCCCAAGCAGTAGCAGCTAGAAGTTTTGCAACATCAAAAATGAAAAATAACTTTTTAGAATTAACATCTGGAATAAGTGATCAAGTATATAGTCCTAATTTCAAGTTAAAAGAAAAATGGAATGATGACTATAATAAATATTATAATAAAATTTATAACTGTGTTAAATCCACTCATAATGAAGTAATAAAAAGAGATAATAAAATACTTAGAACTTACTATTTTTCCATGAGTAATGGTTATACTGAAAACTCTCAAACTGTCTTTAACGATGCTACTTTTACAAGTGTTAAATCTCTTGAAAATGAAAACACTCCAAATTACAAATTTCAAAAAACTTTTTCTTCTTCAGACCTTAATAAACTATTAAATATATCAAATATAGATATTCAAAATATTGAAAGAAATGCAACAAATCACGTTAAATCTATTACTATAAATAACAAAACATATACAGGTATTGAGTTTCGTAAATTACTAAATCTTCGTTCTACAGATTTTACCATCGAAAAACAAGATAACAACTACATTATAACCACAATAGGTTATGGTCATGGTGTTGGAATGAGTCAGTATGGTGCAAATCAAATGGCAAAAGCAGGAGCATCTTATAAAGAAATATTAAATCATTATTATGAAAATACCGAAATATCTGAAATTTAAAGTATAATTTAAAATAAACTATCCAAACTTTTAATAGGAGGAAAAATGAAAAAGAAATACAAATTAAAAGGATGGGTAGTTTTTTCAGTATATGCTGTATCTATAGTTACAATAATATCAAGTTTATATTTAGTAGGTAAAACCTTACAAGGAATGATTTATTCAAATGAGTCATTATCATACGTATATCGTGGTTTAATAGATGATGCCGTACCCGTTATTAGTACTACTAAAAATAAAAAAATTATTATGCCATATCAAGATGAAACAGTTAAAATAATAAAAAACTTCTATGATAAAGATTCAGATAATATAACTCAAGAAAATTCCTTAATATTATATGAAAACACCTATATGCCAAATACAGGTATTATGTATGGAAGTGATAACGTATTTGATGTACTTGCCGTTTTAGATGGAACAATTGAATCAGTAACAACTGACGATATCCTAGGAAATATTATTACAATAAGACACACGAATAACTTAACTACAACTTATGAAAGTCTAAATAACGTTGATGTAATTGTTGGCCAAGCTGTTAATCAAGGCGATATCATCGGTAAAAGTGGAACAAATAAAGTAGATGCATCTGCTAGTTCAATGATGTTATTTGAAGTAAATTTTAATGGTAACAATATTAACCCATCAAAAATCTATGACAAAGAAATAAATGAATTAGAATAATGTATACACTCGAATTAACCGATAACTATATTCTAATTTTTAATCATAAAACAAATATACTTTCTAAAGAAGAAATACCATGTAACATAATTATCAATAATAAAATATATGATTTTCTTAAATTAAATAAAATAATGTATGACATAATTAATAAATACAAAATTTTAAATTCATTATTTAAAGTAAAAATAAATATTCTATTATTTGAAAAAAGTTCTCCAAGTGAAATATATTTAATCAAAAATTTATTTAAAAACATATCTAATTTAACAGTTGAAATAATTCATCCAAGTACTTATTTTGATAACAATCATCTCTTAACAAGTGGTGGAAAACTATATTATCAAGATAAAAAAGTAGATAAATTATTAAATAAAGATTATATATTAGTAGGTTATAATGAAGATTATCAAAACCTAAAATCTCAAATATTAAAGAAAAACAATTGTAAAATTTTAGAATACGAAAATTCTTATAGGACAATTTTCGACAAAGTCTTATGTTTACTTTTAATAATGTTTATTTTATAATTATAATAACAAAGGAGTACCAATTATGTTAGAGGATAATAAAAAAATAACTTATATATCAGTTATTTTAATCGCAACACTTTTACTAATTACTGGTAGTTTTTTAATATTTAAATCAAGTGCTTATTTATCTCAAGAAAAAATTGTTACTACCTTGCCAAATCACAATGTCCAAATAAGTATTGTAAATGAGCCTATCGAAATAACTGAAGAGTTAAAAACTAATTTAAAAGAGCTTATTCCCAAAAATAGTTGTAATAATGAATTTTTACCAGAACAATTTAATCAAAACTTATATATTGGTCTTATTAGTAATGAAAATAATACTGAATGTTCAAATCTATTAACTTATACACAAGATTATAAATGGTCATCTACAACAGATGAAGTAATTATGTATAGTTATGTTTTAATAACTGATGGTACAAATTATGGTAAATCGTATCAAAATTTAGTGGTATCTTCTGATAAAATAGAAAAATTAAATGAAAAAATATCCGAAAATTCTTTTATAGGTTATGGTGGTAAATATAAATTCACTTTTGCAAAAGTAAATAATGATTATGTTTATACTTCAACAAGTTACATAAATTCTTAGATTTCTAAGAGTTTTTTCTTTTTCTTAAAAAAGTTATGATATAATTAATTAAAGATAGATTGGAGATAAAATATGAAAGTTGTTGATGGAAATACTGCCTGTTCTATGATGGCCTATAAATTAAGTGATATAAGTTTTATATATCCAATAACCCCCTCTAGTCCTATGGCAAGTAACATAGATAATATGAATAATAAAGACATTAAAAATATTTTTAATGATAATGTAAATGTTTATGAAATGCAAAGTGAAGCTGGTGCTGCTGGTGCCCTTCATGGTGCTTTAAATGCTGGAAACTTAGGTACAACCTTTACTGCAAGTCAAGGATTACTTTTAATGATTCCTAATATGTATAAAATGGCTGGAGAATGTTTGCCCGCTGTAATTCATGTTGCAGCTCGTAGCTTAGCAACCCATGCTTTAAGTATTTTTGGTGATCACCAAGATATTTACGGAGTAAGACAAACTGGCTTTTGCTTTTTAGCAAGTACGAATGTTCAAGATGCTCATAATTTAGCCTTAATTTCCCATTTATCAGCCATTGAAAGTAGCTTACCATTTTTACACTTCTTTGATGGCTTTAGAACCAGTCATGAATATAATGTTATAAATGAAATAAGTGATGACGTAATCAAAAAACTAGTAAATTATGATAAAATCGCTGAATTTAGAAATCGTGCTTTAAACTCAAATAAAAGTATCACTAAAGGAACAGCTCAAAATGAAGATATCTATTTTCAATCAGTCCTAACAAGAAATAAAGATTACGCCAAAGTTCCCGATATCGTAAACGATTATATGCAAAAACTAAACAAAGAAATAGGAACAGACTATAAACCATTTAATTACTATGGTGGAACAAACGCTAAAGTAGTCCTTATCGCTATGGGATCAGTATGTGATACTATTAAATCAGTTGTAAAAAATAATCCCTTATTTGGTTTAATCGAAGTACATCTATATCGTCCATTTAGTAAAGAATATCTACTTAACGTCTTACCAAAAACAACTAAAATAATTGGCGTATTAGATCGAACTAAAGAACACGGTGCTAGTGGTAACCCCTTATATTTAGATGTAGTATCATCTCTTAAAAATACCAATATCAAAATTTATGGTGGAATCTATGGACTATCAAGTAAGAATACCACTCCAAACGATATTTACGATGTATACATGAATTTATTAAATAATCCTAAAGATGATTTCTCAGTCGGTGTTATAGATGATGTAACAAATACAAGCTTAACTCACTATAAATATACTGAAGAAGATAATTTTAGAGAATTTAAAATCTTTGGTTATGGTTCAGATGGATCTGTAAGTGCATCAAAAGATATGTTAAAAATCTTAGGTAAATCTGCTTATGTTCAAGGATATTTCGAATATGACTCTAAAAAAAGTGGTGGCGTAACAGTTTCCCATTTAAGATTATCTAACAATCCAATAAATGCCCCATACTATACAAATCATCCTGAATTATTAGTAGTAACTAAAGACGAATACTTCCATAAATTTGACATGATAACCGGTTTAAAAACAGGTGGAAATTTAATAATAAATACCTCAAAAACCGAAGAAGAACTAAATAAATTCCTGCCAACAAACATTAAAGAATATCTAAATGCAAATAATATCAAAACATATATAATAAACGCTAGTAAATTAGCCGAAGAAAATGAAATTAAAGGTAAAATAAGTTTAATAATCGAAACCTCAATTTTAAATTTATTAAATATTCCAAATTACCAAAATATCTTAATTGAAAACGTTAAAGAAAGATTTAGAACTAAAGGAGAATCTATTGTTGAAAGTAATATCAAGGTTATAAAAGAAACTCCAAATAATCTATTTAATATCAAGATTACTAATGATGAAAGTATAAGTATTAATTCAAGTAAGAATATTTTTGAAATGATTAATTCAAGACGCGGTAATGAATTGACTGTAAAAGATCTTCTTGATTATAAAGATGGTGCTTTTCCAGGTGGAACAACCAAATTTGAAAAACGTAAAATTAGTGAGGATATTCCTGTTTGGAATAAAGAAAAATGTATTAAATGTGGAATGTGTGCTTTAGTTTGTCCTCATGCCGTAATAAGACCATTCGAATTACCTAATGGAGAATTTATTATTAGTATTAGTGGAGCTGACTGTACCGGTTGTGGCTTATGTATTAAAACATGTCCAAAAGATGCTTTGTCCTTCGGTAAATTCGATGAAGAAAAACAAAAAGAAGCTAACGAACTATTTAATAATTATGAAAATCCTAAATACCCATTAACAACCATTAAAAATATTGAATTAAGAAAACCATTATTTGAGTTTTCTGGAGCATGCGCTGGTTGTGGCGAAACACCATATATCAAATTATTAACTCAAATTATTGGTGAAAAATTAGTTATTGCCAACGCAACAGGTTGTTCAAGTATCTATGGAGCATCATGCCCTAATACCCCTTATTCTGTATCGTGGAGTAATAGTTTATTTGAAGATGCTGCCGAATATGGTTTTGGAATTCTAAATAGTTTTAACAACTTACAAAATCGTATAAAAAAAGAATTAGTTAGAATTAATAATGAAGATACAAAATATCTATTAGAACTACTAGACTCTAACGATTATGATAAAATAAAATCCGAATTACCAAAATTCAAAAAATATATTAAAGAAGATTTATTAAGTTTTGTAACACCTAAAAGTGTATGGACTATCGGTGGTGATGGTTGGGCTTATGATATCGGTTTTGGTGGATTAGATCATGTAGCATCATCAAATGAGAAAGTAAGAATTCTTGTACTAGATACTGAAGTATATTCAAATACTGGTGGTCAGTCAAGTAAATCAAGTCATTTAGGACAAGTTTGCGAATTTGCAAGTGGCGGTAAGAAAACATCTAAAAAAGATTTATTTAAAATTGCCATGTCATATCCAAATATATATGTTGGAAGCATTAGTTTAGGTGGTAATTTCATGCAAGCAATTAAAACAATTAAAGAAGCCGAAGAACACGATGGCCCATCAATTATAATTGCATATTGTCCATGTATTGAACAAGGTATTAAAGGAGGAATGAGTAATTCAATCAAAGAAGAAGCTCTAGCAGTCGATTCAGGTTACGTATTATTAATGAGATATAAAGATAATAAACTATACCTAGACTCTAAAGAACCAAACTTTGATAAATATGATGAATTCCTATCTAATGAAGTTAGATACAATGCATTAAAAATAAAAGACATAAAAAAAGCAAACGAATTGCTTGCTATAAATAAAGAAATAGCGGTCCAAAGATACAACTATTACAAAGAAATTTCTAATAAATAAAAAATAGAGGCTATCCCCCTGGGTTAGCCTCAAAGAATAAAAAGGGGTTGGCTAGTGTGATACTAGCACCAATTCGCCTTTAAGTGAATTGGTACTTGTTATACTAAAGGAAAAAGACTTAAAAGTCAACAATTTTTTGTTAAAATTTAAAATATTTTTTAAAGGAGTTAAATATGCTAGAAGATATTAAAGGAATTGGTCCCAAAACCTTAAAATTATTTCAAAATTTAAACATCTTTACCATCCAAGATTTAATCACATACTATCCCTATAAGTATAAATTATATCACCCAGTCACCCTAGATAACTATGAAGAAAACACTGAAGTTTTAATAAATGGATATGTCGCATCCGATGCCAAAATATACTATATTAAAAGAAATTTAAATAAAATAAGTTTCAGATTAAATACTGGTACTAAACTAATAAACGTTACCATCTTTAATCGTCCCTTCATTAAACAACATCTGTTATTAAATAAATATATTTCCGTAATAGGAAAATATAACGTCAAGACTAACACATTTACAGCCAGTGATATAAAATTAACCCCAATAATTAAAGATGAAATAGAACCAATTTATCACACAACTCAAGGACTAAAACAAGTAAATATTCATAAAATAATTAATAATTTATTAGAAAAAAATATCTATGTTCCCAGTCTAATACCTGAAGAATACATTAAAGAATATTCATTATTAGATAAATTAACCGCCATAAAAGAAATTCATAATCCAACTAGTACTAATAATTTAAAACAAGCTGAAGTATGTCTTAAATATGAAGAACTATTTGAATATACTTTAAAAATAAATTATTTAAAATATTTAAAAGATAAAACAACTACATCATATATAAAAACATTTGATACCTCACAATTAGATAATTTAATATCAAGTTTACCATTTAAATTAACCGATTCACAAGTAAATGCCGTAGAAGATATTAAAAATGATTTTAACTCATCAAAACATATGAATAGATTAATTCTAGGTGATGTTGGAAGTGGTAAAACAATTATCTCTTTTCTAGCTCTTTTCATGAATTATTTATCTGGTTATCAAGGTGTCCTAATGGCACCAACTGAAATATTAATAAAACAACACTATGAAAATATCAAAAAAATCTTAACAGAGTTAAATATTGAAATACTAACTGGTTCAACAACCAAAAAAGACCGTGATAAAATAATTGAAAATCTAAAAAACGGTCAAATAGATATTTTATTATCAACTCATTCAGTCTTAAATGATGATGTCGTATTTAAAAATATCGGACTAGTTGTAACCGACGAACAACATCGCTTCGGTGTAAATCAAAGAAAGAACCTTCAAAACAAAGGAGAAAATGTTGATGTACTTTATATGAGTGCAACTCCAATCCCTAGAACTCTAGCCTTAACTATTTTTAAAGATATGGACATAACTGAAATAAAAACCAAACCATTAAATAGAAAACCTAAAATTACCAAATTATATAACACATCAGAAATTAAAGAAGTTCTATATGAAATGTTAGATGAAATTAAAAAAGGACATCAAATCTATGTCGTTAGTCCCCTGATCGAAAATGAAGAAGAAAATACCAAACTGGCAAGTGTTAATTATTTATATGAAAAAATAAATGTAGCCCTTAATGGCAAAGTACCTATAGGTGTTCTTCATGGTAAATTAAAAAATGAAGAAAAAGAAAATATAATGAATGATTTTAAATCAAATAAAACCAAGATCTTAATATCAACAACCATCATTGAAATAGGAGTAGATGTTAGTAACGCTACTATGATTGTTATATTTAATGCCGAAAGATTCGGCTTGGCAACCCTCCATCAGTTAAGAGGACGTATAGGTAGAAATGATATAGAATCAAAATGTATTTTAATAAGCGACTATGACACGCCAAGATTAAAAATATTAGAAGAAAGTGAAGATGGCTTCTACATTTCTGAAAAAGACTTCGAATTAAGAGGAGCTGGTGATTTATTTGGTGTAAAACAAAGTGGAGATATGGTCTTTAAAATAGCTAATCTAAATAAGGATTTTAAAATATTAAAAAAATGTAGTGAAGACTCTTTAAATTTTTTAAACAAACATATTAACGAAATAGATAAATATCCTATTCAAAAAAACATAATAAGTGGTGTAAAAAATCTAAATTAATGATATATTTATAGTAGAAGGAGTTGAGATAAATGAATAGAGAAAAAATCAAAAATGAAGCCAAAAAAATGATTGAAGGAAATCTATGGACTATTTTAAAACCAATGTTAATTGTTATGATTGTTTTAGGTTTTGTAAATGTAATATCAGAAAAAGCATTACAAGATACATTCGCAGGAACAATGTGTTCAACTTTACTTTCACTTGCAGTAATGCCTTTATCATATGGTTTAGATGTATTTATTCTTAAATATGTAAGAAAAGAACAAGTAGATTATGATGAAATATTTAAACATTATTCTAAATTTGTTCCAATATTCTTATTAGGATTATTAATGTCCATTTTTATTGGTCTTTGGTCTTTATTATTTGTTATACCAGGTATTATAGCTGCTATATCATATAGTCAAGCAATGTTTATCATGATAGATGGTGAAGAAGAACCAGGTGCTTGCATCAAAAAATCTAAAGAGATGATGTATGGTTATAAATGGGATTATTTCGTATTTATGTTAAGTTTCTTTGGCTGGTATTTACTTTGTGCATTAACATTTGGTATTGCCCTAGTATATGTTGCACCATATGTTTCAGTATCAGAAGCACTATACTATGAAGAACTTAAAAAAATTACAAAAAATTAAATAATATAAATTGACAAACTATTCATAATTTTATATTATTAAATAGGTAAGGTAATAAACCTTACTGATCCTCTAACGATTCTTGTTAGAGTGTATCAACCAAAACCCCCTGAAGAGGACATGATTCATTATGTCCTCATTTTATTTGCAATAAATTAAAATGGTTGAGAGATATTGAATTTTTTAAAATTATTACTAAACACCAAATTTATTTATAATTAAAAACCAACACCAAATTCGTAATGATTACTATAATTATAAAAATTGTTAATATAATGTAGGAGGATTAAATCGATACTCAAAAATTTACAGTTTAATTATGAGAAATCTACATCTACAAATAAAAAAGTATTCAATTCACTATTAAAAAAACCCAAATCATGATATACTTATTTAAATATAATGTCTTAAAGGTGATTATTATGAAGTATGTAGATTTGTTTTGTGGTATTGGTGGCTTTCGTCAAGGAATAGAAAGAGTTTTTCCAGATGCAGAATGTATTTTTGCATCTGACTTTGATTTTCCAGTATCTGAGGTTTACAAAAATACCTATGGAATAGATTGTTACAACGATATTAAATTAGAAGAAACACATGAAAAATTAGAACAAAAAGTGATGGAAAATAATGGACAATTTGATATTCTTTTTGCTGGATTTCCATGTCAATCATTCTCAAAAGCCGGAAAACAAAAAGGATTTAAGGATACTAATAAAGGAATATTATTTTTTCAAGTTGCAAATATACTGGAAAAATATCATCCTAGATTTGCATTATTAGAAAATGTTAGAAATTTGGTATCACATGATAATGGTAGAACATGGAATACAATATATAAAAAATTGAATGAAATCGGTTATACAGTTGATAAGCATATGGTAAGCCCACATTATCTCGGCATACCTCAATTAAGAGAAAGAATTTTTATTGTGTGTATATATGATCCTAATCATGAAATAGAAAACATAAATATTACTTGGCCAGAAAGATTAAATTTAAATACTTATAATTTTGTTGGAAAGGATATAAGTGAGTTTTTAACCGAAAAAGTAGAAAAAAAATATTATATAGATGATGATAAAATAAATATAATTAATGTTTGGGAAGAACTTAGAATTTCTATTGAAAAAAACGGTGGTAAGTTTATATCACCAATTTGGTCATATTATTTAAATGATAAACCAATACCCAAAAGCTATCCTAAATGGAAACAGAAACTTATTGAAAAAAATAAAATTTTTTACCATGAAAATCGTGAAATAATTGATGAGTGGAAAAACAAATATAATTCCTTAAAATTCACATCTAGATCGAATAGGAAATTTGAATGGAATGCAAGTACTTCTATTAAAAGTGTATGGGATGGCATTATTCAATTTAGGCCATCTGGTATAAGAGTTAAAAATAACAAATGTTTTCCAACATTTGTTGCAATTAATCAGACACCAATAATAGGTAAATATAAAAGATATATTACTCCTTTAGAAATATCCAAATTATATGGATTTAAAGATTTAAAATTAGACTTGAAAGATGATAAACAATCATATAAACAATTGGGAAATACTGTGTGTGTTGATATTGTTGAATATATTATTAGACAATTATTTAATAATTATGAAAATGGGGGAGATTTATGATAGAACAAATTGATATTACTCCATCTACTGGAGTGTATGGGACATACAGAAGATTGAGTTATAAACCATGGTATGCAGTTGCCGAATTTGTTGATAATTCAACGCAGAGTTATTATGACCACAAAATGGAATTGCAATCACAAGAAGGTTTTAAAAAATTATATATAAATATTAATTATAGTCTAGAAAATGATTACTTAGAAATAACAGATACTGCCTTTGGCATGGATTTTTACGATTTTAAAAGAGCACTTATTTTAGACAAACCACCTAAAAATAATACAGGTAGGAATGAATTCGGTATGGGCTTGAAAACAGCAGCATGTTGGTTTGGAAATCTCTGGACTGTTGAGACAACAAGATTAGGTGAAAAAGAAAAATTTAAAGCAACAATTGATGTTTTAGATTTACAAGAAAATAAAACAAGTAACATTGATTATTCAAAAAATTATGCTGATATAAGCGAACATTATACCAAGATTTATATAACATCTTTAAATCAAAAAATGGTAAAAAAGACGTTATCAAAAATTAAGGAACATTTATCAAGTATATATAGAAATGATATACGAAATGGGGAAATTGATATTATATGGAATGGTGAATCATTAACATATCTTGAACCAAGTATTCTCGCAGAGAAACTTGCTGATGGAACAACCGTTAAGTGGAGAAAAAGTATTGATTTTGAAGTATTATCTCCAATTGGAAAGAAATATAATGTTAATGGTTGGATTGGTCTTATGGATCCAGGTAGTACTAGTAATGCAGGTTTTACACTTATGCGTAGAGGTAGAGTAATAATAGGTGGACCTGGGGAAAATTATAGACCTGATGAAATATTTGGAAAATCTAATTCATTTACATATCAAAGATTATTTGGAGAAATAAATTTAGACAATTGGGAGGTTACTCAAGCAAAAGATGGATTTGATTGGAATAACGGTTTAGAGGAACAGTTAATTGAAAATTTATTGCGTGTTTCAGATGAATATAGACGTAAGGCCGAAAAATATAGAAAAAATGAAAGTAAAAAAGTAACCGATATTTCAGAAGAAGAAAAAAGCGATATTGTAATAGAAACTGTAAATAATATAACATCAGCAGTTTGTGAAATTAATGAAGAGCCAATGAAATATGAAACTAGTGGTAATCAAATTATTGAAAATATACCAATACTCGATTTTCCTGAGGAACAAAAGCAAGAAGTTTATTCATATTCCGTTGATGACTATGATTTAATAGTAAAATGGTATAGTGATAATGAAAATGGTGCTTGGATAACTTCAAAAGAAATTTCTGAAAACATAATAGAAATATCATTAAATATTCGACATGCATTTTTTGTTCCATATATTAATGATACAAACTTCCTAAAAATAATGAATAAGTTAGCTTGTGCAATGATTATCGCTGAAAGAAATGCAAAAAAAGTTTCAAAAAACCCAGATGGCTCTGTCGACCCTTCTGATATTAGAACGTATATGAATAGATTACTTGATAAATTATCAAAAAAATGAGGTGAATTATGTTAAAAGGAATAGTTGAACTTAATAGTGATAATAGTACTGATAGTTGGGAAGTATATTTAGATGGTAAAGAAACCAATCGGATTAAAAAAAATTTAAATTATATGTCAGAAGATGAGAAATTTGAAACAGTTTTAACAGCTGCCAAAATACTTTCAAATTGTCCAAATCCTAATTTAAATGGTGGTAGAAAAACAGGATTAGCGATAGGAAAAATTCAAAGTGGAAAAACCTCGAATTTTATTTCTTTAATGTCTTTAGCATTTGATAATAATTATAATATTATTGTTGTTTTTGGTGGCACAAAAAATAATTTGTTATCACAGACTGAAGATAGAATTAAAAAAATGTTTGATATTGATAATAATAAACGTGATGATAGAAATGTTGTTGTATTGAGTACAACAAATAAATTTGATTCAGTAAGCCCTGAACAATTAAATAGAATGTATAATAGTGGTAGAAAAATAATAATAGTTGCATTGAAACATCAGAAACATATTAGAAACGTAAAATCATATATTATTGATGCAAATTTAGAAAGAAAACCAATATTGTTAATTGATGATGAAGGAGATCAAGCATCACTAAATGCTAAAGTAGCTAGCAATGAGAGAACAGTCATATATAATGAATTATTGCAATTGAAAGAAAGTTTAAGTCATGTTTGCTTTGTCTCTATAACGGCTACGCCCCAAGCAAATTTATTAATTAATACTATAGATAGTTTATCTCCTGATTTTTGTCAACTTGTTGAACCAGGAAAAGAGTATACAGGTGGTGCTATGTTTCACGGAGAGAATCAAGATTTACATATTATTGAATTACCAGAAGATGAAAGAGAAATGCTCGAAGGTGATGGCGTTCCAGAATCATTTTATAATTCATTAGGTGTTTTTTTTGTAGGAAGTATTATTCGAAAACTTAGAAATGATGGTAAAAATCATGTGATGTTAATTCATCCAAGTCAGAAAAAGTTTGATCATAAAGAAGTTGAAAAGAAAGTTAATTTGATTTTAGAAAATTGGTTAAATAGTAGTGAACAAGATGCAACAGAAACTGGTTATATTCAATTAAGTAAATATTTAAAATATGGATATAATGAATTGTCTAGAACAGTTGAAGATATGCCGGAATTCAATTTAATTTTGTCAAATATTAATGAACAATTAAACGATTCACGTGTATTGGTTATAAATAGCGACAAAAATACAGATATCGATTATTATAAAACACGTAATATTATTATTGTGGGTGGTAATCTTGTAGAAAGAGGATTAACAATTAGTGATTTAGCATTAACTTATATTGTTAGAAGAAGTAAAACACGAGCAAATGCAGATGTTGTTGAACAGCGAGCAAGATGGTTTGGTTACAGAAAAAAGTATTTTGATTTGTGTAGAGTATATTGTACTAAGCAGATTAAAGAAGATTTTGCCAATTTATTAAGTCACGAAGATGATATATGGGGCTGGATTAAATATTGTAAGAAAAATAATATTAACGTCAAAGATATGCCAAGACTGTTTGAGTTAGACAATAATTTAAATCCTACAAGAAAATCAGTAGTACCAAATGTTGAAGAGGTTAAATTTGGTATATGGACTGAACAAAAAAGCATTAATATTGATAATACATATATAGAAGAAGTGAATGAGGTGTGGAATAAGTTATTGTCAAAATATAAGTTTGAAGATAAAACATTTGGCAATTTAGTTCATAGAGTATATAATGATATACCTTTGTCAGATATTAATACAATCATAAAAAAATACTATATCAAAAATATAGATTTTAACTATAAGTATCCGGCTGCAGTGGAACATAGGAATATCCAAGATGGAATAGAACCAACTGCTACAGTTCTACAAATGAGATATAAAACAGGTGAAGAACGTAGTTTTGACGATAGTAATTTTATTACATCTAACCTAATGCAAGGACATTCACAAAATAGATACGAAAATGATCCACTATATTATCCAGGTGATAGGTATATATATTTAGAAAAAACACAATTGCAAATTCATTTAGTTCACCCAAAATCTCAAAATAACATAACTATTCCAATGCTAGCATTTTATTCCCCAGTAACAAATGCAAAAAGAATTATAGGGAGGTTAGAAAATGATCTGTGATATTATTAATTTTTTGAAAACTCGATATAATGGTGAGGGTTATTTTGCACAAGAATTTGACAATGAAATATTTTTTGGTGTTGATAGATATGAAAATATAATTTGTTTAAAAAAAGTACACGAAAATTTAGAAACAACTAAAATTAGAACAAATTATTTGGAATTATTTCAAAATTACAAAGTCACTATTAAACTAGAAAATGAAATATTATCTGACTACTTTAATGTTATAGTTTGTAGTAATAAAACTAGTGAAAATATCGAGACTTTTGTAAGACTTTGTTTATGCTATTTAAAAGACAATAAAAATAATGAAATGTTAAATCTGATGAAAAATTTAATTGAATTGTTTCAAATAACTTCTTCTAAAAATATTGATTATGAAAAAGGGCTATGGGGAGAATTATTTACTATATATTATTTAAATGATAAATATAAAGTAGATATTTCATCATATTGGCATAATGATTTTTATTTAAAATATGATTTTTCATTAGATGACCAAACAAAATTAGAGGTGAAAACGACATCAAATTCAACTAGAATTCATCGTGTTAATCATGAGCAAGTTTTTACTAATAATAATGTTATGTTAACATCTGTCATGATTAGAAAAGATGATAATGGATTAACAGTTTTTGATATATTTGAAAAAGTTAAAAAATTATTTGTCAATGATTATAACAAAATTGTTGAGTATGAAAAAATGCTTCGTAAAATAAATGAAAATGAAGCAGAAAAATTTGAATTTAACTATGCAAATGACAATATAAAATTTTATAAAGTTATCAATATTCCTAAATTTGAAATGAAAGAGCCTGAGGGAGTCTATCGTACTGAATATGACATTGATTTATCCAATATAAAATCAATGACAAATGAAGAAATTAGTTTGTTTTTTGCTGATATTATAAAATAATAAATAAATTAGAATGCAGTATTACTTTAAACATATAATTATTAAATGCTGAGGTAACACAACCAATTTTACAAGATATCCAAAGGAAGCACCTTACGAAGCAATTGCAAGTGCTTAAATTATCGCGATTATAGTATTCAAACATAAAAACTTATATATTTGAACATTTACTAAGATATGATAGAAATTGTCAATCCGGTTGTCCGGTTGTATTGTATAATACAAACAGAATTGAAAAATTAGTAAATGCTACTAAAATAGAATCATATAATCTAACATTAGTAAGAATACTTGAAAAAAGTAGTTAGTAATTGAAAATAGACATTCAGGAATATCAACTATAATTCAAAAATGAAGAAATTAGAAATATATTTCTTTATAAAAATGAGCATATGTAATTACATAAACTATATATGCTTCAGACTGTTGACAAAAGAAATTTCGCGAATTGATTAAAAGAGGGTAATTTAATCTTTAAATTTTCAAAATATAGTGTACAATAAAAAATGTGTTGATTATTTAATATCTTTTGTTGGATATTATAATAATTTAACACTTTTTATTTTGTAATTATTTATTTTATATCAAAGACATTTTGTTCGAAATTTGGTAAAATTAAATATAGTTAGGAGGCAAAAATGTTAAAAGGAAAACCATTCGTTAAGTGGGCTGGTGGAAAAAGGTCCATAATAGATAAATTAATTAAATTATTACCTAATAATTATGATACCTATTATGAACCTTTTGTAGGTGGTGGAGCAATGTTATTTGAATTAGCTCCAACTAAAGCCGTTATTAACGATTACAATATAGAATTAATGAATGTTTATAATTGCATCAAAGACGAAAGGAAATTTAATTTAATGTGCAAAGAATTAAATAAACATGAAACGAATCATTCAGAAGAATATTACTATGAAATAAGAAATTTAGATAAAGATAAAAAGAAATTTAATAAATTAGCAGATTACAAAAGAGCTGCAAGAACAATTTATTTGAATAAAGCTTGCTTTAATGGTTTATATAGAGTAAATAGTAAAAATGAATTTAATGTACCTTTTGGTAAGAAATCAAAGATAAATACATATGATGGAATCAATTTAGGAATAGTTTATTCATTTTTAAATTTAAATGATATAAAAATCTTATCTACTGATTTTGAAAGAGCTGTAAAAGATGCAAAAAAAGGCGATTTTATATATTTTGATCCACCTTATGATTCCGATACTTCTACATTTAACAGTTATACCGAAAATGGTTTTGGAAAAGAAGAACAAAAAAGACTATCTAATGTATATAAAGATTTAGATAAAAGAGGATGTTATGTAATGTTATCAAATTATAATACTTCTTTAGTAAAAGAATTATATAAAGATTATAATTTTAATTATATAGAAGCACAAAGAAATATAGGTGCCAAAGCCAAAGACAGAGGAATTGTTGAAGAAGTTATTATAACCAATTATACAAATAAAAATGGATTCTAGAAAAAAGTATTGGAGGATTTAGCCAATGAGAAAAAAATATTATTATGAAACAGATAAATTTAAATTGATTTTAGGCGATTCCTTGAAAGAACTAAATAAACTAGAGTCTAAAAGTATAGATATGATATTCGCAGATCCGCCATATTTCTTATCTGGAGATGGAATATCTTGTAGTGGTGGTAAAATGGTCTCTGTAAATAAAGGATATTGGGATAAAAAAATAAACACCTCCGAAAAACATAGATTTAATAGAAAATGGATAAAACAATGTTACAAGATACTAAAAGACAATGGTACAATTTGGATAAGCGGTACAATGCATAATATTTATTCAATAGGAATGGCATTAGAACAAGAAGGATTCAAAATAATTAATAATATAACATGGGAAAAATTGAATCCTCCACCAAATATAAGTTGTAGATATTTTGTTCATTCAACTGAAACAATATTATGGGCAAAAAAAGATATCAAAAATGCAAAACATAAATTTAATTATGATTTAATGAAAGAACTTAACGGGAATAAGCAAGCAAAAGACGTTTGGAAAACATCATTAACCAAACCAAGTGAGAAAAAATGTGGAAAGCATCCAACGCAAAAACCTATCGCAATATTAGAAAAAATAATATTAGCTTCTACAGATGAAGGAGATTTAATATTAGACCCTTTTAATGGAAGTGGTACCACCGGAATAGTAGCAAATAAATTAAATAGAAAATATATTGGTATAGATTTAGAAAAAGAATATTTAGATATTACTATAAAAAGAAAGGAAAATGATTAAGATGAATAGAGATTTCAATCAGTGGATAAATAATTTTAAATCTAGTATTTCAAATTATGGTTATTATGTTGATTTTGCAAAAATATATAAATTAGCAGAAAAACACAAAATTGAATTAAATATTTTAAACTCACTTATTGGTAGTAAAAATATTGAAAATGAATTTAGAAATATTATAATAAAATATCCTGCTACTTTAGAAGTTATTCCAATGTTATTAGCTATAAGATCTAATGAAATATTTGTAAAAGACTTAGCTGATGAATATTTATTTAAATTTAACAAATTGGTATATTCAGTAAATGATTATGTAAAATTTATGAAGGAAACTGGTTTATTTGAATTATTACAAAATCATATTATAAATAATTTATACGATTATCTATTAGGTGTTGAAGTAGGTTTAGATTCAAACGGAAGAAAAAATCGTGGTGGTCATTTAATGGAAGATTTAGTAGAAAGCTATATCGTGAAAGCCGGATATCAAAAGAATGTTAATTATTTTAAAGAAATTTATTTAAGTGATATTGAAAAAAGATGGGGATTAGATTTATCCGCAATGTCTGGTAATAATATTTCTACCAAAAGATTTGATTTTGTAATTAAAACAGAAAATCAGGTTTATGTTATAGAAACCAATTTTTATGCTTCAGGTGGTTCAAAATTAAACGAGACAGCGAGAAGTTATAAAATGTTAGCTGAGGAATCTAATAAAGTGGATGGCGTAACTTTTATATGGTTTACTGATGGACAAGGTTGGTTTAGTGCAAGAAAAAATTTAGAAGAAACTTTTAATGTATTAAATACAATGTATTCAATAAATGATTTAGATAATGGAATTTTAGAACATTTAAAATAGGATAGATATATATGGGTAAAAAAACAAGAAAGGAACACATAGTACCACAGGTTCATATTAGAAATTTTGGATATAAAAATAATAATACAGATAAAATTATTGTAATTGATAAGAAGAAAGAGCAGCCCTATAAAGCAAGCATTGATGATGTTGCTTGCCAAAGAGACTTTTACGAAGTAAGCGATAAAGAAGTAAATTATTGGGAAAAGTGGTATGGCAAAATAGAACAAAATATTCCCAGTATTTATAAATCTATAATTATAAATTCGAAATTTGCTTCAAATGGTAATAAAGTTTTAAGTGAATATTTAAAAAAAGAAATATCACTAATAATTATTACACAGCTACTTAGGACAGAGGTATCAAAAAAACACTTTATTAAACTGGGTTGTGAAATTACTAATAGCATTATTGATGAAATAAAAGATACATTACGAAGTCAACTTTCTAATAAAGATATCGAAGTATTAAATAAATACAGAAATAATAAGGATTTTATTTATTCTATTGCACTTGAACATTGGAATTCAAATACTTTTCTTAGAAAAGCAATTAATATATTGATGAGTAAGATATGGATAATTCATAAGAATATAAATTATAAAACAAAACCTTTTGTAACTAGTGATAATCCTGTAATTATGTATAATTATTATACTAAAAAAGTGGGATTAGATTATAATGGGTTAACTAAAGCCGGAACAATTATATATTATTCTATAAATAAAGAAATATTGATTGCTATTTATCCAAATTGCAAAGGGTTAAATAATAGTAATAATTCTATAGATTTTTTAAATGATGATAATTTTGTTATGGACTTTAATAGGATTATTTATGAACAATGTGAAAGACAAGTGTTTTATTCATTATGATTTTATTAACTAAGTAAATAAAGGTTATTATATCATAATAAAAAGTTATATATTAGAGAGGTAATTGAGAATGCTTTAATTCACCGCGATTATAGTACTCAAACAAAAAATGCTTATATTTCCGTATATATATATAAAGATAAGATAGAAATTATCAATCCTGGTGCGTTATATGGTACAAATAGAATTGAAAAATAAGAAACTGCTACTACAATGGAATCACGTAATCCAACATTAGTGAGAATACTTGAAGAAAAGAAATCAATAATTGAAAATAGACATTCAGGAATACCAACAATGATTCGAGAAATGAAAAAATATGGATTGCCTTCTCTAGAATTTTATGAAAAAAGAGATAGTTTTAAAGTCATTTTTAAAAATAATTTTGTTGCAGAAGCAACACAAAGAGCAACACAAAATAATAATTATGAAGAATTTAAAGATAAAAGCCATATGGAAATCATTAAAGAACTTATTAATAAAAATAACAGATATATAAAAACTAAAAAACACAGCATATTCTATGTTGATAATGATATTTATGAACTTGGTCTTACATAATTCAAAACTCCAATAGGCTATAAAGGAATAATATATATCTAATAAAAATGATCAAAATAAAAATAAAGAATGATTAAAAATTATTAAAACTATAAATAATAAATAATAAAAAACAATTAATGATTTAAAAAGTATAAATATAAAATATGTTAAAAAATGTTAAAAAATTTAACATATTTCTTGTATATGTTAAAAAAATAGTGTAATATTATATAAGAGGAGATGATAATATGAAGCTATTACCATTTAATGATTTTGATTTAAAAACACCTAGAATTCTTGAGGTATTAAATGAAGCTTCTAGATCACTTGCAGAATTAAAAGGATTTGCTAATTCAATTCCTAATCAACATATTTTAATAAATGCTATTACAATAAATGAAGCTAAAGATAGTAGTGAAATTGAAAATATAGTTACTACTCATGATAGTATTTATAAAGTTTTAACAGAAAGTGGATATAAAGATGAATCTGCTAAAGAAGTTGTTGATTATAGAACTGCTATTTGGCGTGGATATGAAATAATTAAAGAAAAAGGATTTATTTCAACTAATGTTTTAGTAGAACTTCAAGGAATGATTGAACACAATAAAGCTGGTGTAAGAAAGAATCCTGGAACTAAATTAGTTAATAGTAAAACTGGAGAATTAATTTATACTCCACCACAAGAAGAAAAAGAAATTAGAGATTTATTAAAAAATCTTGAAGATTATATTAATGAAAATGATGATGAAGTTGATCCACTAATCAAAATGGCTTTAATTCATTATCAATTTGAATCAATCCACCCATTTTATGATGGAAATGGAAGAACTGGAAGAATTTTAAATGTTTTGTATTTAGTATTAAATAATCTTTTAGATAGTCCTATTTTATATTTAAGTAATTACATTAATAAGAATAAAGACCAATACTATAAATTATTTACTGAATTTAGAGAAAATAATAATTATGAAGATTGGATTATTTATATCTTAAAAGGAATAAAAGAAACATCTAAAAATACTATTGAATTAATAAAACTAATTCAAAATGAGATGGAATCTTATAAAGAAGAATTTATGACTAAATTACCTAAAATATATTCAGATGAATTATTAGATTCATTATTCTTTGAAGTATATACTAGAATTAATTATATTGAAGATAGGTGTGGAGTTACAAGACAAACCGCTGCTACATATTTAAATAGTTTGGTTGATGCTGGACTTTTAGAATTTGAAAAAGTTGGTAGAGAAAGTATTTATAAAAATACTAGATTAATTGATTTATTAAGTAATTTCTAAAACATATCATACCGATAACGGTACAATAGCATAAAAAAAGAACTAGATGATTTAAACTCATCTAGTTTTAGTATTCTTTATTTACAAATAACATATAAATAACTAAAAACAATTGAATTTGTTAATTTTATTTTTACTTAAATATACTATCCATCGAAATATTATGATTCTTACAAATTGTATACAAACTCATAGTAGAAATTAAATTATTACCTAACTCATAATTACTATAAGTAGTTTGAGATATCATACACTCATCTGCAATTTGTTGTTGAGTTAAGTTTAAATCTTTTCTAATTCTTTTTAATTTGTTACCAACCATTTTTCTATCAATACTATCAAGTTTATCATACTTAATATTTTTACTATTTAACTTAAGTAAATAATCCATAGAATAACCATATATCAAACTAAATTTATATAAATGCCTTAAAGGAATAACATCTCTACCAGTTTCCCATCCACTATAGGTAGATTCAGCCACATTAAAAACCTTTCCAAGTTCCTTTTGTGTCATTTCCATGTATTCTCTAATATATTTCAAGTTATTTTCGTACATCTCATAACCACCTATATTAATTTTTGCATTAAAAAAACAATTATTTATAAAACTTGGATATATTTGGTAAAAATATGTTATTATAATGTATAGAAACAAAAAGAAAATAGGTAATTATATGAATTATAAAACTAAAATACTACAATATCTTACAAGTACCAAACCAAAATATTATGTACTAATGCAAGAATTAATTAGCAATAAAATATTTGATAAAATTCTAAACAACAATTCTATAATAGAAAATAAGAATAATGAAGAATCATTTATTGAAAAACTAACTTACTTTGTTGATTTCTTTCATAACAATTTTCCATCAATTAAAGAAAAAGGACACATACTAGAGTTAATATTAACAACAAATATACCAGAATTTTTAACTACGCCTATTACTTTAAAAGAACTTAACGATAAATATATTATTTATTCAATGAAAAAAACAATCATTAATAACTTCTTAACTATTTTTAAACAAATTAGAAATAATATCCCCATTCAAGAATTAAATAAGATCAAACTAAAATATAACTATAATTTAGATAACTTAACAGATGTTGAAAACCTATTTAATCTTTTAAAAGACCTAGTAACAACCAATATAACTAATGATGATAACATACTATACTTATTTGATAACTACGCTAACAAGATGACCAAAATAGAAAAAGAATATAACCTTAATAAACAAGAAACAATCATTAAAATAAATAATGAATATATTTATTACTATAATAAAATATTTACTAATTATTATAAAAGAATAAAAATCCTTAAAATAACAAAATTTATATATAAAATGACATAATTAACTAAATAAAATCCCAAACAAGCAATTAAATCTACCAAAATCCAACTGTCTAATGATATAATTAAAATAAGATAAGAGGTTGGCATTATGGTTTTAACTAGTGAAGAGATAAAATCCAAAGATTTTGAATTACTAAAGTTATATCAAAATCAAGTTAATGAATTACTACTAAAAGATAAATACATCTCTAAAAAAGAGTATCTAAAAATATACAAACAACTAACACCTATAATTCATAAACTAAAAATTATGGAAAAAGAATCTATGCTTGAACTATGGTGCCAAAAAAATAAAGTAGATTATTACGAAATAAAAAGTCTTATTAACTTTTATACAAACACTAGTAAAATAATAGATGATAAAAATACCCTTTATGTAAATAAACATCTAGAAGCTGATAAAGAATATTTAGATACCATTCTTGCAAATGAAGATTCAAACATAAAACTAGATAAAGAACAAAGAAAAGTAATCCTTTCTGATGAAGATTACACATTAGTGGTAGCAGGAGCAGGATCAGGTAAAACAACTACTATTGAAGCCAAAGTTAAATATCTTATTGAAAAACAGCACATAGATCCAAATCGTATTTTAATAATCTCCTTTACCAGAAAAGCAACTAATGAATTACAAACAAGATGTAAGCGCCTTGGCTTGCCTGTTAAAATATCCACATTCCATTCCCTAGCAAATCAGGTTATTGGCTCAGCCGAAGAATCCCATCATCAAATAACAACTGGAGATTTAATGTTCAAAACTATTAAAGAATACCTTATTAATAATGAAAATGACGAAGAATTTGTAAAAAAGATTCTTCTATTCTTTGCTAGTTACTTAAACGTCCCTTTTGGAGAAGAAAATATAAGTTTATTATTCTCGGAACTAGCCAAAAATGATTGTTCAACCCTTAAATCCGATATAATATCATCTCTTGATGAATTTAACAAAAAACAAATTAGTCAAAAATATACCTTAAAAAATGAAAAAGTCAAAAGTGTTGAAGAATGCCGTATCGCCAACTTTTTATACATTAATGGTATTGACTATGAATATGAACCAGTTTATAAATATTGCTTTAATAATACAATTAAACCATATTGCCCTGATTTCATAATTAGACAATATAACAAAGAAATATATCTTGAACATTTTGGTATATCTGAAAATGGAGAAAATCCAAGATACTCTAAAGAAGAACTAGAACTTTATAAAAAACACGTTAATGACAAAATAATGTTTCACAGAAAACATGGTACTAAATTAATTTATACCTTTTCAAAATATAATGATAACAAAGATACAATAACTCATTTAAAAGAAGAATTAATAAAATCAGGCATCTCATTTGAACCTAAAAGCCAAAAAGCAATTTATAAAGCCATCCTATCAAATTTAGAAGATAAATATTTTAACAAACTAGTTCAGTTAATATGTGTCTTCATATCTAGATTCAAAACTAATAATTTTAGCCCATCCAAATTTGATGAATGGAAAATTACCTTATCTGATGAAAGAACCAAATTATTTGTAAATATTTGTTACGAATGCTATTTAGCTTACTCAAGCGTATTAAAAAATACCGGAAGTATTGACTTTGAAGATATGATTAATAATGCCTCTAATATATTAGATAAATTAATTGAAAATAATCAAAAGTTACCATACGACTATATATTTGTTGATGAATATCAAGATATTTCACTTCAAAGATTTAATCTATGTGAAAAATTATCAAAATGTTCTAATGCTAAAATAGTAGCTGTCGGCGATGACTGGCAATCAATATTTAAATTTAGTGGTGCTCAAATTGATTTATTTACCAAATTTGAACAAATAATGGGTTATGCCAATATTCAAAAAATAACTAATACATATCGCAATTCCCAAGAACTAATCGATATAGCCGGTAACTTTGTAATGTCAAATAAATACCAAATAACTAAAAAATTAAAATCAAATAAATCTATAAAAAATCCTGTTATTTTAATGACATATAATGATAAAAAAGACTATATATCATACAAACTAGGTGATACAGTAACAAATAGGTTAGGTAGTGCTATTGAACACGCTCTAGACAATATTGTTAAAGAAAATGGAATAAATCAAAAAGTATTATTTATAGGCCGTTATGGTTTTGAACAATTCATATTATCGAATTATAAAGAAGGTTTCACCTATAAAAGAAATAAATTATATTCTAATAAATATCCTAAATTAAATATTACCTTTTTAACTGCTCACTCATCAAAAGGATTAACATATGATAATGTAATAATAATAAATGGTAAAGATGCAATTTTAGGCTTCCCATCAAGAATAGTTGATGATCCTGTCATGAAACTGGTTATCAAAGACGAAGAAAATTTCGAATATGCCGAAGAAAGAAGATTATTCTATGTTGCTCTAACTAGAACAAAAAATAAAGTTTATATTCTAACACCAATATATAAACCATCTAAATTTATTTTAGAATTAAATAGTAACTATAAAAATGTTCTAGTAGTTGGTGAAAAAATAGAGCCGGAAGTTAATTATGATAATTTATTAAAATGTCCTTTATGCGGCTATCCATTACAAAGAAGAAGTAATAATAATTTTAAAATTCCTGGAGAAATATGGATATGTTCAAATGATCCAGAAATTTGTGGATATGTAACTAATAATCCAAGAGGAGGAAAAATGTCCATTTCCAAATGTCCAAAATGCTCTGATGGTTATTTAATTGTTAAAAAAGTTCCAGATCCAGCTAAAGAAAAATATATTTTAGGTTGTACTAACTATTTAAAAGATGGAACAGGTTGTAATGCTTATTTAGTTGATAATAAATATACTCAAGATTTAGATCTAGTTAATTTAGAGTTTTTTGATAAAAATACTGATATTAAAAAATTAACCTATTGTAATAAAAACTTTATAGAACTAGTAAACGCTATAATATATATTGCAAAATATTATGAAAATTATAAATTTAAAATAAGCCCTAGAACAATCTTAGAAATATTAGTAGGTGCAAGTAGCAAACAAATAAAAGTATTCAAACTATACAAAAATAAATACTATGGTTATTTAACAGTTGATGATAGGCAAAAATATTGGGCATTATTTAAAGCACTAACCAAAGAAGAAATTTTAAATGTCGATGAAAGTAACTATAATAATGTAACAGCCCTAAAAGATCATTTAACATTAGATGATTATAAAATAATTTATGCATCAATCAAAATAAAATAAGTACAGGAACTAAATATAATTATTAGTTCCTTTTATAATTTAAAATTTTTATTAAAAAAATAAGTATATTTAACAAAACTTAAATATTTATTAACTTACTTATATATGCTAAGAAATATCAAATATTAAAATCTATTTTAAATTATGTTAAGTTATATAAAATTATGTCTTTATTGTTTGTTTATAGATTTGATATAATATGTATCAAGGGAGGATAAATATGAGTAATATAGTAGATTATACTGAAAAAAATTTTGAAGATATAAAGCATATTGATGACAACGGAAATGAGTTTTGGGAGGCTAGAGAATTACAACAAATTCTTGGCTATAAAGAATGGAGATATTTTTCAGCAGTAATTGAAAAGGCTCAAATTGCTTGTTCTCAAAGTAATAATAGTATAAATTCCCATTTTGGTGTAAACACCAAAATCGTACCAGCAGGTAAAACAACAAAACCTATTATAGACTATAAATTAAGTAGGTATGCATGTTATTTAATCGTTCAAAATGCAAATCCAAAATATAAAGCGGTAGCATTAGGTCAAACGTATTTTGCAGTACAAACCAGAAAAATGGAATTAACGGAAGAAGAATACAATAAATTATCCGAAGATGAAAAAAGACTTTATCGTAGAAAACAAACCAAAGATGGTAATAAAATTTTATATAGAATCGCCAAAGAAAAAGGAGTCAAAAACTTTGATAGATTTACAAATGCAGGCTACAAAGGACTCTATAATGGAGAGACAGCAAATGATATTGCCAAAAGAAAGGGATTAAGATATAGGGAAGATATTCTCGATAACATGGGAAGTGCTGAATTAGGTGCTAATATATTTAGAATTACTCAAACAGAAGCATTATTAGAAAAGCAAGAACAACCCAATGAACAATTAGCAACAGAAACTCATTACAAAGTTGGAATGACAGTAAGAAAGGCTATTAAAGAACTTGGTGGAACAATGCCAGAAGAATTACCAACACCTAACAAATCTATTAAAGAATTAGAAAAAGAAAATTTAAAAATCGAGTACAAATAAAATTTTTTCTAAAAATTAAAGCATTCAACTGAAGATGATTTACGATTTTGGTGTTTACACCAAAATCGTAATAAAAATGATTAATAAACTTTTAAATATTTCATTAATGTCATGTATATAAACTGACTAAATAAAGGTAATTATGTTTAAAACTAAAATAATAACTATCAAAAAATTCAATTAATAAGTCGTTATCATAATCAAACAAATGTATTGACATAACCATGCTAACATTATATTATAACAAATAACAAATTAATTGGAGGTAAATGTGAACGATACAGAAATTATTAAATTAATCAATCATAATAAAAATGAAATAGTACGATTAACTAAAGAAATAGATATACTTACCCAAAAATTAAATCAAGAAAAAAATGATGCAAAAATACTAACACAAGAAGATAAAATAAAAATATTTATGGACTATTTTAAAGGAAGAACGGATGTTTATCCATCAATGAGATATGATAAAGCAACAAATAAAATAACATATTTTCCATTATGCCAAAATGCCTTTAAATCAGGTGTATGTAATCTAACTAAAAATCAAAAATGTAACACATGTCAATATCGTCAAAATACACCATTAACCTACGAAACCATAAAAAATCATATGTACAATGACAAAACAATAGGAATTTATCCAATATTAGAAGATGACACTTGTTATTTTGTTGCATTTGATTTTGATAATAAACAAGGTAATAATGATATAAAAGAAGAAGTTTTAGCATTCTCCAGTATATGCGATAAATATAATATTCCATATATTATGGAAAAAAGTCGTTCAGGAAATGGAATTCATATATGGATTTTCTTTGAAACCAATATAAAAGCAATAACAGCACGAAAAATGGGAAGTCTGTTATTATCTAAAACGATGGAATTAACTAATTTATCACCAACATCTTTCGATCGAATGTTTCCGAGTCAAGATACATTACCTAAAGGCGGTTATGGCAATTTAATAAGTCTTCCATTTCAAAAAGAACCAGCTAAATATGGAAATACATTACTAATAGATAAGAACTTTATGACAATAAAAAACCAATTTTTATACCTAAAAGGAATTCATAAAATGACAGAATTAGAAATATATGATACTATCAAAATTATATCCCAAAACACCATTGATTTAGGACACGAAATAATTGATATGAATAAAGAAATAAAAACCAAAACCAAAAATAATATATCTTATCCCAAGTCAATAAATATAATTTTAAAAGATATGATCTATATCGACAAAGCAAATTTATCCAGTGAAGTAAAAAATGCTTTTAGAAGACTAGCCACATTTGCAAACCCAGAGTTTTACAAAAAACAAAGGTTAAGAATGTCAGTTTATAATACTCCAATGATAATTGATTGTAGCAAAGAAGATGAAAAATATATTAAACTTCCTAGAGGAACATACGAATATTTAGAAAATTTATGTAATATAAACAATATTTTGATCAATAAAACAGACACTAGAAATAAAGGAATAAAATTAAATTTAAAATTTAATGGTAAATTAAGAGACGAACAAAAAAATGCCTTAAGTTGTTTATTAAAATATGATAATGGTATATTATGTGCTCCTACCGGATTTGGCAAAACCGTCATCGGTTGTAAATTAATTGAAGAAAGAAAAGTAAATACACTAATATTAGTTAATAGAATTCAATTGCTTAAACAATGGCAAGAAAGAATCAAAGAATTTTTAAATATTGATGAAGTTGGAGAAATTAGTGGAACAAAAAAGAAAATTACAAATAAAATTGATGTTGCCAGCATTAGATCATTATGGAATAACGGAAAGATTTTAGATATAACAAAGAATTATGGGATGATAATTATTGATGAATGTCATCATACAGCGGCTTATACTTTTGAACAATCTATAAATACAGGAGATTCTAAATACGTATATGGTATATCTGCTACTCCAGAAAGAGAAAATGGTCATACTCCAATAATAACAATGCAATGTGGCAACATTAGATATAAAGTAGATAATTTAAAGTTTAATCAAGAATTAAATATACCAATGAAAGTAATAGTTCAAAAAAGTCACTTGAATTTTACCGACCCAAATATAAAAAACTACGCTTTAAACGAAATCAATGATTTAATATCAAAGGATATAATAAGAACTGAAAAAATAATAAAAGACATTAAGTATGAATTTAATAATGGAAAAAATATTTTAGTTCTAACTGAACGTTTAGAGCATCTAGACTATATTTATAATAAATTAAAAAATATTACTGACAATGTTCTAAAATATTATGGTGGAATTGGTAAAAAGAAATTAAAAGAATATGTTGGCTTAACTAATTTAATTAATGAAAAATGTGAAAATAAAATAATTGTTGCGACTGGTTCAACTGTAGGCGAAGGATTTGATGATGCTAAACTAGATGTTTTATTCTTAACAATGCCAATTTCTGGAAAGACAAGAGTAACACAATATGCTGGAAGATTGCATAGAAAAGATGTTAATAAAAAAGATATAATTATATATGATTATGTAGATGATAATTTTGTACAAACAAGAAATATGTTTTTAAAGAGAAAAAAGACATATGAAAAATTAGGATATAACATTGTCGAAGATTATGAACAAACCAAATTAAACATTTAAGAAAGAAGTGAAAAAATGATTAAGGTAGTAGCTGCAATAATTAGAAATAAACAAAATAAAATATTTATAGCTCAAAGAAATCAAAATAAATCTCAAGGTGGCCTATGGGAATTCCCTGGTGGGAAAATCGAACCTAATGAAACTGAAAATCAGGCAATTATTAGAGAAATAAAAGAAGAATTAGACATGAATATTACAGTAATAGATAAGTATACTGAAATAATTTATGAATATCCCGATAAAACTATTAATCTAATTGTCTTAAATTGCCAAATAAATGATAATCATTATGCTTTACTAGAACACCAAGATTGTGCCTGGACAGTTCCATCTAATCTAAAAAACTATGAATTTGCTCCTGCTGACAAGATCATCATTAGCAAATTAAACAACAATAAAATCTCTTAATATTATAGTGATAGGATTAAATTTTTTGTAAAATATTTCTAAATTTTGTTTTGAATGATAAATCTTTAAAAAAACTTTAATATTTTTGATACTTATATCATTAAAAGACGTATAGTTGCTAATAATCGGACAGATTTGCAACTATCTTTTTTTATACAATAAGAATTTCAAACTAAAAAAACGAATCATATACACAATATTAAAATATAAAATTTAAGGATTAAAAATAAATTATCTAAATATGACTAATAACTAATAAAAACATAATAAAAAACATTGAAAGATAGCAACTACCGGAATTCAAGTCTGTGAATACTAAAGGTTACTTTATATTTGAAACAGGAAATTATAAGTAAAAGACGAAAATAACAAATTTTAATTTTTATCTACGTTTAGTGTTAAACAAATAGATCAAAAATAGAATTCATAGTATCAAGCAAAATACATGTTGACATGATCAAAGACTGGTTTACATTAATTTAAAATTTGATATAATAATTATAGATAGTAAAGAAGACTATTATTTAGAAAGGTAGGAGAAAAATGAGTAATATTCATGTGACAAGTGAAATAGGAAAATTAAAAAAAGTATTACTTCATAGACCAGGAAATGAGTTATTAAATCTAACTCCAGATACTTTAAATGAATTACTTTTTGACGATATTCCTTATTTAGCTGAAGCACAAAGAGAACATGACATGTTCGCAAAAGCATTAATTGAAAATGACATAGAAGTTGTTTATCTTGAAGATTTAGTAGCAGAAGTAATTGATAGTGATGAAAAAATTCGTGATAAATTTATTCGACAATTTATTATAGAGGCTGGAATTCATACTATAAAGTATCAAATTTTAACTTACAAATTTTTAGATAAAATAAAAGATTCTAAGAAATTAGTACTACAAACCATGGAAGGAATTCAAATTAAAGACTTTCCTTTTAGAAAAAGGGAAATAGAAAAAACGTTGGTGGATTTAGTTGATGAGCCTGAAAAGTTTATAGCAGCTCCAATGCCAAATTTATACTTTACAAGAGATAATTTTGCAAGCGTTGGTGAGGGAGCAAATTTAAATCACATGTATTCAGTTACAAGAAATAGGGAATGCATTTATGCCGAATATATCTTTAAATATCATCCAGATTTTAAAGACACACCTTTATATTATAATAGAGGTTATCATTGGCATACAGAAGGTGGAGACTTATTAAATATTAATGAACATACTGTAGCCATTGGTATTTCACAAAGGACTGAAGCATCAGCTATAGATCAAATTTCTAAAAACTTTTTTAAAGATCCAACTTGTAAAATTGATACTATTTTAGCATTTAATATTCCAGTATCAAGAGCATTTATGCATCTTGATACAGTATTTACACAAATAGATAAGTATACATTTACATACCATCCTGCAATTTCAGATACATTACAAGTATTTGAAATAACTGAAGGGTTTGATCCTACAACTTACGAAGATTTAAATGTAAAAGAAATAAAAGGATCATTAAAGGAAATATTGGAAAAATATTTAGATCACCCAGTAACTCTTATTCCTTGCGCTGGAGGAGATAAAGTAGCCAGCGAACGTGAACAATGGAATGATGGATCAAACACATTATGTATAGCACCAGGAGTAGTTGTTGTATATGATAGAAATGATGTAACAAATAAAGAATTACGCAAAGCAGGTCTTAAAGTAATTGAGATTTGTGGAGCAGAATTAAGCCGTGGACGCGGAGGCCCAAGATGTATGTCTATGCCACTTGTAAGGGAGGATGTTGAATGGTAGATTTAAGAGGCAGAGATTTTTTAAAACTATTAGATTATACACCTGAAGAGATTAGACATTTAATAGATGTAGCAATAGATTTAAAAAATCTAAAGAAAAATAATATAACTCATAGGTATTTAGAAGGAAAACAAATAGCTATGATATTTGAAAAAGACTCTACAAGAACTAGATGTGCTTTTGAAGCAGGAGCTCATGATCTAGGAATGGCAGCAACCTATTTAGGACCAACCGGTTCTCAACTTGGAAAAAAAGAAACAATTGAAGACACAGCACGTGTTTTAGCAAGCATGTATGATGGAATTGAATATCGTGGATTTGATCAAACAATAGTAGAAAATCTTGCTAAATATAGCAAAGTTCCTGTATGGAATGGTCTAACTAATGAATTTCATCCAACCCAAATGCTTGCAGATTTTATGACTATCCAAGAAGAATTTGGATCTTTAAAGGGAAGAAAATTAGTGTTCTGTGGAGATGCTAGAAATAACGTAGCAAATTCACTTATGGTAGCATGTTCAAAATTAGGAGTTAATTTTACATGTTGTGCACCAAGAACACTTTGGCCAGAAGATGAACTAGTTAATAAATGCAAAAAAATTGCTTATGAGAACGGTTCTGCAATAAATATGACTGAAGATATTATGGAAGGTGTAAAAGATGCAGATGCAATTTATACCGATGTATGGGTTTCAATGGGAGAACCTATGGAAATATGGAAAGAGAGAATTGAACTTTTAAGCCCTTACCAAATAAATATGAATGTTATGAAAAACGCTAAAGAAAATGCTATTTTCCTACATTGTTTGCCATCATTTCATAACAATGAAACAAGAATAGGAAAAGAAATAGAAGAAAAATTTGGAATAAAAGAAATGGAAGTTACAGATGAAGTGTTTGAATCAAGTAAATCCAGAGTATTTGAAGAAGCAGAAAATAGACTTCATACAATAAAAGCTGTAATGTTGGAGACTATGAAAAATGAGTAAAATTGTTATTGCATTAGGAGGAAATGCATTAGGTAAAAATCCTCAAGAGCAGCATGATAGAATTGAAAGTACAGTAAAATATTTAATAGATTTAGTACAAGCTGGAAATCAAATTGTTATCACCCACGGAAATGGTCCACAAGTGGGAATGATTTATGATTCCATGAAAGAAGAAAAAGTTCCATTTGCTGAAAGTGGAGCAATGTCACAAGGTTATATTGGTTATCAATTACAACAATCATTAAAAGATGAGTTGAATAAAAGAAATATAAAAAAAGAAGTTGTAACAGTAATTACCCAAGTAGAAGTAAATCCTTTAGATCCTGCATTTAAAAATCCAACTAAACCAATAGGAGAATTTTTGACTCGCGAGCAAGCATTAGAAAAACAAAAACAAGAAAAAGCTGTTTATAAAGAAGACGCAGGCAGAGGATATCGAAAGGTAGTTGCATCTCCAGAACCAAAGAAAATATTAGAACTTGGCACAATTAAAAATTTAATAGAGCAAGGCACCATAGTAATTGCTTGCGGTGGCGGTGGAGTACCAGTAGTTATGACAAAAACACACGGCTACGAGGGAATAGATGCTGTTATAGATAAAGATAAAACAAGCGCATTACTTGCTCAAGAAATTAATGCAGATACTTTATTAATTTTAACTGATGTTGAAAAAGTATCTTATAACTACAAACAAAAAAATGAAGAAGAAATAAATAAATTATCTATAGCTGAAGCAAGAGTTGGTATTAGACATGATGAATTTAAAGAAGGAAGCATGTTACCAAAAATAGAGGCTTCTATTGGATTTGTTAAAGCTACAGGAAATAAAGCAATTATTACATCTTTATTTAAAGCAAAAGAAGCATTAGAAGGTAAAACAGGCACATTAATTTATAAACCTGAAGTAAAGAAAGAAGAAAAGAAAAAGAGAATCTCATTTTCACTTAGTGCATTTACTATAATCCTAGCATTAATATTTATACTTGCAATAATTACGCATTTACTTCCTAAAGCATCATTTATTGGTGAAGAAATAGTAAATGGTAGTGGAGTAGTAGGAGCTACATTATCCCAAACATTATTGGCACCTATTCGAGGTTTTGCAGATGCTATTGATATTTGTGTATTTATATTAATTCTTGGAGCTTTCCTAAAAATAGTGAATTCAACTCAAGCTATCGAAACAGGAATTCAAGTCTTAATTAAAAAACTTCATGGACATGAATTAGTATTAATTCCTATTCTTATGATAATATTTTCAATAGGTGGTACTACTTATGGTATGCTTGAAGAAACTGTTGGTTTCTACGCATTACTTGCTGCCGCTATGGTAGCAGCAGGTATGGATACTGTTGTATCTTCAGCTATTGTACTTTTAGGAGCCGGATCAGGAGTTCTTGGCTCAACAGTAAACCCCTTTGCTGTAGGTGTTGCAGTTGATGCTGCAAAGTCAACTTTACCAGCAGGAGTAGCTATAAATCAAGGAACAATAATTGGATTAGGAACAATGTTATGGTTGTCAACTTTAATAATTTCTATAATATTTGTAATGCTATATGCAAAACAAGTTATTAAGAAAAAAGGCTCAACAATATTAAGTTTACAAGAACAAAGAAATATGGAGGCTACTTATGGCGAAGATATTGAAAGAGTTGAAGCTAAATTAACCGGAAAACAAAAAATTACATTAATTTTATTTGCATTAACTTTTGTTATTATGATTATGAGTTTTATCCCTTGGGAAGATTTTGGTATTACAGCATTTGTAAACTCTAAAGTATTTGGTTTATCATGGTTAGTTGGCGTGCCAATTGGTCAATGGTATTTCCAAGAAGCAACATTATGGTTTTTAATTATGACCATAGTAATTGCACTTGTAAATCGTATGAAAGAGAACGAAATTGTTGATAAAATAATTGATGGTGCTGATGATATGGTAGGTGTAATATTAATAATTGCACTTGCAAGAGGAGCATCAGTATTAATGAGTGACACACACTTAGATAATTATATAATTTATAATGCTGCAAATTTACTAAAAATTTTACCAAAGGTAGTGTTTGCTCCATTAAATTATATTATACATATCGGACTTTCTGTATTAGTTCCATCTAGTAGTGGACTTGCAACATTATCAACTCCAATAATGGCTCCACTTGCACATCAAGTAGGATACAATGTTGAAGCTACTATAATGGAAATGGTAGCAGCAAACGGATTTGTAAATCTATTTACACCAACTTGTGGCGCTATAATGGGAGGCCTAGCACTTGCCAAAGTAGAATACACAACCTGGTTAAAATGGGTATTTAAAGTATTAGCTTGTATAATGCTTGCAAATATAGTAATATTAACAATTGCAATGTTAGTTTTATAAAAATACAAAAGAGTTCAAAAGAACTCTTTTTATAGAATAGGAATTTCATAAAAATAATAACCATAAAAAGTTATTTATATAAAAGTGTATTTAAAATAAATTAAAGAATAATAAGTATTGAAATATAAATGATTATTTATAGAGACTATCGTCTAAATTTGAAATTGATTAAGTTAAGGACAACAAGAAAAGTAATTAACTGAGATAGAAAAGAGGTGTTGTCGAGAAATGTTTATTCGACGTAGTAAAAAAAAGAATTTGTTTGGCATTATATTGTTAATATTTACTATATGTACTATATTAACAGGATGTAGAAAAGAAAAAAAGGGAGAACTAATATTAGTAACAGAGGCAGGCTTTGCTCCATATGAATATTATTCTAATGGTAAAATTGTAGGTGTAGATATAGATATAGCCCGTAAGATTGCTGATTATCTTAATAAAGAATTAGTAATTAAAGATGTTGCTTTTGATTCAATAATAAATGAAGTAAAAACCAAAAAGAGTGATATAGGAGCAGCCGGAATATCTTATACAGAAGAAAGAGCCATGGAAGTAGATTTTACTGTTAATTATGCATCAAGCAAACAAGTAATTATAGTTAAAAAAGATAGTTTAATAACAGATGCAAATAATTTACAAGGCAAGGTTGCAGTTCAATTAGGGACAATCGCTGATTCTTATCTAACAGAAAAGTATCCAAATATTACATTAATTCGTGAAAAAAAATTTTTAGCAGCCATCCAAGATTTAAAAGATAATAAAGTTGATGCAGTCGTAATGGATGAGTTGCCAGCCAAAAAATTAATAACAAATGATATGATTATACTTCCAAATCCCCTTGTAGTTGATAATTATGGAATGGTTATATCCAAAGATAATAAAGAATTATTAAATTCATGCAATACTGTAATTGAGCAAATGAAAAATAATGGTGAGATAGATAATATTATTTTAAATCATATGGGAATAGACCAAAGGGTAAATAAAAATACAATTTTTGATAGAATATATAACAGTATTATATTAGATGGAAGATATAAATATATATTAACGGGATTATTAAATACATTAATAATAGCACTCGGAGCAGTTATAATAGGAGTTTTTTTAGGAACATTACTAGCTATTATTAGAAATTATCATGATAATACCAATAAACTAAAATTATTAAATGCAATAGCAAGATTATATATAACAATTATAAGAGGAACACCTAGTATATTACAACTCATGATTATATATTATGTAATATTTAAATCAGTGTCTATTAATATTGTTTTGGTTGGAATACTAGCGTTTGGAATAAATAGTGCAGCCTATGTAGCAGAAATTATAAGAGCTGGATTAAACTCTGTTAATAGAGGTCAAATAGAAGCAGGCTATGCACTAGGATTAGATTATAAAAAGGTAATAAGGTATATTGTTTTACCTCAAGCAATAAAGAATATTATTCCTGCACTCGGAAATGAATTTATAACACTTGTAAAAGAAACTTCAGTAGGTGCTTATATAGGTATAGTTGAACTTACCAAAGCAAGTGATATAATTGCATCACGAACATATGATTATTTCTTTCCATTAATTTTAATTGCGGCCATATATTTAATTATTACTTATGGATTAAGTAAAATAGTAAATTTAATTGAAAAGAGGTTGAAAAATGTTAAAAATTAAGTCTTTAAAGAAAAATTTTGGTTCTAAAAAAGTATTAAAAGGTATAGATTTAGAAGTAAACAAAGGTGATATTGTAGGTATAATTGGTCCAAGCGGATGTGGTAAATCGACACTTTTGAGAACCATAAATCTACTTGAAATACCAACAAGTGGTATAATTAACTTTGAAGGAAAAAATTTAGATTTTAAAGAAAATTTAACTTTAGTTCGAAGAAAAATAGGAATGTTATTTCAACAATTCAACCTATTTAGTAATATGACTGTACTTGAAAATATAATTTTAGCCCCTGTAAAATTAAAAATATTGTCACATGATGAAGCAGTAAAAGATGCTACAAGTTTATTAAAGAAAATAGATTTATATGATAAAAAAGATTATTATCCTTATGAACTTTCAGGAGGACAACAACAAAGAATAGCAATTATAAGAGCTCTTATTATGCATCCGGATTTGATGTTATTTGATGAACCTACCTCAGCTCTAGATCCTGAAATGATAGGTGAAGTGACCAATTTGATGAAGGAAATTGCCAACCAAGGAATGACTATGATAGTTGTATCACATGAAATGAATTTTATAAAAAAATTTGCAACTAAAGTAATTTTTATGGAAGATGGAAAAATAATTGAACAAGGTACCAAAGAAGAAATATTTAATCATCCCAAAGATGATAGACTAAAAGAATTTTTATCAAAAGTAAAAAACATATGAAATAAAAAAGAATTTGTAAATTCTAATCAAATTCTTTTTTTTATTAAATTAAAACAATTAATATTCATAAAATTCACATTATAAAATAAAGATGTAAAATAAACAATATTAGCTAATAGAAAATAAACTTACAAATATTCGAAACAAAAATATATATAATAACATAGATTCTGTTTTTCATTTCTAATAACTAGATAATCGTTACAAATTAACTAAAATTTAAGAAATTGCGTTCAAAAAATTTACAACTAAAAATCAAAGTGTTATACTAAAAACAATTTATAACAATTAGAAGGAGTATGCAAAATGGAATATGCAGTAAAATATCAAAATATCAAAATAGATGAAGAAACCAATCTTTTTATACCATTAGAAATAATCAAAGGACATGTTAAAGAAGATACATTTACAACCAATAAATATACCTATAAGTATATTACAACATCAAATATTAATTGCAAATATTTAGTAGGACCATCATTTACCATGGATTACATAAGAGATTTCTATGCCTTACCAGCTGATGAATTATCTAATAAAGATGTTATTGAACTAGTTCTAATGGAAGCAAAAGACTGTGTAGTTGTATATAAAAACGGTAAATTTGTATTCTTAGATTTAAGTACATTATCAACCCCAAATAAAAAAGTAGAACTATATCAAATAATTGATGGTGAAACATGTCTAATGTTAAATCAAGACTCAGTAAACGAATTATTAACAACTGATGAAATCTCTAAATTAAAAGAGAAATTAAAATTTATGAGAGATAAAATTTGTAAATTTAGCTCATTTGCTGAAAATAAAGGGCTTGAATTACTTGAACTTCATGATGGAGTAACAAATCGTATTTATACAGCTGAAGTATTTGATGATACAAAAGATGAAGAAGAATCAAAAGAAGAAGAACTAGCCGAAGAAGAATTAACTGAAGAAGAAAATATTCAAGAAGAAATGTTATATACAAATGAACAGCCAAAAACAAGTGCTCTTCAAAATTTTATTACATCTACTAATGAAACAAGTGTTGAAGGATTATACAAATATTTAAAAAGTAACATAATAGGACATGATGAAGCTTTAAAAAAGATTGCAACAATTCTTTATATGAATTATACATCTAGTCCACTATTTGGAACTGAATCAATACTAATTCCTGGTCCAACCGGAACCGGAAAAACTGCCACATTCAACTGTGCTGCCAAATACTTTGATATACCATTTAGAAACATAAATACTTGTAATTTAGTACCAGAAGGAATAGTTGGAACAACCCTAGAAGATGAATTTGAAGCACTTATAAATGAATGTAAAGGAAATATGAAGTTAGCAGAAAAAGCCATTCTCGTTTTTGATGAATTTGATAAAATCGGAGTGGATAAATTAGATACCAAGACTTCACTAGTTAATATCTTCTTAAAAGCCTTAGAGGGTGGAAGATTTCCAATTTCTAGACAATTAAAGGAAACTAAAATATATAATACCGGTATGGCAAGTAAGATATGTTTAGGTACTTTCCAAGAAGCATTCAAAAAAGAAACGTCACCAATCGGCTTTGGAAATAATGCATCTCTAGAAGAAGAACAATTTGATAAATCATTACTAGTTAAAAAAGGCTATTTTTCTTCTGAATTGTTAACTAGATTTCAACACTTTATCCCTTATAAAAATCTTAGTGAAGAAGATAAAAAGAAAATTCTTTTAGAATCAAAACTAAGCTATTATTTAGCAAAAAAAGAAAGGCTAAGTGCTCAATTTGGAATCGAAACAATTGGCGATGAAGAATTTGCTAAAGGTGTTTTAGAAGAAATAAAAAAACACGAAAAAAGTGTTAGAGACATGAATAACATAGTTGCCGATACATTTCTAGATATTGAATATGACATTTTATCAAATCAAGGAAAGTACAAAACATTAAAATTAACAAGCGATACCGTATCCAAAGGAAATTACGACTTATCCTAAAAGTTGTAATTTTTTTATTTATAAATAAATGATATACTTAAATTGGTGATAAGTAAAATGTTTATAAATAACTCATATCCTAGAAAATCATATATAAACGAAACTACTATAAATAAAATTGTAACTAAAATTAATTTAGGTTTAGAACTTTCAACTGAAGAAGAATGTCAAATTCTAGATTACTCAATTACTAAATGTTGGGAAACTATGGAAAAATATTTTAATATTGAAATTAAAACAAATACATTGACCAATAAATGTGATTATGCTCAAAAAATTTTAGGAACATCTTTAGAAAAAATAGGAATAACAGTTTACCCAAAAGAAACTGGAACAACTATAATGCCTCACGTAATTGGACACTCCTTTTTGGTAGTTAAATTTCCTAATCACAGTTATATTGTTGATCCAACATACAGACGATTCTTAACTTTAAATGGTTGTAATTCTAAAAACTTTATAATATATAATAATCAAATATTAAAAACACCTGATCCTGGTTTGTTTTTAACTCAAAATTTAAAAGGTCAAATACTTGCTGATAAATTAGTTTCCAAAGGATATATTGAATTGACAGAAGAAAATGCAAAACTATATTGTGATTCATTCTATTATACAAATCAAGGAACATATTTAGAAAATGGTAAAATTCCTATTTCAAACATTGATGGAAATATCTATTTAAATAGTTTACTTAAAGAAAATCACAAATATGCAACATCGGATGAACGTTTCAACGAATTATATCCATCAAAGAAAGAAGTGTCAAAATGAAACATGAATTATTAGTTCCTGTTGGAAATAAAGAATCCTTAATATATGCCATAAATAATGGTGCCGATGCCGTTTATCTTGCTGGTAAAAAATATGGTGCTCGCGCTTTTGCTGAAAACTTTACCCTAGAAGAAATAGAAGAAGCCACAAATTTATGCCATCTTTATGGTGTTAAAATTTTTATTACTGTAAATACCTTAATTTACGAATCAGAGTTTTCCTCATGTCTAGAATATATTGAGTCTCTTCATAAAATAGGCGTAGATGCTCTAATCTTACAAGATATTGGCTTAATCGAAGTTGTTCATAGTATGTTTCCTAATTTAGAAATTCATGCTTCAACTCAAATGCATAATCATTCTAAGGAAAATATTAAATTTCTTGAAAGCCTAGGCGTAAAAAGAGTCGTATTTGCTAGAGAACTTCCATTAGATTTTATAAATGACTTAGATACTACAATGGAAAAAGAAGCATTTATTCATGGCTCCTTATGTATAAGTTATTCTGGTCAATGTTATTTTTCCAAATGCATTCTAAATCGAAGCGCTAATCGCGGTGAATGTGCTGGAATGTGTAGATTAAAATATAACTTATTAGAAGATGATAGACTAGTAAATAATTCTGACAAATATCTTTTAAGCCCTAAAGATTTATGTAGTGTTGAAAACTTTAAAGAGTTAATGGATTCTAATATCTATTCATTTAAAATAGAAGGAAGAATGAAATCACCCGCTTATGTTGGAATTGTAACTAAAATATATCGTAAACTAATTGATGACTATGAAAGTGGTAAAGAATTACAAGTTTCCCAATCTGATCTATATGAACTAAAATCAATATTTTATAGAGGCTACACTCCTGGTTTCCTATTTAATAATGAAGACATAATGAACTATGAATCATCTAATCATATCGGTTTGTATGCTGGTAAAATTACCAAAGTAACACCTAAAAAACTTGCAATCAAATTAGATATTGATTTAAAACAAGGCGATTCAATTCGCATCAAAAATATCAATAAAGGAATAACCTTAAACTTTATCTATGATTCAAAAGATAATTTAATAAAGAGTGGTACTAAAGGAACAACAATTTATTTAGATAACTTTCTAAACCTAACCAAAGAAGATGAAATATATCTTACATCACCTAAACTCCAAATAGAAACAAACATAACTAAGAAAATAAACGTTTCCATGAATTTTACCGCAAAACTAAATGAAAAAATAAAATTAGAAGTAAGTGATGGAATAAATAATATAACGATTTATGGAGCAGAAACATCTGAAGCAATTAATCAACCAATAACCCAAGAAAATATTGAAAAAAGTTTATCCAAAACTGGAACAACGCCATACAAAGTAAGTTCTCTAAATATAAATACTTATGGTAATCTATTCATTCGTAACATCGATTTAAATAATTTAAGAAGGGAAGCCCTTGAAGAATTATCTTTAAAAAGAATGAAAGCTTCTAAAGAGTTTATTAAAAATAATTACCAAGAAAATCTTCAAAATATTTCCAAAACAAAGGAAATATATGTTTTAGCTAGAACCAAAGAACAAATTACAGTTTTAAAAAAATATCCGGTTAAAATAATTGTTGATAAATTAGATTTACTAGAGCCAACCTTTATTTATAAAATTCCTAGAAATTTACTAACCTATCCAAAATATAATGAAAAAGTATTAAATACATCTTATGCCAGTATGATAGAAAATTCAGGTAATATCAGTGATTATTTCTTAAACATAACTAATCATTATGCCCTAAATCTAGCACACAAATATAACACGATGGTAACACTCTCATTTGAAAATGATTTTAATGAGTTAAAAAACATAATGAATAACTATCCAGCTTCAAATACAGGATTATTAGTTTACGGTAAAATAGAACTTATGATGATGAAAGCCTGTCTTCTAAAAAACACATTTAAAGCCAAAAACTGTCATATTTGTAAAGATAAAAAAACATATAAATTGATAGATCGTAATAAGGAAGAATACGAAATATTAACATCACCTCAAAATCATACTTCCTATATTCTAAATTGTCATACCACTAACTTAATTGATAAAATACCAACCTATCAAGATCTAGGTATCACTAATTTTAGAGTAGATTTGTCAAGCGAAACAACCGAAGATACAGTAAATATAATAGAACAAATTATATCAAAAATTAACATTAATAGCTAATTATATACATAATAATTAATAGGTGATCTATTGAAAAAATATATTATCTTAACAATTATTATGTTTTTAATTGTTACTAAATCCTTAATAAACGATTATCAAACTAAAATGTTAATAAACCAAAACTTATCAACATATTATTTAAAATATCAAAATATTGACAGCAGTTATATTGAAATAAAACATACCCAAAATGAAAATAAAGTCTTTATTTCTATTTATCGTTTAACCACCTTTGAAGGAACAATTATTAAAAAGAAAAACAACATTATATGCATTAAAGCCTTAGATCCCAATAACCATAACATTTACTTCAAATTTAACTTAGATACCAAAGTTTTAACAGTAACTAAATCAAGTTGGCTTTACCTTAACAAAGGTGATACATTTAGCTTTAATCTCTAAAATTCTAAAATATTAATTTCATACATATATTTAATTGGTGATATCATGAATTTTAAAATAGGTGATTTAGTTACCCGCAATAGTTATAATAATGACATAGTCTTTAAAATCATAAATATCTCAGATAGTATTGCTTACTTAAAAGGAACTAATATCAGATTATACGCCGACAGTAAATTAGATGATTTAAAAATATATGATAAACAAGATATTGATGATTTTGCCGATAGTATCGAAGAAGAACATTTAGATCGTGATTCATTTTTTTATTTACCGGCAAAACTTTTACACCTTGATTCTGACGAAAGTTATATTAATAAATGTCTAAATTACTACAAGCGAAATAAATTACAAGCCGTCGGAAAATTAGTATCCGAAGAAGAATTACCAAATAAAATTATTAAATTTTTAAAAGAATACAGCCCTGATATTGTAATAATTACCGGCCATGATTCTTATTTTTCCAAGAAAAATGATAAAAACAATCTCGATAACTATCGTAACTCTAAATATTTTTGTGAGGCAGTATCAAAAGCGAGAAACTATGAAAAAAATCATGATAAATTAGTAATTATAGCTGGCGCTTGTCAAAGTAATTATGAGGCTTTAATTAAAAGTGGTGCCGACTTCGCATCAAGCCCTAAAAGAGTAAATATTCATGCTCTTGATCCTGCTATAATTGCAACCACAATCGCATTAACTGATAAATCTAAACCAATAGATTTAATAAGTTTATTAAACAAAACCAAATATGGTTCAAATGGAATGGGAGGCTTAATGGGAAATGGACTTATGTATGTGGGGTATCCAAGATGATTGATGCAATAAAAAATGACATTAAAAATCATTTAAACAGAGAAGTAAAAGTAGTGTCTAAAGAAAATCGTAACAAGACAGATGTCTTCTATGGTTATGTATCGGAAATTTATTCACACGTTTTCTTAGTAAGTAATGGTAGTAGTAAAAAAAGTTATTCATACTCTGATATTCTAAGTAAAGATATTCAAGTCACTTTTATGTAAAATCTATTGCTTTTTTTTAAATCATAGCATAAAATTAAATTAAAGATTGAAGACAATCTTGAAAGGAGTGAATGTTATGAAGATTACATCTGTAAACGTTCGTAAAATTGAAAAAGACGGTTCTCGTATGAAAGGTATAGCATCTGTACTATTAGATGATGCATTCGCTGTACATGATATTAGAATCATAGAAGGAGATAATGGTTTATTTATTGCTATGCCTAGTAGAAAAACTAGCACTGGCGGTTACAAAGATATTGCTCATCCAATTAATCCTGAAGTACGTAAACAATTTGAAGACGCTATTTTAGAAGCATATAAAACAGCTGAATAAATTCACTTCCATAGTGAATTTTTTTCATATCCTCATCATATATTTAAACTGGAGGATATCTATGGAAAAAATGATAGAAGTACCTAACTTATCACATATTATAAAACTAAGTGATCGTAAGAATATTATCATTAGCGGTATAAAAAAAATTAACAATTTTGATGATAAGGAATTTAGTCTTGACTCAGTAATGGGAGGAATCATCATTAAAGGAGAAAATCTTGAAATGATAAAACTAGACACAGTTGAAGGAAATGTCTCAATAAAAGGTCTAATTAACAGCTTTTATTACACCGATGCAGCATCAAAAGAAAATAGTTTCCTAATGAAATTATTTAAATGATTCAGTTTATATTAGTTTTATTATCTATTCTATATGGGTTTTTATACTCCTTAACCTCGAACTTATTTAAGAAAAATCTTATCCTTTTTAGCATATACACCATCTTAGCAACATTACTATATGTATTTATTTTATATAAAATTTATAATGGTAACATATCTATCTTATTAAAAATATCACTAGTACTAGGATATATATTGTGTAAAGTTACAACAAAAAATGTCAAATTAAAAAAACATGTATAACATCCTTTAAAATTTTTGCTATAATATATTACGAATAGAAAGGTATATTATGGTAAAGAAAACTAAAAAAGATAAAAGAAGAATTTTATTAGGAACTCTAGTTATATCTATAATAATTTCTTATTTAGGCGTATTTATATATCATTACTGGAATCAAATCTTAGCCAACAAAGAAGAACAAAAAGTTTTAGAAGCTAAATATGAAAAATTATTAAAAGAAGAAGCTGAACTTAATAACGAAATTACAAAAATGCAAGAACCAGATTATGTTGCCAAATATGCCAGAGAAAAATATGGATATTCAAAAGAAAATGAAGTAATTATTAAAGTGGACGATTGATATAATTTAAAAATTATGTTAATATCTACGCATGGGGTCGTTTATGGTTTCGACAGGGTATAGTTTTATATTATATGCAGTGGTAGTTAAACCTAAATAACAAAACAGTTAAAATAACTGACAATACAAATTATAATACTGCTTTAGCATTTGCCTAATTTAAGGCTCGCAAGCACTGGCCTAGAACTAAATCTACAGAGTTTTAACGCTGGTTCATAATAGTAGATTATATTTAATAAATTGCTTAGTTTATTAAATGAATCCTATAAGCTTAGTTAATGATATTTTGATGATTTCTTACCATTAATGAAACAACAAATCATCTAAACTTGTAGATTATAATATGAAAGTATCTTGGACAAGGGTTCAACTCCCTTCGACTCCACCAAATATTGATTAAATTGAACTTAAATAGTTCATTTTTTAATTAGTAAAAATATAGAAAAGTTATTCTAGTTTACTGGAACAAATATAAATAATGCTTAATAGTTTACCTAAATTTAATATCGCAAAATTTTAACAACTACTTTTCAAATTTGATTTAATATTATGAAATATATATTCTTAGATTTTGATATTATAAAAAATAATAAAATTAACTAATGCTAGAGTTATGGCTACAACTTTTAACAAATATTCCTTTCAAAAAGATAGAATTAATTACTATAAATCAATATATTACAAAAATTACATTATCCCATTAAAAGAAATAGTAATTAATTAAAGATAGCGTGTTACACAAGCATCAAGTTTTACCAGATTTATATCTTGGATTACAACTACTTCACATAGAGTCTATAATTAATACACAAAATGGTTATTTAGGGTTTTATTTCACAAATTATAATTTAAACGAAATAGCCTAAGAACAAGCAAACAAAATAAATGAATATCACAACAAATATTCAAAAAATCCCCATAAATAATTGATTATTAGCAAAAAAACAAGTAAAATAAAAATTAGGGAGGAATAGAAAATGGAAAAAGTTAAAAAAATGTTATTACCTGTACTATTAGTTGTAATTTTACTTTCACCTATCATTGTAAATTATGTTAATAACAAAAAAATAGCAGTTGTATCATACGATGATTATTTATCAAATGTAGCAAAAGAAAAAGTCTCATTAACATATTTTGGTGATCCAAGTTCAGATGAATATGCTAAAATTAAAGAAGAATTAATTGATTTAAAAAGCAAATATTCAGTAAAAGTTACAACAGTAAATACTACAAAATTAACTGAAACTGAAAAACAAACTTTAACAAGTTCAAATGAAAAGTTTAGTAGTAGATCAGTTTATGTAATTTCTCAAAATGGAGAAATAGTAAAAATAGTAGATAAAGTTACAGAAAATGTTAACTTAGATACTCAATTAAATAAATATATTAACAATGTAATTCCAGATGATGAAGTAGCTTATAAAACAGTTTCAACATATAAAGAATTCATGAATATTTATAAGAGCAAAAAAGTAACTATGCATGTTTTTGGACGTAACACATGTTATTACTGTAATATCTTTAAACCAGTATATAACGAAGTTGCTGCTGAAAATAATTTAGATATTTACTACTATGATTCAGACAGCTTTAATAGTGATGAATATAGTAAAATATTAAATTCAGGTATAAACATTCCGGCAGAATGTACATCATCAAAAGAAGAAACTCCATTATCATCAGGTTTTGGAACACCTTTAACACTATATTTTAAAAATGGTAAAGTAGTAGGATGTATTTCTGGATATGTTAACAAAGATAAATTAGAAACTAAATTAAAATCAGTTGGAATGATGAAGTAAAGGAGAATATAAATGGCGTCTACTTATGAAATTGTAAAAAAATTTAAAAATAAATATCCTGGCACAATATGTTGGAGAATCAAAAAACATGCAAAATTAGTTGACGAAAATTTATATCCCGATGAAGTTGTAAATTATGCTTTTGCTGCTCAAAACAATACATCACATGGAAGTATATTTGATACAGCTGTACTTGCTATTACCAATAAAAGACTAATAATTGCGCAGGATTATGTTTTAGTAGGATATGAATTAAACTCAATTACACCAGACTTATATAATGATATGCAAATACATGCTGGAATTATTTGGGGAATGATAACTATTGATACAATGAAAGAAACTATTTATTTTTCTAATCTATCAAAACAAGCGTTACCTGAAATTCAAAAAGAAATCACATCCTACATGATGGAAGCAAAAACAAAATATTACAAAAAAGCAGAAAATAAAGAGTTCAAATAAGAATTCTTTTTTTCAAAAATGGAGAAGTATGAAAAAGATTAATAAAAACGTCAAATTTATGTTTATAATATTTCTATTAATAATTATTTATATCATCGTACTAAACATACCAAAAAACTATGAAATAGATTACATTATTAATAAAGTAAAAATAAATGAAAAATATGATAAACATACTAAACAATATACTTTTATTTTAACCTATGAAAATACCGATTACCCTCTAATATTAAATTCCAAATATTTCAAAAAAAGAAAATTAATTGAAAATATTAAAATAGCATCCGATGAAAAAGATACATGTTTAAATATTGACTACTTAGATAATAATAAAATTATTTGTAGCGATTCATCGGGCCTAAAAGATTATCGACTTATTAATGATAAACTTTATAGTGAAAACTATGAGAAAATAATTAAACCAATCAAAGAAACAACCTATGAAAACATTAAGATTTATAATACCGATGAAACATATCTTATTTGGAATTATAATGGTTATTTAAAGATATCTAATAATAATGAAAAAATTAATATTTTAAAAGAGGAAAAATATAATAATCAATCAACCTATCAAAATGATCGCTACCTAATTATTCCAGACTATGACTCATCATATTACTTTAAAAAAATATACATATATGACACCGAAAAGAATAATTTATCAAATATAACCTTTAATTATGAAATATCTTATAATTTATTATATTTAGGAACATTTAAAAATAAATTGTACTTTTTAGATCTAAAAAATAAAAATGAATATGAATTGAATTTAAAAAAGAAAACAATTAAACATCTAAATGAAAAAGATAATTATGGATTATTTCTAAATGGTAATAAATTAGAACATGTAAAAGTTGATACATTAGTTAAAAATGAAGAAATATTTGTTAGCGAAATTAACAATAATTATACCTTGAAAGATAATTACTTATATAAAAGTGTTGATAGATACAAAGTAAAAGTAAGCAATCAAAAAATAACTGAAATAGTAAGAATAATTAATGATACAGTTTATTATTTAGTAGATGATACTTTGTACAAATATAATGAAGCTACTGGAGAAGAACAACTACTTAAATATAAAGAATGGAAATATAATTATCATAATCAAATATTTATCTTTAACAAATAATTATTTTAAGAATACCCTATATTAGGGGATGAAAAAATGATTGATATGTATAATGTAAATCAAGATGCCAATAAATACTTTGATTACTATAAAATTAAAAAAGGAGATAACTTATATCAAATAGGTAAAAGTTACAACGTAAATCCTGCTTTAATTGCAATACTTAATGGTTTAAACCTAAATGATTATATTTATCCAAATGAAACTATAATGGTTCCTAAAGAAGGATATTCGTATTACGTAACTAAAGCAGGAGATACCTTAAACTTAGTAGCAAATACATTTAATACAAGTGTATCAAATATTCTAAGAAATAATGAAACAATTTATTTACAAGAAGGACAATTAATAGTTAATAAAATAAGCGAATAGTTTATTTTATTTTTTTTGCATGATATAATCTATTTAAGATAAGGGGCATAAATAATGATTTTAAAAAAACCATATGCATTTTTAATAAAAAATTTTAAAATAATACACATAATTATCTTTTTATTAGCGCTTTTTATTAATAACTATTATGTTAAAATATATAAATTCTTTAAAAATTATTCATCAAATAATTTTTATGATTACAATATTGCCAAAGATTATTTACCAACATTCGTGTTTGTAGCCATAATCTTTTTAATCGGATTTCTAAGTATAATGTTTTACTTAATGGAAAAAAAGAAAAAACCATCTAAATTATATATATTTTCTATAATTTATTATATTGTTTTGCTAATTTCAATGTTATTTATTTATAATAAAATAAATACTCTATATGAGGCAACATTAACCCAAAGGGTTAGTAGGTTTTATCAAGATATATACTTTCTTTTAAATTTACCCCATTATTATTTCTTATTTATGTATTTAGTAAGAGGTATTGGATTTAACATTAAAAAATTCAATTTTAGTAAAGATATGCAAGAACTTGAAATAAAAGCAGAAGATAATGAAGAATTTGAGTTTGAGTTTGGTAAGGATAATTATTTAATAAAAAGAAAAATTCATAGATTATATCGTGAAATAGTTATTTATTATAAAGAAAATAAATTCTTAATTAATATAGTAGGAGGCTCAATTATTTCAATTATTTTAGTGACAATTTTTATTAATACATCTATTTCAATTCATAAATATCACGTTGGAAGTTCTTTAACAGCTGATAAGTTTATCTATAAATTAAATAATGCCTATGTAACGTCTTATGACTATAAAAGTAAACAAATAAGTAATACTAATAAATATATCATATTAGATATGACTTTAACAAACAAAGGTAAAAATATTTTAAAACCAGAGGAAATGTACATAATTTATAACGGCAATAAAGAATCAGTATATAAATCAAGCCTTTCAAATAGTTTTTCCGATTTAGGAACGGTATATAATGGTGATTTAATTCCTAATAAACCCACAAATTTATTATTTATATATGAATTGCCCACTAGTGCTAAAGTAAACAATTTAAAACTAATGGTATATAAAGGATACGAATATAAAAATGGCGTAACAAATAATATTTATCGTGAATATAAATTTAATGCTAATAATTTAGATAAAGATATTACGCCTCAAACATCATCATTAAATACATTAAACTATCTTGGAAAAACATTATATGGTAATACAACCATAAAGATTAATAATATCGAAATAAAAGAAAGATATGAATATACTTATCAAAAATGTTTAGACGAAAATAATTGCCAAACCTTAACTGATATAATTATTCCTGATAACCGTAATCAATATGATTTATTAATTGTCGATTATGAATTAAATATCGATGAATCATCTCTTCTAGCTAGAAGTACTAATAATGATATTCAGTCAATTATTAATAAATTTTCTAAAATAAATTATAATATTAACAATAATGAAAGAACATCAACTATTTATGGCAAAACATATTCGAATTTAGAAAATAAAATCTTTTTTGATATTCCTAACAATATTAAAGATAAATCAATATCTAAAAGATATGTAATTAAAACTAGGGAAAATGAGTATTCGTATGACTTTAACTAGTCCATTTTATGTTGACTTTAAAAAAAATATATAATACAATATTCTTGCAATGACAAATATTGCATATATTGTATTAGATGGGGCTTTAGCCAAGTGGTAAGGCAAGGGACTGCAACTCCCTGAGCACCAGTTCAAATCTGGTAGGCCCCTCCATTATAAAAAATTGCTTGACCTTTAACGTTTGAGCTTAATATAGAAAAATATCAATTTCAAAAAAATGAAATTGATATTTTTTGTTATTAATATAATTAGTATTATAAGTAAAACAGTATTTAAAAAACTTTGTTCAATTACAGAAAAATAATGATTTATGAATAAAGATGGTATTAAAATGAAATGATTGTTAAGGAATAAAAAATTAATGTATTAAGAATTAATGATAAAAAATTTATTTCTTAAGCAGATTTAGCAAGATATGCTGATTAAGATGATCCAAGATATCCTATTCAAAACAGAATGAGAAACAAAGATGCTATTTCTTATCTAGGCATATAGGAAATTATTCATAATGAAAATTTAAAAGCGTCGAATTCGACACTTAAAAATGAAGCAAATAGCAATAAGTTCAAAATAATACTTCAAAAACGGATTAGAGAAAAGTTAGAATAATTTAATCAAAAATCTACTTTTTTATTTATATATAACTTTTTTACTTTTTTTGTAAAAATGCCACATTTCCAGTTGAAATATCCAAAGAATAATCAGCATTTAAAATTTCATTATATTTTCTATTATGTGAAATACTAATTATTGTTCCTGGATATGATTTTACAAGTTCATAAATTAAATCTAATGCTTCCTTATCTAAATGATTAGTAATTTCATCTAAAACAAGAACGTTTATTTTATTAAAAGCAATTTTAACTAAGTTCACTCTTGTTCTTTGTCCAGGAGATAACTTAAAATATTTTTTATCTTTATCATTGTAATTGAAACCAAAATTACTAAGCAAGGTAAAAACTAATGAAGAATCTATTTCATCTAAATCTGATGTTATAAATTCGTATACACTAATATTTTTATTATCTATAATAGTGTCTTGTGATATATATCCTATTTTAACATCATTGCCAATTATAACTTTTCCTTCAATAGGTTTAATCAAACCAAGTATTGTTTTAATAAATGTTGTTTAACCACTGCCATTCGGTCCTGTAATATTAATTTTACTTCCAAAATTTATGCTTAAATTGATAGGAAGAGTTTGAAATGCATCATATCCACATATTAAATTATCTATATAAATATTCTTGTTTCCTTTTTCATTATCTAAGTCTAAGAAAAAATTAATTTTTTTTCTTTCTTGAAATGTAGGAATATCTATCTCTTCTAATGATTTTGACAACTTAGAGACTTCAGAAGAACGAGTTCTTTCTTTGGCAAAATTGTTAGCAATTTTATCATTATCATTGTGTGCTTTAGATGATGTTCCTTTATTTGACCAATCTTTTGCCTTTTGTAACCTAGCCTTTATTTTCTTTTGTTCTTCCATAGCATTTAAGTAATTTAATTTTTCTTTTTGATATTCAAGATCTTTTTGCTTTAAATACTCATCATAACTTAAATTATATTCATTTAACTTGCCATCAGAAATTTCAAATATTTTATTTACAATATTATTTAAAAATATTTCATCATGTGAAACCATTATAATACTTTTTTTTAGATTAAGAAGATAATTTTCTAACCAGTTAATTGCTTCGATATCTAAATTATTTGTTGGTTCATCTAATAATAAAACATTACCATTACTAAGAATCATAGCACATAATAAAACCTTTATTTTTTCACCACCTGAAAGTGTATAAATTTTACTATCTAAACTTTTATTTAAATGTAATCCATTTATTATATTTTGTAAATTATTTTCAAATGAATAACCATCAAGCGATAAAAAATTATCTAATACATCACTATATTCAATCAAATTATTTTCAGTTAAATTATCTTCAAGTTCATGAAGTCTAATTTCTAATTTTCCAATACCTGTTTGATTTTTAATATAATCCACTATTGAATAATCATCAAATTCGTGAGATATTTCTTGCTTTAAATATGCTATGGTTTCGTTTTCTAATTTTACTTTTCCAGAATCTAATTGTAATTCATTTGCAAGAACTTTAAGAAGAGTTGATTTTCCACTACCATTTGGTCCTACTAATCCAACTTTTTCACCTTGTACTAAATGAAAACTAATATTTTTTAATATTTCATTGTTATTAAATCCAATTTTTAAATTATTTACTTGCATTTGTTCCACACTCCTTACATTTAGAATTCCTTTTCCAATTTATAATTTCTGTTTGATATGTTAATAAATTAAACATTAAAGTCTTACCGACTAAACTTGTTTCCTTATATTTTGCAAAATAATTAATAATTTCATTACTCACTAAACTAGAGATTAATAAACACAGAGGCCCAAATGAAGGGACTGGTTCAACATTATTTAAAGGTGTTTCGAAAATTTGTTTTTCAATACAACTCAAACATGCAGTTGCTCTAGGCTCAACAAAAGGTCCAATCATAGCTACGTATTCCGAAAAGCCACAAAATAATACTGGCTTATCATTTTTAACACATAATTTATTTATTAATCTTATTATTATTCTTTGAGGTTTATCAACGGTGCATAATACAAAATCTGCTAGTTTAATTTCGTTTGCAATATCTTCTTCTTTAATTATTTTTAAATTTATGCATTTAACATTACTATTTTTTAACTCTTCTTTCATTATTTCTGTCTTTAATTTTCCTACATCATTACAACTATATGGAAAAGGTAAAATTATTAAATCTTGCTCTTTCTAAAACTATTGCCACATTGGCTCCAATACCGCCTAATCCAAGAATTAAAATATTTTATAATCATCATTAAATATACTAAAGAACAAATTTTGTCTATTATATTTTGTATCATTAATCATTCTTTGATATTTTTCGAATTCTATAATAAATTTTTCACTTACTAAATAATTTATTGCCGATTTAATTTCTTCCTTGTTAATACTGGTTTCCTCATTAACTTTATTAATTAAATCATTTATTAATGTTGGCTTTTGTATATTATTGAATATGCTTAAAATACCCTCATCGTCGTATTCAATTTCTTTTCCAGTATCAGTAAAATTTCCCATTCTGATAATTTTGTTAATATTATCTATATAAAATGGGGTTGTTTTTATTAATTATTAACATATAACCTCCAAAAATAACAGAGTTCAACACGTTGAACTTTATACTGTAATCAAAATCAATTAGCAGTTTTGATCAACGTGACAAGCAAATTTCATAACATTTTCCTCCCTCACTCGAAAGCACAATATACTGATTTGCCTTCTAGCAATTATTATACATTTTTTAAATATTTTATCAATTTATTTGGCAAATTTGACCAATTACGTAATATATATTTATTAAATCAAAATATTTATGACAATATGACTTTTATGGGAGAAAAATGTATAATGTAATTAAATTCTTACAAAAATATAGAAAAAATTATTCCGATTATTTTAAAAAAAGAGCTTATTTAAATACATATATGTATGATATGAATTAAATATACTGCTTTTAGACATAAAATAAAAGAAAAGTGAATACTATAAATTTTATTATATATGCAAAAAAATGTTTTAATTTAAAGAATATTAAAGTCATATAAAAAATGCATCTATTATACATAAATTGATATTAAAATGTTAAATTTTTAAAATTAGTTAATCTATTTCAAAAATTCACTAAAAACATAAGTATTTATGTTAAAATATAATATATATTAAAAGAAAGAGGAACATTCATGAAAACATGCGTATTAATTTATAACCCCAATAGCGGTCACGTGTTTAAAGCCAAATACTTAAAAGAATATAAAGATATTCTTTTAAAGAATGATTATAATCCCAAATTTATTGCTACATGTTATCAAGGCCACGCTAAAGAAATTATATCTCATTTAGAAAAAGTAGATTTAGTCATAAGTATGGGTGGAGATGGTACCTTTAATGAAATTATAACTGGTAATTTAGAACGAAAGGAGCCATTAATTGTCTCACATCTTCCTGTAGGAACCACCAACGACATAGGCGTTATGTTTGGCTATGGTAAAGATATTAAAAATAATTTGAAACTTTTACTTAAAGGTTGCATTAAAGAAATGGATATTTGCCTAATAAATAATCAACCATTTGTATATGTTGCGGGTTTTGGCAAATTTATGCAAGTTCCTTATCAGACACCTCGTAAATTAAAGAAAAAATATGGCTATATTGCCTATCTAATTGAAGGAATAAAAGACTACTTTAGTCCTACCAAATTATATAAAATAAAATATAACGTTAATGGAATAACTAAAACAGGATATTATTCATTTATATTAATATCTAATGCCAATCGAATCGCTGGAATAAATAACTTTTATCGTAACGTTAAATTAGATGATGACCAATTTGAAGTCTTACTATGTAACTTCAATCGACGTATCGATATAATTAAAACATTTTCACTACTTATGACAATGGATGCATCTAAAGTATCAGGAGTTGAGTTTTATAAAACCAATCACCTAGAATTAGAGTTTGATGATTACCCTAAACATGGTTGGTGTATTGATGGAGAAAAGTTAAAATATAGAACTCTAAAATATGACATTAAAAATATTAATCACATTAAAATCATGTTACCTACTAAAAATATAGATAAAATATTTGTAAACAAAAAAATTGATTAACTACCTAATCAATTTTTTCTTTTTTAAAATTGCATATCCAATAATTATTGATAAAGATCCAATAGATATTCCCATACCTGTTTTAAAATAAGGAATTTTATACACTAAAGTAATTTCATGCTCACCATCATTAATATCGAATCCAAGCAAAGAATTACCAATTAGAAACGTATCAGTTCTAACACCATCAACGTACACATTCCATCCTTCATCGTAAGGTATAGAAGTATAAATTGTTCCTTCATTACCAAAAATTTTTCCATTAATTTTATTTTCCTCAAAATTAGTTAGAATCACCTTATTATCACTAACTAATTTATTTATCTTTTCTAATTTGTTATTATCCAAATAATAAATATAAGCATAACTTTCTATTTCATTATTATATGAAACATAAATTGTATCACAATTTGTAAAATGAATAATTTTATTCTCACTAAAAGTTTCAGTTACATTATAATCAAAAGAAGAATCAAAATTTGAACTATATCCTTCTCTAATATATAAAACCTTATCAATAATAATTGAGTTTATATTATTACTTAAATAAATATATCCTTCCTTTTTATTTAATTTATATTTATGTATAACTTCATTATCAAATTTTACAATTGAATCATTATTAATTTTATTCTTAACCAATATATCATTAATTCCATATGCCTGCTTTATAAAACTGTTTTGATTTTCAAAAGGATTATCACTAAAAAAATCCCAATTTACTATATCTTTATTAACTTTATACATTAAACCAGCATAATATTTAGACCGATAAACATAATTATCATTAATTGCATCTGTAAAATATAAATCATAGTTCTTATTATCACTCATGTCACCAACAATATATTTTAAATTAAACATAATATTATATATTGGCGTATTATCACCTAATGAAAAACTATTAATCTGATTTCCAGGCATTCCAAGACTATGTTCAAGAACCGCTAAATTTTCATATTCCATTGAACTAAAAGCAGTTATACCATAATAACCATACCATGAAGGATCATTAAAAGTTTTCATATCCTTCTTTTCAATTCTATAAAATAAATCATCATCATTATTTTTAACATAACTTAAATCACTCTCTATTATATTATAATCAGAGTAAAATCCCTCTAAATCTTGATCTATATTCCAACAACCATTAATGCTAATAATTGCCTCTAAACAAACTGTTAATATTCCAATAATAGGTATAAACTTGCTTTTTTCATTAAAGAACTTATAAATAACATAAAGTAAAAACCATAAAATAACAATTATAAAATTAAAAATAATAGTTGTATCTAAAATATTAAAATCCTTAACAATATAAACTGAACCAGCAAATAACAAAGTAAGTACAAAAATAATTATTACAATATATTCCTTAACTTTATCTATCTTATGAATAGCATATGTACTAATTATCAAAAATATAAACGGATAAATAAAAGAATATCTATAAGGCAAATCATTTGGCACATGAAAAGCATGCCATATAAAGTCTAAAGGAGCCCAAAAGAAACTTAAAATCATTATTCCAAGCATCAAACTATAACCAATTTTAACTCTTAACTTAATATCTTTATTAAGTAAGAATAATATAAATAACGGAATCACGATAATACTACTAGATATATTTGGAGCATTTATAGCATCACTTTTAAATACAGTAGTTGGCACCCCACTTAAATGATTATAAATAAACTCTATTAAAGTAAAACCATAATATTGACTACTTGGCCATACATCACTAGTTGCACTTATTCCAGATAAAGATTTAAACATTGGTATTAAAGCAAAAGCACATAATCCTCCGGCCAGCAATGAACAAACACTAAACTTTAAACACTTTTCTAAATATACTTTTATTTTTAACTTATCATTAATAATGAATAAATATACTAAAAAATAAATTACACTAAATATACATAGCATAAAACCAATAAAATAATTACTAAATAACATGCATGCTAAACTAAAAATATAAAGACAATATTTATCATCATCAATAAGTTTTTCAATTCCCATAACAACTATTGGAAGTAGTACCAACCCATCAAGCCACATAATATTCCAGTAATAAGCTGTAAAATAATTATTAAAAGCATAAATAATTGCAATTATTGAATGAATATAACTTTTCTTTTTAAATTTATAATTAAGAAATATATTCATAGCAACTGCTGATACAACCGCTTTAAGACCAATTATAACTGAATAAGATGCTAATAAATTTTCTCTCTTTACAAGAAATAATATAATATTAAAAAAACTACTCATATAATTAAAATAATTTCTAAAAAAAGGAAGTCCCATTCCCATATTAAAAGAATAGATAAAATTACTACTATTTTTAACTCTATCAAAGAATTCTCCCATCATTGGACCATATTGATGATAAAAATCAACTGCTAACATTGAGTATTTTCCAAATGGAGCAACCTCATTAATCACATATAAGATAATTATAACGCTAAGAGCACATATAAACGTTAACAACAAATTTTTATAATTTTTCCATATATTTTTAATATTAATTTTCTTCATAAAAACCTCCTAAAAAGAGTATAACATAAAATAAGGACAATATAAAAGTCTAAAATAAGCCCAAATAGTCATCAAATGTACGATTTTTCTTGACTTTTACCCCATTTTTGTAGTAGTATGAACTATGTTTGAAAGAGGGAAAGATTATGGATAAAATAATTAATATAGCCGTTGTAGCCCATGTAGATGCTGGTAAAAGTACTTTAGTAGATGCTTTACTTGAACAAAATGGTGCATTCGGAGAAAGAGATCAAATTGTAGACTGTGTTATGGATAGTAACGATATTGAAAGAGAAAGAGGAATTACAATATATTCTAAGAACTGTTCAATAAGATATAAAGACTATAAAATAAATATAGTTGATACACCAGGACATGCTGACTTTTCATCAGAAGTTGAACGTGTAATTAAAACAGTAGATACAGTTATTCTTTTAGTAGATTCAGCAGAAGGACCAATGCCTCAAACAAGATTCGTTCTTAAAAAGGCATTAGAACATAATCTAAGACCTATCTTATTTATTAACAAAATTGACAAAAAAGACGCTAGACCTGAAGAAGTAGTTAATATGACATTTGATTTATTCTGTGAACTTAACGCTACTGACGAACAATTAGATTTCCCAATTATTTACGGAGTTGCTAGAGATGGAATTGCTAAATATTCTTTAGACGATGATAATACTACAATTGAACCATTATTAGAAACAATTTTAAAACAATGCAAACCTTATGAAGGAAGCGTAGACGATAAATTACAATTACAAATTTCTAATTTAGGTTATGATGAATATATTGGAAGATTAGGTATTGGTCGTATTACTAAAGGTGTAGTAAAATCAGGCGAAACAGTATCATTAGTTAAAAATGACGGAACAATTACAAACTTTAAAATAACTAAATTATTTGTTAATGAAGGAATAAAAAAAGTTGAAAAACAAGAAGCTTATTACGGCGATATCGTAACTATTGCTGGATGTTCACATATCTCTATTGGAGATACAATTAATGAACTTAACTGCATTGATCCATTACCTCCAATTGAAATAGAAAAACCAACTCTATCAATGAATTTCTTAGTAAATAATGGCCCATTTGCAGGCCAAAGTGGTAAATTTTTAACAACTAGACATATTAAAGAAAGATTAGAAAGAGAATTAGAAACTAACGTTGGTTTAGAAGTAGAAGAATTACCATCATCAGATGGATTTAAAGTAAGTGGTAGAGGCGAACTACATTTATCAATTCTTTTAGAAAACATGAGAAGAGAAGGATACGAATTATGTGTATCAAAACCAGAAGTTTTATTTAAAGAAATAGATGGTAAAAAATGTGAACCATTTGAAACAGTTATTGTAAATGTTCCTAATGATTATGCAAGTACTGTAATTAATGCCTTACAAGAAAGAAAAGGTATGCTTCTTAAAATGGAAAATGAAGAAAACTATACTCATTTAGAATTTGAAGCTCCAACAAGAGGATTACTTGGTTATCGTAGTGCTTTCATAACTGATACTAAAGGAGAAGGAATTATGGTTAGATCATTTAGTGATTATAAACCATATGCTGGACCTATTGCCTCAAGAAAAAATGGCGTATTAGTGTCTATGGAAACAGGTAAGAGTTTAGGTTATTCTCTATTTAACTTACAAGAAAGAGGAACTTTAATTATTGGACCAGCAACTGATGTATATGTTGGTATGATAGTTGGTATTAATAACAGAGATAATGACCTAAATGTTAACCCATGTAAAAATAAAGAAATGTCTAATACCAGAAGTAAATCAAGTGACGAAGCAATTAACTTAATTACACCAAAAACATTTAGTTTAGAAGAATCACTAGAATTTATTGCTGATGATGAATACGTTGAAATAACTCCTGCAGTTATCAGATTACGTAAAAAGATATTAGACCCAAAAGAACGTTTTAGAGTAAGTAGATAATAATTAAGTAGAATTTAATTTAGATTCTGCTTTTTTTATATTCAATTTTCCAGACTATGTTTTCCTGCAAAAAAACATAAAACTATTTATTTGCTTCAATTAACTTATCAATTTCTTCCTTCATTATATTTATGGCTTCTTTTATTTGTTCTAAATCAAGATCATATTTCATGCTCTTATTACTACTTTTCTTATTAGTGTTATTATTACTTTGGTATAACTGTAAAAACGTAGCATTAGTTTCTAAAACTTGCCCTAGTAACATAAACCAGTTTCCAATCGCATTTTGTACATAACTATTAAAAGGATACGTAAGAGCATAACCTATAATTAATGCCGCTAAAGTATCAGCCCTAGAAGCTGCTTCCTCTTCCTTATTATTCATAATAAATTATATGTTCGCTTGATTTCAAATATTAAAAAATGTTATAATCAACAAGGAAAGAAGGAATTAAAATGGAATTAAAAGGAAGTAGAACAGAAGCTAACTTATTAGCTGCTTTTGCCGGAGAAAGCCAGGCACGTAATAAATATACATTCTACGCATCCCAAGCAAGAAAAGATGGCTATGAACAAATTGCCTCAATCTTTGAAGAAACAGCAAATAATGAAAAAGAACATGCTAAAATGTGGTTTAAAGAACTTCATGGTGGTAAAGTTCCAACAACTTTAGAGAACTTACAAGATGCCGCTAATGGTGAAAACTATGAATGGACCGAAATGTACAAACAATTTGCTGAAATCGCTAGAGAAGAAGGCTTTGACAAAATAGCTACTTTATTTGAAAAAGTAGGCGAAATTGAAAAACATCATGAAGAAAGATATTTAAAATTAGTAGGAAACATTAACGATAATCTAGTCTTCCAAAGAGGAGAAGAAAAAGTATGGATTTGTCGTAACTGTGGCCATATTACCTATGGAACAAAAGCCCCAGAAGTATGTCCAGTTTGCAACCATCCTCAAAGTTACATGGAATTAAAAGCTGAAAATTACTAATACAAAAAGAGATTCTAAAACGAATCTCTTTAATTTTAATCAAACTTATGAGAAGGTAAAAATTCCTTACTAAGTAATCCTTTAGACTGAATCTTCTTAAACAATAACTCATTAAGCACAATATCAAATTCTCCAATAAACTCATAAATAACAGGATCAAAATCTAGTTTAGCCTTATTAAAATCAAAATACTTATACTGATCACTAAAATCACTTGATAACCCATTTAATTCAATAAAATCATAACTATTCTTAAAAGTATTTATCAAATAATTATACAAATAATACTGCGCATAAACATTATCATTATCATAATCTTCTAAAACAATACTAACCCTATTTTGATATTTTACAAGAACAACACCACCAACATACTTAAACTTATTATATTTAAGTCCAGCCGTTGCATCAACTACCTGATTTTTATATTTTAATAAATCCTTATCACTTTGCATTTTCTTATTAACAGTCTCATTACTATTATCAGTTTGAATTAATTCATTATAATAATTATTATTTTCAAGTTCCTTATTATATCTTTCTCTTGCATTAATTAAACATTGTTCATAATTAGCCTTAACAAGTATTAATTCTGCCGAATCAAAATGATTAAGAATACTCTTATAATAAGAAATACTCTGATAAGTATCTTTACTAGCAATATCAAATAAAATATCAAGATCTTTCTTATTCATTACCTCAATATTTAATCCATTCTCATTAGCAATACTCATTATTTCTTTAATTTCTTCATTTTCTACATACTTCTTTAAATTAATATATGGATTAATCCTTGGAAACATAAAATCTAAAGGATATATCTCTCTTCTTCTTTTAAAACCCATATTCTTAAGTTCACCAATAATACTAACATTTTGATTATAATTAGAAGAATAATTATTTTTTTTATTTATTTCACCAATAATAATTTCGGGATTAATTTTCATAAAAGAATATCCTTTTCTTCGATAATGCGCATTTAAATCTTTAATAAACATCTTTAGTATTTCAGTTTTATAATAATCAACTAAAACTCCCTTAGGTGCATAAACATATTTAGCAAATGTTCCAATTCTTTTCTTTAAAATTAAAGAAGCACCAACCAAATTATTACTATCATCTTTATATCCAATTAAATCATAAGTATAACCCATATCACTCATGACTTTAGCGTATTCTATAGTTTGACAATAATTCCTAAGTGCATGATTATTAACAAATTCAGTAAATTCATTTGTATTTAAATTAACTATTCTCATATAAGAACACCTCTACTACAATATTTTAACAAATTTTTAATTAAAAGTCTTTATGTTTTTACACTTGATTTTAAATTAGTCAATATATTCGTTTTAAATTAGTCAGATATAACCATCATCAACTTTACACCAATCTCATGCAAAATAATTGCACCATTTATTCTAAAATACTATAATTAAATAAAGATAAAGGAGAAATTATGAAAATAATAGATTTAAAATCAAGAGAAATATTAGATAGTAGAGGAAATCCAACTGTAGAAACGGATATGTATTTAGAAGATGGAACCTTTGTAAGAGCAAGTGTCCCATCTGGTGCATCAACAGGCTCTAATGAAGCTTTAGAATTAAGAGATAATGATAAATCAAGATATAATGGTAAAGGTGTTCTAAAAGCAGTTAATAACGTCAATACTATTATAAGAGATGCACTAATTGGACAAGAACTAAATCAACAAGAAATAGATAAATTATTAATTAAATTAGATGGTACTAAAAATAAATCTAATTTAGGTGCTAACGCTATTTTAAGCGTATCACTATGTGTTATGAAAGCAATGGCTAAAATTAAACATAAAAATCTTTACGAATTATTTGCAGGACCATATACTATGCCATATCCAATGATGAATATTATAAACGGTGGAGTTCATGCATCAAGTGGTCTAGAAATTCAAGAATTCATGATTGTTCCAAAACAAGAAACATTCAAAGAAAGATTAAGATGTGGTTCTGAAATATTTCATAAGTTAAAAGAACTACTAAAAAATGATGGCTTTTCAACTGCTGTTGGAGATGAAGGCGGATTCGCACCAAACCTAGATAAAATAGAAGATGCCCTAGATTACATAGTTAAAGCCGTGAAAGAAGCAGGATATATTCCTGGAACTAATGTATTCATCGCCTTAGATGCTGCTGCAACGGAATTTTATGATGGTAATATGTATACAATTAATAAACAAAAAATAACCAAAGAAGAATTAATTGAATTTTATAAAGATTTAATTAAAAAATATCCCATTATAAGTATTGAAGATGCCGCATCAGAAAATGACATTGAAACAATTAAAATCTTAACAAAAGAAATAGGAGAAAAAATAATGTTAGTCGGTGATGACTACTTTGTTACCAATATAACTTATCTAAAACAAGGAATAGAAGAAAATTATAACAATTCAATCTTACTTAAAGCTAACCAAATAGGAACAATTTCAGAAATGCTTCTAACTATTAAACTAGCTAAAGATCATAATTTTAAAACAATTATTTCTCATCGTAGTGGAGAAACCGAAGATACATTTATATCTGACTTAGCAGTAGGATTAAACCTAGGCTATATTAAGACTGGATCTTTATCAAGAGGTGAAAGAATCGCAAAATATAATCAGTTACTTAGAATAGAAGAACAATTTGAAAATAAAACTTGGGATATCTAATAATTCAAATGAAATATATGAGTTGATAATTGACAAAGTATTTACAAAATAGTACAATCAAAAAAGAGTATAATAGATAAGAGTATGATTATATTAAAAGCAAAATGACTGAAAATACTCAAAAAATAAGCTAAAAGGAAGGAAAGTTTAAATGAAAGATAACAATATTATAATAAAGGCACTTATACTGGTGATTACAGTCATTGCATTAGGAACTGGCGCAACATATGCTTACTTTCAAATAGCAGTGTCTGGAAATGAAACAGGTACAACTATAAATGTTGGAGGAGCACAGTATAAGTTAACTTATGAAGCAGGTTCACAGACAATAAACGCAACAAATATTATTCCAGGATGGAGTTCAAAAAAGTTTTTTAACGTAACTGCAACCAATGGTGCAGGCAAGGGCATTACTTACAATATAAATTTAGTGGTTTCTAGTAGTAACTTTTTTATATCGGCTGCGGATACCAACAATACATCAACAAAAGCTGGCACATCATATCTAACATATGCGTTAAATTCATGTACTAGTTCTACAGATACTACTTGTTCTACAGCAATAACTGCAGCAAAAACGTTAGATATTCAAACTGGAACAAAATCAGTATCAACAATTACCAACCATACATCAGGAACAAAATACTATGCTTTAGTCATGGCATTTCCGAACAATACCTCATTAGCACAAAGCCAAACAGGAACAGATGGAGCCGTATTAAAATTTACAGGCAGAGTGACAATATCATCATCATCAAAGGCAAATGTTTAATTTAATAAAATAAATTTAATTGAAATATAATAGTGTTATAATAAAAGCTTTAATTTTAGTTATAACAGTAATCACACTAGGAACAGGATGTTCAAACACTTTACTAGATACTACAACATTAACTAAAACATCAGGTCCTATTGCTCTAAAATTAGAATCAAAATCTGCAGGACCATTTTACTATTAATTAAGTATAACATTTAAAAACAATATAGCTAAAGTACAAATTCAAACAAGTTTGATGGAAAAGTCCTTAGTTTTAAAGGCCATTTAATTGTTACATCGACTGTTACAGTTAGTGAATAAATTAAAATTTTAAGCATCTAATAAATATTAGGTGTTTTTAATTTATTTAAATTTCTAATTTATCATTAAAAATAAGCAGTTAACTAACTTGCAAAAAATATACATTTATGATAAATTATTAACTGACAAGGAGAAATATATGGAAACAGCGTTATTAATTATATCAATATTACTTATCGCAATTGTCTTATTACAAAGCAATAAAGCATCAGATGCTAGTCAAATAATTACAGGTGGAAATAGTGAATTATTTTCTAATCAAAAAGAAAGAGGAGCTGAACTTCTAATTAGTCGAATCACATTCGTACTAGGAATGGCCTTCTTTGTCCTATCATTTGTAATATACATGATATAATTATTAAGGGTACCCATTTGACAGGTGCTCTTTTATTATTGCTAAATTTATGATATATTTATAAAGAATAAATAGGAGAAAAAATTATGAAAGAAGAAATAATTAAAAAATTAAAAAGTAAATATGATGCTTTAAGTTTATTAGAAATTAATGATCTATTAGGTTTAGAAAGTCCTGAAGAATTAAAAGAATTAGAGCTTACCCTCGAAGAATTAGTTAAAGAATACGTTATTTATAAAACTAAAAAAGATAAATATATTTTATATGATAATAATCCCGGAGTTAAAGCAGGTAAAATAAGCATTAATAAAATGGGAAATGGTTTTCTTCTATTAGAAGGTGACGATTTATACATTAATTACCATAATTTAAATAACGCTGTTGATGGAGATACCGTCTTAGTTGAAGTTATACTTTATAATGGTAAAAAAGAAGGCAAAGTAATTCGTGTCTTAGAACGTGATACTAAAAATATTATTGGAACAATTATTTTCAAAAAGAATAAACCTTTCTTAGAACTAGATGAAAAAAAGAAAAAATTAACTGTTGAAATAGATCCTAATACTTTATCAGGATGTGTAGAAGGAACTAAAGTTGTTGTTAATTTAGTAAAAGAAACTAAAAAAAATTATTACATTGGTAAAATAGTTAAAGTACTAGGCCATAAAGATGATCCAGGTGTCGATATTGCATCCATTGCTTATAAATATAAAATATATGAAGAATTTTCTAAAGAAGCCATGGATATGGCTAATAGCTTGCCAACTGAAGTAGAACCAAAGGATTTAGTAGGTCGTAAAGATTTAACTAATGAAATGATTTTTACAATTGATGGTGATGATACTAAAGATATTGATGATGCCATAAGTTTCAGTAAGCATGATGGAATTTACACTTTAGGAGTTCATATTGCCGATGTATCATACTATGTAACTAAAGATAGTCCTTTAGATAAAGATGCCTTTACAAGAGGAACAAGTTCATATTTAGCGTACTCAGTTATACCAATGCTACCTCACGTATTATCAAACGGAATATGTTCATTAAATGAAGGAGTAGTACGTCTTACTCAGTCTTGTGTAATGGATATTGATTCTAATGGTAACATTATTAAATATGATATATTCCCATCATATATTAAATCGAGTAAAAAAATGACCTATAAAAAAGTTAATGATATTTTAATGAGAGATATAATTGATCCAGAATATGTTAAATTTGCTGATACTTTAAAAGGAATGAATGAACTAGCCCATATTCTAAGAAAACATAAAGAAAAAAGAGGCTACATCGACTTTGATTTAGATGAACCTAAAATAATATGTGATAAAGATGGAAAATGTATTGATGTTGTAGTTTATGATCGTGAAGATGGTGAAAAATTAATCGAAGACTTCATGATTGCTGCTAACGAAACAGTTGCAACTCATATTTATAATATGGATTTACCATTTATCTATCGTGTCCATGGTGAACCTAAAAAAGAAAAAATAGATTCATTCATTCACCTAGTTAGTTCTATGGGATACAAATTAGTTGGTAAATTTAATGACATTAAACCCATAACTATGCAAAAAATCTTAAATCAATTAAAAGATGTTCCAGAAATAGATACTTTATCTAATATCTTATTAAGAAGCATGCAAAAAGCTGTTTATCAAAAAGATAATATTGGACACTTTGGCCTAGGAAGCACGTGTTATACCCACTTTACTAGTCCAATAAGAAGATATCCTGATTTAATGGTTCATCGTTTATTAAGAGAATACCTATATAATGGTAATATCAACAATCAAGTTATCAACTACTGGGAATCAAATTTAGATTATATCGCTAATAATTGTAGTTTACGTGAACAAGCAGCTGTTGAAGCTGAACGTGAAGTTGATGACATGAAAGAAGCAGAATACATGGAAAGTCATATTGGAGAAATATTTGAAGGCCAAATTAGTGGTGTAACAAGTTTTGGTATGTTTGTAGAGCTTCCAAATATGATTGAAGGATTAGTTCATACTAACACCTTAGAAGGAGATTATTTTAATTACATACCTGAATTATTTGCCCTAGTTGGTCAAAATACTAAAAAAACCTATAGACTTGGCGATAAAGTTAGAGTAAAATGTATTGCAGCAAGCAAAGAAGCAAAAACAATTGACTTCATAATACTGGATGGTGACAAAAAGAAAAATGAAAAACAAAAAAGCGTACTTTGATTATTATATTGAAAAAGAAATAGAAGCAGGTATCGTATTAACTGGTACAGAAATAAAATCAGTTCGTAATGGTTCTGCTAACTTAAAAGATTCATATGCCAAAATTAAAAAAGATGAAATCTATATTATTAACATGTTTATAGCTAAATATGATAATGGTTCATACAATAATCAAGATGAAAGAAGAACTAGAAAACTTCTTTTACATAAAAAAGAAATTAAAAGATTAGAAGAATATTCTAATAAAGAAGGTTATACCTTAGTACCTTTAGAACTATACTTTAAAAATAATAAAGCCAAAATTAAATTAGGTGTTGCTAAAGGTAAACATAACTATGATAAAAGACAAACAATTAAAGAAAGAGAATTATTAAGAGAAGCTAAAAACATTTATTAGTGTAAGCAAGAAAAAAATTTTACATAAAGAAAAAGTTAATTAATGATGTCTGTATTAAAAATAATATTGTCTGATTAGGAGGAAAAGTGATGGTAACTACTATCTATTTGATTAGACATTCAAAAACATTAAAAGTTAATAATGTCTTAAGCAATGATGATTTACAATTACAAAATGAAAAGAAGTGCCTTTCTATTGAAGGAGAAAAAATAGCAAAAGAAAAATTCAATGATAAAGAATTTGAAAACATTTATGCCTTATATTCCTCTAATTATGTAAGAACTATTCAAACAGCAAAATATTTAGCTAAAAAAAATAATTTAGAAATAAACGTTATCAGTGATTTTGCTGAAAGAAAATATGGTATTAACTCATGGGATGAACTTCCAGAAAATTTTGAAAGTAAACAATTTTTAGATGAAAATTACAAACTATCTAATGGTGAAAGTCAAAAAGAAGTAAGAGAAAGAATGTATATGGCTATTATGAAAATTTTAAAAAATTCTTGCTCGAAAAGAATAGCTATTGTTAGCCATGGAACCGCAATTTCATATTTATTGAAAAAATGGTGTAAAACTGAAATTGTTAATGATAAAATAAGATACCTCTTTAATAATAAGTTTCTTTTCGAAGGAAACATAAATTATTGTGAAACATTTAAACTAGAATTTAATGAAGATAATGACATTATTAATATAAATATTATTTAATTTTATTTTAAATAGAGATATTCACAATGTTCGAAATAGTAATTGACAAACAATAAAATAGAAATTATAATGTAACTTATAAAGCAATTGATGAAGACGATAAATAATTATTTTTTAAAGAGAAATTGTATTTTGGTGTGAGCAATGAAAAAATAATATTTATAGATCACTTCTGATGCGATTTAGGGATAAGCTAAATACGTTAACTGCGTTAAAGTTTAAAGTGTATGAATACGTTCATAAAATAGGATGGTACCACGGATAAATTCGTTCCTATATTATGGACGTTTTTTATTTAGGAGGGAGATTTAAAATGAAAAACTTTAAAGAATTAGACAAAAGAAAAGTTGAAGAAGTAGAAGAAAGTATCTTACAAGGATGGAAAAAAGAAGATATTTTAAATGAAACAATTGAAAACCGTAAAAACGGTAAAACATGGGTATTCTATGATGGACCTATTTATGCTAATGCTAAACCAGGAATTCATCATGTACTTGCTAAAACTATCAAAGATTCATTTTGTAAATATCATACAATGAAAGGTGAAAGAGTATTAAGAAAAATTGGTCTTGATACTCATGGACTTCCAATTGAAGTAAATGTTGAAAAGAAATTAGGTTTTAAAACTAAAGCCGATATCGAAGCATTCGGCGTTGAAAATTTCTGCCGTGAATGTAATAAAGCAACTGCTTTAAATATAGATGAAATAAATGCTGTCACTGATAAAATGGGACAATTTATTGATTGCAAGCACCCATATGTAACATGTTCAAATGAATACATTGAATCCGAATGGTGGATAATTAAAGAAATGGATAAAAAAGGACTATTATATCATGGAAATAAAGTCTTATGGTATTGTCCTAGATGTGGAACAGAATTATCTCAAAATGAAGTATCTCAAGGCTATGAAGAAACAAGTGTAAACACAGTAATTGTTCCTTTAAAAAGAGTTGATGCCGATGAATATTTCCTAGCATGGACAACAACACCTTGGACTTTACTAGCAAACGTTGCAATCTGTGTTAATCCAAATTTAACATATGTAAAAGTTTTATCTCAAGGATATAAATTTATTCTAGCAGAATCACTAGCAAATAAGGTATTAGGTGATGATTATGAAGTTTTAGAAACATATAAAGGTTCCGATTTAGTAGGTATCAAATATGAACAATTAATGCCATTTGTTAAAGTAGAAGGAAAATGTCATGAAGTAATTGCCGATGATTATGTAACAGCTGAAGATGGTACTGGTGTTGTTCATATAGCTCCAGCTTATGGTGAAGATGATAACCGTGTTTGTCGTGAAAATGGAATTGGTTTTGTAAATCCAGTTGGTTTAGACGGATGTTATACTACTGGCCCTTGGAAAGGAACACTAGTAACTGATCAAAATCTAGAAATTGAAATAATTAAATGGTTAAAAGAAAATGATAAATTATTTAAAAAGATTAAAATAACTCATGACTATCCTCATTGTTGGAGATGCCATTCACCACTTATTTGTTATCCAAAACCAGCTTGGTATATTAAAACAACAGCTTATAAAAATAAAATTATTGAAGAAAACAAAAAGATTAATTGGTATCCTGACTATGTTGGAACAAAACGTTTTGCAAACTGGCTTGAAAATATGATTGACTGGGGAATTTCAAGAAATAGATATTGGGGTTGTCCACTTCCAGTATGGACTTGTTCTTGTGGTCATAAACACGTTATTGGCTCATTAGATGAACTACAAAGCTTAGTAATAGAAGACGTAGATATAAGAAAAATCGAATTACATCGTCCTTACGTAGATGACTTACATATTAAATGTCCTGAGTGTGGTAAAACAATGGAAAGAGTTAAAGATGTCTTAGATGTTTGGTTCGATTCAGGATCTATGCCATATGCTCAATTCCATTATCCATTTGAAAACAAAGAATTATTTGAAAATCAATTTCCAGCTGATTTTATCGCTGAAGGACTTGATCAAACTCGTGGATGGTTCTATGTACTTCTTGTAATCTCAACAATTATTTCTGGTAAATCAAGCTTTAAAAACGTAGTTGTAAACGACATGGTACTTGATGGATTTGGTAAAAAAATGAGTAAATCAACTGGAAATGTAGTTGATCCAATTAAAGAACTTTCTGAATATGGAGCTGATATAGTTAGATGGTATATGTTATCTGCATCCCCAGTATGGACTCCTTTAAAATATGATTCAAAAGGTTGTAAAGAAGTACATTCTAAATTCTTTAATCCATTTAAAAATACTTATACATTCTTCCAAACATATGCCAATATTGACGGAATTGATACTGACACATGCTTTGTTGAATATAAAGATCGTGAAGAAATAGATAAATGGCTATTATCAAAATATAATAAACTTGTTAAAAACGTTACAGATGCATATGAAGCTTATGATTTAAATCAAGTAGTTAAACAAGTTACCTCATTTGTATCTGATGATTTATCAAATTGGTATATTAGAAGAAATAGAAATAGATTCTGGAGTAGTGAGTTAGACAATTCTAAAAAAGCTGTATACATTACCACTTACGAAGTACTAACTGGTTTATGTAAATTATGTGCTCCAATTATTCCTTATGTAACTGAAGAAATATATAGAAACCTAACAGGCGAAAAATCTGTTCATTTAAGTGATTTCCCTAAATACGATGAATCATTAATTAATGAAGAAATAGAAGTAAAAATGGATTTAGTTAGAGACCTAATCTCAACCGGAAGATTCGTTCGTGAAGAAACAAAAATAAAAGTACGTCAACCAATAAGTGAAGCCTTAATTGATGGAAAATATGAAAATATATTAGGAGATTTAGTAAGTTTAATTAATGAAGAACTAAATGTTAAAAAAGTAACATTTGTAGATGACCTATCTAAATATATGAATTTTACAATTAAACCTAACTTTAAAGTATGTGGCTCAATGTTTGGACCAAAAATGGGATTATATAGTGAAGCATTAAAAAATCTAAGTATTGAAGATGAAGAAGCCTTACTTAAAGAAGAGACTATCACAATAGATTTTGATGGCGAAAGACTTGATATAACTCCTAACATGGTAGATGTAAGAATAGAAGCAAAAGAAGGATTTAATGTAGGTATGGAAAATAATAAATTTATTATCTTAAATACTGAATTAACTCGTGAACTTTTACTTGAAGGACTTGCTCGTGAATTCGTATCTAAAGTCCAAAATCTAAGAAAAACAAGTGGTTTAAATATTGAAGATAGAATTAAACTATATTATCATGGAGATAATGAAGTTAACGATGCCTTAACAATGTTTAAAGATTATGTAAAAGAAGAAACATTAGCAACAACCTATGAAGAAAAAGAAGTAGGCGAGGCAATCGAAATTAATGGACATAACGTAACTATTTTAATAGAAAAGAGTGAATAATTCTTTTCTATTTTCTTTTTCGACAAAATTTTCTTATCAAATATTATATTCTATAAGTGTGATAGGAAAGGAAATAGAATTATGATTGGAAAAGTAAAATGGTTTAATAATAACCTAGGATATGGATTTATTGAATGTAAAGGATTAAGCGATATATTTATTCACTATTCTAATATTCAAATGAAAGGTTATAAAACTTTAAAAGAAGGTGATATTGTAAATTTTAAACTTATTGAAACTTCTAAGGGATTACAAGCAGAAAATCTAAGTTTAGCGTTAACTGTAAATGTATAAAATACTATAATTTAGCACTTGATATAAAAAGTGCTTTTTTAATTTAATATTTACTTTACACTAACACATCTATCAAAGTAGTCTTTTAAACATATTTATGTTAAACTATATATAGGGAGAGTGATAAATAATATGGAAATTAATATTAGAGGAGATAAGTTAAAAGTTACCGATGCCATCAGAAATCATATTACTGAAAAATTAGGTAAACTTGATAAATACTTTGGTGAAGATGCGCACATAAGATGCAGTGTTGTTATCAAAGTTAAAGATAAAGACCAAATTATCGAAGTAACTATTCCGACTGACAAATTTACATTAAGAGCAGAAGAAAAACATGCTGATCTATATGCTGCAACTGATTTAGTTGTTGATAAACTAGAAGGTCAAATAAGAAAACATAAAGCAAAATTAAAAAAATATAAAACATTTGCTCCAGTTATTAATGATACAACTGACATAATTGATGAACCAGAAGAAAAGATTGTAAAAAGAAAAGTTTTAGAAATTAAACCAATGGACGAAGAAGAAGCTATTTTACAAATGGAACTAATTGATCATGATTTCTTTGTATTTAACAATGTTAATGAAGGATGTATCTCTGTTTTATATAAAAGAAAAGATGGAAATTACGGAATAATCGATACAAAATAAAAATGTAGAATTTCAAACTTCTACATTTTTTGATTAAATTTATTTTTAGTCTTAATTATCATTTTACGTGTAGTAATATTTCTATCTTCAGGTCTATCATATTTTTTTATTAATTCTATTGAATCATTTTTATATAATAATGAGTAATCACTACTATCTTTAACTAAATGCTCATATTCTAATTTTTTATCAATTAGTTCATTTTTAGGTATACCAAACTTTATTGCAGTATCATTGTACTCACTTTCAAGTAATAAAGCATCTTCTTTAATCTTGCTTAACTCTCTAATTAATCGTTCATTAGTTTTATTTTTAGATTCTATTTGATTATTTAATCTATTCATTAATTTTTTAATATCGTTAAGATCATATACTCTTAATAAAATTGCTAAAACATCCAATAAAGCTCCGAGCACAGCCCCACCAATTGTAAATGGAATAATATATTTAGTACTAATTCTACTATCGGATTTATCTTGATACGTTTCTACAACTATTGTACTTTTATCAGTCGTGTTTTCACCATTCTTTAGTGTATCAGCAGCTTCAGTGTATTGATATTTGAATTTAATGTTACTATCAACCTCACCATTTGTACCATGAATACCTTCCTGAGAATTTCCTGTAATAGCAGTAAAAGGAGTATCAGAGGAACTAACATAATCATATGCTTTAACATTTCTAACGTATCCTTCACCAACTGGATTTTTTCTCCATGGATCACAAATCAATACAGTAGCAGCATAAGTGGTTACTTTATCATCATATTCATATCTAATATCACCAAGCACATTACCAGTGTTTAAATCAACAGTTCTTGTAATTGTTTTATATTCAGTAATTTTATCAGATTTAGCTTTACCAATTAAACCACCAGCACTGATTGTTATAACTGGAACAAGCACAATTGAACAAGCTTTAGAAATAAGCAATGCTTTATTAACTCTTAAATTTTTAACTAATCTCTTATTCTTTTTAAGTTCTTCTTCTAAAACATTTCTTTTAGTAATTAATCTATTATTTTTCTTATTAATTTTAAGTACAGCATTTCTTTTTCTTTCTTGATATTCCGAATTAGTTTCTCCAACCGTTTTAAGAGATACCTTCTTTATAACATCTAAAGTTAAATAATCATATCCTAACCCTTCTGTGTTAATTGCCCTCAAGTCTTCTTCTATAAGATCTTTTTGTGATAATTTATTTAAATCTTTGGCTAATAATCTACCAACATTTTCTTTAATACTGCTATTATTTAATTTCATAATATAATTAAAAACATCATTTCTTTCAAATATCTCTTCATATAATATTACATTGTAAATAGCCTCATAAGCACTATTAACTAATTCTTTTTCTTGATCATTAAGATTATTTCTTAAATTATTTATGGCAGTAACTAAATTTAAAGTTTGTTCGATTACTTCATTAATATTATTACTACTAATATTTTTAACTTGAATATTAATTTTAGATGTTAATAAATGAATTTCATATACAGGCATTAAATCTTTTTCAATCTTTTCCTGTAAATCATTTAATCTTTTTATATAGTTATCAAAAATAAAACTTTCATAGTCCAGTTGCATACCTTCATATAACATCTTATTAGAAAAACTAGAATCATTACTAGCATCATCAATAATTTTATCTAATTCTTTTTTATATTCACTAATATCAAATAATTGATTAATTTTATTAAATATTCCTTCTATATTTTTAACCATTGCATCATATTTTTGATATCCTCTAGTTAAATCAACATCATTAAATTTTATCATCGTTATCCCCCTAACAAATGTGTAACTATCCTAACATAAATTAACAAATAAGTCAAATCACTTGTTCGCATTTTTGATTGACAAAATCAAGCAAAAATGGTATTATAATGCGCATTAAAGGAGATATTAGATGAAGAAATCACAATTATCAAAATTAATGGCATATTTATTGTCAATAAGTATATTAGCAAGTGGATGTGGAAAGAAATCAGAATGTGAAATTCCTACAAGACATGTTCATAAATATACTAAAGGTTTTTCTGATGGTACGACAATTACTAAGTATTTAGATAGTGAATATTTAAATCATTTTGGTTATCATTGGAATGAAGATTATATAGTTATAAACAAAGTCGATGAAGAAATGTATAAAAAAATATCAAATTTATTTTTAGGAACCGATAACTGGGAATATTTATATAATGTTATGGCGAAACAAGAAGATTACTTAATGTTCTATTATGAATATACAACTATTGAAACATATACAACAACTGATGAAGATGGTAATATAACTTATCATACAAGAACTGTTCATCACGATGGTTGGCATTCTAATCCATATGATTCAGATAATACCGGAAAAACAAGATTATATCATCATAGATTTTTTGGCTATCGTTTAGTTTATAAAAATGGTAAACCAAAATTAGAAAAAAGTCCTGCCGTGGATGATATTAGAGAAATAATAAATGAGTATCAGTATTTTCCAGAAGATTGTGTAACTGAAACATACGAAACATTTAAGTTTAAGAGATCGGAATTACCATATTTAAATCCATCAGATTTTGATACATTTAATGGTCCTGATTTATCAAATAAATCAATTGAATTAGAAAATAATAAAGTTAAATCATTAAATTAATAAAGATACACTTAAACGTGTGTTTTTTCTTTTACTTTAATTTACACTGTCAAATTTCCATGATATAATAATAACTTGAGAGGGTGATATAAATGAGTTTATTAAAAAAACTTGTTGATACTGAATATAAAGAATTAAAAAGATTTAATAAAATAGCTGATGAAATAGAAGCATTAGATGAAACATACTCTAAAATGAGTGATGAAGAATTAAAAGGTAAAACTGCTGAATTTAGAGAAAGACTAGCAAAAGGTGAAACTTTAGAAGATATTAAAGTAGAGGCATTTGCAACTGCAAGAGAAGCAGCATATCGTATGATTGGTGAAAAACCATATCGTGTTCAATTAATTGGTGGTTTAGCAATTCATTATGGAAATATTGCTGAAATGAAAACAGGTGAAGGAAAAACCTTAACAACTATTTTACCAGCTTACTTAAACGCATTACCTGGTAAAGGAGTTCATGTTGTAACTGTTAATGAATACTTAAGTGACAGAAACGCTAAATGGATGGGACCTATTTATGATTTTTTAGGAATAACAGTAGGAGTTAACTTAAGAGAACTTACTCCAAGTCAAAAAAGAGATGTTTATAACTGTGATATAACCTATTCAACAAATAATGAAATTGGTTTTGACTACTTAAGAGATAACATGGTAACCAAAAAAGAAGATCGTACCCAAAGAGGTCTAAACTACTGTATTATCGATGAAGTCGATTCAATTCTTATTGATGAAGCAAGAACGCCGCTAATTATTTCTGGTGGTAAAATGAATTCTGCTAATCTATATATGGATGCAGATCGTGCTGTTAAAAGATTAATTGCCGAAGAAGATTACATTATTGATGAAAAAGCAAAATCTGTTATTTTAACTGAAAAAGGAAGCATTAAAGTTCAAACATACTTTAAACTTGCTAATTTATATGATGCTGAAAATACTGCCTTAGTTCATCACATCAACCAAGCCTTAAAAGCTAACTTTGGTATGAAAAAAGATGTTGACTATGTTGTTGATGATGAAGGAAACGTTGTAATTGTCGACCAATTTACAGGTAGACTTATGCATGGACGTCAATTTAGTGAAGGATTACACCAAGCAATTGAAGCTAAAGAAGGCGTTAAAATAAATGAAGAAACAAAGACTTTAGCAACAATCACATTCCAAAATTTATTTAGAATGTATAATAAAATATCAGGTATGACTGGTACTGCTAAAACAGAAGAAGAAGAATTTAGAGATATTTATAACATGTATGTTATTGAAATACCTACTAACAAACCTTGCATTAGAGAAGATATGGCCGATATGATGTTTGCAACTGAAAAAGGTAAATATGACGCTATTGTTAAATTTATCGAAGAAGTTCATGCAACTGGAGAACCAATTCTAGTTGGTACAATTTCAGTTGAATCAAACGAAAGATTAAGTAAGATGCTTACTAAAGCAAAATTACCTCACGAAGTATTAAATGCTAAGAATCATTTAAGAGAAGCTGAAATAATTGCAAAAGCCGGTGAAAAAGGTGCTATCACAATTGCTACTAACATGGCAGGACGTGGTACCGATATTAAACTAGGCGAAGGCGTTAAAGAATTAGGCGGTTTATGTGTATTAGGTACTGAAAGACACGAATCACGTCGTATCGATAATCAGTTAAGAGGACGTGCTGGTCGTCAAGGAGATCCAGGATATTCACAATTCTTTATCTCATTTGAAGATGAACTAATGAGAAGATTCGGTACTGATAAAATCAAAACAATGATTCAAAGCGTTGGTTATGATGAAACTCAACCAATAAGATCTAAAATGTTCTCAAAGAGTGTTGAAACGGCTCAAAAGAAAGTAGAAGGCAACAACTATGACATGCGTAAAACACTACTTGATTATGACAACATAGTTTCTGAACAAAGAAAAATAATATATGAAAAGAGAAATGAAATTTTAGATACAGATGATATTCATTCATTAATAATTGAAATATTTAAAGATTATGTTTTTGAATTTGTTGATAGTCATATGGCTCCAGAAGGATACTTAACTGAAAATGATTTAAAAGCAATTGAAAATAACTTTAATACAATATTAAAAAATCAAAAATTAGATTTATCAGATTATAAAGATAAAAAAGAACAAGAAACAATTGATTATGTAACTGAAATTGTTATTAAAGATTATGAAGAAAAAATTAAAGATGTACCTAAAGAAATGTTAGAAGACTTTGAAAGATATATTGCCTTAAGAGTTATTGATGATGCATGGGTTGAACATATCAATTCAATGGAACATTTAAAAGAAGGAATTGGATTAAGAGGTTATGCTCAAACTAATCCATTACAAGCTTATGCTTTAGAAGGTTATGACATCTTTGATAAGATGCAAGATAATATTGATGCTAACATAGTTAATTTCTTACTAAAATTAAACGTTAATATTAACCGTAAACCAGTTCAAAAAGGTATCGCCAATGATGGTAAAGAATCATTAAAAAAAGAACCAGCGGCTAATAAAAAGAAAAAAATAGGTCGTAACGATTTGTGCCCTTGCGGAAGCGGTCTTAAATATAAAAATTGCTGCGGTAAATAATTAGAAAATAAAATAATAATTTTAAAAAGCCACGTTATTTCTAGATGAAAACGAGGTTTTTTATATTAATTAAAAATAAATAATTAAATTGTCTATTATATTTTAAAATAGTATAATAATTTCAAAAGGAAGTTAATTAAATGAAAAGGTTTAAACAAACTGAAATTGCTGAAGCTGCCGAAATATTAAAAAATGATGGTGTAATAAGTGTTCCTACAGATACAGTATATGGAATATGTGCAAGTATTAATTCACACAAAGGCTATAAAAAGTTAATAAATATAAAAAATAGACCTAATAGTAAACCATTTCCTATTATGTGTTTAAATAAAGAACAAGTTAAAAATATAGCAATTATAAATTCCGATGTTGAAAAATTAATTGATTTATTTATGCCTGGTCCAATTACTTTAATTCTCAATAAAAAACCAAATATACTTTTACACATAAATCGTACAGGAACAGAAAAGGATAATAAAGTCGCAATAAGACTTGCTTCTTCAGAAGTACTAATAAAATTGATTCAAAAATTAGGCTGTCCTATTTTTTTAACAAGCGCAAATAAAAGTGGAAATCAAGTATGTAAATCTTTAGATGAAATAGAAACGAACTTAGCTAGTTTAGATGGAATTTTAGAAGGAAACGTATCTTTAGGCCAAGCAAGTACCATAATTGATTGTACTAATAATATGTATAAAATCGAAAGAGAAGGTCCAATTTCATTAGAAAATATTAACGAAGAATTAAAATTATATAAAAACAAATAAAAAACTTGCCCCAGGAGCAAAGGAATTCTAAATATACAAACGTATATCTACCCTTATTCAAGGACCCAGCTTTTATCCTTCACAGGCAAGTAACTAAAAATAATATATTAAAAAAATGTATAACTGTCAATTTAATTATACCCAAAATTTATAAAAATATGTTATTTATTCCATAGAAAAAATGCAAAATATACAATAAATTCTTGAAAAATGTATAAAATCAATGTAAAATACACATTAATTCATAAATTAATGTGTATTTTTTAAAAAATACGATATATTATAATAGAGGAGTGTGATACAATGGAACCATATAAAGCAAAAATGTTACCGATTTCATATAAACTTGATAGAGAAACAATAAAACTATTGGGAATGGCAAATGATAAATATGGACAATATAAGTCATTATTAAAAATGTTTAAGTTTGATCAAAAATTTTTCCTTGATGCCCTAGTACTAGGAGAGAGTATAAGATCTTCTAGAATAGAAGGAACACAAATATCGCAAGATGATATGTATTATATGGATTATAAAGCACCAAGCGATAGTATTAGTGAAGTTAAAAATCTTAAGAAAATGTTAGAGTATGCAAATGAACAATTAAAGAACAAAGATTTTAGCATTAATATGTTAAATTCTATGCATAAGATTTTATTATCTGGTGTAAGAGGAAAAGATAAATCACCTGGTGAAATTCGTACAATTCAAAATTATATAGGACCAAAGGGTTTAGGAAAGGAAGGAGCAACATTTGTACCTCCAATTCCTGAAGATGTACCTGAACTTTTAGATAATTTAATTGAATATATGAATAATAAGTATGATGATGAAGCATTTATAAAAGTTGCTATTTCACATGTACAATTTGAATCAATACACCCATATAAAGATGGAAATGGAAGAATGGGTAGAGCTTTGATGACATTACAACTTGCTCGTTCAAAGGATGATGAGCCAATTTTATTTATGTCAGAAATTATTGAGTTATTTAAAGCTAATTATTATAATGCACTTAATGAATGTAGGACTGGAAACGTTGACGGATTTATTAGATTTTTCTTACAGTGTGTAGTTGATCAATGTACAAGAAATATCGGTAGAATTGAAAAAATTAACAGAGTTTATGATGAAGATGAAAATACAATAAAGCAAAACATTAATGGTAGTATTGTACTTAAAATGCATCCAATAATGATGAAAAAAATAGTGTTTACGGCACAAGAAATGGCAGATGAACTTGGAGTTCATATTAATTCTATTAATATCATTTTAAATAAAATGTCTGATTTAAATATAGTAGTAAAAGAAAAGAAGAAAGGAACAAATAGAGTAACATATAGGTACATCAGAATTTATGAAATATTTGTAGAACAAATATAATTACAATAAATTAAAAAATATTGTAAAAAAATCTAAAAAAATGTTAAATTATTACAATGTATTGTGTAATATAGTGGATATGATAAGTTAAGTAAAGATGTAATTATTGAAACAGATAGATTAATATTAAGACAATATAAAATAGAAGAAACTGATAATATAGTAGAGAAATTAAATAATATTAATATAACAAAGTTATTACAAGAAACATCTTATCATTATACTAAATAGATGCATTACATTTTATAAATAAATCATTAGATAATAATTCATATATTTTTGCTATTGTATTAAAATTGAAAATAAAATTATTGTTAAAACATAATTAACAAATATCAATTTGCATAATGAAATCGCTGACATTATTATTTAAATCAAGAAAAACATTTTGATTTAGAAATAGAAAATAAGGAAAAATTGCTTTGAATATATTCTTACTAAAAAAAATATTAATTAATATAAGCGTACAAGATAACATACAAGAAAACATACAAGATAATTGACTTAACCGTTTAAAAATAGTACAATATAATATATGAATAAGGTGCCTTAAAATGAAAAAATATGAACCACCATTTACTATTACAAATATAATGTTAGACAGAATATCTTCAATTATGAAAAAAATAGGAAAACTTGATAATTACAAAGATTTAAATAAAATGCCAGTATTAAGAAGAAATAATAGAATCAAATCTATTCATTCTTCATTAGCTATTGAAGCAAACTCATTATCTATTAATCAAGTTAAAGACATCATTGATGGAAAAGTAGTAATTGGTCCTAAAAATGAAATACAAGAAGTCCAAAATGCATATAATGCATATTTAAAAATGAATGAAGTTAATCCATTATCAATAAAAGATTTAAAGAAAATTCATGGAATATTAACATACTTAATATTAGAAGACTCAGGTAACTTTAGAAATGGTGGAGAAGGTGTATTTGATGAAAATGGTAATTGTATATTCGTCTGTCCACCACCAGAACAAGTAGATATATTAATGAATCAATTATTTAATTGGATGAAGACAAAAAAAGATGAGATACATCCCTTAATATTATCTTCAATATTTCATTATGAATTTGTATTTATTCATCCATTTAAAGATGGAAACGGTAGAACAGCCCGATTATGGCAAAACGTTATACTTTCAAATTGGGAACCATTGTTTGAATATATTCCCATAGAATCAGAGATTAAAAAATATCAAGAAGATTATTATAAGGTAATTCAAAAATGCAATACAAAGGGAGATTCTACTGAATTCATAGAATTTATATTAAAAATGATTGATGAAGTATTAGATGAAATTATCATAGGAGTTAATAAACAAATTAATCATATTAGTACATATGTAAGGAAAATATTAGAAGTTATGGAACCAGGAGTAAATTATACTACTTCTGAACTTATGAAATTACTTAATTTAAAATCTCGTATTTCATTTAGAGAAAACTATTTAATACCAGCAATTGAAAACGGATTTGTTAAAATGACACTTCCAAATACTCCAACTAGTAAAAATCAAGCATATTACAAAGATTAGTGTTAAATATAAGTTAAAATTATATAAATAAAATGCTATTATGACTTAAAATATACAATAAATAATGGTATAAATAGTCAATATGTAAACTAAAAGGTCAGGTGGGATTTATGTCTAAAGTATCTAATGTAATTACAATGCTAGAATTATTACAAACAGGTAAAAAGTATAGTATTAATGAACTTTCTAATAAACTTGAAGTATCAGAAAGAATGATTAGAGTTTACAAAGAAGATTTAGAAAAAGCAGGAATTTATATTGACACAATTATGGGGCCTTACGGAGGATATGTTTTGAATCAAAGAGTTCGCACTCCCATAAGAAAATTTAAATTAAAAGATGCTGAATTACTAAATACATACATTACTCAAGAAAAAGACGAAAAGAAAAAAGAAGAACTAATTATTTTGCAAGATAAAATTAAAGGTGTATATATAGGAAGCAAACAAGAAGAACAAGAATTAAATTTAAAAGATGAAAACGGAAAAAAATACAACTTATTAACAAGAGCAATTAAAGAAAAAAGAAAAGTTAAGATATTATATTATTCCTATGGCAAAGGCGAAAATGAAAGGATTATAGATCCCATCGAAATGTTCTTATTTCAAGAGGGATGGTATTGTGCTGCTTTTTGTGAAAAGAAACAAGATATAAGACATTTTGAATTAAAAAGAATAATAAAATATAAACTATTAAATGAAAAATATGAGTAGACGAAATATTACCTCCTTTTGAGTTATATTTAACTTGAAAGGAGATTTTTTATGGAAAATAAAGAATTTATAATGTATATTCTAAGCGACGAATATATAACATGGTTATCAAATTTTATAGAAAAATATAATGAATTTGATGACTGCTACTTTGTACATTATGGCAAAGAATATTTAAGTAGAAAGGACAAAGAATTTATTTATAATCTAAAATATTTATTTAAAGAACTAAATAAATATAGTATTAAAATGGGACTTGTTAACCAAAATACATCTTGTTATATATTAAGATATAATGAAAAACTATATAAAATTTATGACAATTCAGATTGCTATTGTTGTTGTATTGGTAAAATTAATAATACTATTCCAATTATAGATTACAATCAATTTAAAAAATACTATCAAAAAAACATGCAAATTAATTTTGAATTTTTAAAAGATAGAATAGTTGATTCATTATCTTATACCGATTTAGATTATATTAATAATGAATTATCAAAATTAAATGAACCAACCTTATTTAGTGGAGTTGGAGGATCAAATGTTGTTAGTGAATTTGGTTCAAAAGTAATTAATATTAAAAATAATATAGTTTCAATTAATAGTGAGCCAAGAAACTTTTTATATCAAAATAATATTCCATTTAAAAATGTTATAGCATGCAGTTATAGTGGAAATAATTATGGAGTTGAATTATCTTTTAGAGATTCACTAAAAAAATATTTACTATCTAACAATTCTTTTAATGATGATAATGTAACTTATTTAAAATATAATACTAATATTCCTAAAGAAAATAGTTTTATATCTCTTGGAGCAACATTAATTCCTGTTAGTATTTTATTAAGTTACTACTTAAATAAAGATAATAATCTAATTTTAGATTGTATTGAAGAATTACCATTTAATTTTAACCCAACAAGTAATGTTTATGAAATATTTAGTGGTTATGATACCAGTACTGCATCTAAGTATTTAGAATCAACGATGGTTGAATCAGGTATAGGAATACCAATAGTGCATGATAAATATTCTTATTGTCATGGAAGAAGTAACCTAAGTTATAACTACAATGCGACAGCCATCTATTATAATAGAAATACTGAATTTGATAAAATGATGTTAGAAGAATTAAAAAAATATTATAATTTAATAATCACGATAGATACAAAGTTTAAAGATCAAATATTAGATGATTATCAAATGCTTATTCAAAGCATGTATTTATCCAAATATATAGCCGAAAAAAACTTAATAGATTTATCAAAAATTAATTATTCACCCATAGTTAAAAAATTATATAAATATAATAAACAAATTTAAATTTCTAAAGATAAGTTAATTTAAAAAATATGTAATACTGGTGAATTAAAAGAAAATTTAAAATAAAAAATCAATGAATTTAATTAACCATTATTCAAGATAAAAAACAAGTAAATATCAAATTTATCATTTATAATGATAATAGAGATGATACTAAAAATGGAAGGAACAATTATAGGAATATTAGCCTGTTAGTGCTAATATAAAAATATAATAAAATGATTAAATAAAAATGTATGAAATCCTGCATTATAATTTAGTCAAAAAATAACATTTTTATATTGGCATTAACAAAGAGAAAAATCTAATAAACAAAAAGATGGTCAAAAGAATCATAAGCCACACTCTTTAATAAATAAATTAGAATAATTTATTTATTCGGGTAATGTTAAGGAAGAAATAATAAAAATAAAAGATATATTGAAAAAGTTGTAATTGATATTAAAATTACTAAAAAAATATCATATTTTTTCACAAAGTATAATAATTTATGAAATAAATACATCGACGAAAAAATAGAAGGATTTAATAATGATGAGTTATCAAATATAATTAAAGAATATGATTCAATAATAGATGAATGGGAATGTGAATTAAGAAATGATACAAATAATTATATGTTTGATAAAAAGCAAAAATTATTTAAAAGACTAAAATATGATAACAAAAAAATGAATTCAAAAATACGTAGAGATAGAGAGGAAGTATTATATTTTTTAAAAGATTTTAATGTACCTTCAACAAAGTATAATGTCGAATCATCACAAAGAGGTGGAAAGATCAAACAATAGATAGGAAAATTTAGAATTAAGAAATGATACAAATAATTATTTAATAATAAAAAGTTGCATTCTAACATATAAAAAAAATTTAGATATATTAGAATCTTTAACAAAAAGTTTTGAAGGTTTAAATATCTTAGCATAATAAAAAGTGAGCAAACCTTACTTATTTTCTAATGCCTTGACTGAACCGTAATATATCTAGTTACATACTAAAAAAAGACTTTATTTATATTTTTAAATATGTTATAGTAATGAGCAAAAAGGGTGATTATATGCAAACTTTGTTAAATGAAAATACCATAAAATTATTTGAGTTACCAATAAATAAAATTAACTATGCTGAAATACAAAGAATATTTTCAAAAAATATTACAAATGAATATGGAAGCTTACTGCACGCTGCTGTTCAAAATAAATTTGACGAAGAAAAAGTTTTAAAATTCATAAAAATTTTATTAGAAAATCGCCACGATGTAAACTATGTAGGAGAAACGACTGGATATAATTTTATACAATTAGCATTATATGGGTATACGGATGGCGGAGAAGATTATTCTTATTCAGAAGAATTTATTTTAAAATTAATAAATCTAGCTAAAAAATATAATTTAAATGTTAATACAAAAGATAATGATGGAGACAGCATTATCCACACTGCAATGGCTAGTGAAGTTTATTTAGGAAGAGTTTTACCAATACTAGACGCTTTAGGAACAAACTTTGATTATGATTGTAAGGATAATGATGGACATGGTTTGAAAGAGGCATTTTACTTATATAAGAAAGAAGCAAAAAATACAAATAAGGAATGGTTTTATAGATTAGAAAAAGAAGAAAAAGAATTAGTAAATAGATTTGAAATTGGTAATTTAACATTGGAAGATATTTTAAAACAAGAAAATAGTGTAATAAAAGAATTAGAAAAAATAATGGATAAAATAGATTTAAAATATTTAATAGAAAATAAAAATACTATTTTTATTTTAAAAAATAATTTGAATGTTATTTTAACAAAAAAATCATTACTTACAAATAAAGAAAATGAATTTCAGAATATTTGGAATAAATATAATGAATTATTACGAAAAATATTTCAAATTGAAATAAATAAATTTAAAGAAAAAACTAACATAGAAAAATTAGTACAATTAAGAAATATATTAAAAGAATATGAATTTATTGAAGAAGAAAGAGTAGTTAATGAATTAATTGAAAATTATTATAAGATAGTAAGTGACTTGAACGACAAAATAAAAACAGATTTAACAATAAATAATACAGCAGAGTTTATTATCCAAATATCAAACCTAGAAAATAATGATAAGAAAGAACTCTTAAACCTTTTAAATGATTTAGAACAAATACTATTTAAAATCATTGCTGATATAAAAAAACAAATTGGACTGTTTAATAGAATTGGTGTAGAAACAGAAATTCCAGATTATGATAATTTAACTAATAGCGAATTAAAAAAAATATTGGATTTAAATGAAAAATTACTTTTAAAAAAGAAAAAAGAAGTATTAATAGAAAAAAGAAATGAATTAGAAAAATGTATTAAAAGCATATTAGATTTAGAAAAGATTGGTATATTTGAAAGTGATGAGTTATGGGATGTTATTGAAAAAACAACTTCAAAAAATAAAATAAAAATTAAAAAAAGGGGGCGAAATTAGTTGAATAGTGAAATCACGCATGAAAGAATAAAAGAAGACGATTGGGCAACAGTAGAATATTTATCAATATTATATTCAGAGAAAGATAAACCAAATGAATTATATGAAAAAAAACTAGAAAGAATCATAAAAGAACAACCCAAATTATCATCAATTAACATAAGAAAAATTTTGTTAGACATCTTTTGTTACATAAATTCTAAAGATAATGGTAAGCCACCATTTTTTAATAATTATAAAAAAACACAAAAACAATTAGAAGAAGATAAAAATATTTTAGATATATATTTTAATAAAATATATTATCTTTATAAAGATAATATAACAGGACAAGAATTAGTAAGCTTATGTATGGTACTCGATAATAAAGATGTATGTGAAAAAATAATAAGGGAAAATTATAAAAAAATTCAAAAAGAAATTAAAAAAACCATTTACATTCCATCATCGATGTTAAATGATGAATCTATTGACTTTCAGGAAATGAAAGATATATTATCAAGCAAATATAATATAAAAAATTGTAAAGTTACAATTGAAAATATTCATCCAAATTTAATAAAAGTCTTCTATAAGTATTTTGAAAAAGATATAAAGTTGTTTACTTATAATAATATAGAAAAATATGATTATACAGTATTTGAAAAATTAGAGATAGATGAATTATTTTACTTTCTACAAAAAGAAATTAGAAATAACAATATAAATTCAATTAATAAAATAATAGAAATATTAATAGTAAAAGAATTTGAAAATGTTAAAATAACAAATATATTAAAAAAATCAGAATGGATCAAAGTACTTAAAAATAAAGAATTAATGGAAAAACTTCTTATAAGTGAGACAAGAACATTTAGATATGACAAAGAACTAGAAACCAAATTTAAAAATAAAGAATTAATGAAAAAACTTCTTATAAGGGAGAAGGAAATATCTAGAAATGATAAAAAAACAGAAATCATATTTAAAAATAAATTTTTAAGTTTTATAATTGATGAAATTAATCTAGATTCAATAAGAATAAATAAAATTGATTCAATCAACAGTTTTGAATTCATAGCAGCTGTAGCTAGTTTATCAAAAGAAAGTTACACAGATAATAAAAAAAACAAGTTATTTTTTATGTGTTTTAAAGTTTTCTTAGAAGAGTTTCTTAAAGAATATGAAGATAAACTAACAAGTAAAGATTTAGAATACTTAGAGAGAATATTTAGAAGAGGTATACAAAGAAAAAATGTATATAGAATATTTCTAATAAATAACAAAAAAAATTTAATGCATAATTATAAATCAGATGATTTATTAAAAAATACAAGCAATGTTACTGTTGAAGACATAAAAAATTATAACGTCAAGCAATATAGAAAAATAAAAAGTATGATAAATGAACTAGAAGATAAAACAATTATTGTTGGAGATGACTATATAATAATATCACTGAATTTATTAGATTTTAATACAACAAAAAAACTAATAAATTATAATGTAAACACCTGGAAAAATATAGTAGATATTATAAAAAATAAACCAAAATCCTTCATTGATGCATTTAAAAAATTTATAGTAGAATCAAATATAGAAGATGGAATATCAAAAGAATATTCTTTAGAAACGTATATTTTAGCCTTTGAAAAAATTCTATCAAATAATCAAAAACCAACTCTTACAAAAATCAATAAAATAATAAAATCTATAAAAAATTTACTAGTTCCATATAATATTGAAATTGAAGAAAATCTAGAATTACTAAATTATGTTGCTAAAGGAGACCCATTCATAGAAAAACTTAATGGAATAAAATTATATGAAGAATACCGAAAAAGAATAAAATCATCAATCCCAGATTATCATGATAAAAGCAACGGACTTGATTTTGGCCTTGTTTCTCTGCATGATAAAAGAATTATCTCAAATGGTATAGGTAAATATATTTTACCAAACAATTTAAAAGCATCTAGTTGTTTAACTCCTAATGGAAAAGCAAAAACTTGTCTTGAACATGGAGCTATAAATCCACATGGACGTTTCTTTAAAATAGAAAAAAACAATAAAATAGTTTCCTATAGTTGGGTATGGAGAACCGGAGATGTATTATGTTTTGATAATATAGAATTAACAGAAGAAATAGAAAATATACCCGATATAGAAAAAATAATATATGAAATATATTTGAAAACTGCAAAAGATATAATACAAAAAACAAGAAATGAGAAAAATGGCGGAATAAAAATTGTGCTAATAGGAAGGAATCCAATAGATGTGAAAAACATTTATATAGATAACCTTCAAAAATTGAATGAGTTAACAGATAAAATATATACACCAAATTGTAAAAACGAACTATATTTAAAAGATTCAAAAAATCAAGTTATACTTTACGGAAAATATAGTAATAAATTAGTAACAGAAGATGTAGAACCTATTTATTTATATGAAAGAGAAAAAGTAAATAGATTTGAAGATTTAGATAAATATTTATTAAAAATAAAAATAAATTCTATCTATTATGATTACTGTCTTCAAAATAATAAAAAGTATCAGGAAATAGATAATATATATAAATCAGGATATATAGGAGAAGATTGGTTTATCGGAAATAAAGACGACGGAACATATGACTTCTATTACAATGATATAGATAAAAGACTATTTCAAGAGGCAAAAGAATATATTAAAACAACAGAACCAAAAATTAAAAATGAATTCTATATTCCAAAGTACAAAATAGATAATATATTAGATGCAAAAAAAATAAGAATAAATGAACAAGAAGTAAATGCGTATCTTGAAAGTTTAAATGAACATGATTATGTAATACCAAATAATTATTTTTCACATACATCATCCTCTATAGAAAAATTAAATAATATATTCAACGATGGCGCCATAACGTCAACATATTATGGAAGGCATAATGGCGGTGAAGGAACAAATGGAGAACATTACATCTGTATTGCAAAAGTAGGAACACCAATATATGAGCAGTATAAAAGAACAGGAACAATTATATTAGATAATAACATGCAAATATTTAATGAGAATAAATTAATAATGCCAGGACTGCCAAAAGTTATAATAGATACTTTTAGAAATACTAGTTATCCAATTAGAGGAACCGGAAAACTTGGAGAATATCAAGTAAAAAACCTAATTACTAAAGAACATTTTGATAGTTTACTAGCGACAAAAGATAATCTAATTATCTTAGCACAATTAATTTTATTAAATGAAATATATGATTTAAACCTACCAATAGTTTATGAAAATACTATGTCAAAAATAGATACATTAAATATAAAAAGATATATAAAATTAAGCAATTAGAAAAAAGAACTTAAGCTAATTATTTTTAATTCAAATGTAAAGTACAATTCAAGCAATAAAATAAAATAAAATAAAATAAAACACATTTTTATAAGCATAATTTTGTGAATAAAATAAGATTAATCCAATAATTAATCGAGAATATCAATAATTTGCAAAATAGTAAATAAAATGATAAATCAAAATTTAACATGTGAAATAAATAATTATGCAAATTATTTGTTTAATAATAAAAGAAACGGCAAGAAGCATAAAAATACTTAAAGAAAAAAACTAAAAAGTAATATCCAAACTCTTTTTAGTTTTTATTTTATCTAAAACATCTTCAATAATTTTTTTATATCCATCATTAAACATATTATGGTTTTCTATTAAACTTTTATAATAATAAACTTTTTCTAGTTCGTGTCTTTCATAATAAATATATAATAATTCACATAAAGAGTCGATTAATAAGCTAGAATAATTAAAATATTGAATTGCTTTATCTGTATTTTTAACTATCTTATTTTCTAATGAACCGGTCAAATAAAAGTATTTTGCAAGATAATAATAAGCCCAAATGTTTCTTTCTTTAACCGAAGCATCCAAAGCCTTATTAAAATAAACAAAGGCATTTTTATAATCCTTCCTATTCAAATAGATAATTCCTAATTCTTTACATCCGTAGCTTTCACCTAACGATGCACTTTTATAAAAATATTCAAAAACCTTTTCATTATCTTTACCCTTATAGTAATTAGCTAGGTTATTAAAAGCATAAGCATAATTCTTAGTGGCAGCATCCTTAAATAACCTAAAAGCCATATCCTTATCTTGTTTAACACCATACCCATTTTGATACATTATTCCTAAAGAATTAATAGCTGCAACACTTCCCAAATTTTTAGCTTTTTCAAAATACTCAAAAGCCTTATCATATTCATAATTTCCTATAAGGCCATTTTTAACCATATTCCCCATCATCCAATATGCCGAAGGATGATTTTTTAATGCAGCTTTCTCAAAATAATTAAAAGCTTTACCATAATTAGGTTTTCCCTCAAATTCTCCTCTATATTCCTTTTTGCCAAGTTCATAATTAGCGTAAGGATTATCTTGATTAGCAAGATTAACTAAAGAAAAATCAAAATTACTACCATCATTCAATTCAAGGATTAAAAAATTTTGCAAATCATTAACCGAAATATCTGTATTTTCTAAAATTGTCTCTACCACATTCTTAATTTTTTCATCTACATATAAAGGCTGTTTCTTTTCAAGAACAGCAAACATAATTAAATTAGCAAATAACTCATAATAATTTTCATTTTTATATAATTCTCTAAATAAACAAATATGATCACTATTAACACTCGCATCATTTTTACCAATATTATATAATTTACAACAAATGTTTTTTAACTCTCCATTTTGATTAATTATATTGACATCGTTTTCACTATAAATAACACCTTCCACAATTGTTAAAATATTACAAATTATTTCTTTAAAAACAGTTTTATCTTTATCAAATTTTTTTCTTAAATTAATATAGATTTGTTTATAATTATCACCAATTCCCCTTGAACCTATACAATAATTATTAACTGTCGAATTATTAACGTAATCAGCACTAAAAATAGCACAAAAAATTTCTCCTTGAATAGCCGAAGATTTATTCTTGCTTTCTTCCTTAATAACGTTAATCACATTTCCCAAAGACAAATGACTATAACCATCATTTAATTTAACATATTTTCTTTTCATATCTAAATCATATCACAAAGTGAATAATTTATGAATACACTTTAATTTTATTGAATATTTATGAATATTAATTATTTTTTAATTAAATTATATAATTTTAATAGGAGGAAACAATGAAAAAAATATGGAAAAATTATAAAAGTACCATCATCTTATTATTAAGCATAATTATAGGCACAATAATCGGCCTTATCTTTAAAGAAAAAGCTTGTGTTTTAAGTCCTTTAGGAGATATCTTCCTAAACTTAATGTTTGTTGTAATAGTTCCGCTTATATTTTTAACAATTACATCATCAATAATTAAAATGGAAAATCCTAAAAGATTAGGCAAAATTATGATAACAATTCTTATCGTATTTGCTGTTATGTCAATCATTGCTGCTTTAATAGGAGTAGTATCATCTTATACCATCAAATTAATAGATTCTAAAGATATTAACAATCTAACGAATCTATTAAATCAAGATGTTGTTATTAGTGAAGAAGTAAACATATTGCAAAAAACTGCTAATTTATTAACTGTTAATGATTTTTACAAAATTTTAAGTAAAGAAAATATAATTGCTATTTTAGTGTTCTCAATTATTTTTGGTTTTGCCATTCGTAAAAGTAAAGATAAAGGTAAAAAGGTAAGTGAACTAATATTAAGCCTTAATGAAGTAGTCATGAACATCGTAAATATCATTATGTATTATGCACCTATTGGTTTAGGTTGTTTCATAGCAACTCTTATTGGTAGTTATGGAAGTGTAATTGCTATTGGTTTTCTTAAAACATTTATAGTTTATACTCTAGTTTGCATATTTATCTATGTATTTGTTTATAGTGCTTATGTCTTTTTAGTTAGTGGCAAAAAAGGATTAAAAGCCTATTGGAAAAATATTATTGGACCTTCAACAACAGCCCTAGCAACTTGTTCATCAGCGGCCACTATCCCCATAAATATTAAATATACCAAGGAAATGGGAGTACCAAGTGATATTGCCGAAACAACAATTCCCATGGGAACCAGTTTTCATAAAGATGGCTCAGTTGTTGGTAGCGCCTTTAAAATAATGTTCTTAATTTATTTATTTGGTAAAGATATAAACATTTTAACTATTTTAGGAGTATCTTTGCTTTCAACATTACTTATAACCGCTGTTCCAATTGGTGGAGGAACTATATCCGAAATGTTTATTTTACAAATTCTTGGATTTCCACCAGCTGCCTTACCAATTCTTTCAATTATCGCTACAATTATTGATGCACCAGCAACTGTTTTAAATGTTGTTGGAGACTCTTGCTCTTCTTTAATAGTAGCTAGAATAATTGACGGTAAAAAATTTTTAAAAAAATAAAGTTATCATATTTTCTAACAACGTCACTTTAATATGTTCAAAATGTAAATATAAAATGCTATACTATACGTATAATACAAAATTGGATGTGATAACATGAAAAAAATAATTGAAAGAACTATCTTAATTGTTTTAAGTATTCTACTTGAATTTATCATTAGCTATAAATTAATGATCTATTTCTACAATGAATATTATATAATCAAAATTTTAATAACTATCTTATCATTTTTAATAGTTTCAAATATCGTTAAAAATAGTAAAAGTTTAGTAAATGAATTACCATGGATTATCTTAATTTTAATTTCTCCGATTGCCGGAACATTTATCTATATTCTAGTTTATCACAGTGTTAATAAAAGCAAACTACTTAAACACATTCAAAAAGAAATAAAAGAAGCCGATAAATATTATCAAAAAGATAAAGATATTACTAAAGAAATCAATAATCAACAAAAAGATATCTTAAAGTATTTAAACAATTATTTAAACTATCCTGTTTCTAAAAACAATCAAGTTAAATACTACAAAAATGGAGAAGAATTTTTCCCTGATTATCTAAAAGATTTAAAATCAGCTAAAAAATATATCTTCTTAGAATACTTTATTATTTCCAATGAAGGAACCATGTGGACTCAAATATTAAATATTTTAAAAGAGAAAGCCAATAGTGGAGTAGAAGTAAGAGTAATGTATGATGATATGGGATGTTTGCCATTATTACCTGAAAACTATCAAAAATATTTAGAATCATTAAATATTAAATGTGTTGTATTTAATAAACTTAAAATGTTTAAAGGAATATTTATGAATAATAGAGATCATCGTAAAATAACTGTTATTGATGGTAATATAGCTTATACTGGAGGATTAAATTTATCTGATGAATATATTAATAAAAAAATTAAATATGGCTATTGGAAAGATAATGCAATAAAGTTGCAAGGCAATTCTGTATGGAACTTAACAATTATGTTTCTATCTCTATGGAATTCTTATAAAAAAGAAGATAAAGATTATCTAAAATTTAAAACAACAGACAACTTAAAGATTAAACCAAATGGTTATTTATCAGCTTATGCATCAGTTCCTATAAATGGTGTTTTAGAAGGAGAAGATGTTTATCTAAATATTATCAATAAAGCAACCAAATATGTTTATATAATAACCCCATATCTAATTATTGATACTGACATGATAAATTCAATTATTTTAGCTTTCAAAAGAGGAGTAGACGTAAGAATAGTAATTCCTGGTATTCCTGATAAAAAGATAGTTTATGATCTAACCATGTCATATGTTAAAAATCTAGTAGATGCAGGCATTAAAGTCTATACTTATACACCTGGATTTATTCATAGTAAAATATTTGTAAGTGATGATAATAAGGCAACCGTTGGAACAATTAATTTAGATTATCGTAGTCTTTATCTACACTTTGAAAATGGTGTATATTTAGAAGATGTTAAAGAAATAGAAGATATCATAAATGATGTTAATAATATCTTAACAGAGTCACACCTATTAACTAAAAAGGAAACAAACTATAATATATTTAGCAAAGTATGGCAATCTATTTTAAGATTTTTTGCCCCATTATTCTAGGACTCAACCACAAGTTGAGTTCTATTTTTATAAGTTGATTTACTATTACCAATATTTTATTTTAAAATTTACTTAGAAAGAAGGAAATAAAATGAAAAATAAATTAATTTATGTTTTATTAACAATTATATTATTAAGTGTAGGACTAAATATTTATATACTTGTTAATAGAAAAACATCTAAAGTGACTAATTTACCAAAACCAGAATTATCTGAAGGATTAAGAGGAACATTTGGCATTGATAAGAATATTAATGAAAAAACTATCGATAACTACTTAAATAGATCAGACACAGTATATCGTGATATGCGAATGTTAAAAGATCCTGGTAATTATGAGGCAATTGGTGGAGACTCTTATCTATCAGGTTTTATCAAAGGTTTTGAAGTAGTACCTTACCCTTATTTAGTAAATGTAACAGGGCTGCCTGAAGAAGTAGGTAAAACATATGAAGGAAAGACCTTATTCACTTTAAAAGATGGAAAATATATAGCTAATTATAATGAATCACTAAGTATATTAGAATATTTATTTCCAAAAGATAAAAATATCTTTTTAATGTGTGGTGCTGGAGGCTATGCTGGAAGTACTAAAGAAATGCTAGTAGCTCTTGGATGGGATGAAAATAAAATCTATAATATTGGTGGTTATTGGTACTATAACGGAAATAATAATGTTGAAGTTAAAAGAACTACTAATAATAAAACATATTATGATTTTTATAAAATAAATTATCACAATATTGATTTTACTAACTTAACAAAGGTATCTAAATGAAAATTAAAAAAATAATAATAGTGATTGTTTTTATAATATTAATCCCATTATCTTTATTGTTTATAAATAATTTAACTAAACAGAAAATTACTCTTGAATCTAAATATTATAACACTGGTAAATTTATTGATATTAACAGTGCCAATCTCAATGAACTATTAAATAATAAAGAAAACTTTATCTTATTTACTTATAATAATTTTTGTACTTTTAAGGTATCATGTGACGAAATATTTAGTGAAAGTATTAAAGAGTTAAATATTACAATATTAAAAATCCCATTTGATGAATTTAAAACTACTAATTTATATAATGAAGTTAGTTTAGCTCCAAGTGTAATTTTAATAAAAGAAGGTAAAATTATACAATATATAGATCCTGAAAAAAATAATGATTTACCAAAATATCAAGATAAAAAAGAATTTATATCTTGGATAAAAGAGTATATTAATATATAATATTAAAGATGACTTATGAAAAATAAAGAAGAATTTGAAAATATAATTAAAGATATAAAAGAAAATGAAACAGTTAATTTAATGAAAAATTATAGACAACATTTTAACACATCATGCTATGAACACTGCTATAACGCTTCATATTACTGTTTTTTAATAGCTAAAAAATTACATTGGGATTATAAATCAGTTGCAAGAGCTGCTATGCTTCATGATTTATTTTTATATGACTGGCGTAAAAGAGAAAATGATCGTAAAGGTTTTCATGCCTTTACTCATGGAAATACTGCTTGTCAAAATGCCTGTAAATTATTTAATCTTACTGAAAAAGAACAAAACATAATAAAAAGACATATGTTTCCAGTGACGTTAATTCCGCCTAAATCTAAAGAAGGTTTATTATTAACTTTAGTAGACAAATATTGCGGATTAATAGAAATAAAAAGCAAATTTAAGAGGAATCATGAAAATTAAGAAACCAATTATTAAATATTTAGAATCAAAGGACTTATTAACTTCAATACTTACAAATGATTTAAATAATGGTCTATATGAAAATAATTCGAATCAAAAATTATTATTAAAAGATATTGAAATAAATAGTTGCCACTTTAAAAATATTGATTTTACTAATATAAAAATAGAAAATATTGAAATATATGATTCAATATTTGAAAACTGTAATCTTGCCAATTTAAATTTAGACAGTAATATAATCCAACGTACAAATTTTACAAATTGCAATTTAATTGGAACTACATTTATTGAATCAAGTTTAAAAGATATTACCTTTAATAATTGTAGTTTAAAATATACCAACTATTCTGGAACAAGATTAGATAATATTGAATTTAATAATTCTAATCTAAGCGAAAGTACCATTATCGAAACAAAACTAAAAAACACTGAATTTTTTAAATGTAATTTATCTAAAACAGAAATATTTAATACCAGTTTAAAAGATATTGATTTATCAAGTTGCGATATTCACGCAATCGCTGTAGATATAAACTCCGTAAAAGGATTAATTATTGATCAATCTCAATCTATTGACTTAATTAACATGTTAGAGGTAAATATAAAATAATAATTTACATAAACTTTACGTTGCAATTCAACAAAACTAAACATTATATTGACAATATATAAAATATAAACTACCATAAAACTGAAAGAGAGGTTGTAATTATGGAGAAAAATTACAGTATGGAAGAAATATTAAAATTATTTTATGAACAAGTACTTCTAAAAAACAATCCTAATATTATTGAAATAATCGATAAAAATAGTGAGTTTATTAGTAATCACCAAAAAGAAATTGATGGAATCAAACAATATTTTGCTAGAGAAGAAGAAAAAGTGGATTCAATATCTACCTATACTGCAAATGAAAAGGAACATATAAAAGGAATAAGAAATAGTATGTATGATTATAATCAAGTATTTGATTTAGTTCCTATTGCAGCATATTTAAAAGGCATTGATATAAGCAGAGTATATATAAAAAATGAAGATGGTACTTTAAAAGACTTATCAACAAATGTCCCTATTGATAAAGCAGAAATATATCAAAATGGAGGAAATTGTTTAATAATTGCACCAAGCTATAATGATAATTTACGTAATTACTATAGATTTACAATTATTGGTAAAGAAAAAGGAATGAGTGCAGTTATGGATTTAAGACCAAAGCAACTTGAAAAAGATATTATACCTTGTACTGCTATTTGTGCACAAACTCTAATAACGTTAGATAGTCAAAAAAATTTATACATGGATAATGGATATCCTAAAATGTATCCTCAAGACAATTATTTTTCACCAGCAAATGCCGAAGAGTTTAATAAAAAATTATATAATTACATGTTAAATATTCCAACTCTTAGAACACCAGCTGATAACAAATTTTTAGAATCTATTAATGATTTATATCCTGGTGCAAGTTACTTTAATAATTTATCAGTTGATAGAAACATTCATGGACAATTATGTTTAGAACAAACTCAAAATACGATAGATGATCCAACATATTATAACATGTTATATCAATCAGAAGATGTTCAAAGCTTATATAGAAATCTTTCTTCTGTTCCAGTTGGTGAAGACGGTCTTAGAAGATTTTCAATTTCCGGATCATTTAAAGAAGAAACAGAAAAAAATAAATTAGCACCTGAAGAATTAAGAACTATATATTCAATATCTAATATGCCAATTAAAAAACAAGAATCAGAATCTAAAACAATAGAAAGCAAAACACAAGATATATCAACAAATCAAAATAGTAAAGAAACAAATGAACCTATTTTAGGTTCGCAACCTTCAAAAAGCTCTGAACAAATTATAAAAGAAGGACAAGGCTTAGAAATGTTAAGAAATGCCGGTATTCCTTTATCTCCAGAACAAGAACAAATAATTTTTATTAGTGGAAAATTACAATCAGAAGAATTTAAAGAATATCAAGCTAAGAGACAAGAACGCTTACAAAAACAACAAGAGTTACGTGATAAAATTCAAAAAGAAAATGAGGCAAAAGAAAATTGGCAAAATAGTCCAGAACATCCTAATAATTTAAGTCAAAATAGATTGGAAGCTTGGAAAAAAGAATTAGTTGCCCTAGAACAAGTTTATGCTATAAATCCTAGTCTATTAACCGAAGAACAAATAAATTACATTTCTAAAATAAAAGAAACTATAGAAATGTATACACAAGAAAAAGAAAAAGAACACGAAATAGATACAGGAATGTCTAACGAAAGCCAAAACTGGTATCAAGAACATTATACTGGTATGAGAAGATAAGACTAGAAATAGTCTTCTTTTATTTTGTCTTAATATCCTTTAAATAATTTGTAGTTTATTTTGTACTATCTATGACCCGTCAAGTGTAGCAAAAAAGGTTATAAAACAAACCCGTGTTCGCTTGACGGGGGGGGTAAATGGCGATATAATTTGACTATGATATAGGAAGGATAAAGAAGAATGAATGAACAAAAAGTAAGAACAATTGTAGTTTTATCAACAATAACAATGATGATAGTGTTATTTATTGGAATAACTTATTCTTATTTTACTGCTTTAAATAATAAAGGAAGTACATCAGTAATATCAGCAACAAGTGGTAAAATGGTAATAAGTTATGCCGATGGATCTAGTAAATTATTATCAAGTGAAGATATACAGCCAAGTGATAAGATTTTAATAGATAAAACGTTTACATTAACCGGAACAAATACAACTAGTGGACTAACAATGCCCTATAAAGTAGGAATTAATTATATATCAGAGTTTAGTGATGGACAAATACATTATTATATTAAAAGAACGAATGCAAACTCAAATATTACAAGCACGCTAGTAGGAACAGTAAATCAAACAATACCAGGAAATACTACTGAAACAGGATATACTACAGGAACACTAAAAAAAGGTAATAGATACTTAGAACTCGCAAAAGGAGATTTTAAAGCAAACACATCAAATCAAACAATTACCTTTAATTTAAAGATTCAATTTCCTGATACCGGCGAAAACCAAGATGCTGAAAAAGGAAAAATACTAACAGGTGAAATAGTTGTTAATTATGAAGAATCAGCAACTGATACATTAATGGCTCTTTATGATAAAGAAACAAAGACAAATGGAGTATCAAGTAGTGGATTATTTATAGATGACACTAAAGATGTAAATTTAAGGTATGCAGGAGCATCACCAAAGAACTATCTAAAATTTAATGATGAAATATGGCGAATAATTGGAATATTTAATATATATAATGTTGAAACAAAGAAATATGAAAATTTAGTAAAAATAGTAAGAAATGAATCTTTAGGATCATATACATGGGATAGTTCCGAATCAGCAATAAATTATGGATATGGTATTAATGAATGGAGCCAAGCCGATTTAATGTATGAACTCAATTGTGATGGCAGTGAAAATTTAAAATATTGTCGAAGTGATATTGCCGATGGTTATTTATCAAATAAAACAACTGGAGAAACTAAATGGTTTAATGGGGCAAATAATGCTAAAAATGGGACATATAAATATATTAAAAATATAAAGTCTTCATCAATAGATAAAGTAGCAAAAGTAAGATGGAACACAAGTAGAACAACATCTGGATTAAGTGTACTAAATTCATATAATCAAGAAAGAAGTACAACACTGATAAGTACACCAAGTGATAATGTACCAAGAACCAACACATGGGATGGAAAAATAGCTCTAATATATCCAAGTGATTATGGCTATGCCTCAACGGATACAACATGTAGAAACGGATTAGGGTCATCTAATTGTAAAAATGAAAACTGGTTGTTTAATAGTGCATATCAATGGACATTGTCCCCTTATTCTGGCGGTGCGAATCTTGTGTTCCGTGTCCGTTTGGAAGGGGATGTCGGCGACAGCGGTGCGGGCAGCACTTATGTTGTGCGTCCAGCCCTTTTCTTAAAATCTGATGTCGTGATAGCTGGAGGAACAGGTGAAAGTATAGAAAATGCATATACACTTGAGTGATATATAGCAAGCATTAAGAAAAATAAAGTTAATATTGACTTTATTTTTTATTATACATATAATGAATATATGAGCAAACGTTCATATAAGGAGAAAATTATGTTAAATGATGATCAAGTAATCGACCTATCAGAGTTATTTAAAATATTTGGTGATTCTACTAGAATCAAAATAATTAATTGTTTATTAGAAAAGGAGTTATGCGTAAGTGAAATAGCCGAGTTAACAAATTCTACCCAATCAGCTATCTCTCATCAACTAAGGATTCTAAAACAATCCAAATTAGTTAAATATCGTAAAGAAGGACAAAGCACGATATATAGTTTGGCTGATGACCATGTTGAAAAAATATTTAGAGTAGGAGTTGAACATATTGATGAAATATAAATATAAAATTGAAAACCTTGACTGTGCAAATTGTGCTAAAGAGTTAGAAAATCACTTAAACAAAGATCTAAACTTAAAAAATGTATCTTGCAACTTTAGTAAATCAACTTTAACATTAGAAACAACGTTAACTAAAAATATTAAAAAATATGTTAGTAAAAAATCTAAAGAAGTTGAACCAGATATAACCATTTTAGAACTAAATGAAAATATTGATGCTAAAAATAACATGAAAAAAGATATAATTATATTAATTGTTGGCCTATTTTTAATCTTGTTATCTCATTTATTTAATCAAAATAAAATAATAAATGAAATATTAAGTATTTTTGCTTTAATTGTTCTACTATCTAAAACAACCATAAAAGCAATAAAGATGCTTATCAAATCCCATATTATAAATGAAAATATGTTAATAAGTATTTCTTGTGTAGGAGCCTTTCTAATTGGTAAAGAAATAGAAGGATTAATGGTTATCTTCCTATATCAAATAGGTAAGATATTAGAAAATCTAGCTCTTAACAATTCCCGTAAAAGCATATCAAATCTAATGGATATTAAATCAGATTACGCATGCGTTTTAAGAAATAATGAACAAGTAATAGTAAATCCTGAAGACGTTAAAATAGGCGAAATAATCATTGTTAAAAAAGGAGAAAAAATCCCATTAGATGGAATAATAATTAAAGGAAATTCTAAATTAAATAACAGTTCTCTAACCGGAGAATCAAAATTAGTAAGTGTTAAAGAACAAGATGAAGTATTATCTGGAACCATTAACATGGAAAATATCCTAGAAATAAAAGTAACTAAAGATTATGAAAATTCAACAGTTGCTCAAATCTTAGAACTTATTGAAAATGCAAGCGATAAAAAGGCAAAAACTGAAAATTTTGTTTCTCACGCTGCTAAAATATATACACCAGTTGTCTTAATACTTTCAATTATCGTATTTATAACCTATCCAATCTTCTTTGATTATACATTAAAAGAATCCTTAAACATTGCCTTAACCTATCTAGTTATTTCTTGCCCATGTGCTATTGCTATTTCCGTGCCACTATCATATTTTTCCGGTATCGGAGTTTCATCTAAAAATGGAATCCTTATTAAAGGAAGCGACTACCTAGATAACTTACGTAAATTAAATACTATAATCTTTGATAAAACCGGCACAATTACAACCGGTAACTTTGAAGATTTAAATTTAATTATTTTAGATAATAAATATTCAAAAAACGATATTATAAATTATTATGTAAAAGGAGAATCTTTAAGCAATCATCCTATTGGTAAATCAATAGTAAAATATTTTAATAAAAAAACTAATACCAAAGATGTTAAAAACTTTAAAGAAATTTCTGGAAAAGGTATTTCTTATGAAATAGATTCAACTAAAGTTAAAATCGGTAGTGCTGAATTTGTTAAATCTAAAGAACTAGAAAAAGGAATATTCTTAAAAGTAGATAGTAAAATAATTGCTAAAATAGAACTTGAAGATAAAATTAAACCTAATTCCAAGAAAGTGATTTCTGAGTTAAAAAAACTTAATATTAAAACTATGATGTTTACCGGAGATAAAAAAGAAATAGCCGAAGAAATAGCCAAAAAAATTAATATTGATGAAGTAAAATATGAATTATTACCAAACCAAAAATATAATGAATTATTAAAAGAAATGAATAAAGATAATAATTTAGTCGGATTTGTTGGCGATGGAATTAATGATGCTCCTTCAATTGTAGCATCAAACATCGGTTTTTCTATGGGAAACATTGGAAGTAGTTCTGCTATTGAAGCATCAGACATCGTTATAATTGACGATGATCCAGGTAAAATAAGACAAGCTATTGATATTTCTAAATATACAACTAAAATAATTAAAGAAAATTTAATATTTTCAATTGGCACTAAAGTAATCATTTTAATCTTAACAAGTATGAACTTATCCTCAATGGCATCTGCCGTATTTGCTGATACAGGCGTAACAGTTTTAACCATTCTAAACACAACCAGAATCCTAAAACATAAAATCAAATAAATTTCATACAATTTTCTCATCATTTTCACATTAATTAGATATCATTTAATTGTCGAAAGGAGAAGTGATAAAATATATTAAAAAAATAAAATCACATCTAAGAAGTAAATAATTAAAAGATATAAATAAATGAAAGAAGGAAATTAATGAATATAAAAATAGTTGGAACTAATTCAAGTAACAAAATAAAATTAATTAAAAATATTAAAAAATCAATTAATAATTTAAAAATGGATCAAGAACCAAACATTCTAAACGTTATAAGTGATAAAAACTATACTGTAAAAAATCCTCCCTTACTAATTATTAATGACAATGTTATAAGCGAAGGAAAAGTTCTAACTGAAAGAGAAATATCAAAATATATAAAAGAATACGCAATTTAATTAACCTAAAAAATAGCCAAACTATATAACAAATAAGTTTCACTCCGAACTTATTTGTTTTTTCTTGCTTAACAAAAATAAATAATGATAAAATAAGTATGTAATGAAAGAAAAAATATAATGAAAATAATAATATTGTTGATAACTCTAGTTTTATTAACATCTTATGGCAAAAAAGAAAAAGATTCAAATAAATTTAAAAAAGAATATGAAAATAATAAACTTCAAAAAACAGTTGATGGAGCAAAAAGATACTACAAATTATTAAATTACTTTGATGAATTTTTGAAAGAATATACCTTAACAACTTCAAAAGGCAAAAAAATTAAAGAATTTTTAAATAATTAATATAAGGAGGTTAAATGAAATATAAAATAATCCTATTAAATTTACTTATTTTGTTCACATTTGGTTGTTCAAATAAAGAAGTTGAAACCATAACTACTCCTGATATAAAAATAAATGTAATTAAAAATGATATTGAATATAATGAAAAAATTAATTTATCAGATTTAATAACATTACCCGATAATTACAAATATGAAGATTTCAAAATTGATACACTTATCTTAGGAACAAAAGAAATAAAATTTAATTATGTAGATGAAGAAGAAAACAAACACACTTTTAAATTTGAAATAAATATTAAAGATACAACTAAACCAATGATCCTTCATCGAACAACCTATACTTATGAAAAAGGAACAGACGTTAATCTACTAGATAAAATAATTTGCGGTGATAATTACGATGATTATTTACAATGTAGCATTAAAGGCGAATTTGATACTAACAAAGTTGGTACTTATAAACTATACTTTACTGCTAAAGATAGTAATGGTAATTTAACTGAAAGTCCCTTTAACTTAGTTATTAAAGATAAAATAGAACAATCAACTCCTTACACTCCTAAAACAATCACGTTATCTGAATTTAATAACAAATACATTAACAATACAACAAATGAACTTGCAATTGACGTTTCAACTTGGCAAGGTGATATTGATTACGATGCCTTAACTGAAAGTGGTATTAAAAACATTTTAATTCGTATTGGCTTTTCCACAACTGATAATCGTATAATAATGGATAATCGATTTGAGCGTAATCTAAAGCTTGCTCATGAACATGGCTTAAATGTTGGACTATATTTCTATAGTAAAGCTCATGATTTAGAACAAAGCATTAAAGAAGCCGACTGGATTATCGATAATTTAAACAATGAAAAGCTAGAACTACCTATTTATTTTGATTGGGAATGTTGGGATGATTTTAATTCATTTCATATTAGTTATGTAAAACTTAACCTAATTGCCGAGAACTTTATGAATCGTCTAATCGAGAAAGGATATTCATCTGGCCTATATGGTAGTGCTTCCTACTTAGAAAAAGTATGGGATTTAAACGATTACAACATTTGGCTTGCTCACTATACTGAAAAAACAAATTATCAAAATAAATACAATATTTGGCAACAAACCGCAAGTGGCATAGTTCCCGGTATTGAAGGAAACGTCGATTTAAACATTATCAAAAAATAATAGTAGAAATAAAAAAATATAAATTATATAATATAAATAACTTGGAGATGATAAAAATATGGAAAGAAAAACAATATTAACAGGTGACCGTCCTACCGGAAAATTACATTTAGGCCATTACGCAGGCTCATTACGTAATCGTGTCGAACTTCAAAATAGTGGTAAATATGATATGTATGTCTTTATTGCTGATATGCAAGCCCTAACAGATAATGCTAAGAATCCTCAAAAAATAAGAGATAACATTATCGAAGTAGCGTTAGATTATCTATCAGTTGGATTAGATCCCGAAAAAACATGTATCTTCGTTCAATCACAAATTCCTGCTTTATCAGAACTTACTATGTACTATATGAATTTAGTAAGTCTTGCTAGATTAAAGAGAAATCCCACTATTAAAAGTGAAATAAAAGAACGTGGTTTTGGTGAAACAATTCCTGTTGGTTTCTTAACATATCCTATAAGTCAAGCAGCCGATATTACCGCTTTTGATGCCGATTTAGTACCCGTTGGTGAAGATCAAGCACCTATCCTAGAACAAGATATCGAAATAGTTAGAACATTTAATTCAATTTATGGTAAAACTCTAAAAGAACCAAAACAATTAACTCCAGAGAATGTCTGCAAACGTCTACCAGGAATTGATGGTAAAAATAAAATGAGTAAATCATTAGGTAACTGCATATATCTATCTGATACACCTGAAGAAGTAACTAAAAAAGTAATGACTATGTATACTGATCCAAATCATATTAGAGTTGAAGATCCTGGTGATACTAAAAACAATCCTGTCTTTATGTATTTAGAAGCTTTTTCAACTGATGAACATTTTGCTAAATATTTACCAGAATTTAAAAATCTAGAAGATTTAAAAAATCATTATGAACAAGGTGGAGTTGGTGATGTAAAAATCAAAAAATTCCTTGCTAATGTTCTAAATGATGTTCTTGCCCCTATAAGAGAAAGACGTGCTATCTATGAAAATAACATTGAAGCCGTTTATAAAATGTTAGAAGAAGGATCAAAAAAGGCTCGTGCTAAATCAGAAGAAGTTTTAACAAGAGTAAGAAAAGCCATAGGTATTGAATATTTTAAATAATATGTCCCAAGCATATTATTTTTCTTAATTTGACAAAAACGAACAAACGTGCTAAAATATTTACAACTTAGGGGGAGATAATATGGGAATTGAAACTGAATTAAAAGAAATGCTAGATTTTATTTATTCATGCAACACAAATAGAAATCACGAAAATACATTGTTAAATCAAACAACCATTGCCGAAAACTATTTAACAAGATTAAAAGGAATTGATAAACATGGCTATGATAAAATAATTAAAGACATTGAAAATAAATTAAAATTTATAATAAGTAAAAATACTGAAAAGAAACCTAAAGATAGCAAGATTCCTGTAAATTTAGTTACAGATAGTTTAACGGATTACATAATTAATAAAGTTAAATCCAAAAGATTAACCGAACCAAAATTAATTGCTAGATATGTCTATATCGAACTCGCTCGTAACTTATATTATGATATTTCCTACACTAAAGTTTCTAATGAACAAAAACAAATAATTGTTAATACTCCAATTAATGTAAAAAACGCCAAATTATTCTCTTATGTGGTTTGCAGTCAGTGGTCAGAACTTTATTCATACATTCTAAATTATTTTGGAATTGAAAATAAAATAATGCAAATTCCCGGTCAAGATCACAGATGGGTTGAAATAAATTTACATAATGGTGAAATAATTATTGCCGATGCAACAGACTATATTGGAAAATCTATCGATTTTAGTAACGCCAAATCAAATAGTGAAACAACCGGTTTTTATATCTTGCCACAAAAATATAGTGACTTAAAACTAGGTGATGTCTTTAGTGATTATAAATATAATGATATAGCAAAAGATATACTTGATCACCGACGTGATAATGAAGATTTAGATATAAGCTTAGGCTATATTGACATTCCAGGAGGATACTTAGTAAATAAATTACTTGATTCTAACGAACTTTTTAACCAAACAGATCGTAAATTTGATAATCCAAAAGAACTACTAATATTCTTAGAAGAATCTAGAAAATATCTTCATAAGTTAGAAGTACCAAATAACATGGATGGTTATGAAATCTTTGCTTATTATCATAAATTTATTAAGCCTCTTCCATTGCAGGTCCGTGGGAACATTGCTATGAAAACCGTTTATGCAGATTTATTTTCATATAAACAAAATATCTTAAAAAGAAAATATTTCAAAGCACCATCAGATTATATTAAATACCTAGAAGAATTAGTTTATGATAGATATTATGAATACCTTAACAAGAATGAAAAAATTGCTATTTTAGAGCGAATCAAAAAAGGTTTAATAAGTAGTGAAGAAATAAGTAATTTAGTGCTTGCTGAAGAAATAAAAGTTGCAGAATTAAATCGAAGACTAAATCCATATTACGCTATTAATGAAGTTGTTTTCTATCGTGGAATAATAGATGATGCCAAAGAAGATTACTATGAATATTATGAACCAAATATAGGTAAACAATTAATTAAATCAACTAAAGAAGCCATTGCCTTTAAAAAATCTAATAAAATAATTTAAAGCAAGAAAATCCATTCTTGTTTTTTTCATTAAAAACTTATATACTTTAAATGGTGATTATATGGAAATCTATAAATTAAAAGAAGAACTTAACAATTTAAAAGAAAAAATAGCTAAAATAGGGAGGTCACTTTGACATTGATAATAAAAAATTAAGAATAAAAGAAATTGAACAAAATCTTTCTAAGGAAGAAACATATCAAAACCATGATTTATCTAATAAATTAAATAATGAGTTATCCAATTTAAAAAAGAGTACAGCTAAATATTTAGAAATAAAAAATAATGTTGACAATTATCTTGAATTATTAGAAATGCTAAATGAAACAGATGAAGAAACTAAAGAAATTGAAACTCACTTACCATTTATTCAAAAAGAAATAGAGCAGCTAGAAATTGAAACCTATTTAAATGGAAAATATGATTCGGAAAACTGCTATTTAGAAATTCATCCCGGTGCTGGTGGTACTGAAAGCTGTGACTTTGCAAGTATGCTTCTTCGTATGTATCAAATGTTTTGTGAAAAAAATAACTATAAATATCAAATATTAGATATTCAAAAAAATGACTTAGCCGGAATAAATTCAGTATCTATGAAAATTGAAGGGTATTATCCCTATGGTTACTTTAAAAGTGAACAAGGAGTTCATCGCCTAGTTAGAATAAGCCCATTTGATTCAAATAAAAGAAGACATACCTCATTTGCAGCCGTATCAGTAATACCTGAAATAGATTCACCTAAAGAAATAGATATTAAACCCGATGACATCAGAGTAGATGTTTATCGTTCAAGTGGTAAAGGTGGTCAAGGAGTAAACACAACAGACTCAGCTGTCCGTATCACTCACTTGCCAACAGGAATTGTCGTAACATGCCAAAATGAGCGCAGTCAGTTAAAAAATAAAGAACAAGCAATGAAAGTGTTAACCAGTAAAATAATTTCCTTAATGGAAAAAAATGAAGAACAAAATCTAGATAAGTTAAAAAATCATACCAATATTGAATTTGGTAGCCAAATAAGAAATTACACGCTAGAACCATATAAACTTGTTAAAGACGTTAGAACCGGTTATGAAAATTACAATGCCGATGATGTACTAAATGGAAACATTCTTGGCTTTATGGAAAGCTATTTAAAGGAGGAAAAATGAAAAAATATTTAAATATTATCTTAGGAAGTTTAATCATCGCTTTAACCTATAATATTTTCTTTTTACCAAACAATCTAATATCAACATCCGTATTTGGTTTAAGTGAAATATTTTATAATGCTTTTCCAATTAATCCCGGTATAACCATTTTATCAGTAAATCTAATCTTATTATTCTTTGGTTTATTAACAATTGGTTATGGTAAATGTAAAAGCTATGTTCTAACAAGCTTCTTAATTCCTATTTTTATTTACATCTCATTTTACTTTACTAATAAAATAGATGTTTCAACCATTGACAATATTGTTCTAGTTATCGCCGGATCGTATCTTACAGGTATAGGATATAGTCTAATTCACAAAGAAAGTTATCACGTTGGAGGTTTCACAATCCTAGATGAGGTAGTAAATAATTATCGTACTAGAAAAAATAAAGAATTATCTGTCTTAGTTGATTTAATAATTATTGTATTAACCACACTACTTTATGGATTTGAAACTGCAGTATATTCCACTATAGTTATCTTTTTAATAAGATATATGTCTACTAAATCTAAAGTTGGAATATCAAGTTCCAAAACTTTCTTTATAATAACCACTAAAGAAAAAGAAGTTAAAGAATACTTAATTAATGAACTAGGACATGACTACACCGAATTTAATGTAAAAGGTGGCTATTCTAACAATAAAAATAAAATTATTATGACAGTAATTGATACCAAAGACTATTATCGTTTAAAAGAAGGAGTTAATTTAATAGATGAAAATGCTTTCGTATTTATTATTGATAACTATGAAGCTATAAATAAAAATGTAACAATTTCTAAAAAATTAAATAACTTATAGGGAAGACAAAATAATAAAAATGTCTTTCCTTTTTTAATATATAATGGTAAATTAGTTTACGAAAAAAGAAGGAGAGAGACAAATGGAAAAGTTAAAAGAATTATTAGATAAAAATAATTTAAAAGAATTAAAAAATACTTTAGTTGAAATGAATGAATATGATATAGCTGAATTCTTAGAAGAATTAGAAGAAGATGAAATGATTAAAGTATTTAGACTACTTCCTAAAACTATTGCAACAGACGTATTTGTTAATTTAGAAGATGAAACTCAAAAACATTTAATAAATTTATTATCTAAAAAAGAAGCAACTCAAATAATTGAAGATATGTTTACTGATGATGCAGCTGATTTATTTGAAGAAATGCCTGCTGTAATGGTCCAATCATTACTATCTAACGTAGATAAAGATACTAGAAATGATATTAATCGTTTACTTAAATACCCTGAAAATTCTGCTGGCTCTTTAATGGCTGTCGAATATATTCATCTAAAAAAAGGATTAACTATTAAAGAATCAATTGCTAGAATTAGAAAACAAAAAGATGAATTTGCTTCATTTGATGCTTGCTTTGTAACTGATAATGAACGTAAACTACTCGGTCGTATTTCTATTAAAGATTTACTTATTAATGATCCTGAAATGTTAATTGATGATATTATGGAAGAATGTGAACATGCTATTTCAACTTTAATGGATCAAGAAGAAGTTGCTAAATATTTCCAAGATTATGACTATTCTGTCTTACCAGTAGTTGATTTAGAAAATCGTTTAGTAGGTATCATAACCATTGATGATGTAGTTGATATTATCGAAGAGGAAGCAACTGAAGATATGGAAAAGATGGCTGCTATTACGCCAAGCGAAAAACCATATGACCAAACAACCATCTTTGAAACCTATAAAGCGAGAATGCCTTGGTTACTACTTTTAATGATTTCTGCAACCTTTACTGGCAAAATCATTGAAAGTTTTGAAGAAGAATTAAAAGCATACACGATTCTTACTGCCTTCATTCCTATGCTAATGGATACAGGAGGAAACGCTGGAAGTCAGTCAAGCGTCAGTGTTATCCGTGCATTATCTTTAAATGATATTGAATTTAAAGATATCTTTAAAGTAATGTGGAAAGAATCTCGTGTTGCCCTTTTATGTTCAATTACTCTCGCATTATGTAACTTTATTAAACTTATTGTAATTGATCGAACACCAATACTTGTTGCCACAACAGTTTGTACTACTCTTATATTTACCATTATACTTGCTAAACTAATTGGTTGTACCCTTCCGATGATTGCTAAAAAATTAAAATTCGATCCAGCTGTTATGGCTAGCCCATTTATTACAACTATTGTTGATGCCTGTAGTTTACTTATCTACTTTTATGTAGCTAAACTATTACTCGGAATCTAGCAAGGAGTCTTGATTATGAACATAATATCTTTTATAAAAGATAAATTAAGCACAAAAGCAACAACAAAAGAAGAAATAATAATTCCAACAGTTCCAATAAAGCTAGAGGAAAAACGTATTAATGAGCAAGATATCATAAACGATATAATAACTAATATTGATACAATAATGCCTCAAGAAATAATTACTAAAGGAACCATATTATCCCCATCAAATAAAGCTAATCTATTAACTAATCCTCTAATTAAAGAAAAATTAACTCCCTACATATTAGAACAATACGTAAATGATACAAGCCTTAAAAAATTAAAACAAAAATTAACTGTTTCAGAAATAATGTCTTTGTTAGATTTACAATCAATTAATGAGTTTTACAATAGATGTATATTTGAATATAAAAATAGTTTTGAAAAATATAAAATATTTTCATATCTTTGCACAAATAAAAAAGAATCTATCACTTTAGTAAATTATCTTTTAACCAACAATGAATTATTCCTTGAATTTATTATAAATATAACCTTTTATAAAGATGTATTTAATTATATTGATACTGAGTTAATTTTAAAAATAATTCTAAAATTATATTCATTAAATAATGAAAAATATTTATATTTTTTCGTAACATATTTAAATGTTGATACTCAAAAAGAGTTAATCGATGCCAATTTAGATGATAATTTATTAGTTAATATAACTGGTTACTTAAAACCAGAATCAATTAAGTATTTATTTTTTTCAGATAAAAGAATTAACTATTTATTTCCTAAAATTAATATAATGGAATTAATTAAAAATGATACCATATTTCCCAATGAAATATTAAATAATAAAAAATTTTTTAATATGTTAAAAACAAATAGTTTAGTTATATTTAGAAAAACTATTAATAACTTAGAAAAAAATAACTTACCAGAACCAATTGAAAATCACATTAACAAATATTATGAAGAACTAATAAATAGTTATAATGAAGAATATGATATGTTTAACGACTATGTCTATATTATTAACTTAATACATAGACTAAATAAAACAGTTAACTTTAATTCTTATATTTTAGATAGAGAAGCGAGCATTATATATAATAATTATTTAAATAATAAAGAATTAAATATAATAAATGAATATAAAAAATTAACCAGTTTAAAATTAAGCGAAATAATAATTGATTATTTATTTCAAGATAATATATATAATGTTTGGTTTAATATTAAAGAAATGTTTAGATTTAATGATAAGTTTCATTTATTAGATTTGAATAAAGAAGAATTTTATACAACAATTTTAAATTTTGATGAATTAAGTAATAAAGATAAAATAAAATTTTATCACACCTACAAGAATGAAGATATTAATTTAATGTTCTATGAAGATCTAAGAAACACTAAAGATAAGTCCTATGAATTTATAAACAATCAATTATTTAATTACAATAATTATAATATAAATCTGAAGTTAAGTTTAAAATATAAAACTAATATATATGATTTAAGAGATCAAGAATTTTTTATGTTAGTTAGAGGAGAAAAATGCCATCAAGAAACTACATCGTCTCTAAGAAATTGCTATTCTATTATTTCAAACGAAAACACAAGTGTATTTGGTAGCGGAACAATAACGATATATGGCTATAACAATATAGATGTAGATAGGGTATTACATGTTTATGAAAGTGATTCTTATAGCCTTGATTTAAATGAAAAAAAAGTAATTTCAAGGATAAAAGTTAATCGAATAATGACTCCAAAAGAATTATGTAATGGATCATCTTGGTATAGTGAAATTCAAATTATAAATCAAAAAGATGATAATGGATTTTATGCTGCAAAAAGACCTGATTATATAGTTGCTATAAATTATATAAACCAAGAGGATGTATATGAAAGTAAACGTTTGAATATTCCTATTGTATTAATAAAAAAACAATTGTTAGAAAAAAATAAAATGATTGATGTTAAGTTAACAAAAGATGAAGAAGAATATATAGACGAATATGCTCAAGAAATATATCATGGTAAAATTCATAGACTTAGATAAAATTCCAAGCAAAATTTACATTTAGTATACATGCATATTAATAAAAAATAGTCAAACATAGCCATATTATTGTAAAATAAATATAGAATAGCATAATAATTTGAAAGGAATAAAATATATGGCAAATGTAAAAATAGATACTGAAAATTTAAAAGCAGGTGGACAATATATCTCAAAATCATTAAGTGAAAATGAAAATAACTATAATTCTGTAAAATCAATAAATGGATCGCCCTGTACATCACTAGAAAACTTTAAAGAAAGTCTAAACACTAGATTTACAAATTATAGTGATCATTCATCCATCGCTAGTGAAAAAATAAATGAATGTGCTGACTCACTAGAACAAATTGATACCTTTATAGGCAGTAATGTTACTAATTTATTAAATAGTGATATGGATTTATTTGCAACCGAAGATGACGCAAAATTAGTAGATTTAGCACTTACCTCATTAAAACAAGAAGGTTATGCAAATCCGTATGATCCAGAAAATTTACCAGATAAAACATTATATGACATGGATGGAGTTTTAACATTTACACAAAATGGAAAATCAGTATATGAAACATTTTGCCCGGATTCTTTAAAAAACAGTTATGATTTAAAATTATTTATTCTTGCAGTTGGATATGATCCAGGATATTGGATACGAGCAGATGGAGTACAAATGTGTGGAAAAGATGTAATGTATGCAGCAAATATTCCAGCATGGAATGGAGATAATCCTACTAATTCGCAACTTAGACGTGGAGATAAATGGTACGGCACGAGTGGACCAGGAAAAATAGTTGGTGGATGTGGAACAAGTTTAGAAGCAGATCAAGGAACATTTATAAGAAATGGAAAGAAATATGATGAAACATATGATACCTATACAGCTTGGTGGGATGGAGGAACATATGAAAAACGATATTATTCTAAGGATCCAACATATGCAACAGAAAATATTATAAATAATCCCCCTTTAGCAGCATCAGAAAGATATTATCAATCAAATGAAAGTTGGAATAGTTTTTTTAGAGTTCACCCAGAATTTAAGCCTGCAGGAACTGAAAATGTTACCGATTGGGTATCATATTTTCAACAAAAAAACCCAGAACATGGAAAACTAGCATAATAAATTGAAAGGAATAAATATATGGCAAATGTAAAAATAGATACCGAAAATTTAAGAGCAGGTGGACAATATATCTCAAAATCATTAAGTGAAAATGAAAATAACTATAATTCTGTAAAATCAATAAATGGAT